>NZ_BDAC01000062.1 GCF_002091635.1 Pseudomonas indica NBRC 103045 | reverse complement strand
TCAGGCCGCTCACGTCCCCCTGCGAGCGGCCTTTTTCTTATGCGATGGATAGGTCGACCGCCAGGGCTTTTTCCAGGACCCGATGTATCGATCCCACCGATCCTCCGATACGCCCCGCCTTGCAAAATCCCTCTGAAAATCGGCAAGAACCCTTCTACAACGGGCCTTTGCGCAGCAATCGATATCGCTGATGGTGACCATTACCACGCATCACTTCTGTCGCGGAGCCCCATCCGTAACATGGGCCCCGTAGACGAATTCACTCCCCCGCCCCAGGAGAACCCGACATGAAAAAGCAACTGATCGCCGGCCTGTTCATCGCCACTCTTTCCGCCACCGCATTCGCTCTTCCGCAAGATGCGGACAACACCTTCAAGGCTCCGGTCGTTGCCGAAGGTGGTGCTGACCGCACCGGTACCAACCGCGTTGCCGAAGACGGCTCCGACCGCACTGGCGCCAACCGCATCGCTGAAGGCGGTTCCGACCGCACCGGCATCAACCGTGTCGCTGAAGGCGGTTCCGACCGCACCGGTATCAACCGTGTCGCTGAAGGTGG
>NZ_BDAC01000061.1 GCF_002091635.1 Pseudomonas indica NBRC 103045 | reverse complement strand
AGCGGCTGATCACGATGTCGCTCGGGGCGATATCTTCGCCGAATGCGATGGCATCCACCTTCCCGGCGCTGGTGTCGTAGTTGTTGATCGAGTCCTGGCCCCAGCCCCGGTTGAAGCGGTACACGTCCGAACCGGCGTCGCCGACGAGGTAGTCGTTACCTACGCCACCTTCGAGGATGTCGTTGCCATTGCCGCCGTAAAGCGTGTCATTGCCCACGTCACCTTGCAGCAGGTCGTTACCGTTGCCGCCATATAGTAGGTCGCTACCCTCGCCACCCTGCAGGCTGTCGTTGCCGTCCTCGCCGTACAGCGTGTCGTTGCCCGCGCCGCCTTCCAGTACATCCTGGCCGGCCTGACCGAACAGGGTGTCGTTGCCCAAGCCACCGCGCAGGGTATCGTCGGTGGCATAACCCCACAGGGCATCGTTGCCATCGGTACTCTGCAGTGCCATGGCTTTTACCTGGGCTATGGTCCAAGTGGTGCCGTCGGCGAAGCGGATTTCTTCCAGGCGATAACCGCTGCTGCCGTCGGCATGGAAGTAACTGCTCACCACGATCCGGTCCGTCGAACC
>NZ_BDAC01000060.1 GCF_002091635.1 Pseudomonas indica NBRC 103045 | reverse complement strand
AACGCGGCCAACTCCACCAGTACACTCGGCACCATATGTGCCGGTAACACTTGCGCCAGCCCTGTCTGCAATTGGGCGACATCCAGCCCGGCTTCGTCCGCCACCAGATAGGCCACCAGTTGCGGCGTGCCGAGGTCGTCGCGCAGCAGGGTGACGGCCTCGCGCACGCCGGGTTGGGCGAGCAGGGTGGCGTCGATCTCGCCCAGCTCGATACGCTGGCCACGCAGCTTGACCTGATGGTCGAGGCGGCCCAGGTACTGGATGTTGCCGTCGGCCAGGAAGCGGCAGCGGTCGCCAGTGCGGTACAGGCGCTGGCCGGGCTCGAACGGGCTGTCAACGAAGGCCGCCGCAGTCAGCTCCGGCCGGTTCAGGTAGCCACGGGCCAGGCCGGCGCCACCGATGTACAACTCGCCGACTGCGCCCACCGGCAGCGGGTTGAGGTGCGGGTCGAGGATATAGAGGCGCAGGTTGGCGATGGGTTTGCCGATGGGCACGAAGCCCAGGGTCGAAGCCGGGTCGCAGACCCAGCAGCTGACATCGATGGCCGCCTCGGTGGGGCCGTAGAGGTTGACCAGCGTTGCCGGATGGCGCGCCTGGAAGCGCTGCTGCAAGGCCAGCGGCAGGGCCTCGCCGCTGGCGAAGACCTGGCGCAGCGAGGTGCAGGCTTCCAGACCGGGTTCGGCGACGAAGGCCTGCAGCATCGAGGGCACGAAGTGCAGGGTGGTGATGCG
>NZ_BDAC01000059.1 GCF_002091635.1 Pseudomonas indica NBRC 103045 | reverse complement strand
CGCTCCCGATACAACGTGGCGATGGCCTTGGCGCTGTAAGTGTCCACAGGCAGCGAGGTGAGTACGGTTTTGATCTTGCCCTTTACCTCGTAGCTAACCTCGCGCACGTCCCAGTGCGTTGGCAGGTTGGGGTTACGCTTTCTGGCCTGAGCCGACACCTTCATACGCAGCAGGCGGTCGCCCTTGCCGTAGCGAGCGACTTCTTCGCTGACCAGCGCCTTGCGGGCCGGAATCAGCCAGTGCCGATCTTCCTCTGACGTGGCCAGGCTCAGCAGTAAATCGGCACTCCAGAAGCCCTTATCGAATAGCGTCACCGAACGGCTGGGAATCTGCTGCAAAAACTCATTGGCCAGGCGCATTTCACTGCGTCGATAGGGACTCAGTTGGGCATCGAGAATCAGATGCGAGCGCACGTTCATCAAGGCCACCAGCCTCAGCATGGGAAAGGGCGTCTGACGGTCGGTGGCGGTATTGCCGGAGCCGAAATGCTCTCGGAGTTCGGCAGTATCCGGGGTGCGCAGGAGCGCACCATCCACGGCCAAAACCTGCAGCCCTTGCCAGGTATCACCGTCATAGCGCTCGCAGCCCCATTGGTTACCCGTCTGGCGGAACAGCCACTCAACCGGATCGGCCCCCAGCCGTTTGCGCGCCTCGGTGACACCGCTCCTGGCCAGCAGGTCGAGAGAGGCCAGGCCCTGAGCGCAGATGTTCAGGCGTCGTGCGACCTCATGAACCGGCTCGTCGCGGAACAAGGCCATGCCCAGTACCAGCCAGAGTACCTGGTCGCTGGGCAAGCGCCGCCTCCGTATGGTGGCCTGGGCGGACAGGTCCAGCGCGGAT
>NZ_BDAC01000058.1 GCF_002091635.1 Pseudomonas indica NBRC 103045 | reverse complement strand
TAGGTTCTGTACGAAAAGTCTAAGCGGGTAGAATCGGCGCCATGACAGGCTGGAGGCCCGCATGGCAAAGCGTTACGAACTCCCGGATGCAGCTTGGGAGCTGATCGTTGATCTGGTTTCCCCCGAACAGAAAATGGGGCGACCCCGCAGTGATGACCGACTGATGCTCAATGGCATCTTCTGGCTTCTGTGCTCAGGAGCAGCTTGGCGCGACCTGCCCGAGCGGTTCGGCCCATGGTCGACGGTGTATCAGCGGTTTCGTGACTGGCGGGATGACGGCACGTTCGACCAGGTTCTTGAGCGTCTGCACGTTCGCCTGAATCAGGAGGGGTTGATCGATCTGGATACTTGGATGATTGATTCCACAGCGGTGCGAGCAACCCGAGCCTCTTCTGGCGCCGGGAAAAAGGGGGGCCAGAAGAGCCGTTAGATCATGCCTTGGGACGCAGCAGAGGTGGCCTGACCACCAAGATCCATATGGTTTGCGATGCCAACGGCGTGCCTCTGCGCTTTTTGCTGTCGCCGGGTCAGGCCAGCGATATATCGAATGCTCAGGCACTGTTGGATCAGGTGCGCATCCCCGGCAAGCAAGGCCGGCCTCGCAAGCGCTGCCGCTGGTTGCTAGCCGACAAGGGCTACGATGCCGAGCATCTGCGCCAGTACTGCGACCGTTACCGCATGCAGCCGGTGATTCCGCAGCGCACCATGAAGCGCAACCCCAAGCCAGGACTGCCCCGGCTGTTTGATCGTCCGAAATATCGGCAGCGCAACATCATCGAGCGGATGTTTGGCTGGCTGAAAGAGAGCCGGAGAATTGGCACCCGTTACGACAAGCTCGCCAGAAGTTTTGGTGCGATGGTCACGCTGGCTTGCACGCTGCGGTGCTTACGACAGTACTTTTCGTACAGAACCTAA
>NZ_BDAC01000057.1 GCF_002091635.1 Pseudomonas indica NBRC 103045 | reverse complement strand
TGTAGCGGCTGTCCAGCAGGCTCTGCTTCATCTCCCGGTAGCCCAGTTCGATTTCCCAGCGCTGACTGTACAAGTCGACGATTTCCTCTGACGGGAAGCGCAGGGGATCGGTCATCGAGGTCAGGCTCTGGCGCACCTTGCCCTTGACTGTCTTGCTCAGGAGCCGCGCCTGCAGGGTTTCCGGCAGGTCTGGCCATTGCTTTCGCGCCTGCGCCGAGATCGGCAGGCTGACGATGACATCCTGGCTGCCCAGCCGGTGGATGACGTCATAGCGAGCCCCCTTGCGCAGCGGGACCAGCCAGTGACGCTGGGTGCCGGCCTGCTGCCAATGGTGCAACAAGCCCAGGGAGTAGAAGCCGCGGTCGAACAGGGTCAACGAGTGATCGGGTGTACTGGCGACCAGTTGCTCGGCCAGTTTCATTTCGTTGCTGTGGTAACCGGCGAAGGCGCTGCTGACCAACAGGTGACTGGTCAATTCCATCTGACACACCATGCGCACCTGTGGAAAACCGGTATCGCCATACTGGTTGGTGGAGCTGGCGTAGCGCTCGCGGTTCTCCTGCGTATCGGGCGTGCGCCAGACCACACCGTCGACACTGAGCAGGCGCAGCCCCATCCAGCTCGGATGATTGGCCGAGGCGTGCCAGCGCTGCTGCGTCAGGGCGAACACTTCACGTACCGCCTGGCTGCCCAGGCGCTGGCGTCCTTGAACCACGGCGCTGGGGGCCACCAAGGGGCGCTGTCCGGGTAGCATGATGTCCATCTGGTTGACGACATCCCAGGCCGACATCCGGCGAAACAGGGCCATCCCAATCACGCACCAAATCATCGCCTCCAGAGGCAGCCGCCTCTTGCGCAGAGTCGCTACCCCTGCGGTCTCGAAGGCCGACCGGACCAGTTCGGGGTCAAGCAGCTCGCCAAG
>NZ_BDAC01000056.1 GCF_002091635.1 Pseudomonas indica NBRC 103045 | reverse complement strand
TTCGAACGTAACAAACCGCACGTCAACGTGGGCACTATCGGTCACGTTGACCATGGCAAAACTACCCTGACCGCAGCGCTGACCAAGGTTTGCGCTGACACCTGGGGTGGCGCTGCGCGCAACTTCGATCAGATCGATAACGCGCCGGAAGAAAAGGCCCGTGGTATCACCATTAACACCTCCCACGTGGAATACGACTCGGCCATTCGTCACTACGCTCACGTTGACTGCCCCGGTCACGCTGACTACGTGAAGAACATGATCACCGGTGCTGCCCAGATGGACGGCGCGATCCTGGTTTGCTCCGCTGCTGACGGCCCCATGCCGCAGACCCGCGAGCACATCCTGCTGTCCCGCCAGGTGGGCGTTCCTTACATCGTCGTGTTCCTAAACAAGGCCGACATGGTGGACGACGCTGAGCTGCTGGAGCTGGTCGAAATGGAAGTTCGCGATCTGCTGAACACCTACGACTTCCCGGGCGACGATACTCCGATCGTCATCGGTTCCGCGCTGATGGCGCTGAACGGCGAAGATGCCAACGAAATGGGTGTGTCCGCCGTTCGCAAGCTGGTTGAGACCCTGGACTCTTACATTCCGGAGCCGGTGCGTGCGATCGACCAGCCGTTCCTGATGCCGATCGAAGACGTATTCTCGATCTCCGGTCGCGGCACCGTGGTAACCGGTCGTGTCGAGCGTGGCATCGTCAAGGTGGGTGAGGAAGTGGAAATCGTCGGTATCCGTCCGACCACCAAGACCACTTGCACCGGCGTTGAAATGTTCCGCAAGCTGCTCGACGAAGGTCGTGCTGGTGAGAACGTCGGTGCGCTGCTGCGTGGCACCAAGCGTGAAGACGTGGAGCGTGGCCAGGTTCTGGCCAAGCCGGGCACCATCAAGCCGCACACCAAGTTCGAGTGCGAAGTGTACGTGCTGAGCAAGGAAGAAGGTGGTCGTCACACCCCGTTCTTCAAGGGCTACCGTCCGCAGTTCTACTTCCGTACCACTGACGTGACCGGTAACTGCGAGCTGCCGGAAGGCGTTGAAATGGTAATGCCGGGCGACAACATCAAGATGGTTGTCACCCTGATCGCTCCGATCGCCATGGAAGATGGCCTGCGCTTCGCAATCCGCGAAGGTGGCCGTACCGTCGGCGCCGGCGTGGTTGCCAAGATCATCGAGTAATCGG
>NZ_BDAC01000055.1 GCF_002091635.1 Pseudomonas indica NBRC 103045 | reverse complement strand
CTAGTGTGGTGTTTCGCAAGTAGCGCTCATATTTTGGTCTAGGCTTTCAGCATCAGAAAAGCACCGGAGCAACGATATGAGAACCGGCCGTCCTGCTTCCCCTATCGAGCTGAGCGACGAAGAGCGCCATGAACTACTTCGTCGCTCCCGGCAGCGTAAGGGCCCTGCCGAATCCCGCATTCGAGCCGAAATTATCCTGGCGTGCGCGACCGGTGAGTCTGGTACTTCTATTGCCAACCGACTCGGTATTGGTGTCCACACGGTCTCGCGTTGGCGAGTCCGATTTAATCGGCTACGCCTCGATGGACTCAATGACGAGCATCGTTCTGGCCGGCCGCGCAGCATTACCGACGAACAGGTTCAGCAGGTCGTTAATCAGGTATTGCAATCCAAACCTGCCGACGCCAGCCACTGGAGTACTCGCTCCATGGCCCAGGCAACCGGGGTTTCGCCCGCCAGCGTGATGCGTATATGGCATGCCTTCGGACTCAAGCCTCATCTGGAAAAAACCTTCAAGCTATCGACCGATCCTGCGTTTGTGGACAAGGTTCACGATATCGTTGGGCTGTACCTCAACCCACCCGACAAGGCCTTGGTGCTCTGCATCGATGAGAAAAGCCAGATCCAGGCGCTCAACCTCACCCAGCCTGGGCTACCTCTGGCTCCAGGCAAGCCGGCCACGCGCACTCACGATTACAAGCGTCATGGAACAACGTCGTTGTTTGCCGCGTTGGATGTTGCCACCGGCGAAGTGATTGGCCGCCTGAAACGCCGCCATCGGAGTGCCGAGTTCTTGGCCTTCCTCAAAGAGGTGGATGTCAATGTTCCAGAGGGCATGCCAATCCATTTGGTGATGGACAACTATGCAACACACAAGACTGACAAGGTGAAAGCCTGGCTTGCGGCTCACCCACGCTATCAAGTGCATTTCACGCCAACCTCGGCGTCCTGGTTGAACCTGGTGGAGCGCTTTTTCTCGACATTGAGCGAGAAATGGATCAAGCGCCAGGCGCATACCAGCGTGAAGGATCTGGAAACCTCCATCGAGCACTACCTATCTACCCATAACGCCAATCCCCGGCCTTTTCGCTGGTATCGAAAAGCCGAGGACATACTGGCGAGTGTAGGCCGAGCAGCCGAGGCGATGACCTCGAAAATATGATCTTTATTTTTGAAACACCACACTAGG
>NZ_BDAC01000054.1 GCF_002091635.1 Pseudomonas indica NBRC 103045 | reverse complement strand
GTAGATCCTATGTTCCTGCGCAAGTCTGTTTACCAATCAAGCTTGGGTCGAATGGTTTTCCCGAGCGCCAGACAGCGAACGCGATGCGCAGGAGCTTGCGGGCGATGATGCAGTTCATGGCAGTCTTGCTCAGGCCGCGTGCTGCCCACTGGGTGCGCTCGGCCTGCCAGAGACCGGTCCGGCATGCCCCCTGGGCAGCCAGGTAGATCAGCCGGCGATCTTCCGGATGCCCCTGTTTGGATAGCTTGCGCCGCCCCTGATAGGTACCGGATTCGCGAGGACGTGGATCCAGGCCGAAAGCGGCCACCAGCGCATCGCTGCGGCGGTAATCGGTTTGGCTCAGGCGATTGCTCAAGGCGAGGCTGACCAGCGGGCCAATGCCCGCGATGCTTTGCAAGCGCTGCCTCTGTCCGGCGAGACCGGGGACCTGTGCCAGCAGTACCTCCAGTTCCGCATCGAGCTTGGCCAGCAACTGGCGGTACTCCGCCAGCAGTGGCTGAACCGCTTGCCGCAGCCAGGGCTCGCCGCGGCAGCTTTGCCGCAGGGCTGTACGCTGCTTCACCAACAAATGACGCCGATGGATCAGACTGGCGATGCCACGCTGGGCGGGTGAAGACGGGGTGAATGGATGAACCTGATCGGTTTCATTACGGACGAAACGAGCAATCCCCTGGGCATCCAGCAGATCAGTCTTGCCCCGCTGACGCAGGCTCCCGAGGTAACGGGCGACCTGCCGAGGGTTGAGCACATAGACGCAGTGGCCTGCCGCATGGGCCAGCTCGGCCAGGGGCAGATGATAGATGCTGGTGGCCTCCAGCCCGATTCGACACCCCGTCGGCAATTGCCTGAGCCAGCGACGGATGGCGGCACGACGATTGGCCAGGCGCACCACCGGCCCCACACCATAAGTCGCTACCACCAGCTCGTCCTTGCTGACATCCACCCCAATTTCATGCGGTACCTGGTTCATGTCGGCGACCCTCGTTGTCTAGGGTTACACTGTCGAGGCCGGGGCGGCGCCAGCTGAGGTGTGAGCTTGCGAGCTATCGGCGGTCGGGGTCGTCGCCCTGTGCAGGTTCGGACCTCGCCGCTGCATCCTCAATCGACACTGAGGCTGACGAAGCAGGGATTCGCTACTGGAGTCTGTTCGCGTAGGCGACAGATAGCCCGGATAGTCCCTCCGCCTCGGCACTCTTCATGGC
>NZ_BDAC01000053.1 GCF_002091635.1 Pseudomonas indica NBRC 103045 | reverse complement strand
CAAGCTGACTATTCACCCCTAGCTGTGTTTCTTTCGAGGGAGAATCCGCGAGAAAGATAAAGTCCACCTTGTCTCGAACTGCGCAGTCCGGGCATGCCCAATCTTTGGGGATATCATTCCAGCTGGTGTTCGGGTGGAAACCTTCGTGCGGCTCCCCCTTATTTTCATCATAGATATACTGACAATCTGGACACTGGTACCTTGACATTCTCCCACTCTCCTATTAACTCAGCGTTAGTCGCTGCTCCGACAACTTCATCAGAGTGAAACTATCGGAGCAGGTCGCCTTCAAAGCAATTACAGAGAGGCAATCAACCCTCAGCACTTTAGCGAAGTGCACTCTTTGTGAGAGCTTTCAACGCCGCACATAAAATTGAAGCACTTATTGTAAATATCGACCGCCGGGCTCTGCGTGCTCACATAACTACGATGCTACCGCAGAGGTACTCGAACTATGACCAGCACTACTAGTGCCAAATTTTTTCAAATAGGTTTCTCGCATCGAATCATCAATTTGGATCTTATTAAGGTCACCACCAGCCCAATCTACTACCTTGGGATCCATAACTGATCTAAACCACTGAGGAATCATCGCCATCAAAAATGCACCAGGGTAACCCGTCGGAAGAGCCGGCAGGCCGGGAAAATCCCGAAGTGACTGATAAGAACGTGTTGGATGCGCGTGGTGATCCGAGTGCCGCTGAAGGTGGAACAGCACTAGATTAGAGACGATGTGATTACTATTCCAAGAATGGTGCGGCTTTTGATGCTCATATCGACCGTCCTCCATTTTTTGACGGAGCAAGCCGTAATGTTCAATATAGTTCGCACTGGTCAGCTGCCACCAACCGAAAGCCATTTGAATCGGCAGGAACACCAGCATCTTAGGTCCAAACAAGGCAAGGAGAACGGCGTAAAGAATAACTGTGATGATCATTGGTTGGAGGATTTCATTATCGAAACTCCAAACGCTTTGGCCACGGCGCGAAAGGCGTTGTTCCTCAAGCCCCCAAGCACGAATAAATGCTCCTGGGATCTCACGGATTGAAAACTTATAAATGCTTTCTCCCATCCGGGATGTTGCAGGATCCATCGGTGTAGCGACATCACGGTGATGACCCTTATTATGCTCAATAAAGAAGTGACCGTACCCTACGACAGCCAACACAATTTTGGCCATCCAACGATCAAAAGTCTCCTTCTTGTGACCGAGTTCGTGTCCTGT
>NZ_BDAC01000052.1 GCF_002091635.1 Pseudomonas indica NBRC 103045 | reverse complement strand
TGTAGATACCGTGTCCCCTA
The DNA here is from genome assembly GCF_002091635.1 of Pseudomonas indica NBRC 103045. Lineage (GTDB taxonomy): Bacteria > Pseudomonadota > Gammaproteobacteria > Pseudomonadales > Pseudomonadaceae > Pseudomonas_M > Pseudomonas_M indica. Next base: position 1,219 of record NZ_BDAC01000052.1, on the reverse strand, counting down.
GCCTCGGGCAAGGGCCAATTCTGCGTTGTAGGGTTGGCCCGATTTGAGGACGCCATAAGCGATCTGCAGCAGCTTGCGCATGGCGGCGCAGACAATCTGCTTACCCGCCTTACCTTTCTTTTGGAGCCGTAAGCACAGTGCCCGTACCGCCTGGTTATGGCTCATGGCACTGACGGCTGGCATGTACAGACCGGCACGCAAGCGGCGTGAGCCTATCTTTGAGATTCTCACCTGGCCCTTGTGTTGGCCTGATTCTCTGAGCCTCGGATTGAGCCCTGCGAAAGCCACCACCGCCCGGGCACTCTCGAAGCGGCTGACTGACCCGAGCTCGGCCAGCAACAGGGCTGCGGTCTTGTCACTGATCCCATCGATGCTCTTCAGCAGATCACGTTTGCCTCGCAGGTCGGGATCATCGTCGATATGGGTGCGAATCGCTTTCAGCGTCTGCTCGATCTCCCGTTCCAGATGGGCCGAGACCGACAGGATCGACTCTTTCACCGGGTCGCTCTTGACGGTTTCCAGGCGGTTGGCTTCCATCTGGAACAGTTCCTTGAGCTCCTCGTAGCGCCGTACCAGGGCACGCAGTTGCCGCACACTCACCGGGTCGGGCTGCCAGGGCTGGAGATCCTCGACATGCCGGGCGCCATAGAGCGCGATCAGTTTGGCGTCGACCTTGTCGGTCTTGACCCGCTGCAATTGGCTTTGCGCATAGCTGGCGATGCGCGCCGGATTCATCACGGTGACGCGATACCCCTTGGCAAGCAGATAATCCCCCAAGGCTTCGTGATAGACATTGGTCGCCTCCATCACGACCCAGGCCTCTGGCTCGGCATGTTTCTGCAACCACTGATCAAAGGCGCTGAAACCCGTTTGATCGTTGCTCAGATTGCCTTTGGTGCGGTACTTGCCATTGGCCTGCAGAACCGCAATGTCGAAGGTTTTCTTGGCTATATCCACGCCAACTACGATGGTCATAACGTCTGGTCCTCCCTATAGCTTCACCATCGGCATTCCACTCCATCCAACCTTGCCTATGCGAGCTACCACCAGGGGTGGGCTCCAGATACCGTTCGGATTCATGAGTGGAGTGGAAAGCCAGGAGACAATCTACGGAGCAGGCTCGTAGCCTAGGGGCGAATACGTCTTCCTGGCCTTCCTTCCGGTGATCAGCCGGAGACTACCCACCGTTAGGGCGGGTCGTCGACATACAAGGGGCGAA
>NZ_BDAC01000051.1 GCF_002091635.1 Pseudomonas indica NBRC 103045 | reverse complement strand
GAAAAAGGCCGGCGAATCGCCTAATGCCAGTCAGTTAAGCTGACTGGCATTTTTATTTCTGGGCGGATACTTGGAGGGTTTTGGCCTGACCGCTCGGGGGTAACACCGATCCTCCCGCCGATGCGGCAGCACGTAATGCATGGCTGATGCATGCAGTTCTGCCAAGTATTTGGGGATGTTGCCCGGATGCCGTAGGGAAAGGCCATTGAGTAACCCCAGGATCGCCCAGGTGCAGGCGGTGAAGCTCATTTCGCAGGGGTAGATGCCGGGACAATGGCGACTCATTTCCAGCATCTGGTAGCGCAGCAGGTTGTAGCCCAGCAGTACTCCCCAGAGCTCTTGCTCGATCATTTCCGGCGTCTTGCTGCGCAACGTGTAGCGGCTGTCCAGCAGGCTCTGCTTCATCTCCCGGTAGCCCAGTTCGATTTCCCAGCGCTGACTGTACAAGTCGACGATTTCCTCTGACGGGAAGCGCAGGGGATCGGTCATCGAGGTCAGGATCTGGCGCACCTTGCCCTTGACTGTCTTGCTCAGGAGCCGCGCCTGCAGGGTTTCCGGCAGGTCTGGCCATTGCTTTCGCGCCTGCGCCGAGATCGGCAGGCTGACGATGACATCCTGGCGGCCCAGCCGGTGGATGACGTCATAGCGAGCCCCCTTGCGCAGCGGGACCAGCCAGTGACGCTGGGTGCCGGCCTGCTGCCAATGGTGCAACAAGCCCAGGGAGTAGAAGCCACGGTCGAACAGGGTCAACGAGTGATCGGGTGTACTGGCGACCAGTTGCTCGGCCAGTTTCATTTCGTTGCTGTGGTAACCGGCGAAGGCGCTACTGACCAACAGGTGACTGGTCAATTCCATCTGACACACCATGCGCACCTGTGGAAAACCGGTATCGCCATACTGGCTGGTGGAGCTGGCGTAGCGCTCGCGGTTCTCCTGCGTATCGGGCGTGCGCCAGACCACACCGTCGACACTGAGCAGGCGCAGCCCCATCCAGCTCGGATGATTGGCCGAGGCGTGCCAGCGCTGCTGCGTTAGGGCGAACACTTCACGTACCGCCTGGCTGCCCAGGCGCTGGCGTCCTTGAACCACGGCGCTGGGGGCCACCAAGGGGCGCTGTCCGGGTAGCATGATGTCCATCTGGTTGACGACATCCCAGGCCGACATCCGGCGAAACAGGGCCATCCCAATCACGCACCAAATCATCGCCTCCAGAGGCAGCCGCCTCTTGCGCAGAGTCGCTACCCCTGCGGTCTCGAAGGCCGACCGGACCAGTTCGGGGTCAAGCAGCTCGCCAAA
>NZ_BDAC01000050.1 GCF_002091635.1 Pseudomonas indica NBRC 103045 | reverse complement strand
ACCGCAGGATGGGCCTTCTCCTTTTCCAGGGGCGTTATTGCCAGTTCGCGGCGATCACCACCTCCAACTGTGCCCGCTGATCGGCAGAGAGATTCGACTCCCCGCCCGCCGGCACACCGAAGGCAGCCATCGCATCCACCAGCGACTGCACCTGGCTTTCCAACAGGGTTTTGCCATCGGCCGTCTTGAACTGGTCCAGATGGTAATTGCTGCTGGCATACCAACTACTGATCGACACCTTGTCACTCGAACCGACGATGCTGACATCCAGGTTCGAACCGTTACGACGGAACCACAACTGCTCGACGGAAACCCCATCACCGAACTGCAACGTATCGACGCTGGCGGCGGCGGTGTCGTAGTTGTTGATAGTGTCCACGCCGGAGCCGTTGCCGAAGAGGTAGGTGTCGGAGCCGGCATCGCCCACGAGGTAGTCATTGCCCTCTCCGCCCTCGAGGATGTCGTTGCCATGGCCGCCATAGAGCGTGTCGTTACCCACGTCACCTTGCAGCAGGTCATCACCGTTGCCGCCGTACAGCAGGTCGCTACCCTCGCCACCCTGCAGGCTGTCGTTGCCGTCCTCACCGTACAGCGTGTCGTTGCCGGCACCGCCTTCCAGCACATCCTGGCCGGTCTGACCGAACAGGGTGTCGTTGCCCAGACCGCCGCTCAGGGTATCGTCCGTGGCGTAACCCCACAGGGCATCGTTGCCGTCCGTACTCTGCAGTGCCATGGCCTTCACCTGGGCGATGCTCCAGGTGGTGCCGTCGGCGAAGCGGATTTCTTCCAGTTGATACCCACCAGCAGCATCGGCATGGAAGTAGCTGCTCACCACGATCCGGTCCGTCGAACCTTTCAGGCTCAGGATCAGGTCCGTGCTGGAACGGCTGATCACGATATCGCTCGGGGCAATGTCTTCGCCGAATGCGATGGCATCCACCTTCCCGGCACTGGTGTCGTAGTTGTTGATCGAATCCTGGCCCCAGCCCCGGCTGAAGCGGTACACGTCCGAACCGGCGTCGCCGACGAGGTAGTCGTTGCCTGCATCACCTTCGATGGTGTCGTTGCCATTGCCGCCATAGAGCGTGTCATTGCCCACGTCACCTTGCAGCAGGTCGTTACCGTTACCGCCATACAACAGGTCGCTACCTTCGCCACCCAGCAAAGTGTCGTTGCCGTCCTCGCCGTACAGCGTGTCGTTGCCGGCACCACCTTCCAGCACATCCTGGCCGGCCTGACCGAACAGGGTGTCGTTGCCCAGGCCGCCGCTCAGGGTATCGTCCGTGGCGTAACCCCACAGGGCATCGTTGCCGTCCGTACTCTGCAGTGCCATGGCCTTCACCTGGGCGATGCTCCAGGTGGTGCCGTCGGCGAAGCGGATTTCTTCCAGTTGATACCCACCAGCAGCATCGGCATGGAAGTAGCTGCTCACCACGATCCGGTCCGTCGAACCTTTCAGGCTCAGGATCAGGTCCGTGCTGGAGCGGCTGATCACGATGTCGCTCGGGGCGATATCTTCACCAAACGCAATGGCATCCACCTTCCCGGCACTGGTGTCGTAGTTGTTGATCGAGTCCTGACCCCAGCCCCGGTTGAAGCGGTACATATCCGAACCGGCGTCGCCGACGAGGTAGTCGTTGCCCTCTCCACCTTCGAGAGTGTCGTTGCCGTTACCGCCATAGAGCGTGTCATTGCCCATATCCCCCTGCAGCAGATCGTTACCGTTGCCACCGTTCAGCAGGTCGCTACCCTCGCCACCCTGCAGGCTGTCGTTGCCGTCCTCACCGTACAGCGTGTCGTTGCCCGCGCCGCCTTCCAGTACATCCTGGCCGGCCTGACCGAACAGGGTGTCGTTGCCCAAGCCACCGCGCAGGGTATCGTCGGTGGCATAACCCCACAGGGCATCGTTGCCATCGGTACTCTGCAGTGCCATGGCTTTTACCTGCTCGATGCTCCAGGTTATGCCATCGGCGAAGCGGATTTCTTCCAGGCGATAACCGCTGCTGCCGTCGGCATGGAAGTAACTGCTCACCACGATCCGATCCGTCGTCCC
>NZ_BDAC01000049.1 GCF_002091635.1 Pseudomonas indica NBRC 103045 | reverse complement strand
CTGAAAATGCCAAGCCTTCCCATCCGCATTGATCCCTTGCTTGCCCGCCAAACTTCCCCACCAACTCAACTTCTCAATACGCTCCTTTTCGCTCTCCCAGTTGGGGTTCGGGTCGACGAAAGGAATATGGCCCATTAACGGGTCGAGTTCATCCCATTTATCGGCCTTCCAGAACCATTCGCTTTCGTAGTGGGTGACCAGTTGGGCGATGGATTGGGCGTGCCATGGTTTTTTCAGGGCAGCGCGTATTTCGGTGGCGGTGAGTTTGTTGTCGCGGTTGCTGTCGATGATGTCGTAGAGCCGGGCCTTTACCGGGCCTTGGTCTTCCTGGCTGACCAGGGCGCGGTAGTTCGCTCGTTCTTCGTCCGTCAGGCGGCGCAGGGCGTCGTAGAGGTAGGCGACCTTGCCGATGGGGCGGCCGGTTTCCTTGATGAAGTCGTAGCCCGGCCATTCCCAGGGGTTATGCCGCGTGGTGATGGGCTCCTGCTCCGCGAGCCAGCCGCTGATGGGGTTGCCGCTGCTGTCCGCGAGCAGATTGTCCAAGCGCCACCAGCGCGTCACTTGTGGGGTCGTGCTGCCGGGTACGGTGGTGCTGACTTGCAGCTTGCGGTCCGCCGGGAGGCTGTCCAGCAGGCTTTGCGGAATGATCAGATCGAAGCCTACGGCCGTACCGGCGTCGCTGATCTTGGGTGGGTTGTTCGCGTTGATGCCCTCGCGGTGGGGAATGAGCTTGCTGGCCCCCTTGTAGACCTTCAGCAAGGTTTTCTGTTGGTCGGGCAATTGGGCTGCCCAGGCCCTGCTTCTGGCGATGAAAGCGGGCACATCCTCGCAACTGAACACTTCCAAGTGGAGAAGCGACTGGGGGCTCCCGTCATCGTGATTCTGGTATTGGCCGAGATGGCCTATCACGTCGCCTGCCTTGACCGGAAACGGCATGGGCAGCACATGCACACGGTCGAGTACCGGTTCCGAGCGGGTTGCCTCCAGGGAGTCGAAGTGCACGAAGCCCTGGATGTTCTGCACGCTGTTGGCCGAGAGCGGAGGCGCATCCTTGCCGGCGACGATTTCTTTCAGTTTTCGGTAAGGCCCCGTCGCCGACTCCAGTCGGAACTTGGCATCCGTTGGCAGAACACCCGTGATGGGCGCGCGCCCGTTGCCGGCTTTGCGCACATTCAGGCCTTTCTCCGGCACGAGCATTGGCTCCTGGTCGTTGGCATCTTCGCCGACCAGAAAAACGTCCGCATCGCTCGTTGGCTCCATTTCCTTGATGAAGACCCAGCCTTGGACCGGGCTGGCGAGGGCGGGAAGCGCGCGACCTTGAACGATGGCCACCAGCTTGCGCCATCTTGGATCGGCGCTATGCACCTCGCCCACCTTGACCTTGCTGCCTTTGGGAAGGATGGCGAGCACTCTGCCGGAAGGGGGCGCTTCTCTGACGCGCAGCCCTCGTACCGGGTCCGTGGCTTTGTCTGCCTTCACTTTGTAGAGGGTTTCCCCGATGAACGCGGGAGCGGTGGGTGCGCCCGCTTTGCCGTAGCCGTCCCAGTCCAGCAAATGCATGTACAGGCTGAAGAAGGTCAGCGAAGGCGGTGGTACCGGTGTGGTACCCGGGTTGGCCGGTAGCGCGGGGGCCTCCAGGCGATGCTTGACCAGTACGAAGCAGCGCGAATACGGAGCCGCTACGTTTTGTCTCGATGCGCTGACGTAGAGACTCTGCGGGTAGCGCCTATCGATCCGGTAGGCGATCACCTCGCCATCGGCGATGCAGCGTACCTGGGATTGATCGAACGATGCGGCTGTCTTGCTATCGAAGTGCACCCCGCCATGCCATTGGCCATTCTTGCCAATGGGGTAGTAGCCGCTACCCGCTTTTGCCATGGCGGTAAGGCACTGGATGGGGTCGAGGTTGCCTGCGCTGGGCTTGAAGGGAAAGCTCCAGTTGTTGACCTTGCTTGTTTCGCTCATGTGTTCCAATCCTTGATTGACCGCGTCCTGCGCCATCAGCCCGAGAAGTTGATCATCCGCTTGAGTTTCTGGGGTTCGATGGGTTCGAGCTGGTTCAGCAGCGCCTTATCCAGCAGATTCCCCGCCTTGTCCGCATCCGCCGCGCCCGGTGGGGTGGGGGGCTTGATGGCGATGTCGGTGCCTTTGCCCGGTGAGCCGCCGGCGTTGAGTTTGGCCAGGGGGCCGGAGACGGTGATGCCGCTGGGGTCGAGCTTGATGAAGCTGCCGGCGGCCTGGAGGGTCAGTTCCATGCCGGCTTCGATGACCAGTTT
>NZ_BDAC01000048.1 GCF_002091635.1 Pseudomonas indica NBRC 103045 | reverse complement strand
GCCGCTCAACCCGAACGGCAAGCTGGATCGCAAGCAACTGCCGCGTCCGCAACTGGAGCAGGTCGAGGACCGCCACGAGGAACCCCAGGGCGAGGCCGAGCGGCGCATGGCCGAACGCTGGGCCGAGCTGCTGGAAATACCGGTCGAGCTGATCGGCCGCGACAGCCACTTCTTCCGCCTGGGCGGTCACTCGCTGCTGGCCACCGTATTGCTCGCCCGCCTGCGCCAGGAGTACGGCCAGGCACCGGCCCTGCGCCAACTGTTTGAGCAGCCGACGCTGCGCGCCTTCAGCGCCCTGCTCGGCACGCCGGCGGGCAGCGCCGCCGCCGAGTTGACGCCGCAGCCGCGCCCCGAGCGCCTGCCGCTGTCCTACGAGCAGCAGCGCCTGTGGTTCCTCGAACAACTGGCGCCGGGCTCGGGCGAATACAGCATCAATACCGCGCTGACACTCACCGGTGAACTCGATGTCGAGGCGCTGCGCCAGGCCTTCGAGACGCTGGTCGAACGCCACGCCATCCTGCGCAGCCGCCTGCAGGACGACGACCAGGGTGGCCAGTTGCTGATCGACGCCCCGGCCACCTTCCACCTGCCGGTGGAAGAGCATGCCGGCGACCCGGCCGATTGGCCCGCCTACCAGCGCCAGGCCGCCGAGGCCGAGTCCCGGCGCGCGTTCGACCTGACCCACGAGCATCCGCTGCGGGTGCGCCTGGTACGTTCCGCCTGCGCCGACCAGGCCCTCCTGCTGCTCAGCCTGCACCACTGCGCCGCCGACGGCTGGTCGCTGCAGGTGCTGCTGGACGAGCTGGCCGCCGGCTATCGCGCCGCTCTGGAGGGGCGCCGCGTCGAGCTGCCGACGCTGCCGGTGCAGTACCTCGACTATGCCCTGTGGCAACGCAGCGAGGCGCGCCAGCAGGTCTATCGCCAGCAGCTGGAGTACTGGCAGAACCGCCTGGAGAACGGCGACTACCGTCTCGAGCTACCCACCGACCTGCCGCGTCCGGCCAGCCTCGACAATCGCGCCGGCACCTGCTTCGCCCAGGTGCCGGCAGCGCTGGCCGAGCGCCTGCGGCGCTTCGCCCGCGAGCGCGAGGTCACCCCGTTCATGCTCCTGCTGGCCGGTCTCAAGCTGTTCCTCGGCCGCTACAGCGGCCAGCAGGACCTGCGTATCGGCACGCCGGTGGCCAACCGCCGCCTGCAAGCCGTGCAGCCGCTGATCGGCTGCTTCGTCAATACAGTGGTGATCCGCTCTGAGCTCGCCCCCGAGCAGCGCTTCGGCGACTATCTGGTCCAGGTCAGGCAGGCCGTGCTGGACGCCCAGGAGCACCAGGACGTGCCCTTCGAACAGGTGGTCGAACACTTGGCACCGGAGCGCGATCTGGCGCACACGCCGCTGTTCCAAGTGGCCTTCGTCATGCAGAACAGCACGCGTGCCGCGCTGCAATGGCCAGGACTGCGCCTGCAACCGCTGGACATCCACTCCCCGGCGGCCAAGTTCGACCAGAACTGGGAAGTGCACGACGACGGCGAAAACCTGTCGGTGATGCTGGAATACCGCGCCAGTCTGTTCCACGAAACCACCATGCAGGCCTGGTTGGAGCAATGGCTGGCTTTCCTCGAATGCCTGCCGGAGGCCGTTGACACCCCGCTCGCCCGGCTCACACCGCTGAGCGAAGCGGATCGCCAGCTCCAGTTGCAGCACTGGAACGACACCATGCGCTCCTACCCCTGCCCGGCGACCCTGGGCGAGGCCCTGGCCTTCCAGGCGCAGCACAACCCCGAAGCGCCGGCACTGGTGTTCGAGGGCGAAACCCTCAGCTACGCCGACCTGCATCGGCGCGCCGATCAGTTGGCACAGGCCCTGGCTGCCCAAGGCATCGGTCGTGAACAGGTGGTCGCGGTCTGCCTGGAGCGCAGCGTCGAGCTGGTGGTGGCCCTGCTGGGCATCGTCAAGGCCGGTGCCGCTTATCTGCCGCTCGATCCGCACCTGCCGCCGGCGCGCCTGGCCTTCCTGCTGGAGGATGCTGCCTGTCCGCTGGTACTGACCCACAGCCAATGGCGCGAGCGCCTGCCCGAGACAGTGCCGGCCTGGTGCCTGGACCAGCCGTTGCCCGATACGCTCGGCGAGATTCGTCTTGTGGCTAACCAGCCCGGCGACCTGCTCTATGTGCTCTACACCTCCGGCTCCACCGGCCAGCCCAAGGGCGTGCTCAACGAGCACGGTGCCCTGATGAACCGCCTGCACTGGATGCAGGAGGCCTTCCCCATCGGTGCTGGCGACCGTGTGCTGCAAAAGACCCCCTACGGCTTCGACGTATCGGTATGGGAGTTCTTCTGGCCGCTGATCACCGGCGCCTGCCTGGTACTGGCCCGTCCCGGCGGGCATCAGGACAGCGGTTATCTGGTGGACCTGATCCAGCGCGAG
>NZ_BDAC01000047.1 GCF_002091635.1 Pseudomonas indica NBRC 103045 | reverse complement strand
TTTCTCTTTAGCCATCGAGACCGTCTCCCATCGCGGAATTGAGCAAGTCACGCCACCATTAAAACAAAGGCAGATACTTTCATATCTGCCTTTGCAAATGGAGCTCATGAGCGGATTTGAACCGCTGACCTCACCCTTACCAAGGGTGTGCTCTACCAACTGAGCTACATGAGCGAAACACATGCATGAACAACAAACTTGGAGCGGGTAGCGGGAATCGAACCCGCATCATCAGCTTGGAAGGCTGAGGTTCTACCACTGAACTATACCCGCGGAGCCTGCGCTCACGCTTAATCTGGTGGAGGGGGAAGGATTCGAACCTTCGAAGTCTATGACGTCAGATTTACAGTCTGATCCCTTTGGCCGCTCGGGAACCCCTCCAAAAGGAGGCGGCATTTTCATCGCATGCCACCCTACTGTCAAGCATTTTCTCATTAAAAACTTGAGCTTAGCTCTCTCGACAGCTGCCTCGCAGGAAATCCTAAGATCAGCCAGCCTGCGAAGCGGGCGCCATTCTATGCAAACTATTGAGGAGTTGCAACGCTTTCGCAGGGTAATATTTGATGCTGCAAGGTATTGAAATCACGAGCCAATTGATCCAAGAGCGAGTCATCCACCAAACGGCGGCTTTCTGGGTCGACTCGCACCCAGAAACTGCGGTGCGCCCGAGGAAGCTCTCGAACCTGGGGCTCATAACCCGCATCCCTCAAGCGTTGCGCAACGCTTTCAGCCGAGTCACTGCGGGAAAAGATCCCAAGCGAGATTCCATTCGCCAAATCACCCTGGGTAATGATGTAGCTATCTATTTTCCTAGCCTGTAACTCTCTGAGCTGACGTAGCGAGGCCTGGCGCGAAGCCAATGGAGGCAGGTAGACCCAGTAGTCGACTCCAGCCGCCGTATCCAATGGCTGAACCCGAACCCGTATGTCGAGGCTGATCAGGCGCTGCTCGACCTGGCGAGCCGCATCCTCCCTTTCAAAGCTCCCAAGAAAAAGGCATGCGGTATCACTTTCGCGCCCCGGAGCCGAAAGCTCCTTCCGAGAAGCGCCAGATGTCTCGCTCAACAGCTTGATATCCTGTTGAGCAGAACGATAAAGAGAGAGGGGGGGCACCTCTTTGGCCCTGAGAGGCACCTGCTGCTGATGCCAGACGTAATAGAAGAGATTGAGCACGACAAGTAAGAGAAACAACCAGCGCATGACAGACACACCTCAAGGTATTGGGCAGGCTAAAGCCAACCCGACGAAAACCAGATCAGGCATAACCCGTGCGCCAGGCAGCATATTACTTACAAGAGAGGCATCCCCTCCCGTCAGAAATACATCGAAATCCCGCCCCCAGTAATCTCGAGCCAGTTCCAACTGCGTCTGGACAAACCCCCTCAGCATGAGCAAGCAGCCCCTCTCGACTGCTTCAATGGTGGAGCGCCCCGGCAGCAGCTCCTGCAAGGCTCGCCCCACCGCTTCGTCGTCATATTTGATCCGCCGGGTATGCGTACGTAATTGATTACGCATCAAGGGCACACCTGGACAAATGAAGCCCCCAAGATGCTCACCAGAACCCGCTACAAAATCAGAAGTAACGGCCGTCCCTAGATCAAGAATGAGACAAGCCCTTCCGGCCAGATGAAAGGCCCCCGACAGGGCGAGCCATCGATCTAGACCGAGACGCTCATACTCCCGATAGCCATTACTGACACCAGCCAACACTTGCGACGACGACGCACATAGCACATCGATACCGAATTGCTGATGAAGCCGAGCAACCAAACTACGAGTTTCCTCGTCACTCCGCACGCTAACCAGCCGGGCAGATCGAGGTCTTTTCTGCAGGCCTATCAACTCAGTGAGCAGTTGCTCGTCCGAGCTCGCAACGCCACCCTCCAAGGTCTCTCCATCAGGTCTGGATATGAGCCGCCATTTTATAAAGCTGTTACCGCAGTCGAGCTCAAGAATCATTGCGCAACCTCAAGCTGAGCTCTCCACCACTGAACTCGCGCTCAGCACCATCGACAAGCAAACGCAGAGCCCCCCGATCGTTAATCCCCAGCACAGTACCACCGATTCGCTGAGCTCCTGCGATGAGATCTACCTGTCTCCCCTGCCACAAATGGTTTTTTTCCCATTCCGCCCGCAGACCCGCAAACCCTTTTTCAAAATGGCTGGAGAGATACGTTTCCAACTGATCATTAAGTTCAATGATCAGCAAATTCCGATCTATCAGCTCACCTAGCTCCAGACACAAGGATGTCCAGGGCTGATCAATGACCTGAAGCTCGGAACTCATATTGGCGTTGATACCTATACCTATCACTACGTGACAGATATCTGCGGGATCACCCATTAGCTCTAACAAAATCCCCGCAATCTTCTTTTCATTCACCAAGATGTCATTTGGCCACTTAAGCCCTACCCCACCCACCCCCAAGGCCGACAGGGCACGAACGACGGCAAGCCCAACAACCAAACTCAAACCTTCAACTTGGTGTGCGCCCCCGTCAATCCGAATAACGAGGCTGTAATAAAGGTTCTCTGCGAACGGGCTGAACCAAGACCGCCCTCGCCTTCCTCGCCCCCCAGTCTGGCGTTCTGCCAGAACAACAAACGGGGCCACCTCGCCACGCCCCAGCAACCGAAGGGCTTCAGCATTTGTGGAGTCCAAGGATTCATGAAGAAAAAAGGACCAAGCAGACCCCTTCCCCGAGGCGATACGATCTTTGTCCAGCAATATCAACGGCGCGGGCAACCTATAGCCATGCCCCCTTACCTTGAAAATAGGTAAATTCAGTTCGGCCTCTAGTTGCTGCAGCTGTTTCCATATAGCACTCCGACTCACCCCCAGAGCAGCGCCTAACGCTTCGCCGGAATGGAAACGGCCATCCTGCAAGAGCTTTAACAACTTAAGCATGCGGACTCGCCTCCCAATGAGGCAGGCATCATAACGACGCGCCAGTCGGTTGCATAGAAAGCTCAAAGCACAGACGCTTCTTGTCCGGCGAATACCCCATCGCCTGTCGTGGCCTCCGCAGCCCTTGTTATCAGCAATACCCGTGTCGCT
>NZ_BDAC01000046.1 GCF_002091635.1 Pseudomonas indica NBRC 103045 | reverse complement strand
CAAACCCCCAACCCGATTGCTCGGATTGGGGGTTTGGGATAGGTGCTTGACGATGACCTACTCTCACATGGGGAAACCCCACACTACCATCGGCGATGCGTCGTTTCACTGCTGAGTTCGGGATGGGATCAGGTGGTTCCAACGCTCTATGGTCGTCAAGCAATTCGGTTGGGAAGTCGCGGTTGAGGCGTTTTCCCGAATTGGGTATGTGATTGGTTTGCGAGTTCTTGCAAATTTTCGGTTTGTCGACTTCACCGTCTGACACGCAAACATCAAATTGTTTGGGTGTTATATGGTCAAGCCTCACGGGCAATTAGTATCGGTTAGCTCAACGCCTCACAGCGCTTACACACCCGACCTATCAACGTCGTAGTCTTCGACGGCCCTTCAGGGGGATCGAGTCCCCAGTGAGATCTCATCTTGAGGCGAGTTTCCCGCTTAGATGCTTTCAGCGGTTATCTCTTCCGAACATAGCTACCCGGCAGTGCCACTGGCGTGACAACCGGAACACCAGAGGTTCGTCCACTCCGGTCCTCTCGTACTAGGAGCAGCCCCTCTCAAATCTCAAACGTCCACGGCAGATAGGGACCGAACTGTCTCACGACGTTCTAAACCCAGCTCGCGTACCACTTTAAATGGCGAACAGCCATACCCTTGGGACCGGCTTCAGCCCCAGGATGTGATGAGCCGACATCGAGGTGCCAAACACCGCCGTCGATATGAACTCTTGGGCGGTATCAGCCTGTTATCCCCGGAGTACCTTTTATCCGTTGAGCGATGGCCCTTCCATACAGAACCACCGGATCACTAAGACCTACTTTCGTACCTGCTCGACGTGTCTGTCTCGCAGTCAAGCGCGCTTTTGCCTTTATACTCTGCGAATGATTTCCGACCATTCTGAGCGCACCTTCGTACTCCTCCGTTACTCTTTAGGAGGAGACCGCCCCAGTCAAACTGCCCACCATACACTGTCCTCGATCCGGATAACGGACCAGAGTTAGAACCTCAAGCATGCCAGGGTGGTATTTCAAGGATGGCTCCACGCGAACTGGCGTCCACGCTTCAAAGCCTCCCACCTATCCTACACAAGCAGGCTCAAAGTCCAGTGCAAAGCTACAGTAAAGGTTCACGGGGTCTTTCCGTCTAGCCGCGGATACACTGCATCTTCACAGCGATTTCAATTTCACTGAGTCTCGGGTGGAGACAGCGCCGCCATCGTTACGCCATTCGTGCAGGTCGGAACTTACCCGACAAGGAATTTCGCTACCTTAGGACCGTTATAGTTACGGCCGCCGTTTACCGGGGCTTCGATCAAGAGCTTCGCTTTCGCTAACCCCATCAATTAACCTTCCGGCACCGGGCAGGCGTCACACCCTATACGTCCACTTTCGTGTTTGCAGAGTGCTGTGTTTTTAATAAACAGTCGCAGCGGCCTGGTATCTTCGACCGGCATGGGCTTACGGAGTAAATCCTTAACCCTCACCGGCGCACCTTCTCCCGAAGTTACGGTGCCATTTTGCCTAGTTCCTTCACCCGAGTTCTCTCAAGCGCCTTGGTATTCTCTACCCGACCACCTGTGTCGGTTTGGGGTACGGTTCCTAGTTACCTGAAGCTTAGAGGCTTTTCCTGGAAGCATGGCATCAACCACTTCGCATTCTAAAAGAACGCTCGTCATCAGCTCTCGGCCTTGAACACCCGGATTTGCCTAAGTGTTCGGCCTACCACCTTAAACAAGGACAACCAACGCCTTGCTGGCCTAGCCTTCTCCGTCCCCCCATCGCAGTAACTAGAAGTACGGGAATATTAACCCGTTTCCCATCGACTACGCTTTTCAGCCTCGCCTTAGGGACCGACTCACCCTGCGTCGATTAACGTTGCGCAGGAACCCTTGGTCTTTCGGCGTGGGTGTTTTTCACACCCATTGTCGTTACTCATGTCAGCATTCGCACTTCTGATACCTCCAGCAAGCTTCTCAACTCACCTTCACAGGCTTACAGAACGCTCCTCTACCGCTCGCCTTACGACGAACCCGTAGCTTCGGTGTGTAGTTTGAGCCCCGTTACATCTTCCGCGCAGGCCGACTCGACTAGTGAGCTATTACGCTTTCTTTAAAGGGTGGCTGCTTCTAAGCCAACCTCCTAGCTGTCTAAGCCTTCCCACATCGTTTCCCACTTAACTACAACTTTGGGACCTTAGCTGACGGTCTGGGTTGTTTCCCTTTTCACGACGGACGTTAGCACCCGCCGTGTGTCTCCCACGCTGACACTTCCAGGTATTCGGAGTTTGCATCGGTTTGGTAAGTCGGGATGACCCCCTAGCCGAAACAGTGCTCTACCCCCTGGAGTGATACGTGAGGCGCTACCTAAATAGCTTTCGAGGAGAACCAGCTATCTCCGAGCTTGATTAGCCTTTCACTCCGATCCACAAGTCATCCGCTACCTTTTCAACGGGAGTCGGTTCGGTCCTCCAGTCAGTGTTACCTAACCTTCAACCTGCTCATGGATAGATCGCCCGGTTTCGGGTCTATTCCCAGCGACTAAACGCCCTATTAAGACTCGCTTTCGCTACGCCTCCCCTAGTCGGTTAAGCTCGCCACTGAAAATAAGTCGCTGACCCATTATACAAAAGGTACGCAGTCACCTAACTAAGTAGGCTCCCACTGCTTGTACGCATACGGTTTCAGGTTCTATTTCACTCCCCTCTCCGGGGTTCTTTTCGCCTTTCCCTCACGGTACTGGTTCACTATCGGTCAGTCAGTAGTATTTAGCCTTGGAGGATGGTCCCCCCATATTCAGACAAAGTTTCTCGTGCTCCGTCCTACTCGATTTCACTTCTAAGACCCTTTCGTATACGGGGCTATCACCCACTATGGCCGCACTTTCCAGAGCGTTCTACTAAAGTCAAAGAAGCTTAAGGGCTAATCCCCGTTCGCTCGCCACTACTAAGGGAATCTCGGTTGATTTCTGTTCCTCAGGGTACTTAGATGTTTCAGTTCCCCTGGTTCGCCTCTTGTACCTATGGATTCAGTACAAGATACCCAGCTTATGCTGAGTGGGTTCCCCCATTCAGAGATCTCCGGATCACAGTCTGTTTGCCGACTCCCCGAAGCTTATCGCAGGCTACCACGTCTTTCATCGCCTCTGACTGCCAAGGCATCCACCGTATGCGCTTCTTCACTTGACCATATAACCCCAAGCAATCTGGTTACTGTCTCTAACGTGAAGACGACATTCGCCGAAAACTTGCGCTTGAACTCGCAAATTTTACCTTGACGTGATCGATTGCCAGTGAAAACAATCAATCAGTCTACTTCTATCACATACCCAAATTTTTAAAGAACGGTTCTGGCGCAAAGTCCAGAACTCAACATCCCTTCCACAGCTTGCGCCGCAGCAGATGCTCAGTTCTGAGCTTTCAGCGATTCGAGTTTAATGGTGGAGCCAAGGAGGATCGAACTCCTGACCTCCTGCGTGCAAAGCAGGCGCTCTCCCAGCTGAGCTATGGCCCCTTCGATTGGTGGGTCTGGGCAGATTCGAACTGCCGACCTCACCCTTATCAGGGGTGCGCTCTAACCAACTGAGCTACAGACCCAATCGTATAACTCTCGGGTCAAAACCCAATCGCTTTTCGCAAGTGAATCAAGCAATTCGTGTGGGTACTTATGGAGAAGCCGGTGTCTTCGATTAAGGAGGTGATCCAGCCGCAGGTTCCCCTACGGCTACCTTGTTACGACTTCACCCCAGTCATGAATCACTCCGTGGTAACCGTCCCCCCGAAGGTTAGACTAGCTACTTCTGGAGCAACCCACTCCCATGGTGTGACGGGCGGTGTGTACAAGGCCCGGGAACGTATTCACCGCGACATTCTGATTCGCGATTACTAGCGATTCCGACTTCACGCAGTCGAGTTGCAGACTGCGATCCGGACTACGATCGGTTTTCTGGGATTAGCTCCACCTCGCGGCTTGGCAACCCTCTGTACCGACCATTGTAGCACGTGTGTAGCCCTGGCCGTAAGGGCCATGATGACTTGACGTCATCCCCACCTTCCTCCGGTTTGTCACCGGCAGTCTCCTTAGAGTGCCCACCCGAGGTGCTGGTAACTAAGGACAAGGGTTGCGCTCGTTACGGGACTTAACCCAACATCTCACGACACGAGCTGACGACAGCCATGCAGCACCTGTCTCTGCGTTCCCGAAGGCACCCTCTCATCTCTGAAAGGTTCGCAGGATGTCAAGGCCAGGTAAGGTTCTTCGCGTTGCTTCGAATTAAACCACATGCTCCACCGCTTGTGCGGGCCCCCGTCAATTCATTTGAGTTTTAACCTTGCGGCCGTACTCCCCAGGCGGTCGACTTAATGCGTTAGCTGCGCCACTAAAATCTCAAGGATTCCAACGGCTAGTCGACATCGTTTACGGCGTGGACTACCAGGGTATCTAATCCTGTTTGCTCCCCACGCTTTCGCACCTCAGTGTCAGTATCAGTCCAGGTGGTCGCCTTCGCCACTGGTGTTCCTTCCTATATCTACGCATTTCACCGCTACACAGGAAATTCCACCACCCTCTACCGTACTCTAGCTCAGTAGTTTTGGATGCAGTTCCCAGGTTGAGCCCGGGGATTTCACATCCAACTTGCTGAACCACCTACGCGCGCTTTACGCCCAGTAATTCCGATTAACGCTTGCACCCTCTGTATTACCGCGGCTGCTGGCACAGAGTTAGCCGGTGCTTATTCTGTCGGTAACGTCAAAACAGCAAGGTATTAACTTACTGCCCTTCCTCCCAACTTAAAGTGCTTTACAATCCGAAGACCTTCTTCACACACGCGGCATGGCTGGATCAGGCTTTCGCCCATTGTCCAATATTCCCCACTGCTGCCTCCCGTAGGAGTCTGGACCGTGTCTCAGTTCCAGTGTGACTGATCATCCTCTCAGACCAGTTACGGATCGTCGCCTTGGTAGGCCTTTACCCTACCAACTAGCTAATCCGACCTAGGCTCATCTGATAGCGTGAGGCCCGAAGGTCCCCCACTTTCTCCCGTAGGACGTATGCGGTATTAGCGCGAGTTTCCCCGCGTTATCCCCCACTACCAGGCAGATTCCTAGGCATTACTCACCCGTCCGCCGCTCGCCGGCATCCCGAAGGACCCGCTGCCGCTCGACTTGCATGTGTTAGGCCTGCCGCCAGCGTTCAATCTGAGCCATGATCAAACTCTTCAGTTCAATACTGCTTGGGTTTTGAGAAAACCCTAAACTTGGCTCAGCAATCGCAAATAAACTCTCGAATTCACGAGTGTTACTTGTGTTGCTGATAATCTGTCGACTACCAGTCTTACTTCACAAGCACCCACACGAATTGCTTGATTCAGTTGTTAAAGAACGTTTCGATCAAGGCTTTCGTCTCAACCGAGGCCGCGCATTCTACAGCAGCCCTTCTTACTGTCAAGCTGTTTTTCGAAAATCTCTTTTCTACTCAACCGCTTGCCGCTTCCGATCAGTCCAGCTTCTCGTCAGCGGGAGGCGAATTCTACAGCGTTCAATTCCGCTGTCAACTACCTCTTCCTCCGCCTCGTCTCGAACCGACCGAAGCACCAACAGGACCTTAACCACCGCCCCGTCAGCCCGGCGCATTCTACTCGAATCCGCC
>NZ_BDAC01000045.1 GCF_002091635.1 Pseudomonas indica NBRC 103045 | reverse complement strand
TTGATCTAGCTCTCTCAGGCCGGCATAATGGCCGGCCTGACTTCGTTCCAGGCCAGTAGCTCAATTGGCAGAGCGGCGGTCTCCAAAACCGCAGGTTGGGGGTTCGATTCCCTCCTGGCCTGCCAGATTTTTGAATGAATCTGGCGTTTCTTTTTACAGGATCCTTGCAGATGAATGCGAAGGCTGAAGCCAAAGAGTCCCGCTTTGACCTGGTTAAGTGGCTTCTGGCTGCTGCTCTGGTCCTGGTTGGTGTGGTAGGCAATCAGTACTTCTCGGCAGAGCCGATTCTGTACCGTGTTCTGGGATTGCTTGTTATTGCTGTATTGGCGGCATTCGTCGCTCTGCAAACGGCAAAAGGGCAGGCGTTCTTTGGGTTGGTAAAAGAAGCGCGTGTCGAGATTCGAAAAGTTGTCTGGCCCACGCGTCAGGAGACCACTCAGACCACTTTGATCGTGGTGGCTGTTGTTCTGGTTATGGCGTTGTTGCTCTGGGGGCTTGACTCCCTGCTGGGTTGGCTCGTTTCCTTGATTGTTGGTTAAAGGTGCGCCGTGGCTAAGCGTTGGTACGTTGTGCATGCTTATTCGGGTTACGAAAAGCATGTCATGCGCTCGCTGATTGAGCGAGTCAAGCTGGCCGGCATGGAAGATGAGTTCGGCGAGATTCTGGTCCCTACCGAGGAAGTGGTAGAAATGCGTAACGGCCAGAAGCGTAAGAGCGAGCGAAAATTCTTTCCCGGTTACGTTCTGGTCCAAATGGAAATGAACGAGGGGACTTGGCACTTGGTCAAGGATACGCCTCGGGTCATGGGCTTTATCGGTGGTACTGCCGATAAGCCTGCGCCTATCACGGATCGTGAGGCTGAGGCCATTCTGCGCCGTGTGGCCGACAGTGGTGACAAGCCCAAGCCGAAGACGCTCTTTGAGCCTGGCGAGGTGGTTCGCGTGATCGATGGGCCGTTTGCTGATTTCAATGGCGTCGTCGAAGAAGTCAATTATGAGAAGAGTCGGATCCAGGTGGCCGTGCTCATCTTTGGTCGCTCCACGCCGGTGGAGCTGGAGTTCAGTCAGGTCGAAAAGGCATAACTGACTAAAGCATCCCGTACCCCGCAGCCCTAGGCTGCGGGGTTTTGTCGTCATTGGGATAAACGCGAAAGCAATCGGGGAGCCTTCGGGCGTTTGCACCCGCAACTGGAGTTTTTCATGGCTAAGAAGATTCAGGCTTATATCAAGCTGCAAGTGAAGGCCGGTCAGGCCAACCCATCCCCGCCGGTCGGTCCGGCTCTGGGCCAGCACGGCGTGAACATTATGGAGTTCTGCAAGGCCTTCAATGCCCGTACTCAGGGTATGGAGCCGGGTTTGCCGACTCCGGTGATCATCACCGTCTATAGCGACCGTAGCTTCACGTTCGAAACCAAAAGCACCCCGGCTTCGGTTCTGCTGAAGAAGGCTGCTGGCATCAGCAGCGGTTCCAGCCGTCCGAATACCCAGAAGGTGGGTACCGTGACCCGTGCACAGCTGGAAGAGATCGCCAAGGCCAAGAAGGCTGATCTCACGGCAGCTGACCTGGACGCAGCCGTGCGCACCATCGCCGGCTCCGCTCGTAGCATGGGCCTCAATGTGGAGGGTGTATAATGGCTAAGCTTACCAAGCGCCAGAAGGCTATCGCCGCTAAGGTAGAAGCGGGCAAACAGTACGGCTTCGAAGAAGCTGCTGCTCTGTTGGCCGAACTCTCCACCATCAAGTTCAAAGAGTCCGTCGACGTTGCCATCAACCTGGGTGTTGATCCTCGTAAGTCGGATCAGGTCGTACGTGGCGCTACCGTT
This sequence comes from Pseudomonas indica NBRC 103045, assembly GCF_002091635.1. Classification (GTDB taxonomy): domain Bacteria; phylum Pseudomonadota; class Gammaproteobacteria; order Pseudomonadales; family Pseudomonadaceae; genus Pseudomonas_M; species Pseudomonas_M indica. The sequence goes on along the minus strand of NZ_BDAC01000045.1, from coordinate 4,927 downwards.
CTGCCGAACGGCACCGGCAAGAGCGTCCGTGTTGCGGTGTTTACCCAGGGGCCTGCTGCCGAAGCTGCACTGGCTGCCGGTGCTGACCGCGTAGGTATGGACGAGCTGGCCGCTGAGATGAAGGGCGGCGATCTCAGCTATGACGTGGTTATCGCCTCTCCGGACGCGATGCGTGTCGTTGGACAGTTGGGTCAGATTCTCGGTCCGCGCGGCCTGATGCCGAACCCGAAGGTCGGCACGGTGACCCCTGACGTAGCGACTGCCGTGAAGAATGCCAAGGCCGGTCAAGTGCGTTTCCGTACTGACAAGAACGGCATCATTCATGCTTCCGTTGGCAAGGTCGATTTCGAGCCGGCCAAGCTGAAGCAGAACGTCGAAGCGCTGGTCGCTGACCTGAAGCGTCTGAAGCCCTCTTCCTCGAAAGGCATCTATCTGAAGCGCGTGACCCTGAGCACCACCATGGGGCCGGGGCTGCAGATTGATCAGGCGTCGCTGGACGTGTAATGCATGGCGTGCCGGGTTTGCCCGGCACGCTTGAAAAATTGGGGTCCCTGCCTGGCGGGGGCTATCCAAGACCGTAGGCGGTGCAAGCCTTAAACGAAAAGCCTACGCAGATGGTGCTCCCGATTCGTACCGAATCAGACACCAAAACGCCGTCCGGCTTAGGCTGGACGAAACGGTAACATCCAGGAGTAAACCCGTGGCAATCAAACTCGAAGACAAGAAGGCCATCGTCGCTGAAGTCAACGAGGCTGCCAAAGCTGCCCTGTCCGCTGTCGTGGCCGATGCCCGTGGCGTGACCGTGGGGGCCATGACCGGACTCCGTAAAGAGGCCCGCGAGGCTGGTGTGTACGTGAAAGTCGTGCGTAACACCCTGGCTCGTCGCGCCGTTGCCGGCACTCAATTCGAAGTGCTCAACGACGTGTTCAAAGGCCCGACCCTAATTGCGTTCTCCAATGAACATCCGGGCGCTGCCGCTCGTATTTTCAAAGAGTTCGCCAAGGGTCAGGACAAGTTCGAGATCAAGGCCGCTGCGTTCGAGGGTCAGTTCCTCGCAGCCAACCAGATCGACGTGCTGGCAACTCTGCCGACCTACAACGAAGCCGTAGCCCAGCTGATGAGCGTGATTCAAGGCGCCACCAGCAAGCTGGCTCGTACTCTGGCGGCCATTCGCGACCAGAAAGAAGCCAGCGCAGCTTAAGCGCCGGACATCTTTCGAACCAAATATCGATTTCAGATGGCCGCAGGCCGTCGCTTAAATTACAGGAATTAGAGTCATGGCTCTGACCAACGAAGATATCATCAACGCCGTATCCGAAATGTCCGTCATGCAGATCGTTGAGCTGATCAAGGCGATGGAAGAAAAGTTCGGCGTAACTGCCGCTGCTGCTGTGGCTGCCGGCCCGGCTGCCGCTGCCCCGGTTGCTGAAGAGCAGACCGAGTTCACCATCGTTCTGGCCGAGGCTGGCGAGAAGAAAGTGAACGTGATCAAGGTCGTGCGTGAGCTGACCGGCCTGGGCCTGAAAGAAGCCAAGGCTGTCGTTGACGGCGCCCCGGGTGTGGTCAAGGAAGGCGTTTCCAAAGAGGAAGCCGAAGCTGCCAAGAAGGCCTTGGAAGAAGCTGGCGCCAAGGTCGAGCTCAAGTAAGCGAAGACCTTGCGTCAACAGCCCGAGCGACTCGCGTAAGGCTGACGGCTGGTGGCTTATGCCACCGGCCTTTTTCCGTTATAGGCAGTCTGTTGCCTTTAATGGACTCCGCCCCGATAGGGCGGCGCAAACCGAAAGGGTTGCACGATTTTCTGGCCGCTCCCGCCGGGAGAGGCCAAACAAGCAGGTGACCAAGCTGGGGAACGCTGATGGCTTACTCATACACTGAGAAAAAACGTATCCGCAAGGACTTTAGCAAGTTGCCGCACGTCATGGATGTGCCCTACCTCCTGGCCATCCAGCTGGATTCGTACCGCGAATTCCTGCAGGCGGGAGTGTCCAAGGATCAGTTCCGCGACGTCGGCCTGCATGCGGCCTTCAAGTCCGTTTTCCCGATTATCAGCTATTCCGGCAATGCCGCTCTGGAATACGTTGGCTATCGCCTCGGCGAACCGGCTTTCGACGTCAAGGAGTGCGTACTTCGTGGCGTAACCTTTGCCGTGCCGTTGCGCGTGAAAGTGCGCTTGATCATTTTCGACAAAGAGTCGTCGAACAAAGCGATCAAGGACATCAAGGAGCAGGAAGTCTACATGGGGGAAATCCCCCTGATGACCGAAAACGGTACCTTCATCATCAACGGTACCGAGCGGGTCATTGTGTCCCAGCTGCACCGTTCCCCGGGCGTGTTCTTCGACCACGACCGTGGCAAAACCCATAGCTCCGGCAAGCTGCTCTATTCCGCCCGGATCATTCCCTACCGCGGCTCCTGGCTGGATTTCGAGTTCGATCCGAAGGACTGCGTCTTCGTTCGTATCGACCGCCGTCGCAAGCTGCCGGCGAGCGTTCTGCTGCGCGCGCTGGGTTACAGCACCGAAGAAATCCTGGATGCGTTCTACGACACCAATGTCTTCCATGTACGTGAAGACAAGCTCAGCCTCGAACTCGTACCGCAGCGTCTGCGCGGCGAGATTGCCTCGTTCGATATCAAGGACGAGAAGGGCAAGGTCATTGTCGAGCAAGGCCGCCGTATCACCGCGCGCCACATCAACCAGATCGACAAGGCCGGCATCAAGGAGCTGGAAGTTCCGCTCGACTACGTATTGGGTCGCACCACCGCGAAAGCCATTGTCCATCCGGCTACCGGTGAGATCATTGCCGAGTGCAATACCGAGCTGACCACCGACCTGCTGGTGAAGATCGCCAAGGCTCAGGTCGTTCGTCTCGAGACGCTGTACACCAACGACATCGATTGCGGTCCGTTCATTTCGGACACCTTGAAGATCGACAGCACCAGCAATCAGCTGGAGGCATTGGTCGAGATCTATCGCATGATGCGTCCTGGCGAGCCGCCGACCAAGGATGCCGCAGAGACCCTGTTCAACAACCTGTTCTTCAGCGCCGAGCGTTACGATCTGTCCGCTGTCGGCCGCATGAAGTTCAATCGCCGTATCGGTCGTACTGAAATCGAAGGTTCCGGCGTCCTGAGCAGGGAAGACATCGTCGAGGTCCTGAAGACGCTGGTCGACATTCGTAACGGCAAAGGCATCGTCGACGATATCGACCACCTCGGTAACCGTCGCGTCCGTTGCGTTGGCGAGATGGCCGAGAACCAGTTCCGCGTAGGTCTGGTGCGTGTCGAGCGTGCGGTCAAGGAACGCTTGTCCATGGCGGAAAGCGAAGGCCTGATGCCGCAGGACCTGATCAACGCGAAGCCGGTTGCGGCCGCGGTGAAAGAGTTCTTCGGTTCCAGCCAGCTTTCCCAGTTCATGGACCAGAATAACCCGCTGTCCGAGATTACCCACAAGCGCCGCGTTTCCGCGCTCGGCCCAGGCGGTTTGACGCGTGAGCGTGCGGGCTTCGAGGTGCGCGACGTGCACCCGACCCATTACGGTCGCGTGTGCCCGATCGAAACGCCGGAAGGTCCGAACATTGGCCTGATCAACTCGCTGGCAGCCTATGCTCGCACCAACCAGTACGGCTTCCTCGAGAGCCCGTACCGTGTGGTCAAGGAAGGTCAAGTAACCGACGAGATCGTGTTCCTCTCCGCTATCGAAGAGGCCGATCATGTGATCGCGCAGGCTTCCGCGACGTTGGACGAGAATGGCCGTCTGGTAGACGAGTTGGTGGCCGTGCGTCACCTGAATGAGTTCACCGTTAAGGCGCCGGAAGACGTGACCCTGATGGACGTGTCGCCGAAGCAGGTCGTGTCGGTGGCTGCATCGCTGATTCCGTTCCTCGAGCACGACGACGCCAACCGTGCGCTCATGGGGTCGAACATGCAGCGTCAGGCCGTGCCGACCCTCCGTTCCGACAAGCCGCTGGTCGGCACCGGTATGGAGCGTAACGTGGCACGTGACTCCGGGGTCTGCGTGGTTGCACGTCGTGGCGGCGTGATCGACTCCGTGGATGCCAGTCGTATCGTGGTTCGCGTCAACGATGATGAAGTCGAAACCGGTGAGGCCGGCGTCGACATCTATAACCTGACCAAGTACACCCGTTCGAACCAGAACACCTGTATCAACCAGCGTCCGCTGGTTCAGAAGGGTGACAAGGTTTCGCGCAGCGATATCCTCGCCGATGGTCCGTCTACCGACATGGGTGAACTGGCGCTTGGCCAGAACATGCGCGTCGCCTTCATGCCTTGGAACGGCTACAACTTCGAGGACTCCATCCTTCTGTCCGAGCGTGTGGTTCAGGAAGACCGCTTCACCACGATCCACATCCAGGAACTGACCTGCGTGGCGCGTGACACCAAACTCGGCCCGGAAGAAATCACCGCGGATATCCCCAACGTGGGTGAAGCTGCGCTGAACAAGCTGGACGAGGCTGGCATCGTCTACGTCGGTGCGGAAGTCGGTGCTGGCGACATTCTGGTTGGCAAGGTCACGCCGAAGGGCGAGACCCAGTTGACTCCGGAAGAGAAGCTGCTGCGTGCAATCTTCGGCGAGAAGGCTTCCGACGTGAAAGACACCTCCCTGCGCGTGCCGACCGGCACCAAGGGTACCGTCATTGACGTGCAGGTCTTCACTCGCGATGGCGTGGAGCGCGACTCCCGTGCCCTGGCCATTGAGAAGATGCAGCTGGATGAAATCCGCAAGGATCTCAACGAAGAGTTCCGCATCGTCGAAGGTGCCACTTTCGAACGTCTGCGTTCCGCTCTGGTTGGTGCGACCGCCGAAGGTGGTGCAGGCCTGAAGAAAGGCACTGTTATCACGGACGAAGTTCTCGACGGCATCGAGCGCGGTCAGTGGTTCAAGCTGCGTATGGCTGACGATGCGCTG
>NZ_BDAC01000044.1 GCF_002091635.1 Pseudomonas indica NBRC 103045 | reverse complement strand
TTCGAGGCGCTCGAAGAGTTCGGCGATGACTTCGATGCCCGCATGGGCGCGGAGGCCGTTCGCGAGCTGCTGAACCAAATCGACCTGGAGCACGAGATTGGCCGCCTGCGTGAAGAAATCCCGCAGACCAACTCGGAAACCAAGATCAAGAAGCTGTCCAAGCGCTTGAAGCTGATGGAGGCCTTCCACGGTTCGGGCAACCTGCCCGAATGGATGGTCCTGACCGTTCTGCCGGTACTGCCGCCGGATCTCCGTCCGCTGGTTCCGCTGGATGGTGGCCGTTTCGCGACGTCCGACCTGAACGATCTGTATCGTCGGGTGATCAACCGTAACAACCGTCTGAAGCGCCTGCTCGACCTGTCCGCGCCGGATATCATCGTGCGCAACGAAAAGCGCATGCTGCAGGAAGCCGTCGACGCCTTGCTGGACAACGGTCGTCGTGGCCGTGCCATCACCGGCTCGAACAAGCGTCCGCTGAAATCCCTGGCCGACATGATCAAGGGCAAGCAGGGTCGCTTCCGTCAGAACCTGCTCGGTAAGCGCGTGGACTACTCCGGTCGTTCCGTGATCACCGTCGGCCCGACCCTGCGTCTGCACCAGTGCGGTCTGCCGAAGAAGATGGCTCTCGAGCTGTTCAAGCCGTTCATTTTCGGCAAGCTCGAAGCTCGCGGCATGGCGACTACCATCAAGGCCGCCAAGAAGATGGTGGAGCGCGAGCTGCCGGAGGTCTGGGACGTTCTCGCCGAAGTGATTCGCGAGCATCCGGTCCTGCTGAACCGTGCGCCGACGCTGCACCGTCTGGGTATCCAGGCGTTCGAGCCCGTGTTGATCGAAGGCAAGGCGATCCAATTGCACCCGCTGGTCTGCGCTGCTTACAACGCCGACTTCGACGGTGACCAGATGGCCGTGCACGTTCCGCTGACCCTCGAGGCTCAGCTGGAAGCACGTGCGCTGATGATGTCCACCAACAACATCCTGTCGCCCGCCAACGGCGAGCCGATCATCGTGCCGTCGCAGGACGTTGTACTGGGCTTGTACTACATGACCCGCGAAGCGGTTAACGCCAAGGGCGAAGGCCGTGTATTCGCTGACCTGCAGGAAGTCGACCGTGTGTTCCGCGCCGGCGAAGCATCCCTGCATGCCCGTGTGAAAGTACGCATCAACGAAACCGTCAAAGAAAAGGACGGCAGCCTCACCAAGAACACCCGCATCGTCGACACTACTGTCGGCCGTGCGCTGCTGTTCCAGGTCGTGCCCGCCGGCCTGTCCTATGACGTAGTCAACCAGCCGATGAAGAAGAAGGCGATTTCCAAACTGATCAACCAGTGCTACCGCACCGTTGGCCTGAAGGACACCGTCATCTTCGCCGACCAGTTGATGTATACCGGTTTCGCCTACTCGACCATCTCCGGCGTGTCGATCGGCGTGAACGACTTCGTCATCCCGGATGAGAAAGCACGCATCATCGATGCGGCGACCGAGGAAGTGAAGGAAATCGAAAGCCAGTACGCCTCCGGCCTGGTAACCCAGGGCGAGAAGTACAACAAGGTGATCGACTTGTGGTCGAAGGCCAACGACGAAGTGTCCAAGGCGATGATGGCGAACCTCTCGAAAGAGAAGGTTATCGATCGCGAGGGCAAGGAAGTCGATCAGGAGTCCTTCAACTCCATGTACATGATGGCCGACTCCGGTGCGCGGGGTTCCGCTGCCCAGATTCGCCAGCTTGCCGGTATGCGTGGCCTGATGGCCAAGCCGGACGGCTCGATCATCGAGACGCCCATTACTGCGAACTTCCGTGAAGGCCTGAACGTACTCCAGTACTTCATCTCCACGCACGGCGCGCGTAAAGGTCTGGCGGATACCGCGCTGAAAACCGCGAACTCTGGCTACCTGACCCGTCGTCTGGTCGACGTGGCTCAGGATCTGGTGGTGACCGAGATCGACTGCGGCACCGAGCAGGGCCTGTTGATGACGCCTCACATCGAAGGCGGCGATGTGGTCGAGCCGCTCGGCGAGCGTGTCCTCGGCCGTGTCATTGCCCGGGACGTGTTCAAGCCGGGCGGCGATGAGGTCATCGTTCCGGCTGGTACCCTGATCGATGAAAAGTGGGTTGAATTCATCGAGCGCATGAGCGTCGACGAAGTGGTGGTGCGTTCTCCCATCACCTGCGAAACCCGCTACGGCATTTGCGCCAAGTGCTACGGTCGTGATCTGGCCCGTGGCCACCAGGTGAACATCGGTGAAGCGGTTGGCGTCATCGCCGCTCAGTCCATCGGTGAGCCGGGTACCCAGCTGACCATGCGTACCTTCCACATCGGTGGTGCGGCAAGCCGGACTTCCGCTGCCGATAACGTTCAGGTCAAGAATGGCGGCGTGATCCGTCTGCATAACCTGAAGCACGTCGAGCGTACCGATGGCAATCTGGTGGCGGTCTCCCGCTCCGGCGAGCTGGCCGTTGCCGACGACTTCGGCCGTGAACGTGAGCGTTACAAGCTGCCGTACGGTGCTGTCATCTCCGTGAAGGAGGGGGATAAGGTCGAACCGGGTGCGATCGTTGCCAAGTGGGACCCGCACACCCACCCGATCGTTACCGAGATGAAGGGTACCGTTGCCTTCGTCGGTATGGAGGAAGGCATCACGATCAAGCGTCAGACCGATGAACTGACCGGTTTGACCAACATCGAAGTGCTGGATCCGAAAGATCGCCCGGCTGCCGGCAAGGACATCCGCCCGGCCGTGAAACTGGTCGATGCCAATGGCAAGGAGTTGCTGCTGCCCGGTACCGACGTCCCGGCTCAGTACTTCCTGCCGGCGAACGCGCTGGTCGGTGTTGCTGACGGCGCTCAGGTAAGCGTGGGTGACGTCATTGCACGTATCCCGCAGGAAACCTCCAAGACCCGTGACATCACTGGTGGTCTGCCTCGCGTGGCCGATCTCTTTGAAGCGCGTCGTCCGAAGGAGCCGTCCATCCTGGCTGAAATCAGCGGCACCATCAGCTTCGGTAAGGAAACCAAGGGCAAGCGTCGCCTGGTCATTACCCCGACCGACGGTAGCGATCCGTACGAAGAGCTGATTCCGAAGTGGCGTCACCTGAACGTCTTCGAAGGCGAGCAGGTGAACAAGGGCGAAGTGATCTCCGACGGTCCTAGCAACCCGCACGACATCCTGCGCCTGCTGGGTGTCAGCGCGCTGGCCAAGTACATCGTCAACGAGATTCAGGACGTGTACCGCCTGCAGGGTGTGAAGATCAACGACAAGCACATCGAGACCATCCTGCGTCAGATGCTGCGTAAGGTCGAAGTCGCCGAAGCCGGTGACTCCAGCTTTATCAAGGGCGACCAGGTCGAGCTGACCCAGGTGCTCGAAGAAAACGAGCGTCTGGCTGGCGAAGACAAGTTCCCGGCCAAGTATGATCGCGTATTGCTGGGTATCACCAAGGCTTCCTTGTCCACCGAGTCGTTCATCTCGGCGGCCTCCTTCCAGGAGACCACTCGAGTTCTCACCGAGGCGGCGGTTACCGGCAAGCGCGATTATCTGCGCGGCCTGAAGGAAAACGTGGTAGTGGGTCGCCTGATTCCGGCTGGTACCGGCCTGGCCTATCACAGCGAGCGCAAGCGTCAGCGCGATTCTGGCAAGCCGGTTCGTGTCAGCGCCAGCGAAGTGGAAGCCGCTCTGACCGAAGCGTTGAACTCGAGCGGTAACTAATAAAGCCAAGTCCGGGTCTGCAGGGCCCGGGCTTTGCCTTGACGGGGGGCGGGAGTCTCTTTAGACTCATGCACCCCTAAATTTGGCAGGGCGTTGCGCTCTGCCATTTTGTTTATGTCGAAAGACAACAGTGGAGCTAGTAGATGGCAACTATCAACCAGCTGGTACGTCAGCCGCGCAAGCGCATCGTCGAGAAGTCCGACGTGCCTGCGCTGCAGAACTGCCCGCAGCGTCGTGGCGTGTGCACCCGCGTGTACACCACTACGCCGAAGAAACCGAACTCGGCACTCCGTAAAGTTTGCCGTGTGCGCCTGACCAATGGTTATGAAGTCACTTCCTACATCGGTGGTGAAGGTCACAACCTGCAAGAACACAGCGTAGTGCTGATCCGCGGCGGTCGTGTAAAGGACCTTCCGGGTGTGCGTTACCACACCGTGCGCGGTTCGCTGGATACCTCCGGCGTCAAAGACCGTAAGCAGGGTCGTTCGAAGTACGGCGCCAAGCGTCCGAAGTAAACCGTTTTCCTATTTATTGAGTCGATAAGAGTAAGGTCGGGCGTAACCGATTCGTTACCGTTCCGAGCTAACCTGAAGACCGTTTGAGGGCTTATCAATGCCAAGACGTCGTGTAGCAGCCAAGCGCGAGATCCTTGACGATCCGAAGTACGGCAGCCAAATCCTTGCCAAGTTCATGAACCACGTGATGGAGAGCGGCAAGAAAGCCGTTGCCGAGCGTATCGTTTATGGTGCTCTGGACAAGGTCAAAGAACGCAAGAACAGCGACCCCCTGGAAATCTTCGAAAAAGCACTCGACGCCATCGCTCCGCTGGTCGAAGTGAAGTCTCGCCGCGTAGGTGGTGCGACTTATCAGGTTCCGGTCGAAGTTCGTCCGTCCCGCCGTAATGCGCTGGCTATGCGCTGGTTGGTGGATTCCGCTCGCAAGCGTGGCGAAAAATCCATGGCTCTGCGTCTCGCCGGTGAACTGCTGGATGCCTTCGAAGGCAAAGGCGCTGCTGTCAAGAAGCGTGAAGACGTGCACCGTATGGCGGAAGCCAACAAGGCCTTCTCGCACTACCGTTTCTAATCGCGCTTTCAATTCCGCGAGGACCTTATTGTGGCTCGTACTACCCCAATCAACCGCTACCGTAATATCGGGATCTGCGCCCACGTAGACGCGGGCAAGACCACTACGACGGAGCGGATCCTGTTCTATACAGGCGTCAACCACAAAATGGGCGAGGTGCATGATGGCGCCGCGACTATGGACTGGATGGTGCAGGAGCAGGAGCGTGGTATCACCATTACCTCCGCTGCCACTACTGCCTTCTGGCAGGGCTCCGAGAAGCAGTTCGACAAGTACCGTATCAACATCATCGACACCCCCGGTCACGTGGACTTCACCATTGAGGTGGAGCGCTCTCTGCGTGTGCTGGACGGTGCTGTCGTGGTGTTCTGCGGCACTTCCGGCGTAGAGCCGCAGTCCGAGACCGTATGGCGTCAGGCCAACAAGTACGGTGTGCCGCGTATCGTCTACGTCAACAAGATGGACCGCGCTGGCGCCAACTTCCTGCGCGTCGTCGGCCAGATCAAGCAGCGCCTGGGCCATACTCCTGTCCCGGTTCAGCTCGCTATCGGTGCTGAGGACAACTTCCAGGGCCAGATCGACCTGATCAAGATGAAGGCGATCTTCTGGAACGAAGACGACCAGGGCATGACTTTCCGTGAGGAAGAGATCCCGGCCGAACTGCGTGACATGGCTGAGGAATATCGCTCCAACATGGTCGAGGCGGCAGCCGAGGCCAACGAGGAGCTGATGAACAAATATCTCGAGGAAGGCGAGCTCAGCGTCGAAGAGATCAAGGCGGGCCTGCGTCTGCGCACTATCGCCTGTGAAATTGTTCCGGCAGTTTGTGGTTCCTCCTTCAAGAACAAGGGTGTTCCGCTGGTTCTCGATGCTGTCATCGATTTCCTTCCGGCTCCGACCGAGATCCCTGCGATCAAGGGTGTTCATCCGGATAACGAAGAGCAGGAAGACGAGCGTCATGCTGATGACAACGAGCCGTTCTCTGCTCTGGCGTTCAAGATCGCGACTGACCCCTTCGTTGGTACGCTGACTTTTGCGCGCGTCTATTCTGGTGTTCTGAGCTCGGGCGACTCCGTACTGAACTCCGTGAAGGGTAAGAAAGAGCGTGTTGGTCGTATGGTTCAGATGCACGCCAACACCCGTGAAGAGATCAAGGAGGTTCGCGCAGGAGACATCGCTGCTTTGATCGGTATGAAGGACGTCACCACCGGTGACACCCTCTGCTCGATCGAGAAGCCGATCATTCTCGAGCGCATGGATTTCCCGGAGCCTGTGATTTCGGTAGCGGTAGAGCCGAAGACCAAGGCTGACCAGGAGAAAATGGGTATTGCCCTTGGCAAGCTGGCTCAGGAAGACCCGTCGTTCCGCGTGAAGACCGATGAAGAGTCCGGCCAGACCATCATCTCCGGCATGGGTGAGTTGCACCTGGATATCATCGTCGACCGCATGAAGCGTGAGTTCGGTGTTGAGGCCAACATCGGCAAGCCGCAGGTGGCTTACCGTGAGACCATTCGCAACAAGTGCGAGATCGAAGGCAAGTTTGTTCGTCAGTCCGGTGGTCGTGGCCAGTTCGGTCACTGCTGGATCCGCTTCGAACCGGCTGACGAGGGTCAGGAAGGTCTGGAGTTCCGCAACGAAGTCGTGGGTGGTGTGGTTCCGAAGGAATATATCCCGGCAATCCAGAAGGGTATCGAAGAGCAGATGAAGAACGGTGTTGTCGCCGGTTATCCGCTCCTCGGCCTGAAGGCGACCGTGTTCGATGGTTCCTACCATGACGTGGACTCCAACGAAATGGCGTTCAAAATCGCTGCCTCCATGGCGACCAAGCAGCTGTCCCAAAAGGGCGGTGCTGTTCTGCTCGAGCCGATCATGAAGGTTGAGGTGGTGACCCCCGAAGACTACATGGGTGACGTGATGGGTGACCTGAATCGTCGTCGTGGTCTGATCCAGGGGATGGAGGATACTCCGGCTGGTAAGGTTATCCGTGCCGAAGTACCGCTGGGCGAGATGTTTGGTTACGCTACCGACGTTCGCTCCATGTCCCAGGGTCGTGCGAGCTACTCCATGGAGTTTGCGAAGTACTCGGAAGCCCCGGCAAACATCGCCGACGCTATCATCAAGAAACAAGGTTGATTCAGCCCTTAAAGTAAGAGGTTTACTGCCGTGGCTAAGGAAAA
>NZ_BDAC01000043.1 GCF_002091635.1 Pseudomonas indica NBRC 103045 | reverse complement strand
CCCGGATAAGCGAAGCGCAATCCGGGAATCCACTGCGCCAGCACCGGTCACCAGGGAATGCTCTCGCCCTGGTAATCGATGTAGCGATGACCGCCGGTCCCACGGGCCCTACCAATCTGTTGCACCATGCCGCGGCAACTGGTCTCCACGTCCAGCGGCGCTTCCTCGCCGCCCATGTCGGTACGCACCCAGCCGGGGTGCATCGACAGCACGGTCAGCGATGTCTTACCCAGCGCCAGGACGAAACTGCGCGTCAGCGAGTTGAGCGCGGCCTTGCTGGCGCTGTACAACGGCAGATCGCCGGCGTGGGCGCCGACGCTGCCGAGGGCCGAGGTCATGAAAACCAGCACGCCGTTGGTCGGCTCCACCCGCTCGACCAGCCGCTCCGCGAGGCGTATCGGCGCCACCGCGTTGGTCATGAACAGGTCCGCCACTTCGGCCGTCGTGGCCTGGCTGGCCGACTGGTGCGCCGGGCCGGACACGCCGGCGTTGATGAACAGCAGGTCGAGGGAGGTGCCGGCCAGGTTCTGCGCCAGGGCTTCCAGCGACACGCGGTCGTTCATGTCCAGTTTCTCGATGCGCACGCCGGCGATCGCGGTGAGTTGGCTGGCCCGCTGCGGCTCGCGCACCGTGGCGATCACTTGCCAGCCCTCGGCGCTCAGCTGCTTGACCAGGCCCAGGCCGAGCCCTCGGGAGGCTCCGACCACCAGAGCCGTCTTGGTGTCTGTCATCTCGCCTTGCTCCTTCGTCGGGTGAAAAGGCTCAGCATAGCGTCTGGTCCGGGTGGTGCCGCCGACCGACGGCATGCCATTCGTCCCCTGGCGCCGAGAGGAGGCCGGGGCGGCCGGTTCGAATGGAGACGAGAGCCACCGAGGTAACCGTTCATGAAACCGTTCAAACCGATGCTACCGCTGTGCCTGTTCTGGCTGCCTGCCGCTCTCTGGGCGGCCCCCTATAACCCCGCCATGTGGAACCTGACCGTGCCGGTGAAGAACGCCGAAGGTTTCGCCGCTACCATCGACACGCCAAGCCTGCCCGGGTACAGCTCCGAATATTTCAGTGCCAACGACGAACGCATCCAGTTCTGGGCGCCGGTGACCGGCGCCACCACCGACAGCAGCGGTTTCCCCCGTTCGGAACTGCGCGAAGCCTACAAGGACGGCCGGTTGCGCAACTGGAACTACCGGGATGCGGTGAACACGCTGGAAGCCCGGGTATCCGTCGAGCAGATCCCGAGCAGCGGGCGCATCGCCATCGGCCAGATCCATGTCTTTCAACGCAGCACGCCGCTGCTGATCGTCTACTACAACAAGGGCGACATCGAAGCGCGGGTGCGCCCGGTGTTCGGCAAGACGCCGAACGAGCCGGTGCTGCTGGTGAGCAAGGTGCCTCTGGGCAAGCGCTTCAGCTACAAGGCCGTGCTGGACAGGAAAGGCAAGCTGACCGTCAGCGCCAGCTATGGCGACAAGTCATCCAGCCTGAACCTGCCCATCGATTCGAGCTGGGCGTCGCAATCGCTCTATTTCAAGGCCGGGTCCTACGTGCAGGACAATTCGGGGGCGTCCAGCGAAGGCGGGCGGGTGAGTTTCTACTCGCTGAAGGCTTCGCATTTGTGAAGGGCCTGTTTTGGTGAGGCTTGGCCCAAATCGGTTCCCGCCGACGCACAAGGCTGGTGCGAAACGGAGGACCCCAGCCTGATGAAAGGCTGTACAAAAAATGATCACGTTGCGTCAGGCGCCGCCAGCCCTGGCCTCCATTCAGGCGTCCCCGGTTTATCCACAGCCTTATCCCCGGATCGCGTGGACAATCGCGGCGCAATGCCACTACCACGTCGAAACGATTTTCGCAAAAGAAAATTTCTAAGAAATCAGTTGCTTATCGAGAAAAGCCGGGGCTCGCGACGGGTTGGATAATTTGCATACAACGGCCTGGAGCCCCGATTGGGCCAGCCTTTCCGGCAACCATCCCCGTCTTGTCCACAAAACTGTCCACACCTTTTGTGGGCAAAATCGGTGCGTTTTAGGAGGGGGAAATTCGCGGACGAATGAATTCGCCCCTACAAGGCAGTGGTCCGAAGCCCGGATAAACCTGGGCGTAATCCGGGGGGAGCGGACTCCCGGATCGAGCTTCGCTTATCCGGGCCACGGTTGGTGTTTTTCCACGGATTCATTCGACCAGGGAAAACCCCACCTACAACCGCCGCAACTGCTCCCGCCCTCGGCTGATATCGGCCAGCAACCGCTCCAGGCCGGCGACGTGCCGCTCCGGAAGTGCCAGGGTGAGCCGGGCGCCGTCGGCGTCGAAGGTTTCCGATTCGATCAGGGCCTCGAAGTCGGTGAGGCGGGATTTCAACAGGGCCAGCTCGGCGAATCCGCAGTGGCAGGCGCAGCGCGTGCGCTGTACCAGTTCCACCGCCGCGCCACCCTGCAAGCACTTCGCGGCGCTGCCGCCGTAGGCGCGGGCCAAGCCGCCGGTGCCGAGCTGGATGCCGCCGTACCAGCGGGTGACTACCACGGCTACCTGATCGAAACCCTGCCCTTCGATGGCGGCCAGGATCGGCCGTCCGGCGGTGCCGCCGGGCTCGCCGTCGTCGTTGAAACGGTATTGGATGCCGATTTTCCAGGCCCAGCAGTTATGCGTCGCGGCGGGATCGCTGACGCGGGCGATGAACGCTTGGGCCTCCTCGGCACTGGCCACGGCAGCGGCCTGGGCGAGGAAGCGGCTCTTGCGAATCTCTTCGCGGTAATCGGCGGGAGCGGCGAGGGTGACGGCCATGGGCGGAGCGGGCGTGGCGGCTGGAGGCCGCAGTGTACCCGCATCGGAACGGGGCGTGCGCCCCGCACAGGGTTACTTGGCCGGGGGCGTCAGCCCGCAGCCCTTGAGGATGATGTGAATCAGATTGTCCGTGGCGACGGCGAAGTCTTCCTTGGTCAGCTTCTTGCGGCCGGTCAGGCGACAGATCTGGCTGGAGAAGTCGGCGTAATGCTGGGTGCTGCCCCAGAGCAGGAAAATCAGGTGCACCGGGTCGATAGGGTCCATCTTGCCGGCGGCGATCCAGGCCTCGAACACCGCGGCGCGGCCGCGGAACCAGTCGCGGTAGTCCTGGCTGAAATGCTCGGACAGGCATTCGCCGCCGCTGATGACTTCCATGGCGAAGAGCTTCGAGGCCAGCGGCTGGCGGCGGGAGAACTCCATCTTGGCGCGGATGTAGTTCGCCAGGGCTTCGGCGGGGTCGCTGTCGGCGTTCAGGTGGCTGAAGGCGCTGTCCCAGAGATCGAGGATGTTGCGCATCACCTCGACGTAGAGGCCCAGTTTGTTGTTGAAGTAATAATGCAGATTGGCCTTGGGCAGCCCCACGCGCAGGGCGATGGTGTTCATGCTGGTGCCTTTGAAACCGTGGCGGGCGAACTCCTCGGTGGCAGCGGCAAGAATGGCTTCTTCGTTCTTCTGGCGGATGCGGCCGGCGGGCTTGCTGGCGGGAAGGGTCTTCGCGGGCACTTCTACGGTCATGGGCTTTCCGGACGGTGGATGAAGCGGAGCGTGTGCACTGATAGCGCACTGCTGGCGATGACACAAGCGTTGTAGGGGATAAAAAGCCCAGCAGCGGACCAACCGCACTGTCGATACGTGAACCGGCGCGTCCGCGCACCAAAAGAGGTCGTATTGGCCGGGCACTAAAGCGCAGCGGCGTTGCCGAATGCCTCGCCGCGCGACAGGGGAGAGCGGCTATTCGCAACAGGAGTAATGAAGTGACCCGCAACTGGCTGATCCGAGGCGCCAGCGCCATCCTCACCGGGCTTTCCGGCAGCGCGGCGCGCCATGCCGGGCCGGACATGCGTATCGTCGACGGGCGCATCGCCGCCTTCGGCCGGCTCGAGCCGCAGTCCGGCGAGACGATCATCGAGGCCCGCGACTGTGTGGTCTATCCCGCATGGATCAACACCCATCACCACCTCTTCCAGTCGTTGCTCAAAGGCGTGCCCGGTGGGCTCGACTGCAACCTCGGCGACTGGCTGCTGGCGGTGCCGCAGCGCTTCCATGGCGCCTTCGACGAGCGCAGCTTCCGCCTCGCCGCGTGCATCGGCCTGGTCGAGCTGGCGCGCTCCGGCTGCGCCACGGTGGCCGACCATCACTACCTGTACTGGCCCGGCATGCCTTTCGACGGCGCCGCCATCCTCTTCGAAGAGGCCGAGCGGTTGGGCCTGCGCTTGGTCCTCTGCCGTGGCGGCGCGACCCATATGCGCCCGCCGCGCCCGGACTCGCCCCAGGGCTGGCGCCTGGAACACCTCGACGCCTACCTGGCCGATGTCGAACGGCTGGTGGCCGCTTACCACGACCCAGCCGCCGACGCCCGGCGCCGGGTGGTCATGGCGCCCACCAGCCCGCCGTACTCCATGACCTCCGCCGGCCTGCGCGAAGCCGCCGATACCGCTCGGCGCCTGGGTATCCGCCTGCACAGTCACTTGTCGGAAACGGTCGATTACCTGGATGAGGTGCCGAAGCGCCACGGTATGACGCCGGTGGCTTATTGCGCCGAGCACGGGTGGCTGGGCGAGGACGTCTGGTTCGCCCATCTGGTCAAGCTGCTGCCGGATGAGATCGAACTGCTCGGCGCCACCCGCACCGGTATCGCCCACTGCCCGCAGAGCAACGCCCGCCTGGGCAGCGGCATCGCCGACGTGGCCGCGCTGGAAGCGGCCGGCGTGCGCGTTTCCCTCGGCGTGGATGGCGCCGCCTCCAACGAAGCCTGCGACATGATCAGCGAGACCCACGCCGCCTGGCTGCTGCAGCGCGCCAAGGCCGGCGAGCGCGCACGGCCGCGCTATGACGGCGGCACGGAAGAGGGTGGCGCCCAGGCGGTGTCGGCGGAGGACGTGGTGCGCTGGGCCACGGCCGGCGGCGCTCGGGTGCTCGGCCTGGACGCCCTGGGCACGTTGGAGATCGGCCAGGCGGCGGACGTCGCCGTATTCCAGTTGGACGATCCCCGCTATTTCGGCCTGCACGACCCGGCGCTGGCCCCGGTGATCGGTGCTGGTCGGCCGCACCTGCGAGCCCTGCTGGTCGGTGGGCGGCGGGTGGTGGAAGACGACCGGATTCCCGGTCTCGACCTGCAGGAGTTGGGCGCCCGGGCGCGGGAGGCCGTGCTGGCGTTGCGGCGACGGGTGGGGGCGTGAGGATGCCCTCTCCCCAGCCCTCTCCCAT
Source organism: Pseudomonas indica NBRC 103045 (assembly GCF_002091635.1). Lineage (GTDB taxonomy): Bacteria > Pseudomonadota > Gammaproteobacteria > Pseudomonadales > Pseudomonadaceae > Pseudomonas_M > Pseudomonas_M indica. The sequence continues at coordinate 2,556 of NZ_BDAC01000043.1, read as the reverse complement.
AAAGGGGAGAGGGAGCAGTCCAAGCCCGGAGGTGATGCCGGTGCATGACATCGGGTGGAGAGGGTAATCGAGCCGCTCACCCCGTCTCCGCCAGCGCCTCCAGAAAGCTCTCCAGCACCAGATGTGGCCGCCGCCCCTTGCGGGTCACCGAGGCCAGGCTGAGATCATAGAAACGCGTCGCCGGCTTCAGCGCGCGCAGGCGGCCTTCCTGCACCCATTGGCGGGCATAGTGATCCGGCAGGTAGCCGATGTAACGCCCGGTGAGGATCAGGAAGGCCATGCCCTCGCGGTCCGAGGCGCTGGCCGTGCAGTTCAGCGCCTGGTAATGGGCCTGGATTTCTGCCGGCAGGCGGAAAGTCGGAGCGATGGCGTCCTGGCTGTTCAGGCGTTCGTCGCTGAGCTGCGTTTCGTCCGCATAGAACAGCGGATGGCCTACCGCGCAGTAGAGCTGCGAGCGCTCGTCGTACAGCGGTGCGTATTCCAGCCCTGACAGCGCCCCCGCCTGCGGCACTACGCCGACATGCAGACGGCCGTCGAGCACCCCCTGTTCCACTTCGCTGGGTGGGATCATGCGGATCTGGATGCGCACTTCCGGCCCACGCTCCTTCAGCCGCGCCAGGGCATGGGTGATGCGCATGTGCGGCACGGTCACCAGGTTGTCGGTGAGGCCAATATTCAGCTCCCCGCGCAGTTGCCGGTGCAGGCCGTTCACTTCGGTACGGAAGGTCTCCAGCGCACTGAGCAACTGCTGCGAGGCCTGGTACACCTCGCGGCCTTCCTCGGTCAGGGCGAAGCCGGCCCGCCCGCGCTGGCACAGGCGCAGGCCGACGCGCTGCTCCAGGTCGCTCATTTGCTGGCTGATGGCCGAGCGGCCGATGCCCAGCACACTCTCGGCGGCGGAAAAGCCTCCGCAGTCCACCACGGTGCGGAACAGCTTTAGCAGGCGGATATCGAAATCGCTGACCTGGGCCAGGGGATCGGCGCGGCGCGTGCTCATAAGTTTAGTGGTCAGTGAACAAAAGATCGGAAAAGTCATGTTTTACCGACTTTATGTCCGTGGCACTGTCCTCGGCAACACCTGCTGTGGGAAGCGAATGAGTTCGCTCCCATAAAAAACAATGAACCGCACCTTGCGAGGCCGCCGATGAACATGCCGCAGACCAACGCCCCATCGATCGCCAGCCAGCTCAAGCTGGACGCCCACTGGATGCCCTTCACCGCCAACCGCGTCTTCCAGCGCGACCCGCGGATCATCGTCGGCGCCGAAGGCAGCTGGCTGATCGACGACCAGGGCCGGCGCGTCTACGACAGCCTCTCCGGCCTGTGGACCTGCGGCGCCGGGCACAGCCGCAAGGAAATCCAGGAGGCCGTGGCCAAGCAGCTCGGCACCCTCGACTACGCCCCGGCCTTCCAATACGGCCACCCGCTGTCCTTCAAGCTCGCCGAGAAGATCGCCAACCTGCTGCCGGGCGAGCTGAACCATGTGTTCTTTACCGATTCCGGCTCCGAATGTGCCGACACCGCCATCAAGATGGCCCGTGCCTACTGGCGTCTGAAAGGCCAGCCGGCGAAGACCAAGCTGATCGGCCGCGCCCGTGGCTACCATGGGGTCAACGTCGCCGGTACGTCCCTCGGCGGCATTGGCGGCAACCGCAAGATGTTCGGCGCGCTGATGGACGTCGACCATCTGCCGCACACCCTGCAACCGGGCCTGGCCTTCACCAAGGGCATGGCCGAGACCGGTGGCGTGGAACTGGCCAACGAACTGCTCAAGCTGATCGAGTTGCACGACGCTTCCAACATCGCCGCGGTGATCGTCGAGCCCATGTCCGGCTCCGCTGGCGTCATCGTGCCGCCCAAGGGCTACCTGCAGCGCCTGCGCGAGATTTGCGACCAGCACAATATCCTGCTGATCTTCGACGAAGTGATCACCGGTTTCGGCCGCATGGGCGCCTACAGCGGCGCGGAATACTTCGGCGTCGTCCCGGACCTGCTCAACGTCGCCAAGCAGATCACCAACGGCGCCATCCCCATGGGTGCGGTGATCGCCAGCCGCGAGATCTACCAGACCTTCATGAACCAGGCGACGCCGGACTACGCGGTGGAATTCACCCACGGCTACACCTACTCCGCCCACCCCGTGGCCTGCGCTGCGGGCCTTGCCGCGCTGGAGCTGCTGGAGAAGGACAACCTCGTACAACAGTCCGCCGCCCTGGCCCCGCACTTCGAAAAGGCCATCCACGGCCTGAAGGGCGCCAAGCACGTGGTCGATATCCGCAACTGCGGCCTGGCCGGCGCCCTCCAACTCGCCCCGCGCGACGGCGACGCCATCGTCCGCCCTTACGAGGCCGGCATCGCCTTGTGGAAGGCCGGCTTCTATGTGCGCTTCGGCGGCGACACCCTGCAGTTCGGCCCGACCTTCAACGCCAAGCCGGAAGACCTCGACCGTGTGTTCGATGCGGTGGGGGAGGTGTTGAACGGGTTGAGTTGATACCTGTAGGGGCGAATTCATTCGTCTGATGTGCACGGATCGACCACGGCGCCGCCTGTGGAAAC
>NZ_BDAC01000042.1 GCF_002091635.1 Pseudomonas indica NBRC 103045 | reverse complement strand
ACCACCCACTCGATCGGGATGTTTTGGGTGAAGGCGCTCAGATCGGAGAAGTTGAACAGTTCGCCTAAGTCGAGCAGTTGCTGTTGCAGCAGAGACATAAAAAATCCGATGCCAGTGACCTGGCATCGGATTTTCGAGGAAGCCCCGCCTGGGCTCAAATGCTTAAGTGAACAGCATTACCGCACTTGGCGGGGCCTTTTCTTTTTGCTCGACGGGACTTACAGGCCGGCGGCGGCGCGCAGGTCGGCGGCCTTGTCGGTCTTTTCCCAGGTGAACGCGGTGAAGGTGTCGCCACCGACGGTCATTTCGAACGGATCGCGGCCGAAGTGGCCGTAGGCCGCGGTCGGCAGGTACATCGGGTGGAGCAGGTCGAGCATGCGGGTGATCGCATACGGACGCAGGTCGAAATGCTCGCGGACCAGTTGGACGATGCGCTCGTCGCTGACCTTGCCGGTGCCGAAGGTGTTGATCGAAATGGAAGTCGGCTGGGCCACGCCGATGGCGTAGGAAACCTGAATCTCGCAGCGCTCGGCGAGGCCGGCGGCGACGACGTTCTTCGCCACGTAGCGGCCGGCGTAGGCGGCGGAGCGGTCCACCTTGGACGGGTCCTTGCCGGAGAACGCGCCGCCACCGTGGCGGGCCATGCCGCCATAGGAGTCGACGATGATCTTGCGTCCGGTCAGGCCGCAATCGCCCACCGGGCCGCCGATGATGAACTGGCCGGTCGGGTTGATGTGGAACTGGGTGTCCTTGTGTAGCAGCTCGGCCGGCAGGGTGTGCTTGATGATCAGCTCCATCACCGCTTCGCGCAGGTCTTCGTACTTGACCTCCGGATTGTGCTGGGTGGACAACACCACGGCGTCGATGCCGACCACTTTGCCGTTCTCATAGCGGCAGGTGACCTGGCTCTTCGCATCCGGGCGCAGCCACGGCAGCAGGCCGGACTTGCGCGCTTCGGCCTGGCGCTCGACCAGGCGGTGGGAGAAGCAGATCGGCGCCGGCATCAGCACATCGGTCTCGTTGCTGGCGTAGCCGAACATCAGCCCCTGGTCGCCGGCGCCCTGGTCTTCCGGCTTGGCGCGGTCGACGCCCTGGTTGATGTCCGGGGACTGCTTGCCAATGATGTTGATGATGCCGCAGGTGTGGCCGTCGAAGCCGACGTCGGAGCTGGTGTAGCCGATGTCGCAGATGACCTTGCGCACCAGCTCTTCCAGGTCGACCCAGGCGGAGGTGGTGACTTCGCCGGCGACGATGGCTACACCGGTCTTCACCAGGGTTTCGCAGGCCACGCGGGCATGCTTGTCCTGGGCGATGATGGCGTCGAGCACCGCATCGGAGATCTGGTCGGCGATCTTGTCCGGATGGCCTTCGGACACGGACTCGGAAGTAAACAGGGAATATTCGCTCATCTATCGGTTCCTAAATTACCGGTGGGTGAGTCGGTCATCAGCGGCTGGCTTGGCGAAATGCCGCACCTGAATCTGAAAACCGTTACGTAAGCCAATGTAGAGGCTCTCGCCGGGCGTGAGCCCCGCGGCATCGGCCCAACGGGCCAGATCGTCCTGTTCGAAGCCCAACCAGAGATCGCCGCAGGCCTCCCTGGCCCAACTCTGGTTGTGGCTGCACAACTCGGTGATCAGCAGGCTGCCGCCGGTCTTCACCAGGCGGGCCAGCCGTTTCAGCGCCTCGGCCGGCGCGGCGAAATGGTGCAGGACCATGTTCAACACCACGCAATCGGCCGCGGCGACATCGTCGTTCAGGGCGTCGGCGAGTATCAGCTCGACATTGCCCAGGCCCGCTTCGGTACAGCGCAGGCGCGCCAGTTCCAGCATCGCCGGGCTGTTGTCCAGCGCCCACACCCGGGAAAAACGCCGGGCCAGCTCGGGCAGGAAACCGCCGTCGCCGGGGCCGACTTCCAGCGCCGTGGCGCCGGGCGCGAAGCTCAAGGCTTCGAGCAACGCCAGCACGCTATCACGGTACTGCGGCAGCCCGGCGATCAGGTCCTGCTGGGCCTGAAACTTCTCCGCCACGCGGCTGAAGAAGTCGTGGCTGGCGGTCGCCCGCTGCGCATGTACCGCGGCGATCCGGCCCTGTACGTCGGCCGGCAGCGTCAGGGCGTCCACCTCTTCCAGCAATGCTGCATGCAGCGCGCCGCCCAGCGTCTCGGCATGGGGCAGGGCGCGGCGGTAGAACACCGCATTGCCTTCGCGGCGGGTCGCCACCAGCCCGGCCTGGGCCAGGACCTTGAGGTGATGGCTCATGCCGGACTGACCAATGGCGAAAATCTGCGCCAGCTCCAGTACGCCGAACGAATCGTTGGCCAGCGCGCGCAGCACGTTCAGCCGCAGCGGATCGCCGCCGGCCTTGCACAGGGCGGCCAACTGGTCGCCGGCTTCGTGACGAAGTGAGGGCACGCGCAGGTTCATAGGGCGCGCAGTCTAGTCGGTCACTTTTCGTACAGCAAGGCCAATATCAAAAGTTTTTGATATTGCTGGCGGCGTCACGCCTGTCCTGAGAGGGCGAGCAGCCCCTGGAGACCGGAATACAGGCCGAGGGCCAGGAGGCATATGCCGGGCACCCAGGTCAGCAGCGCCTTGCCGGTGTCGAGGCGGAACAGGCGCTGGGACAGGGTGGCGTAGGTGGACAGCACGCTCAGGTCGATCACCGCCCAGATCAGCGCGAGGATGCACGCCTGCCGGGCGAACGACTGGCCGGGAAGGATGAAGCTAGGCAGGAAGGCGAGGAAAAACAGGATGTCCTTGGGATTCGACAGCCCCACCCGGAGGGTGCGCCAGAAGCACTGGCGGCCACCCGTCACGCTGCATTGGGCGGCGTCGCCGGAGGCGCGCAGGGTGGACAGCCCGAGCCAGGCGAGGTAGAGCCCGCCGAGGAGGCGGCCCCATTCGAGCACGAGGGTGTTCACGTCCAGCGCCAGATACAGCATCAGCAGGGCACAGGCCAGGAGAATCTGGGCCGAGAGGATGCCGCCGAGGATGGTCCAGGTTGGCCAGGTGCCCCGGCCGTCGGCGAGTACCAGCGCAACCACCGGGCCGGGCGATGCGATCAGCAGGGTAATGGCGAGTGCGAAGCTGAGGTAGGTGATCACAGGTTGGCCACCAGGTCGAAGACCCGTGTGCTCCTTCCGAGTTTCTCGGTGTAGTAGCGGTGGTTGCAGACCACGAAGGTGCGCTGGAGCCAGCGGTCCGTGCCGTCGAAACGGGCGCTGAAGGCGCTCCTGGCATGGGCCGTCTTGCGGTTGTCGATGATCAGCAGGTCGCCGGTCCTGAGCTTGAGCGGCCGCGCTTCGCGCCAGGCGATGTCCCGGAGGCGGGTCATCTGGTATTGCGCATAGCCGTTGCGGGCGACCATGAACTGCGGGTCGAAGCGGAACATCGGGTCTGCGGGGTCGCCATAGAGCACCGTCTGGTTCTTGCCGATGTCGAGCCGGCAGTTCTTCCCGTTCGGGCAATAGTCGGAAAGGAAGTTGTACTTCTCGGTAAAGAAGAAATCGAGGCAGTCCGGCGTGAGGTGGTGCCGGATCTGTTCGATCGAGCTGATGTAGGTGATCGCCTCGCTGCCCGGGTCCTGGCGCAGGCAGAGTAATACCAGATAGTCCGGCTGGACGGCATGGAAGGCGTTTTCGGTGTGCAGGTCGAGTTCCGTGTCGTAACTGTCGGAGGTCTTCTTTCGGCTGTGTTGTTTATGCGGGAAGAAGTTATTGACGATGTTGCCGTCCGACTCCTGCACATAACCGATCGGTTCGCCGAGCAGGGCGGTGGTCTGCAGAATCAGGCGTTCGCTCTGGTTGTCGTGTTTGCCGATGAGGCGGCGGTCCCTGGGTGTCGGTGGGATGCGGCCGATGGGCATGTTTTCCAGCAGCAGGTATCCCTGTTCATTGCCGAACTGTCGGAAGGTGATGATCTTTGAGATATGGTCCTGATGCAGGCCGCCATTCGCGATGCTGGAGACCAGCAGTCCTTTTATATCGCTCATTTTTCCAGGGTGTTCGGTAGGTTGCGGATATGTGAAGGGCGGGGTATCTCACGGGCCGCCTTCGGCGTATCAACGGTTCGGCCAAATCGTTGGGGGCGAATTCTATGGACGGGGCGGGCAAGTTGAAGCGGAAAGAATGGCCGGTTGGAATGAGTTTTAGTCATGGTGGATAAGTCGAGCGCTCGCATTCCGCCGCTTTATGCGTTGCGGGCATTCGAGATGGCCGCCCGGTTCGGCTCCTTCACCCTGGCGGCCGAGCAGCTGTGCATTACCCAGAGTGCGGTGAGCCGGCACGTGCGTTCCCTCGAGCAGTCCCTGGGCTGTCGTTTGTTCGAGCGGAAGGGCTCTAAGCTGGTGCTCACCGAGCATGCGCGGATACTCGCCCAGGGCCTGCAGATGGGGTTCGAGACTATCGAGAACGCCTGCATGGCGGTGGCCAGCCGAGAGGTTTCCCTGCGCCTCAAGGCGCCGTCGACACTGACGATGCGCTGGCTGCTGGGCGCGCTGGAGGGGTTTCACGCGCGCCATCCCGGTATTCAGGTGCAACTGACCAGCGTCTGGATGGATGAGGATTTCGTCGATTTCCGCGCCGAGCCGTTCGATTGCGCCATCCTGCTAGGAACCTGCGACGGCATGGTGGACGAGTCCGAAAAGCTGTTCGACGAGTGGTTGGTGCCGGTCTGTGCGCCCGAGCTGCTCGGCAGCGAACCCTGGACGCTGGACCGCCTGGCCAACTGCGAGCTGATTCATCCGACGCGCGATCGCCGGGACTGGCGGCGCTGGCTGGAACGCATGGGCTGCAACGACCGCTTGGCGTGGCGCAAGGGCAAGCTGTTCGACACCCTGGAACTGGCCATCTCCGCGGCGATGAAGGGGCATGGGTTGTCCATGGGCGACCTGTCCCTGGTCAAGGAAGAGTTGGACAGCGGCGCGCTGGTCCTGCCGTTCCGCACGGCGGTGCGCTCCCAGGGCAGCTATTACCTGGTCTGGCCGACACGCAGCCGGCAGAACCGCACGCTGGAGCTGCTCCGCGCGCACTTGCTGGAATGCCTGCCGACGTTCGACGCCGCCGATATGACCTTGCTGGAGTGAGGCTGCCGTTGGCCGCGAATACTGGCTTGCGGCCAGCCAGTCGACGAGCAGAGGCCGCGGTTCCGCAATCCATCATTGCCCCTGGAGGCTCGGCTGGGCGAAAATAGCGGCCTTTTTCGGTTCAGTACCCCGCAGGAGATTCAACGATGCCCAGCCGTCGTGACCGTGCCAACGCCATCCGCGCCCTCAGCATGGATGCCGTGCAGAAAGCCAACAGCGGCCACCCCGGCGCCCCCATGGGCATGGCCGATATCGCGGAGGTGCTCTGGCGCGACTACCTGAAGCACAACCCGGCCAATCCACAATGGGCCGACCGCGACCGCTTCGTGCTGTCCAACGGCCACGGCTCGATGCTGATCTACTCCCTGCTGCACCTGACCGGCTACGACCTGTCCATCGATGATCTGAAGAACTTCCGCCAACTGCACAGCCGCACCCCGGGCCACCCGGAATTCGGTTACACCGCCGGTGTCGAGACCACCACCGGGCCGCTCGGTCAGGGCATCGCCAACGCCGTCGGCTTCGCCGTGGCGGAAAAGATCATGGCGGCCCAGTTCAACCGTCCCGGCCATAACATCGTCGATCACTATACGTACGTGTTCATGGGCGATGGCTGCATGATGGAAGGCATTTCCCATGAAGTCTGCTCCCTGGCCGGTACCCTGGGCCTGTCCAAGCTGATCGCTTTCTACGACGACAACGGCATTTCCATCGATGGCGAAGTGCACGGCTGGTTCACCGACGACACGCCGAAGCGCTTCGAAGCCTACGGCTGGCAGGTGATCCGCAACGTCGACGGCCACGACGCCGACGAAATCCGCATGGCCATCGAGACCGCGCGCAAGAGCGACCGTCCGACCCTGATCTGCTGCAAGACCATCATCGGCTTCGGTTCGCCGAACAAGCAGGGGAAGGAAGAAAGCCACGGCGCCGCCCTGGGGGCCGAAGAGGTGGCGCTGACCCGCGCGAACCTGGGCTGGAGCCACCCGCCGTTCGAAATCCCGGCCGACATCTATGCCGAGTGGAATGCCCGGGAAGCCGGCAGCAAGGCCGAGAACGACTGGAGCCAGCGCTTCGCCGCCTACCAGGCCGAGCACCCCGAGCTGGCCGCTGAGTTCATCCGGCGCATGGCGGGCGAACTACCGGCCGATTTTTCCGCCAAGGCTTCCGAGTTCATCCGCGCCGTGGCCGAGAAGGGTGAAACCATCGCCAGCCGCAAGGCCAGCCAGAACTGCCTGAACGCCTTCGGCCCGCTGCTGCCGGAGCTGCTCGGCGGCTCCGCCGACCTCGCCGGTTCCAACCTGACGCTGTGGAAAGGCTGCAAGCCGGTGGTCGAGGAAGACGCCTCGGGCAACTACATGTACTACGGCGTTCGTGAATTCGGCATGAGCGCCATCATGAACGGCATCGCCCTGCACGGCGGCCTGATCCCCTACGGCGCGACCTTCCTGATCTTCATGGAATACGCACGCAACGCCGTACGCATGTCGGCGCTGATGAAGCAGCGTGTGCTCTATGTGTTCACCCACGACTCCATCGGTCTGGGCGAAGACGGCCCGACCCACCAGCCGATCGAGCAACTGGCCAGCCTGCGCATGACGCCGAACCTGGATACCTGGCGCCCGGCCGATGCGGTCGAATCCGCGGTGGCCTGGAAGTACGCCATCGAGCGCAAGGACGGCCCGAGCGCCCTGGTGTTCTCGCGCCAGAACCTGCCGCATCACCTGCGCGATCACGAGCAGGAAAGCGCCATCGCCCGTGGCGGCTATGTCCTGAAGGATTGCGACGGCGAGCCGGAGCTGATCCTCATCGCCACCGGTTCGGAAGTCGCCCTGGCCGTGCAGGCTGCCGACAAGCTCGCCGAGCAGGGCCGCAAGGTGCGCGTGGTCTCCATGCCGTGCACCAGCGTGTTCGATGCCCAGGACGCCGCCTACAAGCAGTCGGTGCTGCCGGTGGAAGTCGGTGCGCGGATCGCCATCGAAGCGGCCCATGCCGACTACTGGTACAAGTACGTCGGCCTCGACGGCCGGGTGATCGGCATGACCAGCTTCGGCGAATCCGCGCCGGCGCCGGCCCTGTTCGAACACTTTGGCTTCACCGTCGACAACGTGCTTTCGGTAGCCGAAGAGCTGCTGGAAGACTGACGTCCAGCCGAAAGCCGTGCTGCCAGCCACCAGTCGGAGCGCTTCGTCCGATGGCTGGCAGCGTGCCGTTTGTCGCGGAGCTGCCATGCCCAACCGCCCTTACAAAGTTGTATTGAACGGCTATGGCCGCATCGGCCGTTGCGTGTTGCGCGCGCTCTACGAGCGTGGTGCCGGGGCGAGCTTCGACGTGGTCGCCCTGAACGACCTGGCCGACCAGGCCAGCATCGAATACCTGACCCGTTTCGACTCCACCCATGGTCGCTTCCCCGGCGACGTGAAGGTCGAAGGCGATTGCCTGCACATCAATGGCGATTGCGTGAAGGTGCTGCGCAGCGCGACACCGGAGGGCATCGACTGGGCCGGCCTGGGCGTCGACCTGGTGTTGGAGTGCTCGGGCGCCTACCACACCCGCGCCGATGGCGAACGTTTCCTCGAGGCCGGTGCGCCACGGGTGCTGTTCTCCCAGCCCATGGCCAGCGAGGCGGATGTCGACGCCACCATCGTCTTCGGCGTCAACCAGGCCAGCCTCGGCGGTAAGGAGACCCTCGTCTCAAATGCATCCTGCACTACCAATTGCGGCGTGCCCCTGCTGAAACTTTTGAACGAGACGGTGGGTCTTGAGTACGTTTCCATCACCACGATCCACTCCGCGATGAACGACCAGCCGGTAATCGACGCCTATCACCATGAGGACCTGCGCCGCACGCGCTCGGCCTTCCAGTCGGTGATCCCGGTGTCCACCGGGCTGGCGCGCGGTATCGAACGCCTGCTGCCGGAACTTAGTGGACGAATCCAGGCCAAAGCCGTGCGCGTGCCGACGGTCAACGTGTCCTGCCTGGATATCACCCTGCAGACCGCCCGCGACACCAGTAGCGAAGAAATCAACCGCGTGCTGCGCCAGGCCGCTGAAAGTGGCCCGCTGAAAGGCCTGCTGGCCTATACCGAGCTGCCCCACGCCAGTTGCGACTTCAATCACGATCCGCATTCGGCCATCGTCGACGGCAGCCAGACCCGCGTTTCCGGCCCCCGGCTGGTGAACCTGCTGGCCTGGTTCGACAACGAATGGGGCTTCGCCAACCGTATGCTCGACGTCGCCGATCACTACCTGCGCGTCGCCAACGCTTCCAATTAACCAGCCTCCGTGAAGGACCGATCACCATGACCGTGTTGAAGATGACCGACCTCGACCTCCAGGGTAAGCGCGTGCTGATCCGCGAAGACCTCAACGTCCCGGTGAAGGACGGCGTGGTGAAAAGCGATGCGCGCATCCTCGCCTCCCTGCCGACCATCAAGCTGGCGCTGGAGAAGGGCGCGGCGGTGATGGTCTGCTCCCACCTGGGCCGTCCGACCGAGGGCGAGTACAGCGAAGAGAACAGCCTCAAGCCGGTCGCCGATTACCTGGGCAAGGCCCTGGGCCGCGACGTCCCGCTGGTCGCCGACTATTTGAACGGTGTCGAGGTGAAGCCCGGCGAGCTGGTGCTGTTCGAGAACGTGCGCTTCAACAAAGGCGAGAAGAAGAACGCCGACGAGCTGGCGCAGAAATACGCCGCCCTGTGCGACGTATTCGTCATGGACGCCTTCGGTACCGCCCACCGCGCCGAGGGTTCCACCCATGGCGTGGCCAAGTTCGCCAAGGTCGCCTGTGCCGGTCCGCTGCTGGCGGCCGAGCTGGATGCGTTGGGCAAGGCCCTGGGCAACCCGGCCCGACCGATGGCGGCCATCGTCGCCGGCTCCAAGGTCTCCACCAAGCTGGACGTGCTGAACAGCCTGAGCCAGATCTGCGACCAGCTGATCGTCGGCGGCGGTATCGCCAACACCTTCCTCGCCGCGGCGGGTTACAAGGTGGGCAAGTCGCTGTATGAAGCCGATCTGGTCGACACCGCCAAGGCCATCGCCGCCAAGGTCAGCGTGCCGCTGCCGGTGGACGTGGTGGTGGCCAAGGAATTCGCCGAAAGCGCCGCCGCCACCGTCAAGGCCATCGCCGATGTGGCCGACGACGACATGATCCTCGACATCGGGCCGCAGACTGCCGCCCAGTTCGCCGAGCTGCTGAAGTCGTCGAAGACCATCCTCTGGAACGGCCCGGTCGGAGTGTTCGAGTTCGACCAGTTCGGTGAGGGCACCAAGGCCCTGGCCCTGGCCATCGCCGAGAGCGATGCGTTCTCCATTGCTGGCGGTGGCGACACCCTGGCGGCCATCGACAAGTACGGCGTGTCGGAGCGCATCTCCTATATTTCCACCGGTGGCGGCGCCTTCCTCGAGTTCGTCGAGGGCAAGGTGTTGCCGGCGGTCGAGGTGCTGGAGCAGCGTGCCAGATAAGACGTCGAGGACGAGCGGGCGGATAGCGAAGCGCCGGGTGTGGTCCCTTGAGATATCCACCCGGAGGAAATCGCGATGCGCTATCCCTTGCTCGTCCTCATGTGTTCGATCGGCCTGATCGGTTGTTCCGGTGGTTCGCCGGTCACCAGTACCTGCGAAGTGATCAGCCCGCCGCCTGCGATGGGCCCCACCGAGAAGGACAACCAGCGGATCGAGACACAGAGCAGCGGCGATCCGACCGCTGCCCAGGACAGTCCGGAGCAGCGCTGCCCTTGAAGGCACGCAGCACGGCAGGAGATGAGATGAAAGGTATTATCGCCCTGGCGGCGGCCGTTGTTCTGCTGTCTGGCTGTGCCGGTGCGCCGGCCGAACAGCCGTGGAGCCGCTGGACTTGCGACAGCGGCGCGGAGCTGAACTGGCGTTTCGCCGATGTCGGGCGCGATACCGTCGATCTGCGGGTGAGCGGAAGCGACGTGGTTTATCGGCTGCAGCGGGAACCTGCCGCCTCCGGCGCTCTCTATAGCGATGGCGTTATCGCCTTCCATGCCAAGGGCGAGGAAGGTCTGGCCTACTGGGTCGCCGGAAACGACCTGATCGGTCGAGGTTGCAAGACCCAATGAAGGTAGAACCTATGCGTTACGTGTCGCTGAGTCTCCTGCTGCTGTCGTTGTCCGGCTGCTCGCTGGATCCTGTCGGAAACCGTTGGTGCAGCGAACTGGCTGCCTACTCGCTCAGTCAGCGCGAGGCGCTGCCCGAGCAGGGCGCTCCGGTCCGGACCGGCCTGGCGACGACGGCGCGCCGTCCCACCGCCTGCCACCACGGCTGACAAGGGCTGCCGGGGCCGGAGATGCCCGGCCCGAAAAACTTGAATACCGCCTGCCCCTGCGGCAGGCTTTGACGCTTAACGACCCCAACCGGGAGAAAGAAATACCATGGCTCTCATCAGCATGCGCCAGATGCTGGACCACGCCGCCGAGTTCGGCTACGGCATTCCGGCCTTCAACGTCAACAATCTCGAGCAGATGCGCGCCATCATGGAAGCGGCCGACAAGACCGACTCTCCGGTGATCGTTCAGGCCTCCGCCGGTGCGCGCAAATATGCCGGCGCCCCGTTCCTGCGCCATCTGATTCTCGCCGCCGTCGAAGAATTCCCGCATATCCCGGTGGTGATGCACCAGGACCACGGCACCAGCCCGGCGGTCTGCCAGCGTTCCATCCAACTGGGCTTCTCCTCGGTGATGATGGACGGCTCCCTCGGCGAGGACGGCAAGACGCCGACCGACTACGAATACAACGTCCGCGTGACCCGTCAGGTGGTGGACATGGCCCACGCCTGCGGCGTGTCCGTGGAAGGTGAGCTGGGTTGCCTGGGCAGCCTGGAAACCGGCCAGGCCGGCGAGGAAGACGGTATCGGCGCCGAAGGCACCCTGGATCACAGCCAGATGCTGACCGATCCGGAAGAGGCCGCTGACTTCGTCGCCAAGACCAAGGTCGACGCCCTGGCCATCGCCATCGGCACCAGCCATGGCGCCTACAAGTTCACCCGTCCGCCGACCGGCGACATCCTCGCCATCGATCGCATCAAGGCGATCCACCAGCGCATTCCGGACACCCACCTGGTGATGCACGGCTCCTCCAGCGTGCCGCAGGACTGGCTGGCGATCATCAACGAATTCGGCGGCGAAATCCCGGAAACCTACGGCGTTCCGGTCGAGGAAATCGTCGAAGGCATCAAGTACGGCGTACGCAAGGTGAACATCGACACCGATCTGCGCCTGGCTTCCACCGGTGCCATCCGCCGCTTCCTGGCGCAGAACAAGAGTGAGTTCGACCCGCGCAAATACCTGGCGAAGACCGTCGATGCCATGCGCGACATCTGCATCGCCCGTTATGAAGCCTTCGGCACCGCCGGCAACGCCTCCAAGATCAAGCCGATCTCCTTGGAAGCGATGTATCAGCGCTATGCCAAGGGCGAGCTGAATCCGAAGGTGAATTAATCGCCTGCGTTCTTCAACAAAAAACCCGCTGAAAAGCGTAATGC
>NZ_BDAC01000041.1 GCF_002091635.1 Pseudomonas indica NBRC 103045 | reverse complement strand
CCTCGGCCTCCCTTTTTCATACCTGTCAGTCGCCCAACCGCCATCCCGATGTGATCGGGTAGCGACGGTCACGACCGAAGCCACGTTGGGTAATTCGTGCCCCTACCGCTGCCTGACGCCGCTTGTATTCGTTCAAGTCCACCAGGCGCAGCACCCGATTGACCGTGTCGGCATCGAAGCCCTCGGCGATGATCGCGTTGGCGGACAGGTCGTACTCGATATACAGCTTGAGAATTTCATCCAGCACCGGGTACGGCGGAAGCGAATCCTCGTCCTTCTGATCCGGCGCCAGTTCCGCTGATGGCGGGCGATCGATGACCCGCTGCGGAATCACCTGCCCCAGCCCATTGCGGTATTCACAGAGACGGAAGACCAGCGTCTTGGGCACGTCCTTCAACACATCGAATCCGCCGGCCATATCGCCGTACAGCGTCGCGTATCCCACCGCCATTTCGCTCTTGTTCCCGGTGGTCAGCACCAGATAGCCCTTCTTGTTGGAAATGGCCATCAACAAGGTGCCGCGGCAGCGCGCCTGAAGGTTTTCTTCCGTGGTGTCCCGCCCCAGACCTTCGAATACCGGCGCCAGGGTCTCCATGAACGCCTCGACCATCGGGGCGATCGGCAGCACACGGTAGGTCACGCCCAGCGCCTTGGCCTCGGCCTCGGCATCCTCCAGGCTCATCTGAGCGGTATATCGGTAAGGCATCATCACCGCTTCGACGTGTTCCGCTCCCAGTGCATCCACCGCGACCGCCAAGGTCAGCGCCGAATCGATACCACCGGAAAGCCCCAGCACCACGCCCTTGAAACCATTCTTCCGAACGTAGTCCCGCACCCCCATGACCAAGGCACCATAGACGCTGGCCTCCAACTCAGGCAGCGGTGCACAGCTGGCCTGGCGCGGGAGAAGCCGATCGCCGTCGCACCGGAAATCGACCGGATACAGCTCCTCGGCAAAAGCAGGCGCGCGCTGGCAGATCGCTCCGTCGGCATCGACGACACAACTGCCTCCATCGAACACCAACTCGTCCTGACCGCCAACCTGATTGACATACAGGATCGGCATTCCGCCCTCCTTCGCCCGCTCGGCCAGCATTTCCTCCCGCTCGCGTTGCTTGTCCAGGTGGAACGGCGACGCGTTCAAACTCAGCATCAGCTTGGCACCGGCCTGCCTGGCTTGCGCCATCGGCTCCGGGAACCAGATGTCCTCGCAGATCGACAACGCCACCGGCACGCCTTTGATATCCAGCACGCACGGCTGGTCGCCTGCGACGAAATAACGCTTTTCGTCGAACACACGGTAATTGGGTAAATGCTGTTTGTAATAGGTCGCCAGCAATTCGCCGTCGGCGATCACTCCGCAGGCGTTGTAACGCTGCTCCCCGTCCAACCAGGGGTAACCGACCACCAGATAAATGCCGCTCACCGCCATCTTGAGCCGCTGCAAACCCTGCTCGATACGCAGTTGCATGCTCGAACGCAGGAGCAGATCCTCCGGTGGATAACCGCACAGCGCCAGCTCGGGAAAGACAATGACGTCAGCCTCCCGCTGATCGCGCGCAATACAGGCAGCCTCGATGATGCGCTCGACATTGCCATGCACATCGCCCACGCGCAGATTCAGTTGGGCCATGACGACCCGCAGGGTTTGGCTCATGCTCGCCTCCAGAAATCCGGGCGACGCCGAAATTCGGCAGTCACCATGAAAAAATCCATTCTCCCGCATCGGCCTCTGCAGAAACAACGCACAGCCGTTGCGTTGCCGGCTGTGCTGGCGCGACGAGCTTGGCTAAACTGCGAGGCTTTGGACAAGAAGAGACTCCCATGGGCCTGTTTCGCCTTCTGTTCTGGATTGCCATCATCGCTGCAGCCGTCTGGCTCTGGCGGCGCATTAACCGCCCCCGCCCGGCTCACCGGGACAGCCCCGCCGCCGACAAGCCCATGGTCCGCTGCGCCCAGTGCGGTGTTCACCTGCCCCGCGAGCATGCCCTGAACCGGGGCGAACGCTGGTATTGCAGCCAGGCTCATCTGGAACAAGGCCCTACCGACGGTGAGCGCTGATACCCTGGCACTGAGCGGCCAGCAGGGCCGCCGGATGTTGCGCCTCTATCATCTCTACCGACTCTGCATCGGCCTCGCGCTGGTGCTGTTGATCTCCAGCGACCTGGACGATCAACTGCTCAACCTGTTCCACGAAGAGCTGTTCCGGTACGGTAGTTGGTTCTATCTCGGCATCAACGCGCTTTTCGCGGTGCTGGTCCGGCGCCCGAAACATGTCGCGCAGATTTTCAGCCTGGCACTGGTAGACGTAATCCTCCTGGCCGCACTCTTCTATGCCGCTGGCGGGACATCCAGCGGTATCGGCAACCTGCTCATCGTCGCAGTGGCCATCGCCAATATCCTGCTCCGCGGGCGTGTCGGCCTGTTGATCGCCGCCGTGGCCAGCATTGCGATGGTCTACCTGGTGTTCTACCTGAGCATCAGCCGTCCTGCGGTCGCCAGCCAGTATCTGCAAGCTGGCGCGCTTGGCGCGCTCTGCTTTGCCGCCGCCCTGTTCGTGCAAAGCATCACACGCCGCCTCCAGGTCACTGAGACGCTCGCCGAGCAGCGTGCCACCGATGTCGCCAACCTGGAAGCGCTCAACTCGCTGATTCTCCAGCGCATGCGAACCGGCATTCTGGTGCTCGACAACCAGCACCGTGTGATCCTGGCCAACCAGGGCGCCCTCAACCTGCTTGGCCACGAAAAACTGACCGGACGGATTCTCGATCCCTACTGCCCCGACCTGATTCAAAGCCTGAAACAGTGGCTGAGCAATCCGACACTGCGCCCCTCGAACGTCCAGGCGCCCAAAAGCGGGCCGATGTTGCAGCCCAGCTTCGTCGCCCTTCAGCGCGGTGCCGAGCAGCACACACTGGTATTTCTCGAGGACATTTCCCAGATCGCCCAACAGGCACAGCAACTGAAACTGGCCTCTCTCGGCCGCCTGACCGCCGGCATCGCCCACGAGATCCGCAACCCACTCGGCGCCATCAGTCACGCCGCCCAGTTGCTACAGGAGTCCGACTCGCTGGACGAAGCGGATCGACGGCTCGCGCAGATCATTCAGGACCATTCGCGGCGAATGAATCTGGTCATCGAGAACGTGCTGCAACTGTCCCGCCGACGCCAATCGGAACCGCAGTTGCTAGACCTGAAATACTGGCTCCATCGCTTCGCCAGCGAATTCCGCACCTCCGCCCGCCCCGACCAGACGCTGCATATACTGACCGAAGGCAGCACCATCCAGACACGCATGGACCCGCATCAACTGACCCAGATTCTGACCAATCTGGTGCAGAATGGCCTGCGCTACAGCGCTCAACTCCATTCCCAAGGGCAAGTCTGGCTGAGGCTATTCCGCGATGCGGACAGCGACCTGCCCGTTCTGGAGATATTGGACGACGGGCCCGGCGTGCCCGAGGAGCAACTGCAGCACCTGTTCGAACCCTTCTACACCACCGAAAGCAAAGGCACCGGTCTTGGGCTCTACATCTCCCGGGAACTCTGCGAGAGCAACCAAGCCCGTCTCGACTATAAACCGCGTGAGGGTGGCGGCAGCTGCTTCCGCATCACCTTCGCCCATCCGCGCAAGCTGAGTTGAACATGAGCATCCGGCAAAGAGCCCTGATCGTCGACGACGAACCCGATATCCGCGAACTCCTGGAAATCACTCTGGGACGCATGAAGCTGGACACCCGCAGTGCACGCAACGTCAAGGAAGCCCGTGAGTGGCTGGCGCGCGAGCCTTTCGACTTATGCCTCACCGATATGCGGTTGCCTGACGGCAGCGGGTTGGACCTCGTCCAGTACATCCAGCAGCGCCACCCGCAGGTCCCGGTCGCCATGATCACCGCCTACGGCAGCCTGGATACCGCCGTCAATGCCTTGAAGGCCGGCGCCTTCGACTTCCTCACCAAGCCGGTGGATCTCAACCGACTGCGCGAACTGGTCGCCACCGCTCTCCGCCTGCGCTCACCCAGCAGTGAAGAAGCTCCCGTCGACAATCGACTCCTGGGCGAATCTCCACCCATGCGCACCCTGCGCAAGCAGGTCGCCAAGCTCGCCCGCAGCCAGGCCCCGGTGTACATCAGCGGTGAATCGGGCAGCGGCAAGGAACTGGTTGCCCGACTCATTCATGAGCAAGGTCCGCGCACGGAACAACCCTTCGTGCCGGTGAACTGCGGCGCCATTCCCTCTGAACTGATGGAAAGCGAATTTTTCGGCCACAAGAAAGGTAGCTTCACCGGCGCCATCGAAGACAAACAAGGCCTGTTCCAGGCCGCCAACGGCGGAACCCTGTTCCTCGACGAAGTCGCCGACCTACCTTTACCCATGCAGGTCAAGCTGCTGCGCGCCATCCAGGAAAAAGCTGTTCGCGCTGTGGGGGGGCAGCAGGAAGTCATGGTCGACGTGCGCATTCTCAGCGCCACGCACAAGGATCTGGCAGCGGAAGTCGCCGCCGGACGCTTCCGCCAGGACCTGTATTACCGCCTGAACGTCATCGAGCTGCGTGTACCGCCCTTGCGGGAGCGCCGTGAAGACATTCCCCTCCTGGCCGACGTCATGCTCAAGCGCCTCGCCGAAGGCACTGGCCAACCTCCGGCAAAACTCACCAGCGAAGCACTGGAGAAGCTGAAGAACTACCGCTTCCCCGGCAACGTACGCGAGCTGGAGAACATGCTGGAGCGCGCCTACACCCTCTGCGAGGACGACCTGATCCAGGCACCCGACCTGCGTCTGGCCGATGCATCCGGTGCTGCCGAAAGCGGCGAGGCCAGCCTGGCCCAAATCGACAACCTGGAAGATTACCTGGAAGAGATCGAGCGCAAGCTGATCATGCAAGCGCTGGAAGAAACCCGCTGGAACCGCACCGCAGCAGCCCAACGCCTGGGGCTCACCTTCCGCTCGATGCGCTATCGCTTGAAGAAACTGGGGATCGATTGATCCCCGTCGCTAAGCCTTAACCAAGCCTTCCGGCTGGTGCATACGGCGCCGGATCGACAATCGGCGAGCGCTCCAGCATCAAGTCCGCCAACAACCGGCAGGAAGCAGGCGCGAGCACCAGCCCGTTCCGGTAATGCCCGCAATTCAGCCAAAGCCCTTCGAAACCGGGCACAGGACCAATGAACGGAATCCCCTCCGGCGACCCCGGGCGCAACCCCGCCCAATGCCCGACCACCTCGGCCTCCGCCAGGGCCGGCAACAACTCGGCCGCCGAAGCCTTCAAGCTCTCCAGCGCCTCGTTCGTCGGCGTCTTGTCGAACCCGGCATGCTCGAGCGTGCTGCCCACGAGGATATGGCCATCACGCCGGGGAATGGCATAGCGCCCCTTGGCCAGCACCATGCTGGGCAGAAAATCCTCCGCAGACTTGTACAGAATCATTTGTCCCTTGACCGGCTCGACCGGTAACTCGACACCAAGCTTGGCCAGCAATTCGCCGCTCCAGGCGCCTGCGGCAACCAGCACACGACTGCCCTTCATATCTCCATTGTTCGTGGAGACGCCCCGGACTTTCTCTCCATCCCGAAGAAAACCCGTGACACCCGAGCCCTCAACGATCTTCACGTTAGGCAACTGTTTCAGTAACGCTTTCAGGGCATTCAACAGCCGGGGGTTACGCACATTCGCGACATCCGGCATGCAGATCGCCCTCTCGAACCCCGCCCCCAGGCATGGAATAGCCGCGTAGACAGTTTCCATCGCGACTTTGCCTAACGGACGGCCCTGCTCTTTGGCCCATTGCAGGGCCCGCTCTTCGTCCTCCAGATCCAGCCAATACAAACCCGTGACATGAACCTCAGGATCGACTCCGCTATCGAGTCGTAACTGCTCACCGAACCGCGGATAAAAATCCTGCGACCAGTGCGCCAACGCCGACACCGCGCTGGAATAACGCCACGGATAAAGAGGAGAAACGATTCCTCCACCCGCCCAGGAGGCTTCACGACCAACTTCGCCCACTTCCAGCAACGTGACCTCAAGCCCGGCAAGTGCCAACTGATGGGCCGAAAGCAGCCCCAGTGCACCACCTCCCACAATGACAACCGGATCGTTCACATTTCCCCCGTAAAGCCACAACCGCAGCTTGATGTTCGAAAGAACAGTGCGTTAGAAAACCTCAAGGCCAGGACGGTCTCTCGACAAAAGGATTTGCATTATGCCGCCCCACCAGCAACAGGCGTTCAGCCTGCATGAACTGCTCGTCACGCTACTGCTGATCGGTATCCTGATGGGTATCGCATTGCCAAGTTTCAGCGCTTACATACGCCACAATCAACAAGCGGTCTTGGTCAATCAGTTGATCACCATTCTGAGTCATGCCCGCACTGCTGCAATCTCTGGCCCCAGCTTGATCACCGTCTGTTCAGGAGCAGCACAGTGCGAAAACGGTCGCTTCTGGACGCAGCAAATCCTGACCTTCAGAGACGCCAATGGGGACGGGAGACTCGACGCTGAAGAGACAGTGCTACGAGCGGACACCCTGCCGGGCAATGCCGCCTGGGCCTGGTCCAACTTCCGCGTTCGTCCCTACATCAGCTTCAAAGCCAACGGCACCACCCACAGCCTGAACGGCACCTTCACTTTATGCGAAAACAACGACCCTATCGATGGCGTTGTGATCAGCATCACAGGGCGTGCCAGGCATGCAAAACCACATGAACTGAAAGACTGCGTTCAGTGAACCGCTCACCCGGACGAACCAACCGGATGTCTCCATTTTCTTGTGGCACGAAATCAAGCTGGGATGATTCGCTGGTCGATGTATACGAGACCAGCCATGCGCTATTCCCGAGGCTTCACCCTGATCGAACTGATGGTGACAGTGGCCATCCTGGCCATTCTCGTCAGTATTGCCGTGCCGTCCTTCCGCGACATGATCCAGAGCAACCGCATGTTGAGCATTACCAACAACCTGATGACCGCCCTTCAATTCGCGCGCTCAGAAGCAATCAAGCGCGGCGTGAGGGTAGACGTCTGCCGCCAGAGTAACGGCGCCTGCTCGAATGGCACGGGCTGGCAGGACGGATGGCTTGTGAAGGTTAACGGCACCGGTGGTGCGGTTCTACGTGTTTGGGAGGCAACCAGCAGTAGCGATCTAGTGGTGGGGCCCGATGCAACCTTGACCTTCCGTCCCAACGGCATGGTTACCGCGACTGCGGACACATCCTTCAGCGTCAAGACCTCGAGCTGTACGAACAGGACGATGTATACCGTGACCCTAACGCCTACAGGACGAGCCACCAGTACAAAAGGAACTTGCCAATGACTCGCCTCGCTTCCCATCGACAACAAGGCGCCACGCTGATCGAGGTGCTCGTTGCCGCCCTGATCCTTTCGGTCGGCCTGCTCGGACTCGCAGGGCTTCAGGTCACCAGCGTCAAAAGCAACCAGAGTGCCTATATCCGCTCTCAAGCAACGTTGCTTGCGTATGACATTGCCGATCGCATGCGCACCAATCGAGCAGCAGCACTGAATGGTACCTACGATTTTGGGCTGACAAACAGGAGCTGTGACAGGTCCTTGGACGCAAGCGGAACGCTGGCGGAAAAAGACAAGGCCGAGTGGTTGAACAATCTTTCATGCCTGCTTTCCAGCGATGCCCAAGGCAGCATCGCCAGAAACGGAGCGGTATTCACCATCACGATCAAGTGGGACGACAAGCGCGGGGACGTCCGTCTCAATCCTTCTACCGATCTACAAGAATTCATTTATCGGACCCAACTATGAGTACTCTCTTCTCGCACAACCAGAAGGGTCTATCCCTGATCGAGCTGATGGTAGCCATGCTCATCAGCCTGATATTGCTGGGCGGTGTTCTACAGGTGTTCTTGTCCAGCAAGAATCTTTATAACACCAACACAGCCGTATCCCGTGTCCAAGAGAACGGGCGCTTCGCCACGGAGTTCCTCTCTTTCGATATTCGACAGGCTGGGTACAAGGGCGAGTGTCTGACCACCCCGATGCAGCAACTCGATTTATCGAGATCGAGCCAGGATGTACAGAACTCATACAGCACCACACCAGCCATACAGGGATGGGATGGTGTCAAACCTTCCATATTTCTCAGCTCAGAATCCATACGCGCCAACACCGACTCGCTGATTGTCAAATACGCCGGGGACGGTTCGGAGTTCAATGGGGGCGGTACTAATAACCCTCAAACGCCTAGTATCACCGTAGGTGACGGTGCCAGTACCGACGTTTATGCCGGACAGATCGTCATTCTCGCCAACTCAACGGGCTGCGATGTCTTTCAAAACACTAACAATAGAAATGCCAGCTCATTTCAAAAAGCCGGCAGCAATGAATCACCAGGCAACATTAACAACAAGGACTGGAGCCAGTCATATTCCGGGAGATTTTCCTCGTATATTCTGAGAAGCAATACTTATTACATCCGAGACAATGCTGGTCGCCTTCCTTCATTGGTCAGGAAGGTACTGAGTCCGACACGTCAGGATGAAGAATTGATAGAAGGCGTCATCGATATGCAGGTGACTTACGGAATCGACCGCAACGGTGACCGGATAGCCGATGAGTATGTAAAAGCAGGCACGAACAATCTCACCACAACAGGAGCGGGTGACTGGGACAAGGTCGTCTCTGCCCGCGTTTCACTGCTTGTGATCAGTCCGGAAACCAATGTCGTCGACGAACTGCAGCAGTTCGTTTACCCGGCTGCCAAAGGCATCACCAAGGAAGACACATTCGCCAAGTACGTAGACGGCACAGTCACTATCAAGTCCAAGCGCCTGGCCCAAGTCTTCACCACCACCGTCGCCATCAGGAACCGTCTGCCATGATCCGCCAGCCCAACCTGACTCCAAAACACCAGCGAGGTGCGGTGCTTCTGATCGCACTGATCATGCTGCTCTTGTTGACCATCATCGGCATGGCCGGCATGCGCGACACCAACATGCAGGAAAAGATGGCTGGCAACCTGCGTGATCAGAACTTGGCATTCCAGGCAGCCGAAGCCGGGCTTCGCTTCGCCGAGCAACAGGCGAGAGGAAGCTATGCCACTTTGAACGCCATGACAAATAACACCACTACTGAACCCGCAACCTATAGCGCCTTTCCAGAGGGCGTCGCCGCAAAGCCCACCTACACCATAACCAAACTGCCCCACCCAGGTCCGCTGGATATGCAGGACATCATCAACCCCCAAACAATGGGCGGAGAGTCTCTGGCTGCGGGAGAGGCAATGATTCTGGACTTCGTTCTGGTACGTATCGAAAGCACCGGAACCGGCATGAGCCCGGACGCAAAAGTAAAGTTGCGTTCGCTTTATTTTGTTGAGGAATGACAAGTCATGAAGGCACCCTTTAAGGAAGGCGCGATTCGCAGAAACTTCCTTCTGATTAGCTGCGTATCATTTCTCTGGACACTATCCGCAGGTCACGCTGTAGCGGAAGTTTCCCAGTCACCTCTTCTTTTGGGGGGAGGAAATGTTCCAGGAAACCTGGCCCTCGTTCCCTCCGTCGAGTGGCCCACGATTCTTTCCGTTGCCAATACTGGTAACTACAGCTCCTCCAACACTTATGTAGGTTATTTCGACCCGCAAAAATGTTATACCTACAATGGTGCAGCCAACGCTGGCTGGTTTGAACCCAGCAGGAAAACCACCACACGTCAGTGTGGCGGGAGTTTCGAATGGAGTGGCAACTTCCTCAACTGGGCAGCTACACCAACCATTGATCCATTCCGTAGCGCTCTAACAGGTGGCTATCGCTACCGAGATGAAGTTGGACTTACCGTCTTGGAGAAAGCGAGACATACTGGGCAAAGCACTGCAGGCAACAGGCTTGCTGGCAATGAAATCCCGGCCACTGAGTTATCCAATGCTGTTCCGGTAGTTAGTGGCTCCTCCAACTGGTCGAACTTCTATATTCGTCTGGCCGGATTGGGCAACGAAATGCTTTTTGCCGTCCAAACAAATGGCATGACCGATGACCCCAACACTACAACTGTCAACGAAGAAAGAATTGACGAATGGATTTATTTGAATGATCCAAATGAGATCTCTCTACAGTGGAATAATGGAAAACTAAGAACAAGTTATACAAATAATTCTCAACAAGCTCGAAATTTCTATCGACTCAAGGTCAGGGTCAAGGTCTGCGACCCCGCTGTCGGAGTAGAGGAAAACTGTAAACTTTATAGCGCAAACAACTATAAACCTGAAGGTCTGATTCAACAGTACTCCGACTCGCTCCGCTACAGTGTTTTTGGTTATCTCAACGACAGCAATATGCTTCGTGACGGAGGCGTTTTACGTGCACAACAAAAATATGTAGGACCGACAAAGCGCAATGTAGGCCAACCTAACGCGATAGCCAATACGGCACAAGAATGGGATCCTGAAACAGGTATTTTCATTCGAAATCCAGACCAACTCACTCAAAGCATGGGCATTACTATTGCAGACAGCGGAGTAATTAACTACCTGAACAAATTCGGCCAACTCACTCAAAACCCGCACAAGTCATACGACCCCGTCAGCGAGCTCTTTTATACAGCCACCCGTTATTTTAAAAACCAGGGAAACATCCCTTCTTATACTACTGCGTCACCGCCTTACCTCACCAATCCTTCAGCTGATCAGAAAGCAGCATGGGTTGATGGATTCCCCGTCCTTACAGAATGGAACGACCCAGTCGAGTATGCATGCCAGAAAAACGTTATTCTTGGCATTGGCGACACTAATACCCATAGAGACAAAAATCTTCCTGGCAACAGCTCTACCATACAAGAGCCTGCTGTTCCGCAAGAAGTTACCACAGACACTTCCGTCAACGCCGCATCCTCAACACAAAAAGTTGCGGCACTGGAAGGCATCACCATCAACACCCCATTCAACTCTTCACGCAACAGCTCGGCATATATTGCTGGGCTAGCTTACCTAGCCAATACGCAGGACATTCGACCGGACTGGACTGGAAAACAGACAATCTCTACTCATTGGGTGGATGTCCGTGAAAATCAAACGCTTGCAGGGCGAGCGAGCAATCAATATTGGTTGGCAACAAAATACGGCGGTTTCAAGGTTCCTAAGGAATTTGGCGACCCCTATGCAAGGACCGCGGCATTACCACAAGACTGGTGGACGAATGGTGACAGACTAGAAAATAACGATCTGCGCCCTAAGAATTTTTACGTCGCAAGTGATGCGACACGCATGGTCCAGAGCTTGAAAGAAGCATTTGCGAATATTGTCTCCGAGACCCAGAGCACTACCTCTGCCTTGTCTACAAACTCTACGAGATTGAATACCGGCACCGTAGTATTCCAATCTCTGATTGATAGCAGTAAATGGAGTGGAGATTTGCTTGCAAAAGCCGTAACCAGTAATATTGACAGCGACGGAAACATTAGCGTCAGCGTCAGCGATACCCCAAGCTGGAAAGCCGCCACGAAGCTGGATGCCATCTCCGAAACGTCCCTAGGAAATCGTAGAATTTTCACCTCGACGGTACCGACCAGCGACACAGGCTCCAACGCCCTGCGCTCGACAAGTGCGGTCAATTTCACATGGGATGCCCTATCAACCAACCAGCAAAATGCGCTACGCCAAGTCCAAGGCGGCACGACGCTTGTCAGCGAAGAAGTAGGAAGGAACCGTCTAGCGTTCCTGCGCGGCTCGCGCACGAATGAGCGTAACGCCGATAATCCGGAGAGACCTTTCCGTGAGCGCGGCAGCCGGCTGGGTGACATAGCGAATTCGGACCCGCAATTCATCCATAAGCAAAACTTTGGCTATGCACAACTGCCGGAAAGCGCCGGGTTTTCCGCCAATGTTGCAGCAGCCTATACCGCCTTCCGTAACACCGCGACCTATCAGAACAGGACTCCGCTCGTCGTCGTTGGTGCCAACGACGGTATGCTCCATGGTTTCGATGCCAGCATTGGAAGTACCGGCGGCCAAGAGCTGTTCGCTTATATTCCCAACAGCGTTTTCAATAATCTGTATGAGCTGACGCTGCCCAGTTACGCTCACAGGTATTACGTGGATGGCACACCCCGCATCGGGGATGCCTACGTAGGAAACAACTGGAAAACATTGGTTATAGGCTCTACTGGCGCAGGTGGACGTAGCATCTTCGCACTGGATATCACCAACCCTGCGTCCATGAGCACCAGTAACGTTCTTTGGGAATTCACCCATGCTGAAATGGGCTACACTCTGGGACGGCCGAGTCTTGTACCGTTGCCGAACGGTAAATTCGGTGTTGTAGTCACCAGCGGCTACGCAAGGGGTACCTCTACCACTGATGGCTATATCTGGATTCTGGACGCAACTGACGGCAGCGTGATCAAACGCTTTACCCTTCCCAATAGCGGTGACTTGGGCTCTCCTCTGGCAATCGATATCAACAATGACAAGGTTACTGATCGAATCTACGCTGCGGATACTAAGGGTAAGGTATGGCGCATGGATATCAGCGGAAGCACTGTGAGCGCATGGGATGCACCATCCGGCCTAAAAAGCGGGGCCAATATCATTCCGCTTTTCACTGCTCGAGACTCAACTGGCGAAGCGCAACCGATTACGGCCCCTCTAGATGCGGCTTATACAACTGATCGCAGGATCATGCTTGTATTCGGGACAGGTAGTTTCTACCAAACGACAGATAATGAAATTCCTGATAATCCGCAGGTCAACTCTTTCTACGGAATCATCGATAGCGGTGCCCAGATAAGCAGCCGCACCGACTTGCGTGAGCAGGAAATCATCGGAGAAATCAGCAGCGGAACGCTGAAAGGCCGCGCATTAAGTAACAACACAGTCCAAAGTACAGATAAAGGTTGGTTCATCGACCTTAAGGTAAGAGGTGCAAGCGCCACAGGAGAGCGTGTTGTCAGCCAAGCGTCGCTAGGCGGCAATAGGGTAACCTTCACCACATTAATTCCCTCGAATGATCCGTGTGGCGGTAACGGCAAAAGCTGGATCATGAGCGTCGATCTGGCTAGCGGTGGACGCTTACCCTATTCCTATTTCGATTATAACGGTGATGGGACGATTAATGAGGAGGACTATATGACCATCGGGGAAGGTGATTCCAGAATCACGGTCCCAGTATCCGGTATCTCTGATCCCGATGAAGGCGCCGTCAAGGGCACGTTAGACTTGGACAACCGCTCTAATGGTAAACGTTATCTGTGTTATGCAAGCTCCGTATCGAGCACTTCTGGAAATGGCTCGACGCCTATCTGCATCGAGGTACTTGGTGGTAACGAAGACTCCAACCGCCTGTCTTGGCAAGAAGTGAGAAGCAACCAGTGACACAGCCAAAGATGAAGAGAAGGCAGAATGCCTTCACGCTGATCGAATTGATGATAGTGGTCGCCGTCATTGGCATCCTGGCGGCTATTGCCTATCCGTCTTATCAGGAGCATGTGCGAAAAGCACGGCGTGCCGATGCACAGACCGCGCTGATGGAACTGTCGCAGCACATGGAGCGCTATTTCACGGCCAAAGGCACATACCTTAATGCCACACTTCCCTATAGCGAGTCCCCAAAAGATGGAAGCGGCACGAAATTCTATGACCTGCGCTTTGCCACGGGATCGCCGACAGCCACCGCCTACGTGATTCAAGCCGCCCCCAAAAACGGGATGGCCAACGACAAATGCGGGACCTTGACGCTCAGTAATACGGGATTAAAAGGCCAAGCAACTACGGCTACTACAGCCGAGTGTTGGAGGCGGTAAGCGGTCATCAGGTAAACATACGAGCCGCGCCAAGCGCTAACGTCAAAGCACCTGCCCCTACGTTCGGCTCGCAAGGATTATCAGCTTACTTTTTGGTACCTGCTTAAGAAGCGAAAAGGCCGGCGATTCG
>NZ_BDAC01000040.1 GCF_002091635.1 Pseudomonas indica NBRC 103045 | reverse complement strand
TAACTTCGCCCCTACAGGCGTAAGCGCTCCAGCCCCTCATACGGCCCGCGGGCCCAGCGCTCCACCGCGGCGCGGGTTTCGGCGCTGGCTTCGGCACGTTTACGGGCGCTGTCCGGGCTGAAGCTCATGCCCGGCTGCTTAGCGTCCCGCCCGGCGGCGTCGGCCAGGCGGCCGGCAGCCTCTTGCGGAACGCCCAGCATCTCCGCCAGCCGCCCCCACACAGCCCCCGGCAGCTCGCTGTAGTTCACTGGAACCGCCCCGCCTGTGCGACAGAGTTCCAGCCCGCGCTGCAGGATCATGCCGATGCAGCGGGCAGCGAACTCCAGCGGCGACACTTCGAAAGCTTCCTCAGCCGGGATCGCCAGCAGTGACGGGCCGATCATGCCCGGCACCATATGCGCGCCCGGCTGGCGCAGTTGCGAGACGACGATTTCCAGCGGGTCGCGATAAAGAAAGATCGCCGGCGTCTGCGGGTAGAGCGCACGGAGGAAATCCGCCTCGAAGACATTCCAGGCATCCAGCTTGATCACCAGCTCGCTATCGCCGCCACGCCGGGGCTGGCCATAGGCGCAGAACAGCGCCCGGGTCCAGGCGGCCTGGTGCGGCGCACTGGTCGGGTCGAAGAAGTGCGCACGCAGCACCGCATCCAGGGGCGGCGGTTCGGACAGGACCGTGTGGCTGTCCAGTTGCGTGAGCAATTGCGCGATCAACGTCGAGCCGCAGCGTGAAGCATGATGGATGAAGGCGCGGGGCGCCGGAGCCGGCGAGCGGGCCTGCCAGTCGAGCAAGGCCTCGATGCCGGTCAACCGGCGCAGCGCCTGGTTGAACGGCTTGCGCAGGGCCTTCTGCACGCTGTCGCGGAAGAAGGGTTCGCACAGCACCTCGCTGCCGAACCAGCACCAGTCGACCCACCAGTGCCCCTGTTCCGGCCAGATGCGGATCGGCAACCAGCCGTGGAAATCGGTTTCGTTCTGACGCAAGGCTTCCATGCTCATATCACCCATTGCTCGATCCAGCTCCGACGGCCCTGTTGCATCGCTGCGCGGACGTCTTCCTCGCTGAAATGCAGCCCGATTCCGGCGGCCAGGGCGACGGCGGTTTCGGCGAAGGATTGTGCGTCGTCGATGGCCTGTAGCCGCCGTTGCAACTCGGCGTCCCGGTGCACCGCCGCGCGGAACAGGGCGAATTGCCGGGTTCCCCGTGCCTCCTGCGCGGGCGGGGTGTCCGCCAGGCCCGCGGCGATCCGCTCCAGCAGCTCGGGCGTGCGCCGGCAATCGAGCACCAGATGGATGCGCGCATGAGGGCTGGGGTTTTCCACCCGGTGCGAACGGCTCAGGTCGAGGAACCAGAGTTCGCCAGGACGCATGGGGATGGCTCGGCCTTCGAGAATGAATTCCACCGCCTCGTGGCTGTGGATCGGCAGATGCAGGCGCAGGTCGCCGTCGTCGTCGCCGAGGTCCGGGTCACGGTGTTCGCGAATTCGCGCTCCCGCTCCCAGGCGCAGCAGGCGGGCGCTGCGGATCGGGCCGGGCAGCCGCGCCAGCAGGTCCTGCCAGAACGGCGAGGCTTCCAGCAGTGGCGTGGCGACCGGTTCGCCATGGCCGGCCAGCAGGCTATCCGGTGCGTCCGCCGGAGCGAGCAGGGCGATGCCGCTCCAGTCGCCTTCGAAGTAGTCGCGGTTGAAGTGCGGTTGCCAGGCCGTCGCCGGCAGGTCGCTCAGGGCGCGTTGCAGCGGTTCGACGGAAAAGCCCAGTGGCAGACGAGCGTAGGCGGGCAGGGCGGCGGGGACAGCGATCCGTGCGGTCATGGCAATGGCTCGTGGGATTTCGAGGGATTGTAGTGGCCGGCAGGGCCGGTGCCTACCTCGCCCGTCGGCATCAGCGGGCGCTTTGCCGGGGCCCGCGCTGCAACGCGTTGGCCCAGGCCAGGAGGGGCACCTGGCGCTCCTCCCAGACGCGTTGCCAGAGCACCTGCAGGCGGCTCAGGTCGCCGCGTTCCACCGGCCAGAGTTCGACATCCCTTATCAGGTGCCAGCCATTCCCTTCGCGGGTCGCCATGGCGAAGCGGAACGGGTGGAAGCCGGTCATGCCCAGGCGCAGATCGGTGACCACCAGGTGGCCGTCGATGTCGTCGTAGCGCAGTACACCGTCGGTGAACCAGGCCAGCCGCGCATGTTGCGGCGAGTCGTGGAGGACGGCGGCCAGGTGGGTTCCGCGGGGAATCCGTTCGAGATGTGGCAGCGAGCGGTCGAACCAGCTGACCAGCGCTTCGTGATAATCCTCGCCGTCGATCACGATCACCCGCCAGAGCAGGCTGTTGAAGGGTGTCGGGGTGCTGAAGATCTTCTCCGCGTGGATACCGTCGCGGGCCAGGGCCTGTTCCACGCGCTGCTCGGCCATCTGCTTGCCGGCCAGGGTGAAGCTCAGGTAGAGCGTCGATAGTCCCAGCGCCACGGTCGGCCAGCGGGACATCTTACCCTTCAGGCCGAACAGCAGGCCGGCGATCACCGCGACCAGCAGCGGCAGCGTGTACAGCGGGTCGATGATGAACACGCTGGACCCGCTGATCGGCGGCAGGTCCAGCGGCCAGAAGAGCTGGGTGCCGTAGCTGGTGAAGCAATCCAGCAACGGGTGGGTGACCAGCACCAGCCAGAGCGAGAGGAACAGGCGCCCGCTCGAATAACCTGGGTTCGGCCGCCATCGTCGGCAGAGGGCGGTGAGCAGCAAGGCCAGGCCGCTGAGGACGAACAGCGAGTGGCTGAAACCACGGTGGTAGGTCATCTCGGCCACCGCGTCGCCATAGTCGATGACCACGTCGAGATCGGGCAGGGTGCCGAGGACGGCGCCGTACAGCAGCGCCTTTCGCCCCTGCCAGCGGCCGAGCAGCGCGCCCTGGATGCTGGCACCGAGTACTGCCTGGGTGATGGAGTCCATGGATTGTTCCCGCAACGAGTCGAAGGCCAGGGTAACCAAGCGCCCGGTCGTGCGCAGCGGCGAAAATCCAACGAAAGATTTCAGGCCATGGCGGGTATGCTGGGCACTCATCTGTCCGGTCGCATGCCCATGCTGGAAATATCCAACAACGTCCATCTACCCGATGCCGAAATCGAACTGAGCGCCATCCGCGCCCAGGGGGCCGGCGGACAGAACGTCAACAAGGTGTCCAGCGCCGTGCACCTGCGTTTCGACATCCAGGCCTCGTCGTTGCCGCCGTTTTACAAGGAACGCCTGCTGGCGCTGCGCGACAGTCGCATCACCGCCGAGGGGGTGATCGTGATCAAGGCGCAGCAGTACCGCACCCAGGAGCAGAACCGCGCCGACGCCCTGGAACGGCTGGCCGTCCTGATCCGTAGCGTGGCCAAGGCGGAGAAGAAGCGCCGCCCGACCAAACCGACCCTCGGTTCGAAGCAGCGCCGCCTGGAAGGCAAGGCCAAGCGTGCGACGATCAAGGCGGGCAGGGGGAAGGTGGATTATTGAGTGGTGCTACGGAGTGGCTCACGACGGTACCGCCCGACAGGTACCTCTCTTGCAGAATGCGCGTGCAAAAAAACCGGCCCGAAGGCCGGTGGAGCGAGGGGTGTTTCTTCAGGTGGCGCAGACCGTGGCGATGGCCTTGGCCAAGTCGTCGATACGGTTGGCATCGATGCCGGCGACGTTGGCGCGGCCGCTGCCGACCAGGTAGACGCTGAACTCGTCGCGCAATCGGGCCACCTGATCGGCGGTGAGACCGGTGTAGGAGAACATGCCGCGCTGCCGGGCGATGTGGGCGAAGCGCTGGTGCAGGCCATGGGGTTCCAGCGCCTGGACCAGGCCCACGCGCAGCTCGGCGACGCGTCGGCGCATGGCGTCCAGTTCGTCCTGCCACAGCGCCTTCAGCTCGGCATCGCCGAGGATGGTGGCGACCACCGCGGCGCCGTGGGCGGGCGGAGTGGACCAGAGGTTGCGGGCCAGCGAGGCGAGCTGGCTGCGCACGTCGGTGAGTTTCTCGGCGTCGTGGGCGCAGACGATCAGCGCGCCGGTGCGCTCGCGATAGAGACCGAAGTTCTTCGAGCAGGAGCTGGTGATCAGCAATTCCGGCAGGGCCTCGGCGAACAGGCGCACGGCGAAGGCATCTTCCTCCAGTCCGTCGCCGAAGCCCTGGTAGGCGAAGTCGATCAGCGGCAGCAATTCGCGCGCCTTGATCACTTCCAGCACCCGGCGCCAGTCGTCCTGGTCGAGGTCGAAACCGGTGGGGTTGTGGCAGCAGGCGTGCAGCAGCACCACATCGCCGGCCGGAACATGGCTGAGCGCGGCGATCATCGCTTCCACATCGAGGCGGTTGTCGCGGCCTACGTAGGGGTAGTGCTTCACCCGCAGGCCGGCTTCGGTGAACAGCGTCTCGTGGATCGGCCAGGTCGGGTCGCTCAGCCAGATCGTCCGGTGCGGCAGGCAGTGGGCGATGAAATCGCCGGCCAGACGCAACGCGCCGGTACCGCCGGGGGTCTGGGTGGCGCCGGCGCGGCCGTCGGCGAGCAGCGGCGAACCTTTGCCGAGCACCAGGGTGGCGAGCAGCGACCCGAAGGCCGCGTCACCGTGGCCGCCGACATAGGTCTTGGTGGTCTCGCTGTCGATCAGGCGCTGCTCGGCGAGCTTCACTGCGCGCGGGATCGGCGTCAGGCCCTGGGCGTCCTTGTACACGCCGACGCCGAGGTCGAGCTTGGCCGGGTTCGGATCGGCGCGGTACGCCTCCATCAGGCCGAGGATCGGGTCGCCCGGCACCCGGGCGACGGCATTGAAATGCTTCACTTGCGGCCCTCGGCGGTCTTGGCCACTTCATCGGTACGGGCGGCCATGATGAAGTCGTTGCGGTGCAGGCCCTTGATCGAGTGGCTCCACCAGGTCACGGTGACCTTGCCCCACTCGGTGAGCAGGCCGGGGTGATGGCCTTCGGCTTCGGCGATCTCGCCGACCGCGTTGGTGAAGGCCAGGGCATGCTTGAAGTTCTTGAACAGGAAGACCTTTTCCAACTGCATGATTCCGTCGCGGACTTCGATGTTCCAGTCGGGAATCAGGCGGATCAGCTCGGCCAGTTCGTCGTCGGAGACTTTCGGCGCGTCGGCGCGGCAGGCTTCGCAATGGGCTTGGGAGAGTGCGGTCATGGTGGGTTCCTTCAATGAATCGGTGCGAACGGGTTCAAGCGTAGCCAGTCCGCAGGCTGGGGCGCGTCGCTCGACCCGGCCTGCGCGCTACGCAGCGATGTGCGTCAGGCCGCCTTGGGCGGGAATTTCGGTGCGTGCAGGCCGAGGGCCATGGCCTGGTGGACCAGTGCCATGATGTCCTCGTGGGCCAGGTCGAACAGGCGCTTGAGGTCCGGCAGCACGAAATACAGCGGTTGCAGGATGTCGATGCGGTACGGCGTGCGCATCGCCTCCAGCGGGTCGAACGGCTGGTGCTCGGGGGCATTCGACAGGCAATAGACGGTTTCCTTCGGCGAGGAAAGGATGCCGCCGCCGTAGATGCGACGACCGGCCGGGGTGTCGACCAGGCCGAACTCGATGGTCATCCAGTACAGGCGGGCGAGGAAGACGCGCTCTTCCTTGGTCGCCTTCAGGCCGAGCTTGCCGTAGGTGTGGGTGAATTCGGCGAACCAGGGGTTGGTCAGCAGCGGGCAGTGGCCGAAGATTTCGTGGAAGATGTCCGGCTCTTGCAGGTAGTCCAGTTCTTCCGGGGTGCGGATGAAGGTGGCCACCGGGAATTGCTGGCTGGCCAGCAACTCGAAGAAGGTCTGGAACGGGATCAGCGCCGGAACCCGCGCCACACGCCAGCCGGTGGCGGCCTGGAGCACGCGGTTGATCTCGTCGAGCTGGGGAATGCGGTCATGCGGCAGGCCGAGCTGCTCGATGCCGTCCAGGTATTCCTGGCAGGCGCGACCCTCGATCACCTTCAACTGGCGGGTGATCAATGTGTTCCAGACGGCATGCTCGGCTTCGGGGTAGTGAATGAAACCATGCTCGTCCGGCTGACGGGCCACGTACTGCGTGGTTTTCATAGGCGCCTCCTGGGGCGGGCTTTGTTGTTGTGTTGACTCCAGAAATACCGCGAAAGCCAACCGGGAACAGCCCGGCGCACAAGGCTGCCGGCGATATTCGTCGAAAATTTCGTAAAGAAAAGATTACAAACCAGGCGAGTTGGCCTGCTTCGGCCTTGCTGGTGCGTCGATCTGTCACATATTCTTGACGGAAAATTAAGGCCGGTATACGAAAAATCGGCCGTAACCAACAGACCGTGGTCCGTCATGCGCATCAAAGTCCATTGCCAGAACCGCGTCGGCATCCTCCGCGACATCCTCAACCTGCTGGTCGATTACGGCATCAACGTGGCCCGTGGCGAGGTCGGCGGCGAGCAGGGCAACGCCATCTACCTGCATTGCCCGAACCTGATCAACCTGCAATTCCAAGCCCTCCGCCCGAAGCTGGAAGCCATCCACGGCGTGTTCGGCGTCAAGCGCGTCGGGCTGATGCCCAGCGAGCGCCGCCACCTGGAGCTGAACGCGCTGCTCGGCGCGCTGGATTTCCCCGTGCTGTCCATCGACATGGGCGGCTCCATCGTCGCCGCCAACCGGGCGGCGGCGCAGTTGCTCGGCGTGCGCGTCGACGAGGTGCCGGGCATTCCCTTGTCGCGCTACATCGAGGATTTCGACCTGCCCGAGCTGGTGCGGGCCAACAAGGCGCGGATCAACGGCCTGCGGGTGAAGGTGAAGGGCGACATTTTCCTCGCTGACATCGCCCCGTTGCAGACCGAGCACGACGAGAGCGACGCCCTGGCCGGCGCGGTGCTCACCCTGCACCGGGCGGACCGGGTCGGCGAGCGCATCTACAACGTGCGCAAGCAGGAGCTGCGCGGCTTCGACAGCATCTTCCAGAGCTCGAAGGTGATGGCTGCGGTGGTGCGCGAGGCCCGGCGCATGGCGCCGCTGGACGCGCCGCTGCTGATCGAGGGCGAGACCGGCACCGGCAAGGAATTGCTGGCCCGTGCCTGCCACTTGGCCAGCCCGCGCGGGCAGTCGCCGTTCATGGCGCTGAACTGCGCCGGCCTGCCGGAATCCATGGCCGAGACCGAGCTGTTCGGCTACGGCCCGGGTGCCTTCGAAGGGGCGCGCCCGGAAGGCAAGCTCGGCCTGCTCGAACTCACCGCCGGCGGCACGCTGTTCCTCGATGGGGTCGGCGAAATGAGCCCGCGCCTCCAGGCCAAGCTGCTGCGCTTCCTGCAGGACGGCTGTTTCCGCCGGGTCGGCAGTGACGAGGAGGTCTATCTCGACGTGCGGGTGATCTGCGCCACCCAGCAGGACCTCTCCGAACTCTGTGCCCGTGGCGAATTCCGCCAGGATCTCTACCACCGCCTCAACGTGCTCAGCCTGCACATCCCGCCGCTGCGCGAATGTCTCGACGGCCTGGCACCGCTGGTGGAGCACTTCCTCGACCAGGCCAGCCGGCAGATCGGCTGCCCGCTGCCGAAGCTGGCGACGCCGGCGTTCGAGCGGCTCAGCCACTACCACTGGCCGGGCAACGTGCGGCAACTGGAGAACGTATTGTTCCAGGCGGTCTCGCTGTGCGAGGGCGGCACGGTGAAGCCCGAGCACATCCGCCTGCCGGACTACGGCGCGCCGCAGCCGCTGGGCGAGTTTTCCACCGAGGGTAGCCTGGACGATATCCTCGGCCGCTTCGAGAAGGCCGTGCTGGAGCGCCTTTACGCCGAGCACCCGAGCAGCCGCCAACTGGGCAAGCGCCTGGGCGTGTCGCACACCACCATCGCCAACAAGCTGCGCCAGCATGGTCTTGGTAAGGAATAGCTCCCCGTCTACGACCTTGGTGCAATGGCCGCGTCCCGGCTCGCTGGGTAAAAAGGGGCCGTCCGAATCTGCGTGATCTGGACGCAAGCGTTACTGGACATTCCGTTTTCGGAATGAATTGGGCGGGCGACCTCATGGGTCGCCCTCTTTTTTGCCCGCTCAACGGGCCGGGTCGGGCTCCTGGCGCAGGGTGGCGATCAGCGCGCGGATGCTGCCCGGCAACGCCTCCAGTTCGCGGACCAGGATGCTGCGTTCGCGCACCGCCCAAGGCTCGTCCAGTTCCACCACCGCCAGGCGCATGGTCCTGCTATGCCGGCGCGCCGCCGATTCCGGGATGATGCCGATGCCCACGCCGGCCTCGATCATCCGGCACACCGCCTCGAAACTCGAAACCTGGATGCGCAGCGACAGTTGCTCGCCCAGGTGCTCCACCCGTTCGCGCAGGAAGCTCAGCAGGGTGCTGCCCTCATGCAGGCCGATGTGCTGGAAGGCGAGGGTGTCGTGCAGCTTCACCCGTTCGCGGGCGGCCAGTTCATGGCCGACGGGGACCGCCAGCACCAGCCGGTCGGTGCTGAAGTGCAGCACTTGCAGGCCGGGCGCCTGCACCGGCCCGGCAATGATGCCGAGGTCGGTGGAGCCATCCAGCACGCCGCGCACGATGTCACGCGACAGCCGCTCCTGCAGGTCCACCGTGACACCGGGGCGGTCGGCAAGGAAGCCGGCGAGGACCTCGGGGAGGAATTCGGTGACCGCCGTGGTGTTGGCGAAGATGCGGATGTGCCCGGCCGCCTCGGCGCCGTAGTCGGTGAACTCGCTCTTCAGGTAATCCACCTGGCGCATGATCAGCCGGGCGTGCTGTAGCAGTCGCTGGCCGGCCGGGGTCAGCTCGACGCCGCGGTTGTCGCGGTACAGCAGGCGCGAGCCGAGCTGGCCTTCGAGGGCCTTGATCCGCGCGCTGGCGGCGGCCGGGGAGAGAAAGGCGCGGCGGGCGCCCTGGGTCAGGCTCGGTGCCTCGGCAATGTGGATGAACAGGCGCAGGTCGGCCAGATCGAAGTGCACGGCGAATTTCTCTCAGCAATCGGTTGATCGTTCCCACGCTCCGCGTGGGAACGCAGACCGAGACGCTCCGCGTCTCCATACAGCGGGCGCAGGACGTCTCGCCTGCCGCGTGGCGTTCAGCATAATCGAACGCTGGGTTAAATAAACACTGATTCCCGGAACGCGGCGCGCCTTGCATCCTTGCCGGCAGATCACAACTGCCGCGAGAGATGACCATGAGCGACGCTGCGTTCTCCGCCTGGATCGGGCGCACCGAGGAAACCCACGACACGCTGAGCGGTACCTTGCTCGAGCGCATCGCCGCCACCTTCGGCGAGCCGACCCCTGCACCCGGCGAGGCGCTGCCGCCGTTGTGGCACTGGTGCTTCTTCCAGGAGGCCGTGGCCGAGAGCGGCCTGGGCGGCGACGGCCACCCGGCGCGCGGCGGTTTCCTGCCGCCGGCCGAGGGACGCAACCGGATGTGGGCCGGGGGGCGTTTCGAGTTTTTCGAACCGCTGCGGGCCGGGAGCGAGGCCAGCCGCGTGACCAGCATCCTCAACGTCGAGGAAAAGCACGGGCGGACCGGTGCGCTGCTGTTCGTCACCCTGCGTCACGACTACTTCCAGGGTGGTCGGCTGGCTCTGCGCGAGGAGCAGGACATCGTCTACCGCGAGCCCAGCCCGCCGAAGACCTCCAGCGGCGAACCCCTGGTCGCCGGCGACTGGCGCGAGGCGGTGACGCCCAGTTCGACGCTGTTGTTCCGTTATTCGGCGGTGACCTTCAACGGCCATCGCATCCATTACGACTGGCCCTACGCCACCGAGGGCGAGGGCTACGCCGGGCTGGTGGTGCATGGCCCGCTGATCGCCACCCTCAACCTGCGTGCCTTCTGCCGCACCAATCCGCAAGCGCGCCTGCGCCACTTCGCCTATCGCGGCCTGCGCCCGCTGATCGCGCCGCAGCCGTTCGAGGTGGGCGGCCGAATCGTCGCCCCCGGCCGCGCCGAGCTGTGGGCCGGCGACCAGGCGGGCCTGGCGCAGCGGGCGGAGGTGGAATTCGAGTGAGGTGCATGGCGGGACTCCGCCCCCTCACCCTAACCCTCTCCCCAAGGGGGCGAGGGGACTGGTCTGTGCCCATTTCCCGCATCGGCGTACGTGCTGGGCACCGTTTGGTGCGACGTACGCCGGATAGCTCCCTCGCCTCTCTGGGGAGACTGCGTGGATGCAGGAGGTAGAGCGACGCAGGATGCCAAAGCCGAGGGCTGGGGTGAGGGGGCGCCCTCGCTGACAACGAGTAAGCAACGACATGACGACAAACAGACGCAGGTCATCCCCAGGTAGAAATAGGAGCT
Organism: Pseudomonas indica NBRC 103045; assembly: GCF_002091635.1. GTDB lineage: Bacteria > Pseudomonadota > Gammaproteobacteria > Pseudomonadales > Pseudomonadaceae > Pseudomonas_M > Pseudomonas_M indica. The sequence goes on along the minus strand of NZ_BDAC01000040.1, from coordinate 6,172 downwards.
ATCCGGCGTACTCGGACCAGGCGGTGCTTAGCACATACGGCGATCTGGAAACCGGACACCGACCAGTCCCCTCGCCCCTCTGGGGAGAGGGTTAGGGTGAGGGGGCGCTCTCGCTGACAACGAGGAAGCAACGACATGACAAATGACAATCAGAATGCAGAAGAACTCAACGCCATCCGCGAAGGCGTGCGCGCCCTCTGTGCGGAATTCCCCGCCGAGTACTGGCGCAAGGTCGACGAGCAGAAGGGTTTCCCCGAAGCCTTCGTCGAAGCGCTGACCCGTGCCGGCTGGCTGGCGGCGATGATCCCGGCCGAGTACGGCGGCTCCGGCCTGGGCCTGGCGGAGGCTTCGGTGATCCTCGAGGAGGTCAACCGCTGCGGCGGCAATTCCGGCACCGTGCACGGCCAGATGTACAACATGTTCACCCTGTTGCGGAACGGCAGCGAGGCGCAGAAGCGCGAGTACCTGCCGAAGATCGCCGCCGGCGAGCTGCGCCTGCAATCCATGGGTGTCACCGAGCCCACCACCGGCACGGACACCACCCGGATCAAGACCACCGCGGTGAAGAAGGGCGACCGCTACGTCATCAACGGCCAGAAGGTATGGATCTCGCGCATCCAGCATTCCGACCTGATGATCCTGCTGGCGCGCACCACGCCGCTGGCCGAGGTGAAGAAGAAGTCCGAGGGCATGTCGATCTTCCTCGTCGACCTGCGCGAGGCCATCGGCAACGGCCTGACCGTCCAGCCCATCGCCAACATGGTCAACCACGAGACCAACGAGCTGTTCTTCGACAACCTGGAGCTGCCGGCCGAGAGCCTGATCGGCGAGGAGGGCAAGGGCTTCCGCTACATCCTCGACGGCCTCAATGCCGAGCGCACCCTGATCGCCGCCGAGTGCATCGGCGACGGCCGCTGGTTCGTCGACAAGGCCAGTCAGTACGCCCGCGACCGCGTGGTGTTCGGTCGGCCCATCGGGCAGAACCAGGGTGTGCAGTTCCCCATCGCCGAGGCGCACATCGAGATCGAGGCGGCCGATCTGATGCGCTGGCGCGCCTGCCGCGAGTACGACGCCGGGCTGAATGCCGGGGCCAGCGCCAACATGGCCAAGTACCTGGCGGCCAAGGCCTCCTGGGAGGCGGCCAACGCCTGCCTGCAGACCCACGGCGGCTTCGGCTTCGCCTGCGAGTACGACGTCGAGCGCAAGTTCCGCGAGACGCGCCTGTACCAGGTGGCGCCCATCTCCACCAACCTGATCCTGTCCTACGTGGCCGAGCACCAGCTCGATCTGCCGCGCAGCTTCTGAGGAGTTTGCATGTCCCAGACGAACACCTTGGCCGCCTTCCTCGCCGCACTCCGCTACGACGACCTGCCCGAAGACGTGGTGGCCTACACCGAGGAACTGTTCCTCGACTGGCTCGGTTCGGCCCTGGCCGCCCGTGGCCAGCAGCCGATCCCGCTGTTCGAGCGCTATGCCGAGCGCATGGGGCCGGCCGATGGCGCGGCGCGCATCCTGGTCAGCGGGCGCGGCACTTCGGCGTACTTCGCCGCCCTGGTCAACGCCGCCAGCTCGCATCTGCTGGAGCAGGACGACCTGCACAACAGCTCAGTGCTGCACCCGGCCACGGTGGTGTTCCCGGCCGTGCTGGCCGCCGCGCAGGACCTGGGCAAGTCCGGCCGCGAGTTGATCCTGGCGGCGGTGGCCGGCTACGAGGCGGGCATCCGCATCGGCGAGTTCCTCGGCCGCTCGCACTACCGCATCTTCCACACCACGGCGACCGTGGGCACCCTGGCCGCCGCCGTCGCAGTGGGCAAGCTGATGGACTTCGACGCGGCGCGCATGCTGCACCTGCTGGGCAGCGCCGGTACCCAGGCCGCCGGGCTCTGGCAGTTCCTCCGCGACGCCGCCGACTCCAAGCAGCTGCACACCGCCAAGGCTGCCGCCGATGGCCTGCTCGCCGCCTACCTGACGGCGGACGGGCTGACCGGCGCCCAGGACATTCTCGAAGGCGAGCAGGGCATGGCGGCCGGCATGTCCAGCGATGCCGACCCGAGCCGATTGGCCGACCGCCTCGGCCAACGCTGGGCGATCCTGGAAACCTCCTTCAAATACCACGCCTCCTGCCGCCACACCCACCCGGCCGCCGATGCGCTGCTTGACCTGATGTGGCGAGAGGGGCTGGAGGCCGAGGCCATTTCTGCCGTCACCGCTCACGTCCACCAGGGCGCGCTCGACGTGCTTGGCCGGGTGACAGTGCCGCAGAGCGTGCACCAGGCGAAGTTCTCCATGGGTACCGTGCTCGGCCTGATCGCGGTGCATGGCAAGGCCGGGCTCGCCGAGTTCCAGCGCTTCGCCCTGGGCGACCCCCGGGTGGCGGCGTTCCGCGACAAGGTGCGAATGGTCCTCGACCCTGAGGTGGACCGCGCCTATCCGCGGCATTGGCTGGGCCGTGTCGAGGTGGTCACCGTCGACGGCCGCACCCTGCGCGGGGCCATCGACACGCCCAAGGGCGACCCGGACAACGGCCTGTCGCGGCTGGAGCTGGAAGACAAATTCCGCCGCCTGCTCGCCTTCGGCGGCTACCCCGCGGACGACGCCGGCGTGCTGATCGAGCGGGTCTGGCGCCTGCGTGGAACCGATGATCTGGACAATCTGGTCTGACGCGAACTGAACACTCCACCCGTGGGAGCGGATTTATCCGCGAATGCAATGTGTCAGGCGCTGCTGTTGTGTCGAAGTGGCGGACATCTTCGCGGATAAATCCGCTCCTACAAGAGGTAGGTATGAAAAGAATGAATGCAAGCGAACAACGGCCCCTCGACGGCATCACCGTGGTCAGCCTGGAACATGCCATCGCCGCGCCGTTCTGCACCCGCCAACTGGCCGACCTCGGCGCGCGGGTGATCAAGGTGGAGCGCCCCGGTTCCGGCGATTTCGCCCGTGGCTACGACGAGCGGGTGAGGGGGCTGGCCTCCCATTTCGTCTGGACCAACCGTTCCAAGGAAAGCCTGACACTCGATCTCAAGCGCGCCGAAGCCATGGCGGTGCTGGAGCGGCTGCTCGGCGAGGCCGACGTGCTGGTGCAGAACCTCGCACCCGGCGCGGCGGCGCGCATGGGGCTGTCCTTCGAGGCCCTGCATGAGCGCTTTCCGCGGTTGATCGTCTGCGACATTTCCGGCTACGGCGAAGGCGGCCCGTACGAGCAGAAGAAAGCCTACGACCTGCTGATCCAGAGCGAGGGCGGCTTCCTCTCCGTGACCGGCGGCCCCGGCGAGGACCAGATGGCCAAGGCCGGCTGCTCCATCGCCGACATCGCCTCCGGCATGTACGCCTACACCGGCGTGCTCTCCGCACTGATGCTGCGGGAGAAGACCGGGCAGGGCAGCCGGGTGGACGTGTCCATGCTGGAAAGCCTGGTGGAGTGGATGGGCTACCCGCTGTACTACGCCTTCGACGGCGCACCGCCGCCACCGCGTGCCGGCGCCGCCCACGCCACCATCTACCCTTACGGACCATTCCCCACCGGCGACGGCGGCACCGTGATGCTCGGCCTACAGAACGAGCGCGAGTGGCATCTGTTCTGCGAGAAGGTCCTGTTGCGGCCGGAACTGGCTGGCGACGAGCGCTTCTCCGCCAATTTCAAGCGTTCGGCCAATCGCGAGGCGTTGCGGGCGCTGATCGTCGAGACCTTCGCCGGGCTCAGCGCCGAGCAGGTGATCGAACGCCTGGAGGCCGCGCAGATCGCCAGCGCCCATGTGAACGACATGGCCGGTGTCTGGGCGCATCCCCAGTTGCAGGCACGCGACTGCTGGCGCGAGGTGGACAGCCCGTCCGGCCCCTTGCCTGCGCTGCTGCCACCGGGACGCAACAACGCCTTCGCCCCGCGCATGGACCCGGTCCCGGCGCTGGGCCAGCACACCGAATCCCTGCTCGCCGAACTGGGCTTCGCCGAGGGCGACATCCGGCAATTGCGCGAGGCCGGTGCGGTGTAGAGGCGTATGGATCGCCAGCAGAGCTGGCTCCTACGGGTTACGTGTAGGGGCAGATGCATTCGTTCGGCGAGGTTTCGTGGGCGGATAGATCCGCCCGGCGAAGCCTCGGTGTACTCCGGGCTACGCAGATGGCTCCTTTTGTGGGCGCGAATTCATTCGCGAACAGACATGCGGCGAGATCGCGTCATCTCGGATCGATCTCGCCAACGGTTTTTGCATAGGACACACCATGAACACCACGCTTATCCGCTCCGCGCTGTTCGTACCGGCGACCCGGCCGGAGCGTATTCCGAAGGCCCTGGCCAGCGGTGCCGACGCGGTCATCGTCGACCTTGAGGACGCCGTACCGGAGGCGCAGAAGGTCGAGGCGCGTGCCCATTTGGATGCGTTCCTCGTCGCCAATCCCGATGCTCGTGTACGGGTGCGGATCAATGCACCGGGCCACCCCGGTCAGGCCGCCGACCTTGAGCTGTGCCGGCGCCATTCCGGTGTGGTTGGCGTGCTCTTGCCCAAGGTGGAAAGCGCCGCCCAGGTGGCCGAGGTGTCGGCCTGCGGCAAGCCGGTCTGGCCGCTGGTGGAAAGCGCGGCGGGGTTGCTGGCGCTGGAGGGGATCGCCCGGGCCGGGGGCGTCGAGCGGCTGTCCTTCGGCGGCCTCGACCTCGGCCTCGACCTGGGACTCTCCAGTGGCAGCGCGGCTGCCGAACGCATCCTCGACCAGGCCCGCTACGCGCTGCTCCTGCACAGCCGCATGGCCGGGCTGGCGGCGCCGCTGGACACCGTGTTCCCCGCCATCGCCGACCGCGACGGGCTCGCCGAGGCCGCGCAAAGGGCCCGCGATATGGGCTTCGGCGGATTGCTGTGCATTCACCCGGGCCAGGTCGTCGTCGTCCACGAAGCGCTGATGCCCAGCGCCGAGGAGCTGGCCTGGGCACGCCGGATCATGGCCGCGAACGCCTCGGGTGACGGGGTTTTCGTGGTCGATGGGCAGATGGTCGACGCGCCGGTGATCGGCCGCGCCCGCCGCCTGCTGCAACGCGCCGGGCTTGATCCGGCATAGGGCGTTCGCCGCGGGGCGGCGCGCCATTTCCCTTTTCAGCACTGACAAGAACAAGAGGTATGCACCATGCTGAAGTCGATGTCCCGCGCGCTCCTGTGCGCGCTCTCGCTGTCCCTCGCCGGGCTGTCCCAAGCCGGGGTCGAGCCGGGCGCCCCGATCGTCATCAAGTTCTCCCACGTGGTCGCTGACAACACCCCGAAAGGGCAGGGCGCGCTGCTGTTCAAGAAGCTCGCCGAAGAGCGCCTGCCGGGCCGGGTGCAGGTGGAGGTCTATCCGAATTCCCAACTGTTCGGCGACGGCAAGGAGATGGAGGCGCTGCTGCTCGGCGACGTGCACCTGCTGGCGCCGTCGCTGGCCAAGTTCGAGCAGTACGCCAAGCCGATCCAGCTGTTCGACCTGCCGTTCCTGTTCGATGACCTGGGCGCCGTCGATCGCTTCCAGAAGGGCCCGCAGGGCAAGGCGCTGCTCAAGGCCATGGAGGACAAGAACATTCTCGGCCTGGCCTATTGGCACAACGGCATGCGCCAGCTTTCCGCCAACAAGCCGCTGCGCGAGCCGAAGGATGCGCGTGGCCTGAAGTTCCGCGTGCAGGCGTCGCGGGTGCTGGAGGAGCAGTTCAAGGCGGTGCGCGCCAACCCGCGCAAGATGAGTTTCGCCGAGGTCTACCAGGGCCTGCAGACCGGGGTGGTCAACGGTACCGAGAACACCTGGTCGAACTACGAGAGCCAGAAGGTCCATGAGGTGCAGAAGTACCTCACCGAGTCCGACCATGGCGTCATCGACTACATGCTGATCACCAACGCGACCTTCTGGAACGGCCTGCCGGCCGACGTGCGCGACGAGCTGGAGAAGGTCGTCGACGAAGTGACCGTCGAGGTGAACCGCCAGGCCGAGGCGCTCAACCAGGAGGCCCGCGCACGCATCGCCGCCGCCGGCACCAGCGAAATCCTCGTGCTCACCCCGGCGCAACGTGCCGAATGGCGCGAGGCGATGAAGCCGGTGTGGCAGAAGTTCGAGGGCGAGATCGGCCGCGATCTGATCGAGGCGGCACAGGCGGCCAACCGGCCCTGAGGGGTGTGTCTGGTGCGGTGCGATTCCCGGATTGCGCTGGCGCTTATCCGGG
>NZ_BDAC01000039.1 GCF_002091635.1 Pseudomonas indica NBRC 103045 | reverse complement strand
CGCCTCAACTAGCCCGCTCAGGACTCCAGCCACCATAATTGCCCCCTCCTCCCGCATCAGGAATGACAAACATGGACCGTTCCCACCGGCTCCCCACCTGGATATCCGTTTTCGTACTCGCCTGCGCCAGCCTGAGTCAGCCAGCCTGGGCCAAAGATGCCCAGCCGTGCAGCGGAGAGTTGCTTCACTCCCTCGGCAGGCAACTGGGCCAGGAGGGGTGGAACGTACCTGGCGAGTCGGAAGGCCGGGTCATCGCCGCGGCCTGCAAGCGCTGGCCGGACGACCCGGCGCAGACCGTCGTGGCGGTCGCCTATCTCGATTCGACGGACGATGCGCCACCCGGCGAGCGCTCTCCTCGCCTGCTACTGAGCAAGGTGGAAGGGGTGTCCGGCATGCTCCGGGAGCGCTACGAGACGCGCCTGGAGGAGGATGCAGCCACTGAGGTCGATAGCGGCAGCCTGTGGCTGGATACCGCGCGCTATCACCTGGCTCCCGGCGTGCGGGCGTTCGGTGTGGTGTTCCGCAGCGTCGCCCGTGGCGCCAGTTGCCCGGACGGGGGGTTTGACGATCTGCTCACTCTGGTGGTGCCCGACGCCGGCCAATTGCGCCCAGTGTTTTCCACCTACCTCAGCCAGTGGACGACGGTGAAAGGCACATCCTGCGTTTCGGACAGCGGTTTCGAGATGGAGGTCTCGCGCCTCACTCTCGGTATCGGCCCGAACCGCTCCAACGGCTACGCGGACCTGATCGTGACCTCGCGGGTACGCAACGATTTCGAAGGCGGTAATGTGCTGCGCACCGTCAGCGAGACGGTTCGCTATGACGGCACCCGCTATCCGTTCGAGGAATTTTCCAATTTCTGGCAACGGCAGTAAGTGAATTCCTGGCAGCCGTGCTCGGCTTTCTGAACGAGCCGGCCTTGCGCACTCAGCGAAGCTGAAACAGCTCCTGGTGGAAGTCCGCCGGGTCCAGGCCATGGTCCACCAGATCGTCACGCAGCGCTGTGCCGAAGCCGGGCGGGCCGCAGAACCAGAAGCTCGCGTCGCGCCAGTCCGGCAGTTCCTCGCGGAGCCGCTCGCCGCTGAGGCGGCCATTCTGGTCGGCGATCAGCAGGTGCAGCCTGACCCCGGCCGCCTCCGCATCGGCGCGCAGTTTGCCGATCGCCTCGGGCGAATACTGCCCGGTGGGATGGAACAGGTCGATGAGGTGCTGGCGGTCCGGCGTTCGGGCGAGTTGCTTCATACGTGCGACGAAGGGCGTGATGCCGATGCCGGCGCCGATCCATATCTGCCGCGCCTTGCGGTCCTCGAAGGTGAAGCAGCCATAGGGTCCCTCCACCGTCACGACGGAACCCACCTCGAGGGTATGCGGCAGGCGACGGGTATGGTCGCCAAGCGCCTTGGTGATGAAGGTGATCCGCGGCTGCCGGGCATCCCAGGCCGAAGCGATGGTGTACGGGTGCGCGCCTTCGCGCCGGGAAGAGGTCACGAAGGCGAACTGCCCGGCCTGGTGTCCCGCCCAACCCGGTTGCAGGTCGATGCAGGTTTCCAGTACATCCAGCTCCGGGTAGTGGATCAGCGAGCGGATCGCGCCCTTCACCTTGCGTCCGGCGCCGATGCCCTTGGCCAGCGACCGGAATGCCGCGAGGCTGCCGCCGAGCATCAGCAGCGCCATGAGCAGGCCGACCGGCTGGGTCCAGTAGTCGACCTCGATCAGCACCACAGAGTGGAACACCAGCACGAGGTAGAGCGCGGCCAGCAGCCTGTGCGTCTTGGCGAACCAGTGGTAGGGAAAGCGCTTGGCCAGGGCCAGTACGAGCAGCAGCGCCATGACATAGAACGCCCATTCGCCGAGCGTCTCGGCCAGCCCGCGCTGGCTACGCAATAGCTGCTCCAGGGTACCCAGGCTTTGCCCACCGCCCTGCCCGCGCGCCGGACGGGTCAGCCAGCCCCAGCCCACCGCCCATTTGGTGCCCTGGGCCCATAGCCAATGGACGGTGCCGAACACCAGTGCGCCGATGCCGAGCCACTTGTGCAGCCGGTACATCTTGTCCAGGCCGCCCAGCCAGCGCTCGGGCATGCGGGGACGGACGGCCAGCAGCATGGCCACGCTCATCGCCGCCATGGCCATGACGCCGGTGTACTGCACCAGCACATGGCGCAGGGAGAAGTAGGTCAGCGGTTGCGGCAGGAAGGTATCGGCGAGCGCCCAGAACAGCGTCATGCCGATCAACAGTGCCCACAGGGCGATCTTGATGTTTTTCATGCGAGATGCCGGAAGAGACCGTCGGGATACGTCACGCTTGGTTCGGTTCTTCTTCCTTCACCTCGATCACTTCGATGCCCCAGTCGCCGAACTGGTACCAGTCCTCGCCCATCATTTCCGCCGGGTGCATGGTACGGGTGGTGCCGTTGCCGCAGGCAAGGTCGCTGGTCGGGCAGTAGCGGTCGCAGCCCCAACAGATGCGCTCGGGGTGGCTGGGGTTGAGGGGAAATTTCTTCGCCATGTCGGGCCCTCCCTTGGGTAGAGGTAGACCCACCATAGACCGACGGGTCAGGAACGGCCTTGACCTCGCTCAACTCCGAGGGAGATGGCGTAGAACCGTCGCCGCGCCATCCGTGGCAGTGCGACAGTCCATCCAGCGCGCGCAGTCTATCTGTCTCGGAGACGTTCGTCGCGTGGAGAAATGTTTCAGGGCGATCAATGACTTACCCTGAATTCACCGTTTGTTTTCTGACGCATAGGTCCAGCCTTGATCGTGATCATGCAGGTGTGTCGATGGGCGAATCGATTCGCCCGCGGCTTCGCCGGTACACCCATAAAAAAGCCCGGTCGGGGCACCGGGCAAACGCTCACCTCGGTCCGCTCAGGTGCCGGTGGGCGAGACGATGATCTTCACGTTGTGTTCCTTGTTGTGCACCAGTTCCTCGAAACCCTGGCTGACGATCTGCTCCAGACCGATGCGGCCGGTGACCAGGGGGGCGATGTCCAGGCGGCCGTCGGCGATGAAGGCGATCACGTCGGCGAATTCGCCGTTGTAGGCCAGCGCGCCGATCACCTGTTTTTCGGTGGCCACCAGTTCGAAGAAGTTGAACTCGCTGGGTTCTTCGAAGATGCCCACCAGCACGCAGGTGCCGGCCTTGCGGATGGTGTCGATGGCCAGCTTGGCGGTGCGCTTGTTGCCGATGCACTCGAAGCTGACGTCCGCTCCCAGCCCGCCGGTGAGCGCGCGGATTTCGGCGAGGACGTCACACTCGTTGGGGTCGAGCACGTGGCTGACACCCACCTCCTTCGCCTTGGCCTTGCGCGCCGAGGACATTTCCAGGGCGATCACCTGTGCCGCGCCGGCCGCCTTGGCACACATGATGGTGCACAGCCCGATGGTACCGGCGCCGACCACCACCACATTGCGCCCGAGCAGGCTGCCGGCCTTCTTCACCGCATGCATGCCCACCGCCAGCGGCTCGATCAACGCGCCGGCCTCGCTGGGGAAGTCCGCCGGCAGCTTGTAGAGCAGGTTGGCCGGCACGTTCACCCATTCGGCAAAGGCGCCATTGTTCATCAGGCCGGTGAAGGCCAGGTTCTCGCAGAGGTTGTACAGGCCATGGGTGCAGTAGTAGCAGGTGCCGCAATGCTGGCAGGCATCGGCAGCGACCCGCTCGCCCACGGCGAAGCCCTGCACGCCGTCGCCGAGCCGGGCGATCTCGCCACAGAACTCGTGGCCGAGGATGCACTGACCCTTGATGCCGGTGAGCGGGTGCGGCGCCTCCACTGGAATGAACACCGGCCCGGCGAGGTATTCGTGCAGGTCCGAACCGCAGATACCGCACCAGTGCACACGGATCTGCACCCAACCGGGCGGCGGGTCGCCCGGCAGCGGGACGTTTTCCACGCGGATGTCGTTACGGCCGTGCCAGACCGCCGCACGCATGCTGGCGGTATCGATAGAAGCTGTCATGACTCATCTCCACTCAAGCTGACCAAACCCCGGCCACCAGGCGGCCGGGGCATTCCCTTCATTGCGCCTGGAGAAACGCCTGGACCAGGCCGTTGACCCGCTCCGCCGCCTCCATCTGCACCATGTGCGCCTGGCCGGGGAGAATCTCCACCTGCGCCGGCAACCCCTCCGCGTGGCGGGCCGGGATGATGGCGTCGTCGGCGCCCCAGACCACCAGCACCGGGCGCTCGCCCTGCTCCACCACCGGGCGCAGGTCGATGCGCTGGCGACCCTCGGCGAACAGTTCGGCAGTCAGTTGGCGCAAGGCGGTATCGACACCTTCGAGGCGCTTGTACTTGAGCATGTCTTCCAGCATCTGCCGGGTGACCAGCGCCGGATCGGAGAAGAGTTGCGCCAGTTGCGGTTTCAGCGCGTTGCGGTTGGCCGCCTCGACGAAGCCCTGCAGGTAGGCGCCATTGATTTCCGGGCCCAGGCCGGCACTGGCGATCAGCACCAGCGAGCGCACCCGCTGCGGTGCCAGGCGCGCGGCGTTCAGCGAGACGGCGCCGCCCATGGAATGCCCGGCGAGGTGGGCGCGCTCGATGTCCAGGTGGTCGAGCAGCGCCAGCACGGTGCGGCTCAGTTCGTCCAGATCGCCCTGTTCCAGTGTCTTCGTCGACTCGCCATGCCCCGGCAGGTCGAGGGCGATCACCCGGCGCTCGGCGGCCAGCGCCTCGTGGTTGAACAGCCAGTTGTTCAGGTCGCCGCCGAAACCGTGCACCAGCACCAGCGGCGTACCGCCCTCGCCGCGGTCGAAGAAGCGAATGCTGCGGCCGTCCAGCTCCACCTTGCGCGGCGCCGGGCCGGCCTCTTCGCCCTCCTCGCCACCAGGCACGAATTCGGCCTGGAAGCGCTCGACCACCGCGTCGATCTCGGCATCGCTCACCTCGCCTTCCACCACCACCGCCAGCAGCGCGCCCACCGGCAGGGTCTCGTCCTCACGGGCCACCTTGCGCCGCAGCACGCCGGAGAATGGCGCCTCGACGCTGCTGGAAATCTTGTCGGTCTCGACGTCGAGCACGTCCTCGCCCTTCTCGATGAGATCGCCCTCGTTCTTCAGCCAGGCGTCCACCCGGCCCTCGGTCATGGACAAGCCCCACTTGGGCATGGTCAGGGTATGGATCTGGCTCATGCCACCTTCCTCCCTTCGATCACCCGGCGCACTTCGGCTTCGATCTTCGCCGCATCGGGGATGTACAGGTCTTCCAGCGCATCGGAGAACGGCACCGGCGTGTGCGGCGCGGTGACCAGGCCGATGGGGGCACGCAGCGCACCGAAGGCATTGCGCGCCACCAGGGCGGCGATGTCGGTGGCCATGGAGCAGCGCGGGTTGGCTTCGTCGATCACCACCAGGTGGCCGGTCTTCTCCACGCTTTCCAGGATGCTGTCTTCGTCCAGCGGGCTGGTGGTGCGCAGGTCCAGCACTTCGCAGTCGATGCCCTCGCGCGCCAGGCGGCCGGCCGCTTCCATGGCCACGTGGACCATCCGGCCGTAGGTGACCAGCGTCATGTCATCGCCTTCGCGGAGGAAATTCGCCTCGCCGAAGGGCACCGTGTAGAGCTCTTCCGGCACCTCGCCCTGCATGCCGTAGAGCAGCTTGTGCTCGCAGAAGATCACCGGGTCGTTGTCGCGGATCGCCTGGATCAGCAGGCCCTTGGCATCGTAGGGCGACGACGGGCAGACCACCTTCAGACCAGGGATGTGCGTCCACAGCGCGGTGAGCATCTGCGAGTGCTGGGCGGCGGCGCGCAGGCCGGCGCCGACCATGGTGCGCAGCACCAGCGGGGTGACCGCCTTGCCGCCGAACATGTAGCGGAACTTGGCCGCCTGGTTGAGGATCTGGTCCAGGCAGCAGCCGGCGAAGTCGACGAACATGAGTTCGCACACCGGACGCATGCCCTGGGTCGCCGCACCGACGGCGGCACCGACGTAGCCCACCTCGGACAACGGGGTGTCCAGCACCCGGCCGGGGAACTGGTGGTAGAGCCCCTTGGTCACGCCCAGCACGCCGCCCCAGGCGTCCTGCTCGCCCGGCGCACCGGCGCCGCCGGCGTTGTCTTCGCCCATGATGAAAACGCTGCTGTCGCGGCGCATTTCCTGGGCCAGGGCCTCGTTGATCGCCTGCTGGTAGCTGATTTTTCTCGCCATGATGATTGTCCTTCGCTATTCGTTCGGTGATCAGGGATAGGCCACGTACACATCGGTCAGCAGGTCGGCCGGCTGCGGTTTCGGGTCGGTCTTGGCGCGGCGCACCGCGTCGTCGATCTGCGCCTCCACCTCGTTGTCGATGCGGTCCAGTTGGGCGGCGTCGAGCAGGCCGGCACGGGTGGTGCGCTCGCGGAACTGCATCAGGCAGTCGCGCTGCTCGCGGTAGTGCTTCACCTCGTCGGGATCGCGGTAGGTCTGGGCATCGCCTTCGAAGTGGCCGTAGTAGCGGGTCAGCTTCACTTCGATCAGCGACGGCCCCTCGCCGGCCCGGGCGCGCTCGATGGCGGCGCCGGCCGCCTCGTGGACGGCGAAGAAGTCGAAGCCGTCCACCGTCACGCCGGGCATGCCGAAGCCGGCGGCGCGGTCGGCGATGTGGTCGCAGGCCACCGACCAGTTCGAGGCGGTAGCCTCGGCATAGCCGTTGTTCTCGGCGACGAAGATGCACGGCAGGTTCCATACCGAGGCCAGGTTCATCGCCTCGAACACCGCGCCCTCGTTGGAGCCGCCGTCGCCGAAGAAGGCCACCGCCACGCCCCGGCTGCCCTTGAGCTTGGCAGCCAGCGCGGCACCGGCGGCGAGCGGAGCGCCGGCACCGACGATACCGTTGGCGCCGAGCATGCCCTTCTCCAGGTCGGCGATGTGCATGGAGCCGCCCTTGCCCTGGCAGACGCCGGTCTTCTTGCCATAGATCTCGGCCATCATCCCGTGTACGTCCACACCCTTGGCGATGCAGTGGCCATGGCCGCGGTGGGTGGAGGCGATGCAATCCTCGTCGGTGAGGTGCGCCATGACGCCGGCGGCGGATGCCTCCTCGCCGGCGTAGAGGTGGACGAATCCGGGAATCTCGCCGGTGGCGAACTCCACGTGGAGCCGTTCTTCGAAGGCACGGATGGTACGCATGACCCGGTAGGCATGCAGCAACTGGTCAGCGGACAGGTGAGTGGACATCTTGTTTTTCTCCGGGGTTGTCTTCAGGGAAACGGTTGACGGGGTGTTGCGGGTGATCGCGGCCGACACGCAAAAGGCGATGGCGCGCCGCGTAGGCCAGGGCCGCCTCGACGTCGATGCTCAGCGGGCCATAGGCATCCAGGGTGACGGTGGGGCGGTCGGCCGGGCCGAACTCGATCTCGCGCTCGCCATCCAGCGCCAGGGTTCCGCAGCCGAGCGCCAGCGAACGCGGCACGCCGGGCTCCAGCGGCCCCGCCGCGACCACGCCGCAGCCCTCCAGCAGGCCGGGGGCAAGCGGCGCCAGCAGCGCTTCGCTGGCCTCGGGGTGCAGGCGCATCCAGGCTCCGCCCGGAGCCTGGCGCGACACCGGGAACCACAGCCCGCAGAGTGCCGACAGGCCGATGGCCCAGGGCTCGGCGAAGGTCACGAAGACTTCCGCCAGGTCCTCCGCGCGGCTGATGGCACGGGCACCGATGAATGGCAGCGGCGATACCGCGACATCCACCAGAGCCCACTCGCACAGCCCCCGCTGGGGCTCGCGTACCAGCAGGCGCTTGTTGCGGCGCAGGCCGATCTCGGGCGGGATGCGGCCGCTGGCGCAGAGCCCGCCAGCCAGTCCGGCGCTGGTGGCCTCGCGCAATTCGGGGAAGGCATTGTTGGTGCCGGTGGAAAGGGTCAGCAGCGGGATGTCGCCGACCTCGGCGGCCACCGCCTTGTGCGTACCGTCGCCGCCGAGCACGGCGATCAGCGCGACGCCCCGTTCGGCCATCCGGCGCGCCGCCAGACGGGTGTCCTCGACGCTCTGGCGCAGCGGGATATCCAGGAACTCGACCTCCGGCCAGTGCCCTCGCGCCTGGCGGCTGTCGCGGGCCTTGAGCACGGCGGCGGCGATGCCGGTCATGTCCGGCGGCATCAGCACCCGTTCGATGCCGGTGGCACCGAAGGCGCCGAGCAGGCGCTGTACCACCGCCGCCTTGTCGGTGCTGGAAAACAGTCCGGCCTTGGCGGTCAGGCGGCGCAGGTCGCGCCCGGAAGCCGGGTTGGCGATGATCCCGACGGTCAGCGGAATACGGCTCATGGCGGGCGAACGCTCGGCCATGCCACACCTCTCTTGTTCTTGTTCGGAGGTCCGACGCTCACTGGCGCCGGTGTCGGGAGGGCTTGAGCAAGGCCGGTGCCAGATCGCACCAACTTCGCCGCAAATCCCCATGGCAGAGCGGCTCCGCTGGATTGGCAGGAAGATGGGCGAAGGCGCCGGATGAGACGCCGCATTTCACTTTGCCGGGCCGCCAGGCGAGACACTGAGACGCAGCGTCTCATCCGTGCCGTTCAGCCACGCCGCGCTTGTCCGAGCGCCGGGGACGGCGCTTAATGAGCGCACAAGAACAAGATGCAGAGAGGGAGGCCCATGCTTTCCGCACACTCGAAAGCCCACGTGGATTGCGTCAGCCGCGTGTTGAAGAACGCCGCCCGGCTGCCCGAAGCGCCGGTGCCGTCGCTGATCCTCGACTCCTGGCGCCGCTCGATGGAGCAGTACCGCCTGGACCCCGGCTCCCTGCAGGGGCCGCGCATCCTGTCCCAGCCCCAGCTCAACGAATGCCGGGAGCGCTCCGAGCTGTTCCTGCGCATCGCCAGCGAGGAAGTCGCCCGCCTGCACGGTCAGGTCCGCGGCGCCGACTATTGCGTGCTGCTCACCGATGCCCACGGGCAGACCATCGACTACCGCGTCGAATCGGCGATCCGCAACGACTGCCGCAAGGCCGGCCTGTACCTCGGCACCTGTTGGTCGGAGGGCGAGGAAGGTACCTGCGGCGTCGCCGCCGTGCTGGTCGGCGGCGTACCGGTGACGGTGCACAAGCGCGATCACTTCCGCGCCGCCTTCATCGACCTCACCTGCTCCGCCGCGCCGGTGTTCGACCCGCAGGGCGAACTGCTCGGCGTGCTCGACGTCTCCGCCGTGCGCTCCCCCGACGACCGCCGCAGCCAGCACCTGATCCGTCAGATGGTGGCGCAGAGCGCGCGGCAGATCGAAAACGCCTACTTCATGCACAGCGCCCAGGGTCATTGGGTGCTGCGGGCGCACAGTGCGCCGGGCTACGTGGACAGCCAGCCCGACTTTCTCTTCGCCTGGGACGACGACGGCCGCCTGCGGGCGCTCAACCCGGCGGCCCGGCGCTACCTGCAACAGCGGCTCGGCCAGGTACCGGAACATATCGGCGAAGTGTTCGACCTGGACACGCTGCACGCCGCCGCCGACGAAGCACCGCGCATCCTCCGCGGGCGTGGCGCCGACGCCGAACTGCACGTACGCCTGAGCGCACCGCGCCGGACCAGCCGGACGGTGCGGCGGCCTGACACCGAAGCCGCCGAGCTGGACCCGCGCATCGCCGAGAGCCTGCGGCTGGCGGTGCGGGTCAAGGACCGCCACCTGCCGGTGCTGATTCAGGGCGAGACCGGCGTCGGCAAGGAAGTCTTCGCCCGTCAGCTCCACCAAGCCAGTGCCCGCCGCGACCAGCCCTTCGTCGCACTGAATTGCGCCGCGATCCCGGAGAGCCTGATCGAGAGCGAACTGTTCGGCTACGTCGCCGGTGCCTTCACCGGCGCCTCCAGCAAGGGCATGCGCGGGCTGCTGCAACAGGCCGACGGCGGGACACTGTTCCTCGACGAGATCGGCGACATGCCCCTCGGCCTGCAAACCCGCCTGCTGCGCGTGCTGGCCGAAGGCGAAGTGGCGCCCCTGGGCGCGTCGCGCCGGGAGAGCGTGGACATCCAGGTGATCTGCGCCACCCACCGCGACCTGGCGGCCCTGGTGGCGGCCGGAGAATTCCGCGAAGACCTTTACTTCCGCCTCGGCGGCGCCTGCTTTCAATTGCCGCCGTTGCGCGAACGCAGCGACCGGCTGGCCCTGATCACCCGCCTGCTGGACGAGGAAGCAGCGCGCTGCGGCGTGCGCGTCGGCCTCAGCGCCGCCGCCCTCGAATGCCTGCTCGGCTACCGCTGGCCGGGCAACGTGCGCCAGCTACGCCACGTGCTGCGCTACGCCTGCGCGCTGTGCAGCGGCACCTCGATCCAGTTGGAAGACCTGCCGCCGGAGTTGCGCGGCCACGGTACGCCGCCCACCGCCCCCGGCGACGTCTGCGACGACCCGCAGCGCCAAGCCCTGCTGGATGCCCTCATCCGCCATCGCTGGAAGCCCATTCCCGCGGCGCGGGCGCTGGGCATTTCGCGGGCGACCCTGTATCGCCGGGTGCACCGCTACGGCATCGACATGCGCGGCTGACGACGGCTCCGTACCTCCGTAGCCCGGATCAGCCTTGGCGCAATCCGGACTACGGGTGTGCAAGCCGCGCCCACCTTCAGCCCTCGTAGGCAACGTGGACCTGGCTGATCAGGATCTGCGGCGGGATATCCGTGTAATTGGCGACATCGGCCATCAACGGTTGCCCGCCAGCCGTCATCGCCGCCTGGAACGCGGCAACGTCGTCGAAGAGCATGTGGGCCGCCGCGACCACCGGGGCCGGGTTACCGGCGGCGTCGGACAGCACCTGGTCGATCTCCAGCCGGCGCAGGCCATGCGCACCGAGGTGCTCGCGAATCAGCGCGGCATGCCGGTTCTGGTAGTAAGCGTGGTCGAAACGCGCGCCTTCGCGGGCGGCATAGGAGACGGTGACGCGAATCATGGCTACTCCTTGGAAAGGTCCTCGATGAGCCGACACGACGAAGCGGCCGGCCAGTCACCATAGCACTGCTTCCGCCCCTCGGTCGGAACATGGCGCAGTGCGCAGTCCCGATCGACGCTTGATGTGGATCAATGGCCCGGATGAGCCATGCTGTAAGTTCGACCCATCGTCGAAAAGGAATCGCGGAATGACCTGGTTTCGCAACCGCCTGCCGCAGTTGATACGCCTGGCCCTGATGCTCTGGCTGTTGGCCTTTGCGGTGGCCGCGGGCCAGGGTTGCCTGAGCCAGCCGTCGCATGATCCGGGCGCCAGCCATGCGCTGTTCGAGCACATCGAGCCTGACCATGGCCACGCGGCGCACGCCAGCGGTTGCCTGCAATTCTGCGAAGACACCTCCGTGTCGCTGCTGTCCTCCCTGTCCCTGCTCTCCCTCGGCCACGCCCTCTGGGCGGTACTGTTGCTGCCCGCGCTGCTGATCGTCGCGCGCAGTACCTCGCCGTTCGCCTTCCTCGCCTTGCAGCTTCCGGCGCCGTCGGCGCCCCCTGCCCGTCTGCGCTTCGTTCGCTTCAACGATTGAAACCCTCCCCGGCGTGCCGGAATTTTCCGGCCGCCCTACCCGGCTGCGCTGCATGCAGGCGGCCGGATATTTGCTGTCCTTCACTCTCTGGAGATTCGCCATGAACGCACCCGTCAAAGCACTCGTCGCCGCCCTCTTGATCGGCAGCCCGCTGTTTGCCCTGGCCGTCGACGAACACCACCCCGAACAGGCTCCGGCGGCACCGACCGACACCGCCCCCGCGCAGGATCAGGCCATGACCGAACAGATGCAGAAAATGCAGGCCATCCACGACAGGATCGCCGCCGCCAAGACGCCGGCCGAGCGCCAGGCCGCGATGCAGGAGGGCATGCAGGCGATGCGGGAAGGCATGACCATGCTGCAGAACAATTGTCCGGGAATGGGTATGGGAATGGGCATGTCCGGCGGCAAGAGCGGGGGTATGGGCGGCGGCATGGGAATGATGAACATGATGATGAAGATGATGGATCAACAGTCGGACATGATGAAGCAGCCGACCAACCCTTGAACCACGCCGGAAGTTCCCGGCCGTAGCGGCGTGCACGCCGCGGCGGCCGGGGCTTTCCGGCCCGGGAGCAGCCATGAACCCTTCCTCCACCCCGCCCCCACCGTTCTGGCGCAGCCGGCCCGGCATCGTGCTGGGCATGCTGCTGGTCATCGCCCTGTTCTACCTGGCCCGCGAGCATTACGGCCATCTGTCCCAGGCGCTGCCCTATCTGATTCTGCTGCTGTGCCCGCTGCTGCACCTGTTCGGCCACGCCCATGGTGGCCATCACTCCAAGGACGGCGACAGGAACTGACCATGCACAACCATGAGCATCACCACCACGCGCCAACCGCTCCGATGGTGGTCGAGCCCCCGGCAGCCGACGAAGGCGAATACACCTGCCCGATGCACCCGGAGGTCCGCCAGCGCGGTCCCGGCACCTGCCCCAAGTGCGGCATGACCCTGGAACCGGTGCTGCCCGAGCTGGAGCAGGAGGAGAACCCGGAACTCAAGGACTTCAGCCGGCGCTTCTGGTGGACCCTGCCGCTGACCGTGATCGTCACCCTGCTGGCCATGGGCGGACACGCCCTGAACCTGTTCCATGGCACCACGCAGAACTGGGTCGAGCTGATCATCGCCGCCCCGGTGGCGCTCTGGGCCGGCTGGCCGTTCTACGTCCGCGGTGTGCGATCAGTCATCCAGCGCAGCCCGAACATGTGGACGCTGATCGGTCTCGGTACCTCCGCCGCCTTCCTCTACAGCCTCGCCGCAACCCTGGCGCCCGGCGTGTTCCCGGTCACTTTCGAAGTGGACGGCCGGATCGGCGTGTATTACGAGGCGGCGGCGGTGATCATCTCGCTGACCCTGCTCGGGCAGATGCTCGAACTCAGGGCCCGCTCGCAGACCTCGGCCGCCATCCGCTCGCTGCTCGGCCTCGCGCCCAAGACCGCGCGCCGGATCGCCACCGACGGCAGCGAAGAGGACATTCCACTGAGCCATGTACACAGCGGCGACACCCTGCGCGTACGCCCCGGCGAGAAGGTACCGGTCGATGGCGTGGTACTGCAGGGCGAAAGCGCGGTGGACGAATCCATGCTCACCGGCGAGCCGTTGCCGGTAATGAAGCGGGCCGGCGACGCGCTGATCGGCGCCACCCTCAATACCCACGGCAGCCTGGTGATGCAGGCGCAGAAGGTCGGCTCGGCGACCATGCTCGCGCAGATCGTGCAGATGGTGGTACAGGCGCAGCGCTCCAAGGCGCCGATGCAGCGCCTGGCGGATGTGATCGCCGGCTACTTCGTCCTGGCGGTGATCGCCATCGCCGTCCTCACCTTCTTCGGCTGGGGCCTGTGGGGGCCGCAGCCGAGCTGGGTGTTCGGCCTGATCAACGCCGTGGCGGTGCTGATCATCGCCTGCCCCTGCGCCCTCGGCCTGGCCACGCCGATGTCGGTGATGGTCGCCACCGGCAAGGCCGCCGGCAGCGGCGTGCTGTTTCGCGATGCGGCGGCCATCGAGAACCTGCGCAAGATCGACACCCTGATCGTCGACAAGACCGGCACCCTCACCGAGGGCCGCCCGGCCTTCCACAGCGTCGAGGCCGTCGCCGGCTTCAGCGAGGACGAGGTGCTGCGCCTCGCCGCCAGCCTCGACCAGGGCAGCGAACACCCGCTGGCCCACGCCATCGTCGAGCGGGCCCGCAGCGCCGGCCTGGCCTTGAGCGCGGCGGAAGACTTCGAGTCCGCCTCCGGCATCGGCGTGCGCGGGCAGGTCGATGGCCATCGCCTGCAACTGGGCAACACCGCGTTGATGGCCGACGCCGGCGTGGCCACCGACGCCTTGCAGGCCCGGGCCGAGCAATTGCGCGGCGACGGCACCAGCATCATGTACCTGGCGGTGGATGGCCGCCTGGCGGGCCTGCTGGCAGTGGCCGACCCGATCAAACCGACCTCCCGGCTGGCGGTGGAGCGCCTGCAGGCCGATGGTGTGCGCGTGATCATGGCCACCGGCGACGGCCTCACCACTGCCCGCTCGGTCGCCCGCCAGCTCGGCATCGAAGAAGTCCACGGCGAGGTCAAGCCGCAGGACAAGGAGCGCCTCGCGGCCAGCCTGCAACAAGCCGGACACCGCGTGGCGATGGCCGGCGACGGCATCAACGACGCCCCCGCCCTGGCCCGAGCCGATGTCGGCATCGCCATGGGCACCGGCACCGACGTGGCGATGAACAGCGCCCAGGTGACCCTGGTCAAGGGCGACCTGCTGGGCATCCTGCGCGCCCGCAGCCTGTCGGTGGCCACCGTACGCAACATGCACCAAAACCTGACCTTCGCCTTCGCCTACAACACCCTGGGCATCCCCTTGGCCGCCGGGCTGCTGTACCCGCTGACCGGGCACTTGCTGTCGCCGCTGATCGCCGCCCTGGCGATGAGCGTCAGCTCAGCCTCAGTGGTGTTCAACGCGCTGCGCCTGCGCCGGGCGACCATCGAATGAGTGAATGGAACGCGTGCTCAAGGACGAGCACGAAGCCTACTTAAATAACAAAACAGAATAAATAAATTTATATTTATTCTTTTTAATTTGAACCGCGCCTGTACATAGTGAGCCCTCCCAACACACTCACACCGCAGGAGCACCCCATGAGCCTCAGACTCGGCGATACCGCCCCCGACTTCGAACAGGATTCCAGCCAGGGCCCGATCCGTTTCCATGAGTGGCTGGGCGATAGCTGGGGCGTGCTGTTTTCCCACCCCGCCGACTTCACCCCGGTGTGCACCACCGAGCTGGGTTTCACCGCCAAGCTGAAAGACGAATTCACCGCCCGCAACGTCAAGGCCATCGCCCTCTCGGTGGACCCGGTGGACTCGCATGTGCGCTGGATCGATGACATCAACGAAACCCAGGGCACTACAGTCAACTTCCCGATCCTCGCCGACGCCGACCGCAAGGTGTCCGACCTTTACGACCTGATCCACCCGAACGCCAGCGATACCCTCACCGTGCGTTCGCTGTTCGTCATCGACCCGAACAAGAAGATTCGCCTGATCATCACTTACCCGGCCAGCACCGGACGCAACTTCCATGAGATCCTGCGGGTCATCGATTCACTGCAACTCACCGACTCGCACAAGGTGGCGACACCGGCCAACTGGCAGGACGGCGACGACGTGGTGATCATCCCTTCGCTGAAGGACGAAGACGAAATCCGCCAGCGCTTCCCCAAAGGCTACCGCGCCGTGCGCCCCTACCTGCGGCTGACCCCGCAACCGAACAAGTGAGGCGCCGCGATGCATGTCGTCCTGCTTTCCGGCAGCCCCTCGGCGCGCTCGCGCAGCGAGTTGCTGCTGGGTCGCGTGCGTGAGCGGCTGGAGGCGCGGCAGGTGGAAACCAGCCTGCTGCGGGTCCGCGATTTTTCCGCCGAGGACCTGCTCCACGCCCGCTTCGACAGCCCCGCCGTGCAGCATCTGCAGACGTTGATCGCCAGCGCCGACGGCCTGGTGGTCTCGACGCCGGTGTACAAGGCCTCCTTCGCCGGCGCGCTCAAGGTGTTGCTCGATCTGCTGCCGGAACGCGCCCTGGCGCACAAGGTGGTCCTGCCACTGGCCAGCGCCGGCAGCCAGGCCCATCTGCTGGCGGTGGACTATGCGCTGAAACCGGTGCTGGCGGCACTCAAGGCCCAGGAGCTGCTCGCCGGCGTGTTCGCCACCGACGGGCAGATCGCCTACCCGGACGGCGGCCTGCCGGCGCGTTTCGATGAAGAACTGGGCGCGCGCCTGGACGAAGCGACGGAGCAACTGCTCGCCGCCCTCGCCCGCCGACCGCGGCCGCTGGAAGCCCACCTGTTGAACGAACGGCTGGCAACGGCCCGTTGGAGTATTTAAAGCAGCTACGAGCGGCAAGCTATAAGCCTTCAAGCCAAAGCCCATCGGCTTACCGCTAGAAAAAGCCTTACTGGCCCGCCAACGGGCAAGCAGGAATCCCTGACACACAGCAAAGGAGAGGCGCCATGCGCACCATCACTTTGCGTCGGAGTCTGGTCGCCCTGTTTGCCGCGGCCCTGTCTTTCGGCGCACTCACCCACGCACAGGCCGAACCCCTGCGGATCGGCTACCAGAAATACGGCAGCCTGGTGCTGCTCAAGGCCAGCGGGACGCTGGAGAAGCGTCTCGCCGACAAGGGCATCGAGGTGCAGTGGACCGAGTTCCCGGCCGGCCCGCAGTTGCTCGAAGGATTGAACGTCGGCTCCATCGACTTCGGCACCACTGGCGAGGCACCGCCGATCTTTGCCCAGGCGGCGGGGGCGGACCTGCTCTACGTCGCCTATGAGCCGCCGGCACCCAGCGGCGAAGCCATCCTCGTGTCCAAGGACTCGCCGCTCCGCTCGGTGGCCGAGCTGAAGGGCAAGAAGATCGCTCTCAACAAAGGCTCCAACGTCCACTACCTGCTGGTCCGCGCGCTGGAAGACGCCGGCCTGTCGATCCGTGACGTCACCCCCGTGTACCTGCCGCCTGCCGACGCCCGCGCCGCCTTCGAACGCGGCAGCGTGGACGCCTGGGTGATCTGGGACCCGTTCCAGGCCGCCGCCGAGCACCAGTTGCAGGCGCGTACCCTGCGCGACGGCAGCGGACTGGTGAGCAACCACCAGTTCTACCTGGCCGCCCGGCCCTATGCCGAACGCCACCCCGAGGTAATCGCCGTGCTGGTGGAGGAAATCCGCGCCATCGGCGAGTGGACCCGCGCCAACCCCGACGCCGCCACCGAGCTGGTCGCACCGTTGCTCGGACTGTCCACCGAGATCACCCGCCAGGCGGTGCTGCGCAAGGGCCATGGTGCCCGGTTCCTCGATACGCGCGTGATCGCCGAGCAACAGCGCATCGCCGACACCTTCGCCACCCTCAAGCTGATCCCGAAACCCGTGAGTATCGCCGAGCGCGTCTGGACGCCCCCGGCCCAGGCCACCGCCGCGCGTACCGCTCTCTAAGAGAACAAGGAGAATTCCCATGAGCCTCAACGTGTTCTGGTTCCTGCCCACCCATGGCGACGGTCACTACCTCGGCACCGCCGAAGGTGCCCGCGCGGTCGACCACGGTTACCTCTCGCAGATCGCCCAGGCCGCCGACCGGCTCGGCTTCGGCGGCGTGCTGATCCCCACCGGCCGTTCCTGCGAGGACTCCTGGCTGGTCGCCGCCTCGCTGATCCCGGTGACCCAGCGCCTGAAATTCCTGGTCGCGCTGCGCCCCGGCGTCGTCTCGCCCACCGTGGCCGCGCGCCAGGCAGCAACCCTGGACCGGCTGTCCAATGGCCGGGCGCTGTTCAACCTGGTCACCGGTGGCGACCCGGACGAACTGGCCGGAGACGGCCTCGACCTGTCCCACGCCGAGCGCTATGAAGCCTCGGTGGAGTTCACCCGCATCTGGCGCCGCGTGCTGGAGGGCGAGGTGGTGGATTACGCCGGCAAGCACCTCCGGGTGAAGGGTGCCAAGCTGCTTTACCCACCGATCCAGCAACCGCGCCCGCCCCTGTACTTCGGCGGCTCCTCGGACGCGGCGCAGGACCTCGCCGCCGAGCAGGTGGAGCTGTACCTGACCTGGGGCGAACCACCGGTCGCGGTCGCCGAGAAGATCGCCCAGGTACGCGAGAAAGCTGCCGCCCAGGGCCGCCAGGTGCGCTTCGGCATTCGCCTGCACGTCATCGTCCGGGAAACCGACGAAGAAGCCTGGCGGGCCGCGGATCGCCTGATCAGCCACCTGGACGACGACACCATCGCCCGCGCCCAGGCCTCCCTCGCACGCTTCGACTCGGTGGGCCAGCGGCGCATGGCCGCGCTGCACAACGGCAAGCGCGACAAACTGGAAGTCGCCCCCAACCTCTGGGCCGGCGTCGGCCTGGTACGCGGCGGCGCCGGCACCGCCCTGGTCGGCTCAGGGGCGACCGTGGCCGAACGCGTCCGCGAATACGCCGACCTGGGCATCGACACCTTCATCTTCTCCGGCTACCCGCACCTGGAAGAAGCCTACCGCGTCGCCGAACTGCTGTTCCCACACCTGGACCTGGCCCAGCCCGGCCAAGCACCGGCACGTGGCTACGTCAGCCCGTTCGGCGAGATGGTCGCCAACGACATCCTGCCCAAGACGGCGGCGGCGAGTTGAAGGGGTGGGGAGTGAGGAGTGAGGAGTGAGGAGTGAGGAGTGAGGAGCAGTGGGCCGCGCTCTCCCAAGCATCTCAACCAGAATCAAGCCCCGCGCGCCCCCCCTCTT
>NZ_BDAC01000038.1 GCF_002091635.1 Pseudomonas indica NBRC 103045 | reverse complement strand
GAAGGTGGTTCTGATCGCGTTGGCGCCAACCGCGTCGCCGAAGATGGTTCCGACCGCGTAGGTGCCAACCGCATCAGCTGATGTACCGAAGGATCGTTCCCACGCTCTGCGTGGGAACGCAGCCCGGGACGCTCCGCGTCCCCCTCAAGCCCCCTTTGTTGCGCAATACGAAATAGTCATTCTCAACCGCAGCTATTTTTCCGATTTTCGCTCCTCCCTAGGATGAAGTGGCTCCTGAACTGACCGAACGAGGACACTGATATGAAACGTCACCTTCTTGCCGCAGCCGTTCTTTCCGCCTCTTCCCTGCTGGTTTCGCAACTGAGCCTGGCCGAGGAATCCGCCGCCTTCGTCGAGCGCACCCTGGCCTTCCAGCAAGGCAAGCAAGCCGCCGAAACCGTCGCTAAGCGCAGCCAGGGCACCGACCGCAAGCGAGTGCAGACCAGCGCCCAAACCGACGAAGACCGCGATAGTTGATACCGCGCCCCCCTGCTCCTCCTGACGTTGATGATGTGATTGCTCCCTTTTTATCGACGTCCCTTCGGCCGCTCCCTCGAGCGGCCTTTTTTCGTTCCACACGGAATCAATAGCTCTGATGGCGGACGGGCGGGAAGCGGTTGAGCAGACGGTGAACGATGAACACCGGCGACCAGCGTCAACAACAGCGGCCGGTCACCGAACAGACCGTACAGCACGCTGACCTCAGGTTGACTACCAACCCCTGGGCGACGAACTGACGGACGACATGCCGGTTCAGCCGTGGCACCAACCCAAGCCGCAATACCGGATAAATGCAGAAGAACGCGCCGTATTCGGCATCGAACAGTTTGCACAGGAAGAACGCCAGGGTGCCGCCCCCGGCGATACGCAGGCACTGGTGCAGGAAAGTGCAGATTTTCACCATCCCGACGGCCGCGCCGTGCCGCGATCTCGGTGACCTTCGCCTGCGCCGCCCGCAGCTCGGCAGCGGCCATAAGGCGATTGGCTTCCACCTGCTCGTACTGCTGGCGCGGCACGTAGCGCTTGCCCAGCAGCGTTTCGAGACGGCGGCTCTGCGCGCTGAGTTCGACGAGGCTGGCGTGGGCGGCGCCCACCGATGCCTCGGCGGCTTGCAGGTTGGCGTCCAGCTCGGCGTTGTCCCTGGATCGCCTGTTCCACCGCCAGCTCCGCCTGCCGCACGGGCAGACGGAACGGCTCCGGGTCGAGGCGGAACAGCAGGGCTCGACATGCGCCCAGAACCAGCGCGGCGATAGCGATTTGGACCCAGCGGGCAAATCGTTGATCGGGCGTCATGAAAAACCTCGGACAGGGAACATCGCCGGCCGAGGCAATACCACGACACGGGCGCGCAGTATGGAAGGCGCTCCGCTCCGCAAAAACCGCCCTGCAGGCAAAGCAGGTTTACGTACGAGGTAACAGTTGCATGGATATCGTTCAGGCAATGCGCGTTTTCGTCCGCGTCGCCGATGCCGGGAGTTTCACCGCCGCCGCCCGCGCCCTGGAATTCTCCACGGCACAGGTGTCGCGGTTGGTCTCCGAGCTGGAAAGCCACCTGCAGGCGCGCCTGCTGCAGCGCTCCACCCGGCGCCTTGCCCTCACCGAAGCAGGCAGCCGCTACCTCGCCCGCGCCCGGCAGATTCTCACCGACATCGACGACGCCAACGCCGAGGCCAGCGGTGCCCATCTGATGCCCAAGGGCCGCCTGCGGGTGCACTCCATCACCGGCCTCGGCATCCAGTTGCTCGCGCCGCTGGCGGCCCGCTACGGCGCGCTCTACCCGGACGTGCACCTGGACATGACCCTGTCGCAACGCTTTCCGGACCTGCTGGAAGAGGGTCACGACGTAGTCATCACCCTAGCCCGCGACCTGCCCGACTCGGAGCTGATCGGCCAGTACCTCGGCAACATCCACAGCGTCATCTGCGCCGCCCCGGCCTACCTGGAAAAACACGGCATCCCGCAGACGCCGGACGATCTCGCCGAGCACCGCTGCCTGTTGCTGGTCGACCCGGTGTTCGGCGACCACTGGGCCTTCACGGTGGACGGCAAGGAACAGCCGCTGCGCCTCGGCGAAACCTTCCAGGTCAACGTCGCCGAGGCCATGGCCAACGCCGCCGAAGCCGGCATGGGCATCTGTCTGCTGCCCGACTTCGTCGCCGCCCGCGCCATCCAGCGCGGTGGGCTGGTGCGGGTCCTGCCGCATCACAGCCTGCACGAAAAGAGCGTCTACGCCGTGTACCCGTCACGGCGCTTCCTCGATGCAAAGGTGAGCACCTGGATCGAATTCCTCAAACAGGAGCTGCCCAAGGCGCTGGAGCGCTACCGGGCGATGCTCGACGATCCCGCCTGCTGGGCCTGAGCATTGTTGCGACGCGTGCAAGGTTGCCTTGCACGCCCGGCCGTTTTTCCTGCCCGCCCCGAGCGATAGGGTGATGGCGACTCTCTCGGAGACGAGCGATGAAAAGCACCTACCTGATGCTCGGCCTGGCACTGGCCTCCCCCTGGGCCACCGCGGAAGACCGGCAGGTCTACCACTACGGCATGGACCTGGACGTCGCCCAGGCCATCTCCACCACCGAACCATCCGGCTGCATGCCGGGCGAAGCGATCATGACCTACAAGGACTCCAAGGGCGAGGTCCATACCCTGGTGTATGTGCGCCAGGGCTCCGACTGTCGCGACTGACAAGCTGATGCGCGCCCGTCCGTGAGCTAGGCTTGTCCGGCATGACGACCTTCTCTCGAGTCGCCGTCCTCTGCGGCGCCCTCGCCTTGCCGGCGCTCGCCGCCACGCCCGAGGCCTGGACAGAACACAAGAAAGCCGTGCTGGCCGCATGCATGAAGGCCAGCGGGCTGGAACAACCCCGGCCGGTCGGCAAGCTCATCGAATACCCGGACCGGCTCAGCCTCACCGCCATCCTCCTGCGCGGCCGCTACCCGCAACCGCACATGGAAGGCCGGATGGGCCAAGAGCTTTGCCTCTACGACCGCCGCAGCCGCACCGCCTTCGTCAGCGAGGCGGATTCGATCCTACTGAAGCCTTAGGCCCCTTCGGCAAAGCTCCGCAGCGCCTCGCCATCCAAGCGATAGCGAATCCACTCCTTCTGCGGCTGGGCGCCGATGGAGTCGTAGAAACCTATCGCCGGCTCGTTCCAGTCCAACACGCTCCACTCCAACCGTCCGCAGTCGTTGTCACAGGCCTCGCGGGCGAGCTGGCGGAGCAGCGCCTTGCCGGCACCGCTGCCACGGCTGTCCGGCGTGACATACAGGTCTTCCAGGTAGATCCCGTTGCGCCCCAGCCAAGTGGAATAGCTGTAGAAATACACGGCGAAACCAATCGGCTTGCCGTCCTGCTCGCAGATCAGCGCACGGCTCGGCGCCCGTTCGGCGAGCAGCGTGCGCTCGATGTCTGCCACGCTGGCGACGACCTCGTGCGCAGCCTTCTCATAGGTAGCGAGTTCGGTGATGAAGGCCAGAATCTGCGCCGCATCGCTGGGGACGGCTGGGCGTATCGACAAGCTCAAGGCGTTCTCCTCGGATCACTGGGAAAACGCCTAGTGTCTGAGCTGCGACCGATTCGGGCAAGCACCGGCTCAATCGCGATCCGGCGCCCCCAACGGAAACAGCGTCCGATACGGCCGCGCCTCCTCCACCGCCCGAGCGAACGACGGCCGTGCCAGCAAACGCTGCCGATAGGCCCGCACCCGCTCGAACGACTCGGCGATGGGATGCACCCAGTCGGCATAGAACAACGCCGGCGCCGCCGCGCAATCCGCCAGACTGAACGCCTCCCCCGCCGCCCAGCTACGCCCGGCCAGTACTTCGTCCAGCCAGGCATACGCCCGCTCCAGCAACGCCCCCGCCTCCTCGACACCATAGGCATCGCGTTTATCCGCCGGCCGCAGGCTGTCGAACACGAACTTCTGCATCGGCGTCATCACGTAGTTATCGAAGAAGCGATCCATCATCCTCGTCTCCAACGCCGCCTCCGTCCCCTCGGGCAACAACCGCACCGGTCCCGGATGATGCAGCCCCAGGTACTCGATGATGATGCTCGACTCGACCACCGTCCTGCCGCCATCCACCAACACCGGCATCTTTCGCATCGGCCACAACGCCTGAAACTCCGCCCCGTTCCCAGGCTCGTCCGGCGCCAACAGGCGAAACTCAAAGGACAGCTCGTTCTCGTAGAGCGCGATCAGTACCTTCTGACAGTAGGAAGAAAACGGATGGGCAAAGAGTTGGAGAGACATGGGCAAAACTCCTGGGTTGGCAAGAAGAGCGTAGCGCTCCG
Source organism: Pseudomonas indica NBRC 103045 (assembly GCF_002091635.1). Lineage (GTDB taxonomy): Bacteria > Pseudomonadota > Gammaproteobacteria > Pseudomonadales > Pseudomonadaceae > Pseudomonas_M > Pseudomonas_M indica. The sequence goes on along the minus strand of NZ_BDAC01000038.1, from coordinate 18,625 downwards.
TTTTTGTCTGGAGGGCGCGCGCTCTTCTAGTCGAATGGGATGAAGGGAAATCGACAGGGGTGATCGAATTTTTGCCGCACAGGAGATTGGCCTATCCCACCCTGGATGACCGTTTAGTGAAAGTTACGGACTACTCATCGTTGTTATTTGCAGGCGTCCAAGAGCTTTAGTGCAAGTTCCTTGCTCGCCTGGTCAGTTTCCGCCGCAAGCTTTGCAGCAGTAGGTGCCACCTGTGCTTTACAACTCGCCAATGCTTGTGCCTGTTGACTGAATTTAAGGGAGACATTCTGGGCAGCAAGGCCTGTAGCGAAGACTTTGCCGAAACCTTGTCCGGCACTATCGGCACGAAGAATAGTATTGGAGTCGAAAGCCGAGAATACAGACAAGGCATCATCACGGTTGAGTACATTCGAGAGGTATTCGCTAAGAGCCTGAATTCTCTGGCGGGATTGCTCGATCCGCTGCTGGGCTTGCGCCTTGGCCGGGTCTGTCCCAGCATTATCCAGCTCTTGCTGGGAGCGGGTCATGATCCGAGTTTCACTGTCGATCTGATCCGCAAGCTTGGCCGCTAACACCCCACGCTCCTGCGGCGAGAGCGATTCCCCGGATTTCACTTGGTTGAAGGTCTCGCCAGTCGATGTAATTTCAACGGCTGGCACATAAGCGGCATCCAGACTGTTTACGCCGATGGATGCGCTGAATTCACCGGTACCGGCTCCTGGTGCAGATACATCTACTCCAACCGAAGTTTTGGAGACGAAGACCAGGGGAGTTCTGTCTGCGCAGCCATTCAGGGTAATCAGCCCCAAAATCATGAGTAGTCGCTTGCTCAAGGTATAGCCTCCATGTTCGAGCAAACACGGTCGATGGTTTCGCCCAGTGCTCGTTTTATTTGTTCGACTTGTTTGTGGCTGCGAACGATGAGAATGAGGCTGCAGGACGAGGGGGAAGGAATGGCAACGATCTCCTGGCTCAGATAGCCAAGATTGCTTGTTCCCTGGATGCTGGTTGCACCGATTCCGAACGTCGATGTAACGATTGCCCGAGCAGGCATATCGGCGCGCAGATCGACCGGACCAATGTTGATAAAGTGCTGGCTCGACTGCGCCCCCTTCACGGATACAAACGAGCAGCCACTTGCTAAGCAAGCTGCGATGAACATCCCTGTCAGTCTCATTCAAATATCTGCCTGCAAACCTCCTTAAGACTTAGACGCCGATCCGAATGCTGTCAAAGTAGCAGCACCGAATCTGCCCTCCCCCTCAGCCCCCAATCACCCCACCATCCTCCTTGGTGATCAGCACCGTGGTCGAGCGCGGTCGGGTCTTGCCGTCGCTGGCGGGGTAGCTGAGGCCGGGGTGTTGAATGTTGGCCCAGAGGGCCTTGCCATCGGGACTCCAGGCCAGGCCAGTGATTTCGCAGCCACGCGGGCCGACAAGGAAGCGGCGGACTTCGCGGGTGGCGGGGTCGGCACAGAGGAGCATGTTGCAACCCATGTTGTGCATGGCGGCTTCGGCGTCGTCGAAGTCGGTCTGGATCCACAGGCGGCCCTGGGCATCGAAGGCCAGGCCGTCCGGGGAGGAGAACAGGTCGCCCTGGATGGTGCCGACGAGGTTGGCCGGCACCGGCTTGCCGTCCTTGTCCTTGGCCCCCTTGGCTTCGCCGGCGAGGAGGAAGAGCTCCCAGGTGAACGCGGTGGCGGTGGGGTCGGCGCCCTGTTCGGCGATGCGCAGAATCTGCCCGTGCAGGTTGTTCGGCCGGGGGTTGGCCTTGTCCACGGGTTGCTTGCTGCCGCGCCCGTCGTTGTTGGTGAGGGTGACGTAGACCTCGCGGCTGGTGGGATGGACGGCGGCCCATTCGGGGCGGTCCATGGGGGTGGCGCCGGCACGGTCGGCGGCGGCGCGGGCGTTGACCAGCACCTCGGCCTGGCTGGCGAAGCCGTTTTCCTCAGTCAGGCCGTTCTGACCGTGGACCAGGGCCAGCCAGTGGCCGTTGCCGTCCGCGTCGAAGCGCGCGGCGTAGAGGGTGCCTTCGTCCAGCAAGTCGCGGCTGACCTTGGGGTTGGCGGCGTCGAAGCGCCCGGTGGGAACGAACTTGTAGACGTATTCGCCCTTGGCGTCGTCGCCGGAGTAGAACGCCATGCGCCCGTCGCCGCCCAGGGACAACGCCGCGCATTCGCGGCTGAAGCGACCGAAGGCGGTACGCTTGATCGGTTGCGCCTTGGGGTCGAAGGGATCGATTTCCACCACCCAGCCGAAGCGGTTCGGCTCGTTCACGTGGCCGCCATGGGGCTGGTCGGCAGCGGGCGTGGCATCGAAGCGTGCGTCGGCGGTCTCCCAGGCGTAGTACTTGCTGGTGCCGCTGTTGGACAGGCCATAGCGCTTGTGCGAAACGCGCTGGGTGTAGTCGGCCGGGTCGCGGTTGATGAAGTAGTTCGGCCAGTTTTCCTCGCAGGTGAGGAAGGTGCCCCAGGGGGTGACGCCGGTGGCGCAGTTGTTGAGGGTGCCGAGCACTTCCAGGCCGGCCGGGTCGGATGCGGTCTTCATCAGCGCGTGGCCGGCCAGGGGACCGGCGATGCGCATCGGCGTGAGCATGGTGATGCGGCGGTTGTAGGGCGATTCCATGACGCGTTGCCACTGGCCGTCCTTGCCCTTCTTCACTTCGATCACCGAGACGCCATGGGCGGCCTGCTCCTTGCGCACCTCGTCCAGCGGACGCGGCTTGCTCAGGTCGATGGTGCCGGAAGGATGCAGCGGCGGGTTGATGTATTCGTGGTTCATCACCAGCAGGCCACGGTCGGTCTCCCCTTCGAAGGGGAAGAAGTTCATGCCGTCATGGTTGTCGCCGGCCTGCTTGAGCTGGGCTTGCCAGTCATCGCTGGCGTCCGCCTTCCAGACCGGGGCGCCGGACTCCACCGGATCGCCCCAGGAGAAGAACGGCACCGCACGGTAGCCCTCGGCGACCAGCACGCGGTCGAAACCGGGGTCGAGCTGCACCGGCACGCCCTTGAAGCCCAGCAGCGGGCTGGCACTGGCCTTGGCGCAGGCGCTCAGGCCGCCGCCGAAGAAGCCGAGGGCGGCGAGGGTCAGGCCGCCCTTGAGGACGTTGCGCCGGGCTGGATCGATCAGCTCGGCCAGCGGCGGGTTCGCGCTGGGGTTGATCGACTGGTCGTCCTGGCTCTCCAGGCGTTCGTGGAAATGGCGATGGTCATGGCTCATGGAAATCTCCCTGTCTGTCGGCGCCGGTCCGCTGTGCCCCGTTTGGAGACTCGCGGCGGCGCGCGGTTCATTCGATACGGTAGTGGAAGGTGTTCTTCACGTCGGGGACGGCGACCGCGCGGCCATCGACGATACGCGGCTGGTAGCGGAAGGTCCTGGCGGCGGCCAGCGAGGGGCGGACGAACAATGGATGGCACTCGCCGATCACCTTGGGGTTTTCCACGCGACCGTCCGGGGTGACGGTGTAGCTGACGGTGCAGTCGCCCTCGATACCCTTGTCCAAGGCGCGATCCGGGTATTCCGGAGCCTCCTTGGCGATGGGCAGGTACGGCCGGCTGGCATCGGCACGGGCGGCGGCTTCGGCTTGCAGGCGCTGCTGCTCCTCGCGCTGGCGGGCCTGCGCCTGCTCACGGGCCTGTGCCTCGCGTTCGAGGCGTTCGCGTTCCTCACGCTGCCGCTCGCGCTGCGCCTGTTCGAGGCGTTCGCGCTGGCGCTGTTCCTCCAGCCGTTTGCGTGCCAGGGCAGCCTGCTCCAATTCCCGTTGGCGTACCTGCGGATCGGGCTTGGACGCTTCCACCGGCTTGGACGGTTCCGTCACCGGTGGCGGGGCCTGTACCTCAGGCACGGACGGTGCGGGCGGCGGCAACTGGATCAACCGGGTCGATAGGGTCCGCACCTGCGGCTCGGCCGGTGTCGAGGGTTGCCAGTGCGCCAGCAGCGCGGCCAGGGCCAGGGCATGCAGCGCAACCGCCAGCACCACGGCCAATGCCTGACGGCGCCAGGCGCGGGATGGCCAGGCCAGCGCCGGCCAACCGACGGCTGTCGGCATGGGTTCGGCCCTCATGGCTGGGGGGCCTCGGTGACCAGGCCGACATTGCGCACCCCGCCCCGCTGCAAGGCGGCCATGCCGGCGACCACCGTGTCGTAGCGGGCATCGCCGTCGGCGCGGATGTAGACCTGGGTGTCGCTGCGCGCGGCGACGATGGCGCTCACCTGGGCGGTCATTTCTTCCAGGCTCACGGCACTGTCCGTGTGCCGTTCGGTGTCCAGCTCGCTGCCGAGGTTCCAGTAGTAGCCGCCGTCGGCCGTCACCGAGAGGGTGAGGATCTGCTGGCGGGTGTCGGTGGGCAGCGCTTCGGCGGCGACCTCTGGCAGGTCGATCTTCACGCCCTGGGTGAGCATCGGCGCGGTGACCATGAAGATCACCAGCAGCACCAGCATCACGTCGATATAGGGCACCACGTTCATCTCGGCCTTCGGGCCGTGCGGGCTGTAGGGCTTGCGCATGGCTCCCTCCCCTCAGGCGGCGCGATCGAGGCGCGCCGCGGCCTGCAACCGGCGATGCAGGCGCCCCTGCAGCTCGTTGCCGAAGGCGTAATAGCGGCTGGAGAAGGCGGCCACGCGGGCGGAGAAGCGGTTGTAGGCGATCACCGCCGGGATGGCCGCGAACAGGCCGATGGCCGTTGCGATCAACGCCTCGGCGATACCGGGGGCGACGGTGGACAGGGTGGCCTGTTGCACCTGCGACAGACCGATGAAGGAGTTCATGATGCCCCACACGGTGCCGAACAGGCCGATGTAGGGGCTGACCGAACCGACGGTGGCGAGGAACGGCAGGCCCTTGCCGAGACGTTCCTCCTCCTCGCTGATGGCCACCAGCAGGCTGCGCTCGACGCCATCGATCACCGCCTCGCCGCCCACGCCCGGTTCGTTGCCGAGGTGCTGGTATTCGCCATAACCGGCGCGGAACAGCCGCTCCAGGCCGGCGTCCGCATCCGGTTCGGCGGGCGTCTCGCGGTACAGCCGGGCGAGGTCGGACTCGCGGCGGAAGCGCTGCTGGAAGTCCTTCAGCAACCGCTCGCTGCGGCCCAGCAACAGACTGCGCTGGACGATCAGGTACCAGCTCGCCAGCGAGGCCAGCAGCAGGGTGAGCATGACGCCCTTGACCAATGGCGAGGCGGCGCTGACCAGGCTCCAGACGGTCATGTGTTCGAGGGTGGCGTGCATGGGTCTCTCCGTTGTGTCGCCCTCCTCAACGAAGGGCGCCTGGGTTATTCGATTACGTTGCGGTTGCGTTCTGATGACAGCGGCGTCATTCCAGGCCGAGGGCGTCGGCCACGGCGCGCCAGGACACGAACTTGAAGTTCTGGGTCTGCTCGGGCATGCGCTTGCGGCCGTCCTGTACCACCAGCAGGCCGGCGCTCCAAGGCCCGCCGAGGTTGGCCGAGCTGACGTCCAGGCCGTCCGTCTCGGAGGCCCCGTCGATGCCCAGTGCGCCGTTCAGTCCAACCCGGAAGGCGCCCTTCGGCGCGTAGGGCGGCTCGGCGTCGAGCACCACGTAGCTGTCGTTGCCCTGGCTGGAGACCACCAGGTAGCTGCGGCGCGGGCCATGGTATAGGCCGAGGCCCTCGACATCGGCCTTCAGTGTCTCGCCCACCGCCATCACCCTCGTCAGTTCCGCCTGTTCCTCGGCGCGGGCGTCCACCGCCCAGACACCGCTGTCTTCCTCGCCGAGGAACAGGCGCTGGCGGCGATCATCGGCCACGCAGCCCTCCGGCTGGCTGTCCACCGCGAAGCGCCGCACCAGCTCGCCACGCAACGTGCCGCTCGTGCCGTCCAAGCGGTACTGGAGGAAGGTGCCGTCCTTGCCGTTGGCGAAGGCGTACAGCTCGCCGGAATCCGGCTGGAACAGGCAGATGCCGTAGATTTCCGCCAGCGGCGTGGCGATTTCGCCGGCCTCGCGCAACTCGCCGCTGGCGCGGTCGATGGCGAACAGGGCGATGCTGTTGCGGTCGCGGTTGCTGGCCACGGCCAGGTCCACCGTCGCGTCGCCGAGACGAATGCCGCTGCGGACGTCCACGTTGTTCAGGCGGCCCACCGGCAGCTCTTGCACCAGCGTGCCGTCCAGGTCGTAGGCCAGCAGTCCCTGCTTCTTGTTGGTGCCGAGCACCCGCGAGCGCGACGGCCGCTGCGGATGCACCCAGATCGCCGGGTCGTCGGCGGCATCGCCATGGCGGCCCACTGGCTCGCTCTGGCGCACCGCCGCGACGTTCGGCAGCACCGGCGGCCGCCGCACCGGCTCGGCTTTCCAGACCAGACGGCCCTGGTAGAGCCGTCCACTGTCGTCGTCGCTCAGCAGCAGGTCGAGCCCGTTGGCTGTCTCGTGCAGGGCCAGTCCCTCCGGTTCGCCGAGCCCTTCCAGCGGCAGGCGGGCGACGGCATGCCAGCCGGCCTCCCGTTGCTGGTAGAGGTGCAGCGCGGCGTCGGAGGGGTCCAGGGCGAGCAGTCCGCCGGGCAGGCTGGCCATGGCGCCGGCCGAGCCACGCAAAGTACCGAAGGGTTGCAGCAGGTCCACCGGCTGACGGCTGGCCTCGGCCTCCGGGTGGGCCGGGTAGGCCCAGAGGCCGACGTTCTCTTCGTTGACGAACAGCCGGTTCGCCGCATCGTCGACCTGGCAATGCTCGGCGTTCGGCGGCAACGGCAGCCCGCGTACCCGACGCGGCTCTGGCGTGAGGCCGGCATCGGTGCCGACCAGCCACTGCTCGCCCTGCCCTTCTTCGCCGACGAGGAACAGATAGAGATTGCGCGCCTCGTCGCGGTACAGGCACAGACCGGCCAGGGCGAAGTCGCGCGCCGGCAGGCTCTGCGGGCGCTGCCAGCGGTGGCTGGCGGGATCGAGAGCGACGAGCACGGCGCGCTGGCCGACGCCGTCCAGCCCGGCGACGATCAGTTGCGACCCCGCCCAGCGCAGATCTAGCGCGGAGAACGAACCCGGCAAGCGCGCCAGTTCGCGCCCCTGGCCGTTGAGCAGGAGCAACCCTTGGCGCTCGCTGGCAGCAATACGCCAGTCGTGCTGGGCGCCGTCCTTGGCGGGGACGAAACGGATCGCCTCGAGGTCGAGCCCGGCCGGCGTTTTCCAGGCGCTCAGGGCCAGTACGGGTTCGGCGGACGGCGGCGGAGTCGACGCCGAGGGGGACAGGCGGTCGCAACCGGCCAGGGCCAGGCTGGCCAGCAGCGCGGCGCGGAGAAACAGCGAATTCATCGAACGGTGTTCCTTGTGACACGCCGCTCTCCGTGGAAGAGCGGCCGACGGGGATCAGAAGTGGGTGAAGGTCAGGCCCAGCTTGTAGGTGGGGCCGTATTCCTCGTACTGGGCGTTGTAGCGGTCGCGCCCGGTGTAGACGTAGTAATGCTCGTCGGTGATGTTCTGCGCCTCGAAGGAGACCTGCAGGTCCTTGGTGAGGAAGTAGCGGGCACTGAAATCGACGAAGGTCTGGTCGTCCACGTAGAGGTCGTGGGCCTTGTCGTCCACCGCCGCGACTTCCTGCAGATAGTCGGACTTGTAGTTGGCGGAGAGGCGCAGGCTGAGCTTGTCGTTCTCCCAGCCGAGCATCAGGTTGCCCACGGTGTCGGACTGGAACGGCAGGTCGATGTCGCGCCGCCGGCCTTGTCCTTCGATGCGTGCGTCGGAGCGGCTGAAGGTGGCGTTGGCGCCCAGCAGCAGGCCGTTCCACGGCGCCGGCAGCCAGTCGAATTTCTGCGACCAGGCCAGCTCCAGGCCGTACAGCTTGGCGCGGTCGCCGTTGGCATAGGTGTTGGCCTCGTCGAAGTCCGTCCAGGCGCCGGTGCCGGCGAGGTCGGTGTTGTAGACGAAATTTTCGATGTCCTTGTAGAAGACGAAGGCCGAAACCACCCCGGCGCGCCCCAGGTAGCGCTCGATGCCGAGGTCGAAGTTGCTGGACTCCAGCGGATCGAGCTGCGGGTTGCCGAACTCCGCCTCGTCGCCATCGATGAGGAAACCCGGCGCCAGTTGCTCGAAGCTCGGACGCACCACGCTGTTGGTCCAGGCGGCGCGGAGCTGGGTGTCCTTGTCCAGTTGGTAGCGCAGGTGCAGGCCCGGCAGCCAGTGGTCATAGTCGTTGCTCGCCTCGATATTCTCGAAGGTGCCGTCGCGCAGGCCAGTGCCCTTGGCGCGGAAATCGGTACCCTCGTAGCGCAGGCCGGCGATCACGCGCAGGTCGCCGATGTCGACGGTATTCATCAGGTAGGCGGCGTCGATGTCTTCGCTCATCTCGTAGTCGCCGATGCGCGACTCTTCTTCGTTGTAGTAGTCAGCGCGGTCGAGCCCGCCGAGCAGGCGCTTGATCGCCTTGTCGCTGATGCCCGGCCCGAAGCGGCCGAGACCGTAGTCCACCCGGCCCTTGGTGAAGTTACCGAGCAGCAGGTCGTCGGCGGCGATGCCGGCGTCGTCGAAGTCCTCATAGGTCCAGACGTTGGTGTCATTATCCTTGTCGCGCCGGCTCAGCTTGCCGCCGAACTTGACCCGCGCCGCGTGGCCGGACAGCTCGTAGTCGCGGGCCAGGTCGAGCTTGATGTTCTTCTCGGTGTCGGTGGTGTCCTGCTCGGCCCACTCCACTTCGTCGAGGATGAAGTTGTTCGCGTCGTAGAACGCTTCGCCGATGTTCAGGGTCGGCTTGCGCGTGCTGCCGAAGCCGGCGTCGGTGAAGTCGTCGGTACCCTCGAACAGCGCGCCGGCGATATGCCCGGGCGTGTCTTCGCTGGAACGGCTGTAGCCGACCTGGGCGTTGAGGGTCCAGTCGCCGCGCAAGTGCTCGCTGCCCAGCACGTAGGATTGGATTTCTTGGGTTTCCTCGCGGGACTTCAGTTCGCGCCAGCCTTCGGCATCGCCACGTTCGCCGGGTGCCTGAGCGTCGTCGAACTCCACGCCGGCGGCATTGCGCGTTTCGCTGTCCTTGAAGCGGCTGTAGAGGGTGCGCAGGTAGTAGCTGTTGAAGTCGTCCGGGCGGTAGTCGAAGTTCAGGCCCAGGCCGGTGCGCTCGCGGGTGATGTCGTAGTCGCGCTGCTCCAGCTCCTCCAGCCGGGCGCCGTCCTCGAAGTCCCAGGCGCCCCCGGTTTCCACGTTGTCCGAGCCGAAATCGCGCTTCTGCCAGCTCAGCGCGGCGGCCACGCCGAAGTTGTCGATGCCGTCGCCAAGGCTGAAGCGGTCGCTGATCGCCCCGGAGAACTTCGGACTGGTCTGGCCGCTGTTGTCGTCGTAGCTGCCTTCGGCGCTGCCGGTATAGAAGAGGCCCTTATGATCGAAGGCAGACAGGCTTTCCACTTCGATGGTGCCGCCCAGGGAGTTGGCGTCCATGTCCGGGGTCAGGGTCTTGACCACCGACAGCGACTGCACCAGCTCGGACGGCAGCACGTCCAGGGCCACGGCGCGGGTGTCGGCGTTGGGCGACGGGATCAGTGTGCCGTTGATGTTCACGGCATTCATGTCCGGCCCCAGGCCGCGCACGCTGACGAAGCGGCCTTCGCCCTGGTCGCGCTCCACACTCACGCCGGGCAGGCGCTGCACCGCCTCGGCGACGTTCTCGTCGGGCAACTGCGCCACGCCATCGGCGCTGACCACGCTCTTCACGTTGTCCGAGCGGCGCTGCTCCTTGAGTGCCTTGTCCAGGCTCACCGCCTGCCCCACCACATCCACGTGCTCCACCACATCCGTGGCGGTTTCGGCGGCCAGCAGCGAACCGCTGGCCACGGCCAGCGCCAGGGCACTGAGGGCATGGCCGGCGCGTCGGGCGGCCTTGCTGCGCTTGAAGGTCATCATCAGGTTTCTCCCCGTCTTGATACCGGGCAAGCCGCCCGGCGAGATGGCTGGGCACGCTAGGCGGAGCGGATGACGCTTCTGTGACAGGCCCGACGCAAAGGCCCGGAAAACGGGGCTTCGAGAGCACTTTCGCGCGCAAAATGAACCGAAATGACCCGCCACCGCGCAGGGCATGTAGCCGGGTAGCGCGGCTCGCGTGCCGTTGGCTCCGGGAATGAAGCAGAAAGGCATGTGTGGTCACGCAAACCCATGAGCCGATTTGACCTCCCGACTGCCATCAATCGGTCATCTGGCTCTGCTGAGCTGTGCGCCATCGTTTCCCTGCGAGGCCCCGTCCATGCCCGCCCTGCTCCGTCTGCACCGCCTGAAACTGCTGGCCCTGACCCTGGTCGCCAACCTCGCGCTGCTCCTGCACCTCGCCGCCGGCGACCTCAAGGCACCGGCGGAATGGGTGTGGCTGGACATCCTCGGCGAAGGCGGCTCGGCGCTGCTGGCGCTGGTCTGGCTGTGCCTGATCCTCAAGAGCCGCCCGGCCGGGCGTGTCACCAACCTCCTTACCCTGGGCCTGGGGCTGGTGTTCTTCTCCTGGTGGGTGGACAGCCTCGACGAATTCATCCGCATGCCCGAAGCCATCGGCTGGGACCACTGGTTGGAGTCGGCGCCGATGCCCTTCGGCCTGCTGCTGCTCACCTACGGGCTGTACCACTGGCACCACGAGCAGTTGGCGATCAGCGCGCAGATGGAGAAACGCGAGCGGCTGTTCCGCGAGCACCTGCTGTTCGACAAGCTCACTCCCCTGGCCGGCGCCGACTACCTGCGCCGCCAGTTACAGCTCAGCCTGCAGGAAAGCCGCCGCGAGCAGGTGCCGTTGTCGCTGGTGGCGGTGGACCTCGACGACTTCGATGCGATCAACCAGCGCTACGGCCATGCCGAAGGCGACGCCGTGCTCCAAGCGGTCACCCAGGTACTGCTGCTCAACCTGCGCCGTCAGGACCTGCTCTGCCGCCTGGCTGGAGACCGCTTCGTCGTGCTCCTGCCGGCCACCGGCGAGGCCCAGGCGCGCCAGCTCGCCAGCGAACTGGCCGAGGCCGTGCGCAGCCTGGCGCACAAGAGCCGCCAGCACGGCGAGCGCCTGCCGCTGAAGGCCAGCGTGGCGACCGCGATGGCCCTGGACGAAGATGCCGAAGCCCTGCTGCAACGCCTCAACCTCGCCCTGGCCCGGGCCAAGCAGCCCCTCGCCCTGAGCGCCTGAACATGTCCGGTTCCTGGTTCGAGCGCGACACCCGCTGCATCGCCGCCCATGGCCAGCCGGCGGCGCTGATCGACCTCTGCCTGCAGCGCGGGATCAACAGCCACCGCCTGCTGCGCGGCACCGGCCTGTTCCACGAAGACGTCCTGCGCGGCGATACCCTGGTCAGCCCCGAGCAGTTCTTCCAACTGATCGACAACGCCCGCCAGTTGCTGGATGCCGACGACAGCGCCTTCCTCTTCGGCCAGCGCCTGCTGCCCGGCCCGCTCGGCGCCGCCAGCCAGGCCCTGAGCCTGGCGGCCAACCTGCAACAGGCGCTGGAGCTACTGGTGGAGCTGCGTACCCTGCTCTTCCCGCTGCTCAGCCCACGCCTGCTGCTGGACGAACAGCACGCCTACCTGCACTGGCAGGACAATTGCGGCGCCGGTCACCAGTTCCGCTTCCTCGTCGAGGCCGCCATGGCCGCGGTGATCGCCATGAGCCGGCGCCTCGGCGGCGAGCGCCTGCCCTGGCAGATCCACCTGCGCCACGCGCGGCCGCGCTACATCGAACAGTACTGGGTACACCTCGGCGAAGACCTGCACTTCGCCAGTCCCTACGACCTGATGCGCCTGCCGCGCGCCTGCCTGACCCGCCCCTGGCCGCAGTCCGCCCCCACCGCCGCCCTGGTGGCCGGGCAACAGGCCCGCGCCGAGCTGCAACGCCTGCCCGCCACGCACAGCCTGCTCGACGCCCTGTACCGCTGGCTGCTCGACCACGCCCGCCAGGCGCCGGGCCTAGAGCACGCCGCCGACGCCTTCGGCATGAGCCCGGCAACTTTCAAGCGCAAGCTGAAGAAACACGACACCTGCTACCAGGAACAGCACGACCAGGCACGCCTGCACCTGGCCCTGTACCTCTACCAGATCAAGGGCTACAGCAACGACGAAGTCGCCGCCTACCTGCGCTTCCACGACGCCACCAACTTCCGCCGCTCCTTCAAACGCTGGACCGGCCTGGCGCCAAGCGCACTGCTGCTGGCGATGCGTGGCAGGTAAGCGTCTATCCGCTTATCCTCCGCTCACCCCCGGCCAATTCGCCCGCGTGAACGATGCTCGATCTGCTCCCCCGCGCCACCGCTCCCGACCTGCCCACGCTGCTCGCCAGCCTGGAGCTGGTCGCGCCGTTGCTGGACGAGATGCCCAGCGTGGTGTTTTTCGTGAAGGACTGCGAGGCGCGCTATGTGATGGTCAATCGCACCCTGTCGCAGCGCTGTGGTTACGAGGAGAACCAATCGCTGCTGGGCAGGACGGCCGAAGAAGTGTTCCCGGCGCGCTTCGGGCCGCTGTACACGGCGCAGGACCGCAGCGTGTTGCGCGACGGCATCCGTCTCGCCGACCGCCTGGAGCTGCACCTCTACCCGGCCCGTCATCCGGGCTGGTGCCTGACCCACAAGCTGCCGCTGCGCGACGCCCAGGGCCGCATCATTGGCATGGCCGGCGTTTCCTGCGATCTGCTGGCGCCGCAATCCAGCCATCCGGCGTATCAGCGGCTGGCGGCGGTGGACGATTACATCCGCGAGCACTTCGCCCAGCCGATCAGTCTGGCCGAGCTGACCGCCGTGGCCGGTCTCTCGGTGGCGCAACTGGAGCGCCACTGCAAGCGCCTGTTCCAGCTCACCCCGCGGCAGATGATCCTGCGTGCCCGGCTGGGCGCTGCCTCGAGCCTGCTGGCCAGCGACCTGCCGATCACCGAGATCGCGCTGCGCTGCGGCTATACCGACCACAGCGCCTTCAGCCGCCAGTTCAAAGCGCACACCGGTTTCTCGCCGAGCCAGTACCGCGACACCCTGCCCCATCGTTGAGCGGCCCGCTTCCTTTGCGGACATCGCTGCTCCGTCAGGTAACAGCCCGGTGGCCGGTGCGCGCCACGCAGATTGTCCGTGCCGCATGCCCACCCCGCCTGCGATGGGCTTTTGCGCCGTTTCGTGGCAGTCGCAGTTGGATTGGCACAGGTTCTGCTTTCTGGAAATATCGTATACGAAATACCAAATAGCCATTTGGAGGCCATCATGAGCAAAGCCATCGGTTGGAGCGGCGTGTTTCCCGCCGTCACCACTCAGTTCCGCCCCGACTATTCCCTCGATCTCGACGCCACGCACCGGGTCATCGCCAATCTGGTACGGGACGGGGTGTCCGGCCTGGTGATCTGCGGCACCGTCGGCGAGAACACCTCGCTGAGCCTGCGGGAGAAAATCAGCCTGGTGGAAATCGCCAAGGATGCGTCGGCCGGACGGGTGCCGGTGATTGCCGGGGTCGCCGAGTTCACCAGCGCCAACGCCAGCCAGGTCGCCCGCGAAGTGGCCCGCGCCGGCGCCGACGGCATCATGCTGATGCCGGCCCTGGTCTACTCCGCCAAGCCGTTCGAGACCGCCGCGCACTTCCGCAGCGTGGCCGCCGAAACCGACCTGCCGGTGATGGTCTACAACAACCCGCCGATCTATAAGAACGATGTGACGCCCGACATCCTGATTTCCCTGGCGGACTGCGACAACATCGTCTGCTTTAAGGATTCCTCCGGCGACACGCGCCGCTTCATCGACGTGCGCAACGAGGTGGGCGACCGCTTCGTGCTGTTCGCCGGGCTCGACGACGTGGTGCTGGAAAGCGTCGCAGTTGGCGCGGAGGGCTGGGTCTCGGGGATGTCCAACGTCTTCCCGCAGGAGGGCGAGACGCTGTTCCGCCTGGCCAAGGCCAGCCGCCTCGCCGAGGCGCTGCCGCTCTACGAATGGTTCATGCCGCTGCTGCACCTGGATGCCCGGCCTGATCTGGTGCAATGCATCAAGCTTTGCGAAGCCCTTGTCCAGCGTGGCTCCGCCCTCACCCGCCCCCCGCGCCTGGCCCTGCCGGAGGCGGATCGCCGTTTCGTCGAGTCACTGATGGCGCATGCCCTGGAGAACCGTCTCGCACTGCCTGACGTAGGACTATGAGCAGCGGGGGCACACTGTAGAATGAGCGCCGGCTGAACAGGATCGAACAGCGTGCCCCTACCTCCGTCGAACACACCCAACCTGGGCATCGTCCCCACCGCCTCTGACGTGATTACCCGTCATCTGCGCGAGGCCATCGTCGCCGGCCACTTCGCCGAAGACGAGCCGATCCGCCAGGACGACATCGCCCGCCAGTTCAACGTCAGCAAGATTCCGGTGCGCGAGGCGCTGAAGCGCCTGGAGGCCGAGGGGCTGGTGGTGTTCCAGCGCAACCGGGGTGCGCTGGTGACACGCCTCTCCGAACCCGAACTGGCGCAGATGTTCGAGGTGCGGGTGCTGCTCGAAGCCGAGGCGATCCGCCTGGCCGTGCCGAACATGACCGAAGAGACCTTCTCCCGCGCCGAGCGCATCTGCGCGGCCTTCCTCGACGAGGATGACATCGGCCGCTGGGCCGAACTGAACTGGCAGTTGCACGCCTGCCTCTACGAGCCGGCCGGGCGGCCGTTCATGCTCAACCTGATCCGCTCCATCCACGACAAGCTGGAACGCTACCTGCGCCTGCAGATGAGCCTGTCCGCCGGCAAGGCGCGGGCCGACCAGGAACACCGCGAAATCCTCCAGGCCTGCCGCAACGGCGACGCCGAAGGCGCGGCCCGGTTGATCCAGAGCCATATCGAAGGCGTCTGCCAGACGCTGTACGAACATCTGCCCAGGCGCAGCCAAAGCGGGCAGGAGCCGGTGTAGGGGCGAGCGCTGCTCGCGAAAGGGCTACCACAAAGGTTTCGCCAGCAGAGCTGGCTCCTACGAAAAGCGGACGGTCGTGTAGGGGCGAATTTATTCGCCCGGCAATGGCTGGGCGGGCGAATGAATTCGCCCCTACGATGGAATCATCCCTCCCACTTCACTATGCCGATTTCGTCATCGCCCCGGTGGAAATCCATCAAGCCGGCGCCATCCGGAACACGCATTCTTGTAGGCACTCCCTCCCCCGCAGGAACGGTTCCATGAAGCGCATCCGCATCCTCGACTCGCACACCGGCGGCGAACCGACCCGCCTGGTCATCGACGGTTTTCCTGATCTCGGCAACGGCAGCATGGCCGAACGCCGCCAGCTTCTCGCCGACCGGCACGATCACTGGCGCCGCACCTGTATGCTGGAGCCGCGCGGCAACGATGTACTGGTCGGCGCGCTGCTCTGCGAACCGGTCGATCCCTCTGCCTGTGCCGGTGTCATCTTCTTCAACAACGCCGGCTACCTCGGCATGTGCGGCCACGGCACCATCGGCCTGGTCGTGTCCCTGGCGCACCTGGGCCGCATCGGCCCCGGCGTGCACCGCATCGAAACGCCGGTGGGCACGGTGGAAGCGACGCTCCACGAGGACCGCTCGGTGAGCGTGCGCAACGTGCCCGCCTACCGTTATCGCCAAGCGGTCGCCGTGGAAGTGCCCGGCATCGGCCCGGTGGTCGGCGACATCGCCTGGGGCGGCAACTGGTTCTTCCTCGTCGCCGAGCATGGCCTGCGCATCGCCGGCGACAATCTCGACGCGCTCACCGATTACACCTGGGCCGTGCGCCAGGCGCTGGACGCCCAGGGTATCCGCGGCGAAGACGGCGGCCTGATCGACCATATCGAACTGTTCGCCGACGACGACACAGCGGACAGCCGCAATTTCGTGCTCTGCCCCGGCAAGGCCTACGACCGCTCGCCCTGCGGCACCGGCACCAGCGCCAAGCTGGCCTGCCTGGCGGCCGACGGCATGCTGCGCCCCGGCGAGGTCTGGCGCCAGGCCAGCGTCATCGGCAGCCAGTTCGAAGGCCATTACGAATGGCAGGGCGAACGCATCGTGCCGACCATCCGTGGACGCGCCCACGTCAGTGCCGAAGCCACCCTGCTGATCGACGAGGACGACCCGTTCGCCTGGGGCATCCAGCCGTGAGCGGAGAACGCGCGGCGGACATCATCGTCATCGGCGCCGGCATTGTCGGGGCCGCCTGCGCCCACGAACTGGCCCGGCGCGGCCTCGACGTGCTGGTGCTGGACGCCCGCTGCGGCGGCGCCACGGCGGTGGGCATGGGCCATTTGCTGGTCCTCGACGACAATCCGGCCGAGCTGGCGCTGAGCGACCATTCGCTGCGCCGCTGGCGCGAGTGGGGACCGCGCATGCCGGAGGGCTGTGCCTACCGCAACAACGGCACCCTGTGGTTGGCGGCGAACGCCGAGGAGCTGGCGGCGGCCGAGGCCAAGCACGCCAACCTCGCCGAGCAGAACGTGGCCGGCGAGTTGATCGGCGCCGAGCGCCTGCGCGCACTCGAACCGGCCCTGCGCGAGGGCTTGCACGGCGCGCTCAGGCTGAGTGGCGACGGTATCGTCTATGCCCCCAATGTCGCGCGCTGGCTGCTCGGCGCCTTTCCCGAGCGCATCCGCGAACGGCAGGCACGGGTCGTCGAGATCGACGGCAACCGCATGCGCCTGGACGATGGCACCTGGCTGTCGGCGCACGCCGTGGTACTGGCCAACGGCATCCAGGTCACCGAGCTATGCCCGGAACTGCCCATCGTGCCGAAGAAGGGCCATCTGCTGGTCACCGACCGCTATCCCGGCCGGGTCAACCACACGCTGGTGGAGCTTGGCTACGTCACCAGCGCGCATAACAGCGCCGGCCCCTCGGTGGCCTGCAACATCCAGCCCCGACCGACCGGACAATTGCTGATCGGCTCCTCACGCCAGTTCGGCAGCACCGATCCGCAGGTGGAGGGCTGGATGCTCGCCCGCATGCTGCGTCGCGCGGTGGAGTTCATGCCCAGCCTGGCCCGGCTCAACGGCATCCGCAGCTGGACCGGCTTTCGCGCTGCCAGCCCGGACGGGCTGCCGCTGGTCGGCGAGCATCCGCAACGCCCCGGCTTGTGGCTGGCGGTCGGCCACGAAGGGCTCGGCGTGACCACCGCGCCGGCCACCGCCGAACTGCTCGCCGCGCAGCTCTTCGACGAAGCGCCGCCGCTGCCGCTGCACCCCTACTCGCCCCAACGCTTTCTCGGAGACGCCGCATGCCCGACCTGACTCTCGACGGCCGCCCGCTCAGGGTGACCCCCGGCACCAGCGTGGCAGCCGCTCTCGCGCTCGGCGGCGACGGCACCAGCCGCACCTCCGTGGGCGGCCAACGCCGGGCCCCGCTGTGCGGCATGGGCGTGTGCCAGGAATGTCGGGTGACCATCGATGGCGATCTGCGCTTGGCCTGCCAGACCCTGTGCCGCGACGGTATGCGTGTGGAGACACGGCCATGAACGCACACTGCGACCTGCTCATCGTCGGCGCCGGCCCCGCCGGGATGGCCGCCGCCCTCGCCGCCGCCGCGAGCGGTGCCCGCATCGTGCTGCTCGACGACAACCCGGCCCCCGGCGGGCAGATCTGGCGCGACGGACCGCAGGCACATCTGCCGCCGGCCGCCCTGCAGCACCGCGAAGCACTGGAGGAGCACACCAACATCGAGCTGCGCTGCGGCACCCGCGTGGTCGCTATCGCCAGCCCCAACGCCCTGCTACTGGAAGATGCCGAACGCGGCTTCATCCTCGGTTACGACAAGCTGATTCTCTGCACCGGCGCCCGCGAACGACTGCTGCCCTTCCCCGGCTGGACCTTGCCGGGCGTCACCGGCGCTGGTGGCCTGCAGGCGCTGATCAAGGGCAACCTGCCGGTGGCCGGCGAACGGGTAGTGATTGCCGGCAGCGGGCCGCTGCTACTGGCCAGCGCCGCCACTGCGAAACGCAATGGCGCCCGGGTGCTGCGCATCGCCGAACAGGCCTCCTGGCGCACCGTGGCCGGTTTCATGGCGCGCCTGCCGCAGTGGCCGAACAAGGTGGCGCAGGCGGTCGGCCTGTTCGATCCCGGCTACCGCTGCGACAGCCACGTGCTGGAAGCCCTCGGCCAGGACCGCCTGGAAGGGGTGCGCCTGCGCCAGGGCGGCAAGGTGGTCGAACTCGCCTGCGAACGGCTGGCCTGTGGCTTCGGCCTGATTCCCAACACCCAACTCGGCCAGGCGTTGGGCTGCCGCCTCGACGGCGAGGCCATCGCCGTGGACGCCTGGCAGGGCACCAGCCGCGCCGGGCACTACGCCGCCGGCGAATGCACCGGTTTCGGTGGCAGCGAACGGGCTCTGGTCGAGGGCGCCATCGCCGGGTATTCCGCCGTCGGCGAACGCGAGCGCGCCCATGCCCTGTGGCCGAAGCGCCGGCACTGGCAACGCTTCGCCGACACGCTGGAGCGCAGCTTCGCCCTCACGCCGGCCTTGAAGACCTTGCCCCACCCCGACACCCTGGTCTGCCGCTGCGAGGACGTCCCCTATGCCACCCTCGCCGGATGCAACGGCTGGGTCGACGCCAAACTGGCCAGCCGCTGCGGCATGGGCGCCTGCCAGGGCCGCATCTGCGGCCCCGCGGCGCAGTTCCTGTTCGGCTGGCAACCCACACCCCCGCGCCCGCCCCTGAGCCCGGCCCGGATCGAGACGCTGTTGTGCCTGGAGGATCGCACGGGGTAACGCACCAGGCGGCTTCCCGGATTGCGCTCAGGCTTATCCAGG
>NZ_BDAC01000037.1 GCF_002091635.1 Pseudomonas indica NBRC 103045 | reverse complement strand
TACACCCAACGACAAGACTGACCGGGAGCAGATTATGACCCTCCATTCCCTCAGCCAGCGCCTGGCCCCCTGGGCGCTGCCCATCGCCTTGCTGGCGCTCTGGCAGGCCGCGGTGGCCGGCGGCTGGCTGTCCAGCCGTATCCTCCCGGCCCCCAGCGCGGTGCTGGAAGCCGGCTGGGCACAGATGGCCAGCGGCGAACTCTGGACCCACCTGGCCGTCAGTGGCCGGCGCGCGGCCATCGGCTTTCTCATCGGCGGCGGGCTCGGCCTGCTGCTCGGCTTCATCACCGGCCTGTCGCGCTGGGGCGAGCGGCTGCTGGACAGCTCGGTGCAGATGATCCGCAACGTCCCGCACCTGGCGTTGATCCCACTGGTCATCCTGTGGTTCGGCATCGACGAGACGGCGAAGATCTTCCTGGTCGCCCTCGGCACGCTGTTCCCGATCTACCTCAATACCTACCACGGCATCCGCAACGTCGACCCGGCCCTGGTGGAAATGGCACGCAGCTACGGCCTCTCCGGCTTCGCCCTGTTCCGCGCAGTCATCCTCCCCGGCGCGTTGCCATCGATCCTGGTCGGCGTGCGCTTCGCCCTCGGCTTCATGTGGCTGACCCTGATCGTTGCCGAAACCATCTCGGCCAACGCCGGCATCGGCTACCTGGCGATGAACGCGCGGGAATTCCTGCAGACCGACATCGTGGTGCTGGCGATCCTGCTCTACGCCGTGCTCGGCAAGCTCGCCGACCTCGCCGCCCGCGCCCTGGAACGCGCCTGGCTGCGCTGGCACCCGGCCTACCAGACCCACGGAGGTAACCCATGAGCGCCCTGCACAACCTGCACCACGGTCTGCCGCTGAGCCTGTCCGGCCTCGTCCGGGACTTCGGCGAGCGCCGGGTGCTGCACGGCATCGACCTGCAGATCCCGGCCGGCCAGTTCGTCGCCGTGGTCGGCCGCAGCGGCTGCGGCAAGAGCACTCTGCTGCGCCTGCTGGCCGGGCTCGACAGCCCCGGCGCGGGCCAGCTCAGCAGCGGCAGGCACGCCCTGGCCGAAGTCCGCGAAGACATCCGCCTGATGTTCCAGGACGCCCGTCTGCTGCCCTGGAAACGGGTGATCGACAACGTTGGCCTGGGCCTCTCCGACGATTGGCGAGCGCGAGCCCTGGAAGCCCTGGAAGCGGTCGGCCTGGCGGACCGCGCGGGCGACTGGCCGGCGGCCCTGTCCGGAGGACAGAAGCAGCGCGTCGCCCTGGCCCGTGCCCTGATCCACCGGCCGCGCCTGTTGCTTCTCGACGAACCGCTAGGCGCGCTGGATGCCCTGACCCGGATCGAAATGCAGCAACTCATCGAGCGCCTCTGGCAACGCCATGGCTTCACCGTGCTGCTGGTCACCCACGATGTCGGCGAAGCCATCGCCCTGGCCAACCGGGTGATCCTGATCGAGGACGGCCGAATCGGCCTCGACCTGCCGGTACGCCTGCCGCGACCGCGCCAACGGGGCTCGGCGGCCTTCGCCGCGCTGGAAGCAAACGTGCTCGAACGGGTCCTCGCCCACCCGGCGCTTCCGCCGGAAACCGCTTCACCGCTCCCGACGCACCTGCGCTGGGCGCTTTGACCAGGGATGCCCGGCATCCATCACGTTCAGGAGAGAAACCATGACCATCAAAGCCATCAACGTACGCAACCAGTTCAGGGGCACCATCAAGGAAATCACCGAAGGCGACGTGCTCTCGGAAATCGACGTGCAGACCGCCGCCGGGATCGTCACCTCGGTGATCACCACCCGCTCGGTGCGCGAACTGGAGCTTGGCGTCGGCAGCGAAGTGATCGCCTTCGTGAAATCAACGGAGGTGTCCATCGCCAAGCTCTGAGCGCACAGGACACAGCCGGCCGAAACGACACGGCCGACATTTTCGAGGCGGGAAGCTAGAGGCAGGCTCCCGCCTTTTTTTATTTCGACACCTCCATAAGCTAATTCATAAAAATTATTTATTTTAAAATTCTTATATCGTTTAGCTTCTTTTCCACCGGACCACCGGAGCATTGCCGTTATCACGCTGGCTCCGGTGCATCTTCAAGGTCGCGCCCGAGCGGCATTACCCCTTGAAGATGAGGTATCCAATGGCCCGACCGTCCGTTCCCCTGCGCGACACCGTCCCGGAGATCCGGTCCCAGCCCGCCACCGGCAGCGACCAGGACATCGCCCCTCCGCTGTACCCCGCGCGCATCCTGCGCAATGACGAGGAAGCCCTGCAGGCCGCCCGCGAGCTGGCCCGCGACGCCGCCACGGAAGCGGCGCGCCGCGACCGCGAGCGCAAGCTACCCTGGTGCGAGCTGGAGCGTTTCACCGCCAGCGGCCTGGGCAGCCTGACCATCCCTCGAGAATACGGCGGCCCCGGCCTGTCGTTCGCCACCCTCAGCGAAGTCTTCCGCCTCATTTCCGAGGTGGACCCGGCGCTCGGCCAGATTCCGCAGAACCACTTCGGCCTGCTCCAACTGATCCAGCTCACCGCCAACGAGTCACAGAAACGCCGGCTGTTCCGCAGCGTGCTGGAGGGCTGGCGGATCGGAAATGCCGGGCCGGAGCGCGGCAGCCGCCATACCCTGGACATCCGCGCGCGGCTGGAGCGCGACGGCGATGGCTTTCGTCTCAGCGGCGAAAAGTTCTACTCGACCGGTGCCCTGTTCGCCCACTGGGTGGCAGCCAAGGCCCTCGACGACCACGACCGCGTGGTGCTCGCCCTGATTCCGCGCGGCACCCAGGGCCTGCGCATCGTCGACGACTGGTCCGGCTTCGGCCAACGCACCACCGCCAGCGGCACGGTGCTGCTCAATGCCGTACCGGTGACCGCCGAGAACGTCATCGACCTGAGCCCGCAACGCGACCTCCCGAACCTCCAGGGTGCCGCCTCGCAACTGATCCAGGCCGCGATCGACGCTGGCATCGCCCGTGGCGCACTGAACGATGCCATCGCCTTCGTCCGCGACAAGGCGCGGCCTTGGATCGAGGCCAAGGTGGAGCGCGCCAGCGACGACCCCTACGTCGTCGCCGACGTCGGCCGGCTGAACGTCGAGCTGCATGCCGCCGAAGCGGTATTGCGCCGCGCCGCCCGCGTACTGGACGACAGCGCGGCGGCGCCGCTGGATGCGGACGGCGCCGCGCGCGCCTCCATCGCCGTGGCCGAGGCCAAGGTACTCACCACCGAGATCGCCCTGCGCGCCAGCGAGAAGCTGTTCGAGCTGGCCGGCAGTCGCGCCACCCTCGCCGAGTTCAACCTCGACCGTCATTGGCGCAACGCCCGCACTCACACCCTGCATGACCCGGTGCGATGGAAGTACCACGCCATCGGCGCCTACCACCTCAACGGCCAGCATCCGGCCCGGCACTCCTGGATCTGAGGACCGCACATGACCACCGCCATCAAACCCAGCCTCACCCAGGCCGTCCCGCCGACGGCCCTGATCACCAGCGACGCCCAGGCCCTCGACGTGGCCGAAGACCTGGCCGTGCTGTTCACCCGCGACGCCGCCGCGCGCGACCGCGAGCGACGCCTGCCGCACGCCGAACTGGCCCTGTTCTCGCGCTCCGGGCTGGGCGCCATCAGCGTGCCGAAAGCTTTCGGCGGAGCCGGTGTCTCAAGCGTCACCCTGGCCAGGGTCATCGCCCGGCTCGCCCAGGCCGACGGCTCCATCGGACAGATACCGCAGAACCACTACTACGCCCTCGAACTGCTGAGGGTGAACGGCACGCCGGCGCAGCAGCGCCGCCTCTTCGCCGAGGTGCTGGCAGGCCAGCGCTTCGGCAATGCGCTGGCGGAGCTGGGCACGAAGAACGCCCACGAACGCACCACCCGCCTGACCCGCGACGGCGATGGCTACCGCGTCAACGGGCGCAAGTTCTACGCCACCGGCGCCCTGTTCGCCCAACGCATCCCCACTTCGGTGATCGACGACGACGGCATCCAGCAGTTCGCCTTCATCCCCCGCGAGACACCCGGCATCGACGTGATCGACGACTGGTCCGGCTTCGGCCAGCGCACCACCGGCAGCGGCTCGGTGGTGTTCGACAACGTCTTCGTCGCCGCCGAGGACGTGGTGCCCTTCCAGTCCGCCTTCGAGCGGCCGACCACGGTCGGCCCGTTCGCCCAGATTCTTCACGCCGCCATCGACCTGGGCATTGCCCGTGGCGCCTATGAGGAGGCCCTGGTCTTCATCCGCGAACGCTCGCGACCATGGATCGACGCCGGCGTGGAGCAGGCCAGCGACGACCCGTTGACCCTCACCGAACTCGGCCGGCTGGCGGCCCACCTGCGCGGCGCCGAGGCGCTGCTGGAACAGGCCGGCCTCGCCCTCGACGAGGCGCAGGCGGCACCGGACGCCGCCTCGGTGGCCGCTGCCTCCATCGCGGTGGCCGAAGCGCGGGCGATCACCACCGAAGTCTCCCTGGCCAGTGGCAGCAAGCTGCTGGAACTGGCCGGGAGCCGCGGCACCCTCGCCGAATACAACCTCGACCGCCACTGGCGCAACGCCCGCACCCACACCCTGCACGACCCGGTGCGCTGGAAATATCACGCAGTGGGCAACTACTACCTCAACGGCGAACTGCCGCCACGCCGGGGGACCATCTGATGGAGCCGAAACAGCTGCAGCTCAACGCCTTCGACATGAACTGCATCGGCCATATCAACCATGGCCTGTGGACGCACCCACGCGACCGCTCCACGGAGTTCGGCAGCCTCGCCTACTGGACCGAGCTGGCGCGGCTGCTGGAGCGGGGACTGTTCGACGGGCTGTTCATCGCCGACATCCTGGGCGTCTACGACGTCTACCAGGGCAGCATCGACCTGCCCCTCAAGGAAGCCATCCAGCTACCGGTCAACGACCCACTGCTGCTCGCTTCGGCGCTGCTGGGCGCCACCACGCACCTGGGCTTCGGCGTCACTGCCAATCTCAGCCACGAACCACCCTACCTCTTCGCCCGTCGCCTCTCGACCCTGGATCACCTGAGCCAGGGTCGAATCGGCTGGAACATCGTCACCGGCTACCTGGACAGCGCCGCACGCGCGATGGGCCAGAATGGCCTGGTGGAGCACGATCGCCGCTACGACCAGGCCGACGAATACCTGGAGGTGCTCTACAAACTCTGGGAAGGGAGCTGGGAAGACGACGCGGTGCTTGCCGACCGCGCAGCGCGGATCCATACCCAGCCGGACAAGGTGCACCCGGTACGCCACCAGGGCGAGTTCTACCGCGTCGAGGGTTACCACCTCAGCGCCCCTTCGCCCCAGCGCACGCCAGTGCTGTTCCAGGCCGGTTCCTCCGAGCGAGGCCTGCGCTTCGCCGGCCGCCACGCGGAATGCGTGTTCATCGGCGGCTCCAATCCCTCGGCCGTGCGCGACCAGGTCGTGCGGGTCCGCCGCGCCGCCGAAGCGGCCGGACGCGACCCGCAGTCGGTCAAGCTGTTCCTCGGCATCAGCGCGGTGGTGGCGACGAGCGAGGCCGAGGCCCGCGACAAACTCGCCGAGTACCGTCGCCATGCCAACCCGGAGGCGGGCCTGGCGCACTTCTCGGCGTCCACCGGCATCGACTTCTCGCGTTATGGCCTGGACGAGCCCATCCGCTACCAGAAGACCAACGCCATCGAATCGGTGGTCAAGACCTTCACCGCGCCCGGCGCCGGCTGGACCCGCCGTCGCCTGCTGGAACAGCACGCCCTGGGCGGACGCTATCCGCTGCTGGTGGGCTCGCCGGTGCAGGTCGCCGACGAACTGCTGCACTGGCTCGACGATACCGGCCTGGACGGCTTCAACCTGACCCGCACCGTCACCCCGGAAAGCCATGCCGACTTCATCGACCTGGTGATCCCGGAATTGCAGGCGCGCGGCCGCTACAAGACCGCCTACGCCGAAGGCACCCTGCGGGAGAAGCTGTTCGGTGCCGGCCCGCGCCTGCCGGCCGAACACCCCGGCAGCGCCTGGCGGTCCCTCGGCGCGGCACCACAGGCCCGGCGCCTCGGCGGTTGATCCCTGCGCAACGACCACTGGACGACTCCAGCCACACCCGAACCGACGCAACCAGAAGGACCGACACCATGCTGCACACTTCTTCCCCTCGCCGTGGCTGGCTGAAAACCCTGGCCCTCATCGCCCTGCTGGGCACCACCACCCCCGCACCGGCCGAGGAGCCTCTCCGGCTGGGTACCACCGCCGCCTTCGCACCGCCCCTGGAAGCGGCCGTGGAAGAAGCCGAGAAACAGGGCCTGAAGGTCGAACTGGTGGAATTCAGCGACTGGATCGCCCCCAACGTCAGCCTCGCCAACGGCGACATCGACGTGAACTACTTCCAGCACATCCCCTTCCTGGAAAACGCCCGCCAGGAAGGCGGCTACGACCTGGTGCCCTACGCCCCCGGCATCATCAACAACGTCGGCCTCTACTCGAAGCACTACGCCAGCTTCGACGCCCTGCCGGAAGGCGCCAAGGTGGCCATCGCCAACGACCCGGTGAACGGCGGCCGTGGCCTCCTGCTGCTGGAAAAGGCCGGGCTGATCCGCCTCAAGCCCGGCGTCGGCTACCACGCCACGCAGCAGGACATCACCGCCAATCCGAAGCGCCTGCGCATCATCGAACTGGAGGCGGTGCAACTGGTGCGCGCCTACGACGACGTGGATCTGGTCCAGGGTTATCCCGCCTACATCCGCCTGGCGAACAGCTTCGACCCCACCTCCGCCCTACTCTTCGACGGCCTCGACCATCCCGAGTACGTCATCCAATTCGTCATCCGCCCGGACCGCAAGGACGATCCGCGCTTGAAGCGTTTCGTCGAGATCTACCAACAATCCCCCGCCGTCCGCGCCGCCCTCGACAAGGCCCACGGCACCCTCTACCAACCCGGATGGAAGAGCTGACATGAGCGGACTCCCGATCTCCCTGCGCCAGGTCGCCGACCTGCGCCCCGCCACGCCGGCCCCGCTATCGCCCGCCTCCCGCTCTCCGGCATCCAGGCCGGAAGCGCTCGACACCCTGCTGCGCTTCGAGGGCGTCGGCAAGACCTATCCCGGTGCCGAAACGTCGGTACGCGCCCTGCACGGCATCGACCTGGCGATCCGCCGCGGCGAAGTGTTCGGCATCATCGGCCGCAGCGGCGCCGGCAAGTCGTCGCTGATCCGTACCGTCAACCGCCTGGAACAGCCCAGCGAAGGCCGCGTATTGATCGACGGCCTGGACATCGCCCGCCTCGACGAAGACGGCCTGGTCGCCCTGCGCCGGCGCATCGGCATGATCTTCCAGCACTTCAACCTGATGTCGGCGAAAACCGTGCGGGAGAACATCGAACTGCCGCTACGGGTCGCCGGCGTGCCGCGCGCCCAGCGCCGGCGCAAAGTCGAGGACCTGCTCGCTCTGGTCGGCCTGGAGGACCGCCGGGACGCCTATCCCACCCAGCTCTCCGGGGGGCAGAAGCAGCGCGTCGGCATCGCCCGCGCGCTGGTTCACGATCCGCAGATTCTGCTCTGCGACGAGGCGACCTCCGCCCTCGATCCGGAAACCACCCAATCGATCCTCGCCCTGCTGCGCGAGATCAACCAACGCCTGGGCCTGACCATCCTCCTCATCACCCACGAGATGGAAGTGATCCGCGACCTGTGCGACCGCGTGGCGGTACTCGAACGCGGCGAAGTGGTCGAACAGGGCCCGGTCTGGCGCGTGTTCGGCGAACCGCATCATGAAGTCACCCGCACCTTGCTTGCGCCCCTGCGCCATCCCCTGCCGGATGACGTAGCAACAAGACTGCGCGCCGAGCCGGCACCCGGCGATGCGTTGGTTCTCGATCTGCGCTTCAGCGGGCGCAACGCGGCACCCGACCTGGCAGCTCTTGCCAACCGTCTGGGCGGGCGCGTGACACTGCTGGACGGCGGCATCGAGCGCATCCAGGGCCGCGCCCTCGGGCATCTGCTGCTGGCGATACACGGCTCGCCACATCCGGCATCCAACCTGCTCGAACGAGCGCATCAACTGGCGGACCACGTGGAGGCGATCGGCCATGTCGCTGCTTCTTGATCGACTCTGGCAGGGCCTGATCGACACCGGCCTGATGGTGGGCGTGTCGTCCCTGTTGGCCCTGATCCTCGGCATTCCGCTGGCCGTGGTGCTGGTCACCAGCGAGCGCGGCGGCCTCTTCGAGGCTCCGGCTTTGAACCGCCTGCTCGGCGGTCTGGTCAACCTGTTCCGCTCGGTGCCTTTTCTGATCCTCATGGTGGCGCTGATTCCCTTCACCCGGCTGCTGGTGGGCACCACCTACGGCGTCTGGGCCGCGGTCGTCCCCCTCACCATCGCCGCCACGCCCTTCTTCGCGCGCATCGCCGAAGTCAGCCTGCGCGAGGTCGATCACGGCCTGATCGAAGCCGCCCAGGCCATGGGCTGCCGACGCTGGCACATCATCTGGCACGTGCTTCTCCCCGAAGCCCTGCCTGGCCTCATCGGCGGCTTCACCATCACCGTGGTTACCCTCATCAACTCCTCCGCCATGGCCGGAGCCATCGGCGCGGGCGGCCTCGGCGACCTCGCCTACCGCTACGGCTACCAGCGCTTCGATACCCAGGTGATGGTCACCGTCATCATCGTGCTGATCGTACTGGTCACCCTGATCCAACTCAGCGGTGACCGCCTGGCACGGTACTTCAACCGGAGATAGGCCGGCTCGAATAGCAAAAGGCTTACAAGAACGACCGGCATTCTTCCATTTCCCAGACCGGCCGACCGCCTTAGGATTTCCCCATCCACTGAAGCAAGGGACGCTTCAGGATCAAGGACGATCGGCCATGGCCCGGAGGGCTACCGACAGGACGTTGGAATGGCCAGGAAAAAACCCGCTTCGGCGGGTTTTTTGTTTGGGGCGGAAAAAGAGAGCCATGCAGCGAGAGCACACCACAGCAACCACCCTCGCCCCGCCCCCATGACGGAGTGGGCACCACGACTGTGTTTTAGCGCAGGGTGTATCCGTTATCCACGATCAGATCCTGCCCTGTGATGCCTCGGGCTCCGTCCGACAACAGGAAGACAATCGCATCGGCCACAGCGCCCGGCTCGAGGAACCGGCCATCCAGCAAACGCTGCGTGACCGACCCGGCAACGTCGGCCAACTGAGCATCGTCCAGGCCCAGCGTTCCCCAGATCGGCGTTGCGGTCGGCCCTGGCGACACCATGTTGATACGCACCTGCTGCGCCGCCAGCTCGACGGCCAGGGTCCTTGCCTGGGCCTTGAGCGCGGACTTCGAGGCGATATAAGCGGCGAGGCCGGGGAATGTCACCTGCGACAGGAAGGTACCGATGAATACCACCGAGGCCGGGCGGGCCAGTTGGTCCCGCAGGGCAGCCAGGGCATTGAGGGCGCCGGCACCGTTGACGGCCCACTGGCGCTGAAAGGCTTCGCCATCCAGTCCGTCGGCCAGTTGGGCGATCCCGGCATTCGGCACCAAGTAGTCGATGGGGCCGAGGTCCCGCGCGTGCTGCGCCAATCTGCCCAGGTCTTCGGCGCGGGTCACGTCGCCTGACAACCAGAACACCTGCTTGCCGAGCTGCCCCTGCAAGGCGGCCGGCGGCTCGCTGCGCCGGGCCATGGCCAACACCCGGGCTCCTTGCTGCAAGAGCCGTTCGGCCACTGCCAGACCAATACCCGAGCCGGCACCGGTGATCACGGCAAGGGGAGACGAGGATTCGCGATTAGGCATGTTCTTTATCCTTGATGGGGTGGAAAGATTCGCGCGGCCTCCAAACGCGCCGGATGGCTGCGAGAGCACGCGTGGCCAGAGCATGGAATTCCCTCTGCCCTGGCCTATCCACCTCACTCAGAATTCATGCCAGTTATTTAATCCTTGTTTTTCAATGTCTTAAAAACAAACAGAGTCATAATGACAATCATGAATAGAGGTCGTTATGACTACCATGCAGTCATAATGACCCGCTACGAAACGGGGCTGACGACAGGCGCATGGTGCGTCATCAGCTCCGCAACCCAGTCGATGAACACGCGCAGCTTGGCGCTGACATGCCGGTTCGGCGGAAACGCGATGTACAGCGGCATCGGATCGAGGCGCCAGTCTTCGAACAAGGGCACCAGCTCGCCATTGGCCCGGTGTGCCTTGGCCATGTAGTCCGGCAGCCAGAGCACGCCCAGCCCGGCCAGGCCGGCCGCGAGGTAGGCGTTGCCGTCATCGACCGCCAGCACATGGCGGCCGTGCACGTTGACGCGCTCGCCGCCGCGGTGCATGGCATACGGAAAGGCCTTGCCGGAACGCGCCCACAGGAAACCCACGATGCGGTGATGCGTGTCCTCCAGCTCACGCGGATGTCCGGGAATACCCGCGCGTTGCAGATAGCTCGGCGCCGCGTAGACACCGAGTTGCAAGTCGGCCACGTGGCGCATCATCAGCGACTGGTCGGTGAGTTCGCCGCCCCGCACGACGCAATCCACGTTCTCATCGATCAGGTCGACGATGCGATCGCTGACGCCCATGTCGAGCTGGATGTCAGGGTAGCGCGCATAAAACGCCGGCAAGGCCGGCACCAGGATCAGGCGGGCCAGCGGGCTGGGCACGTCCACCCGCAGCCGCCCCCTGGGCGACGTCGCGGCACTGGACAGGCTGGTCTCGGCATCGTCCATGTCGGCCAGCAACCGCACCACCCGCTCGTAGTAGGCGGCGCCATCGGCGGTGACGTTGACCTTGCGCGTGGTCCGGTTGAGCAGCCTGACCCGCAGCCGCGCCTCCAACTGCTGCACCAGTTGCGTCACGCTGGTCTTGCTCATATGCAGCGTCTCGGCCGCCTTGGTGAAGCTGCCGGTTTCCACCACACGGGCAAAAGCCTGCATCGCATCGAAACGGTCCATCGAGGTCTCCATCCCGCCGGGATTGTTTGGGTTTCGCAAACAGTGATGGGTAGCCTTGCGAGTTTATCCGCTCACCCTGCCCCTCTACAGTCCTTCCATCTGCTCAACGGGTCGCTGCGACCCCTTCGATGGAGGTTTCCCATGGCAAAGCGTGACGTTGTTTTCCCCTCTGGCCGCCAGGCGCTCTACGAACGCAATCGCTATTCGCCGGCGATCCGCTCCAATGGCTTCCTGTTCGTGTCGGGGCAGGTCGGCAGCCGCGAGGACGGCTCGCCCGAACCCGACTTGGAGGCTCAGGTCCGCCGCGCATTCGACAACCTGAACGCCATCCTGAAGGCGGCAGGCTGTACCTTCGACGACGTGGTGGACGTGACCGTCTTCATCGTCGATCCCGAGTCGAATTTCGACACCATCTGGAAGGTCTTGCCCGACTACTGGGGCAGCGCGCCGCACCCGACGCTGACCGGCATCGGCGTGACCTGGCTCTACGGCTTCCAATTCGAGATCAAGGTGATCGCCAAACTGCCGTAGATTGATGCGAACTCGGCGCACGGCTCCTCCTCAAGCTAGGCTTGGTGCCTGCCAAGTCAGAACACCGCAGGAGGAGCTTATGAAGATCGTTGTGACGAGCGTACTCGTCGACGACCAGGCAAAGGCGCTGGCGTTCTACCGGGACGTGCTCGGCTTCGAGCCGAAGCACGACATCCCCATGGGTGAGCATCGCTGGCTGACGCTCACCTCCCCTGGCGATCCCGACGGGGTTGAGCTGCTGCTGGAGCCCGATGTCCATCCCGCCGCGAAACCGTTCAAATCGGCAATCAAACAGGACGGCATCCCCTACACCTTCTTCGGCGTCGACGATGTGCACGCCGAGTACGCCCGGCTCTGCGCGGCCGGTGTCCGTTTCACCCAGCCGCCGACCAGCGTGGGGCCGGTCACCCTCGCCGTGTTCGACGACACCTGCGGTAATCTCATCCAGATCGTCCAACGGAACTGAGCCGACGGCCATGCCTGTAAGCCACAGCGTCCAGCTCGTCCGGGCACTTGCGGACCATACTCACCCCAGGCGCTGCAAAGGCTGGCCGGCCGCGCACCAGCCGGTGAAACCGTCGATCAGATAGCGCGCATCCAGGCCCATGGCATGCAAGGTGGCGGCACAGCCCTGGCTGATCTCGTGGCCATGGGCACAGTAGAAGACTGCCGGCCTGTCGCGCGGCACCTCGTCCTTCCAGGCGAACAAGGACTCCGGATCGCACCACCGGCCGCCCCCGATTTCTGCCGCATCGGCCTGGCGCACAGCGGCGCGGCGGACGTCGAGCAACGTAAAGGTGCGGCCGGCAGCCAGCCACTCCGCCAGTTCGAATACCGAAATGCGCTCCATGATTGCCTCCTTCAGCGCAGCAGATGCACCGCCAGACCGACCAGGGCGCAGCCCAGCAGCACCTGGATCACCCCACGCTTGAATCGGAACAGCGCCAATGCGGCGCCCAGGGCAATCAACGCCGAAGGCCAGTCGAAACTACCGGCGAAGCCTTGCGGCCAGAGCACGTGGTAGCCGAAGAACAGCGCCAGGTTGAGAATCACCCCCACCACCGCGGCGGTGATGGCGGTCAGCGGCGCGGTGAACTTCAATTCGTTGTGGGTGGATTCCACCAGCGGGCCACCAACCAGGATGAACAGGAAGGACGGCAGGAAGGTGAACCAGGTGACCAGGCAGGCGGCCAGGGCGCCGGCGAGGAACGCCTGGTCGGCACCGAACACCTGCTGCACATAAGCGCCAACGAAGCCGACGAACGCCACCACCATGATCAGCGGTCCCGGAGTGGTCTCGCCCAAGGCCAGGCCGTCGATCATCTGCGTCGGAGTCAGCCAGCCATGGTGGCCGACCGCACCCTGGTAGACGTAGGGCAGCACCGCATAGGCGCCACCGAAGGTCAGCAGGGCGGCCTTGGTGAAGAACCAACCCATCTGAGTCAGCGTGCCTTCCCAGCCGAACAGCGCGGTCAGTACCCCCATCGGCAATACCCAGAGCGCGGCACCGATCATCAGAAGCAGAACCAGGCGCGACCAGCGGAAGCGCGCATGGGGCGGCGGCGGTGTGTCGTCGTCGATCAGCGCCGGCCCGTAGGACTGCTTGGCGGCACCGTGACCACCACCCACGCTGAACGCCTGCGGGGCCATTCGTCCACCGACATAACCGATCGCGGCAGCGCCCAGCACGATGAGAGGGAACGGCACATCGAGGGCGAAGATGGCCAGGAACGAAGCCCCCGCGATAGCCCACAGCCAATTGTTCTTTAGTGCCCGCGAACCGATGCGGTGTGCCGCCTGCAACACGATGGCGGTCACCGCCGGCTTGATGCCATAGAAGATGCCGGCGACCAGCGACACTTCGCCGAAGGCGATATAGAGCCAGGACAGGGCGATCAGGATAAACAGCGAAGGCAACACGAACAGCGCACCGGCGACCACGCCGCCCCAGGTGCGGTGCAGCAACCAGCCGATGTAGGTGGCCAACTGCTGGGCCTCCGGGCCGGGCAGCAACATGCAGTAGTTGAGGGCGTGGAGAAAACGCCGCTCGGAAATCCAGCGACGACGCTCCACCAGCTCCTGGTGCATGATCGCGATCTGCCCGGCCGGGCCGCCGAAGCTGATGAAGCCGAGCTTGAGCCAGAACAACAGGGCTTGCAGGAAACTGACGGACTCGCCGCGCGGAAGTGTCTGCTCATCGGGTTGCACGGTCGTCTCTCTCATCGCTCTGTCCTTCCTTGCCGAACGCCGCCAGCAACCCATCGAAGATGGCGCAGGCGGCAGCCAATAGTTGATCGTCGTCTTCGACGCTGTCCCGCAGCCCCGCCAGCACCCGCTCCACGCCGGCCGCCTCGGCGGGCTGGGCGCCGCCAATGTCGAGGTAATGCACCAATGCCGCCATGCGCCGCAGGCCGGGTGTATCCAGATCGAAGCAGGCCTGCAGCGTCTCGAAGGTCACCCGGTTGCCGACATGGCTGAAACGGGCCCCATCGAAATCGAAGCCCAGGGCGTCGGCGGGGCAATCTTCCACGGATGGCAACCAGAGGATGCGCGCATCCGGATCGATGAAACGGCGGATCAACCAGGCGCTGGCCAGGCGGTCGACCCACGGACGCCGGCGCGTGGCCCAGACGCGCCCCTTGAACTCGGACAGCGACAGGCGCTCGATCTCGTGCTCCTGGCTACTGGGCTCATCCTTGGACAGCGCCCGACCAATCGCGACCTCCAGTTCGCGCAGCCGCGCGTCGGTCTGCTGCTGGTCCGCCCCCGGGAAAAAGTCGCTGTCCTGGATCTGGGCAAAAGCCTTGCGCAGCTTGCGGGCCTGACGCATGACCGCAAGCGCGGTATCGGGGACCAACTGAGCGAGCTGTGCCTCTATCTCTCCACTCAGCCTGGTGTAATCCTCCGACCGCGAGAACAGAGGCACGAAGCGCTCCCCCTGGGGGTCGCATACCGGCAACAGGCAGGCGTAACCCTCGCTGTCGAGAATGTCGCGTTCCACCGTCGCCAGGGTCTCACGGCAGGCCGGCCGATCCGGCAGCAGATACACCCCATCGCGCAGCACCGCAGCCCCCGCCCCCTTCAAGGTTCGCCAGGCACGCATGCGCTCGGCGGCGTTGGCCGTGGGCAACGCCATAACCAGGCATAGCCAATCATTCATCGTAACAATCACACGAAAATCGTTCGATCTCTACAATATTCCAATTCAGCGCGGGAGAGAAGCCGCAAGAGAAGACGGCTGACGCCCGGCATATTCACCTGCCGAGGCCGGGTCCCTTACGATCGACTGTCCGAATCGATCCCGGCAGCCTCACAGTCTCATGAACACATCACCATTACGTGAAATCGCTCCCCAACTGTCGAGCGCCCTCGCCGTGCTGAGGCGCCACCTTGGCGAAACGCTGCAAGCCATCCACCTGTTCGGCTCTGCGGTCGATGGCGGGCTCAAGCCGCACAGCGACATCGACGTGCTGGTGACGGTGAGCGCACCCCTGACCGCAGCCACCCGGCAGGCGCTGATGACGGATTTGCTCTCGGTATCGGCCTGGCCTGTTACGGAAGGCTCGCTCCGGCCGCTGGAAGTAACGGTCCTCGTCCACGATGCCGTAGTGCCCTGGCGCTACCCGCCGCTGCGCGAACTCCAGTTCGGCGAATGGCTACGCGAGGACATCGAACACGGCCGCATAGAACCGGCCGCCCCGGACCACGACCTCGCCATCCTGCTGACGAAAGCGCGGCAGCACAGCCTCTGCCTGATGGGCCCGCCAGCAACCGAACTGTTCGACCCGGTGCCCCAGGCCGACCTCGCCCGCGCGCTGTACGACACCGCCCTCCAGTGGAACGACGAGGCGGACTGGCAAGGCGAGGAACGCAACATCCTCCTCGCCCTCGCCCGCATCTGGCTGACACTCACCACCGGCGAAATCGCCCCCAAGGACACCGCAGCCGCATGGGCTCTGCAACGCTTGCCCGAAGAACACCACCCCGTCCTGGCGACAGCACGGGCTGCCTACCTGGGCGAAGCTGAAGACGATCTGGGCGACAGGCCATCGGCCATGTCGGCGTTCGTGCGCTATGCCAGGGGGGAGATCGAGCGGGGTTATTTGGGGATTCTTCGGGGGGAGAATTGAGGCTTTGCGGTAACAGGCCAGCGAAATTGGAGCGATGAAACCGAAATAGCGGTTGCGGACTACCCTATCGACTGTCACTCGACAAGGACCGTTACATGAGAGCACTTGCCTTCACTGCCCGACTCTTCTTCCCCGTCATTTCTCACGGCGCCGAATTCATCAAGGAGTACGGCGGATTTCGTACCGCTGCCGCCTCTCCGGATGAATGCTTTGGCCATCCTACGAACTGCGAGAGAGCAAGAGCGGGACGCGGAGCGTCTTCGGCTGCATTCCCACGCGGAGCATGGGAATGATCAAACCCATGCCACCGACCAAACACCGCGCCAAACCGGAACGCCAAACTCCCCTCTCACCTCTGGGGAGAGGGCTGGGGTGAGGGGCGGATTACCGGCCGAGCCAGGATGCGCCCAGGCCACACCGATTCCCGTAGGAGCCAGCTCTGCTGGCGAAGTTTTGATCGCTCCCACGCTCCAGCATGGGAGCGTAGTTTGAGACGCTCCGCGTCTGCTCTGTTTACGGGACGCAGAGCGTCCCCGGTTGCATTCCCACGCAGAGCGTGGGAACGATCATCCGTCGATAGCCCCCAAAACGCGAACCATCGCACCCCACGCCCTTTCCCGAACCCGCTAGAGTCCGGCCTGTCACGCACCTCGTGACCGGGTGTCGCAACCTGTGTACAGAAAGACGCATTCCTCCAATGCTGAATAGTTGGCACTTCGTGTGCCAAACTATCGCGCTTTATGGCGGACCGTGCGGGGCGGGCTTCGGCCCGGCCGGCGTCCTTTCTGGCCGGTTTGCGACCCCCGCGCGGTCCGCCACCCTTTCGTGTCGCAACGGCGGGTAGGCGGTTCCTTAAACCCCAGAAAGGAAATAAGGACAATGGACTACCCTCCTTTTACCCTCGCGGGCCTCCCGCATGCGTTGCTTTTGGTCAACCTCCGCCCGGAGGTGTGCCATGCCTGACTACCGTCCCCTTCCCTCTTTCACCCCTGCCGGCAAGCCGGTGCTGTACGTCGATGCCAGCCAGAGCGCACTGGAGTTGTACGAGTCGGCCCAGGAGCGGCTGGATGCGGCGCGGCAGTTGGCGCTGGTGTTGTTCTGCGGCGATCAGCAGTTGGACGACAGCAGGGTGTTCGCGGCCTTCCACCTGTTGTTGAGCGATGCGGCCGGGTTGTACGAAGTAGCATTCGCGCAGTACGGACGACGAACCCTACCCGCCGGTTGAGGCATTGGCCGGTCCGTGGAAGCCCATTGCGGGTTTCCACGTGGCAGCTTCTTGGTGCCTTCTCCGGTTCCTTACGGCTCTCGCCGTAGCCATCAAAATGGATGCAAATCAACAAAAGATGAAGTTTTTCATCAAGATATCGGAGAGCACGAGACACGAAGTCGGTGGGCCGAAAACCTTCCGCAATGAGAAGGTTGTGCAATTCGTCGGATTAGACGGTTGCAGGGTTTGGGCCCGTCTAGAGTTACCCGGGCAAGGCGCTCCCCTGCCTGCGCCTTGCCGCTCCGCCAGGAGAATGCTGTCCCCTCGCCACTCGCCTGGCGGTGCGTGAGACGGCAGACCAAAAGCCTAATGGAGAAACATCATGGCTTATGCACAAGGAACCTTCACTCTCCCCGCAAACATCCGCTTCGGCGCTACCGCCTTCGCCAACTCCTCCGGCATGCAGGTCGTCAATGTGTTGGTCGATGGCAATTCCGTCGCGCAGTTCCAAGGGCAGAGCACCGGTAATGAGGTTATCGGCAGTCAGGTGCTCAGTTCGGGGAGTGGAAAGGTCCAGGTCACCGTGTCCGTGAATGGCCAGCAGTCCAGCCTTGTTTCCGCACAGGTAGTTCTGGCCAATAAACTGAATGTCATCGTGCTCGGATCGGAGGATGGAACCGACAACGATTACAACGACTCCGTGGTGATCCTCAACTGGCCACTCGGCTGATGTAAATCGTAGTGCGCAGCGGAGGCGCCGTTTTCACCAATGTTCCAAGGGTGCCTCTGCTGCACCGCATACCCACCTACATATGCACGCACCAATTGACCGCATTGGCGGGCGGAGCGAGCTCGTCCACTTCGTGGATAACGCCGGCTTCGAGCGCTTCGGCGGGGTTGAGAATCTTCGGGGCGCACATCAGGGCCTGGCTCACGTCCAACGGTTTGCGCGCGTCGCAGGTTCGCTCGTCGACGATGCGACCGTAGAGGAACAGGTCGTAGTCCAGGCTCATGGCGTATTCGGACATGCGCGCATGGTCCACCGAACCATGTAGCGTCCAATGGAAGGGGTGGAAGAGAAACTTGCTGTGCTGGCAGGCGGTACGCCGCCGACCGGCCAGGAAGATGATGTTGCCCATGGATTCGACGGTACCCAGGTTATGGGTATTCACCGGTATGGGAAGTGACATCAGGAAGTTATAAAGGGAAAAACCGTAACTGCATTCACCACCCATGGTGGCGATCTTGATAATGAGTTCCGAAGCATCCTGCTGAACGGCCTGGGTACATTTATCTATCAATTGACCGCAAGTTGAGGAATTGATCGGACCGGTAAAGTGCACGATATGAGTCGTCATGACCTGACTGCTCTATATAGTTTGCCGGCGAAACTTCCGCTGGCTTTTATCCGGGCCCATACAACTTCTTCGAAGTTGCCGAACCATGGCAGACGAAGCGAGCGGGAGACGGGCTCCCGCTCGTCCGGCTCGGTCAGCTACGACCGCCGCCGCGGCTGTTCTGGCCACC
Organism: Pseudomonas indica NBRC 103045; assembly: GCF_002091635.1. Lineage (GTDB taxonomy): Bacteria > Pseudomonadota > Gammaproteobacteria > Pseudomonadales > Pseudomonadaceae > Pseudomonas_M > Pseudomonas_M indica. The sequence goes on along the minus strand of NZ_BDAC01000037.1, from coordinate 5,231 downwards.
CTTGCGGCCGGCTTCGGAGGCGCGTTCGCGGTCGTTGGCGAAGTTACCGCCGCTGGCCTGTCCCCCTTTGCTGCCTGCCTCGGAGGCGCGTTCCGGGTCGTTCTTGAAGTTGCCGCCACTGACCTGGCCGCCCTTGCTGCCGGCTTCAGCGGCACGCTCCGGATCGTTCTTGAAGTTGCCCCCACTGGCTTGGCCGCCTTTGCTGCCGATTTCCTGATAGAACTCGCGGCCGTGGCTTTCCGAAGTCGCTTCGCCACCTTTACGGCCCGCTTCGTTGACACTCATTTTGCCTTTGTCTTCAGCCATGATGACCTCCAATCTGTTTGGCTTGTTTTGGCGCGATTACCGTTTCGCTCTTTTTAAGCACCACGGATATTCACGCATCGTAATAATGGAGTCGCATCGCCGTTGACAGTTTCGCCGTTTCGTTAATTATGCGGACGAATGGTTAATGGCACGGCGATGGGTATTTAAAGGCACTTTGATTAGCTATACGAACCGGCATTAAACGAATGCGACAATCAGCGAAGCGCTAAAAGGAAAAAGTGCGTAAAGAATGGATAAAAAAGCCTGCGCCCCATGGGCGAATGAATCCACGTAGCCGGATAAGCGCCAGCGCAATCCGGGGCTCGCCCCCTGAACCATCGCCAGAGGGGGCGAATTCACTCGCTCGACGAGGCCGCGCTGGGCGAATAAATTCGCCCCTACAAGGACTGCCGGATACGGCATGGCCGCGTTCTGCACAAATCTTCCAGAAAGGCGGATGCACGGCGCTAACATGTCCCTTCAGGCGAGCATTCTCACAACGGGTATCGGTAGGCATGACGGCCAACGACTGGATCGATCTTTCGGTGGACGCCGAGACGGGCATCGAGACGATCAGGGCGCACTTCGAAGGCCATGCGTACGATCCGCACTGGCATGACAGCTACCTGATCGGTTTCACCGAGCAGGGCGTGCAGCAGTTCCATTGCCGCAAGGTGCTGCACAACAGTACGCCGGGCCATGCGTTTCTGCTGGAGCCGGGCGATATCCACGACGGCCATGCGCCCACCGAGGGCGGTTTCACCTATTCGATGCTGTACCTCCAGCCCGACTGGATCGAGCGTGGCCTGCGCGAGCTGTTCGAAGACGCGCCGAGCCAATGCCAGCCCAGCTTCGCCAAGACGCTGGCCGCCGATCCCGAATTGATCGGGTTGATCGCTCAGGCGATCAAGGCCCTGCAGCACAAGGAGTTGCGTATCGTCCGTCACGCCGCGCTGGACGCCTTGCTGGCCAAGCTGGCGCAGCATCTGGTCTGGCGGCCCAAGGGGCTGGTCGATCCGCGTTCGCCGCAAATCGCCCTGCGCGCCCGGGATTACCTCCAGGCGCACATGGACGAGGATATCGGGCTGGACGATCTGTCACGGATTACCGGGGTGGATCGCTTCCGACTGTCGCGGGCGTTCAAGACCACCTTCGGGCTGGCGCCGCATGCCTATCTGATCCAGCTCCGTCTGGCCAAGGCCCGGCAATTGCTCGCCCTGGGGCACGCGCCGGCGCTGGTCGCCATGTCCCTCGGTTTCGCCGACCAGAGCCATCTCGGCCGCTGGTTCCGCCGTGCCTATGGCTTGACCCCGGCGCGCTATCGCACGCGCTGCTCGAACCTTCCAGACGCCCCACCGAAGTGAAATGACAATCGGCTTGGATCATCGAGAGGAACCGAGCCATGTCATTGAGCCAATTACTGCCGTTCGTGCTGTTCGCCTTCGTCGCCTCCATCACGCCGGGGCCGACCAATATCCTGATCCTCAGCAACAGCGCCCGTCACGGGCTCGCTGCCGCGCTGCCCATCATCCTCGGCGCCTGCGCCGGGGCGGCGGGTATCGTGTTGCTGGTGGGGCTAGGCGTGGGCGAAATACTGCTGCGCTATCCCCTGGTGCAGCGCGCCATGGCCTGGGGCGGTATCGCCTGGTTGTCCTGGCTGGCCTGGCAGTTGTTTCGTAGCGCGGCCCAGGGCGTCGACACGGATGCCTCGGCTAAACCCCTCGGCCTCGCTGGCGCGGCCGGGTTGCAGGTGGTCAATCCCAAGACCTGGATGATGGCATTGGCGGTGGTGAGCGTGTTCGCCGGCCAGGGTGCCAGCCCGGCGCGTTACCTGTTGTTCGCGGTGGTGTTCTTTCTGATCGCGATGCCTTGCCTGGGCGCCTGGGCCTGGCTGGGCGTCGGGGTGAAACGGGCTTGGCGCTCCGCCGCTGCCCTGACGCGTTTCAATCAGGGCATGGCGGTGCTGTTGCTGGTGTCCGCCTGGGCGAGTCTGCTGGGCTGACGGACGCTCAAGCGACATCCACCAACACGATCTCGCTCTCCTCCAGCGCAGTGATGCGCAGCGATGTTTCGTCGCGTACCGCCACGCCGTCACCGGCCTCGGCCTCCACACTGTTCACCTCGATGCGCCCGCTGGCCGGCACGAGGTAGACCTTGCGGCCCGCCCCGACGACGTACTCGGCGCTACTGCCGGCCTGCAGGGTGGCTGCAGCCAGGCGGGCGTTGGCACGAATCGGCAGGGCGTCCTGATCATCGGGCATGCCGCTGGCGAGGGTGACGAAGGCGCCGCTGCGCTCCCCCTTCGGGAACGGCCGGGTGCCCCAGGACGGCGGCAGGCCGGTTTCGTCGGGGATGATCCAGATCTGGAAGATCCGCGTGTCTTCGTTCTCCAGGTTGTATTCGCTGTGGGCGATGCCGGTACCGGCGCTCATCACCTGCACATCGCCGGCCACCGTGCGGCCGTGGTTGCCCAGGTTGTCGCGGTGGGTAATGGCGCCGCTGCGCACGTAGGTGATGATCTCCATGTCGCGGTGCGGGTGCTGCGGGAAGCCGGATTGCGGGGCGATGGTGTCGTCGTTCCACACCCGCAGATGGCCCCAGTGCATGCGCGCCGGATCATGGTAGTCAGCGAAGGAAAAGTGGTGACGGGTATCCAGCCAGCCGTGCTGGGCACCGCCGAGTTCCTGGTAAGGACGCCGTTCGATCATGGTGGTCTCCTCGAAGCGTGTAAGAGCCTGTTCAAAGGCCGAGCGGGATGCCGGCTGCGTTGGCGAAGCATAGGGATCGGGCCCTGCGCTGATAAACGCAAAATCCTGTCAACAGTCATCGACGGAATCGATGGCTGGGCGGCACGCCTGCATGATGGGCAGTGAGACTCCGCCTGCACGGGTTATTCACTACGGAGTCATCCGCAGCTCCGCCCCCTCACCCCAGCCCTCTCCCCAAAAGGGCGAGGGGGTGGTGCGTGTGAGTGCTCCGCCTCGTAGAGCAACGATATTTCGCCGGCTCAATCAGCCCTCCACGGGCGAATGAATTCGCCCCCTGCCGATGAACCACGGCCCATCGATTGTTACGTCAGCGTAAAGAGACCTTTCCGTTTTCCTGCATTTATCGCCCCGGTCGTTCTGCCCACACTCCGGCTCGGGATCGTTTCATGAATAAGAGATTACAGATCCTGGTCGAGCAGGCTTGCCGGCCTCTCCGCTGCCGCGTGCCCGCAAGAGGCAGATGCGCGGCGCGGCTGCCTTCTGCCAGGAGACCAGACGGCCCCGCATGCGAGCGGCCGATTACCGATAAGGAGTCAACCCGATGAACAACACGATGAAGCACAGCCTGCTGACGCTGGCGGTGGCCGCCGGCATCTCCCCCCTGGCCATGGCGGATACCGTCGGCGACCAGGCGGAGTCCAAGGGCTTCGTGGAGGACAGCAGCCTCGACCTGTTGCTGCGCAACTACTACTTCAACCGTAACGGCAAGAACGGCAGCGGCGACCGCCGCGACTGGACCCAGGGCTTCATCGCCACTTACCAGTCCGGTTTCACCCAGGGCACGGTGGGCTTCGGCGTCGATGCCTTCGGCTACCTGGGCCTGAAACTGGATGGCGGCAAGGGCACCACAGGCACCGGCAACCTGCCGGTGGACAATGACGGCTCCCCGGAAGACGACTACGGCCACACCGGCGGTGCGCTCAAGGTACGCGTCTCCAAGACGCTGCTGAAATGGGGCGAGATGCAGCCCACCGCCCCGGTGTTCGCCGCCGGTGGCACCCGCCTGATCGCGCAGACCGCCAGCGGCTTCCACCTGCTGAGCAGCGAGCTGGACGGCCTCGACCTGGAAGCCGGGCATTTCACCGCCGGCAACGGCCCGACCACTACCAGCTCCAAGGGCGAGCTGTACGCCACCTACGCCAACGTCACCGCCGACAGCGTGGACTTCGTCGGCGGCAACTATGCCCTGACCGACAACCTCAGCGTGTCGCTCTACGGCTCCGAGTTCGAGGACATCTGGCGCCAGTACTACGCCAACGCCAACTATGTGCTGCCCCTGGCCGACGACCAGGCGCTGGGCTTCGACTTCAACATCTACCGCACCAACGATGAAGGCCGCGCCGAAGCCGGCGAGATCAGCAATACCACCTGGTCGCTGGCGGCTTCCTATAGCTTCCTCGCCGCGCACAAAGTCACCCTCGCCTACCAGAAGGTCCATGGCGATACGCCGTTCGACTACATCGGCTTCGGCGACAACGGACCCGGCGCGGGCGGCGATTCGATCTTCCTCGCCAACGCGATCCAGTATTCGGACTTCAACGGCCCCAACGAACGCTCCTGGCAGGCCCGCTACGACCTGGACATGCAGCCCTACGGCGTGCCCGGCCTGAGCTTCATGGCACGCTATGCCAACGGCCGCGGCATCGACGGCACCGACATGGCCGCCGACAGCCCCTATCGCGACTACGGCTACGGCGAGGACGGCAAGCACCACGAGACCAACCTCGAAGCCAAGTACGTGGTGCAGACCGGCCCGGCCAAGGACCTGTCGTTCCGCATCCGCCAGGCCTGGCACCGTGGCAACACCGACCAGGCGGAAGGCGATCACGACGAATTCCGCCTGATCGTCGATTACCCGTTGTCGATCCTGTAACGGATCTTCTCCTGCCCTACTCCGGTGCGCGGTTGCTCCCACCGGCGTTTTTCAGGCCGCTCACGTCCCCCTGCGAGCGGCCTTTTTCTTATGCGATGGATAGGTCGACCGCCAGGGCTTTTTCCAGGACCCGATGTATCGATCCCACCGATCCTCCGATACGCCCCGCCTTGCAAAATCCCTCTGAAAATCGGCAAGAACCCTTCTACAACGGGCCTTTGCGCAGCAATCGATATCGCTGATGGTGACCATTACCACGCATCACTTCTGTCGCGGAGCCCCAT
>NZ_BDAC01000036.1 GCF_002091635.1 Pseudomonas indica NBRC 103045 | reverse complement strand
CTGTTGGTCGAAACGTGCACCACAGCGCAGGCAAAGGCACTCGAATTCCCCGAAGTGATAACGCTGAACGTCTTGGGCAAATTCCCAGCCCTGGGCGCATCCAGAGGTTGCGCTTTCTACGGCGCGTGTAAGCCGTTCGAGCCCCATTTGAAACGTGTCGCCGATATCGCGGTTTTGGTGCGTGTCGCTCTGCACGGGCATCTCCGAACAGCCCTCCAAGAAGCCGCCTAGCGTTCCCAGCAGTAGAGAGACGGCTTGCGCCTGCGCCTTGGTGACCACGAGCGTCGATTCGCAAATCAGGCATCGTGTTTCCATGAAGAACCTCCTGAGACTTAGGGCCTCGCTTCGCTGCTGAGCGATTCCAGCTTGGCGGCCAGGGCTGTGCGTTGTGGGGGTGAAGGCTCGCTGGTGGTGGGCGCTGGTTCGGTGAGCGGGAAGAACTCATCGACAATCGCGCCGCTGTCCTCTTCGTTGTCTTCGAAGGCGCCATTGCCCAGCCCTTGCTGCGCGGCGCTATCGAGCGCGTGCTGGTCGAAGCCGGCCGCTTGACGGGCCTCATCCAGTTGCTTGGCGGCCAGCAGGTTCTCCTCCACACTCATGCCGCCACGCAGCGTGATGTCCACGTAGAAGATTGGCGTGCCATGGCTTTGCCGGGTGGATTTACCGCACAGGCGCAGCTCCCATGCCAGGCAAGCCAGACGATTGCCTGAGATCGCCTGGAAGTATTTCAGGCGTGCTGCGAGGGTGCGGATGCTGTTGAAGCCGGTGGTACGGAACACAAAGCTGCCAAGCGGATCCTCATCGCCGATAACCACGTTTAGTCGGCCATACGGCTTGCAGGCGCCCCCTTTGGCCAGTGGGCAGGCATCGGGCGAGGGACACGGCAGTGTCTGGATTCCATCCTGGCCGATGCGCTTGCAGGTTTCCCCATTGCCCACACAAACCGGGCGTCCGGTTTGCCGATCGAACAGGGTGTAGTCGGCGCGGAAGTTGAGCTCGGGTTCGTTGAACATCAGACGGATAGGGATGCTGCGCAGCTTGTCCTCTTTGCCTTGGCGCAGCTGGTCGTTTAGTGGATGCAGTAACCAGCCATCCTTACCTTGCACCTGGGAGGTGATGGTGAATTGATCGTCTTTCTCCGGCAGACGTTTGCCGTTTCTCTCGACGACCTTGCCGATCGAGATGCGCCCAATCACTGGGGGCGTCAGAGCCAGACCTTTCAACATGGATGTTCTCCTGGAAACGAAAAAAGGCCAGCCGTGCAGCGCGAACTGCATGGACTGGCCAAGGGGGAGGGAACGGATGGAAACAGCCGGATTCAGCCGACCAAGAAGCGCCGCGCGCCGGGCTTCAGCAGCGGGTACTTGGCCTGTAGGTAAGGTTTGTCCTTGAGTAGCTGAGTGACGTCCAAGCCAAGACTGTCTTTGGCCTTGCGCCAACTGAGGTAACCGCTGGCGAACTCAGCCCGGCTGGCGTCACCCATGGCTTGCTGCAACATCTGCTTGAGCTCGGCTTCTCGCTTCTCCTTGTCGGCAATCGACTGGCGAACGGCTTTCAGCTCGATGAAGGCTGCGGTCAGTCCGGCATGGCTGCTGAAGTCGACGACCTGGCCGTTGTCTTCCGGGTAGAGGCAACGTAGGGCCATTTTAGCGGATGCCGAGCCATCGGCTGGTGGCGGTGTGTCCGTTTCCACGTACTGCCAGAACCTGCGCTCCAGCTCGACGAGCCGCGCGATCATCTGCTCGTCCCGCTCGATTCTGTGAATCTCCAGCGTCTGACCGCCGAGCAGTACAGCCACATCAGCCGCCTGCTTGCCGGTGACAGCGAGCTGTGCATGACCTGTAGTTGCACATACTCAGGCACGCCCTCTTTCCAGAGGCGTGCCCCGTTTATGCCGGCAGTCTTGCATTCGAGGATCTGCACATCGTCAGCGCCGATCACCTCACGGTCGATGTTGGCCAACATCCAGGACATTTCCGGATCCGGATGCTGGAGCACGGCGTTGATGCGCCGCACGCGGTTCTTTGTGCGCTTGCTGTAGTGCCAGGCCACGATAGGCTCGAGTACGTTGCCCCAGTAGGCTGGGCTTTCCTCATCATGCGGATCGGTCTTCGGCAGTTTGGTGTCGCGGCCGGTTTTCTCCAGCCACAGTTCCAGCTGCGATTTGTAGGGATTGAGGCCGACCGCTGCTGCCGCATCCGAACTGCCAATACCTTGCTTGCGGATTTGCAGCCAGTCCTCGCGCGGCAGCTCCTTGGTGCTGACCAGGCGCAGGGCAGGGCGTTTCTTGCGGGTGCTGCTGTTCAGTGACGTTGCTTTCATGTTGCTCACCTGCAGACATAAAAACGCCCGGCCAGCACTGGGCTGACCGGGCGCGAGGGTTGATGTGATAGAGGCTTAAGCGGCGAGCAGCAGCGCGGCGTTCAAGGCGCGCTGCTTGATCTGCGCGCCTTGGCCGAACCAGGCCGAGTCGATGCGGTACTCGTTGCTGCGTGCACGGCGCTCGTGGTCGACGTACTCGGTGACGGCATTGAGCAGGCCCCAGGCGGTGCCGCGTGCCGAGTCCAGCTGGCTGCCGCGACTACGACTTTCATACAGCTCCTGTACCTTCCGCAGGGCGCGCTCGTTGGGCAGTTGTTCCGGCAGCGCACCGGTCGGGCTGGTCTCGCACATGACGTTCATGAAGAAGCCCAGTGCCTCATGCCATTGCACCTTACGCTCGGCCAGCGCGCGCATGCGGTACATGAAGTCGTCCCATTGCGAGACGGCGATGCCGAGCTGTTTCTTCACCACCTTGGCATCGAAGCGAGTGTTGTGCGGCACCTTGATCGCGCGAGTAGTGCCGTCCAAGGCGACGGTCAGAGTGTTGTTGCACACCACGCGCACCGTGGTCGGGGTTGCGGTGGTGGCCAGTGTGCCGTCGCAGGAGGTAGCCAGCAGCAGATAGCCGTTGACCTGATCGTTACCCTTGAGCGCTGCACCTTGGCCGGTACGCGCCAGCGCCCAGAACTTGCGACCGCCCTTGAGTACCCCCGCAGTTTCCAGCTCGTAGCCGGAGACCTCGGTCAGGTCCCTGTAGAACTCCAGCACTTCGCGCGGTTGCACGGTGTGGTAGCGCTGGGAGACCACCGACAGCGGCGCCTTGGTATCCGAACGGAACAATACCTTCTACTCGGGGAACGAGTGGATCGTGCCGAGATGGCCAATCGCGTCTGACTTGAAATGAACAGGGCTTTCCAGGATCTGCCAGTCCATACCGGCTTCGCGCTGCCAGACTTTAAGGGGCTGCTTTTGGGTAAGTTGATTACCCAGGCCGTGCCACGGGGTGGCTCCGACGTAGGCCATTTGCTCGATGAGGTGAGCCATACAGATCTCCTTGCCAGCGGAACTGGCTATCGCCCGGCAGTCGAGTGCCGAGTCGGTGGGAATGGGAGTGAATGAAGGCGCGTGGCGCGCCTGGTAGGCAGGATTACTGGTCGCTGAGGGAAAAGACGTGGCCGCAGGCATGGCACTCGAAGTTATCGAGCACGCGGGCATCGATTTCTTCACCCATGCGTGCACCGGCGAGGCTGCCGACGGCGCCGCCAGCCAAGCCGCCCAGGATGGCACCAGCCAGGCCGCCCAAGGCCGCTCCGATGGGGCCAGCAACCGCGCCCAGGGCGGCACCACTCTGCGCTCCGGCTGCAGCGCTCGCCGCGCCGGTTGCGGCTCCACCTACAGCACCGGCTGCGCCACCGATTTTGCGGGCATGGTTGCGTGTTGTGACGCGTGAAGCGTTACAGGAAGGGCAGTTAATCGACATCGTTCAGACTCCTGAGAAGGGAAGGGCTGAAGAGGGCAATACGCACCCGTCTTCCCTTAAATGATTCAGGTCTGAAACTTGGTTAAATCTCGTTGGCGAAGTTGGGCGTGGAGCTCATGCTGTGCTAAAGCTCAGCCGGTCCTAACGGTATTAAAGTCGCTTCAGAAGCCGATATCGAACGTACAGGGAATAGCTGGCAGGCTCAGTATGAAGTCGAAGGGAACGGCGGCCAGCTGTGCCTGCTACGACGAATCCATTTGTGCAGGAGATTAGTGCTGATGCCGTAGCTCAAGGCCATGCCGGCAGCCGAGGACGGTAGCAGGCTGAGCCCCCCGAAGACTGCGCCTTGAGGATCTAGGACGGTGTTGGCCTGGCACGGAAGGCCTCCGCGAGGGGGTAAAAGGTGTCCAACAAGATAAGTGGACACCATGTGGCTGGCTGGAGGATCGAGGGCGGGTTGCAGAGATTTCCAGGGGGCTAGCTTGGACACCTGGATAACGCATCGGAAGACCGATGGAATGAGACGGGGCGTCGAGGCAGAAGGCTGTAACACCATCGACACCTACAGCTTAACCATGTCCAAGTAACCCCGAATCGGCGCTCCTCGTTTATCGAGACGAGGCTTGCCACCAATCGATCGCAGGATCGACCGCGACAGCAGCTTGTTGCCAGCAACGCAGGACGTCTCCGGCATCATCACGCAGTCTGGACAGGAGCCTCCGCGCTCAGTACACAGTGATCCCGTCCCGCACTGCGTTGCCTTAGAACTCAACATGGCGGTCAGCATTTCCGTGCCAGCATTGCGCCAAAGAGCTGAGAGGTTACCCAGGTCCATAGTCGTGCCATTGCGGTAGACAACGAACGCCAGGTCAGCCGGGAAGATGTATTCGCCCAATGAGCCCAGATCCAAGCCGGAATACTCCGACACGTGTTTCATCAGAAGGTGCGAGTAGCTGTGGAGCAGGGTGTACAGATAGAAGTAGACCGGCGGCGCCGTGGTTTCTGGCAGGTTGTCCAGGAAAGGACTCATCGACTGAGCAGCCCCCAACAGGCCTGCACCAATCCTCTCGCCCGGATTCAGCGTGAACATGTCTGGGCAATTTAAGCTGAGTAGCCATTCGAGAACGAGTTCTTCCTTGAGCCGCACATAGATGGCCTCGTTGCCCTGCTGCACTACGTAAACGGGGAACCTATAGCTGTCGTTTTGCTTCACTGGCGGGAATAGGTTGAGGCGAACTGGCATGTCCATACCACGCTTCTCCCGCAGGATTGGCGTCGGCTCCATCCGCGAATAGCCGAAGCTAAAGCGGCACAGGTCGAACTCGCGGATGAGCCCCATGTCATCCAGGCCCAGCTTGTCGAACAAGGCGCGCGTGTTGCTTTGTAACTGTTCCGTCTTGTCTTTGTCTTCTGGCGCCAGGTCTTCGTCCAGCCGCGTGAAGGATACATATGGTTTTTTCCCGTTGGTCCGCGTTTCCACGTCCAGGCGCGTGCTCTTCAGCGCCGCATGCTCGATGGCAAGGCGGAAAGGGTCGAACTTGGATGCGAACGCCGACTGCCTGTTTCGAAGATTCGAGACAACTGCCACTGGAAGATCAACCTTGGGAAGCAAGATTTGTCGTCGGCGAAGATCCTCCAGAATCCGCTGCCGACTGGTGTAAGCCATCGCGATGGCACCATTGAGCGTTGTACGCACCGGTTCGGCGAACCCCTCAAGTGTACGAATCTGTTCCACAGCTGCCAGGTAGTCCGCCAAGTCCTTGACACATTCCGGATTGCCTGCGCATGCCTTCTGCACATCCTCGTCCGTGATGGGCTGCGCAGCAAAGCCATATTGCTTCGCGACGAAGTCCTTGAGCTCCGCCTCCCGCCCTGGACGCAGTCGAGTTAGCAGCTGGTGGCTGCCGTCCTTGAAGTCTATGAACAGGTCTGACTTGACGTAATACGCGCTCGATGCGCGATAAGGCGTTGCCTGCATCCGCACTTCGGTCAACCGATCCGGGCCCATCGCGGGGCCGAGGATGCGCAAGGTGTCGCGGTCGTTCTGTAGCCACTTAGGTGACAGGGGCTTGTCGCAGGCGGCGCATTCGAAGAACCAATCGCCAATACCAGCGGAGCGCCGATTTAATTTGAACAGATAGCTCCCGCAGACGCAGTTGTCGCGGCGCTTGACGACCTTGGCATCGCGGTCGCTCCAATGCCATTGGCCCGGGAAGGCCGCCTCCCAATGGCCAGACCAGTGTACGAAGATGACATCCAACTGATCCCAGTCGCATTGGCCCTTGTTTTTCGGGTTGGGGCAGTGCTCGGGCGTAAGGTTCCCCAGGTCCTTGTCCAGCTCGGCAAGGGTCTCATAGTCCTGGAACATCCCGCAGGTGCGACACACGAACGTCAATGGCGCCGGGGTGTACTCCATGTGCGAAGGTCTGCATAGATAGAAGCGGTCCTGCCCCGGTAGCTGGAACTCCGTTTTTGTAGGGTCAAGCAAGGCCTCATAGACGCATTGCGCGGGCAGGATGCGTGGTTTCGTTGGATCACCATCGCGTGCGGACGAGGCGGCATCGAACCAGGCGCGTCCCAGTTCGTTCATTCGTTCGAACACTAGGTCCATAGTTGAATCCGACAGCTGAATGGGTTCACCGGCCGATGAGCGAGCGATACACGCGCCCATCCCTCCTTCAAAGGTGAAAAAGCTTTCTGGTGCGTAGGCCGTCGCAAGTTGATTGCGAGAGCGGTTCATCGTTTTGGCTTTGGCCATCATGCTTCTCCCTCAGCTCCGCGACTCCGTAGCGTTATCCGTCGAGTCGATGTCGGCGCCGGAGCCTCGCCGAATGAAAGTCATCGCACGAGCCGTCATTCCGTCGGCTACGCGCTTGTATGACGCGTCGGTGCTGGACTCATGGATGAGGCCAGGTTGGTCCACATCGCGCAACGATGTCATCGGACGTAGCAGGCTGTTCCTCGCTGCAAAGAACTGGACCAAGCGAGTGCCGTTGACGAGCCGGTCGACGCCAAGGTCCTGTTGGTAGTGTGTGAGCTGCTCCTTGAGCAGCGAGCGGTAGTAGTTTTTACCCTCCGGCGAAGGAGAGAAGGACAGACCGAGGGCCTTCTCCATGAAAGCCTCGGTGGCCTTCATGTTTGCTGGCACTGCAAGGAAGTCACGCACGTCGGATGCCATCGCAAACGTAGGGCTGTTGCGCTTTTTATCGTCGTCTGATGCGCATAGGTGCTCGATGGCGTTCATGCCGCATACGTACTCCTGGAAGAAGCTAGGCATCACCCGCACGAGGGCTTTCTCGGCCCATCGGTCAACCGCGGCCGGCAAAATCATCCGCTCAAGAAACCGGTGGAAAATGTCGTGAATCTCTAGCACGAAGCGGTCCCGATACCGCTGCGGCACCGGCACCAACAACGAGAAGCCCACGTGTGTGCGACCCACGCGCGACGATGCCTGAATGTACTCCGCGATGTCTGACGGGATGCCCGCGAAAAACATTGCATTGAACTCTTCTACGTCGACACCATGCGAGATGGCAGAGGTAGCGATGACCGATCGAAGGGTGTTGTTCAGCTCCGGGAATGGCTTGTTGATGCCAACGCGGGTCTCTGCGCGCCGGACGATGTCCTGGATGTCAGCGGCGGACACCGCGCCTGAGATGAGCTCCGAACTCAAGGCCTGGTCAGTATAACCCTCGGTGTGGTGAAGCTTCTCGAACTGGACCTTCTCGGTATCAATGACCTGGTCGCCACCCTTCTTGTTGGTGACATAGGTCAGGGCGATGCGGTGCAGGTCCACCAGCGTGAGCAGCGTCGCGGCGTCCGCATTGGTAAGCAAACGAACAAACTGCGCCTGCAGAGGGCCAGGCGATACCCATCGAATCAGCTCGGCACGCGCGGCCTCTTCCATAGTCGGATCCTCGCTGCGCAGGCGCTCGTACAGCCGAGTAAGCATCACGTGGTAGTGCCCGAGCACAGAGGCCATCGCAACGGTGTGGCGGTGCCCATTGGTAAGGACTGAGGCGTAGACGCGCGCCCAGTGGCTGCGCAATTCCACGTTATCGACGGGGATGGCTGCGCGTTCGATATCGTCCGGTGTAGCGTCGGGTGGTAAGGGCGTTGCGTAGAACGAGTCGTATAGGGTTGGTCCCGGGTATGGGAACTGAATGGTGTTGTCTCGCTGGTAGAGGTTGGCCATTTGGCGCTGTGGCTCGCTGACCGTGGCCGATGCGGCGATGACCTTGATTCTTCGGCGCACCGACGAGTCGGGCTCACACGACAGCTGTCCCTTCAGTAATGGCGCAAGCTGGTCAAGTGCGGCCTCCAAAGCAGACTCAAAGAGTCCGGAGAACGTCCCCAGGGATTCGTCGAGCAGGTGCGCCTCGTCCTGAATCAGAAGGGAGGGAAAAGGGTCAAAGAATCGCTTCTCTCCAGACGCAAAGGACGGAAACAATGCGCGCGTTCCGGCGCCCGGGTGGCCATCCCAGTCCTTGGGCTTTATCGGCACATACAAACGCTCACTGCCGGTCTCGACCAGCGGAGCCAAACCGAACATGCCGAAGAACTTGCGGATAGTCCCTTGCGACTGGCCGATGGCGGCGAGCTTATCGACTGTGCCTAGAAGGACCGACGGAGCTAGGTCGTAGATATCTTCGTCGACGATGTAGAAGGGCAACGGCGTGGGAGTGGCGAAGCGAGCATTCCAGGAGCATTTCTCCTTTGGCGCAGTGCAATAGTGCCCCATCGCGTTCGCACCAGTGCCCGAGTGACGGCGCAGCGCCAGTAGGCTACCGTCCTTGTTGCCACAAAACGGGCACGTCGATAGCTTTAGCCAGCGCTCGCGGGCGCTTTTGTAGGGTTGAACGTCCTTGTGCTTGGCCTCTGTGTTAGGGGGAACTTCGGCGTCGGAAGGAACTTCGCTGTAGCCGTCCTCGGAGTGCCAATTTGGCGTGTTGCTGCCGCCCACCCAGAATCCGAGCGAGAACGGCTCGCCTGGATACCCGCGGGAGTGGCGAACCTCTTCAGCGGCGCCCATCGTGGTGAAGGTGCGGCGTGCTTGCTGCAGGGTGAGTAGGCGCAGCGGGTAGCGCATTAGTGCCGACACGCCCCGATGCTTGCCCCTGAGGCGGTCGAGGAAGAGCACGAATGCGAGCAGGCCCAGAAAGGCTTCGGACTTGCCACCACCGGTTGAGAAGTACAGCAGCGTCACGGCGTTAGCATGCTGAGCAACGTCGGGAGTGTAGAAGCTATGGAACTCGGAGATGCGCGTCGCGAAAGCGGGGACAGACGCCAAGATGAACGCGAGCTGGAACAGCCTCCACTCGTCATAGCCCTTCGACTTGCCTACCTTGGCCATGGCGGTATTCATCGACACCCATGCCTCGAATGGGATGCCAAGTGGCGACTTCTGGACGCCAGGCCCACTCCAATTTGCGCGCGACTTCTCCAAAATTTCCAGACCGCACCGGATGGCTCCCAGCTCACTGCGCCAGGCCGCGAGGTCCGAGTGCAGCTTCTCCTTCTCGGCCGCCAGTTGCTCGGCGGCTTTCGGCCCGTTGAGGCCTTGGTCCACCGGATGCGTTTCGACCTCGGTCAGCCAATCCTCGTAGGCCGTGATGAGCGGCTTCAGGCTAGCCAGGCAGTCGGGTTGCGACAGTTTTGAGATGTTACGTTCAACGGTGCCATCGGTGGGGATAATTCGAGGCAGCACGTAACGCGGCGCCCATGTTGTGGTCAGTCGGTGCTGCGCGCCGTCGACGGCCAGAGTGACGCCGCCATTGAACCCCAGTGCGGGGTACTTGAGGTACTTGTTGTACCGGTAGGACGGTCTGACCCGGTCCAAGTGGAGGAACTGGTGGTCAGCAGCCGGCACCGAGGCGATCACCTGTACCTGGAAGAGCGAGGGTTCCAGCTCCTTGAAGTTGGTATTGGTGAGCGGCGCGGTCCAATTCTCCAGCGCCAAGTGGACTGTCATGCGCGTTGCATCGACGGGATCGGGTAGAGCTTGAACGACCCAGCGCAGCTCAATCTGCGGCACGATGACCGCCAGGGCCGAGGCGCGTACCCGTTCCAGAAAGCTTTTCCAATTGCGCACGTCGGATGGCCGGACTCGTGCTCGGCGATATCCCCACAGCTTCCCACCGTTTTCCGGGTCCGAGTTGGCCGCCCAGTCCGCGAGCTGCTTGGCGATAGCCTTATTCAGCTCATCAGTTGCCGTCTTGGCATCTGCTTCGGCAGTCGCCGGTGTGAACTCGAAGGAGGGCAGGGTAAGATCGAGTCTGAGCCACTTCGGCGGGGGAGGGATATCGTCCGCCAAGTCGTCTGGCGTGGACAGACCAACGGCAACCTCTTGAGCGGGACGTATTTCCCCGTTCTCGCCATTTTCAGCGTCTGTGTCCTCTGCCTCGGCGTCTTCCTCTGCCGGAGTGCGGTCTAGCTGGTTGTCGAACGGCAAGCCCATTGACTCGTACACGGCCTTGCGAGCGTCATAGCTCCTCGTGGCCCACTCTGGGTGCGTCTTGCCGCCTGACAGCTCAGTGGCGAGCTTGCCCAGCGCGTCCTTGACCTTGCTACGGATGTCGGCGCGGGCCTCCCGGGTCAGCGGGAACGTGGCTTCCAGCCTACCCCCAGGCTTCACATCATCCTCGGTTGGGAGAATGCGGACGTACACGGCACCCATCACCGAAACGCCCAGCGTGGTATCCGTGGCCGCCGAACGGATCTGGAAGTCCATGCCATGCGCGCTGATATGGATGGGATCCGCTTCCTCGTCGCCGCCGCGCTCTTCGGCTGGCATCGGCACGATGAATTCGGACATCAGCGCCGCGCTGGGTTTGGCTGCATAGATGACCTTGTAGAAGTCACCGCGGCCAGCCAGTCGCGCCGAAAGCCCGTTGAGTAGGCTGTCGACCACCGCCTCCTTGTAGGCCGGATGAATGTCGCGGGGGTTCTTACTGAGGATGGGCACTTGTCTCTCCCTTCTAGCTTGTGATCAAGCGCGCCGGCGGAGGCACGATGTGTTCGACGCGATAGATGCAGCGTAACGCCTCTTGCTGTAACTGCCGGATGACGTCTTCGGGTACCTTACGATACGTCGCCGCGCTCTCGGGCTGGAAAAGAATCTCGGCGTATCGGGCGACCAGTTCTCGCCCCAGGCACTGGTTCAAACGCCGCGCATTGCGAACGAAGCCCCAGTGCTGCTCAGCAGCCTCGTCGGTGATACCCAAGGCCTTGCAGAAGACTTTGAAATACTTGGAATCTTGGGCAGCATGGGGCCGCGTGTCGTCCTTCGCCTGCAGGGCCAGCCAGTAATACACGCGACCAGGCCGACAGTCCGCCGCTTTGGGGTCCAGCTCAACCATCTTGGCGTGAATCTCGCGCGCCAACGCAGAGCGCTTCGTGGAAGTGAACATCAACGCGCAGCGCCGTTGTACGTCGTCGTGGTAAAGCTTGAGCAGCATGCGGACAGGGTCCACCACAGAGCTGACGTCTTCATTGTTCATCTGCAGTGACGACTCCAGCTTGGCGCGCAATTCGTCGCTCATGTCGAAGATGAAGTCGCCGGGCTGAATGGCGCTAGCGGCAGCGCGGCGGAACGGCGGGTCTTCATCAGGCATGTGACGGTAGACCCATCCGGCGGCGTACGACCTACCGCCTCCTTCCAGTTCAAACTTGTAATATGCCTGCTCGCCGCTCTGGCTGTTGTCTTCAAACGTGAAGGTGAGGGACATCTCCCGCAACTTGCCGATGACCAGAGGATTTGGCACGTCTGCGAGGCGTCGCTCGAGTTCCTGCGCCAACAGGTTGATTCGGTCCCGGTAGGCCTTGAACGCCCTCACTTCCTTAATGCTGGTGAGCGTCGTGAGGGTTGATTCGGCCTGGCGATAGGCTACGAGCACGGCTGAGCCGTGCGGCATTTCTGGATGCGTTATCAGAATGCGTAGCACGTCGGGATTGATGCCAACGAAGGTGAAATGCTTACCCGTACGGTCGCTGGCTAGCGTCTTGCCAACGGTGGACAACGTGTGCCACTCGATGCGCTCGTCGGCTGCCGCCCAATCCGCTTCTAGTTTCCGCTTGAGAAAACGTTGTGCCAGCAGCACATATCGGTTGTTCGGCAGCACCAGCGAGATGCCCTGTCGGTCGGCAACTGCATGCTTTTGTACTTCGGCCAGCACGCGTGACGCCATCGGAGTGGCATCGTTCCAGTCGTCGATGAGCTTTTCGGCTCGGGCGATGGCTCGTTCAACGGCATCGCGCACCTTATTTAGCGCGCCGGAGTCCAGTGCCGCAGCGAGTTTGAGCTTCACGGGCGTCCAGGCATTCTGCTGGCTGCCGTAGTCGCCTTCGCCGGCTTCCGCCGACGCAGTCGTCAGGTCGGTGTATCCCGCTGGCATGTTCGACAGGCGTAGGACGTACAGACAGGCGTCGAGTAGTGCCTGATAGACCGGGCTCTCCTCACTGCCTGCTGACGCAGTCAGACGTTGGAATGCTAGCGCGAGCTGGGAGGCGTCCCGGTCAACGATGCTCACATTGAAATTCGAGCTGCTGCGCTGAGCCGGTACCCAATCTGGAGCAACGGGATGCGCTGAGAGCAGTACATCGCTGGCTTCAACGGCCCACTCCTTTGTAGAGAATATCAGCTTGAATTTACTGAGCCGTGCTTGAAGGATGAAAAACGTCTTCGGGTCGTCTGTAACAATAACTGCCCCGGTATCTGCGAAGCCATTCTCGCGTGTGAAGAGCAAGAAATCAGGGATACGCTTGACGGCGGAAGAGCTCGTATTGTTAGCGGCGCTGGTGGCGTCGAGTAGCAAGAGTTCCGGGCGCCCCTGGCCCTTTAACGCGGGCGTGGTGAGCGCGGTTCGCCACGCCCCCTTTCTGGCCATGTAGTGCATGGCCATCAGTGCGCCTGGTGCCTTGTCTGGCTCACTCCACTCGGAGCTGACCTTCTGACGAAGGTCACGCCGGTTTGCGAGGCGATCAACTTTTGACAGAGTCCGTTCGAGTGGGTTGGTAACTGTCGTTGTCCAGGCACGTTTGGCGGGATCGAAAACGAAGGTTGGAACAAGTTCAGCGAGCGATGGGTTAGGTAGCTCAGGGTGATAGTTTCGAATATCGTTAATAGCGTTCAGCGCAGCGAGAAAAGCCGGCGACGTAGTGCTACTCACTTGAGAAACGGATCCGTTGGGTTGAACCGCCCACAGGGTTCGGAAGAAATCGCTCAGCTGCGTTTTTTCTACGAGCACGCTATGAAGAGAGGTTCGGCACGCGTGAGTGGCGGGGTACATTAGGGTCCGAAGTCCACGTAAGTCCGTAGCAAATACTCGCTCGATGTTGGCCAGAGCATGTAAGACAGGTAATGAAGTCATTTTGGACGGCCAGATCAAGCAAAGGGTGATGCCTCCTTCGTCCGCGGCACTTAGCAGTGTACTAACGAGCTCATTCGTCCACGGTTGTTGAGCAATAAACTCATCAGTCGATCTCAATTGATAATCCACATGTGCGCTTCCAGCGCGTACATGAGCCCACGGACGCGGTATGCTCGGCTCCCGAGAGACAATAGGTAAAAGCGGTGCAGGCGCAACAGTGTTGGGCTTTGGCGTTTGCTGCTTAGAATCAAATTTTCGTGCCGAAATCTTGCGCGCGAGTTCCGAGAGCTTCTCTCGGGCTTTGGCTTGGTCTGCCAAGCGTTCTGCTATAGATTTGAAATGGCTCATTAGCAGCCCTCCTGGCCTTGTCTATTCAACTCTTAGATATAAGTTGAAAGGAGTCATTCACAGCTTGATCCAAGGTGCTCCCATTAATCAGAGCCTCTTTAAGCACTATCGGATCTGGTAGCGAAAGTTGGCTTAGCTCGAAAACTGAGACGTTGGTGGCCCCAGAAATACACCGGAAATAGCGATCCACCGCATATGTGCTTAGGAGCTCTGCCAACTTCGTTGGAGGTAACGCTGGTTTATCAGTTACTTGCTCAACGATCACTACGTGATTTTCACCGATAAAGCCGCCGTATGTAGTAAAAATAGACGGTGATACAGCAGCGGCGACGAGGCGGCGGGGTTGGTCATTCGATGTCACCCGCTGCATTACCACACAAGGAGATTTAATTACCGATAGGCACTTCTTATTGCCAATATCAACAAAGCGGTGCTCGCCGTTGTAGGTGGAGATAACTTCTGGCTGGACAATTCCTCCGGCAATAATATCTCTTGACCACAGCAGTGGAATGGCTGTGTAAGCACCTGCCTCCTGCGCATCCCGAAGCGACTCGAACTTAGGTCGTTTGTCGCGGTTCCAGACATAGGCCCCGATACGCACTCTGTAGCCATAATCCGTTAGACGAAACTTGAACGAGCTGATGGTTTTTACAAGAATTACGTCTTCGGTAGAGCGCGGAATGGGCCATACAGCTCCGGCGTTTGGAAGCAGACATTCGCCAACACTTCTATATTGGCCTGTGGCAGACACCACCGAAACGTTAGCTCGAACCTGCATGCGATCCTCTTCGGCGCGTCGATGCAAGATGGTCATCGCGGTTTCTTGCTCGACATCGATAAATACGCCCTTTCGATCGCTGATCATGCCAATGTGTTCAATGTCGGTGTTGCGTATTAGGAATTGGCGTAATCGGCTAAAGTATTGGCCAGAAAGAAAGCTAGTCGGTGTGACGAGCGCAGCACGTCCGCCGTTACGCAGAAGACGCACGCAGAGAGTGATAAACAAGCAATAAAGGTTAGGTTGTGCTTCGATAACGTCCGAATAGGTGGCCCGCAAAGGTTCAAGCTCCTCGGCCCTCATCTTACGGTATGGGGGGTTGCAGACAACGACGTCGATCTTGCCTAAGTTGGTGGACAGCTCGGTTAGTGAGTTCACATTTTGAACGTTGAATGTTGGGATATAGCCTGTCTCTTGAATTTCGGCGTGCAGAGCCATACACAGAAAGTGCTTGGATAGCTCGCACAACGTTTTGTCTAAATCGGTGCCGTAGAGGTGCTCCTCGACATGCTTGAGCAACCTGAGAGGAGGTAGCCCTTCGGCCACCAATGCTGCTCGCATGCGAAGTGCGATCGGGGCCAGGAACGCCGCCCCTCCGCAGGCTGGATCCATGAAGGAAAGGCGTCCAAAATCGGTACCTTGGTCGGCTAAGTCGTCGAGCAGTCCTTTCGTTAGCGACACAGGCGTAAAGAACATTGCCAGCTTCTTGCGATAGCCTTCTTCGGTAAGCATCGCATAGGACGAGCTGAGCCAGTACGTGGCGTCGAGGAAGCCGAGCTGGCTCAGCACTGCGACGAATGTGACGATTTCCTGCCTGGAAGCCAACGCCTCTGAGTAAGGTAGGGACGATTTAGGAAGAGCGGGACACTCAATTTTGCACCATAGGTGCAAAATCGTCCCTACGAGCGTAGCTGCATCGGCATTATACCGATGAGCCAATAAACCGAGGGTTTGAATATGTCGCTTGATAGACCGTTTCGATGGAGGTGTCATCAAACCCAACCTCAGTCTATCCTGATAGGTTGAGTATCGTTTGCCTTCTGGCTCATCCGTTCCGTTCCTTGCTTCAGATGGCTCTACTTGAGCTTCTTCCGTGGCCTTTAATCAGAAATCCTGGTTTGAGAGGTGGCAGCCGATAAGGGAGATTTAGAGCTTGTCCCACTTTGCTCGCTCGTCTTCACTTTGTGAGTGGTGGATCCAGGTGCCGATGTTGGTCGACCTTTGATGCATTCGCCGGGTGTCTGATACAGGATGGGTATTAGATCACGAAATGTGGGCGAGAACAGGCTATTTGTTTGATGTCCTTAGGTTGAGAGGCAGTTGTGCGTTGAAACTCCGCGCGTTCGCCTGACCACCGGGCGGCAGAACCGTTGGGTATGGTTGCAATGGAACGGGTGGTGGCCGCCAGGCTATCGGATTCTCGCATCCAGGCGATGGTGCTATTACCTATTCTGATTGGCTGCCCCTACTGATCCGGATTTGGCGCCTTCTGCCTGGCCAAGCTGGAGGGATAGCGCACCGATGAGTGAGTTCCCTGGACGGTTCAGTGTGTGTCTAGGCTGCATTCGCTGATGGCACTCTGTTACCATTTTCAGTGCAGTAGTTTGAATCAAACGCAGCAGAGGGAGGCGCTGGAGAGGTTGACAGATAACACTGGAACAAACGTGCTTCATGAAGCGACAGCGGCAGCGCTTGGTTTTTATTTTCAGAGCCAGTTTGCGTTACTGACTCTCATTTCGCAGATGACTAGCGAGGCCGCTGTAGCGGTGGAGCGATTAGACGATGTGGAGCTAAAGGTCAACGGACAAAGCCTGCTGTTTCAGCTCAAGCATTCTATTCAGAGCAATCCTCCCGCAGTCACTCTCGGATCCGTAGCGTTCTGGAAAACCATCAAGGTCTGGATCGACGTCCTGCCTCTTGTTTCCCTCGCAGATACTACGTTCCACCTTGTTTCAGTTGGCAAGGTACCAGTTGATTCGCCGCTAGCCGCTTTGTGCGATCCGAACAGTGACCGCCAAGCCCTGCTGTTGGCGATGGAAGAGGAAGCCGATCGCGTAATTGCCGAGCGGGCCAAGGCTAAGGAGGCGGGTATCAAGCTTCCACATACTGCTCGGGGGCCAGGGTGCGATGCTTTTCTTAAACTTGAACCCAGCGCTAGGTTGAGCCTGTTGCGTCGAGTGATTATTCAACAAGACAGCAGGACCATCGGACAAATACCTGCTGAGGTTGCCAGGCGGTTGCATATCATTCCTCGCCTGCAACGGCAGCAGGCAGCGGAGCGCCTACTGCAGTGGTGGGATCAGCAAGTTGTATTCAGCTTGTGTGGGAAGCGCGAACGAGTCATTCAGCGTAGCGAAATGGAGCAGCAAATATCCTCCATCATCGCGGATTTGGAGGATGGAACACTGGTTGCTGAGTTCACGAACTTTACGCAGCCTGAGGACTACGAGCCCGATGGAATGCTGACCCGCCAAATTGAGCTTGTGAACGGGAGAGCTTCGGATATCGCTAAGGCTATCCGCGCTCAATGGCGGGCCAAAGAGCAGCGGTCCAGCTGGATCAACAATAATCCGCGAATGCGCTCGACAATCGCGAGCTATGACAGCGTGCTCACCGAACGCTGGTCTGATCGCCATACTCAGATGGTGGAGGATTGCGCTGACCTTGAACCGGCTCAGGTAGAAGCAAAGGGATTAGAGCTTCTGCGCTGGACTCATGAGCTCGCTCCAAACCAAGTAGAGCCCATCGCTCATGGCTGGAGCGCTCATTACTACGTACAAGGCACTTACCAAGTGCTTGCAATCGACCTTCATGTGGGCTGGCACGCAGACTACCTGAAGCTTCTCAAGGATTAGAGCGATGGGTATTGCTCATGACATTTTTGCCGAAACAAATCCGGCTTATTGCGCTTGTCTGCTGGCCGCTTTCGTCCGAGCTTATCGCACCCGAAGTGGATCAGTGCCAGATATCACGTTGTGTTACGCCGCTCTGCCTTTAGCGTTGTCCGGAGACCTGACTTCAACGTTCGATCACACAAATCGCAAGACCGGATTATTGGAGTGGATGCGTCGCAGTCCCGTTATTCAGATTCGTCTCGCTGATCGGGTGAATGGGTCGTTGGACATCGTTACGGAGGCGGTCAGGTTTGCCTGTTTCAGCAATTTATTGGTCATTACTACCGAGGGCAAAGTAGCCCCAGGCGCCTCGTCTCTACCCAAGCATCTCAGGGTACAGCTCACGCAGGATACTCAGAAAATTTTCGACAACATCGACCGAATTGGTCATTGGTTTGCCCTGGCGGGCTCAACAAGGACGGTATTCAACCTTATGGGGCTTGAGCTATGAGCCGTTGGAACATTTCAAGCATCTTCTTTTTGGGCGAGGGCGGCCGCGTTCGTATTCTCGACTTGAAGCTTGGCGAGGTAAACATCATCACCGGTGCGTCGGGAACCGGTAAGTCGACGCTGATCAAAGCCATCGACTATTGCTTGGGATCGAAGGTCTGTGAGCTTGCTGCCCATGTGAAACGCCACAGTATCGCTGTGGGCGTAAAATGGGTATTGGGTGATGCGCAGATGATCACGGGGAGGGTCATTCCACCTCTGGGACAAGACACCAGCACCAAGATGTTTGTCAGCAGCGGGCGTAACCTCCCAATCCCAACGTCGTTGACGGAGTTTGAAGGCGCGACAACCCTTCAGGCGGGCAAATCCTTTATCGAACGAGCGTTTGGTATTGGCGGGGTAGCAGACGCTTCAAACGAAAGCAGTGCCCGAAAATGGCGGCCGACGGTGCGCCATGCAACTGCTTACATGTTCGTCCCCAAAGACGTGATCTACAACGAGACCGCTTTACTTCATGGTTTGGATCAGGCCGACGAAGCACCAGCCATCATTGAGACGATGCCATACTTCCTCGGCGTCGTTACTCAAGACACAGTGATCCAGGAGCGTCGGCTACGCGACCTGCGCAAGCGGCTTGATCGGGAGGAGCGTCAGCTTCGGGTTCGTCAGGCCGAAGGTAGCGATTACAAAAAGCATGCAATGCGCTTGCTGATGGATGCCCATCGTTGTGGTTTGTGTGACCTCCCACCCGATGATGCTTCAGAAACTGATCTTCAAGACGCATTATTGAGGGTCAAGCGGCTGAAGATCGACAGGAGCGGGCAGAACCCGAACGAGAGCGAACTTTCTAGTCTCCATACACAGCGGCGTAGCCTGCTCAGCGATATCGAAAATGCGAGGCGCAGCTCGCGAGCGACACAAGCGGCACTTCAGGAAATGACGGGTTTTGAGGGGGCGGTGCGGCGGCAATACGAGAAGCTGAAAATTGCAGAGCATCTTCAGCCAGTGGCCCACGCTTGCC
This sequence comes from Pseudomonas indica NBRC 103045, assembly GCF_002091635.1. GTDB lineage: Bacteria > Pseudomonadota > Gammaproteobacteria > Pseudomonadales > Pseudomonadaceae > Pseudomonas_M > Pseudomonas_M indica. The sequence goes on along the minus strand of NZ_BDAC01000036.1, from coordinate 13,249 downwards.
CTCTGTGTGAAACGCCTAGTGAGCGTGGGATCGCTGCAGCCCAAGCCATCCGCCAATCAATGAAGATCGTCCGCTCTGAAAGCGTAGCTGTTGAGAATGTACGACCTCGTCTTGTGGATCACGAGGGGTCACTGCAGTTGGAGCTCGCGAGGCTTAATGAAAAGCTCAAGGGCGTCGATGAGCGCATAAAAACCTGGATTAGGCAAAGCGACGAAGCCAAGGAAATGGATGACCTAGCTCAGTATCACGCGCACCTGATGGGCAAGGTTTCGCAGTTCCTGGAAATGAACCCGGCGACGCCGCTTCCAGGCCCTGACTTGGACGTCCTGCGCGAGCAGATTGAAGAGCTGGAGGCGCTCATCGATAACGATGCCAAACATGTGCTGCTCACACGCGCCGAACGAAAAGTTTCGCAATATCTGTCTGATGCATTCGCATCGTTGCCCACGGTCGAACCATGCATTGAGGCTGATTTGGAGTTCTCCTCCAAACCACCGGCCATCGCGATTATTGAGAAGGATACTGAGACGGTATTACGGCTACCCGATGCTGGATCGGATGAAAACTACCTTGCTATCCACATCGCGCTATCTTTCGCCCTGCAAAAATATCTCGGGATGATCAAGGCACCGGTACCTGGCTTTCTGGTGTTCGATCAGATCAGCCGGCCCTACTACCCACAGCGGGGGGAAGACGAGGCAAGCATTGGAGAAAATGAGGAAGTCCTGGCGATGCGTCGGCACCTGGATTTTCTATTCAAAGCTACCGCTGAGCAAAATGACCTGCAGGTTCTGCTGATTGAACATGCGTATTTCGGTGATGATCCCCGATATGTGGCGGCTACCCGTATGAGGTGGAACAAGCTATCCGGGGATGCCTTGATCCCTCTGGACTGGCCGAAGAGAGAGAGCAGCCTTTGAGTACTACTAGTAGAGGCACCCAGCCTCCTTGGGCTGTAGATACTTTGTTCATATCATCCTCGACTGTAAACATTTGGTCGGTAATGATTGTCGGTGAGAGAACAGCTCCCGGCCAATTGTTAAAAGGGCAGAGATGCCTCTGCTCAGCTGAAGGGCGGAAGAATTCGGCTGAATGAGTGTTGGCGGTTGCAGGAGCTGATATGGACTGGTTCTTGGCTAACTGAATAGCTGATTATTCAGCGTAAGGTATCGCTGGTAGGATCGCCTCTAATCTTTCCCCAAGAAGCCGCCAGGCCTCAGTTTTTTCCTTTGCATAGTCGTAATGTAAATAATGCCGACGCACTTTGGATCCTCCGAGTAAGTGGTTCTGGCAGCGATCAATGATCTCCAGTGTTACCCCCAGCTCTTGCATCATGGTCGCGCCAGTTCGGCGCAAGTCATGTGGAGTCCATTCACCTTTGGCACCATTGCTCAGTATTAACGAGTCGTCATGATGGCGACCCGCTAGGGGCTTGCTGCGGTCCTTGAAGCGACACTGCCGGTCTCCGATGAGCTTGCTGACCGTCTTGGTGTCGACGTGGTTTTTGCCATCCTTGCTGGGGAAGCAGAACGGTGTATCGCTAGTTTCTTTGTGCAGCCGCTTGAACTGCTCAAGCGCAAAAGCTGAGAGAAAGACGTGGTGATCCTGGCGTTTACCCTTATGCCCCTTGGTCGCTTCGGCCGGGATGAACCAAGTGCCTTTCTCCAGATCCACGTGGCGCCATTCCGATTTGAGCAGTTCGCCGATGCGGCAGAGGGTGCTTAGGCAGATCCATACGGCGCATTGCACGCGCAGATTAACTGGACGGATGCCGGAGTATTTTTGGCCGGCGGGTAAGGCCTCGTAATCACGCTCCAGGCGCTCGAAGATGTCACGCAGCTCGCGAATCTCATCCGGCGAAAGCAGTCGGTCGCGCTGTTCTTCGTAGTCGTGATCCAGCAGCTTGCTCACGTCGATCAGGTCGGCAGGATTGCCGTCCGCCATCAGGGTGCGCCACGGCTTACGTTTTTCTCCCCAACGCAGCATCTGGCCGATGTCCTTGCTGCGGATCACGACGGTACGGTTCAGGCCGCGCGCTTTGACTGAGCGTAGGACGGTGAGTAAATCTTTCTCTGTCAGGCTGCGAAGCGGCTTCTTGCCAATGAGGGGGAGTACGTCTTTTTTGAAGCTGCGGATCAGTTCAGCATTGCCATCCTGCCGAGAGACGCCGTCGCGTATCCATTCGTCAAACAGATCTGCCACTGTTTTGTTTTCCGCAGCTTCACGCTCAGCCTCAGCAATAGTGGCGGCAACCGCAGCTTGTGCCTCGATCCGCGCTGCTTTGGCGGCAAGAGTAGGGTGCAAGCCTTTCGTAACAAGGGTCCGGGCTTCGTCTCGCTCAGATCGGATTTGCACCAAGCTTTTCTTCGGCCAGCTGCCCAGCCGCTTTCGGGTTCTGGAGCCATCCAGTTTGAATTCATAGCTGAACTGAACCGTGACTCCGCGCACGCCAGCTCGCACCTCGGCAACCAGTCCACCATCCTCTCGGAAGACCTTTCCGTGATCTTCAGCCGTGAAGGCCTCTAGTTGTTTTATCGTCAGCTTGGCCACTCTCTACCCTTCGTAAAATTCTTCACGCCTGAATTTTGTGCCACTTTTGTGCCACCGAAACGCTTGGCTGGTGGTGGACGATAGTGGACGCTATGGGAAGGTAAAATAGCCTGAAAGCCCCGTAATTTCTAGGTTTTGCGTTGTTTATGGATGTCTATGATGATCTATGGAAATCCATCAATTAAGCGCATGGGGTGCAAGGGGTAGAGTGTTCGAATCACTCCGTCCCGACCAAAAACTCAAACGGGATCAGCGGCTTGGTGCTCTGGTCCCGTTTTCGTTTCTGGCTTTGCGCAAGGCTAGCGCAAAACACGCTGGCGCCCCCTGCCTTATTTCCAGCTGTCATCCAGCTGAGGCTGCCTGTTTTGGGTTCTGCTCGCACATGCGGCAAATGGCAGTCGCAGGGTGACGAGCATCATTTAAAGAAGTTGCTGGGTGTCGTTCCGAACTGCTTCTTGAACATGGTGGTGAAGGCGCTGGGGCTTTCGTAGCCGAGTGCTCCGGCAATATCGATGATCTTCTCTCCTACCGCGATGCGCTCCAGGGCCAGAAGCAGGCGGGCCTGCTGGCGCCATTGGCCGAAGGTCATTCCCGTGCCCTTCTGAAACAGCCGCTGGATGGTCTTTTCGTCGAGACCCAGTCGAGCGCTCCAATCCGACAGGGTCGATCCGTCTCCGGGATCACGCTGGAGCGTCGCGCATATGATCTGGATTCGCTCATCGCTAGGGTGGGGGAGATGCAGGGGCAGGCTCGGCAGGACTTTGAGTTCATCCAGGATTAACCCCATCACTCGTGATGCACGCGAGTCCGGCTCGTAGGGTTCGGCTATGGCAATGGAGGCCTGTATCAGCTCCCTCAGCAGGGGAGAGATTCTGAGGGCCCTGGACTCGGTCGGCATGTCCAGGGAACCATCCGGTCGCACGAATACGCTGCGCATCTTCACGGGACCAACGCAACGAATGGAGTGGATTTGTCCGCTCGGCATCCAGATGCCGCGGCTGGGTGGTACGGTCCACTGGTTCATGGCGGAGTGCACCACCATCACTCCCTGAATCGCATGGATGAGTTGGTGCTTTTTGTGGGAATGGGGCTCGATCGTGCAGCCCGCCGGGTAATCGGTGGCACTGCTGATGACCATCAGCGCCGCTTCGTCGATTTCGATCAGTAACTTATCCAGGGACCTTAGCATGGTACCTTTTTTGCGATAGTTGATTCCCGGTCTTCGCGAGACAGTCGGTTTTTCGGCCTCTAGGATAGCTCCGAATACGAAAGCTGGCAGCGCAACTGGTGCCGGCGCCATATGTTCGCTGGTCTACCGGAAACCCGATATGTCCGTCAGTTCGACCGCTTCACCCCTGGTTGCCACTTCGGCATCAAGCCACGTCAGCCCGTTGGCCATGCGTGTGATCGGCGCCTGTGCCCTAGCTCATCTGATCAACGACTTGATCCAGGCGGTGTTGCCGTCGATTTACCCGGTGCTCAAGGCCAGCTATGGGTTGACCTTCACGCAGGTCGGCCTGATCACCCTGACGTTTCAGCTTACGGCCTCGCTGCTCCAGCCCTGGGTTGGTTATCACACCGATCGCCATCCGAAGCCATGGCTGCTGCCTGTGGGGTCGGTCTGCACCTTGGTAGGCATTCTCCTGCTGGCCTCCGTTGGCACCTTTCCGACGATTCTCATGGCTTCGGCATTGGTGGGCGTTGGCTCGTCAACCTTCCATCCGGAGGCGTCACGTATCGCGCGACTGGCCTCGGGTGGTCGCTACGGTCTGGCGCAGTCGACCTTTCAGGTTGGCGGTAACGCCGGCAGTGCTTTCGGTCCGCTGTTGGCGGCGGCGATCATCATTCCCTACGGCCAGGGCCATGTGGCCTGGTTCGGACTGTTCGCGACATTCGCTATCGCGGTGCTCTATGGGTTGAGCCGTTGGTATCGCAACCATCTGAACCTTTTCCGTCTCAAGGTGGGCAGTGTCGCTACCCACGGGCTCTCCAGGCGACGGGTGATGCTGGCCCTGGTGGTCCTGGCGGTACTGGTGTTCTCCAAGTACTTCTACATGGCCAGCCTTACCAGCTACTTCACCTTTTACCTGATCGAGAAGTTCGGTCTGTCGGTGGCCAACTCCCAGCTCTACCTGTTTCTGTTTCTCGGTGCCGTTGCCGCTGGTACCTTCTTCGGCGGTCCGATAGGAGACAGGATTGGGCGCAAGAAGGTGATCTGGTTTTCCATTCTCGGAGCCGCGCCTTTCACGCTGGCGCTGCCCTACGTGGGACTGTTCTGGACCGGCGTGCTGAGCATGGTCTTGCGGCCGCCGTGGAGCTGTTCGTCCAGGCCTATGCGGGCTTCGGGTGAAAGCGGCTGTGCTCCCTCGGAGGGAGGCCAGCAGCTCTGCTGCCTATAACCAGGTAGAGAGGGACAGCGAGCCGAACTGATCGTGTCCGTCCTGCCCATGGAATTCCCGGCTGCGCCATACGTTGGCGAACGATAGCTGCCAGCGATCCCACAGCAGGGCTATCCCGAGTTGGGCGTCACCTACCCATTCCTCGCGGTCCACTGAATGGCTGTCACGGAACGTGTTGCCGTCCAGGAGCATGTTGTGGGCCATGTAGCGGCCCTCGACGTTGGCGTAGACAAACCAGCCGAAACCACCCTCTGCCTTGAAGAATTGCACACCGCTGCTGGATGGCGTCACGGAGGCGTAGCTTGGGCTGCGCGACAGACCCTGGCCCAGGCGCACGCCGGCTCCTGTCGAAAGGTAGGTGTACAGGTTGCCCAAGGCACCGCCTGCGCTTGGGCCGTATTCCATTTCCAGGCCGCCAAGCTGGCTCTGGAACCACCAGCGTTTCTCATAGCCCAGGTTCACGAACGGCTCGTTTTCCAACTGGTGATCCCAGCCCTCGGGAGCGTCGCTGCCCGTAACCTTGTGCACGGCACGCTGGAGTCGCTCTCCACCTGCCCCTTGCCCTACGAGGCCAATATCCAGGGTGAGCGCGCGGGTTTCCCGTCGGCTGGCCAATTGCTCCGCCGAGAACAGTGTGATGCCACCGAAGAGCATGCCTGCATAAGGCCGGTCTTCGGATTGCAACGCGTCCCGCTCGATTTCCTCCGGTGTATACATCTGGTGGCCGAACCGGTAGGCCGCGTATGTCAGATCACCCGCACTCCATCCTGGCACTGCTCCTGCCAGACCGCGTGTCCAGTGATCGGGCGCCGGCTCGAAAGCCCGGAAAGCCTCGATGCCGTTCGTGTAATGGCCATCGGAGCCGCCTGGAAACACATCGTTCTCGATCTTCAGCGTCAGGACGTCGGCATGCGAGATGCCGGCGGCGAGGAGTGCGGAAACGAACATTGCGTTGACGATTCTGGTTTTCATGCGAGCTCCGATCTTGTTATTGGCTTTCCTGTGGGGGCACCTACCGCATCGACGCTGTATCGCCAAGGGGGCTGCGTCGGTTCAACCGGCCCGGACGGCCGTCCAGTTCGACATCCGAAGCTGCATCCGCTTCCGTGCCATTCCCACCACCTTTCAACATGACGACATCTGGCGAGCCAAACGGTTCGCAGGGCGTGAATAGGCGCCAGTACCCAGAATGCGCTCGGAAGCGCCGTGAGCGAATCCGAAGAGGAGTGCTCCTCTGGGAGAGCTTCCGAAGTTGTCAATGAGATATGCGTTCGTTATAGCGGCTGATAGGTACTTAAATCTGGTTTTTCTTTACACCAGTCTCGTCTGGGAGTGGAGTGCCTGGTTATTTGCGACAGATGCGCTCTGCAATTCCGTTTCTTTAGAGTTCTTTTGTTTTGCCTAATAAATTCATTGTGGCGACAGATGGTCTTGTCGAGTAATGGAATTTTAACCAGACTTGAAGTGGGTTGAGCGGCGTTAATCATCGAGGTTATTTGTCATAGGGCGGTTTAATGGGGAACTGCTCTGCGACTTTTCGACGGTTTACAACCAGTCGGTCGGGCCGCCCGCCTGCTTGTCGGACGCGTGCAGCGTGTGTCCGGTGGTTTGTGCGTGCGGCAGCGGCATATCGGTCTTCTCGACGAACCTCCAGTAGTGGTCTGTTTCTTGCGATAAGTTGGCTTCAGCAGTTGCCAAGTGGTCTTCTCCGGATATGCGCCTGAAAAAGAATGGCTGATGGATGGGCGGGATGCGTTAGTTCTGTATGGTCCATGACGCCGTTATAAGTAATTAACTTACAGGGCGCAGAAGATGAAAACTATTCGAAACACATTGGTTGTGATGGATGTAAAGCAGCCGGAATCAATGATACTGAATAAGGCAAAGTTGATTGCCAGCTTTACTCAATCGCATCTGCACTTGCTGGTGTGCAACAAGAAGAACGATGAATCTGTTCATCTACAGGCGGTGGTGAACAGCCTGCGTCAAGAGGGATTTAGTGTCAGCGCTGAGCAAGCATGGGAGCACTGCGAGTATCGGACCATCATTGCCGTGCAGCAGATGCAAGGCTGTGGATTGGTAATCAAGCAGCACCGTCCCGATAATCCACTGCTCAAGACCTTCCTGCCATCCGAGGACTGGAAGCTGCTGCGCTTCTGTCCCTGCCCGGTGCTGATCGTCAAATCTTCGACGCCTTGGAGCGGGGGCGCCATCCTCGCGGCGATCGATGCCGGTAACTGCGACGTCAGCCACCGAGTACTGCATACCGGTATCGTTGGTCATGGCCACGATATCGCGCGCATGGTCGGAGGTACTCTGCATCTGATATCCGCACATCCCTGCGCGCAGCAGTTGGCGGCGGATCCGGTCTATCAGATCAAGGAAAGCATCCACTCCCTGTATCTGGAGCACTGCAAGGCGCTGCAGGCCGAGTTCAAGATCGAGGATGCCCAGTTGCATATCGAGGAAGGGCCCGCGGATTCGCTGATCCCGGAGATCGCCCGGCAACTCGAGGTCGCCCTCTGTGTGATCGGCAGTGTGGCGCGCCGCGGGCTGAGCGCTGCGCTGATCGGCAACACTGCGGAGACCGTGCTCGATAGCCTGGACTGTGATGTGCTGGTGCTCAAGCCCGACGACATCATTACCCACCTGGAGGAGCTGGCGGCTCCGCCGACGAATGCCGTGCTCGACCAGGCGATACACTCATGGCCTTACAGTCACAGCCCGGAGCCGGATATCTGGAGCGCTCCCCAGGCAGCGATACCGGCGCAGCAAGGGTATGGCGAGGCGCTGTCGCCGGGTGTGGCGGCGCAGCCTGCCGGGCTCAAGATACGCTGAGTGGGGTGTCGATTCACGGTCTGCCATTCATGAAAGCCCATGGAGGGGCTGACAAGCACGTAGCGAGACGAACGCTGTGTAGAACTCAGTCTCGTGCGTACCGCTCGCTGATCGGTTTCATTGGAAGTCCCTGCTGCGCACGTCCAGGCCGGTCAAGAGGGGCGTGAGATCGGTCAGTCGCCCGGCGATCACGTGGCGTACGCCATCTGCCGCCTCCAGATGACCGTCGATGCGCAGCATCTGTGATTGCACGAGTACGCGGCGCTGGCGCTCCGCGAGATCGTGCCAGACCACCACGTTGACCAGGCCGAACTCGTCTTCGAGGGTGACGAAGATCACCCCACTGGCGGTCTGTGGGCGCTGACGACCAATGACCAGGCCGGCAATGCTGACCGGGCGACCGTGCGCGATCCCAACCAGTTCGCGCGAATTGCGGCAACGCTGGGCCTTGAGCTGGCCGCGTAGCAGTTCCAGTGGATGAGGGCCCAAGGTAGTACCGAGCGTGGCGTAGTCGGCGAGCAGGTCCTCGCCGACCGAGGGTAGGGGGAGATCCACCGGCGCCTCCTGGGGAGCGGCCAGTCCCGCGAACAGGGGCAACTGTGGTTCGATGCCGGCCACCGCCCAGCGCGCCTGGTACCGATGCCCGGTGAGACCGTGCAAGGCCCCGGCGTCCGCCAGTCGTTCGCGGGCGCGGGCATCCAGGCTGGCGCGTCGGCAAAGATCCTCGATGTCGGCGAATGGACCTTGCTGGCTCGCTTCCTCGATGCGCCGCCCGTCCACCTCGTGCAAGCCACGAATCATCCGGAGCCCAAGGCGGATTGCCGGTTGTACGGTGCCGGTCGGTTCCAGACCACAATCCCAGTCGCTGTAGCGGACGTCCACCGGGCGCACTTCAATGCCGTGGCGGCGGGCGTCCTGCAGGACCTGGTCGGGGCTGTAGAAACCCATCGGCCAACTGTTGACCAGCGCGCAGGCATAGGCTGCCGGCTCGTGGCATTTCAGCCAGCAACTGGCATAGGTGAGCAGGGCGAAGCTAGCGGCGTGGGATTCGGGAAAACCATAGCTGCCGAAGCCTTCGATCTGCCTGAAGATGCGGCTGGTGAATTCCTCCGTGTAGCCCTTGGCGAGCATGCGCGACGTCAGTCGCTGGCGGTGTGGCTCCAGGCCTCCGTGGCGCTTCCAGGCGGCCATGCTGCGGCGTAGCTCATCGGCTTCGCCCGGGGTGTAGTCGGCGGCGACGATAGCCAACTCCATCACCTGTTCCTGGAACAGCGGAACGCCGAGGGTGCGCTCGAACACTGGCTTCAATTCCTCGGAGGGATATTCGACCGGCTCTTCCTTATTTCTCCGGCGCAGGTAGGGATGGACCATATCGCCCTGGATCGGCCCCGGGCGGACGATGGCCACCTGGATCACCAGATCGTAGAAAGTCCTCGGCCGCAGGCGCGGCAACATGGCCATCTGTGCCCGTGATTCGATCTGGAATACGCCGATGGTATCGGCGCGGCTGATCATCTCGTAGGTCGCCGTGTCACCCGGCGGTAGCGTGGCCAGCGTCCACTGGGCTCCTCGATAGCGCTCGATCAGCGCGAAACAGCGACGCAAGGCGCTGAGCATGCCGAGGGCCAGCACGTCGACCTTGAGCAGGCCGACCAAGTCGAGGTCATCCTTGTCCCACTGGATCACCGTACGCCCGGCCATGGTTGCGTTCTCCACCGGTACCAGGGTTTCCAGCGGATGTTCGGAGATCACGAAGCCACCAGGGTGTTGTGACAGGTGGCGGGGAAAGCCGATCAGCTCGCCGGTCAGGGCCAGCACCCGGCGCAGCAGGGGGGTATCCGCATCGAAGCCGGCCTCGACCAGGCGCTCGGCGGATGGCACTTGGTTGCTCCAGCGTCCGCAACAGTCGGCCAGGGAATTCACTTGGTCTGGTGGAAGACCGAGAGCCTTGGCCACATCGCGCACCGCACCGGCCGCATGGTAGGTGCTGACCACGGCGGTGAGCGCGGCTCTCCCGCGGCCGTAGCGGTGAAACACATACTGGATGACTTCCTCGCGGCGCTCATGCTCGAAGTCGACGTCGATGTCCGGCGGCTCGTTGCGCTCGCGTGACAGGAACCGTTCGAACAGCAGGCGGCTGTCCGAACGCATGGGGTCAAGTTCGGTAATGCCCAAGGTGAAACACACCGTGGAATTGGCTGCAGAGCCTCGGCCCTGGCAGAGAATGGCCTGTCCGCGCGCCCAGTGGACGATGTCGTAGACAGTAAGGAAATAGCTCTCGTAGCGTAGCTCGGCGATCAGTGCCAGCTCGTGCTCGATCTGCGCCCAGGCTTTCTCTGGCACGCCTTTGGGCCAGCGCCACTGGGCGCCCCGTTCGACCAGCTCGCGTAGCCACGAAGTGGCATTGTGGCCAGCGGGTACCACCTCGTGGGGATACTGATAGTCCAACTGACTGAGGTCGAAGCTGCATCGCCTGGCAATGCGAAGGGTTTCGGCGAGCAGCTCCGAGGGGTGCAGTTCGACCAATTCCTCGCGGCGGCGCAGATGGCGTTCGCCATTGGGAAACAGATAGGCACCGGCTTCGGTGATCGGTAGGTGATGACGGATGGCGGTCATGCAGTCCTGCAAGGCGCGGCGGCCGCGGGCATGCATATGCACGTCACCACAGGCCACCGCCGGCAGGCGATGGTCCTCCGCCAGCTCGAGCAATTGGCGCAGCCTTGCCGTGTCGTCCGCGCCTCGGTGCAGTCCGATACCGAGCCATAATCGCTCCGGGAAGCGTCCGCGCAGCCAGGGAACGTGTCGGATGTCGCCCTCCGGCAACCAGATCGCCAACAGGCCGTCCAGCGGCTCGTCGAAGTCTTCACGCAACAGGCGATAGCAACCTTTCTCGGCGCGCCGTCGGGCCTGGGTGATCAGCCGGCAGAGGGCTTGGTAGCCGGCGAGGTTTTCCACCAGTAGGACCAGCTTGGGGCCGTCCACGATGCGCACCTCGCTGCCGACGATCAGGGGGAGGCCGGTGCCTTTCGAGGCCTGCCAGGCGCGAACGATGCCGGCCAGGGTGCATTCATCGGTAATCGCCAGGGCGTGGTAACCGAGGCGAGCAGCGCGCTCGAACAGCTCACGGGCACTGGAGGCGCCACGCTGGAAGCTGAAGTTGGACAGGCAATGCAGCTCGGCGTAATCGCTCATGCGAACCAGCCGTGCAGCAGCAACGGTCCTCCGTCTCCAACCTTACGGAAAGCCCAGCCGCGTTGCCCCGCGCGAGTCTCCACGACGTAATAGTCTCGCCGGACGTCGCCTCCGTCCCACCAGCCGGACTCGATCCGTTCCGGCCCGGCGAGGATACGTAAAGAGGACTCGCGCAGGGAGAGCGGCTCTGCCAGCAGCCAGCCGGGACGCGGGCCGCAGGGAGGCAGCGACAGTTCTGTCGGTTGTTCAACCCAGGCGTGTTCAGGCCTGTGATCGGCGCGAGCGCCAAGGCTCTGGACGGCATTGTCACCCAGGCGGGTACGCAGACGTTCGCGTAACTGTTCCCAGGACAGGGATTGCTGTGGGCGTTCGTCGAACAACTGTCGGTGTTCCGGAGTGAAGGCGGGTAGTTCCAGAGCTTCCAGCCGTATCGCTAGCACCGGTGCCGGCAGTTGCAGATACTCCAGGCGCCCACGGGGCAGTTCGAAGAGCATGGCTGCCTCGCGCTCGGCGCTGAGCAAACCAACTGGCATGCGGCTGGCAGTCTGGTTCCGATGTTCCAGGTAGAGGGTAAAATGCTGCACACCGCAGTCGCGTCCGGCCAGGTAGGCCGCGAGGTCGGCGGTCAGGCGCCGCAGCGGGAACAGCAATGCCTGGTGCGACTCGACCTCGAAGTTCAGTTCTATCCGTGCATCGAACACATCCGGTGGCCGGTAGAAATCCAACGCCAGGGGGCGGTTGCCGAGCAGAGTGTCGAGGTGGGCCAGCACGTCGGCAGAAAAGCGTCTGGCGAGACTGTCACGGGGTAGGGCAAGGAGCTGTGACAGGCTGTGCAGTCCCATGCGCGTGAGGGCTGCCGCCACTTCGCGGGGCAAACCGAGGCGCTCTACCGGCAACCGGCCGAGCGTCTCATGCAGCAGGGCGCTGTCGGGTATAGTCAGGCCGTCATAGGCGTTGGCCAGCACCCGGGCAGCCGCCGGAGTGGGAGCGGCAGTGATGCGATGGCGAAAGCCCAGCCCGGTCAACTCCGCCCGCAGGCGTGCCTCGAAGTGTGGCCAGGGCCCGAACAGGCGAAGACTGGATTGCACTTCCAGCAGCAGGCAGCGTGGATAGTGCAGGCTGACCTGGGCGCTGAAAGCGTAGGCCCAGGCGGCGAGGAATCGTTGCCAGCGTTCGATTGCCGCCACGTCATAGTCGGCGGTGGCGAAAGTGCGGGTCAGCGCCTGGGCGGCCGTCAGCGACTGGCCTGGTCTCAGGCCCAGTGCCCGCGCGGCCGGATTGACCGCTTGCAGCACACGGCGCTGGGGCGACCCGCCGAGCAGCGCCAGTGGTGCATCGGCATCGGAGCGGTGACGTAGCACTCCGTCCATGGCCAGTTGCGGCAAAAGGATGCAGGCCCAGAGCATATCCGCCTCACTGCCAGCCGGCGGCCGGGATTGTCCGTGCCGGGGCCAAGCCGCCGCGGCATTTGAGCACGCGTATTTGTGCCGGCCGGGTCTCGAGTGCCAGGCGTAGGGCTGCAGGCGAGGGATTTATCGCCTCCTCCAGAGGGCGATAGGCGAAGGCCAGGGTTTGTCCGCTCTCGGCGGCAACCTGTAGACGGCGCAGGGCTCGGTCATCGGCTTGCTGCGGCCAGCACAGCACCGCGCCACAACTACCCGAGCGCAGGCATTGCTCGGCAGCCCACAGCGCGTCGCGCTCCTGCGCATGGACGATCACCAACTGCCGTAGGTCAACCCCAGCGGCCAACCAAGCCTGAGGGTAGGGCAGATGTGGCGGTCCGACCAGCACCACGCGTTCGCCGGCGGCGGTCAGTCGTGCCAGGGTAGGCCACAGCAGGCGAAGCTCACCGATACCGGCGGCCGCGACAAGAATCTCGCTCAGTGCCGAGTCTGGCCATCCACCGCCGGGCAAGGTCGCATCCAGCCCAGCATGCCCGGTCGATTGGGCTGCGGATGGGGAAAAGCTGACCTGACCGCGCCATACGCGGCGTGCATCGAGCAGGCTATTGAGGGCTAGCACGGATGACATGCTTAGGAATAACTCAATTATATGTATATTTATACAGTATCTGATTTGACTGATACTTCGGTCAAGTCAGGCCGATGAACGCCCTGTCCGAATAGCGAAGTAAAGAAGCTGGGCACACATCGAAATAGGTATTGACGGCTATTCGAATGGCTCTATAATGCGCGCCACTTCCGGCGCAGCCTGAATGAAAAACTCCTTGATAATCAAAGGGTTGAGTAAGAGAGAGGGGTTGTGTCGGC
>NZ_BDAC01000035.1 GCF_002091635.1 Pseudomonas indica NBRC 103045 | reverse complement strand
TTGCCAGAAGACTTGCAGAAGAGGTTGGGCCAACTCGGACGCCCCGTCAGGAGGCCGAGCGGAATCGTCGTGTAGGGGGACGAGCGGCATGGATGCCGCGAGAGGCGCGGTTGGCCAGGGATGGCCCTTCGTGCGGGGACGCCTAGTTCCGGATGCCGGGGCAAGCCCTCTTGGTTACCTTCTGGGGCGACTGCCAGAAGTAACTCGCCGGGGGGCGAAACAAGAAGTGTCTGCGTAACTCAGTAATCGGTTTGGCTCAGAGCTTTCTAGCAGCCCCGTCAGGTGCATGAGCAGAAGCCGCTGGGCGAATGAATTCGCCCCTACAACACTCTCTCCTCACCCCACAAAAAAAGCGCAGGGCACAGGCCCTGCGCTTTTCGTCTTTCCCCTCACCCGGCGCCCTCCCTGTCGCCGGGCTCAGGCGCGATCAGAACGAATTATCGTTCGGCAGATCGCATCCCAGGTTGTTGTCGGCATCCAGCGCCGCGGCCAGGGCCAGGATCGTTGCCCGATCCTTGGTGGCCAGGGCCGCGTTGACGTCGGCGATCACCGAAGCCGCCGTCCGTGGGTAATCCACGTCAGGATGGCTGGCGTTGAGCACCGCCGCGACCGCCGCGCGCAGGAGAATCTGCGCGGAGCCGAGCAGGTTGTTACCACCGGCATAGTTCAGCGCCTGGATCAGGCTGTTGCCGCCGAGCTGGTTGGCCAACTGGCCGCTGGGCAGGCTGAACACCGAACCCACGGTCTGGTTCGGGCTGTAGCCGGTCGGGCCCCAGCTGCCGGGGCTGTTCTTCCAGAAGCCCGGGGTGCAGCCTTCGCCTTCCGGCGGCGGCGGAACCTCGCAGGTGGCGTCCGCGCTGCTCGATACCGGCGAGCTTTCCACGGCATCTTCGGCGGTGGCCACCACGGTGTTGGTGTAGGAGCCGGCCAGGCTCGGCGTATAGGCGCCGTTGTAGTTGGCCGCGGCTCCCGGAGCCAGGTCACCGAGGTTGAAGGTCACGTCGTCCGAGGTATCCCCCGGCGTGCCGTTGTCGTCCACCACCGTCACGTTCAGCAGTGCCACGTTGCCGGTGTTGGTCACCGTGCCGTCGAACAGGATCGCCTGGCCGAAGGCCGGTGCATCGGTGCACTGCTTGGTGACCTCGATGGCCGGTGTCACATCCGCACTGCACGAAGCGGAGGCTTGCGCTTCCACCGGGCTCTGAGTCAGCACATCGGCACCGCTTGCGGTCACCGTATCGGTGGAGCTGGAACCACTGGCACTGAAGCTGCCGTTGTAGTTCGCCGACTCCCCGGGAGCGAGGCTGATCGGGCCGAGCACCGTGACGTCATCGCTGGTGTCGCCCGGCGTGCCGTTGTCATCCACCACCGTGACGTTGCCGAGGGCGACATCGCCGGTGTTGGTCACCGTACCGGTGAACAGCACATCGATACCCGTACCGCCGGTATTGATGTTCGCGCTGCACTGCTTAGTGACCTCGATGGCCGGTGTCACATCCGCTTCACAGGTCGCTTGCGCCGTCGCCTCGACCGGGCTCTGGGTGAGCACGTCGGAGCCGGTGGCGGTCACGGTGTCGGTGGAGCTGTTGCTGCCACTGGCACTGAAGCTGCCGTTGTACGGCATCGACTCGCCGGCATTCAGGGTGACCGGGCCGAGCACCGTCACATCGTCGCTGGTGTCGCCCGGCGTGCCGCCGTCATCCACCACCATGACGTTTTCCAGTGCCACGTTGCCGGTGTTGGTCACCGTGCCGTTGAACAGCACGTCGATACCCGCACCACCCGAGGCGATGTTCGCGGTGCATGCCTTGTCCACCGCCAGGGCCGGAGTGACGTCCGGCGAGCAGGACGCTTCCGCCGTGGCTTCCACCGACGTGCCGTTGCGATGGCCGACCGCGGTCACTTCGTCCGTGGCCGGGATGGACAGGGTGCTGTAGCTGCCGTTGTAAGGCTGCGACTCGCCCGGTTGCAGGGTGGCCGGTCCGAAGACCACCACGTCGTCGGCGGTGTTCGCGGTGCCCATGTCATCGGTCACGGTCACATCGAACAGCGGCAGGCCGCCATCGTTGGTCACGGTACCGCTGTAGTTGACCAGCACGCTGTTGCCGCCATCGCCCGCATCCACGGCTGCCGTGCACTGCTTGGTCACCGCGATGCTGCAGAGGTTGAAGTCGCCCAGCACGAAGTCCTTCAACTGCGAGGTCTCCGAACGCGACGAGCGGGTTTCCGCGAGGAAGCTGCTGAAGCAGGGAACATCGCCGCCAAGCAATTTCGACACGTTGATGCCGCCTTCGAAGAAGCTCTCGAAGGGAATGCCGGCAAAACCGTTCTTCGGTGTGTAAGGCCATTCCGGTGCGCCCGGCAGGTTGGCCACGTTGGTGATGGCGCAGGCCAGCTTGTTGCCCGAACCATCGCACTTGGCAGCAGCCGAGCTGTAGCGCTGGTCGAGGTTGGGGGCCACGTTGTCATGATCCAGGTCCAGCGGGTCCCACTCGTAGACCTTGATTTCCGGCTGGGCATTGGCGCCCTGCGGGTACTCGACCAGCACCAGCAGATCCCCCGGCACATACCCCGGCTGGCCTTCCATGCCCTGGCGGGCGACGTGCTGACCGTTGAAGCGGCCGTTGGCGCCCAGGGTGACATTGTCCTGGAAGAACCAGAAGCCGGCGAAGGCATCGCCGTTATTGGCGAAGCGGTCCAGCCCGAAGTAGATGATCAGGTCACCCGCCGCGTGTACCACCTGGCCGTTATGACTGACATCGGCCGGGTTGATGTAGGCCGTGGCATAGGCATTGGTGATGTCGTCCTTGTCCGGTACCGAGCCGTTGGTGTAGCGCCATTGGGTGACGTCGTTGACATCCTTGGATCCACCCTGGGTATAGATGGTGACCGGTGCCGGGTCCGACAGGATTCCGGTGAAGGCCACTGGCGAACCCGCCTGGTTGCCCAGGTGCAGGCTGCCCCAGTCATCGCCGGCTGCAGCGCCGTCGACCGTGTTGCCATCCAGTTCGAACAGTCCAGGCGGTGCGCCGTCGACGGCATAGACTCCAGCCGTGGACGCCATTCCCGCCACCAGAGCCGCACTCAGCAGACAGCGCGGCAACGATTGCAATAACTGATGCGTGTGCATAGCCATGCTCCTCCCCCCGGCTGGCCATCCCGCCACCGGGAGACGTTGGAACCGCGCAATGCCGGCCAGGGAATTCACTCCCCATACCTGAACCGGAACCCGATCCGTAGCGATTGCGCGGCCTGTTTGTCATCGCTTTTCCGGCGGCGTTGCAACGGCCACCGGACAAGGCGAACCGGAACCCCTCGGGATTCCTCGACCGACACGTATTCAATTACCGAGCCACACACATAAGCCATTGATAAAGAAGGTTTTTACCAGGAGAACGGAAGCCACCCGGAAGAACCTTTCCACCGGCCATACGGAAATCGCCTTCGACTGTCCATTCGCTGAAACACGCTTGCCCGCCGGGCACCCCCGATCAGGCGGAAAGCCCCGTGGTTATGGGCTTGCGGGCAATCGCCAGGCGGCACGGTTCGTTCGCGAGGTGATACAGGCATGAAAAAGGGCGCTGTCCTGCAGCGCCCTTCTCCGTCTCCAAGCCCGTTTCGTCATTCGTGCTGGCATCGTCGGTGAGCGGGCCGATGGGCATCCCACGGATGCACTCCGGTGCCCTGGGCGCTGGCGAGGTTGTTGAAGGGCACGGTGCTCGGTGTTCCCAACGAACCGAGGGTGGAGCTGCCGTCCGGCTTGTAGGTCTGCTTGAAGGCCACGGTTTCCCCGAGCCCCAGGCTGCCGGCGCACTGCGCATCGTTGCCGGTGTAGGAGCGAATTCATTCGCGAATGGCGGCGCGGCGGGGCTACAACTGCCGCCCCTGCCGCAGCCAGGCGTCCTGGGGCAGGCTCACGTCCTTGAGTTTGCTGCGGTATTCCCGGGTCACTTCGCGGGCTTCGTCGAGCTTGGTCACGGCCGTCGGCGTAATCATCACCACCAGTTCGGTGCGGCTCAGGCTCTTGCCCTTGCTGCCGAAGGCCCAGCCGAGCACCGGGACGTGGCGCAGGTAGGGCAACCCTTCGTTGGTCCGCCCGTTGTTCTCCTTGATCAGCCCGCCGAGCACCAGGGTTTCGCCGCTCTGGATGGCGACGCTGGTGTTGATCCGCCGCTGGGTGATGGTGGGCGAGTCGATGCCGGAGGTGGTGGTCGGCTTGACGTCGTTCACTTCCTGGGTGATTTCCAGGGCGATCATGCCGCCGGCATTGATCCGCGGCTTCACCTCCAGCAGCACGCCAGTGTCGCGGAACTGGATGGTGCTGGTCACCAGCGCAGAATCCTCGCCCACGGTGCCGCTGGTGTTGGTGGTTTCCGAGGTGCGCACCGGCACCTGGTCGCCGACGCGGATGGTGGCGGTGCGGTTGTCCTGCACCAGCAGGGTCGGCGAGGAAATCACGTTGATCTTCGAGTCGGACGCCAGCAGGTCGAGCAGCACCCGTGCGCCGGCGGCGTCGAACAGGGTCAGCGAGCCGGTGGGTGTGAGATCGGTCGGCGTGGTCAGCGGGAAACGACCCAGGGTGCCGCGCAGGGTCTTGCCGTCGATGGAATTCTTGAAGAACCACTGCAGGCCGTAGCGCAGTTCGTCTTCCAGGTTGACCTCGACGATGGTCGCCTCGACCAGTACCTGCAACGGCAGCACGTCGAGCTTCTGGATCGCCCGCATGACCTTCTCGTAGTCGATCGGCGAGGCCATGATCAGCAGGGCGTTGTTCTCGTCGTCGGCGATGATGCTGACCTCGCCGACTTCCAGGCTGGTGCCGTCGCCGCCGGGCGCCACCAGCACCGGCTCGGTACCGGCGGCCACCTCGCCCGCGGCCGGCACCGGTGGCGGCGCGACGTTGGGCCGATTGCCCTCGCCGGCGGGCTTCTGCCGCTCGAAGAGCTGGCTGAGAATCTCGGCCATGCGCTCGGCCTTGCCGTTCTGCACGTAGTAGACGTACATGTTCGAGCCCTGGCCGCCCTCGGTACGGTCGAGGCGCTCGACCCATTGGCGGGCGTCGTCGAGGTATTTGGCCTGGGGCGTGATCACCAGCAAGGCGTTGAGCCGCTCGATGGGCAGGAAGCGCACCATGCCGGCCAGTGGCCCGCTGGCGGCATCGCCGAAGATCGTCTCCAGCTCCTTGAGCACCACCCGCGCGTCCACCGTTTCCAGGCGGAACAGGCCGACGGACATGCCGCGCAACTGGTCCACGTCGAACACCCGCACGGTCTCGCGGATGTTATTCAGCTCTTCCTGGGTGCCGGCCACCATCAGCAGGTTGCGCCGCTCGTCGACGTTCATCAGGCCCTTGGCCGGCTTCATCGGCTCGAGGATTTTTTGCAGCTCGCCCGCCGAGATGTAGCGCAGCGGCACCACCAGCAATTGATAGCCGCGCATGTCCGCGACGTGCAGGCGCGGCACCAGCGCCGCCGAGGGCGCGGCCTCGATCGGCACCACTTCGTAGAAGTTGCGCGACTTGACCAGCGCCGCGCCGTTGACCTGCAATAGCGTCTCCAGGGTCGGCAACAGGGCGTCGCGGGTCAGCGGCCGGCTGGTCTGCAGGTTGACCGTACCGGTCACGTTCTTGTCCAGCACATAGTTCACCCCGAGGATTTCGCCGAGGATGATCTTCACCACCTCGGCGATCTCCATCTGCTGGAAGTTGAGGGTGATCTCGCCCTCCTCGGACGCCGGCTCGGCGGCGTCGCTGCCGAGATCGACCAGGCTGCCGGAGCCCCGGTATATCTCCGCGCGCGGGCCGCTGGCGGTGCGCGCGGCCGGCAGCACGTTGTCGCGGCGCAGCAGCTCGGCCGGCGTCGGGCCGGCCGGCCTGGCCGAGGCGGGAACCGGAACCTCGGCCGGCGCGGCATCGTCGCCGCGGGCCCAGGGGTTGTCGAAGGTGGCGCGGTCGCTGCCGGGCATGGTCGCGCAGGACACCAGCAGCAGGTAGTAGCCGCCGATCTGGCAGGACCGACCGAAACGCGTGAAAGTCTTCATCTGCATGCTCCTCTCAGCCCTGCTTGGCCGGTTCGGCCGGTGCCGGCTTTTCCGCCGGCGGAGGCTGTTCCCCGCCGGTCGCTGGCGCGCTCCGCTCCGGCTGGTCGGCCGCCGCCGGCAGGGCCGGTGGTGTCTCCGCAGCGGTCGGTTCGCGCAGAATCATTTCCACCTGGCCGATGTCGTTGCCGAGCAGCACCTGATCGCGCTCGATGCGCTCCAGACGCCAGTCGTCCACCAGCACCATGCCCACCTCCAGGCGCAGCCGCTGATCGCCCTGGCGCTGGCTGAAGGTCGCCAGCTGGCGGCCGTCCTGCAGCACGATGCCGGTCAGGCGCCAGGCTTCGCGCAACTGCCTAGCGTCGAGGTTTTCCTGGGCTTCGCCGAGCAGCACCGGCGGGCGGCGGGTGCTGCTGAACAGCGGTCGTTCGAGCATTTCGCGAAATTCGCCGAAGGGCGGCGCCCCCGTGGCGGAGGCCGTGTCCGGCGTGGGCGGCGGTTCTTCGGCCCCTGCCAGGGCGGCCAGCGCCAGACCGCCGAGCAGCGCGCGCCGAAGATACGGAAGCCGGCTCATGGCTTGGCCTCCTTGGCGATGAACGCCTTGACGTCGAAGCTGATGTCCAGCGACGGCACCGCCTGGAGGTCTTCCGGCCGGCGCAAGCGCTGCATATCGACGCGCGGGTTGCTCAGCACCACCAGGTTCTCCACCAGCAGCAGCGGCTCGTGGTAGGCAAGGTCATAGAGCAGGCGCACCAGTTGCTCGTTCTCGCCGCGCATGTGCACCTTGAGCCCCACCGCCGGGAGCGGCGATTCGGCTTCCGCCCGGCTGACGATCTGGGTGCTCACCACCTGTGCGCCCACCCCGCCGATCAGATGCCCGATCAGTTGCTGCAGGCCGGCGCCGGCCAGCGCCGGGCGACTCTCCGCCACCACCAGGCGGCTCATCGGATCGCTGCGCTGCAACCCGGCCAGGCGCGCTTCCTGGGCGGGCAGTTCGTGGGCCAGGCGCTGGTAGACCTCCAGGCGGTGGCTGAGGCTGTCGATGCTTTCCTCGTCGCTGAGGAAGCGCTCGACCAGCGGGCCGAGCACCAGGCCGATCACGGCGGCGAGCAGCGCCAGGAGGATCAGCAGCGCCAGCAACTGGCGCAGACGCAGCGGGATCATGGTGTCCCCTCCCCCGGCGCTCGGCGCTCGGCAACCAGGCTGAAGCGGTCTCTCTGGGTTCGCGGATTGCTGGTGACCGGCGAGGCGAAGCTGACGTTCTGCAGCATCCGCGACTGTTCGAGCAGGCCGATCAGCGCCGACGCCTCGGTCGATTCGCCCTCCATCCGCACCCGTTCGCCGATCAGCTCGAAACGGCTGAGCCAGGTACCGTCCGGCAACAGTCCGGTCAGCTCCTTGAGCAGCAGCAGGGGCTCCGTGGCGCGCATTCGCTGTGCCTGGAGATAGTCGCGCCCGCTTTCCAGGCGCTGTATGTCGTCGCGCACTTTCGCCGCCCGCTCGGCCACCGCCTGCGGTCCGCTCAGCGCATCGTTCAGGCTGGCGGTCCGCTGGCGTTGCAGCAGCAGCGGGAAGACCACCAACAGCGCGACGATCACCAGGCCGGCGATCGCCTGCAAACGCGGATTGCCGCGCCAGCGCCCGGAGCGCCCGCGACGGCGGCTGCCCGGCAGCAGGTTGACCGCATCGCCGCTCCAGCGCCCGTCGTCATGGCCGAGGGTCACCAGCGAGGGCCGCACGCCAAGGCTGTCGAGGTGCTTGAGCAGACCGTCCAGGTATTCGCGCAGGACCACCAGCAGCTCCACCTGGAGGCGCTGGCGGGCACGGTCGCGTTCGAGGATGCGGTAGCCGAAATAGACCTGCTCGCTGCTGAACGGGGTGTGCCGGTCCATCTCGAAACGCAGCACGTTTTCCAGGCCGCTCTCGGTGGCCGACGGCAGGCCGATGACCTTGCGCAGCACCTTTCCGGGTGGCAGCAAAAGGATCACCCGGTCGGCCTTCGGCGCGCGTTCGAGCAGGGTGGCGGCGAGGGTTGGCGGCCATTCGCCGTCGGCGCCGAACGGGCTGCTGATCGCCGTTTCGGTTTGCGTGTAGGTACCGCAACGGATGTCGCAGTGGCTGTCGTGCAGGGCGATGAGCAGGAGGTTGCCGCGGCGCCGCAGGCGCTCGCGCCAGGCCGGCGGGATCAGGCCGAGCAGTTCCTGGCTCCACCAGAGCCAGAAGCGTTGCGCCAGGGTGGTCAGCGAGCTGACCGTGGGGCCGAGCGCTCCCCATTGGACGTGGTTCGTCATGGAACGTCCCTTTTATCGAAGGAACCTTCAACAGTGATTGCCCCATCGCCCAGCGGAGCGGTCTGCAGGATATCGAAGCCTTGCCCGCGGCCGCGCAGATTGACCACTACCTGCTGCCCGACCCGTGCGCCTGCACCCACGGCTGTATGCGTAACGATAGAGTAGTTCACTCCCGGCGCATTGGGAGCCAGCAACCGCGAATCGACCCCGCCGAGCATCGGCGGACGCTGGCCGCTCTCGAAGTTCCGCCGGCGCTCTTCGATGAAACGGTCGACGCTGGCCGGGTCCACGCCGGGCAGCGCCAGCAGCACTTCGCGCGGCGCCACCAAGGGATTGATCTCGGCCTTGTTGGAATACAGGGTCAGCGCCGGCAACACCTGCCGGTACAGGGCCTCACTCATACCGAGCACCTTGCGCAGGTCCTCCAGCCGCTCGAATGGGCCATTGCCCGGACCGAGCAGGCCGGCCGCCTTGTACGCCTCCTCCTCGGCGCCCTGCGGCCGCACCAACTGGTCCTCGTCGCGCCAATCGAGCACCGCGTCGGTCAGGGCCAGGGCGGCCTTTTCATCCAGGCCCACGGACTGGAAGAGCCCCTGCAACAGCAGCGGATCGCCTTCGTTGAGGTCGATCTTGCCCTGCTCGTCGAACAGCGCGACCTCCACGCTGTAACCGTCGAGCGCCAGGGTCCGGCTGCTGCCGTCCGCCAGCCAGCCGGCACCGTCCGCCTGCATCAGGCTCCACAGGCCCCAGCTCACCCCCGCGTCGGCAGCGAGACGGGCGCCGGCGGCCAGGCGCAGGTTTCCGGCCAGTTGCAGCTCGGTACGGCTGCCGACGGAGAGGTTGAGCGCCAGCAGCGACACCAACACCAGCAGCCAGAGCACGCTGACCAGGGCGACGCCGCCGTCGCGGCGGGCGATTTCAACGGCTGCCGAGGATCGCATGGGCGCGCTCCCGGGGTGCCACCACCAGCTCTCCCACCGCCTCGCCGCGGCGCTTGGCCGGCGTGAGCCGGATCAGCATCGGCAGGTCGCCGCGCTGACGCCATTCCGTCAGCCATTCGCTGCCGCGTTCCGCGCGCGGGTCGAGGTAGGCGAAACGCCAGGCCCTGGGCATGCCATCGAGCAGCACCCGTGGCTCGGCGCTGTCGACCAGGGTCTGCTCCAGCAGCGCCCAGTTCAGCGTCTGGCGCTCTTCGAACGGCAGGTAGCGCATGAGCAGGCGCCAGCGCAGACCCTTGGGCGTCAGTTGTTTTTCCTGGGCGAATTGAATCCAGTAAAGCCGCTCGCCCTGGTCCAGGGCCGGCAGGCGCGCGACGAAGAGCAGCGTCCCCTCGTCGCCCCGGAAGGCGGCCTGGGCCACCTCTTCGTCGTCGGTCACGCTGAACGGCACCGGGCTTTCCAGCAGCCGGCGCAGCAGGGATTGCGACAGCGAGCGCAGTTCCATCGCCTGCTGCCGGGCTTCCGCCCGCTGCCAACTGTCCAGGGTGATCTGCAACCCACCGTAGGCGAGCATCGCCACCAGCGTGGTGAGGGTCAGGGCGACCATCAGCTCGATCAGGGTGAAGCCCTGCGCCCGGCGT
Source organism: Pseudomonas indica NBRC 103045 (assembly GCF_002091635.1). Classification (GTDB taxonomy): domain Bacteria; phylum Pseudomonadota; class Gammaproteobacteria; order Pseudomonadales; family Pseudomonadaceae; genus Pseudomonas_M; species Pseudomonas_M indica. Next base: position 35,728 of record NZ_BDAC01000035.1, on the reverse strand, counting down.
TTCATGGCGTCTCCCGGACCAGGCGGATGGTGCTCAAGGTGACCCGCTCGCCCGGACGCCGGCCCCAGCTCACCGAGACACGAATCTGCCAGGGCGCGATGCTGTAGCGCTCGCCGGCCTCCTGATTGTCAAACCGGAACGGCTCGATCTCGCTGCGCCAGCGGTAGCCGCCGCTCAGCCGTCCTTCCTGGGTGCCGTGGTCTTCCGGACGGAAACGGGCGATCACTTCCACCAGCCGGGATTCGGCCAGTTGCAGGGCGACCTGGTGCCGCTCGGCCCGCCCGAGCACGTCGAGCCCTTGGGAAACGATGCGCATCAGCACGGCCATGCTCAGGGCGAGAATGAGGAAGGCGACCAGCACTTCGAGCAAGGTGAAGCCGCTTTCCTTGACAGGCCGTTGAGAAACTACTTGCGTTGCCGATACTGCATTTTCCAACGGCCTGTTATTCATCGTCGTCCGCCTTGGCCGCACTGCGCAGCACCCGGCCGCTCAGCCAGTCGACCTCGATCAGTTGGCCGCGCCCTTCTTCGCCCTCCAGGCTGAGGCTGCCGCCGGACGAGTCGCCCTGTGGATAGAAGAGGATGTGTGCGCTGCCTGTCTGCTCGCTGTCGCCACCGGGGCCGCCTTCCAGGCTCAGAGTCAGGTGCGCCGGCAGGCGGTAGGGCTGCTCGCGGTAGCTCAGGCGCAGGCCGCCGGTCTCGGCGTCCTGGCTGACCGCCACCGGTGCGCCGCTGAGGATCGCCTGGCTGCGCGCATGCCGCAGCAGCGCCGCCACCTTGCGCCCTTCGGTCTCCAGTTGGAGGCCCGGCAGCAGCCGCTGGAACGCCGGGCCGACCAGACCCATGGCCAGGCTGGCGACCACCAGCACCACCAGCAGCTCCAGCAGGGTGAAGCCACGGCTGTCAGTCCCAACTGTGCACATCGCGGTTTTCCCCGTCGCCACCCTCGCGGTTGTCGGCGCCCAGGCTCCACAGGTCGAACTCGCCGTGCTCGCCCGGCGAGCGGTACTGGTAGTCGTTACCCCAGGGGTCCTTGCGGATCACGCTTTTCTTCAGGTACGGGCCGTTCCAGTTGTCCAGGTTGCGCGGCTTGGTGATCAGCGCCTCCAGACCCAGTTCGGTGGTGGGGTAGCTGCCCAGTTCCAGGCGGTAAAGGTCCAGCGCGGCGCTCAGCTCCTGGATCTGCAACGCCGCCGCCTTGGTCTTGGAGCCGCTCAGTTGCTTGAACACCTGCGGGCCGACCAGGCTCGCCATAAGGCCGAGGATGACCAGCACCACGAGGATTTCCAGGAGGGTGAAACCCGCGTGACGGCGGCACGGGGACGAGGGGCGCGGTTCAGGGTTCATGCGGGTTCCCCTTCAGATCGGTAGTTCGGTGATGCTCATGATGGCCACCAGCACCGACAGGATGATGCCGGCGATCAGCAGCCCCAGGCCAACGATCAGCAGCGGTTCGAGCACCGCCAGCAGGCGCTGCATCGATATCTCCACTTCGCGGTCGTAGGTGTCCGCGACCTTCAGCAGCATCTCGTCGAGATGGCCGGTTTCCTCGCCCACCTGGATCATCTGCATCGCCAGCGCCGGGAACAGCCCGGTGGCGAGCAGCGGCGCCGCCAACTGGCGGCCCTGCTTGAGGCTCTCCGCGGCGATGCCCACCTGCTCCAGCATCAGCTGGTTGCCGAGGGTCTGGCGGGCGATGTTCAGGGCCTGCAACAGGGCCACGCCGCCTTTCAGCAGGGTGCCCAGGCTGCGGGTGAAGCGAGCGGTTTCGATGCGCCGGCGCAAGCTGCCGAGCAACGGCAGGCGCAGCACGGCCTGGTCCCAGCGGCGGCGGTAATCCGGCTGACGGAGCGCCCGGCGCACGCCCCAGGCGGCGGCCAGCGCCGCCAGCAGCAGCCAGGGTCCGGCCACGCGCAAGCCCTCGGCGAGGCCGATCACCACCTGGGTGGAAAACGGCAGGCTCGCGTCCATGTCGTCGAACAACTGGCGGAACTGCGGGATGACGTAGACGAGGATGACCAGCAGCGAAGTGGCCGAGACGCCGAGCAGAATCAGCGGGTAGATCAGCACGGAGACCAGCTTGTCGCGCAGCGATTTGCTGCGCTCCAGGTAATAGGCCAGACTGCCCAGCCCTTCCGCCAGGTCGCCGGCCACTTCGGCGGCCTGCACCAGGCTGATGTAGAAGCCGGAAAACAGCTCCGGGCGCTCGCCGAGCACCCGCGACAGACTGGCGCCCCGCCGCACGCCCTCCTGGATCGGCGCGATCAGTTGCTGCATCGGCAGGTCGGCGCTGACCCGCTGCATGATCTCCAGCGAGCGATCCAGCGGTACGCCCGCCTGCAGCAACGAGGCCAACTGCTGGGTGAACAACAGCACCAGCCGATGCCCGCGCGAGCGTTGCAGCAGCGCGCCGACGTCCCCCTGCAACCAGCCCTGCCAGCCACGTCGGTTGCCGATCTCGATGGGGATCAGGCTGCGCGCGCGCAACTGCTCGAGCACGGCCTGTTCATCGGCTGCCTCCACCTGGCCCTGCTGGACCTCGCCGCTGTCGCTCACCGCGCGGTAATGGAAGAGCGCCATCTCAGGACTCCTGAGTGACGCGAATCACTTCCTCGAGGTTGGTGACCCCGGCCAGCGCTTTCAGGCAGCCGTCCTCGTACATGGTCAACATGCCCTCTTCGCGGGCACAGAGCATCAGGCTGCCGGCGTCGGCATGCTGGAGGATCAAGCGGCGCAGCGTATCGCTGAGGGTCAGCACCTCGATGATGGCGATGCGGCCGTGGTAGCCGGTACCGTTGCAGAGCGGGCAGCCACGGGCATGGTAGAGCGTCACCGGCTGGCCGGCGGCGAACGCCTCCAGGCGCATCTCACGGAGCATCTCCGGCAGCGGTTGGTAGGGTTCGCGGCAGTGCACGCAGAGCTTGCGCACCAAGCGCTGGGCGAGAACGGCGTTGAGGGTGGAGGTCAGCAGATAGTCCTCCACACCCATCTCCAGCAGGCGGGCGATGCTGCTCGGCGCGTCGTTGGTGTGCAGGGTGGAGAGCACCAGGTGGCCGGTCAGCGCCGACTGGATGCAGATGCGCGCGGTTTCCAGGTCGCGCATCTCGCCGACCATGATCACGTCCGGGTCCTGGCGGACGATGGCGCGCAAGGCATTGGCGAAGGTCAGGCCGATGGCGGGCTTGACCTGAATCTGGTTGACTCCTTCGAGCTGATACTCCACCGGGTCTTCCACAGTGATCAGCTTGCTCTCGCTGGTGTTCAGGGTGTTCAGCGCGGTGTAGAGGGTGGTGGTCTTGCCGCTGCCGGTGGGCCCGGTGACCAGCAGCACGCCGTGGGGAATCCGCAGCACGCTGCGCAACCGTTGCAGCGGCTGCTCGCTGAAGCCGAGGGCGGCGAAATCCAGCACCACGCTCTCGCGGTTGAGCAGGCGCAGCACCACGCTTTCGCCGTGCATGGTCGGCACCGTGGAGACGCGAATGTCCAGATCGTTGCCCTGCACGCGCATCTCGATGCGGCCGTCCTGCGGCAGGCGCCGCTCGGCGATGTTCAGCCGCGCCATCAGCTTGATCCGCGAGATCACCGCCGGCGACAACTGCACCGGCGGCGCCTCGGTTTCCTGCAACACGCCGTCGATGCGATAGCGCACCTTCAGGCGGCTCTCGAAGGGCTCGACGTGAATGTCCGAGGCGCGCCGCTCCACCGCGCGCTGGATGATCAGGTTGACCAGGCGGATGACCGGCGCCTCGCTGGCGCGGTCGCGCAGTTGCTCGACGTCCTCGACGCGGTCCTGCTCGGCCGGCTCGACCTTAGACAGGATGTCGCCCATCTGGCTCTTGCCCTGGCCGTGGATACGTTCGATGGCGGCCTCGATCTCCGAGCCCAGGGCGACGCGCGGAGCGATCCGGCAACCCGCCGCCAGCGCCAGCGCCTCGCGGACGAAGCGGTCCTGCGGGTCGGCCATAGCCACCAGCAGCTCACCGTCGTTGAGTTCCAGGGGCAGCGCCCGGCATTCCTTGAGGAAGCGATAGGACAGGCGCTCTCCCAGCAGCGGCGCCACCGGGAACTCCGCCGCATCCACCAGCGGCACATCCAGCAGCTCGGCCAGTTGCTGGGCGATATCGCGCTCGGAGACCAATCCGAGGCGGTTGAGCAGCGTCGCCAGCGGCGGTCCATCGTCCTGCGCGGCCTGCATGCGTCGCACGCGGTTGTAATCCGCCTCCGACAAACGCCCGGCCCGGACCAGAGCGAGCCCGAGGTCGGGCTGTTCCGTGGCGGGCACAATGTGCTCAGCGGCCATCATCGTCGGTGTGCCTCGGGTGTCGGCCTGTGAGTGCGGTTGTCTCACCGTCGAAACACCCTTAGAAACTGTAGGGAAACTGATATCACTATAGTTTCCCCTGGCCAGCATTCCGGCCAGGCGACGAACGTAACGATGGTGTGGTTTTGTCCGTTATTTGGCGTCAGAAGGTGGTCGGATCGCAGCAGGTTAGCGGTGTTCGATCTATGGGTGGGTTGGTGCTTTTCGGAGTGATTTCATCTGGGAGTGATGGCCTATTGGGGGACTTGGGTTGGGCGACGCTTCGTACCCGACTTGGCTCGGCCCCCTCACCCTAGCCCTCTCCCCAGAGGGTAGAGGGGATTGTCCCTGCATGACTTCAATTCGCGGTTCACTGCCGCCTTGTGCTCGCACAAGCTATCGAGCCCATGCGGACAGCTCCCTCGCCCCTTTGGGGAGAGGGTTGGGGTGAGGGGGCGGACTCAAGCCCCACCCCGCCCCCCTCACACCCCTCACTCATCCCTCAACGCCTCCACCGGATGCAACCGCGCCGCCCGCCGCGCCGGGGCCAGGCCGGCGAGGATGCCGATCAGCGCCGACAACACCAGCGCCAGGAGCAGAAACAACGGTTGCAGACTCAACGGCAACGCCGGCACGCCCAGGTGCAGGGCGAGCAGCAGCAGACCCATCGCACCCAGGCCGAGCACACCGCCGGCCAGGGACAGCAGGGTCGCTTCGGCGAGGAACAGCCCGAGCACCTGCCTTGGGCTCGCGCCGATGGCGCGCAGCAGGCCGATCTCGGCGGTGCGCTCGCCGACCGTGGTGGTCATGATGGTGAGGATGCCCACCGCCCCCACCAGCAGGGAAATGCCGCCAAGCGCGCCGATGGCGATGGTCAGGGTCCCGAGGATGCGGTTCAGGCTGCCGAGCATGTCGTCCTGGGTGGTGAGGTTGAAATCCTCTTCGCCATGCCGCTCGATCAGCAGACGGCGAATGCGCTCGGCCATCTGCGCCGAGCCGATGCCGGCGTTGAATACCACGTCGATTTCCATCAGCCCCTCGCGGTTGAACAGACTCTGCGCCCAGTCCACCGGGATGTAGGCGATGTCGTCGAGGTCGAAGCCGAGCAACTGGCCCTTCTTCTCCATCACGCCGATCACCCGGAAGCGCGTGCCGCCGACCCGCACCAGCTCGCCCAGCGGGTTTTCCTCGCCGAACAGCTCGGTGCGCAGCTTGTGGCCCAGTACCACGTAGGGCGGCGAGCGGCCGTCGCGGGCCGGTGGGAGGAATTGCCCGAGCGCCAGCTTGAAGCGCCAGGCCTCGGCCAACTGGTGGCCGCCGCCGATGACATCGCTGCGCCGACTGAGCTGGCCGAACTGGACATCGCCGCTGCCCTGGATGATCGGCACCACCGCGTCGACATGGCCGAGCCGGCGCAAGGCATCGGCGTCGGCGATGCTCAGCGGACGCACGCTGCTGAGCAGGCCGCCGAGCCCGCCGGTCTGGGTCTTGCCCGGATGGATGGCGACGATGCGCGTGCCGAACTGGGAGAAGTTATCCAGCACGTAGCTGCGCAGCCCCTCACCGATGGCGGTGAGCAACGCCACCGCAGCGATGCCGATGGCCACGCCGAGCAGCGTCAGGATGCTGCGCAGCGGGCGGCTGACCAGCGCCGACGCGGTGAGCCGGAAGCCATCCTCCCAGCGCATCATGGTCCTACCGCCCCCACCGTTCAGGTGTCTGCGAGGCCGCTTCGCGAGCAGAGCTCGCTCCTACAAGAGCGCGCTCCGTAACCCGAATAAGCGCAGGGAAATGCCTGGCACATCGAATCCTGCTCGTTCCTATAAAGAAGAAGGTATCCATCAACGCGCCCCCGCCGGCCGCAACGCCACCACCGGCTCCAGCCTCGCCGCGCGGCTGGCCGGCAGCCAGGCGAACAACAGCGCGGTGAACAACGCCAGCAGCACCGCACTGACCCGCGCCCACAGGGGCGCATGCAGCGGCAGGCCCCAGGCCTGGCGGCCGAGCCAGAGCAGCGCTTCGCCGAGCAGCAGCCCGGCCAGCGCACCGCTGAGGGCGAGCAGCGCCGCCTCGCCGAGGAACAGCAACCGCACCTGCCCGGCCGTGGCGCCGATGGCTTTGAGCAGGCCGATCTCCGCCGTGCGCTGACTCACCGCAATCCAAGTGACGTTCATGATCAGGATGCCCGCCACCAGCAGGCTGATGGCGGCGATCCCGGCCACCGCCAGGGTCAGCGCGGCGAGGATGTCGTCGAAGGCGGCGAGCATGCTGTCCTGGCTGATCACGGTGATGTCTTCCTTGCCTTCGTGACGTTCCTTGATCGTCGCCAGAATCTGCCGCTTGCCGCTCTCGACGAAGGCCGGCCCACGCACCTCGGCGAACACCCGGAACAGCCCTTCGCGGTTGAACAGCGCCTGGGCGTTGGCCAGGGGAATGATGAGCATCTCGCCGAAGTCCATGCCCAACGACTCGCCGCGCTCGCCGAGCACACCGACCACGCGGAAACGCCGGTCGCCGGCGCGCAGCCATTCGCCGAGGGCCTGGCGGTCGCCGAACAGCTCGCGCTTGAGCTTGCCGCCGATCACGCAGACCGACTCCGCCCGGCCCATCTCCATCGCCGGCAGCGGCTGGCCCTGGGCGACGTCGAGCTGGCGGATGGCGAAGAATTCGTGGGTGGTGCCCATGGTGAAGGCTTCGCGGTTGCGGTTGCCGACCACCACTTCCATCTGCCCGGCCTGCAACGGCGCGACCCGGCGAATGCCGGGCAGGCGGGCGATGGCCTCGGCGTCCTGGACGCTCAGGTCGCGCGGCGCCAGGCCGGTGATCGGCGGCATGCCGCCGGTGGTTTCCTTGCGCCCGGGCAGGACGATCAGGGTATTGCGCCCGAGCACGGAGAACTCGCCGAGCACGAAGGTCCGCGCACCTTCGCCGAGACCGGTGAGCAGGTTCACCGCGATCACGCCGATGCCCACCGCCAGCAGCAGCATCAGGCTGCGCGAACGGTGCCCGCGCAGGCCGCCGAGGCAGAACGCGAAGACATCAGCCGCGCGCATCGCGCCGCTCCCGCTGGATATCTTCGATGATCCGGCCGTCGCGCATGTTCAACTGGCGCGCCGCGCGCTGGCCGAGGGACGGGTCATGAGTCACCACGATCAGGGTCAGGCCCTCGCCGTTCAACTCTTCCAGCAAGGCCACCACCTCGGCGCCGGAGCGGCTATCGAGGTTGCCGGTGGGCTCGTCGGCGAGCAGCAGCGAGGGCTGCATGATCATCGCCCGGGCAATCGCCACCCGCTGGCGCTGGCCGCCGGACAACTCGCCCGGCCGGTGGGCGATGCGGTCGCCGAGACCGAGCCGCTCGACCAACGCGCTGCTGCGCCGGCGCCGCTCGGCGGGGTCGATGCCGGCCAGCAGCATCGGTAGCTCGATGTTCTCCAGCGCGGTCAGGCGCGGGATCAGGTGGTAAGACTGGAAGATGAAGCCGATCAGCCGGCTGCGCAGCTCGGCCCGGCGCCCCTCGCTGAGTCCGGCGGTGGCCTCGTCCTGCAACCAGTATTCGCCGGCGTCCGGCGCGTCCAGCAGGCCGAGCACGTTGAGCAGGGTCGACTTGCCGGAACCGGACGGCCCCATCACCGCCACGTAGTCGCCCGCCGCCACGTCCAGGTCGACGTCGTCCAACCCCATCACCCGTTGCTCGCCGAGCTGGAAGCAGCGGGTCACGCCGCGCAGGCGGATCATCGCGGCCGTTCCCCGGCGTCCTCCGCTATCACCTTCACGCCATCCTCGATGCCTTCCTGGTCGAGGCTGGAGAGGATGCGCGCGCCCGGTTCCAGGCCGGCGGTCACCTCGGTCCAGCGCCAGTTGGCCAGACCGGTCTCCACCGGCACTTCGTGCAGCACGCCGTCGGCCGGCTCGTAGCGCAGCACCTTGCGCCCTTCCAGCAGGGTCTCGGTGGGGATGCGCAGGGCGTCGGGTTTCTGTTCGAGGAGGATTTCCACGTCGGCGCTGTAGCCGGTGAGCAGGGCCACGTCCGTTGGCGGCTGGTCGAAGCGCACCTCCACGTCCACGGTGCGCGCCTGCTTTTCCAAGTCGCGGACGAAGGGCGCGATGCGGCTCACCTTGCCGTCGAAATGGCGCCCGCGGAACGCGTCCAGGCTGATCCGCACCGGCATGCCGAGGCGCACGCGGGCGGCATCCACCTCATCGATGGGCGCCTCCACATACAGGCAACTGTCGTCGATCAGGTCGATGGCCGGCGGAGTCGGGATGCCCGGTGGCGACGGCGTGACGAACTCCCCCACCTCGCCGTTGATCTCGGCGACGATGCCGTCGAAGGGTGCGCGCAGCACCGTCTGGTCGAACAGGGAGCGCTGCAAGGCCAGGCTCGCCTCGGCCTCGCGGATCAGCACATCGCTGGCGGCGCAGGCCAGTTGCGAGAGACGCGCCTTGGTCTCGGCCTGGTCGAGACGGTCGGCGGCGGCCAGCTTGCGCTCGGCCAGATGACGCAGGCGCTGCAGGTCGCGCTTGTCCAGGCTGGCCTGGTTGCAGCGCTGCTCGCGGTTGTTGCGCTGGGCATCGAGGCGCGCCTCGGCTTCGCGGACCCGGGCCTGCTGCTCGTCCTGCCGCAGGTGCATCAGGACGTCGCCGGTGGCGACCCGCTGCCCTTCGTCCACCCGTCGCTCGGTCACCTGGCCGCCGAGGTTGAAGGACAGGTGCGTGCGCCGGCAGGGCTTGAGCGTGCCGGCGCGGGTGTTGGCGACCAGGGTTTCCACGGCTCCCCGCTCCACCTCGGCGAGTCGCACGGTCAGGGGTTGCGGCCGCTGCCACCACCAGATCAGTGCGCCGAGTAGCAGCGAAAGTGTGACGATGATCAGCAACTTGCGCATTCGCGGCTCCATCCGTCAGCAGAAAACTAATGGTAGGTGTCGATCAGAATCACGGCCAACCTGTCCAAGCGGGCATTGGCCTTTAGCGTCATCCCGTTTCTAATGCGCTCATTACCCAGCAAGGAGTCCCGCCATGAACCCCTCCCGCAAAACCCCGCAGATCGAGCGGGTCGAGATGGACGAACTGGTCTGCTGGCGCGTCCGCACCGACGCCGCCGAGCTGCTGGTCGCCCAGCAGGGTGCGCAGGTCCTAAGCTATCAGCGCGATGGCCAGCCACCGTTGATCTGGCTCAGTGAGCAGGCCGGCTTCAGGAAGGGCCAGTCGGTGCGCGGCGGCATCCCGGTGTGCTGGCCCTGGTTCGGCGACCTGGCGCGCAATCCCCTGGCCGTCCAGGCGATGCGCCGCAGCGAGCAACCGGCCCCGGCCCACGGCGAAGTCCGCGGGCTGGACTGGGAGCTGCTCGGCGCCAATGCGGAAGAGGGCGCGGTGCGCCTGGAGTTCGCCTTCATCCAGCCGGAAGGCGGCCTGCCGGATTGGCCGCACCCGGTCGCCCTGACGCTCGCCATCCAGCTCGACGAACACCTGACCCTCACCCTGACCAGCCACAACCAGGGCAACATGCCGGTGTCCCTGACCCAGGCGCTACACAGCTACTTCGCGGTCAGCGACATCCACCAGGTGCGCGTCGAGGGGCTGACCGGCAAGCGCTATATCGAAACCCTGGAGAACTGGCAGGAACGCCATCAGGACAGCGACCTGCGCTTCACCGGCGAGACCGACCGCATCTATCTGGACACACCGGCGCGGATCGCCATCCTCGACCCGGGCTGGCAGCGCAGCATCCAGCTCGAAGCCAGCGGCTCGCATTCGGCGGTGGTGTGGAACCCGTGGATCGACAAGGCGCGGCGGCTTTCCCAGTTCGCCGACGATGCCTGGCAGCGGATGCTCTGCATCGAAACGGCCAACCTGCTGGACGACGCCGTTCACCTGGCACCCGGCGAACGCCACAGCCTGACCGTCAGTCTCTGGTCCGAAGCCCTGGCGAACTGATCCCTCTCACCGGCCTGCCCTGGCGAAGCGGGCCGGTTTCACTCCTTTCAACCACATAGTCCGCACAACTTTCTTTATATATATTTCAAACTTGACACAGATAATGGCACTTGGCTAGCAAGCCATTGCTTACATGCCAATCGCTTATTTCCTACAACTAGACCCGCTCTTTTTGGCTTGCCCAAAGTTGCTTTCATTTATTGCGAACTTCCGCACCTGAGAATTGTCTTCTCAACCCGCTTATTGTTACCGACATCACATTTTTCCGGCTTGCCGGCACGTTGCCATGTGGCTAGGATGCCCACCCTAGAAGGGATATGCGCAACTTGTTGCACAAAACAGTTGCGCAAAAAGTTGCGCAGTTCACTCGTTCCAGCCGATGTATCGGCAATTACACGGAACATAGGAAGAGTGACGAATTAACTTTTTCGAGTCACGGAATGACGTATTCAAGCAAACTCACCGCACATTATCTCGAACTGGCAAAGTCCCCTGTTTCGGAGGGGAATTTCGCTGGCGAAGATGTGCGTTATTCCCCCGAATACGAGTTGCTCGAAACGGAGCTGGGCAAGGCTTCGTCGCTGCACGAAACCGGCGGCATCGACTGGCAGAAGGTCCGCGAAGGCAGCGAGACGCTGCTCCGCCAGCATTCGAAAGACCTGCGTGCCGCCACTTGGCTGACCTGGAGCCTGCACCAGCGCGAATCCTTCGTCGGCCTGCAGGCCGGCCTGGCCCTGCTGCATCACCTCTGTGCCCAACACTGGGCCGAACTTCACCCCCGCAAGCCCCGCACCCGCATCGCCGCGTTCAACTGGCTGCTGCCGCGCCTGGAACAGGCCCTGGCCGAACACGTGCCGGTGAGCGAGCAACTGCCACTGTTCCGCGCCTTGGGCGAGCACCTGCGCGGCCTGGAAACCTGCCTCTCCGGGCATCTGGGCGAAGACGCTCCCTTGCTGCTGCCGCTCTGCCGGCGGGTCGACGAGATGGTCAACCGCGCCAGCCAGGGCCAGCCGGAGCCCGGCACCGTCGGCGCCGCCATCGCCCAGGTCAAGCAGGTCGCCACCCAGATCCTCACCAGCAACACGCCGATCGACAATGAAAAGGACGCCCACAAGGGCCTGCGCCAACTACAGGACCAAGCCCGTCCGCTGTGCGCCTGGTGGCTCAAGCAGAAGGCCAGCGACCTGCGCGCCCTGCGCCTGTCGCGCACTCTGCTGTGGCTGCCGATCGACAGCCTGCCGGAGCGCAACGCCGAACAGATCACGGCCCTGCGCAACCTGCCGGCGGACAAGCTGGCCAGCTACCGCGAACGCTTCCAGCAAGGCCAGTACGCCGACCTGCTGGTGGACCTGGAAGCCAGCATCGCCCGCGCGCCGTTCTGGCTCGATGGTCAGCGCCTGGTCTGGGAATGCCTGCAGGAACTGAACGCCGAACAGGCCATGCGCGAAGTGGAAATCCAGCTCGGCCTGTTCCTCGAGCGCGTGCCCGGTCTCGAAGAACTGCGCTTCCACGACGGCCAACCGTTCGCCGATGCCGAGACCCGCGCCTGGATCGGCGGCTACGTCATGCCCCACCTGCAAGCGCCGGAAGCCGTGCGCGACAGCGCGCCCGCCGAACAAGGCGCGGCGCCCGCCTGGGAAGAGGCGCTGCAACAGGTCCTGCCGCAGTTGCGCAAGGACGGTCTCAAACCCGCCGTGCAGAAACTCAAGCAGGGCCTGGCCCAGGCCCGCGGCGGCCGCGAGCGCTTCTTCTGGCAGCTCGCCCTGGCCCGCCTCTGCTACCAGGCGAAGAAGTACGAACTGGCCAAGACCCAACTCGAATCCCTCGATCAGACGCTCGAAGCCTCCGGCCTCGGCGCCTGGGAACCCGATCTCGCCCTGGAAGTGCTGCGCCTCCTGCACAGCTGCTGTGAGCTGCTGCCGCAGAACCACGCGGTGCGTGAACGCAAGGAAGAGATCTATCGAAGACTGTGCCACCTCGACCTCGAAGTGGTGCTCGATTAGGCCTCCGGGCCGTAAACGCAAAGGAGAACACCCATGGCCAAAGAAGGCTCGGTTGCCCCCAAGGAACGCATCAACGTCACTTTCAAGCCGGCCACCGGTAACGCTCAGGAAGAGATCGAACTCCCCCTGAAACTGATGGTGCTCGGCGATTTCACCCAGCGCGCCGACGATCGCAAGATCGAAGACCGCAAGCCGATCAGCATCGACAAGAACAACTTCGACGAGGTCCTGGCCAAGCAGGAACTGAACCTGACCTTCGCCGTGCCCAACCGCCTGCAGGACGAAGCCACCGACGACGAGCTGGCCGTCCAGCTCGAAATCAACTCCATGAAGGACTTCAACCCGGCCAACCTGGTCGACCAGGTCCCCGAGCTGAAGAAGCTGATGGAACTGCGCGACGCCCTGGTCGCCCTGAAAGGTCCGCTGGGCAACGCCCCGGCCTTCCGCAAGGCGATCGAGAGCGTGCTCGCCGACGACGTCTCGCGCGATCGCGTGCTCGGCGAACTCGGCCTCGCCGCCAAAGACAAGCTGGACGCCTGAACCGTTAACAAGGAAGCCAACACATGAGCACTAGCGCAGCAGTGGAAAGCGGCCGCAGCGCCGCCGAACTCGGCATTCTCGACCGCATCATCGCCGAGACCAAACTGACCCCGGACGACGAGGCCTACGACATCGCCAAGCGCGGCGTCTCCGCCTTCATCGAAGAACTGCTCAAGCCGCAGAACGACGGCGAGCCGGTGAAAAAGGCCATGGTCGACCGCATGATCGCGGAAATCGACGCCAAGCTCAGCCGGCAGATGGACGAGATTCTCCACCACCCGCAATTCCAGGCCCTGGAATCCTCCTGGCGCGGCCTGAAGCTGCTGGTGGACCGCACCAACTTCCGCGAGAACATCAAGCTGGAAATCCTCAACGCCTCCAAGCAGGACCTGCTGGATGACTTCGAGGACAGCCCGGAAATCGTCCAGTCCGGCCTCTACAAGCACATCTACACCGCCGAGTACGGCCAGTTCGGCGGCCAGCCGGTCGGCGCCCTGATCGCCAACTACTTCTTCGATCCGAGCGCCCCGGACGTGAAGACCCTGCAGTACGTCGCCAGCGTCGCCTGCATGTCCCACGCCCCGTTCATCGCCGCCGCCGGTCCGAAATTCTTCGGCCTGGAAAGCTTCACCGGCCTGCCGGACCTGAAGGACCTCAAGGACCACTTCGAAGGCCCGCAATTCGCCAAGTGGCAGAGCTTCCGCGAGCAGGAAGATGCCCGCTACGTCGGCCTGACCGTACCGCGCTTCCTCCTGCGCAACCCGTACGATCCGGAAGACAACCCGGTGAAGACCTTCGTCTACAAGGAAAACGTGGCCAACAGCCACGAGCACTACCTGTGGGGCAACACCGCCTACACCTTCGCCAGCCGCCTGACCGACAGCTTCGCCAAGTTCCGCTGGTGCCCGAACATCATCGGCCCGCAGAGCGGTGGCGCGGTGGAAGACCTGCCGCTGCACCACTTCGAGAGCATGGGCGAGATCGAGACCAAGATCCCGACCGAAGTGCTGGTCTCCGACCGTCGCGAATACGAGCTGGCCGAAGAAGGCTTCATCGCCCTGACCATGCGCAAGGGCAGCGACAACGCCGCGTTCTTCTCCGCCAACTCCACCCAGAAGCCGAAATTCTTCGGCATCAGCGAGGAAGGCAAGACCGCGGAGCTGAACTACAAGCTCGGCACCCAGCTGCCCTACCTGTTCATCGTCAACCGCCTGGCGCACTACCTGAAGGTGCTGCAGCGCGAGCAGATCGGCGCCTGGAAAGAGCGCACCGACCTCGAGCTGGAACTCAACAAGTGGATTCGCCAGTACGTGGCCGACCAGGAGAACCCCAGCTCCGAAGTCCGCAGCCGCCGCCCGCTGCGCGCCGCCCAGGTGATCGTCAGCGACGTGGAAGGCGAGCCGGGCTGGTACCGCGTCAGCCTCAGCGTACGCCCGCACTTCAAGTACATGGGTGCGGACTTCACCCTGTCGCTGGTCGGCAAGCTGGACAAAGAGTGAGCAGGAGCTGAGCCATGAACGGATACGGCAGCCTCTTCGAACGCCTCGGTGGCGAAGCCGGCCAACGCGCCGGCTGGAGCCGCGAGGTCGCCGTCATGGCGTCGGTGGCTGCCCATCTGGCCAAGATGCTCAGCACCCGTGCGGGCAGCGTGCAAACGCTGCCCGACTACGGGTTGCCCGATCTGAACGATATGCGCCTGTCGCTGCACGACGCCTTGCAACAGGCCCGCAGCGCCATCGAAGGCTTCATCGAAAAATACGAACCGCGCCTGAGCCAGGTCCGGGTGGTTTCACTGCCCCGCGACCACGACCCGCTGACCCTCGCCTTTTCCATCGAGGGCCTGCTGGAAGTCGACGGCTTCAAGCGCCAGGTCAGCTTCTCCGCGCGCCTGGATGGCAGCGGACAGGTCAAGGTGAACTAAGGAGAGCCGCAATGTCCGGAAAACCCGCTGCCCGTCTCGGAGACCCCACCGCCTGCCCGGTCCCCGGCCACGGCACCAACCCCATCGTCGCCGGCTCGCCCAACGTTCTCTTCGACGGCAAGCCCGCCGCCCGCCAGGGCGACCCCACCGCCTGCGGCAGCGCCCTGGCCAGCGCGACGATCCCCAACGTGCTGATCAACGGCATGCCCGCCACCACCATCGGCACCGTGGGCAGCCACGGCAATACCGTGGTCGCGGGGTCGGGGACGGTGTTGATTGGGACGAGTGTGGTGGTGGCGGAGTTTACCGAGCCAAGTCCGGTCTCTTTGACGGCCGGTTTCGACCGTTTGTTCTCCCTTGAAACGGAGGACGGCCAGCCCCTGAAGAACCTTGCGTATCGCATCGTCTCAGAAAGCGGCATCGTCAGGCAGGGCGCCACTTCGGGCAGCGGCATGACCGGCAATATTTCCACCGGCGGCCAACAAGAGGCCCTTACGCTGTACATCTCCGGAGAAGACTGATGGAAACCCTCATCACCATCGACGGAGCCTCCTATACCTTCGAGACCAAAGACGGCAAGACCGAACTCAAGGTGCAGTCCGAAAGCACACCGAGCGAGGACAAGAAGGCGCCGAAGATCAAAGTTCCCAACGCCTGGCTGATTACCCGCAAGAACGGTTTCCCTTTGTTCGCCGTCCGGCCTAAACAGGGCGAAAAGACTTTCCGCATCATTACCGCCGACAAGCTGTACTCGGAAAAGGTCCAATGGTTCGAACCTCTGGCTGATAACTATAGGGAGCGAATCTGGCTGCATCCGGATTCGTCCAAGCCGGGCTCCGAAGCCTACGCCGCATATAAGCACTTCACTTGGAAACAGATTATCGACTTCGCCATCGTGGATCGGTGGTCATTGAGCTTTTCCAAGGGGATGCCTGGCGACTGGAAGGCAAACCCCGAAGGAGGCGCCGGCTTCCTGATGGTTATGGTCGACAACTTACCTTATTGGACCGACGGGGTCGGACAAATTCCTTTCGCCGTCGACACGTTCAGAAAGTACCTCGAAGAACTGCGAGCTAAACCAGCAGCCATCAGCAAGACAGTACGGATTGGCATGGAATACGGCGACGGTAATCCATTCTCTCCGAAAAACGATCCGACCAACGAATACGATAACTACATGGTGCTTCGAGGGGCACTCTGGGCCTCCGAGAATTTTCAGCTGGTCATTAAAAAGGAGCTACTACAGACACCGCATACCGCCCGCATGATTGAACGTGCAAGTACGGTGTATCAACCAGGACCATTGCAGTATTTGCAAAATCCTATTTCTGCCGGCTCCCTTATTCAATATGGGGAATGGAAGAAATGAGTCGGCAACGAATCATCGCACTTATCTGCCACGGCGTGGCGTGTTTGCTGTTTCCCGTAGCGACAAGCCTAGGCTTTCATTTTTACACGGCCTTATTTGGCGCCCCGTTCGCCAGGGGAGCCGCACTCGGCCTCGCCGTTCAGCTCATTTTTATTGTTTTTATCTTGACGAACATTTTGATCGCTCTGATATCCAGCATGAAAGCGAAGGCAGTACTCGCCTGCGTGCTAGCCGCCGCAGTGCTTATTTATCTGATTCCAGAGCATCCATTGCGTGGGCTGTTCTTTGCGGGCCTCTCCGGTGGCTTGTCACTTGTAGCCATCTATGTGTCAAGGCAGTTGGCGCATATGAGCAACAACAAATGATTTCCATTCTATCGAATCGGACATACCGGGCCTTAGCTTTCTGTGGGCTTATGGCCATGCCTGTACTGCATGCCATCGGAACTTATTTCCTAAATCAGGCACCCGCCTAACTTGAGCCAATCGGAAGGCACTGATGAAAAATAAAGTAAGGGCCTGCGCTATAAACCTATGCGTACACAGCGCAGCCTTCACCCTGTTGATTGGACTTAACGATATCGCGCACAGGCTCTATAAAGCCTGGATCGGCGATTTCGGCTCAAGAGGCATAGCCTCTGGCTCCGTTACCCTTTTGGTGATTCTGCTTTTTATTGGATTCAATGTTCTTGCTGCGATTATTCCGCTAAAAGCGGTGAAGATTTCGCTGGGTGTGGCATTTGTTCTGACTACTGCCTGGTTTCTATTTCCCTACCATCCATTGCGGGCAGCGTTCTATTGCGCCGCGGGAGGGCTACTGACCTTCGCCGCGATTTTTATAGCGTCTGAACTCAACAGCCTAATCGCAAATTCAGCGACGCGGGAGCACGTGAAATGCACGTGACGAGTGATGCTGCTCTGTTGTTTTCACAAGAGCGTGCCGATCAGGCAATGCTCTGTGATTGCGCGCCTTTTTCTCCTTATCCCAAGAAGATTTTCCTCGGGGGAAAGGGCCTTTTCGCCTACCACGCAACCATGATGATTTCCGATAACGAATTCGAACAGTTCCGTGAGCTGGTCGAAGCCCATTTCGATCTCAAGACCATCAGCCCTGAGCAGGAAGTTTCTCTAAGGAATTCCGATGGAACGGCTTTGAAGCTAAGCATTCGCCAGGAATTCAATGGATGGGTGATTGAAATGATCACCAATTCCAAAGCACTGCTCGACGGTCTGGATGCCTCTTTCAAGATGCCGCCCCCGCCCTGGACCGCCTTCCCGAAAATGGAACCCATCGAGGCGGTCATGAGCAAACAGGGCAGTCTCGAATATTGGTGGAACTGGTTCTGGAGCCCCTTCTGGGACCACGCCGACTCCGAAACCCGGAAGAGCTACCTGAGAGATCACAAGGCCAGCGAAGAATGGGCCGAATGTTTGATTGAACACCCCACCAGCGCCGACTGATCAAGGATCGATACATGTCTTTCAACCACTACTACCAGAGCGAACTGACTGCCCTGCGCCAGCTCGGCAAGCGCTTTGCCGAGCGTAGTCCAGCGCTGGCGCCGTTTCTCGGGCAGAGCGGGCGCGATCCGGATGTGGAGCGTCTGCTGGAGGGTTTCGCCTTTCTCACTGGCCGGTTGCGGCAGAAGCTGGACGACGAGCTGCCCGAACTGACCCATTCGCTGATGCACCTGCTGTGCCCCAACTACATGCGTCCGCTGCCGTCGTTCAGCATGTTGCAGTTCGAGCCGCTGCAGCGACCGGGGCCAGCGTTACGAGTGGCGCGGGGTACGCCGGTGGAATCCGAGCCGATCCAGGGCGTGAAGTGCCGCTTCCGTACCTGCTACCCCACCGATGTCCTGCCGCTGGATCTGACCGGCCTGAACTACTCGGCGAAAGGCGACGGCGCGCTGCTCGACCTGCGTCTGACGATGACCGCCAAGGGCCATATCAATGATCTGGGGCTGAAGCAGTTGCGCCTGCATCTGCACGGCGAGCGTTACATCGCCCAACTGCTCTACCTGAGCCTGCTGCGCTACCTCGGCCGAATCGAAGTGGTGCTGCTGGATGCCGAGGGCCAGCCGCTGAGCAAGGACGCCAACGGCAACGCCCAGGCCGACCTGACCCTCGGCGCCGACAAGGTGAGCCCGGTGGGTTTCGCCGAGGACGAAGCGCTGATCCCGTATCCGCTGAACACCTTCCGAGGCTACCGCTTCCTGCAGGAGTACTACGCCTTCCAGGACAAGTTCCTGTTCGTTGACGTGGGCGGGTTGGAGGCGATCCGGCGGCTGCCCGAGGCGCTGCTCGAAAAGACCCAGGGCCTGATGTTGCGCTTCCATATCCAGAAGGCCGGCGCGCAGCGCATCCGCCCCACGCGGGACAACGTGCGCCTGTACTGCACGCCGGTGGCGAACCTGTTCAGCCACGACGCCATCCCGATCCGCCTGGACGGCAAGCAGGACCAGTACCTGCTGCTGCCGGCGGAATTCGACTCGCGTCACTGCGGCGTGTTCTCGGTGGATCGCGTCACCGGCTGGAAGCCCGGCGGCACCGGTTACGAGGAATACGTACCGTTCGAATCCTTCGAGCACGACCAGAGCTTCGACGTCCCGGTGGCGCGGCCGCATTACAGCGTGCGCCAGCAGCCGTCCATGCTCGGCGACGGCCTGGAGACCTACCTGAGCTTCGGCCTGCGCGACCTGGAGCAGCACGAGACGCTGTCCATCGAGCTGACCTGCACCAACCAGAACCTGCCGAGCCAGTTGAAGGAAGGGGCGATCTGCGAAGCCAGCGAAGGCACCCCGGAGTTCCTCAAGTTCCGCAACATCTGCGCGGCGACGCCGAGCTACGCGCCGCCGCTGCACCGCGACTTCCTCTGGAAGCTGATCAGCAACATGTCGCTGAACTACCTGTCGCTGGCCAACGTCGAGGCGCTCAAGGTGATCCTCGAGACCTACGACCTGCCGCGCTACTACGACCAGAAGGCCGCCAGGGTCAGCCGCAAGCAGCTCGACGGGCTGATGAGCATCCGCCACCAGCACGTCGACCGACTGTACCGCGGCCTGCCGGTGCGCGGCGTGCGCACCGAGCTGGAAATCGACCCGCAAGGCTACATCGGCGAAGGCGACGTGTTCGTCTTCGCCTCGGTACTCAATGAATTCTTCGCCCTCTACGCCAGCCTCAACTCCTACCACGAGCTGCGCGTGAAGAGCACCCAAGGAGAGGTATACGAATGGACGCCACGCATGGGCATGCAGCCCCTGCTCTGAGCCGGCTCAGCCAAGGCATCCGTGAGTACAACCTGTTCCAGGGTGTGCTGCTGGTGCTGGATCGGCTGCGCCAGGAAAATCGCGACAAGGCCGACGAAGAGACGCTGTACGAGCGCATCGAATTCCAGGCCAACCCCAGCCTGGGCTTCCCCGGCAGTGATATCGATCGCGTGCAATTTTTCACCGAGCACGGCGAGACCCGCGCGCGCCTGCGTATCAACCTGGTGAGCCTGTTCGGCGCCGGCTCGCCGCTGCCTGCCTTCTACGGCGAACAGGCCCTGGGCGACAGCGCCGAAGGCGGCAACCCGACGCGCGACTTCCTCGACCTCTTCAACAACCGCCTGCAACGCCTGATGCTGCCGATCTGGCAGAAGTACCGTTACCGCGTGCAATTCCGCAGCGGCGCCGAGGACCCGTTCTCCGAGCACCTGTTCGCCCTGATCGGCCTTGGCGGCGAGACGCTGCGCGAAACGAAAGAGCTAAACTGGAAGCGCCTGCTGCCCTACCTCGGCCTGCTCAGCCTGCGCGCCCACTCGGCGGCGCTGATCGAATCGGTGCTGCGCTACTACTTCAAGCATGCCGAGCTGAACATCGAGCAGTGCCTTGAGCGCCGGGTGGAAATCATCCCGGCGCAGCGCAACCGCCTCGGCCGCGCCAACAGCCAGCTCAGCGAAAGCCTGGTGCTCGGCGAGCGGGTCCGCGATCGCGGCGGCAAGTTCCGCATCCACATCCGCCAGCTCAGCTGGGAACGTTTCCACGAATTCCTGCCGATCGGCACGGGCTACCAGCCGCTCTGCGCGCTGGTGCGCTTCACCCTGCGCGATCCGCTCGACTACGACCTGCGCCTGGAGCTGCGTCCGGAAGAAATCCGCGACCAGCGCATCGGCGCAGAAAACCCCTGCCGCCTCGGCTGGACCAGCTGGCTCGGTCGCGAACGCGCCGACGGCCTGGTCACCCTGGGCCATTCAAGGACCGAAAAACGATGATCAATGTCGATTTGCAACAACTGGTACAGGCGCTGGACGCCGAGACCCGCCGCGACCTGGAAGCGGCCGCCGAACGCTGCGTGATCCGCGGCGGCAGCAAGATTCTCGTCGAGGACCTGCTGCTCGGCCTGTTGGAGCGCCCGGAAAGCCTGCTGACCCGTGCCTTGCAGGATGCCGAAGTGGAGCCCGGCGAACTGGCCAAGGCGCTGCAACCGCGCGGCGAGCACAGCGAATCGCGCAACCCGGTGTTCTCCACCGAACTGGTGCAATGGCTGCAGGACGCCCTGCTGGTGGCCAGCCTCGAACTCGGCCAGAGCCAGATCGACCAGGCCGCGCTGATCCTCGCCCTGCTGCGCAACCCGCTGCGCTACGCCGGCAGCCACTACCAGCCGCTGCTGGCGCGGATCGACATCGAGCGCCTGCGTGAGTTCGCCCTGGCCCAGCAGCCGCAGCAGGCCACCGGCAAGCCTGCCACTGGCGGCGAATCCAACCTGGCACGCTTCACCCACAACTTCACCCAGCAGGCCCGCGACGGCAAGCTGGACCCGGTGCTCTGCCGCGACGCGGCGATCCGCCAGATGATCGACATCCTCGCCCGTCGGCGGAAAAACAACCCGATCGTGGTCGGCGAGGCCGGCGTCGGCAAGACCGCCATCGTCGAGGGCCTCGCCCTGCGCATCGCCACCGGCGAGGTGCCGGAGGTGCTCAAGGGCGTCGAGCTGCTCTGCCTGGACCTCGGCCTGCTGCAAGCCGGCGCCAGCGTGAAGGGCGAGTTCGAACGGCGCCTGCAAGGCGTGATCGACGAGGTGAAGGGCTCGCCGAAGCCGATCATTTTGTTCATCGACGAAGCCCATACCCTGATAGGCGCCGGTGGCCAGGCCGGCGGTTCGGACGCCGCCAATCTGCTCAAGCCTGCCCTGGCCCGGGGCGAGCTGCGCACCATCGCCGCCACCACCTGGAGCGAATACAAGAAGTACTTCGAGAAGGACCCGGCCCTGGCCCGCCGCTTCCAGCCCGTGCAACTGCACGAGCCGACCGTGGACGAAGCGGTCACCATCCTGCGCGGCCTGGCGCCGGTCTACGAGAAGAGCCACGGCATCTACCTGCGCGACGACGCAGTGGTCGCTGCCGCCGAGCTGTCCGCCCGCTACCTCGCCGGCCGCCAGTTGCCGGACAAGGCGGTGGACGTGCTCGACACCGCCTGCGCCCGCGTGCGCATCAGCCTGGCCGCCGCGCCGGAAGCCCTGGAACGCCTGCGCGGCGAGATCGCCGAGGGCGAGCGCCAGCGCGAAGCCGTGCGCCGCGACCTGGATGCCGGCCTGAAGATCGACGAAGAAGCCCTGGCGCGCCTGGAAGTCCGCCTCGCCGAGGCCCTCGCCGAGCTGGAACAACTGGAAACCCGCTGGGACCGGCAACGCGAACTGGCCGAGCGCCTGCTCGACCTGCGCAAGCGCTGCGCCACCGTGCGCCAGGTGCCGGCCGTGGAAGCCCAGGAAGAAGAAAACACTGCGGGCGAGGCGCAACCAAGCCTGGCGCAACTGGAAGCCGAGCTGCGCGAAGCCCAGGCCGAACTGGCCGCCGCCCAGGCCAGCGAGCGCCTGGTCAGCCATGAAGTCTGCCCGCGCCTGGTCGCCGAAGTGATCAGCCACTGGACCGGCGTGCCGCTGTCGCAACTGGCCCGCGAGCACAACAGCAAGATCGTCACCTTCGCCAGCGACCTGCGCCAGCGCGTGCGTGGCCAGGAGCAGGCCATCGCCGCCCTCGACCGCGCCATGCGCGCCACCGCCGCCGGGCTGAACAAGCCGGATGCGCCGGTCGGCGTGTTCCTGCTGGTCGGCCCGAGCGGCGTCGGCAAGACCGAAACCGCCCTGGCCCTGGCCGACCTGCTGTACGGCGGCGAGCGCTTCCTCACCACCATCAACATGTCCGAGTTCCAGGAGAAGCACACCGTCTCCCGCCTGATCGGCGCGCCTCCGGGCTACGTCGGCTATGGCGAGGGCGGCATGCTCACCGAGGCGGTGCGGCAGAAGCCCTACTCGGTGGTGCTGCTGGACGAGGTGGAGAAGGCCGACCCGGACGTGATGAACGTCTTCTACCAGATCTTCGACAAGGGCGTGGCCAACGACGGCGAGGGGCGCGAGATCAACTTCCGCAACACCCTGATCCTGATGACCTCCAACCTGGCCAGCGAGCGCATCGCCAGCCTCTGCCAGGGCGGCCAGCGCCCGGCGGCGGAAGACCTGGAACTGGCGATTCGCCCGGTGCTCAGCCAGCACTTCAAGCCGGCGCTGCTCGGCCGCATGCGCGTGGTGCCTTACTACCCGGTGGATGGCGAAGTGCTGCGCGAGCTGGTTGCGCTTAAGCTGGCCCGCTTCGGCGAACGCCTGGAGCGCCGGCAGTTGCAGTTCAGCCACTGCGAAGCCCTGGTGGACAACCTCGCCGAACGCTGCACCCACGCCGACAGCGGTGCGCGGCTGATCGACCACCTGATCGACCAGCACCTGCAACCGCTGGTGGTGGACCGCCTGCTCGACGCCATGGCGGCCGGCGAATCCCTGCAGCGCGTACACGCCACCCTCGATGGCGAAGGTTCGGTGGTCTGTGAGTTCGCTTAAGGTCCCGCCGATGTTCGCCCAGGTTCCCCAGCCGCTGCGCTACGCCGAGACCCTGCTCGAATGCTTCGCCAGCCTGGCCCGGGCGGCGGATGCCGATAGCCTGCTCGGCCGCCTGGTGGAAGCGTCGGCGCAACTGTGCGGCTGCGAGCTGAGCCAGCTCTACCTGCTGGACGATACCCACACACGGCTGATGCTCAGCGCGGCGTGGCACGACGGCCGCCTGCAACCGTGCGAGGCCAGCCTGTCCAGCGACTTCGACGGCTACGACAGCGAGCAACTGCTGCAGTACTGCCTGCGCCAGAACCAAGTACTGAGCCTGGCGGAACTGGAGCCCGGCCTGCACGAGACCGGCTTTCTTCCGGAAACCGCATATCCCTGGCGCAGCCTGCTGTGCATACCGCTGCACGACGAGCAGGGCCACGTCAGCGGGTTGCTGCTGGCCGCCGCCCAGTCCTCCCGCGACCTCGGCGTGTTCGCCGATTCGCTCGGCCGCCTCGGCGCCTTCGTCGTCGCCCAGCATCACCTGCTGCTGCGCCTGCGCGCCCCGCGCGACGAAGCGCCCAGCCAGCCGGCCGCGCAGCCCGGCGGCAACGCCTACGGCCTGATCGGCGACAGCGCCAGCATGCGCGCCGTCTACCAGTTGATCGGCAAGGTCCTGCACAGCCCGGTCAACGTGCTGCTCACCGGCGAGACCGGCACCGGCAAGGAACTGGTGGCCCGCGCCATCCACGATTGCGGCCCGCGCCGAAGCAAGCCCTTCGTCGTGCAGAACTGCGCGTCGCTGCCGGAACACCTGTTGGAGAGCGAGCTGTTCGGCTACCGCAAGGGCGCCTTCACCGGCGCCGACCGCGACCGTCCCGGCCTGTTCGACGCGGCCAACGGCGGCACCCTGTTCCTCGACGAGATCGGCGACATGCCCCTGCCGTTGCAGGCCAAGCTGCTGCGCGTGCTGCAGGAAGGCGAGGTACGCCCGCTGGGCTCCTCCGAGACGCACAAGGTGGACGTGCGCATCGTCGCCGCCACCCACCGCGACCTGCACACCCTGACCGAGGAAGGCCAGTTCCGCGAGGACCTGTTCTATCGCCTGTCGCACTTCCCCATCGAGCTGCCGCCGCTGCGCGAGCGCGAGGAAGACATCCTCCACCTTGCCCGCCATTTCGCCGACAAGGCCTGCGCCTTCCTCCAGCGCGACTTCTGCCGTTGGTCCGACGCGGCGCTGGAGCATCTGGCCGGCTACGCCTTCCCGGGCAACGTGCGCGAACTCAAGGGCCTGGTCGAACGCGCCGTGCTGCTCTGCGAGGGCGGCGAGTTGCTGCCCGAACACTTCAGCCTGCGCCAGGAGCTGATCGCCACGGATTGCAGCCTGAACCTGCGCGAACGCCTGGAGCGCGTCGAACGCAACCTGCTGGTGGACTGCCTGCGCAAGAACCGCGGCAACCAGACCAGCGCCGCCCAGGAACTGGGCCTGCCGCGCCGCACCCTGCTGTACCGCATGCAGCGCCTGCGCATCAGCCCGGCCGATCTCTGAGACGAACCGAATGAACCCCTTATCCCCTACCCACGGAGGCCCCCACATGCAGTACCGCCACTGGCCCGCCGCCCTGTTGATCCTGGCCCTGTCCCTGGCCGGTTGCAGCGGCAACTACAAGTTCAACGACGACGAATACCGCCCGCTGGGCGATCCGCAAGCGGTCAACCGCGGCAACTGACGCGAGGAGCGACACACCATGGAACTGGTCTTCGATATGGTCGGCGCGCAGCAATTCGTGCCCGGCCTGCTGACGACGAAAACCTTCAAGCAGGCGGGCGGCGTGATCGGCCGTGCCGAGGATTGCGACTGGGTGATCCCCGATCGCAAGAACGTGGTGTCCAAGCACCACGCCCAGGTCAGCTACCGCGATGGCGCGTTCTACCTGACCGACACCAGCAGCAACGGCATCCAGCTCAAGGACAGCGGCGCCAGCCTGCAACGCGGCCGGCCGCAGCGCATCGAGCACGGCGGCATCTATTGCCTGGGCGACTTCGAGATTCGCGCACGGCTGATCCAGGACCCGGCCTCGTTCGAAGGCGATATCGGCCGTCCGCAGCCTGCCGGCAGCATCATCCCCGACGACGCCTTCCTCGACCTCGACCCGCT
This sequence comes from Pseudomonas indica NBRC 103045, assembly GCF_002091635.1. Lineage (GTDB taxonomy): Bacteria > Pseudomonadota > Gammaproteobacteria > Pseudomonadales > Pseudomonadaceae > Pseudomonas_M > Pseudomonas_M indica. The sequence continues at coordinate 10,655 of NZ_BDAC01000035.1, read as the reverse complement.
GACCGCCCTCGACCAGCAGGAGCGCGTCTACGCCGAGGTGGACGAACTGATCGCCCTGACCACGCCGCGCCAGCAGCCGGCACAGCAGCGCGACTACGCGCGCATCGACATGGAAAGCCTGCCGGTCCCGGAGCTGGTGATGCCGGAAGCGGCGCCCCAGCCGAAGCCCGCGCCCGAACCGGAACGCCTGCCGCCAAGCTTCTGGGAACGCTTCGGCGAGGCCCTCGGCGTGCGTCTCGACGATCTCGACGACGACGCCCGCGAAGCCCTGGCACTGAACGCCGCCCGGCTGCTGCGCCTGAGCGTCGGCAACCTGCAGCAGAGCCTGCGCACCCGCGCCGAGCTGAAGAACGAGATGCGCCTGGGCCTGACCACCGTGCAGAGCGCCGGCAACAACCCGCTCAAGCACAGCAGCGACGCCCGCGAAACGCTGAACGTGCTGCTGCGCGGCGGCAAGCCCGGCCAGCTACCTGCCGAACAGGCCATCGGCCGCGCCTTCCGCGACCTGCAGGCGCACCAGGTGGCGCTGGTCGCCGCCAGCCGCGCGGCAGTCAAGGCGATGCTCGAACAGCTCTCGCCGGAACAGCTCAGCCTGCGCTTCGAGCGCGAGAGCAAGCCGCTGGTCGCCACCGCCGGCAGTCGCTGGCGCGCCTACCGCCGTCTGCACGACGCCATGCAGCGCGACGACGACTGGAGCGAGCGCCTGTTCGCACGCGACTTCGCCCAGGCCTACGAAGAACAGGTGCGCCTGATCGCCACCCTCGACACGAACCTCCAAGGATGATCGCCATGTCCCGCCTCATCACCCTGGCCCTGCTCGCCACCCTGTCCGTCCTCGGCGGCTGCTCCGCGCTGTCGCCCTACTCGGACCTCACCAAGCTGGACCTGCAACTGGCCGGCAGCGAGCGGCTCAACCCCGACCTCAACGGCCGGCCCTCGCCTATCGTCGTGCGGCTGATCGAACTCAAGCACCCGGTGGCCTTCGAGAACGCCGATTTCTTCTCGCTCTACCAGCGTCCGAAGGAAGCCCTGTCGCCCGACCTGGTGACCCAGGAAGAACTCGAACTGCGCCCCGGTGAGACGCGCGAACTGAAGCTCACCACCCAGGAAGGCAGTCGCTACGTCGGCGTGCTGGCCGCCTACCGCGACCTGCCGGAAGCCAACTGGCGCTTCGTCATCCCGATCGAAGCCAAGGCGCTCAACCGTGCCGAACTGAACCTCGACGAGCGTGGCATCCACGCCGTCGACCCGCTCGCCAAGAAGGACGACTAAGCCATGACCATGCAAAAAGTGATCTGGCAGGAAGGCATGCTGCTGCGTCCGCAGCACTTCCAGCAGAGCGACCGCTACTACGACTACCAACTCAAGACCCGCACCCGCACGCTGGAACTCTACGCCTGGGGCTTCTTCGACCTGGAGATCGACCGTCAGTCCCTCAACACCGGCAAGCTGGTGGTCAACCAGGCCAGCGGCATCCTGCCGGACGGCACCCTGTTCGAGATCGACCGCGAAGCGATCGCCATCGACGTGCCGCCGAACACCAGCAACATGCCGGTCTACCTGGCGCTGCCGCTGGCCACCGGCAACCACATCGAGGCCCGCCGCCCCGATCAGAAGGACGTGCTGGCGCGCTACATCGCCTTCGACGAGGAAGTCGCCGATACCAACGCCGGCGAGAACAGCAGCAGCCAGGTGAGCACCGGCCACCTGGACTTTCGCCTGCTGCTGGGCGAACAGCAGAGCGACCACGCCTACGTGAAGCTCAAGCTCTGCGACATCCTCGACACCACGCCGGACAAGGCGATCACCCTCGACCCGGACTACATCCCGACCTTCATCGACTTCCAGGCCTCCGGCTACCTGCTGTCCTGCCTGAAGGAAGTGATCAGCATGCTCGGCCACCGCGGCGACATCCTCGCCGAGCGCATCCGCGCCACCGGCAAGGTGGGCGGCGCCGAGGTCGGCGACTTCATGATGCTGCAACTGATCAACCGCTACGAACCGGTGCTGCGCCATTATCTGGGCGTCGAGCGGGTCCACCCGGAGCAGATCTACCGCGAACTGCTCGGCCTGCTCGGCGAGCTGGCGACCTTCTCCAGCGAGACCAAGCGTCCGCGCCTGGACAGCCGCTACCAGCACAGCGACCAGGGGCTGTCGTTCCGCAAGCTGATGGACGCCATCCGCCAAGTGCTGTCGATGGTGCTGGAACAGCACGCCATCGAGCTGCTCCTGCAACAGCGCCAGTACGGCATCCAGGTCTCTCCGCTGCACGACCACAAGCTGCTCGGCTCGGCCTCCTTCGTGCTCGCCGCCAGCGCCGAGTGCGATTCCGAGGAACTGCGCAACCGCCTGCCGGCGCACCTCAAGGTCGGCCCGGTGGAACGCATCCGCCAACTGGTCAACCTGCACCTGCCGGGCATCAAGGTGAAACCGTTGCCGGTGGCGCCACGGCAGATCCCGTTCCACTCCGGCAAGACCTACTTCGCCTTGGAGCTCAGCTCCGAGGAGCTGGCGCAGTTGGAGCGCTCCGGCGGCTTCGCCTTCCACGTATCCGGCGAGTTCACCGGGCTTGAGCTGAAATTCTGGGCGATCAGGAACTGACTATGACCACCAAGGAAATGGAATACGGCCAGGATGACAAGACGGTCATCCTCAACCGCAAGGGCGATGCTCCGGCGCAGAGCCCACTGACCGATTTCGCCGCCGCGCCGAAGTTCGAGCAGTTGGAAGAGCGCATGATCTACGCCGCCCGCCTGCGCCCGGCGGAAACCTTCAACATCAGCCTCAACCCGCTGGTGGCCGCCGCCGCCCCGCTGCTGTCGGAAGTGGTGCGGCTCAAGCACAGCCAGGAGACCGAGGATCTGCGCGCCCTCAACGCGAGCCTGAGCAGCGCCATCAAGCTGTTCGAGCACCACGCCCTGCACGACGGCGCCGAGAGCAGTCAGGTCATGGCCGCGCGCTACGTGCTCTGCACCGTGGTCGACGAAGCGGTGGTCACCACCCCCTGGGGCAACGAGAGCGCCTGGTCGCAGATGAGCCTGCTGTCGAGCTTCCACAACGAAACCTTCGGCGGCGAAAAGTTCTTCCAGTTGCTCGAACGCCTCTCGCGCAACCCGGTCAAGCACCTGCCGATGCTGGAGCTGATGTACCTCTGCCTGTCCCTGGGCTTCGAGGGCAAGTACCGCGTACAGCCGCGCGGCATGCTCGAACTGGAAGCGGTGCGCGACAGTCTCTACCGGCAGATCCGCCAGTTGCGCGGCGACGTTCCGCGCGAGGTCTCGCCGCACTGGCAGGGCCTGAAGGACACCCGCCGGCGCCTGGTGCGCATCGTGCCCTGGTGGCTGGTCGCCCTGTTCACCCTGGTCTGCCTGGGCGTGATGTACGCCGGCTTCGCCTGGGTCCTCGACCAGCAGCGCGACACCGTTCTGCAACCGTACCAGCCCGTCGACCCGACCACCCAGGTCGAGCAACAGCCGTAACTAGGACGTAACGCCATGAAGGATTTCTTCGGCAAGCTTGCCGCCTTTTTCCGCAAGACCTGGGTCTGGAGCCTGTGCCTGCTGCTGGTACTGTCGCTGCTGATCTGGTTCGTCGGCCCGCTGTTCGCGGTCAACGACTACAAATTCTGGGAATCCCCGACCAGCCGCCTGCTGACCATCGCCGCGCTGTGCCTGGCCTGGGGCCTGTTCATCGTCTTCACCAGCTGGCGCGCCACCCGCCGCAAGCAGGCCGAGGCCAGCGACGAGGAGGCCCAGGAGCGCCTGCGCCGCGAGGGTCTGATCACTGAAGAACAGAGCATCCTCACCCGCCGCTTCAAGGACGCTCTGGTCACTCTGCGCAGTTCCAGCCTCTACCGTGGCCGCAGCGAACGCTGGCGCAACGAGCTGCCCTGGTACCTGGTGATCGGCCCGGCGAAGAGCGGCAAGACCAGCCTGCTGGATTTCTCCGGCCTGGACTTCCCGCTCAACCGCGGTACCAACGAGCGCCTGACCAAGGACGTCTCGGGCACCCGCTACGCCGACTGGTACTTCGCCGACCACGCGGTGCTGATCGATACCGCCGGCCGCTACCTGACCCAACCCGACGCGCAGGTCGACGGCCGCGCCTGGGACACCCTGCTCGGCCTGCTGCGCCGTCGCCGGACCCGTCCGCTCAACGGCGTGCTGGTGAACATCCCGGTGGACACGCTGCGCCACAGTACCGAAGCCGAACAGGAAACCCTGGCCCGCCAGGTCCGCCAGCGCCTCCAGGAAATCCGCCAGCGCCTCGGCGCCGACGTGCCGGTCTACCTGGTGATGAGCAAGGCCGACCAGTTGCTCGGCTTCGACGAATTCTTCGACCAGCTTTCCCGCGAGGAGAGCGACCAGGTGCTCGGCGTCAGCTTCCGCAAGGAACAGAACGGCACCGACGCCGGCGTGGTGCGCCAGGAGTTCGAAGAGCTGCTGCGCCGCCTGAACAGCCAGGTCATCCTGCGCATGCACCAGGAGCGCGACACCCAGCGCCGTGGCCGCATCCTCGACTTCCCGCACCAGCTCGGGAAGATCGGCGAATCCCTGTGCCTGTTCATCGAACTGGCCTTCGCCGGCAACCGCTACCAGCAGGAAAGCCAGCTGCGCGGCTTCTACCTGACCACCGCGCCCTACCTCACCAAGGCGCTCGACGAGGAAACCGCCGCCCTCGGCGACAACCTGGGCGGTTTCGCCACCAAGGCCCTGCCCATGCTGCGCGCCGGCCGTGCCCGCTTCATCAACCATCTGCTGAGCCGGGTGATCTTCCCCGAGGCCGACCTCGCCGGGCTGGACCAGAAGGAAGTCCGCCGCATCGACTGGGGCCAGCGCGCCCTCTATGCCGGTGCCTTCGCCTGCCTGGTGCTGTTCGGCCTGTTCTGGGCCAACGGCTTCTCGGCCAACCACGACCGCCTCGAACAACTGCGCGACATCGCCCAGAAGCTCGGCCGCGAGCGCCAGGCGATCGACCCGCAGGACGATGCCCTGCAAACCCTCAAGGCCCTGGACAACAGCTACGCCGCGACCCAGGTCTTCCCGCCCAAGGCCGACGTCTCCTACTTGCAGCGCGGCGGTTTCTACCAGGGCGAGCAGGTCGATCCGACCGTCCACCAGGCTTACCGCCGGCAACTGGAAGAACTGCTCCTGACCCGCGTCGGCCGGCAGCTCGAAGCGCAGATCCGCGCCAACCTGAACGACCGTGAGCGCCTGCTCGGCAGTCTGCGCGCCTACCTCATGCTGAACCTGGAAGAGCGCCGCGACGCGGGCTTCCTCAAGGAATGGCTGGCCGCCGACTGGTCCCTGCGCTATGCCGGCAACGCGGTGGCGCAGAACGGCCTGAACAGCCACTTCGACCGCCTGCTCGGCGAGTCCTTCACGCCCTACCCGCTCAACGCCCCGCTGGTCGCCCAGGCGCGCCAGGTGCTGCGCAGCGAATCGCTGGCCAACGTGGTCTACCGCATGCTCCGCGACCAGGCCCGCAGCCTGCCGGACTACCGCCTGAGCCAGCGCCTTGGCCCGCAAGGCGCACTGTTCGTCGGCGCCGACTACGCCATCCCCGGCTTCTACACCCAGAACGGCTACCAGAAATTCTACGTTGCCCAGGGTGCCGACCTGGTGCGCGAGATCCTGCGCGACAACTGGGTGCTGGGCGAAGGCGACAGCCTCAGCGCCAATGACCTCGGCCGCCTGATGGTGGAGATGGAGCAGCTGTACTTCCGCGACTACGCCAACTACTGGGGCGAAGCCCTGTCGCAACTGGCGCTGGAGCCCATCGGCAACGCGGCCCAGGGCGCCCTGCAACTGACCGGGCTGACCGCGGCCAACTCGCCGCTGCTGCAACTGCTGGTGGAAATCCGCGACAACACCCGCTTCGCCGGTCTGGCCGAAGCCGCGGGCAGCGCCGGCGAAGCCGCCGGTGCGCTGGAAGGCGCCAAGGGCAAGCTCGGCAAGGCCGCCAAACTGGCCAGCGCCGCCGCCGAACAGGCCCAGGCCGCCCTGGCGAAGAACGTCCCCGACACCGCACGCAAGACCCTGGAGCGTCGCTTCGAACCGCTGCACCGCCTGCTCGACGACAACGGCGGTGCCTCCGCCGAACTGGCGCCGACCCTGCAGGCCCTCGACGCCCTGCAACTGCAACTGGCCGGCCTCGCCCACGCCAGCGCGCCGGACCAGGCCGCCTTCGAACTGGCCAAGGCCCGCATGGGCGGCCAGCGCGACGCCATCAACCAGTTGCGCAGCAGCGCCGCGCGCCTGCCGCAGCCGGTCGGCAACTGGCTCGGCCTGCTCGCCGAAGACAGCTGGATGCTGGTGCTCAACGACGCCTACCACTACCTGAACCAGCGCTACCAGAGCGAGCTGTACGCCTTCTATAAAAGCTCCCTGCGCCAACGCTATCCGTTCAGCGCCCACAGCGCGAGCGACGTGGCGATCGCCGACTTCCGCGAGTTCTTCAAGGCCCAGGGGGTCGCCGACAGCTTCTTCGACCGCTACCTGAAGCCCTTCGTCAGCGGCAGCGCCGGCGAATACCAGTTGCGCCGGGTCGACGGCCGCGGCCTGCCGCTGTCGCGCGAGTTCCTCGCCCAGATGAGCCACGCGCAAACCATCCGCCGCAGCTTCTTCGCCGAGAACCCGAACGAGCCGCTGGTGCTGTTCAAGCTCGAACCCTACTCGCTGGACTCCAGCCTCGGCCGCGCCGACTTCCGCTTCGGCGACCAGCAGCTGGAATACCGCCACGGCCCCATCGTGCAGACCGCGTTCCGTTGGCCCGCCGAAGGCAGCGACGGACGCACCAGCCTGGTGGTGGAAGAACTGGGCGGACGCAAAGTGGGCATCGAGAAGAACACCGGCCCCTGGTCGCTGTTCCGCCTGCTCGACCTGATGCAGGTGGACTACCACAGCGGCCGCGACGTGCTGATTCTCAAAGCGGACCTCGGCGGCCTGCGCGCCAACTACCTGCTGCACAGCCAGCGCTCGCCGAACCCGTTCGACATCGCCCTGCTGCGCGACTTCAAACTGCCGGCGACGCTCTGATGGAGATCAGTGTCAGCCCTTGGCGTAGCGCTGCACGCACGGACATCGGCAAGGTCCGTGCGGGCAACGAAGACGCCTTCCTCGACCTGCCCGACCAGGGCCTGTGGGTGGTCGCCGACGGCATGGGCGGTCACCAGAACGGCGCCCTGGCCAGCCGGCTGATCGTCGAGAATCTCGCCGAGCTGCCGGCCGAAGGCGGGCTGGAAGAGCGTGTCGGGCGGGTACGCCAGTGCCTGCACCACCTCAACCGCCGGCTCGGCCAGGAACTCACGGTGACGGCCGAACGCCCCGACCCGGTGATCGGCAGCACCGTGGTCGCCCTGCTGACGGACAACGAGCGCGCCGCCTGCATCTGGGCCGGCGACAGCCGCTGCTATCTCTGGCGGCGCGGCCGGCTCTACCAGCTCTCGCGCGACCACTCGCTGGTCCAGCAGTTGATCGACGAGAACCAGCTCAGCCCCGAAGAAGCGGCGCGCCATCCCGCCGCCCACGCACTGACCCGCGCGGTGGGCGCCAGCGAGCACCTGGTGCTGGACATCCTCGAATTCGACACCTACCCCGGCGACACCCTGCTGCTGTGCAGCGATGGCCTCTACCAGAGCCTGTCGCCGGACGCCCTCGGCGCCGCCCTCAACCTGCCGTCCACCGGCATGGCGTTGCAGCGCCTGTTCGACCTGGCGCTGGACGGCCCGGCCCGCGACAACCTCAGCGCGGTGGTGATCCGCCGATGAGAGAACCCGGATGAGCGATCCCTTGCTGGCTTCCGCGGAAGCCTCCGACCTGACCTACTTCGCCTTCGCCGCCAGCGCCGTCGACAAACCGGTCGCACGGGCGGAGCCAGAGACGCCCCGCACCGCCCCCGGCGAACTGCCGGAGGTGCTCGGCGGGCGCTACCGAATCGAACGCCTGCTCGGCGTCGGCGGCATGGGCGCGGTATACCGTGCGCGCGACCTGCTGCGCGAGCAGTTCGGCGACCCGGAGCCCTACGTGGCGCTGAAAACCCTCAGCGAAGACTTCGCCGAATACCCCGACGCCAACGCCCTGCTCTACAGCGAATTCGCCCTCACCGCACGGCTCAGCCACCGGCACGTGGTGCGCCTGTTCGGCTTCGAGGTGGACACCGCCTGCCAGCGCGCCTTCATCACCCTCGAACTGCTCAAGGGCCCCACCCTCGACCAGTTGCTCAGCGAGCGCCCCGGGGGCCTGCCCTGGCAGGCGCTGAGCGAGATCGTCATCCCGCTGCTGGAGGCCCTGGCCTACTCCCACAGCCTCGGCGTGCTGCACGGCGATCTCAAACCCAGCAATGTGATGCTCGCCGACGACGGCCTGCGGCTGTTCGACTATGGTCTCGGCCAGCCGCTCGACGGCGTGCTGCCCGGCCTGCCGCGCCTGTGCCGCAGCCGTTTCGCCGCCTGGACGCCGCGCTATGCCGCCCTGGAACTGCTGGAAGGCGCGCCGCTCACCGCCGCCGCCGACGTCTACGCACTGGCCTGCGTGATCTACGAACTGAGCAGCGGCAGCCACCCGTTCCGCCGCCTCAGCGCCAAGCAGGCCAAGGCGATGGAACTGGACCGCGAACTGCAGCGCCCGGCGAACCTGCCGGCGCACTGCTGGCCGGCGCTGCGCACCGCCCTGGCGTTCGACGAAGCACGGCGCGACATAGACGCCGCCGGCCTGCTGGACGCTTTCCGCCGCCCCGCACCGGGGCTGCTGCAGCGGTTGCTGCGGCGTACCAATGGATGAGACGAGGACAAGGAAACCGCCATGTTCAATCCCGCCAACGAAACCCACTTCAGCCTCGTCATCGACGGTCTCGAACACGACCTGCAAGTGCTCGAATTCCGGGGCAAAGAGGCCATCAGCACGCCCTACCGCTTCGACCTCGAACTGGTCAGCGAAAAGCCCGACCTCGACCTGGAAAGCCTGCTGCATCGGCCCGCCTTCCTCGCCTTCACCCCGGACGGGCTCGGCGTGCATGGGCTGATCCATCGCGTCGCCCAGGGCGAATCCGGCAAGCGCCTGACCCGCTACCGCCTGCGCCTGGTGCCGCAACTGGCCTACCTCGCCCACTGCACCGACCAGCGCATCTTCCAGCACCTCACCGTGCCGCAGATCGTCGCCATCGTCCTGCAGGAACACGGCATTCTGGGCAACGCCTACCGCTTCCAACTCGGCCCGACTGTCTACCCTCAACGCGACTACTGCGTGCAGTACGACGAGACCGACCTGCACTTCATCCAGCGCCTGTGCGAAGAGGAAGGCATCCACTACCACTTCGAGCACTCGCCGGAAGGCCACGTCCTCGTCTTCGGCGACGACCAGACCGCCTTCCCCAAGCTCGGCCAGCCCACCGCCTACATCCAGGACAGCGGCCTGGTGGCCGACGAGCCGGTGATCAAGCGCTTCGGCCTGCGCGTGGAAGCGCGGACCAGCCGCGTCACCCGCCGCGACTACGATTTCGAGCAGCCCCACGTGCAGATGGAGGCCGCCTACAAACCAACCCGCGAGGCCGACGCCCACCCCGAGCCCGACCTCGAGGACTACGACTACCCCGGCCGCTTCACCGACCGCACCCGTGGCAAGCACCTGGCCAAGCGCGCCCTCGAACGCCACCGCACCGACTACCAGCTCGCCGAAGGCGACAGCGACCAGCCGAAACTGGTCAGCGGCCACTTCCTGGAAATCTCCGACCACCCTCACCGGGACTGGAACGACCTCTGGCTGCTCACCGCTGTCCACCACCACGGCAAACAACCGCAAGTGCTGGAAGAGAGCATCACGTCCTCGAACCCACTCGGTTCGGCTCCCTCGCCCCTCTGGGGAGAGGGCTGGGGTGAGGGGGCGGACTCAACCACCCGAACAGGGCCAACCCCCGGCGCAGACTTCACCCAAGGCTACCGCAACCACTTCACCGCCACCCCCTGGGACATCCACTTCCGCCCGGCGCTGAAGCACCCCAAGCCCCAGATTCTCGGCAGCCAGACCGCCGTGGTCACCGGCCCACCCGGCGAAGAAATCCACTGCGATCCATACGGCCGCGTGAAAGTCCAGTTCCACTGGGACCGCCACGGCGAACTCAACGAACACACCAGTTGCTGGCTGCGCGTCTCCAGCAGTTGGGCCGGTGACCGCTACGGCGGCGTCGCCATCCCGCGCATCGGCATGGAAGTGCTCGTCACCTTCCTCGAAGCCGACCCGGACCAGCCCTTGATCACCGGCTGCCTCTACCACAAGGAAAACCAGGTTCCCTACGACCTGCCGGCGAACAAGACCCGCACCGTCTTCAAGACCCTCAGCACACCCGGTGGCGGGGGCTATAACGAGCTGCGCATCGAGGACAAGAAGGGCCAGGAGCAGATTTTCATCCATGCCCAGAAAGACTGGGACGAGAATATCGAGAACGACCAGACCATCCGCGTCGGCCACGAACGTCACGACACCGTCGAGGCCAACAGCTACAGCGAGTTCCGCGCCGAGGAACACCTCACCGTGTTCGCCGACCGCAAGGCGGAAGTCAAACCCGACGACCACCTCACCCTCGGCCAGAGCCAGCACATCAAGGTGGGCATCGCCCAACTGACCAAGGTCGGCCAGGAAATCCACCTCAAGGCCGGACAG
>NZ_BDAC01000034.1 GCF_002091635.1 Pseudomonas indica NBRC 103045 | reverse complement strand
TACCTTGCGGGACTCAAGCCGCCTTCGCCATCGACTCGCACTCTTCGGCACAACGTTCGCACGCCTGGGCGCATTGCTGGCAGTGCTCGTGCAAGTGCTTGGCGCATTCCTGGCCGCAGGCGCGGCAGGCGATGGCGCAGAGGCGGCAGATTTCATCGACCAGCGCGCTCTCGCGGCACATCAGGCGCGAGGCGAGGCGGCACATGTCGGCACAGTCGCGATCCAGTCGTATGCAGGTCACCAAGTCCTTGACCATGGCCTCCTGGAGGCAGGCGGCGGCGCAGTGCTCGCAGGCCACCGCACAGGCATTGCAGGTTTGGATGCAGGATGCGTAGCGTTGAGTGCTCATGAATACTCCTTCGTGGATTTCGGGCATAAAGGGTTGACCCGAGTCCGCTGGCGGGGTTCTCGGCAATGGACGGATGGGGAAGGGCAACCCTTGTTCCACTTTGGTCGTGGTTGACGCGTCGACAGATGCGGGTATATACACGCATTCATGTTGCCGACCCAATGCCTCTGTACCAAGCTGCGCCGCGCCGCGCGCAACGTCACCAAACGCTATGACGATGCCCTCGAAGGCGCCGGCCTCAAGGCTGCCCAATATTCGCTGCTGCGCCATCTGGAACGGCTGGACAAACCCTGCATCACCAACCTGGCGGAAGCCATGGGCCTCGACCGCAGCACCCTCGGACGCAACCTGCGGGTACTGGAGAGCGAAGGGCTGATTCGTCTCGGCGCCTGCAGTGACCAGCGCAATCGCGTGGTGCTGATGACCGACGAGGGCAGGGCGCGCCTGCAACGGGCCCGCGAAGCCTGGGAGGTCGTGCAGGCGGAGCTGGCCGAGCGCCTCGGTGCGGAAAAACGTGCGGCACTGATGGCGCTGCTGGAAGAGTTGGAAACCCTGGATTGACTGGAGCGCCGCAGCACGCGGCGCCGTATAAGCCCGTCCTGGTCTGCGGCAGACCGGGAGCGGCAATAAGGAGAGTGCGATGAACGCTGTCTGGCGTGCGAGTGTCTGGGTGCTGCTGGGTGGGTCCCTGATCCTTGCCCTGTCGCTGGGAATCCGCCATGGCTTCGGCTTGTTCCTGCCGCCGATGAGCGCGGAGTTCGGCTGGGGGCGCGAAGTGTTCGCCTTCGCCATTGCCTTGCAGAACCTGATCTGGGGCCTGACCCAGCCTTTCACCGGCGCCCTGGCCGACCGCCTGGGTGCGATGCGTGTCGTGGTGGTCGGCGGGGTGCTCTACGGGCTGGGTCTGCTGCTGATGGGCTTCGCCGATTCGCCCTGGTCGCTGTCGCTGAGTGCCGGGCTGCTGATTGGTTTCGGTCTGTCCGGGACCACCTTCTCGATCATCCTCGGCGCAGTCGGCCGCGCGCTGCCGCCGGAGAAGCGCAGCATGGGCATGGGCATCGCCGCGGCGGCCGGCTCGTTCGGCCAGTTCATCATGCTACCGGGGACCCTGGGGCTGATCGGCTGGCTCGGCTGGTCCTCTGCGCTGATCGCCCTCGGCCTGCTGGTGGCGCTGATCGTTCCCCTGGCGGCCATGCTGCGCGACCGGCCGCTGCCGGTGCAGGCCCATGAACAGAGCCTCGGCGAGGCGCTGCGCGAGGCCTCCAGTCACAGCGGGTTTTGGCTGCTGGCTCTGGGCTTCTTCGTCTGCGGCTTCCAGGTGGTGTTCATCGGCGTCCACCTGCCGGCCTATCTGGTCGACCAGCACCTGCCGGCGCAGGTGGGGACCACGGTCCTGGCACTGGTGGGGCTGTTCAACATCTTCGGCACGTACATCGCCGGCTGGCTCGGCGGACGAATGTCCAAGCCGCGCCTGCTGACCGGCCTCTATCTGGTACGCGCGGTGGTGATCGCGGCATTCATCATGACGCCGCTGACCGTCTGGAGCGCCTATGCCTTCGGTATCGCCATGGGCCTGCTGTGGCTCTCCACGGTCCCACTGACCAACGGCACCGTCGCCACGCTGTTCGGTGTACGCAACCTGTCCATGCTGGGCGGCATCGTCTTCCTGTTCCACCAGATCGGCGCGTTCCTCGGCGGATGGCTGGGCGGCTACCTGTACGACCACACCGGCAGCTACGACTTGGTCTGGCAGCTATCCATCCTGCTCAGCCTGATGGCTGCGGCGCTCAACTGGCCGGTGCGCGAACGGCCGGTGGCGCGCCTGCAGGCGGCGGGTAACGCGGCATGAAAGCCGGCCACCTGTGGTTGGCCAGCGTGCTGTTGCTGGGTGTGGCCCTGCTGGCGCTGGCCTGGTGGGGCTGGCGCCACAGCGGCCTGGCGTTGTTGCAGTTGGGGTTGGGGAGCTGCTGAGGCGTCGCTGATAAAAGCGTGAGCTATTTTGCAAAATGTTTCCGCGCTGACGGGTGGCCTTTTGCTAGACTAGCCGCCTTTATCCCTACCCTTAGGAAGTTCCGATGATCAAGGAATTGATCCTGGCCAGTCTGTTGGCCGTCAGCGTTTCCCCTGCGTTTGCCGATACCGCCGCCGAAGAGCCTCAGGAAAGCCACGAGGAAATCCTCGTCGACGCCGATGAGGCAGCCGCCGAAGAGGCGGAATACCCCAGCCCCGAAGAATTCCTCGCCAGCCTGAAGTTCCAGCAGGGCAAGATCGTCATCGGCGATAACCTGGCGACCCTCAACGTCTCTGACCGCTTCGTATTCCTCGATGGCCCGGATGCCGAGCGCGTGCTGGTCGAGGCCTGGGGCAACCCGCCGAGCGATACGCTGCCGCTGGGCATGATCCTGCCGGCCGGCATTTCCCCGTTCGCCGAGGAATCCTGGGCCGTCACCGTCGAATACGAGGAAAGTGGCTACGTCTCCGACGAAGACGCCGCCGACATCGACTACGACGAAATGCTCGAGGGCATGAAAGAAGACACCGTAGCCGACAACACCTGGCGCAGCGAGAACGGCTACGAAAGCGTCGAGCTGGTCGGTTGGGCCGCCAAGCCGCACTACGATGCCGCCGGCAAGAAACTGCACTGGGCCAAGGAACTCAAGTTCGGCGAGGCCGAGGAAAACACCCTCAACTACAACATCCGCGTGCTCGGCCGCAAAGGCGTGTTGGTGCTGAACTTCATCGCCAACATGAACCAACTGCCGGACATCGAGCGCAACCTGCCGGAAGTCCTGGCCATGACCGAGTTCAACCAGGGCAGCCGCTACGCCGACTTCAACCCCGACCTCGACGAAGTCGCCGCCTACGGCCTGGGCGCGCTGATCGCCGGCAAGGTCGCCGCCAAGACCGGCCTGCTGGCCATGCTCCTGATCCTGCTGAAGAAGTTCTGGATCATCCCCGTCGCCATCGGCGGCTGGGTCATGTCCCGTCTGCGCGGCAAGAAGAGCGAGCCAGCACCGGTCGTGACACCGAAAGAGCCCGAGCCGGTTCAGCCCGTCACACCCGCACAGAGTGTGATGGACTTGAACAAGGATGAGCCGAAGGCTTGAAACTGCCGAGGCTGTCGCTGAAAGGAAAGGCCGGACTTTATGTCCGGCCTTTTCGTTTGTATTCGTTCACCCATCTGGGCGATAGGTCGGGGAAGTATGCTTCCCTAGACTGCCTCCACGCCCGGATGCCGTTCCCCTGGCGTGCCACAACAAAAACAAAGGAGGCACTCCATGCGTCGAGTCATTTCCACTGCTTTGGCCGCCCTGGCCCTGGCGGGCGCCGTCGAAGCGCAAGCCAGCGGTTATACCCAGACCAAATACCCCATCGTGTTGGTGCACGGCATCACCGGTTTCGACACCATCGGTGGCCTGGTCAATTACTTCCACACCATTCCCTGGAACCTGGAGCGCGACGGCGCCAAGGTATATGTCGCCAGCGTGGCCGCGTTCAACGATAGCGAGCAGCGTGGCGCGGCACTTGCGCAGCAGATCGTGCCCTGGGCGACGGCCAATGGCGGCAAGGTCAATCTGATCGGTCACAGCCAGGGCTCGCCGACCTCGCGGGTGGCGGCTTCGCTGCGGCCGGACCTGGTAGCGTCGGTGACTTCCGTCAACGGGGTGAACAAGGGTTCGAAAGTGGCGGATGTGATACGTGGTGCCATTCCTGCGAACGGTGCCATCGAGGGCGGGGCTGCTGCCCTGGCGAATGCGTTGGGAGCGATGATCAATCTGCTCTCCGGCAGCAGCAATCCGCAGAATGCCATCGCTGCGCTGGGAACGCTGACGACTGCGGGTACTGCCGCGCTGAACAGCCGTCATCCGTGGGGCGTGAATACCTCCAGCTACTGTGCGAAGTCCACCGAAGTGCACAACGTGCGTGGTTATGACATCCGCTACTTCTCCTGGACCGGCAATACCTCCTACACCAACGTGCTGGATGCCGTGGACCCGTTCCTGGCGATCACCGGGCTGGCCTTCGGCAGCGAGAAGAACGATGGCCTGGTGGGCGTCTGTTCCACCTACCTGGGGTCGGTGTTGGGTGACACCTACAACATGAACCACGTGGATGCGATCAACCATCTGTTCGGCCTGCGCGGCTGGACCGATCCGGTCTCGCTGTATCGCCAGCATGCCAATCGCCTGAAGAACAAGGGCGTCTGAGAATGACGGAGGGTCCGTGTGGCCCTCCAGTGGAGCGATTCCCATGTTTCCACGAGTCTGGTTTCTGGCCAGCGCCGCCCTGGCCCTGGTTTGTGCCGGTGCGGTGCTGTACTGGCAATGGCCTGCGACGCCGGAAGTCGCGACGCCGAGTCGGATGGTCGCCAGCCCCGCGCCGGCGCCGCTTGGCGTCGTACCGTTGCCATCCCGGGCGCAGGACGCGCCGTCCGTGCAACGACCGACGATACCGGCGACGGCGGACACCGAGGTCGATGGCGAACTGACGATGGACGCCGCCGGCAATCTGGTGCTGAGTCTGCGGGTACGTGATTACCTCGACTATTTCCTCAGCGCTGCCGAGCGGATCGGGCTGGAGGCCGCCGTGGCGGCGATGGTGGACGATGCCGGCCGGCGCCTGCGTGAGCCGGCGCTCGGGCAGTTTTCCCGGCTGCTGGCCGATTACATGGACTACAAGCGCGCCAGCCTGGCGCTCATGCAGCAGCCGCTGGACCCGTCGCAGAGCCAGCCGCAGGCGCTGGAGGACGCTTTCCAGCGTCTTGCCCGGTTGCGCCGGGAGCACATGGATGCGGCAGCGGTGGAGGCTTTCTTCGGCGCCGAGGAAGCCTACGCGCGCTACACCCTGGACAGCCTCGCGCTGCAGGCACGCGATGACCTCTCCGGCGAAGACAAGGCCCGGGCCATCGAGGCGTTGCGCACACAACTGCCGGAGGCCATGCGTGCCAGCGAAGTGCGGCAGAGCGAGGCGCTGGCCGTGCAGGCGGAAAGCGAGCGGCTGTGGCAGGAGGGAGCGGGCGAGGAACAGGTGCGCGATTTCCTCGCCATGACCTATGATCCGCCCACGGTCGAGCGGCTGCTCGCCGAGCAGCAGGCCGAGCGGCTCTGGCAGCAGCGCTATGCGGCGTACCGGAGCGAACTCGCCGGCCTGCGTGGCAACGGACTGAGCGAGGCGGACCGGGAGCGGGAAAGCCGGCTCCTGCGCCAGCGGCTGTTCAGCGCCGATGACCTGCACCGGGTGGAGACCTATGACGCGATTGCCGCCAAACAGGAGCTTGCCGATTCCGGCCGTTGATGCGGATGGCCCTCGGTCATGACGGGCGCTGACGAGGCGCCGACGCCGGAGCAGTTGGAGCGGCTCCTGCTGGCCCAGCAGCGCCGGGGGCATGCCCGGCTGCGTTTCGTGCCGACGCTGGAACGCCTGTTCGTCGAGCACCGGGTACGCCGCCTGCGTCGTCGCCTGCCGCTGATTGCGACGACCGCGGTGCTGTTCCAACTGATCTACACCTTTCTCGATTTCGCCCTGATGCCGCCAGCGGTTGCCGGCTCGGTGCTGCCGCTACGCCTGCTGGCGCTGGGCGGGCTTGCGGTCGGGTTCTTCTACTGCCGGCGCCCGCACGCTCCTCCCAAGGCGACGCACGCTGTCTATGCCACGGTGTACGCGCTGAACGGCGGATGCGTTGCGCTGATCGTCCACTTCTGTTGGGCTCAGGGCGTGCCGATGCCGTACGAAGGGTTGTTTCTGATCCTGCTGTTCGGCTACGTGCTGCTTGGTTTGTCGTTCCGTGCGGCATCCCTCTCGGCTTGGGGATTCTGCGGCCTGTTCCTGTTGCCCGGCCTGTGGTTTTCCGAAACCCGGGCGAGCCTGGCCTATCCGGGGCTGTTCCTGGTCTGCGCCAACCTGATCGGCAGTGTCGGTGCCTACTTGCAGGAGCATGGCCAGCGCAGCGCCTGGCTCAACCTGCGGCTACTGGACTTGGCCCGCCTGCGCGCCGAGGCGGACGATGCGCGCAAGCTGCGTCTGCTCGCTGCCGCCAGCCACGACCTGCGCCAGCCGCTCAATGCCATGGGGCTGTATGCCCAGCACTTGCTCGAGCAGACCCGCGAGCCGCTGACCCGGCAGGTCGGCGAGCGTCTGGTGATCTCGGTGGAGCAGCTCAGCCGCCTGCTGCAATCCTTGCTCGACTTCACCCGCCTGACCCTACCCGGTGGCGTGCAGGCGCGTCCGGAGAACCTGCCGCTGCGCCCATTGCTGGCGCGATTGGTGGACGAGGCGCAGGCCGAGATCGAGCAGAGCGATTGTCAGTTGCGCCTGGAGTGCGGGGAGCTTTGGGTGCGCAGCGATGCGTTGCTGCTGGAGCGCCTGCTGCGCAACCTGCTCAACAATGCGCTACGCCATGCCGGGGCCCGACACGTCTGGCTGCGGGCCGAGGCGCAAGGCGACGAGGTGCTGCTGGAGGTGGGCGACGACGGGCGTGGCCTGTCGGTGGAGGAACAGGAGCTGATCTTCGAAGAGTTCCGTCAGTTGGACAATCCGGGACGCAACGCCGAGCGCGGACTGGGGCTCGGCCTGGCCATCGTCCGGCAACTGGCGGCGTTGCTTGAGCATCCGTTGCGTCTGGATTCCCGTCCGGGTGAGGGTGCCCGGTTCAGTCTGCGTCTGCCCGCGGTGGCGCCGGGCGCCGAGGTTTCGCAAAGCGCCGCGCCGGCCAAGGTGTTGGCCGGGCGGATTCTGTTGCTGGAAGACGACCCAGCGGGTCGCGAGGCGTTGCAAGGGCTGTTGCAGCGTTGGGGATGCGAAGTGGAGGTCTGCGCCGACCTGCCGCAAGCCTTGGGCCGTCAGGCCGCTTTTCGGCCACAGGTGCTGATCAGCGATTACCGGCTGGCCGGGGAAGAGGATGGCCTCAAGGCCATTGAGCGTTTGCGCGAAGCGGCCGGGCAGATGCTGCCGGCACTGCTGATCAGCGCGGACGTCAGCCCCGAGTTGCAGGAGCGCTGTATGCCGGCGCATGTCACCCTACTGGCCAAGCCCTTGTTGCCGGCCCGCCTGCGCCGGGCGCTGGCGTTGTCGCTGCCGGAGGCGGTCACAGCCAGCCGCGCTGCCGCGCCGCACTGACGCAGGCGGTTCGGGTATGCACGTCGAGTTCCTGGAACAAGGCTTTCAGGTGCGTCTTGACGGTGTCTTCGGAGAGCCCCAGGCGACGGCTGATGGCCTTGTTCGGCAGGCCCTCGGCGAGCAGCAGGAGGATTTCCCGTTGCCGGGGCGTCAGATGCGGGCGCTCCGTCGTTTGCGGCATCGGCAGGACTTCGCCGAGGAGGACGCGGGTCACCGCCTGGCGCAGGTCCTCGCTGTCGGCGCTTTTCGGGATGAATCCCAGCGCGCCGGCTGCCAGTGCGGCTTGGGCATCCTGGCTGGAATCGCTGCCACTGAGAATCGCCACCGGCGTCGGCAGGCCCTGGCGCTGCCAGCGTTGCAGCAGCTCCAGGCCGGGCATGTCGGGCAGGCGCAAGTCGAGAAGGATCAGGTCGAAGCTGCCGTGCTGCAGGCACTGCTCGGCTTCGGCGGCGGTCTGTGCGGTCTGGATGCGTAGGTCGGGACAGAGTGGGCCGAGCGCCAGGGCCAGGCCGTCGAGGAATATCCGGTGGTCGTCCACCAGAAGCAATGAAAGTCGCTCGGGAAGAGCGGTGCATAGCGCGGTCATGGGCGTCTCACGCGGCGTTTTTGTTGTGATTATCGCCGCGCGAGTCTAGCGCATTCGTGCACACCAGAACCTGCTAACGGTCTCGCCGACGGGTGGCAGACCGTAAACAGGCTCTTAGAAGCGGTAGGTCACTTGTGTACCGATACCATGGGCGCTGTTGCGGTACTCCGCGTTGTAACCCGGCTGCAGGGTGAACGGGCCGATCTGGCCGGAGCTTTCCTGGTTGACCGACGCCTTGCTTTCACGCAGGTAGGAGTAGGCGACGTCGATGGTCAGGTCTTCGTTCGGCGACCAGCCCGCACCCAGGGAGAACACCTTGCGGTTGCCCACCGGGATGCGCACGGTACGGTCGGCATTGCTGGTGGGGGAGGCGTCCAGGGCGAAACCGGTGCGCAGTACCCACTGGCGATTGAGCTGGTAGGCCGCGCCGATGGCATAGGACCAAGTGTCTTCCCAGTGCATTTCTTCGGTCAGGGTGCTGAACTGGCCGGAAACCAGGGCTGGAATGCCCTCGTTCTCCACCACGATCTTGTCCAGGCGGCTCCAGCGGGTCCAGGTGGCGCCGCCGTAGAGAGTCCAGCGGTCGTCCAGCTTGTAGGTGATGGAAGTATCGACCGACTCCGGCGTGGTGAAGTCCAGCTTGGCGTCGTAGCTGCCGTCGAGGCCGAGCAGCGCGGGAGAGTTGCTGACCTTGGTGCGGCCCTCGAGGGTGTAGTCGACCTTGGAGTGATAGGTCAGGCCCCAGGTGGTGCGGTCGTTGATGTCGACCAGCACACCGATGTTGTAGCCGAGCGCGGTGTCGTCGCCCTTGATGTTCAGCTTGGTGTCACCGTTGCCGCCGTTCAGGGCATTGGTGGCGAGCATGTTGGTGAGCTTGCCGTCGATCCTGTTGATCGTCGGGCCGAAACCGACCGATACGCGGTCGTTGATCTGGTAGCTCAGGGTCGGTTGCAGCGTGACCACCTGCACCTTGCTGTAGAGGCCCTTGTAGCGCCCCTGGAAGCTCTTTTCGTAATCGCTGATGAGGGCGAAAGGCGCGTACACGCCGATACCGAAGTGCCAGTCGTCATTCAGCGGGGTGGCGAAATAGCCGAACGGGACGCTGGCGAAGGGCACCATGTCGCCGTCGTTGGTGCCGCTGGCGCTGCTGGACGCATCGTCGATCTCGACCTTGGCCTTGATCGCCGCCAGGCCGCCGCTGACCTCGCTGCGCTTGAGCTTGGACAGGCCCGCCGGGTTGCCATAGAGGGTGCTGGCGTCCTGCGCGGAAGAGGAGCGCCCGGCAAACGCGGTACCCATGCCGCTGACGCTTTGCTCGTTGATCGCGATGCCGTTGGCCAGGGTCTGGGTGGAAAGGGCAGTAAGGGCCAGGGCGATGGAGGTCTTGAGACAGACTTTTCTCATTGTTGGGGTAACTCCGTGCACGTGGGGCGGGGGACGGCACGCTACCCGATTTGACCAACCTTGCCAAGCTGGAAGCCGCGGAATAGAGCGGTTTGTAGGACAATCTGACACTCTGGCGAGATGCCATTTCCTGATCGTTTGGATGGCTTTTTAAGGCGGTCAGGCGACTTGGCTGAGCGCACCTATCCAGCGGGTCCATGCCGCGATGAAATCGCCGGATTTGCCTTGAGGTTTAAACACTTGCCGCCAGACGCTCGCCAGGCCGGGCAGGTCGTCAGCGGCGGGGAGGTTGCTGATTTCCGCCTCCACCAGCAGCCAAGCGATGGCGGTGGCGTAGCGCAGGTTCACGGTGAGTTCCAGATGAGGGGCCGCGAGGAAGGCATGCTGGCTGGCCAGGCCGCGCACCAGGCTGGCGAGGTCCGGGTCCTTGGCCAGGTACAGGTCCCAGAGCCGCTGGTGGCTGGCCTCGTCGATGCGGTAGAGGCCATGGCCCTGACGATCGTCGAGGGCCGCGCCGAGCGCGGATTGGCTGGCGGCCACTCCCAGCAGCAGGGCTTCGGCGGAGACGGATGGGCGCCCCAGGTAGAGCAGGGTAGGGCGGATGACGTGCTTGCACAGTTCGCTTGCGGCAATACCCATGACAGCCCTCGCGACATCGATGGCCGGCGGGGGCCTGGGCGCTTGGCAGCTTCTCGTTCTGTGAGGGCCCCGCCGGGAGCGAACTTAGCCGCTCGATTTGAAGTGTAGTGCGATAAGTTGGCTGTAAAGGGCTGTTTTTAAATCATTTCCACACATTGGTTATGAGCCATATGTCGTTCGGTAGTAAGCCGTGGCAGGCAGGGTGTCGGGCAACCGGAACGCTAAAGGGCTCGCATCCGATGCGCGAATGGCTCAGTCGCCGGTCGCCACCGGGCGCGCAGGATCGGTGATCCATTCGCTCCAGGACCCGGCATAGAGCGGTGCGAGGGGATAGCCGGCGAGACAGAGGGCGAACAGGTTGTGGCAGGCGGTGACGCCGGAGCCGCAGTAGGCCACCAGCCGTTCCGGGGAGCGGCCCTCGAGCAATGCCGCGAAGCGCTGGCGCAACTGATCGGTCGGAAGGAAGCGGCCATCGCTGCCCAGGTTGTCGGTGAACGCTGCGCAGCGCGCGCCGGGAATATGGCCGGCCACCGGGTCGATCGGCTCCACCTCGCCGCGGAAACGGGGCAGGGCACGGGCGTCCAGCAGGGCCAGTTGCGGGTCGTCCAGGCTCTGCCGAAGGGTCGTGGCATCCACCACCAGGGTCGGGTCGGGCTGTCCTTCGAAATGCCCCTGGCGTACGGCAGGCGTCTCGGTGGTGAGGGGAAGACCGGCCTCGCGCCAGGCTTTGAGTCCGCCATCGAGCAGGAAGACGCCGTCGCGCTTGCCGAGCCAGGCCAGCAGCCACCAAGCCCGTGCGGCAAAGGCGCCGGGGCCGTCGTCGTAGAGCGCCACCTGGCTGTCGCTATCCAGACCGCAATCGCGCAGGCGTTGCAGTAGCTGCGCGGGGTTGGGCAGCGGATGGCGTCCGGTCACGCCTTTTTCCACCGGGCCGGACAGGTCCCGCTCCAGATCGACGAAATAGGCGCCGGGAAGATGCCCTTCGGCATAGCTGCGCTGGCCGTAGGACGGGTCTTCCAGGGCGAAGCGGCAATCCAGGATCACCAGGCCGGGTTGGTCGAGGCGGTCGGCCAGTTGCTGCGGGCTGAGCAGTTGTGCGAGGGGCATGCGGACTCTCCTGTCGTCGGTCGGGCAGTGGACAGCATAGCGACGCCGGCAGCGGGCCGGCGTCGGCGAATCAATGGATCTTCAGCTTGCCGATACGGTCGTTTTCCAGGCTGCCGAGGTAGAGGTAGTCGCCCACCGGCTTGGCCGAGGTGATCAGGCGCAGGTGACTGCCGCTGGTGTCGTGCAGGCTGCGGACGATCTTGCCGTTCTCGTCGAGGGCGATAACCAGTCCGTAGGCGACGGCTTTCGGCCAGAGCGCGCGCGGCAGCTTGGCCAGTTGCGCTTTCAGCCAGGGGTTGCGGTGGAGGAAGTCCGCGTCGCTCTTGCGCGGGCTGGGCAGCGCCACCCAGAAAGTACCGGCGCGATCGCCCTGGAGGTTGTCCGGCAGGCCCGGCAGGTTGTCGATGAACACATCGTGCTGGCCGGCTTTCTCGCCCTTCAGCCAGTAGCGGGTGATGCGGTAGCGGTAGGTTTCGTTGACCAGCACGAAGTCTTCGTTAGCCGAGAGCGCGACGCCATTGGCGAAGTACAGGTCATCGAGCAGGACCTCGGTGACGCCGGTGGCCGGGTCATGGCGCAGCAGGCGGCCGTGGGGGCGGGCTTCGAGCAGGTCCAGCAGGTAGTCGGGTTGCTCGAATTTCGAGGAAGCGTCGGTGAAGTAGATGCGCCCGTCGCTGGCGATGTCGAGATCGTCGGTGAAGCGGAAGGGAACGCCGCCGGCTTCGGTGGCGAGCACCTTGATCTGTCCTTGCGGGTCGATGCTGAGCAGGCCCTTGTAGGCGTCGGCGAGGATCAGGTTGCCGGCGGCGTCGAAATCCATGCCCAGCGGGCGGCCGCCGGTTTCGACGAAGGTCTCCACCGCGCCGTCGGTGCCGATGCGCACCACCCGGCCATCGTGCAGACCGGCGTAGACCCGGCCTTGGGTGTCCACGGCGGTGTCTTCGGGGCCATGGATCTGACCCTGGCCGAGCAGTTCGGCCTTCATCAGGGTGTCGTTGGGCTCCAGGACGCCGGTCATGGTCGGCGCCGTGGGTGCCTCCCAGGCCAATGGGTCGATGGGGCTGGGGGTGGCGGCAAGATAGAGCGCGGCGGCGGCGATCAACACGACGACGAGGCCCAGGAACTTCTTCATGGCATTCCCTTAGCGTGAGAAAAAACGCCGCAGCATAGGAGGCCGGCGGGCCTCTCGGCAAGCCACGAATACCCGCCAACGATCCGGGTCGATATACTGGCCACTATTGTTAAGGAGTGCCGTGTGGCTATCGATATTCATTGGATCCGTGACGACGCCAGTCTGGCGCAGCGGTGCGCCGAGTGGCGGCGCCTGTCTTTTGTGGCCCTCGATACGGAATTCATGCGGGTCGATACCTTCTATCCCATGGCCGGCCTGGTGCAGATCGGCGATGGAGACAGTGCTTATCTCATCGATCCGCTACTGATCCGCGACTGGAGCCCGTTCGCCGCCCTGCTGGAAGACACGGCGGTGGTGAAGGTGCTTCATGCCTGCAGCGAAGACCTGGAAGTGTTGCTGCGCCTGACCGGTAGCCTGCCGGCGCCGCTGTTCGACACCCAGTTGGCGGCCGCCTACCTCAACCTGGGTTTTTCCATGGGCTATTCGCGGCTGGTCCAGGCCGTGTTGCAGATCGACCTGCCCAAGGACGAGACCCGTTCCGACTGGCTGCAGCGCCCGCTGACGGAAATGCAGGAGCGCTACGCCGCCGAGGACGCCAAGCACCTGGCCGAACTCTACGAAGCGTTGAATCCCCGCCTGTCCGACGAGAAACGCGCCTGGCTGCTGGAGGACGGTGCCGAACTGGTGGCCGGGCTGCGCCGGGAAGTCGACCCGGACGAGCTGTACCGCGAAGGCAAGCTGGCCTGGAAACTCTCCCGGGCCCAGCTCGGCGTACTGCGCGATCTCTACGCCTGGCGTGAGCGCGAGGCGCGCCGGCGCAACCTGCCGCGCAACCGCATCCTGAGGGAGCACACCCTGTGGCCGTTGGCCCGCTTCCAGCCGAGCGATCTGGTGGCCCTGGCGCGTATCGAAGACATGCATCCGCGCACCGTGCGCCAAGATGGCGAAACCCTGCTGAAACTGATCAAGAGCGCCGCGGCACAGCCGCCTGAGGCCTGGCCCGAGGCGCTGCCGGAACCCCTGCCACTGGAGGCTTCGGCGCTGATGAAGCGGCTGCGTGCCGTCGGCCAGCGCGAGGCGGAACGCCTGCAGATAGCGCCGGAACTGATGCTGCGCAAGAAAGTACTCGAGGCCCTGCTGAAGAGCGGCTACCCCAACGGTCCCTACCATCTGCCCGAATCGCTGCGCGGCTGGCGTCGCGAGCTGATGGGACAACAGCTGCTCGACACCCTGACCGGAGACCAGCCATGAAACGTATCTGCTCGATCTACAAGAGCCCGCGCAAGAACGAGATGTACCTCTATGTCGACAAACGCGAAGCGCTGAGCCGCGTGCCCGAAGGGCTGCTGGCGGCGTTCGGTCCGCCGCAGCACGCCTTCGACCTGCTGCTGACGCCGGAGCGCACGCTGGCGCGGGAGGATATCGACAAGGTCCTGGCGAATATCGAGAACCAGGGCTATCACCTGCAGATGCCGCCGGCGGAAGAGGAATACATCGAGCACCTGCCGGAAGAACTGCTGCGCATGAACGATCCGGTCTGAGCCGCGTTCTCCTTGTCTCCGTCGGATCTCGCCATGTCCATTCTGATTGCCGAACACCAGCACGCCCTTTACCGCGATTTACTGGCGGCTGCCGCGCCTGATCTGGTGCTTCGCAGCAGCGCCGATCCCGAGGAGCTGGCCCGGCTGGCCGGGGACTGTCCGATCTGGCTGGGCTGTCCGGACCTGCTGGTGCCCCTGCTGCGGCAAGGGCTGAAGCCGGCGTGGCTGCAGTCCACCTGGGCCGGGATCACGCCGATGCTGGCGTCCGAGTTGCCGCGGGACTATCGCTTGAGCCGGGCGGTGGGAATTTTCGGCCAGGTGATGGCGGAGTATGTCCTGACCTACATCCTGGCCCATGAGCGGCAATTGCTGGCGCGTCTGGCCAGCCAGGTCGAGCGGCGCTGGGACAACCGCCTGCCGCATAGTCTGGCAGGGCGTCGGGTCCTGATCGTCGGCAGCGGCGACATCGGCCAGAGTGTTGCGCGCTTCCTCCAGCCTTTCGGCGTCGAGCTGCACGGCATCGCCCGTGAGCCGCGCCCGCTCGAGCCGTTCCGGGAAGTCGCCGGGCTGCCGGAGCTGGCCGGGCAGGCGGCACAGGCGGACTACCTGATCAATCTGCTGCCGGATACCCCGGCGACCCGCGATCTGTACGATGCCGCGCTGTTCGCCCAACTGAAGCCCAGCGCCTTGTTCATTAATGCCGGGCGAGGAGTGGCGGTGGTCGATGCCGATCTGGTCGCGGCGCTGGAAGAAGGCCGGCTGGCGGGCGCGGTGATCGATGTCTGTCGCGAAGAGCCGTTGCCGGCGGAGCATCCGTTCTGGAACGCGCCACGCCTGCTGCTCACCGGCCACAGTTCGGCGCCGACCCTGCCGGGCCCCATGGCGGAACTGTTCCTCGACAACCTGCAGCGTTACCGCCGCGACGAGCCCTTGCGTGGCCAGGTGGATTTCCAGCGCGGCTATTGAGATACGGGTCATTGGCTGCCAATCGCAAGGCCCATTTGTCGTGCCCATCCTTGGCGTCGGCCGGGCTGGCCGTTAGACTGCGCGCCTTCCGCCCCGCCGTCCGATGTGCCATGGCCGCCAAAGTCGAACCCTTCTGGAAACGCAAGACCCTCGCCCAGCTCGATCAGGATGAGTGGGAGTCGCTGTGCGACGGCTGCGGCCTGTGCTGCCTGCAGAAGCTCGAGGATGAGGACGACGGCAGCGTCTACTACACGCGCATCGCCTGCAAGCTGCTCGACCTCAAGACCTGCCGCTGCACCGACTACCCGAACCGTCGGCAGAGCGTGCCCGACTGCATCCAGCTCACTCCGGCCCAGGCCGACCAATTCCAGTGGTTGCCGCCGACCTGCGGTTATCGTCTGGTGGCCGAAGGCAAGGACCTGCTGCCCTGGCACCCGCTCGTCTGCGGCGACCCCGAGGCGGTGCACAAGGCCGGCATTTCCCAGTCCGGCAAGATGCTCAGCGAAAACAGCGTCTCCGAGGACGACTGGGAAGAGCATCTGATCTTTCGCGCCGGCTGAGCACGCGGTCGAGCCGGTTCGATTCCGACCGAGCCGTTCTGTATCCTGCCTTGTCTATGGATTGATCCTCCTCATCAAGGAACCACCTCCATGCCCGTTTGCCCGAAGTCCCTGCTGTCTGTCGTGTTGCTGGCACTGAGCAGCCCGTCGTGGGCGGCCAAGAAAGTCGATCTGGATTATCACGTGCGCTTTCTGCCCGAAAGCGACCAAGCCGAGGTCCGTCTGACCCTGGAACGTGGCGAGGCCGTCACCAGCCTCGATTTCGACCTGGGCGACAAGGGTTACTACAGCGATTTCCAGGCCGATGGCCAATGGCAGCCGAACGGCGACAGTCGCGGTGTCTGGCTGCCGGCGAAAGGCAAGGCCAGTCTCAGCTACCGGGTGAAGGTCAGTCATCCGCGGCAGGACGACCGCTTCGATGCCCGCATGACGGAAAACTGGGCCTTGCTGCGGGGTGACGATCTGGTGCCGAGCGCTCGCTTGAAGCAGCAGGACGGCATCGAGCTGGTCTCGCGTCTGACTTTCGAATTACCCAAGGGCTGGAAGAGCGTGGAAACCGGCTGGCCGCGCATCGGCAAGAACCGTTTCCGCATTCATAACCCGTCGCGCAAGTTCGATCGCCCGACCGGCTGGATGCTGGCCGGCAAGCTCGGCACTCGTCGGGCGCGGTTGGGCGATACCGAAATCGCCGTGGCGGCGCCGGTGGGCGAGGGCATGCGGCGGATGGATGTGCTGACCTTGCTCACCTTCGTCTGGCCTGAAGCCCAGGCGGTATTCCCGCGCGACCCGGACAAACTGCTGATCGTCGGCGCCGGCGACCCCATGTGGCGGGGCGGACTGTCGGCGGGCAACTCATTGTTCATGCATGCCGACCGACCGCTGGTGAGCGAGAACGGCACCAGTTCGCTGGTGCATGAACTGGTGCACGTGTTCAGCCGCATCTCGGATACCGATCGCAGCGACTGGATTACCGAAGGGCTGGCCGAGTACTACGCCATCGAACTGATGCGCCGCGCCGGCGGGCTGGGCGAGGACCGTTACCAGAAGGGCCGCGAGCACCTGATCAAATGGAGCCGCGATGTGAAGAGCCTGCGCGGCGAGAACGCCACCGGTCCGGTCACCGCCCGCGCGGTACTGCTGTTGCAGGACCTGGACCGGGAAATCCGCCAGCGTACCCGGGAACATGGCGAGCGCTCCTTGGACGATGTCACCCGTGGCCTGATGCGCCTGGACAAGGCCAGCACCAAGGACTTCATCGAGATCAGCGAAAACGTCATGGGGGCGCCGTCCAAGGTGCTCGATACGCGTCTGCTTCGCTGAGGAAAGACCTCAGAGGCCGGCGCGCGGGCTGGTCAGCGAATCGTTGCCGGTCACCGTGGCGGTGGAGGTGGCGGCTTCGGCGCTGCTCCGCAAGGCACCCAGGTCGCTTCCCCGGACGTCCAGTTGCGCGTCGTGCAGGTGATCGCGTGCCTCGCTGATGGCGCGTTTCACGGCGCAGCGGCCGGTCAGCCCGCGTAGCAGCGTCATGCCGCCCATGGCCGCCTGCACCATTCCCACGATACCGCCTTTGCGCAATCCCTTGCCGAGCAGGACCAGCCCGCCGGCGATGGACGCGGTGCGCTCCCAGCCATGCACGTTGGGTTCGAAGGTATGCCGTTGGCCGGGCAGGCTCGAAGTCTTCATGGGCAGCTCCTGAAAAAGGGGTGTCACTAAGAAGTGACTGCTTGCGGGCGTAGCCGTTCGATTCCGCTCGAGTCGTGAAGGGATTTCACGATGGCTGGTGCGCTCCCGAAAAGAGAGGAAGGTTGAAGCGCCGCTCGAGGCCGAGGCGCCCCTGGTACGTCTGCCCGCTATCCAGCCAGCCACTGCGGACATAAAGAGCCATGGCCGCAGCGTTATGGGCGTCCACCGAGAGAGCCAGGCATCGCGCCTGTGGCCATGCGCGCATGGCGAGGCTGGGCAGCGCCGCCAGAGCCGACCGGCCGTATCCGCGACCTTGATGGCTCAGGTCGATTTGCAGCGCATGCAGGGTGATCGCGTCGTCCGGTGCCCAGGCAGGCGATAACGGCGGACGTTTGAGCAGCAGGAAACCTACCGGGCGCTCGTTGTGCAGTACGGCGAGTCCACGCAAATGACAGGGCGCCGCCTGTTCGCAGGCGCGGATGGCATCATCGATTCGCCCGGCAAAGGTTTGTTGTTCATTGTCGATCCGCAGTTCGGTAACGGCGAGGCGCTGGCGTGCCGACAGCTCATGCCAATCGCGTAGAACGATGTCATCCATGGGTTTCTTCCTGTAGGTCTGATCCGGGCCTTTCCGCGCGGGGTGGGGCGAACTCCGGATCGTCTGGGTCGTCCGAATCTGTAATCGACCCAGGATAGAAGGAGCAGCATATGTTTTCACGCTATCTGCGAGGGCTTGGGCCGCTGGAGGTGATCAAGCGCAGCGTCAAGGACTTCATCGACGACGAAATGCCGACCTATTCGGCCGCGCTGGCGTTCCAGATGTTCTTCTCGCTGTTCCCGTTCCTGATCTTCCTGATCGCCCTGCTGAGCTTCCTCGATCTGCAGAACTTCTTCGAGTGGCTGCGCCAGCAGGCGGCCCTGTTGCTGCCGCAGCAGGCCATGGATGAGGTGAACGCGGCCATCGACAAGATCATGGAACAGAAGAGTGGACTGTTCTCGATGGCGATCATCGTAGCGTTGTGGACGGCCTCGTCCGGGGTGCGCTCGGCCATGGACGCGATGAACAAGGCCTATGACGTGGAGGAGGGACGGCCGGCCTGGAAGCGTTTTCCCTTGTCGATCGTCTATACCGTCGGCATCGCCCTGATGCTGCTGATGGCGGCGGGCTTCATGATCATCGGGCCGGAGGTGATGAACTGGCTGGCCCACTACTTGGGGCTGGAGCAATTGATGGTGGTGATCTGGGCCTGGGTGCGCTGGCCCGTCGCGGTTCTCCTGCTGATCATGGCCCTGGCCCTGGTCTATTACGTGGTGCCCGACGTGAAGCAGCGCTTCCGTTTCATCACGCCGGGCTCGGTGCTGGCGGTACTGGTGTGGATCGTGGCATCGCTGGGGTTCGGCTTCTACGTGAAGAACTTCGGCAAGTACGACGCCATGTACGGCAGCATCGGCGCGATCATCGTCCTGCTGCTGTACTTCTACATTTCCGCCGCGGTGCTGCTGATGGGGGCGGAGCTGAACGCGGTGATCGAGCATCACCATCCCGAGGGCAAGGACCCGGGAGAAAAAACGCCGCCCTGATCGGCCCCGGCGTTACCGGGGCCGCTGTCGCTCATTCTCGTCCGAGCACCTTGAGCAGGAAACCGTATTCCAAGGCGACGTCGCGCAGCGCCTGGTAACGTCCGCTCATGCCGCCGTGGCCCGCGCCGAGGTCGGTCTTCAGCAGGAGGAGATTGTCGTCGGTCTTGTGGGCGCGCAGCTTGGCTACCCATTTCGCCGCTTCCCAATATTGCACGCGGCTGTCGTGGTAGCCGGCCACCGCGAGAATGGCGGGGTAGGCCTGGGCCCGGACGTTCTCGTAAGGGGCGTAGCCCTTGATCCGCTCGTAGACGTCCGGCTCGCGCGGATCGCCCCATTCCTCATACTCGGCGATCGTCAGCGGCAGGTCGGGGTTCTGCATGCTGTTCAGCACATCGACGAAGGGCACTTCGGCAATGGCCGCGGCGAACAGGTCGGGCCGCTGGTTGAGCACCGCGCCGATCAGCAGGCCGCCGGCGCTGCCGCCGCTGATGGCCAGCTGCGCGGGCATGGTGTAGCCCTCGGCAACGAGGAATTCCGCGCAGGCGATGAAGTCGCCGAAGGTGTTCTGCTTGTGTTCCAGCTTGCCGGCCCGGTACCAGGCTTCTCCCAGTTCGCCGCCGCCGCGCACATGGGCGACGGCGAAGACGAAACCGCGCTCCAGCAGGCTCAGGCGGGCATGGGAGAACCAGGGGTCGAGGCTCTCGCCATAGGCACCGTAGCCGTACAGGTACAGCGGCGCGGGCTGTCCCAGGGTATCGCGGCGGGCGACCAGGCTGATGGGAATCCGCGTGCCGTCCGCTGCCGTCGCCCAGAGCCTCTGGCTGACATAGGCATCGGCGTCGAACGGTCCTTCCACCGGGGTCTCCTTAAGCACCTGTTGTTCGCCATTGGCGAGGGCCAACTGGCGGATCTGCGCCGGCCGGTTGAGAGCTTCGTAGCGCAGGCGGATGACTGCGCTTTCGAACTCCAGGGTGTCCTGGACGTGCAGGCTGTAGGCGGCGTCGGGAAGCTGTACGCGGTAGGCAGGGGCACCCTGTGGATGGACTTCGATGATCGGCAAACCGCCTTCGCGCAGGCTCAGGGTCAGGGCTTCGGCGTTGAGGCTGAGGCCCTCCATGGTCACCGTGTCGCTGTGCGGAACCAGCGTCTGCCAGTGCTCGCGGCTCGGGGTTTCTTCGGCGGCGCGATAAAGGGCGAAGTTGATGCCGGCCTGGTTGCTGCGGATCAGCCAGGCCCAGTCGCCGCCCTGGCGGCCGTGGTCGGGGTAATACTCGTGGCCATCTTCGCGCGGTGCCAGGCAGACGAAGGCGTCGTGCGGCCGGTCGGCATCGAGGACCCAGGCTTCGCAGGTGGTCTTGCTGTTGCTCAGCAGGATCAGTTTGCGCTCGGAACTGGAGCGGTAGCAGTGAATGAAAAAGCGTCCGTCCGGCTCGTTGAAGATCAGCTCCGCCTCCCGCTCGCCGAGGCGGTAGCGGTACAGCTTGTGCGGCCGGTGGGTGTCATCCAGCTCGCCGAAGAACAGCGTCTGGTGGTCGTTGGCCCAAGTCATGCTGCCGTCGCAGTCATCGAAGGGCAGCTCCTCGACGTCGCCGCTGTGCAGGTCCTTGACGAACAGCCGGTAGATCTCGTCGCCGTTGGTGTCCAGGCTGTAGGCGAGGCGGTTGTGGTCGCGGGTGATGGTGAAGGCGCCGAGGGACAGGTAGCCGCCATTGGCCAGGGCATTAGGGTCGAGCAGCAGTTCCTCGCGGCTTTCGTCGACCATCAGCGAGCCGTCCGCCGGGCGCGGGCAACGATAGTGGCGCGGGTATTCGTCGCCCACGGTGGTGCGCTGGTAGTACAGGTAAGGCCCCCAGGGCGAGGGCAGGGACAGGTCGGTCTCGCGGATGCGGCCCTTGATTTCCTGGAACAGCGTTTCGCGCAGTTCGGTCTGGTCCGCGAGAACGGTATCGAGGTAGGCATTTTCGGCCCTGAGGTAGTCGAGCACCTCGTCGCTGTCGCGGTTCTCCAGCCAACGGTAGGGATCGTGGCTATCGTTGTCGATACGGGCGATGGGTGCTTGCATGCGTAAACTCTCCTGGGACGAACGACGGCGGACGCGCCGGACCGGTCAAAAGCCGTTATCATAAGCGCCCCTTTGTCAGCCCTGCCATGAATCGCCGCCGATGATCGAGAACGACTACACGCTTGCCTGGGCCGCCTACGGAGTCGCCGCGCTGGGCTGTCTCCTGGTCTGGTTCCGCCTTACCGGCTGGATGTGGCGGTGGTTGCGTGAGCCGCTGTGGCTGATCGGGGCTGTGTTGCTGCTGACCCCGACCATCGTCGAGCCGACCAAGGAGTTGTATGCGCCGGCGGTTGCGGTGCTCGCGCTGGACCTGCTGTTCAAGGTAGGCAACAACGCCTGGTACGCGGTTTCCGACTTGGCGATATTCGGCATGGTCGCGTTCGCCTGCTACCTGCTGCTGGTGGCCCTGCGCTGGCCGCTGGAGCGTTGGTTGAAAGGACGCCGCCAACCGGCACCGGCCGACGAGGACGAGCCGACCCTGCGCGAGATGATGAGCCGCGACGGTGCCGACGACGCGGATGTGCGCTACGACCGCAACGGCGACCGGCGGATGCGTTTGGAGCCCAAGCTGTAATTCCGCTTTCGTGAGGGCGTTCCGGCCGGGCACTTGCACCTCCGGAGCGAGCCGTTCAGCATGGGCCACTCGCTCAAGGAGGACCCATGAATTGCCCTTTCTGCGCTATCGCCGCCGGTCAGTTGCCCGCCCACCTGCTGCATGAGGACGAGCACTTCCTGGTCATTCTCGATATCTACCCGATACGCCCGGCCCATGTGCTGCTCGTCAGCCGCGAGCATGCGCCGCACCTGAGCGATCTCCCGCTGCCGGCGCGTGAGCGCCTGGTGGCGCTGGCGGAGCGAGTCCAGCGGGCGCTGCGGGCCTGCGGCCATGGGCGCGACGGGATCAACATCATGATCAACGACGGGCCGGCCTCCAATCAGCATGTCCCGCATTTCCATCTGCACCTGGTGCCGCGCCGGCTGGGCGATCTGCCCTGGTTGCTGTGGCGCATGCTGACGCGCTTCCTGCCGCTGGGCCGGAAAACCCTCCAGCGCCGTCTGGAAGGCGAGGCCGACGCCCTGCGCCAGGCGCTGCAGCGCGAGGCCTGACCATGTGCGAACTGCTTGGCATGAGCGCCAACGTACCCACCGATATCGTGTTCAGCTTCACCGGGCTGATGCAGCGTGGCGGCCGTACCGGCCCGCATCGGGATGGCTGGGGCATCGCCTTCTACGAAGGCAAGGGGCTGCGCCTGTTCCAAGACCCGGCGGCCAGCGCCGAGTCGGAAGTCGCCCGGCTGGTGCAGCGCTATCCGATCAAGAGCGAAGTGGTGATCGGGCATATCCGCCAGGCCAACGTCGGGCGCGTCTGTCTGGCCAATACCCATCCTTTCATCCGCGAGCTGTGGGGGCGCAACTGGTGTTTCGCCCATAACGGCCAGTTGGCGGGGCTGGACACCACGCCGGGGTTCTACCGGCCGGTGGGGGATACCGACAGTGAGGCGGCCTTCTGTGACCTGCTCAATCGGATTCGCTCGACCTTTCCCGAGCCGGTGCCGGTCGAGGCGCTGTTGCCGACGCTGGTCGAGGCTTGTGCCGACTATCGCCGCAAAGGCGTATTCAACTGCCTGCTGAGCGATGGCGACTGGCTGTTCAGCTTCTGCACCACCAAGCTGGCACACATCACCCGGCGCGCGCCGTTCGGGCCGGCCCGGCTCAAGGATGCCGAACTCACCGTGGACTTCCAGGCGGAGACCACGCCGAACGACGTGGTCACGGTGCTGGCCACCGAACCGCTGACCACCAACGAAACCTGGTCCCTCTACCAGCCCGGCGACTGGAGTCTGTGGCGCAACGGCGAATGCATCGCCCAGGGGCGGCGCGAGCCGGATGCCATTTCCGAGACGACACCATAAGGATCATCCATGCTGCGAAGCTATCTGCGTCTGCTGCTGTTCGGCCTGGGGCTGCTGGTCGGGGTCCAGGTTCCGGGGTTCATCGATGATTATGCCAAGCGGGTGGAGGCGCACCGGCTGGAGGCGCAGCAGGGGTTGAGCGGGTTCGAGGAAACGGCGCGGCGTTTTTTCAATGGTGATCTGAACGCGCTGGTGGCCCATTACCGGGCCAGTGACGATCCGGTTTTCCGCAACGATGCGCAGAGCATCGGGCGGCTGGTGGAGCGGGTCCGGTTGCTGGACCGCGAATCGCAGGCCATGCAGGGGCCTTGGTATGCGCAGGCCTGGCATGTGCTGGTCGATGCCGATCGCGCATTGCTCGACGAAACCTATCGAGCCTATCGCTATCAGGTTTTACTGGCGCCGCAAGCCATCGCCTGGGGGCTGGGGTGCGCCTTGTTGTTGGCCTGGCTGGTGGAAAGCCTGGTCCTGCTGCTGGCCATGCCCTTTTCCATGGGGCGCAGCAAACAGGTGCAGCAGCGACATTGGCGCTGACCATCGTTGCCCTGGCGTTCAGGGCTTCTCCATCACCCTCACATGGCGAACTGTCCGGCTTCCTCCTTCAGCGTCCTGGCCAGGGCCTGGAAGCCGTCGCTCAACAGCTGATCATTGCTGGAGGCATTGCTGACGCTGGCGCGCACATACTGCGGTACGGCACTGCGGCCGACGGCGAAGGCTTCGGCGGCGGTGATCAGGTAGTTCTTCTGCTTCAGATCGGCTTCGATCTCCGAGGCGCGCCAGGGCTCGGGTACTTCGATCCAGAAGTGCGGGCTCTGCGGGTGGGTGCGGTAGTTCAGGCCGAACAACAGGCCTTCCACCAGCGACTTGCGTCGGCTGATTTCGTGCACCTGCTGGCGGCGCAGCCTGTCGGCGGTACCGTCGTCGATCCAGTGGGTGGCGAGTTCCAGGGCCAGGGGCGTAGCCATCC
Source organism: Pseudomonas indica NBRC 103045 (assembly GCF_002091635.1). Classification (GTDB taxonomy): domain Bacteria; phylum Pseudomonadota; class Gammaproteobacteria; order Pseudomonadales; family Pseudomonadaceae; genus Pseudomonas_M; species Pseudomonas_M indica. Next base: position 25,073 of record NZ_BDAC01000034.1, on the reverse strand, counting down.
AACAGGTCGCCCGCAACGAGGCCGCCAGCCGGCTCTGTAGCGAATTCGGCGCATGCAGATAGCCGACCCGCAATCCCGCCGCTACCGCCTTGCTCAGACTGCTGATGAGGATGGTTCGCTCCGGGGCATGACAGGTCAGCGGCAATGGGCGGTCTTCCACCAGCACGCCGTGGGCTTCGTCTTCGATGATCAGCAGGTTGTTGTCCCGGCAGACGCGGGCCAGTTCCTCGCGACGCTGCGGTGACAACACGGCGGTGGTCGGGTTCTGGATGGTCGGGGTGCAATACAGCGCGGAGATCCGGTTGCTGCGGCACAGCTCCTCCAGGGCGGCGGGAATGATGCCCTGTTCGTCCATGTCCACGCCGAGAATCTTGATCCCCAGGAAGCGCGCCGCAGTGATCAGCCCCGGATAGGTCAATTGTTCGGTGGCAATGGTGTCACCGGCGCGGAGCAGGGCGAGCAGGGCGCACAGCAGGCCATGTTGGCCGCCGTTGGTGCAGATGACCTGGTCGGCCTGGGGCTCGAAGCTGTCGTGGCCGAGCCACCGCGCACCGGCCATGCGATAGCGCGGCAGGCCCACGTCCGGCGTGTACAACGTCAGGTCCTGGAGGGTCTTCGGGTCGCTGGCGAAGGCCATCAGGCTTTCGGACAGGTAGTCGATCTCGTGCCCCGGAATGTGCATGTTCCGGCTCATGTCGTAGTACTGCTGGGGCTCATCGATGAAGTTGCGGAAACCCTCGTCGCGCTTGCGTTCCAGCCCGCGCCGGCGGACGAAGGTACCGTCGCCGACCCGCGCCACCACCAGGCCCATCCGCTCCAGTTCCGCGTAGACCCGGCTCACCGTGCCGATGGTGATGCCCAGGCGGTCGGCGAGTGCGCGATGGGGCGGCAGCTTGGCACCGGCTTCGATGGTGCCGTCGAGAATCTTCACTTCCAGTGCTTCGGCGAGCTTCTTGTACTTGGCACCCAGCCCGGATTCCAGAGCGCTCTGCAGTATTGACACCGTGTCAATAATTGGTTTGACAGCCATTTTTCGTCCTAATAGCCTGATTTGCACTGTATCAATAGATGGTTATAACCCGCTTGTAAACGGTCATTGCCACCCACTGAAAAAGGAATTGTCATCATGCCAATGTCCGCTGTAATTGGGAACACTGAGAAAACTCAGAATTTGTGGTTAGCAAAACTGATTACAGCGGCATTGTTTCTGGTGGTTTGCCTGAGCTGGGGAACGACTTGGCTGGGCATCAAGGTGGCGGTGGAAAGTGTGCCGCCGCTGACGTCGGCGGGATTGCGCTTCTTGATCGCTTTTCCGCTGTTCCTGATTTTCGCGCTGGTGCGTCAGGACCCGATCTTCTTTCCGCGCAAGCAAACCGGGTTCTTCGTGTTCGTGACGCTGACGTATTTCAGCATTCCCTATTACCTGCTCAATTACGGCGAACAGCATGTTTCTTCCGGATTGACCGCATTGCTGTTCAGCAGCATGCCGGTGTTCATCCTGATCTTCTCGTCGATGTTCCTGAAAGAGCGGATCTACACCTCGCAGATGGTTGGTATCGCCATCGGTTTCGCCAGCCTCTTCATGATCATCAAGACCCAGGGGTTGCACCTGGGGCATACCGGTATCTTCGGCGTGGCGGCGATCCTGGTGGCGGCGATCATGCATGGCTTCTGCTACGTGATCACCAAGCAGAAGGGCTCGGCGATCAGCGTGCTCACCTACAACACCCTGCCGATCGGCGTGGCCGGATTCCTGCTGTTCGTCAGCGGCCTGTGGCTCGAAAGCCCGGACCTGGGCGCGGTGACCCTGCGCTCCTGGACGGCCCTGGCCTACCTGGGCGTCATCGCGTCGGTGGGCGGCTTCATCGCCTACTTCATCCTGCTGAAGCGGCTCAGCCCGGTCATTCTGTCCTTCGTTTTCATCATCTTCCCGGTGTTCGCGGTGATCTTCGGCTCCTGGTACGAAGGGCAGCCCATCTCGTCGGACCTGGCCACCTATTCCGCAATCCTTCTCGCGGGTTTCGCCATCACCAAACTACCGGTGGAAAAGTTGCTGTCGAAAAATGCCAAGGAGCATTTGGGTTAACCATGGACTTTCTGAATAAAGAAAATCTCGAACGAATTTATCGCCATGCATCCCGTGCCTATCCCGAGGAATGTTGTGGATTCGTCTTCGCCAATGGCGGCGTGCATGAGGGAATGAATATTCAGAACGAACTGAATGCGCGCGATCCCGACATTTATCAGCGCACGGCGAGTACCGGTTACACCTTTTCGGTGTCTGACACGCTGATGCTGAACAAGAGTTTCCGCAGCGATAACCCGGTGACCGTCATCTACCACTCGCACCCGGACGTCGGCGCCTACTTCAGTAAAGAGGACGAAGACAAGGCGCTGTTTCTCGGGCAGCCCATCTACCCGGTGAAGTACCTGGTGGTGGATGTCCGCGAGGCCCGGCCTTGCGGCGCCAAATTGTTCGAGTGGGCGAATGACGGCTTTGTCTGTAGCCAGGAATTTTCTTGCTGATCAACGACCCTGCAAAAGGAGTTGTACATGAAGACGGTGATTTTTCCGGAAGTGTTGGCACGCGTAGCCAAGCTCCCGGGAACGGCCATTCCGGCCGAGGGGCGCACCCTGCGCGAGCTGGTCAACGCCATCTGTGAACGCCATGCCGAGCTGCGCGCTCATCTTTTCTACCAGAACGACAGTTTCAAGGAGCACTTCCTGCTGACCGCCAACGGTGGGTTGGTCGATCCGGACAGCGAGCTGCCGGAGGGCTGCGAAGTGGACATCATGCTGGCGACGTCCGGCGGGCTGGATGTGGACCAGTTGTCCAACGAGGAAATCAAACGCTACGTCCGCCATATCACCTTGCCGAACGTCGGCCGGGAAGGGCAGTTGCGCCTGAAGAAGGCCCGCGTGCTGATGATCGGCACCGGCGGGCTGGGTTCGCCGATTTCCCTGTACCTGGCGGCCGCCGGAGTCGGCACCCTGGGCCTGATCGATTTCGACGTGGTCGAGTCGAGCAACCTGCAGCGGCAGATCGTCCATGGCACCAGCACCCTGGGCCTGCCCAAGGTGGAGTCGGCGAAGCGACGGCTGCTGGACATCAACCCGGACATCCGGGTGATCCCCTACAACTGCGCGCTGAATGCCGATAACGCCTTGCCGCTGATCGCCGAATACGATCTGGTGGTGGACGGCTCGGACAATTTTGCCACCCGCTACCTGATCAACGATGCCTGCGTGATGTTGAACAAACCCTTCGTGTACGGGGCGATCTACCGGTTCGACGGGCAGATCAGTGTATTCAACCATCAGGACGGGCCTTGCTACCGCTGCCTGTTCCCCAAGAGCCCGCCTCCCGAGCTGGCGCCGAATTGCAGCGCCGGCGGGGTCATCGGCGTGCTGCCCGGCGTAGTCGGCATGATCCAGGCCACCGAGGCGGTCAAGCTCATCCTCGGCATCGGCGAACCGTTGTCCGGCCGCCTGATGCGTTTCGATGCGCTGTCCATGCGTTTCAATGAAATCCGTTTCGCCAAGCGCGCCGATTGCCCGGCCTGTTCGGCGAACCCCAGCATCACCTCGTTGCGCGAAGAGCAGCAGGTCTGCGCCAGCAGCCTGCCTTCGCAGCCGCTGCTGGCGGCGGACGCCTACATCGAACCCAAGGCCCTGCAGCGGATTCTCCATGAGCGCCGCGAAGACGCCGTGCTGCTGGACGTGCGGGACGCCAACGAATGCGAGGTCTGTTCCCTGGAGGGATCGCTGAACATCCCGTTGAGCGAGCTGGACCAACGCCTCGACGAACTGGACAAGGACAAGACCTACTACGTGGTCTGCTACGGCGGCAGCCGGGCGGAGCGCGCGGCGAGCAGGATGCTGGAGGCATCCATCGGCAACACCTTCGTGCTGGAGGGCGGGATCAAGCGTTGGGTGAGGGATGTCGATCCCTCGATGCCCATCTACTGACGGAGGGGCTTCGACGCGATGATCTACAACTCCTTGCTCCAGGCCATCGGCCAGACCCCCATCGTGCGCCTCGGTGCGTTCTCCGAAGAAGTGGGGCTGAATGTCTTCGCCAAGCTGGAGTCGCTCAACCCCGGCGGCAGCCACAAGGTGCGCATCGCTCTGGGCATGATCCAGGATGCCGAGCGCAAGGGCATCCTGGTGCGCGGCAAGCGCCAGACCATCATCGAGCCCAGCGGCGGCAACACCGGCATCGGTCTGGCCATCGCCGGCAACATCCTCGGCTATCGGGTGGTGCTGGTGATTCCGGACAACTACAGCCCGGAGAAACAAAAGCTGCTCAAGCTCTACGGTGCCGAGGTGGTGCTGTCGGACAGCCGCCTGGGCAACAACTCCCACGGCCAGAAAGCCATGGAGATGCAACTGGAGAACCCCGAGTATGTGATGCTCAACCAGCAGCGCAACGGGGCCAATCCGGAAACCCATCGGCAAACCACGGCCAAGGAAATCATCCGTTCCTTCGGCGAGAAGAGCATCGACTATTTCGTCGGCGGCATCGGCACCGGTGGGCACATCACCGGTATCGGCGAGACGCTGAAGGCACGCTGGCCGGACCTGCGGGTGTTCGGCGTGGAGCCGGAGGAGTGTGACCTGCTCAACGATCGTCACGCCCCGCACGAGATTCAGGGGCTGTCGGTGGGCATCGTACCGAGCATCCTCAACGTCTCGATTCTCGACGGCATGCTGAAAGTCTCCAAAGCCGAATGCGTCGAACGGGTGCGCACCACCATGCGCAGCGATGCCATCAGCCTGGGCATATCGTCCGCGGCCAACCTGGTGGCCATCGCCAAGCTGGCCCAGGAAATAAAAAAGGATGCGGTCGTCCTGACCGTCATCTACGACTCGGTGGATTCCTATCTGTCCTACTTCAGCTGAAAGCCAAGGGAGGGCGTATGTGGGGTTTTCTGCATAAGATTCACGTGCACGACAGGCTGCTCGACCATCTGGTCGATGCGTTGGATTTCGCTGAGGTGGAGCGTCTGTTCGGGCACCTCGACGGCATTCTGAAGGAGGCGGTGAGCCGCGTCTCCGAGGATCTCGAAGCCTATGCCTCGCGCGATCCGGCATCGGCCGGGCGCGAGGATGTCATCTTCGAAGCCTACGCCTCGTTCAAGGCTGTTCTTTATTACCGGCTGGCCCATCAGATCTGGATGCTGGAGGATGGCCTGGGTGGCCTGCGTGAAATCATCGCCCACAAATTGACCAACAAAGGCAAGATCGCCTCGGGGGTGGAAATCCACCCGGCGGTGCGCATCGGCCGCCGCTTCGTGCTCGATCACGCCTACGGCACCGTAATCGGCGAGACCTGCGAGATCGGTGACGACTGCTACATCCTCAGCGGCGTGACCCTGGGCGCCTCGGGTATCGCCAACAACCCGGAAACCAAGCGTCACCCGACGCTGGGCAACAACGTCGAGGTGGGGGCAGGGGTGCGGATACTCGGCCCCGTGCGCATCGGCGACAACGTGTTCATCAGCCCGTCTTGCGTGATCACCCAGGACATCCCGGCGAACAGCAAGGTCAGCATCGTCAATCAGGTACAGACCCTGAAGCATGGCGACCCAGCCGAGCGGACCGGGTTCTACAGCGCCTTCGCGGTCAGCGACCGCCTGTTCCTGCTGGGCGAGAAACTGGAGTTCAACGATATCTCGGTGGTCGATGCCGATCACCAGGCGTTGCCATTCCTCGCCATGGACCGTGCCAGCCAAGACAAGAACCACATCGAATACCGCTTGCGCTGGGATGCGCTGGGCATGGATGGCCCGATCAACTTCCCTCTCAATTTGCGGATTTCCAGCGCGTTGCAGGAAGTGACGCTGCTCAGCCCACCGGGCCTGGATGCCCTGGTGCGCAGCGTCGTCGACCCTCGAATCCCGACCATAGGTGGCTGACATGGACCCCCGACTTGAAACGCTTTGCCTCTTCGACGATGCGCCTTACCTGCGCACCTTCACCGCCGACGTGGTAGCCGTAAGCGATCTCGGCGTAGCGCTCGACCGCACCCTGTTCTATCCCACCGGTGGCGGGCAACCAGGCGATGTCGGCAACTTCATCCTGGCCGACGGCTCCTATGCCATGGTGCTCGGTACCCAGCGCGACCCGGAACAGCGCTCGCTGATCTGGCATCAGGTGGACTGCGACCCGTATCGCTTCGCGGTCGGCCAGACCTTGCAAGGGTGCATCGACTGGGACCGGCGCTACCAGCACATGAAAATGCACACCTGCCTGCATCTGCTCTGCTCGATCATCGATGCGCCGGTGACCGGTTGCAGCATTTCCCCTGACAAGGGGCGCCTGGACTTCGATCTGCCGGAATCGACTCTGGAGAAGGACGCCATCACCCACGCCCTGAACGAGTTGATCCTGTGCGACTTCGAGGTGCTGGCCAAGCGGATGCCCGCCTCGGAATACGCGGCCATCCTGGAAATGGCGCGGACCAAATCCGTCGCGCCGCCGGTGTTCGGGGATTCGGTGAGGGTGATCGAGATTCCCGGCGTGGATATCCAGCCCTGCGGCGGGACTCATGTCGCGCACACCGGCGAAATCGGCCGGGTGGTTTGCGACAAGATCGAGAAGAAGAGCAAGCACAACCGCCGGGTGGTGCTGCGCTTCGCGGAAATGGCCGCGGCGGACTGACGGTAGCGGAGTAGGGCAAGGCGCCGAGGGATGGCGCCTTGTCCGGCGCTCACTTGGACAGGAAGCGCATGCCTTCTTCCAGGCCGCGCAACGTCAGCGGGAACATCTGATCGTGGATCAACTCGCGGACGATATTGGTCGAGGCGGTGTAGTTCCAGGTGTCCTTCGGATACGGGTTGATCCAGATGAGCTTCTTGTACTTCTCCATGAAGCGCTGCATCCACACGTAGCCGGCTTCTTCGTTCCAGTGCTCGACGCTGCCGCCGGCCTGGGTGATTTCGTAAGGCGCCATGGCCGCGTCGCCGACGAACACCACCTTGTAGTCCGGGCCGTACTTGTGCAGCAGGTCCATGGTCGAGGTGCGTTCGCTGGTACGGCGCAGGTTGTTCTTCCACACCGATTCGTAGATGAAGTTGTGGAAGTAGAAGTACTCCAGGTGCTTGAACTCGGTCTTGCAGGCCGAGAACAGCTCCTCGCAGACCTTCACGTGGGCGTCCATCGAGCCGCCGATATCCAGTAGCAGCAGGAGCTTTACCGTGTTGCGGCGTTCCGGGCGCATCTGGATGTTCAGCAGGCCGGCGTCCTTGGCGGTGTGATCGATGGTGCCGTCGATATCCAGCTCTTCCGCCGCCCCCTCGCGGGCGAACTTACGCAGGCGGCGCAAGGCGATCTTGATGTTGCGCGTGCCCAGCTCGACCTGGTCGTCGAGGTTCTTGTACTCGCGTTGGTCCCACACCTTGACCGCCTTGCCCTGGCGCTTGCCGGCATCGCCCACGCGGATGCCCTCGGGGTTGAAACCACCCGAGCCGAATGGGCTGGTGCCGCCGGTTCCGATCCATTTGTTGCCGCCGGCGTGCTTCTCCTTCTGCTCTTCGAGGCGCTTCTTGAATTCCTCGATCAGCTTGTCCAGTCCGCCCAGGCTCTGGATCTGTGCCTTTTCCTCGTCGGTCAGCAGGCGTTCGAATTCCTTGCGCAGCCATTCTTCGGGGATCAGCGCCTTCAGGTAGTCGTCAATCTTCTCCAGGCCTTTGAAATAGGCACCGAAGGCGCGGTCGAACTTATCGAAGTGGCGCTCGTCCTTGACCATGACGGTGCGGGCGAGGAAATAGAACTCGTCCATGTCGGCGAACACCACCTTGTGTTCGAGCGCATTGATCAGGTCGAGCAGTTCGCGCACCGAGACCGGTACCTTGGCGGCGCGCATTTCATTGAACAAGCCAAGCAGCATGTTGACCTCGGGTCGTGCCCGTCATGAGCACGAAAAAGGGAGTTCAGAGATCGCCCCGATGCTGGGGCAGGCCATCGCGGATCTCGTACCAGGCGGCCTTCGAGTCGACATAGATGTGCGACTGCTCCGGCACGCCCAGGGGCGAATCGAGGGTGCCCGCGGCAATGCCCAGTTCGTTCTCGCGGTTGTCGACGAACTGCAGCGTGGCGCCGCAGTTCTTGCAGAAGGTCCGCGTCACATGGGGAGAGGAGTGGTAGACGCCGAGCTGGTCCTTGCCCTTGGTGATGTGGAAAGCATCCAGCGGAACGCCGGCATAAGTGGCGAAGGCTGCACCGTGTGCCTTGCGGCACATGCTGCAATGGCAATGGGTAAGCGACGCGATGGGCGCATCGATACGGTATTTCACGCTGCCACAGAGGCAACTGCCGGTATACATGGCTCTTCCTCCTCTCCGATCCTGTCGTCCCGCCCCGTGGGGCGGCGTCAATCAGCGGCTGGCGCGACGGCTCATGAACGCCAGACGTTCGAGCAACTGCACATCCTGCTCGTTCTTCACCAGGGCACCGGCCAGCGGCGGGATCGCCTTGGTCGGGTCGCGCTCGCGCAGCACGGCCTCGCCGATTTCGTCGGCCATCAGCAGCTTCAGCCAGTCGACCAGCTCCGAGGTGGAGGGTTTCTTCTTCAGGCCGGGCACCTTGCGCACGTCGAAGAAGATGTCCAGTGCTTCGCTGACCAGCGACTGCTTGATGTTTGGGAAATGCACGTCGACGATCTTCTGCAGGGTGTCGCGGTCCGGGAAGGCGATGTAGTGGAAGAAGCAGCGGCGCAGGAAGGCGTCCGGCAGCTCCTTCTCGTTGTTCGAGGTGATGATGATGATCGGACGCTGCTTGGCCTTGATGGTCTCGTTGGTCTCGTAGACGAAGAACTCCATCTTGTCGAGTTCCTGCAGCAGGTCGTTGGGGAACTCGATATCCGCCTTGTCGATCTCGTCGATCAGCAGGATGACCCGCTCGTCGGCCTCGAAGGCCTCCCACAGCTTGCCCTTCTTGATGTAGTTGCGCACGTCGTGGACCTTGTCCACGCCCAGCTGGGAGTCGCGCAGGCGGCTGACCGCGTCGTACTCGTAGAGCCCCTGGTGCGCCTTGGTGGTGGACTTGATGTGCCAGGTGATCAGCCTGGCGCCGAAGGACTCGGCCAGTTGCTCGGCGAGCATCGTCTTGCCGGTGCCCGGCTCGCCTTTCACCAGCAGCGGACGTTGCAGGGTGATGGCGGCATTGACCGCGAGCTTGAGGTCATCGGTGGCGACGTAGGACTGAGTGCCTTCGAACTTCATCGGGTAATCCTCGAACGTGACGCCCGGCGGGAATACCGGCCGGTTCAGTAATTGGAAAAGGCGACTATAGCGCGAGGTCTGCGCGACTGTGAACGCAGACGGGGCATTCAGTCACTGAATGGCAAGTCACCCGCTGTCCGTATCGTTCTTTTCCAGTGCCCGTTCGAAACGCGGCGTGAACGCCTCGACGAATGCGTTGTGCAGGATCGCCAGGAAGGCCTGCAGCGGGCTGATTTCCTTCTGCTGGAGATTACCGGACAGTTCGATGCGGGTTGCGAACTGATCTTTCCGCTGGTTTTTCAGGATGGTCTCGCCGCCGCCGACCAGGGCTTCCCAAAGGCCGCGGAGGAAGCCTTTTTCCTCGTTGTCCATGTCCTGCTTCCAATTGAAGACTTCGACGTGACGCAGCAGCGGCTTGATGTAGCCGCTCAACTGGTTGTTCTCCGCCTCGGCTTCGATCACCAGGTCGCCGCGGCCGGCGGCGAAGTCGAAACGACCGTAGGCGCGGGCGAAATCGTTCAGGCGGGTGAGGTCGACGTCGGTGACGCGCAGCCGCAACTGGAAATCCTCCAGGTTGCTCAGCGGCTTGAAGTCCGCCTCGGCCTCCAGCGGGGCCTGCCCCAGCACTTGGGCGCGGCCTTCCAGATGGGCGACACGCTTGCCTTTCTGGTCCAGGTTGGTGAGGTTGTAGACGCTGGCATTGATTGCGGTGGCTTTCAGATCCACCGGTGGGTCGGACTTGAAGTTGCGGAAGCTGACCTGTCCATCCACCACTTTCAGTTCATGCAGCGTGATCGGCAGCAGCTTTTCCAACTGAGCCCGCCAGTTGACGCCTTCACCGGTCTGCGACTCTTCGCGGGTGCCGCCATCGACGAAGTTCAGCTCGGGGCGTTCGAATTCCACCCGGCCCACCACCGCGCGGTCATACCAGAGCGCGCGCCCGCTGATCGACAGGTCGATGCGCGGCGCATCGAGGAAGGGGACGGGGATGTCGCGGTCGATCTTGACGATCTTCAGGCCGTCGATCCGGTAGCCGCCGCGCCACCAGGCGAGGTCCACGTCTTCGATCCGGCCACGGTAATCGCCCATCACGGCGAGCTTGTCGTTCAGGTAGTCGCGGATCACATACGGCAGGATGAGGTGGGCCAACACCAGCAGCAGGGCCAGGCTCAGCAGGATCAGGATCGGCAGGCGATAGCGTCTCTTCATATTCTGGGTTGACCATCCGTGCGGTTACCGGTTCCGGCGCGCTGGACGGCGCCGGATCGGCGTCTTAGGCTTGAAGGCCACCGACAGAGCCTCTTCCGGAAAGGACACGACCATGAGCCGCATCTTCGCAGACAACTCCCAGTCCATCGGTAACACGCCGCTGGTCATGATCAACCGCCTGGGGCCCAAGGGCGTCACGCTGCTGGCCAAGATCGAAGGGCGTAACCCGGCCTATTCGGTGAAGTGCCGGATCGGCGCCAGCATGATCTGGGATGCCGAGGAGCGCGGGGTGCTCAAGCCGGGCATGACCCTGGTCGAACCCACCTCCGGCAACACCGGCATCGGCCTGGCCTTTGTCGCCGCCGCGCGGGGCTACAAGCTGATGCTGACCATGCCGGCCTCCATGAGCCTGGAGCGGCGCAAGGTGCTCAAGGCGCTCGGTGCCGAGCTGGTGCTGACCGAGCCGGCCAAGGGCATGAAGGGCGCCATCGAGAAGGCGGCGGAAATCGCCGCATCCGACCCCGCGAAGTACTACATGCCGCAGCAGTTCGATAACCCGGCCAACCCGGCGATCCACGAGAAGACCACCGGGCCGGAAATCTGGAATGACACCGACGGCGGCATCGATGTGTTGGTCGCCGGGGTCGGCACGGGCGGCACCATCACCGGTGTGTCGCGCTACATCAAGCAGGTCAAAGGCAAGAAGATTCTCTCGGTGGCGGTGGAGCCGATCAGCTCTCCGGTGATCAGCCAGACCATGGCCGGCGAGGAGGTCAAGCCCAGCCCGCACAAGATCCAGGGGATCGGCGCCGGTTTCGTGCCGAAGAACCTGGACCTGTCCGTCGTCGATCGCGTCGAGCAGGTCAGCGACGATGAAGCCAAGGCCATGGCCCTGCGGCTGATGAGGGAGGAGGGCATCCTCTGCGGGATTTCCTGTGGCGCCGCCATGGCCGCTGCGGTGCGCCTGGCCCAGCATCCGGAGATGCAGGGCAAGAACATCGTGGTGATCCTGCCGGACTCCGGCGAGCGCTACCTGTCGAGCATGCTGTTCGAGGGTCTGTTCAGCGAGCAGGAGATGGTGCAGTAAGGCCACTGCGTGCGAAATGCCGCTCCGGGCTGGCCAAGTGCGGCCTGGGCGGCTAGAGTCTTGGCATTCGCCGCCGCGAGCGGCTTTCACTCTGGCAATTCTCCATGACGATCGGACGACAATCACAGGCATTCGCTGCTGCACCGGAGCATTCCGGCGCCGTGCCGTCGTCGGTCGTTTCCAACCTCGCTCCGCCACCTGTCGGCGCGCCTCCGGCGCACCGTTCTCCGCCGCCGCCCGCCAGCTGCTGACGCTGGCCGGCTGAGCCGGCGTTCCCTTGCGAAATCATTGCCGTCGTCGGCTTGCCGACGGCGCGCTGTCGATTGACGTCTATCAGGTGACGATTCATGAACGAGTTGGACAGAAACGCCTGGGCCGGTTACGGCTCGACCAGTCTGTTCGTGCTGCTCTGGAGCAGCGGCGCGATCTTTTCCAAGTGGGGCCTGGCGTTCGCCTCGCCCTTTGCCTTCCTCGAAATCCGTTCGGCCATTGCCTTGCTCGGGCTGCTCCTGCTGGCGCCCTGGTTGCGCCTGCATTTGCCGGCCGGTCGGCGGGAGCGCCTGTATGCCCTGGCGACCGGTGCGGTGCTGCTCGGTGCCTACCAGATCTTCTATCTGCTGGCGCTGGAGCTGCAGGTGACGCCCGGTGTGATGGCTACGCTGCTGGGCGTCCAGCCAATCCTCACGGCGATCTGCCTGGAGCGCCGCCTGTCGCCGGCGCGCTGGTGCGGCCTGGGGCTCGGGTTGGGCGGGTTGGTGCTGGTGGTCTATGAACGCATCGGGCTGGCCGGCTTGTCCTGGGGCGGCATGCTCTGCGGATTGCTGGCGCTGGTCAGCATCACCCTGGGGGCGATCATGCAGAAGCGCATCCGGGAGAATCCCCTGGGTACTCTGCCGCTGCAGTACCTGGCGGGACTCCTGCTGTGCTCGGCCTTCGTGCCGTTCCAGTCTTTCCGGGTCGACTGGAGCCTGGGATTCCTCGTTGCGGTGGGCTGGATGGGGCTGGTCATTTCCCTGCTGGCGACCCTGCTGCTGTACCGGCTGATCGCCCGCGGCAACCTGGTGAACGTCAGCAGCCTGTTCTACCTGGTGCCCGCCGGGACGGCGATTCTCGATTACCTGGTGTTCGGCAACCGCTTGGCGATGCTCAGCCTGGTTGGCATGGGGTTGATCGTGCTGGGCCTGCTCTTCGTCTTCCGCACGCCGACGGAGGAGCGGGGCAAGGTCGCCGAGACGGCTTGAAGGTCCGGCCCGTGGGAGCGATACCGTTCGCTTCCACGGGCCGTGCTCATTGCCGTTCTTGTAGAAGTGGGCTCTCTTCGTCGGTTCGCTCCTTGGTCGCCTCGACCGGCGTCGGCTTCAGGACCAGCCAGAGCGCCAGGGCGATCAGCGCACCGCCGTAGAGGTAGGCCCAGGACAGCGGCTCGTCGAGCAGCAGAGCACCCCAGAGCACGCCGAAGGGCGGGATGAGGAAGGTCACGGTGCTGGCTTTCACCGGCCCGATATCGTCGAGCAGGCGGAAATACAGGATGTAAGCCAGCGCAGTGCAGAACAGACCGAGCCCGGCCAGACTGGCCCAGACCGCGCCGCCGCCCCAATTGGCCGGTGGTTGCACTGTGGTGGCGACGGCGAACAGTGGCAGCAGGAACAGGCTGGCGCCCACCTGGCTGCCAAGGGCCACCAAGCGGCTGTCCAGGCCGCCTTGCTGGTTGATCCAGCGCCGTGCGAGGAAACCGGCGAGGCCATAGCAGGCCGTAGCCACCAGACAGGCGAGGGCGCCTCCCAGCAGCGTCGTGTCGAAGGCCACCGGCCCGGTACGGGTCAGCACGGCCACGCCGAGCAGGCCGATCAGCACGCCGCTGGCCTTGGCCAGGGTCAGCGCTTCGGCGAAGAACAGTGCGCCGATGAGCACGCCCATGAGCGGCGTCGTGGCGTTGAAGATTGCCGAGTAGCCCGCCGGCAACAATTGTGCGGCGATAGCGTACATGGCGAAGGGAATGCCCGAGCTGAACACGCCAAGCAGCAGGCATTGCCTGAGTTTGCCGCGGAAATCCCAGCCCACGCGCAACACCAGCAGGATCGCCAGCAGCCCGAAGGTGGCCAGCAGCACCCGGAAGAAAGCGGTCGGCAAAACACCGATTACCGGTGCGATGATGCGCATGAACAGAAAGCTGGCGCCCCAGAGGGCTGCGAGGCTGAGCAGACGGAGAAAATCGGATGTTTTCACGGTGGTCTCCCTGACCGGCAGGAGAACGAAGTGTTGCCGCAGGGCCGGCGCTTGGCAATCCGAAACGCGCTTTTCAAGGGTTGAGGCCGTTTTTCGTCGAATGAGACGGCATTTTGCTACTTCCGACCGCTTTCCCTCGGCACGGCCACTGGCTAAGCTCGCCATTCCGAATTCGCAGCAGAGACTTCCCCATGGTGCAGCAATCGGCCGCAGAGATCGCCCGTCAGATTCTCAATGGCTTCGATGATTACCGTGAGCATTTCCGGCACATCACCGACGGTGCCCGCGCACGCTTCGAACAGGCGCAGTGGCAGGAAGCGCAGCGGGCCTCGGCGGCGCGGATCAACCTCTACGAGGAAAAGGTCGGCGAAGTGACGGCGCGGTTGCGCGAGACCTTCAACGAGGAGTTGCTGCTGAGCGTCGGGCTCTGGCCCCTGGTGAAAAGCGCCTACATTGCGCTGATCGACCTGCGTTTCGACGATGAGCTGGCGGAGACCTGGTACAACTCGATCTTCTGCGGGCTATTCAGCCACGATTGCATCAGCGACGGCACCATGTTCGTGCACACCACCCGCCCGTCGCTGCGCAGCCACGAGCGTGCCGCGCAAACCCGCAGCTACGACCCGCAGGGGCATCTGCAAGGCATGCTCGAGCAGATCTTCGAGGATTACCGTTTCGACGTGCCCTACGAGGACCTGCCCCGCGATATGACGCGCCTCGAAGGGCAACTGCGGCAGAACCTGCCGGACTGGGTATGCAAGGACCCGGAGCTGCGCGTGGAGCTGTTCTCCTCGGTGCTCTACCGCAACAAGGGGGCGTACCTGGTCGGGCGCATCTACACCCGCGACGAACAGTGGCCGCTGGTGATCCCGCTGCTGCACCGCGAAGGGAAGGGCATCCAGGTCGATGCGCTAATCACCGACGAGGCGGAGGTGTCGATCATCTTCTCCTTCACCCGTTCCTACTTCATGGTGGACGTGGCGATCCCGGCGGAGTTCGTCGGCTTCCTCAAGCGCATCCTGCCGGGCAAGCACATCGCCGAACTCTATACCTCCATCGGCTTCTACAAGCACGGCAAGTCGGAGTTCTACCGGGCGCTGATCAACCACCTGGCCACCACCGACGACCGTTTCGTCATGGCGCCGGGCGTGCGGGGCATGGTCATGAGCGTGTTCACCCTGCCGGGCTTCAATACCGTGTTCAAGATCATCAAGGACCGTTTCTCGCCATCGAAGAACGTCGACCGCGCGACGGTGATCGAGAAGTACCGGCTGGTGAAGAGTGTCGACCGGGTGGGGCGCATGGCCGATACCCAGGAGTTTTCCGACTTCCGCTTCCCGAAGAGCAAGTTCGACCCGGATTGCCTCGCCGAACTGCTGGAGGTGGCGCCATCCACCGTCGAGATGGAAGGGGATACGGTACTGGTGCGCCACTGCTGGACCGAGCGCCGCATGACCCCGTTGAACATCTACCTGGAACATGCCAACGAAGCCCAGGTGCGCGAGGCACTGGAGGATTACGGCCTGGCGATCAAGCAACTGGCGGCGGCGAATATCTTTCCTGGCGACATGCTGCTGAAGAACTTCGGCGTTACCCGTCACGGGCGGGTGGTGTTCTACGACTACGACGAGATCAGCTTCCTCACCGAGGTGAACTTCCGCCGCATCCCGCCGCCGCGTTATCCGGAGGACGAGATGTCCTCCGAGCCCTGGTATTCGGTGGCGCCCAACGACGTGTTTCCGGAGGAGTTCCCGCGTTTCCTCTTTGCCGACATCAACCAGCGCCGGCTTTTCGCCAAGCTGCATGGCGATCTTTATGACGCGGATTACTGGAAGAGCCTGCAGGACGCCATCCGCGCGGGCAAGGTGATCGACGTGTTCCCGTATCGACGCAAGGCCGAAGAAGCGGTGAGTTGAGGCGAAGGGCGGCCTTCCGGCCGCTCGGGCGAATGAATTCGCCCCTACACATAGCCGACCGTAGGGGCGAATTTATTCGCCCGATCATCGTTCTGTAGCCAGCCCTGCTCCGGGCCATGTACGCGGCTCGGTATACAAACCGTAGGCCGATCCGGCCATTCCTACCTGTTACCGCTGTTTCTCTTCCCCATGTGTCGAAACGCACCGCCACGGTGCGCGGCTGCACTCGTTACGGGCATCTTCGGGTGTAGAAGGAACTTGTCCGGTTGGACGAATTTTTTATCAGGAGACTCTGCAAACCAATCGCTTAGCGCTTCCCGGTGGGAATGAAAAAGGCAGGTGGCACACATCATGCCTTTTATTTCGTATACAAAAACTGCCTTGACAGGTGCAAAGGCTGTATACGGCTGTCGGGCGATACCCAGGGAGAGCGTTCATGATCGAGCAGCAACGTCCGGCCGGTTACAGCCCGCGCCTGCACAACCACGATCTTGGTCCCGTGCCGCAAACATGGAACTGGTACAACATCTTTGCCTTCTGGATGAGCGACGTGCACAGCGTCGGCGGCTATGTTTTCGCCGCCAGCCTGTTCGCCCTTGGCCTGGCCAGTTGGCAGGTGCTCATCGCGCTGCTGGTGGGCATCTGCATCATCCAGGCGATCGCCAATCTGGTGGCCAGGCCCAGCCAGATGGCGGCGGTGCCGTATCCGGTGATCTGCCGGCTGGCCTTCGGCGTGTTCGGCGCGAACATCCCGGCGGTGATTCGCGGCCTGATCGCCGTCGCCTGGTACGGCATCCAGACCTACCTGGCGTCCAGCGCGCTGATTATCGTGGTGCTGCGCTTCTTCCCGGGGATGGCCAGCCTGCACGAGGTGACCTTCCTCGGCCTGTCCTACCTCGGCTGGTTCGGCTTCCTCTCGCTCTGGTTCGTCCAGGCGCTGGTGTTCTGGTGGGGAATGGAGGCGATCCGCCGTTTCATCGACTTCGCCGGCCCGGCCGTGTATGCCGTGATGTTCGTGCTGGCGGCCTGGATCGTCTGGAGGGCCGGCTGGGACAACATCAGCTTCACCCTGGCGGAGAAGGAGCTGTCCGGCTGGGCCGCCTTCGGCCAAGTGATCGTGGCCATCGCCCTGGTGGTGTCCTACTTTTCGGGGCCGACCCTCAATTTCGGGGACTTCAGCCGCTACTGCCGCAGCATGCAGGATGTCCGGCGCGGCAATTTCTGGGGCTTGCCGGTGAACTTCCTGGCCTTCTCCCTGGTGACCGTGGTGATCGTCTCCGGCACCCTGCCGATCTTCGGCGCGATGATCCACGACCCGATCGCCACGGTCGCGCGCATCGACAACACCACGGCCGTGCTGCTCGGCGCTTTCACCTTCGTCACTGCCACCATCGGCATCAACATCGTCGCCAACTTCGTCTCCCCGGCCTTCGACTTCGCCAATGTCGCGCCCAGCCGCATCAGCTGGCGAGCCGGCGGCATGATCGCCGCGGTGGCCTCGGTGTTCATCACGCCCTGGAACCTGTTCAACAACCCCGAGGTGATCCACTACACCCTGGATGTGCTGGCGGCCTTCATCGGCCCGCTGTTCGGCATCCTGCTGGTGGACTTCTACCTGGTGCAGAAGCAGACGATCGACGTCGATGCGCTGTTCGACGACAGCCCCAACGGGCGCTACTGGTACCGCAACGGGGTCAATTGGCTCGCGGTGCAGGCGCTGGTGCCGGCAGCGCTGATCGGCCTGTGCTTCACCTTCGTGCCCTGGTTCCAGCCGATCGCCAACTTCGCCTGGTTCACCGGTTGCTTCCTCGGCGGGGCGTTCTTCTACGCACTCAGCCGATTTGCTCCCCGCAGCGCTTCTGCGACCGGGCAGGAAGCCGCGTCGTTGGGCTGAGGCGAGCCTATCTTTCGTTGTGCCGGAGGCGGGTTTTCCCTTGGGAAGGCCCGCCGCGCATTTTCCCCTCCGCTCCGTTAGAACTATCCGCGAGCGGGGCCGTCGATCCTGTATTGGCTGCCTGTCGATAAGGATCGCTCCCATGGATCAGCAAAACCCTCTCGGAACGGTGTTGGTGGTGTTCGCCGGGTTGTTCCTGTGCATCGTGCTCGCCGGTTTCGCCCACGGCGCCGTGCCGCTCACGGCAAGTCCCTTCGCGTCGATCAAGCGTGACGCCGGTTTTGCCGGCAAGGCCTCGCCGATGCCATCCGCTGTCAGCCGCGCGTACCAGCCGGCCCGCTCGGGTCGCGAGGTCGGTTTCGTCGCCGGCCGCGATCCGCATGAGGCCAAGGTTCAGCCCTAGTCCTGGTGGGGTCGACTGAACTGTCGTTCGTCAGGCAAATCGCCATGACGCAAGGCAAAACGGCAGGCAGCATCTAGGCTGTGAAGAGAGGGCAGGGCCCTCGTCCCCAGCTCATCAGAGGAGTGCAGTCGATGAAAGCATGGTTTGAACGTTGGGTCTGGAATCTGAGCGTCGCCCTTGGGCTGGTCGAGCCGCCGCGTCCGATCGAAGTCCGCCAGGAGGCGCAGCCCCGGCAACGGCGTTAAGGCTTGTGGCTGCGCAGCCAGTCGTCGATCAACTGGTGCAGGCGCTCGCCGGAAAAGCTCGGGAAATGCCCGCCATGCACGGTGCGCACCGGTAGCTGACGCAGCCGGAGCAGGCTGTTGGCGTAGTCGTTCCGGTTCGAATGGTAGGCGTCGTCTATCAGCGGACCGTCATAGACGATATCGCCCGAGAACAGCGTTTGCGTCTTCTCTTCCCACAGGCTGATGCCGCCCGGCGAATGGCCGGGGGTATGCAGCACCTGCAATACCCGGTCGCCCAGGTCGAGCACGTCGCCCTCGTCGATCAGCCGCGTCGCCGGCGCCGCCTTCACCTGATATTCCGCATAGCACAACGGGCAGTCCGGGTGGGCTTCGAACATCTCGTCATCGACATAGGGATCGGCCAGGGTGTTGGACCGGGTCGGGGCGGCGAGGATGTCCGCCTCCGCCGGGTGCACTAGGCGCTCGGGAAACTCATGGTGCCCGGCGATGTGATCGAAGTGCGTATGGCTGGCCACTGCCAGCAGTGGGCGTTCGGTTAGCCAGGGTAACTGCTCGCGCAGGCTGACCAGCCCGGAACCGGAGTCGATCAGCACATCGCGGTCGCGGCCCTGCACGTGCCACAGGTTGCAGCGGTAGAACGGGCGGATGTAGGGCTCGTGGATCAGGCTGATGCCGTCGTAACGGTGTTCCACCTCGAACCAGAGGTCGCGGCTGACGATCTTCATGGCGTTCCCTCGTGGACTGTCGGCTCATTGTAGGAGCGGCGCTGCCCACGCACATGCGTCGCGGGCAGCATCTCTCCAGCCGTCAGGCCACTTGCGCCCTCGGTACCAGCACCCAGCGGCGCAACACCAGGTAGCTGGCGGCGGTGAGCAGGAACACCGGCAGCGAGGCCCCGTAGGCCAGCGGCGAGACCCAGCCCCAGTAGTAGGCCAGCACGGCGCCCAGTCCGTAGGCCGCGAAGGCGGCCGGATTGATGCCGTTCAGGTAGCGGTAGCGGCCGCCGCGTTCGTCGAGCAGCTCGCTCACCGCGTATTGCCCGCGGTGGATCACGAAGTAGTCGGCGATCAGCACGGCGAAAGCCGGGATGAACACACTGCCGATCACCAGCAGGAAGTTCTGGAAGTTATCCAGGATGCCGGGAATCTGCGAGCCCAGGATGGACAGCACGCCGATGGTCAATGCCGGCTTCCAGAAGCGCGTCTGCGGGCGCATGTTCAGGTAGGAGAGGGTGGCCGAATACACGCACATCACGTTGGTGGTCATCACCGAGAGGAACACCACGATGGCCGCCGGCAGGCCGAAACCGAACCCGGCCAGCAGCACGGCCGGGTCGTAGGTCTGTTCCATGCCGGTGAGCACGCTGAAGCCGGACACCGTAGCGCCCAGCCCCATGGCCAGCAGCGTGGCGGCGACGTAGCCGACCCAGGTGCCCACCGCCGCCACGCCCTGGCTGCGGCAGTTGCGGTTGTAGTCGGCGGCCAGGGGAATCCAGGAGAAGGCGGTGGCGATCACGATGTCGAAGGCAATGCCGGGGCTGATCTCGTTACGCGGCTGCACCGGCATGCTCAGCAGTTCGCCGAACTGGAAGTTACGGCCCATGGCATAGAACACCGCCGCGGCGAGCAGCAGCATGCCGATGGCGGCCCAGCGTTCGACCCGCTCGATGCCCAGGTGCCCGCGCAGGGCGATGAGCACCACCAGGGTTTCGCAGAGCACAGTGAACAACGGCAGGTTGGAATAACCGGTGGTGGCTTCCAACGCGTAGTTCAGGCTCATCCCGGCCAGCAGTGCCTGGATCCAGCTCCAGGCCAGCAGCGTCAGCAGGTTGACCAGGGACGGCAGCTTGGCGCCGTGGATGCCGTAGCTGCCCCGCGCCAGCACCATGGTGGTGAGGCCACTGCGTTGACCCATCAATCCGACCAGCACCAGCGGCAGGATGCCGAGCCCGGAGCCGACCAGGACAATGAGCATGGCCTGCAGGAAGGGCAGGTCGGGTACCAGCAGCATGCCGGTGAGGATGGTGGTCACCACCACGTTGGCGCCCAGCCAGAGCGCGGTGGTGCCGCCCAGGCCGAGGCTGCGGTGATCGCTGGCGGTGGGTTCCAGGCCGTCCCGGCCGAAGTGTTGGGTGATCTGCTCGAACATGTGACGACTCCCCGTATTGGCTTTATTGGTCTTGGTTGGAACGTGGCAGTCAGGTGAAGCGTTTCGGTGTTGTTGTTCTATGGGCGCCGTTCGGCGCCTTGGGCGAATGAATTCGCCCCTACGATTTGAATTGCGACCCTGCTTGTAGGAGCGGGCTCTGCTCGCGATCCGGCGTCACTCGGGTCGAGCAATCGCCAGCAGAGCTGGCTCCTACGGGTTATCGGGCCTCAGGGGTGAAACGGCGGCGCCTCCAATATCTCGATGAGCAACGGGCGATCCAGAGGTGCGCTGCGCAGCAGATCGGCCAGGTGGGCGTGGTCCCGGGCGCGCTCCGCCGCGCAGCCGAAGCCGCGGGCAATGGCGAGGAAGTCGGGGGTGAAGATGTCCACGCCCAGCGGGGTGATGTCGCGGCGCTGCATGTAGCGCTTGATCTCGCCATAGCCCTGGTTGTTCCACAGCAACACGATCACCGGCACCTGCGCCTCCACGGCGCTGGCCAGCTCGGGCAGGCTGAACTGGATGCCGCCGTCGCCGATCAGGCACACCACCGGACGGTCCGGCTCGGCCAGTCGGGCACCGATGGCCGCCGGCAGGCCGTAGCCGAGGGTGCCGTAGCCGGTGGAGCTGTTGAACCAGCGACGCGCGCCGTCCAGCTCCACCAGATGGTTGCCGCTGTACACGGTCTGGGTGGAATCGCCGACGAAGCGGGCGGCCGGCAAGGCGTCCAGCACGGTGGCGAACAGCGTGCGGTAATGCGCCCAGCCGGCGAAGTCCTCGGCCAGTTGTGCCTGTACCGCCGCAGTGCGCCGGGCGCCGGGGCTCTGTGGGTCCACCGCGCGTGTCGGCAGCTCTTCCAGCAATAGGCGCATGGCCTCGCGGGCGTCGCTCTGGATCGCCAGGGTCGGCGTGAAGTTGCGTTGCAACTGCCGGGCGTCGATATCGATGCGGATCAACTCGCCAGCCAGTTTGAAGTTGCCGTCGAACACCACGTCGTAGTCGGTTTCGCTCAGCTCGGTGCCGATGGCCAGCACCACGTCGGCCTCCAGCGCCAATTGGCGTACCGGCACCAGCGACTGGTTGCTGCCGAGCAGCAAGGGGTGGCCCGGAGGCAGCAGGCCCTTGGCGTTGATGGTCAGCGCCGTCGGTGCGTCCAGCGCGGCGGCCAGGACACGCGCCTCGGCCTGGGCCTCGATGCAGCCGCCACCGAGCAGCAGGAGCGGCCGTTCGGCCCGGCGCAGCTTGTCCGCCGCTTCGCGCAGCAGGGCGGCCGGTGGGGCCGAGCGGCTGGTGCGTGGCTTGGCTTGCACGTGCAGGTGATCGGCGGGGGCGGTGATGATGTCCAGCGGCAACTCGATGTGCACCGGGCGCGGTCGTTCGCCCTCGAACACAGCGAAGGCGCGGGCCAGCACCGCCGGCAGTTCCTCGACGCTCATCAGCGTGTAGCTGAAGGCGGTGACGCCGGCGGTCAGGCCGCGCTGGTCCGGCAGTTCGTGCAGGTAGCCCTTGCCCAGGCCGAGGCGGTCGCGTTCGTTGACGCTGGAAATCACCAGCATGGGAATGGAATCCGCGTAGGCTTGGGCCATGGCGGTGAGGATGTTGGTCATCCCCGGTCCGGTGATGATGAAGCACACCCCGGGCTTGCCGCTGGCACGGGCATAGCCGTCGGCCATGAAACCGGCGCCCTGCTCGTGGCGTGGGGTGATGTGACGGATACCGCTGTGGGGCAGGCCACGGTACAGCTCGACCGTGTGCACGCCGGGAATGCCGAAGACGGTATCCACGCCCCAGGCTTCCAGTTGCTTGACGAGAAACTCGCCGCAGGTGGTCATGGTTCGAAATCCTCAAAAGGCGGGGCCGGGTACAGGCCAGCCCCTTTCCGTAAGGGCGAATTCATTCGCCCGTCCCGGTCGCGTCTCTCAACCCACGATCCAGTGCGCCATCAGCGCGATGATCGGCAGGGTGATCAGCGTACGGATGATGAAGATCACGAACAGCTCCAGCAGGTTCAGCGGCAGCTTGGCCTTGAGGATCAGCACGCCCACCTCGGACATATAGATCAACTGGGTCAGCGACACGCAGGCCACCACGAAGCGGGTCAGCTCGCTCTCGATGCCCTTGCCCAGCACGGCCGGCAGGAACATGTCGGCGAAGCCCACCAGCATCGCCGGCGCGGCCTTGGCGGCGTCCGGCAGTTGCAGCGCTTCCAGCAGCGGCACGAAGGGGTAGGACAACCAGGTGAACACCGGGGTGTACTCGGCGATGGCCAGGGAAACCGTGCCGATGGCCATCACCAGCGGCAGCAGGCCGAGCCAGATGTCCACCACGTTGTGCACGCCGATCCGCACCATCTCCACGGGCGAGGGATTGCTGTTGGCGCGCTTGACCGCTTGCACCAGACCCCAGCGCAGCAGCGAGGTGTCGCTGGGGACATCCTCCTTGATCTGTTTGCCGACGCCCGGCATGTACTCATCCTTCTTCCACGACAGCGGCGGGATGCGCGGCGTGATGATGGCGGCGGCGAGGCCGGCGACCACCACGGTGAGGTAGAAGGGCACGAACAGGTGGTCCAGCTTCATGAAGCTGGTGATCAGCAGGCTGAAGGCGATCGAGGCGATGGAAAAGTTGGTGGCGATCACCGCCGCCTCGCGGGCGCTGTAGAAGCCCTTCTGGTACTGCTGCGCAGTGATGAGCACGCCGACGGTGCCCGAGCCGAGCCAGGAGGCGATGGCATCGATGGCCGAGCGACCGGGCAGACCGAAGATCTTGCGGAACACATTGCGCACCAGGGTGCCGCAGAACTCCATCAGACCGTAGTCGGTGAGCAGCGGCAGGACCAGGCCGGCAACCAGGAAGAAGGTGATCAGCACCGGTGCCAGGTCCTTCAGCACCACGCCGCCGGTGTTGGCGTTCCAAACCCAGGCCGGGCCGAATTCCCAGAAGGTCATCGCGGCGAACACCGCGCCGATCACCCGCAGGGCGAGCCAGAACGGGTGCAGGTTGAACAGCTCGTTCAGTGCGCGGCGCTCGGTGATCCAGCGCGGCTTGGCCAGGCTGCCGACCAGGCCGAGTACCGACGAAAACACCAGCAGGCCCACGGCAATCGCCGGCAGCCAGGCACCCACGGCCGCCTTCAGGCCGTCGGCGAGCAGGCCGAGGCCGATGGTGACCTTTTCCTCATAGACGATGGGGGTGAGGAACAGCAGCACGCCGAGCAGCGACGGGATCAGGAAGATCAGCAACTGGCGCAGGTTGAAGGAAGCGTCCGCCGGTGGCTGGTCGTCCATCAGGAGCATGGGTTCGTCACGGTTCATGGTTAACACCCTGATTATTGTTGTTGAGCGTTGCGGGTGCGCCGGAGAGCGCACCCGCCAGGATAAAAAGCCCGGTCGCGCCTCAGCGGCGCTGTACCCCGGGCAGCACGCAGAGCATTTCGTACAGCAGGTTGGCTCCCAGCAACGAGGTGTTGCCGGTGGTGTCGTAGGGCGGGGAAACCTCCACCAGGTCGCAGCCGATCAGGTCCAGGCCGTGGCAGCCCCGGATGATCTCCATCGCCTGGATGGTGGTCAGGCCGCCGATTTCCGGGGTGCCGGTGCCGGGGGCCCAGGCCGGGTCGATGCCATCGATATCGAACGACAGGTACACCGGACCGCCGCCGACCTTTTCGCGCACCTCGGCCATCAGCGGTTCCAGCGACTTGTGCCAGCACTCCTCGGCCTGCACCACGCGGAAACCCTGCTTGCGGCTCCAGTTGAAGTCCTCGGCGGTATAGCCCTGGGCACGCAGACCGATCTGCACCACGCGGTCGCAATCCAGTAGCCCTTCCTCGACGGCACGGCGGAAGGTGGTGCCGTGGGCGATCTTCTCGCCGAACATGTGATCGTTGACGTCGGCGTGGGCATCCACGTGGACCAGCCCGACCTTGCCGTGCTTCTTCTTGATCGCACGGAGAATCGGCAGGGTGATGGTGTGGTCGCCACCCAGGGTCAGCGGCAGGATGCCGTGTTCGAGGATGTCATCGTAGGCGGCCTCTATGATGCGGATTGCCTCGGCCATGTTGAAGGTATTAATCGCCACGTCGCCGATGTCGGCCACATTGAGCGAGTCGAAGGGCGCGGCGCCGGTGGCCATGTTGTACGGGCGGATCATCACCGACTGGGCGCGGATCTCGCGGGGACCGAAGCGCGTGCCGGAGCGCAGCGAGGTGCCGATGTCCAGCGGCACGCCGACGAAGGCGGCGTCCAGGGCACGTTTTTCTTCGGGGGTCTGGATGTGCGGCAGGCGCATCATGGTGGCGATGCCGCCGAAGCGGGGCATTTCATTGCCGCCCAGGGGCTGGTGGAAGGTCTTCTCCACGGGGTGGCCTCACGGTTCTTGTGGTTGTAGGAATCGTTGGGCCGGATTCTTCGTCAGTCGGCGAAACGGAAAAATCGCTGGCGGCAAATACTTAGTTCAGGAATTTATGAAGTAATGGGAGGTATCAAGTGAGGGGTGAGGATGATCGTCCCTCGGTGACGTTTTTCAACGGGTAAGCGTAGCCCGGGCGCAAGCCGGGCTACGGAACGCCACGCATAGGGGCGAACTCATTCGTCCGCTTCAGCGCAACCAGCGCCTCAACAACCCGCTCCCGGTGTCTTGCAACGGACGAGTTCCGAACCATGGCAGGCTGTCCAGCGGTATCCACAGCTTGCCTTGCCATTCCAGCAGACTCACCCGTTGCGAGG
>NZ_BDAC01000033.1 GCF_002091635.1 Pseudomonas indica NBRC 103045 | reverse complement strand
GATCGACGGCCCCGACGACAACGTCGCAGGGGCGAATCATTCGCCCGGCGGAGCCTCTATAGCCCCAGGCACGACAGCATGACGAAGGTGGCGAACAGCACGAAGTGAGTCATCCCCTCGATGGCGTTGGTTTCGCCATCGCCGAGGTTGATCGCCGCGACGACCAGGGTGATGAAAACCATCACCGTCTGCACCGGGCTCATCGCCATCTGGAACGGCTGGCCGCTATAGAGGGCCAGGCCTTCCATCACCGGCACGGTGAGGATCACGGTGGACAGCGAGGCGCCGAGGGCGATGTTGACCACCGACTGCATGCGGTTGGCCAGGGCCGCGCGCAGGGCGGTGAGGATTTCCGGGCTGGCGGAGATCGCCGCCACCAGGATGGCCGCCAGCACCGGTGGGGCGGCGGCGCCTTCCAGGCCGGCATCTAGGGATTTGGACATCACCTCGGCCAGCGCGCCGATGAGCACAATGCCCGTCACCAGCAGGGCGATGGACTGGCCGCGACTGCCCTCGTGGCGCGGTGCGGTTACGGTCTTTTTCTTCTTCTCCGGGTAGCTGTAGCTGAAAAAGTAACTGTGCGGCCCCACCTGCATGCGCAGGAACACGCCGTAGAGCATCAGCATGGCGCCGATGGTGAACACCGAGTACGCCTCCCAGTGCCGACGCGGAATGAACTCCGGAACCACCATGGAGATGCCCATGGCGGTGAGGATCATCACCACGTAGGTGCGCCCGGAGTCGTTGTTGTATGGCTGCTCGCCGTGCTTGAAGCCGCCGATCAGCGCGGCCAGGCCGAGGATGCCATTGAGATCGAGCATGACCGCTGCGTAGATGGTGTCGCGCACCAGCGTCGGCGAAGGCGCATGGCTGATCATGATGCCGAGGATCACCACTTCCACCAGCACCGCCGAGAGGGTGAGGATCATGCTGCCGTAGGGGTCGCCGACCTTCTCGGCAAGGTTCTCCGCATGATGGGCGACGCGCATGGACGCCAGGACGATGGTCAGTACCAGCACGCCGGCAGTGACCAGGGCGGCCATTCGCCCCGCCGCCAGCAGGCTGTGTTCGAGCGGATAGACGAGCAGCGCCACAGCGAGGGCGATCAGCAGGAAGCGCTCCTGTTTCAGTAGGGCCAGCATGGGTGCCGTTTCACCTCCGCAGTCGTTCGCGTCCCGTCGATGGCGCCGTTCACGCCTCCCGCCGGACTGCCCCTCGACTTCTTTCCGGCTCTATGAAGCCGACCGCCCGGAGCGCCGGGCAGTTCCGTCGGGCACATAGCCGGCGCTTGCAGCTCAAGGCTTGTCGCTTGAAGCTATGCTCTTTTCGAAAAAACAGGGAACGCGATCATGTACGACTGGCTCAACGCCCTGCCCAAGGCCGAACTGCACCTGCATCTGGAAGGCTCGCTGGAGCCCGAGCTGCTGTTCGCCCTGGCTGAGCGCAATGGCATCGCCCTGCCCTGGCCGGACGTGGACAGCCTGCGCAGCGCCTATGCCTTCAACAACCTGCAGGAATTCCTCGACCTCTACTACCGGGGCGCGGACGTGCTGCGTACCGAGCAGGATTTCTACGACCTGACCTGGGCCTACCTGCAGAAGTGCAAGGCGCAGAACGTCATCCACACCGAACCCTTCTTCGACCCGCAGACCCACACCGACCGGGGCATCCCCTTCGAGGTGGTGCTGACCGGTATCAGCCAGGCGCTCAAGGACGGCCGCGAGCGCCTCGGCATCAGCAGCGGGCTGATCCTCAGCTTCCTTCGCCATCTCAGCGAGGAGGAAGCGCAGAAAACCCTCGACCAGGCGCTGGTCTACCGTAACGCCTTCATTGCCGTCGGCCTGGACAGCTCGGAGAAAGGCCATCCGCCGAGCAAGTTCCAGCGCGTCTTCGACCGCGCCCGCGCGGAAGGCTTCCTCACTGTCGCCCATGCCGGCGAAGAAGGTCCGCCGGCGTACATCTGGGAAGCCCTGGACCTGCTCAAGGTCAGCCGCATCGACCACGGCGTGCGCGCGGCGGAAGACCCCAGGCTGCTCGACCGGCTGATCGAGGAGCAAATCCCGCTGACCGTCTGCCCGCTGTCCAACGTAAAGCTCTGCGTGTTCGAGGATATGTCCCGGCACAACATCCTCGAGCTGCTGGAAATGGGCGTGAAGGTGACGGTGAACTCGGACGACCCGGCGTACTTCGGCGGCTATGTCACGGAGAACTTCGCCGCCCTGCATGAGAGCCTGGGCATGAGCCAGGACCAAGCCAGGCGGCTGGCACAGAACAGCCTGGATGCGCGCCTGGTTTGAGGTCGTGGTACAGCCGTGCCGTCAATCCAGGCGGCGGCGCTTGCCGGTGATCATCGACAACGGCAGGTTTTCCCGCAGACGGATGCTTTCGTAGAGGGCGGCGGCCAGATGTACGCAGACCAGCGCCAGCAGCGTGTTGGCGAAGAAGGCGTGGATCTCCAGCGGCAGGTCTTCGCCCCAGAAGTAATCGACTTCCTGCATCAGGAAGCCGGTGACGCCGAGTCCGAGGAGCAGCAGCATCATTAGGATCATCACCAGGCCGCCGATGGGCGAATGTCCGAGGCGATGATAGGGGCGCCCGGTGAGCAGCGCCCGGGCATGTTCGACAAGGCGCGCCGGGGTCGGCCAGAAGTCCGACCAGCGCGCCGCCGGCGAACCGACGAACCCCCACACCAGCCGCACCACCAGGCAGGCCACGGCGTAGTAGCCGATCCAGTTGTGCCAGTCGTCGCCTTCTTCGGTGAAGAAGTAGTTGGCGATGAAGGCACCGGCGAAGGACCAGTGACACAGGCGTACCAGCGGGTCCCACAGGCGCAGGGTTTCACGGCTCACGGGGTCAGTCCTCGATCTCTTCCTTCACGGCCTTGCCGCTGACCGGATCGAAGTAGATCTCGACCTTGCGCTTGTCCTTGTCCCAGCCGTAGATCTCGTAGCAGTTGCCGCCGGTGACCTTGAACTTCTTGATCTCGTAGCCTTGCGCCTTGAGGTCTTCCTGGAACTTGGCCTGGTCCTGCCACTCGGCTTTATCGGCTTTGGTGCATTCGGGGCCGGCGAAGGCCAGGGGGCTGGACAGAGCGAGGGAGAGCAGCAGCAGTTTGCGCATGGGTGTCATCCTTCCGTTTGTTGTCATGGCCATGGTCGGCCCGATCGATGGCGCCCGTCTGAGCGGTGTCAGGCGGGCAATGCATCCTGCCGCACTCGGGAATCCGTCACAAGCCCGCTGAGAATGCGTATCAGCGCCTTGACGCCCGGGCTTGACCTGGATCATTTCCCGGTCACGAAGCGGTCCTACACTGGGGCGGCCCTGTGCGACCCCGCATGCAGGAGAACCGCCATGAAAATTCTCGTCCAGCCGCTCTCACCCGCACCGAACAGCCCCTGGCAGGTCCGTATCGACCAGCATAGCGTGCGCTTTTCCAGCGAAACCGAAGCCCGGCGCTTCGTCGCCACCCTGGAGGCGCGCCTGCAGGCTCCGCATCCCTGGCCTTCGCCACGTCGCGAAGCGGGGTGATCGACCGCCCCCAGTAGGCGCGTGAATTCGTCCCTACGACTTATCCGGGGCTACGGCATTGCCGGAGATAGTTCGGTTGACGAAATGATTCGCCCATAGGCTTTTTTGTGGGAGCGAATTCATTCGCGATGCGCTCCACCTCCCTTCGCGAATGAATTCGCTCCCACCGGGTTATCGCCCGGCGCGGCTCAGCGGGCAACCGAACTCATCCCGGCAGGAACCTTGAACGCACGCAACACCTCGGCGATTTCATCGAGGATCGCCGGGTCGTCGATGGTCGGCGGCACGCTGTAGGCCTCGCCGTCGGCGATCTTGCGCAACACCGCGCGAAGGATTTTGCCGGAGCGGGTCTTGGGCAGGCGCTTGACCACCGCCACCTTCTGGAAGCACGCCAGCGCGCCGATCTGCTCGCGGACCGTCGCCACCAGTTCGCTTTGCAGGCGATCGGCCGCGATGCCGGCGCCATCCTTGAGCACCACCAGCCCCAGCGGAACCTGCCCTTTCAACTCGTCGTGAACGCCGATCACGGCGCACTCCGCCACTGCCGGATGCCGGGCCACCAAGTCCTCCATCTCGCCGGTGGAGAGCCGGTGGCCGGACACATTAATCACGTCGTCGGTGCGCCCCATGATGTAGACGAAACCCTCGTCGTCCAGATAGCCGCCGTCGCCGGTGTGGTAGTAACCGGGGTAGGTACGCAGGTAGGCGTCCAGGTAACGCTCGTGGTTGTTCCATAGGGTCTGGGCGCAACCGGGCGGCAGCGGCAGGGCGATGACGATGGCACCCTGCTGGTTCGGCCCGAGCGGCTTGCCCTCGTCGTCCAGCACCTGCACGTCGTAGCCGGGCACCGCACGGTTGCTCGACCCCGCCCGCGCGGCGAAATCTTCCATGCCGGTGCAGGGCGCGGTCACCGGCCAGCCGGTCTCGGTCTGCCACCAGTGGTCGTGCACCGGCTTGCCGGTGAGCGCTTCGAGCCATTGGTGGGTGCTGGAATCGAGCTTCTCGCCGGCGAGGAACAATTGTTTCAGCGAACGCTGGTCGTAGCGACGCAGCAACTCGCCCTGCGGGTCTTCCTTGCGAATCGCGCGCATGGCGGTGGGGGCGCAGAACAGTGCGTTGACCCCATACTCCTCCACCACCCGCCAATAGGCGCCGGCGTCCGGCGTGCGGATCGGTTTGCCCTCGTAGAACACTGTGGTGCAGCCGTTCATCAGTGGCCCGTAGACGATCAGCGAGTGTCCCACCACCCAGCCCACGTCGGAGATGCCCCACCAGATCTCGCCCGGCTGCATGCCGTAGACGTGGCGCATGGCGAACAGCAGGGCGACGGCATGGCCGCCGTTCTCGCGGACGATGCCCTTGGGCTTCCCGGTAGTGCCCGAGGTGTACATGATGTAGAGCGGATCGCCGCTGGCCACCGGCACCGGGTCCGCCGGGCTGGCATCGGCGACGGTGGCCTGCCAGTCGAGATCGCGGCCTTCGCGCATTGCCGCCCTGGCCTGCGGCCGTTGCAGCACCAACACATGCTCCGGCTGGTGGCCGGCCTGCTCCAGGGCCTTGTCCACCAGCGGCTTGTATTCGATCACCCGCTCGAACTCCAGCCCGCAGGAAGCGGTGAGCAGCAGCTTGGGCCGGGCGTCGTCGATACGCACGGCCAGTTCATGAGGCGCGAAACCGCCGAACACCACCGAATGTACTGCACCGATCCGCGCGCAGGCGAGCATGGCCATGGCCGCCTCGGGCACCATGGGCATGTAGATGATCACCCCGTCGCCCTTCCCCACCCCCAAGTCGCGCAACGCACCGGCCAGCCGCGCCACCTCGTCGCGCAACTGACGGAAGCTGTAGCGGGCCTTGCGGCCGGTCACCGGGGAGTCGTAGATCAGCGCATCCTGCTCACCGCGGCCCTGCTCGATCTGGTGATCCAAGGCCAGGTAGCAACTGTTCAGCTCACCGTCGGGGAACCACTGGTGCGTGCCGTCCGGACGCTCGACGAGGGCCTGGGTGGGCGTCCGATACCAGGCGACGCTGGCGGCCTGCTCGGCCCAGAATGCGGCGGGCTCGCGGAGCGAACGCGCGTGGCTGTGCGGGTAGTTCATGGTCCTGCCTTCTCATTATTGTTATGGAGGATGGAACCAGTATGGGCGAGTCTGGCCGGTCGGCCATGCCCCTTTGGTCGTAGCGGCGCACCGAAACGGGGCGACCATTGGTCGGGCCAGAAGTTCCCGAGCGGAACGGCAACGGGAGACGAGGCTAGACTCGTATTCCCCCTTTTCGCGCTCTGGAGGATTACTCCATGGAGATTCAAGTACGTTCCTTGAAGACCGCCCAAGGCGAAACCTGGCAAGTAAGCCTGGACCGGAATAGCGTCACCTTCCGCAGCGAAACCGAAGCCCGCGACTTCGTCCGCACCCTCGAAGCCCGCCTGCGCGCCCCGCATCCGCTGCCCAGACGGGACCAACACGTCGCCTGAGTCCACGACTCGACTGTAGGGGCGAATTTATTCGCCCTGTCCGGGCTAAGTGTTGCTGGAAGGTCCTGAGCCCAACCGATTACCGAGTTCAGCAGACACTTCTTGTTTCGCCCCCCGGCGAGTTACTTCTGGCAGTCGCCCCAGAAGGTAACCAAGAGGGCTTGCCCCGGCATCCGGAACTAGGCGCGTCCCCGTCATGCTTCGCGAGACTTCCCTCCCTCCATCGTCGTTCCAGGGGCACGCCTTGAAGGGCCATCCCTGGCCCATCAAGGCTCTCGCGGCATCCATGCCGCTCAACCCCTTCCACGACGATTCCACTCGGCCTCCTGACGGGGCGTCGGAGTTGGCCCAACCTCTTCTGCAAGCTTTCTGGCAATCACAAAGCGTCGGCTCACTTCGTTACGCCGAGCGGTACGAATCCCCCCTCTCCCGTTTACGGGAGAGGGGCCGGGGGAGAGGGTTGTACTAGAGGGTTCCACCCAAAGCCACAACAGCTAACGCAGACATAGCCAATTCATTCACCACCGTCGCCGGGCGAATAAATTCGCCCCTACGGCGGGCTGGGTGCGTGGCAATGCACCCTACCCTCCAAACTCAGGCCGTCCGGCTCACCTGTCCGCTGTACCATGCCAGCAGCGTCGCCAGCCCACCGCAGAGGGTGATCACTGCCGCCATGGGCACCGCGCTACCGTCGTGCAGCACGCCGACCAAACTGGAGGCACCCGCCGCCACGCAGAATTGCAGACTGCCCATCAGGGCCGAGGCGCTGCCGGCCTGGGCGCCCTGGTGGGCCATGGCGCAGGCCGAGGCGTTGGGGAGGATGCAGCCGAGGCTGGCGATGGCGATGAACAGCGGGATCAGCAGCGGCCAGAGCTGCGCCGGCCGCGCCAGGGCCAGACCGAGCAGTACCACGCCGCTGAGGAAAAACACCCACACGATACGGCGCAGCCAGAAACCCGGGCCGCGATAGCGCAGCAACCGGGCGTTGACCTGCGCGGCCAGGATGAACCCCGCCGCGTTGCTGCCGAACAGCCAGCCGTAGTGCTCCGCCGGCACGCCGTAGAGTTCGATGAAGACGAACGGCGACCCGGCGATGTAGGCGAACATGCCCGCCATGGCCACCCCACCGGCCAAGCCGCAGGCGATGAATTCCCGGTCGCGCAGCAGCGCGGCGTAGCGCCCCAGGCTGCCGCGCAACGGCGCTCGCGGCTGGGTGTCGGACAGCGTTTCCGGCAGCCAGGCGGCGAGGCCGGCGCCAACCAGGGCGCTGAACAGCGCCAGGCAGAAGAAGATCGACTGCCAGCCGAAGACATCCAGCAATACCCCGCCGGCGAGCGGCGCGAGGATCGGCGCCAGTCCCATGACCAGCATGAGCTGCGAGAACACCTTGGCCGAGGCCAGCGGGTCGCAGAGGTCGCGCACTACGGCACGGGAAATCACCATGCCGGCGCAGCCGCCCAGGGCCTGGACGAAGCGCGCGGCGATCAGCCATTCCAGGTTCGGCGCCAGGGCGCAGCCCAGCGAGGCCAGGGTGAACAGCACCACGCCGAACAACAGCGGCCGACGCCGGCCATAGCGGTCGGCCATGGGCCCGTAGGCCAGTTGACCGATGGCGAGGCCGGCGAAGTAGGCGGCCAAGGAGAGCTGCACGTGTTCGACGTCGGTGGCGAACGCACGCGCCAGGGTCGGGAAGCTGGGCAGGTAGAAGTCGATGGCCAGGGGGCCGAAGGCACTGAGAGCGCCGAGGATCAACAGGATTCGCAGGTTCATCGCAGGTTCGTTCTTGGGTTCATTTGTTCAGCCTCTCTGAAATGACGAAACGCCGCCGTCCTCACGGACGGCGGCGTTTCCCGGCGGACAGGTCACTCGGCCTGGGCGGGCACCGCCTGCTTCCTGCGGTTCCGGCCCAGGCGCTCGGCCCCGGCCTCCACCAGCAGGTAGAACATCGGGATGACGAAAGTCGCCAGCAAGGTGGCGGCGAGCATCCCGCCGATCACCCCGGTACCAATGGAATGCCGGCTGGCCGAACCGGCGCCGGTGCTGATCGCCAGCGGCACGCAGCCGAGGATGAAGGCCAGCGAGGTCATCACGATCGGACGGAAGCGCAGCTTGGCCGCCTCCAGCGCCGACTCGAAGATGCCCATACCCTGCTCGCGGCAGAGCACGGCGAACTCGACGATCAGAATGGCGTTCTTCGCTCCCAGGCCGATCAGGGTCACCAAGCCGACCTGGAAGTACACGTCGTTCTGGATGCCGCGCAGCCACACCGCGAGGATCGCGCCAAACACCGCGAAGGGCACCGCGGTGACCACCGCCAACGGCAAGGTCCAACGCTCGTACTGGGCGGCGAGGATCAGGAACACCATGATCAGGCCGAAGATGAACGCGGTGCTGCCCGAGCCCTGGCTAGCCAGTTCCTGGTAGGCCGAACCGATCCAGCCAATGCTGTAGTTCTCGCCGAGCACTTCGTCGGCGATCTCCTGCATCGCCGCCAGGGCCTGGCCGGAGCTATAGCCGGGCGCCGGGCCGCCGAGGATCTTCGCCGCCGGGTAGACGTTGAAGCGCGCGTAGCTGTCCGGGCCGAGGATGCGCCGCACCTTCACCAGGGTGGAGAGCGGCACCAGCTCGCCGGAGGCGGAGCGCACATAGACCTGCGACAGGTCCTCCGGCTTGCGGCGGAACTCCGACTCCGACTGCAGGCTGACCTGCCAGGTCCGCCCATAGAGAGTGAAATCGTTGACGTAGTAGCTACCGAAGGTGGCCTGCATCGCGGTGAACACATCGTTGATCGGCACGCCCAGGGCGCGGGCCTTGGTGCGGTCGAGGTCGATGTAGTACTGCGGCACGTTGGCGCTGAAGGTGGTGTTCACTCCAGCCAGTTCCGGCCGCTTGGCCGCCGCCGCGAGGAACGCCTGGACCTTCTCGCCGAGGGCTTCGGTGGTACCGCCGCTGCGGTCCTGGATGTACGCCTCGAAGCCGCCGGTGGTGCTCATGCCGGTGATCGGCGGCGGGTTGAAGGACAGCACCACGCCATCCTTCTGCGCCGCACCCATGCCCATGAATTCACGGGTGAGGTTGCGTGCGTCCAGCTCTGCCGTCTTGCGCTCGCTCCAGTCCTTGAGCGGCACGAAGGACACCCCGGCGTTGCTGCGCTGGCCGAAGGTGAGCACGTCGAAGCCGGCGAAGGTGACCACGTCCTGCACCGCCGGGTGCTTCATCATCTGCCGGGTGACATCGCTGGTCAGCGCGTCGGTGCGGGTCAGCGAGGCCGCCGGCGGCAGGAAATAGGCGTTGATCACGTAACCCTGGTCTTCGTCCGGCACCAGCGAGCCGGGCACGCGGTTGAACAGCAGCACCATGATCGCGATCATCCCGCCGAACAGCAGCAGGCCGATCACCGAGCGCTTGAGGAAGAACAGTACGCCGGCGGCATAGCCCGCGGTGAACCGGTCGAAGGCACGGTTGAACCAACGGAACGGCGCCGCCGGTTCCTTGTGCTCCATCTTCAGCAGCAGCGCGCAGAGCGCCGGCGACAGGGTCAGGGCGACGATGCCGGAGATCACCACCGACACCGCAATGGTGATGGCGAACTGTTTGTACATCTGCCCCGCCAGGCCACCGAGGAAGCCCACCGGGATGAACACCGCGCAGAGCACCAGGACGATGGCCACGATGGGCCCGGTGACCTCTTCCATCGCCTTGATCGACGCCTCGCGGGCACTGAGTCGCTGGGTACGCATCACCCGCTCGACGTTCTCGATCACCACGATGGCGTCATCCACCACGATGCCGATGGCCAGCACCATGCCGAACAGCGTGAGCAGGTTGATGGAGAAGCCGAGCATGTACATGCCGGCGAAGGTGCCGATCAGCGAGACCGGGATCGCCAGCACCGGGATCAGCGTGGCGCGCCAGTTCTGCAGGAAGATGAAGACCACCAGCACCACCAGCACCAGAGCCTCGAAGAAGGTCTTCACCACCTCCTCGATGGAGACCTTGACGAATTTGGTGGTGTCGTAGGGAATCTTGTAGGCGATGCCGTCGGGGAAGCGCTTGGACAGCCGCTCCATGGTGTTGCGCACGGCCTCGGCGGTGTCCAGGGCGTTGGCGCCCGGTTGCAGGTAGATACCGAACGCCGCGTTCTGCTGGCCGTTGAGGGTGGTCACCAGGGAGTAGTCCTGGGCGCCCAGCTCGATCCGCGCGACATCCCTAAGCAGCAGGCTGGCACCAGTCTCGTCGGTACGCAGGATGACGCTGCCGAATTCCTTCGGGTCGGTGAAACGGCCCTGGGTGGTCACCGTGTAGGTGAAATCCTGTTCCTCCTTCATCGGCTGCTGGCCGAAGCTGCCGGCGGCGAACTGGGAGTTCTGCTCGCGGATCGCGTTGACCACGTCGGTGGGCGTCAGGTCGTACTGCGCCAGCTTGTCCGGGCGCAGCCAGATGCGCATGGAGTAGTCCTTGGAGCCGAACTGGCTGGCGTCGCCGACGCCGTCCAGGCGCTTCAACTCATCGATCACGTTAATCAGCGCGTAGTTGCTGATGTAGACGGGATCGCGCGAGTTGTCCGGCGAATAGAGCGTCACCACCTGCAGGATGTCCGAGGACTTCTTTTGCACCTTGACGCCCTGCCGGCGCACTTCCTCCGGCAGCTTGGCCAGGGCCGCCTGGACCCGGTTGTTGACGTCGATGGTGGCCTGGTCCGGGTCGGTGCCGACCTGGAAATAGACCGTGAGCGACATCTGCCCGCTGCTGGAGGAGTTGGACAGTTGGTAGATCATCCCCTCCACAC
Source organism: Pseudomonas indica NBRC 103045 (assembly GCF_002091635.1). GTDB lineage: Bacteria > Pseudomonadota > Gammaproteobacteria > Pseudomonadales > Pseudomonadaceae > Pseudomonas_M > Pseudomonas_M indica. The sequence continues at coordinate 39,531 of NZ_BDAC01000033.1, read as the reverse complement.
CGTTGATCTGCTGCTCCAGCGGCGCGGCGACGGTTTCCGCGATCACCTGCGAGCTGGCGCCCGGGTAGTTGGCGGTCACCGAGACCTGCGGCGGCAGGATCTGCGGGTATTGAGCGATAGGCAGCGCGCGCATGGCGGCGAGGCCGGCGAGCACGATGACGATGGAAATGACCGCGGCGAATACCGGGCGGTCGATGAAGAAGCGTGAGATCACGGGAACGCTCCTCAGGACTGCTTGGGCTGGGCGGCGGGGGTTTCGGCGATCTTCACCGGCGTATCCGGGCGGACCTTGGGCAGCCCCTCGACGATCACCCGGTCACCGGCATCGACCCCGGACTCGATCACCCAGCGGCCATTGGCGGTGCGCCCGGTGCTCACTTGGCGCACGCGCGCCACGCCCTGCTCGTCCACCACGTAGACGAAGGTGCCGCGCGGGCCCTGGGAAACGGCGCGCTCGGGCACGGTCACGGTATCCGGACGGGTCAGGCCCTTGACCAGCACGCGCACGAACTGGCCGGGCAGCAGCTTCTGCGCCGGATTGGGCACCACCGCACGGGCACTGACGGTACCGGTGCCGCGATCGATCAGACTGTCGGTGAAGTCGACCTGGCCTTCCATGGGGTAGCTGGAGCCATCGCCGAACTTCACCTCGACGTTCAGTTTTCCACTCTCCGGCAGGGTCAGCTTGCCGGTCTGCATTTCCTGGCGCAGACGCTCGGCTTCGGAGTCCGGGTAGGCGAAGTTGACGTAAATGGGGTCGAGCTGGGTCAGTTGGGTGAGTAGGCTGGAGTTTGGATCGCTGGCCACCACCAGGCTGCCTTCGGAGCGGGTCTCGCGGCTGGTGATACCGGAGATCGGTGCTTCCACGGTGGTGTAGTCGAGGTCGATCTGCCGCGCCTTCACCTCGGCTTCGGCGGCTTCGACGTTGGCCTTGCTCTGCTCGAAGTTGGACACCGCGTTATCCAGCTCGCTTTCGCTGGCGAAGCCTTTCTTCTGCAGCTCGCGGATGCGCTTGAGATCGCGTTCGGTCTGCCGGTAGCGCGCCTGCTCCTGGGCCAGCGCACCCTTGGCGCGGGCCAGCGCCGCCTCATAAGTACGCGGATCGATGCGAAACAGCACCTGCCCCTTCTGCACCCGGCTGCCTTCCTGGTAGGTACGCTCCTGCAGGATGCCGCTGACCTGGGCACGCACTTCCACTTCGCGGTAGCCGGCAGTGCGACCGGAATACTCCAGCACCAGCGGCATGGCTTCGGATTTGGCCGTTTCGACCACCACCTCCGGCGGCGGAGGTGCCGGCTGGGCATCGGCAGCTTGGGCGGAGGTTGCCGTCAGAAGAGCGCTGAGCGCGCACAGCGGAACGAGGGATAGGCGACAGACTGAAGGCATAACGGGCTCCAAGGCACGACGGAAGCGAGTGAAATTGGAATGCGATTCGCAGGAAAGGTGCCGATGCTGTTACATACATTCATGTTTGTAAACAGACCATTGGCGGCAAAATCGTTACACTCTGTTCCCTCGACAGAGCCTAGCCGTGAATCGCCGCTTCGTATGCGTAGAACCAAGGAACAAGCCGAACAGACCCGCGTCGCCATCCTGGCGGCGGCCGAAGTGCTGTTCCTGAAGAATGGCGTGGCCCACACGACCCTCGAACAGGTGGCGCGGGAAGCGGGCGTGACCCGAGGCGCGGTGTATTGGCACTTCCAGAACAAGGCCCATCTGTTCCACGAAATGCTCAACCAGGTACGCCTGCCGCCGGAGCAACTCGCCGAACGCCTGTGCGGCTGCGACGGCCAGAACCCGCTGCTGGCATTGCGCGACCTGTGCGTGGAGGCGGTGGAAAACCTGGCGCGGGACGAGCAGAAGCGGCGCATCTTCACCATCCTGCTGCACCGCTGCGAATTCACCGACGAGCTGCGCGACGCCGAAGAGCGCCACAATGCCTTCGTCAATCAGTTCATTTCATTGTGCGAGCAATTGTTCGAGCGCTCCGCCGAACGCCTTCACCCGGGACTGACACCGCGCCTGGCCGCACGCACCCTGCACGCCGGCATCGTCGGCCTGTTCACCGACTGGACGCGCGACCCGCTGCTGTTCGATCCGTTGCAGGAAACCGCCGCGCTGATCGACGCCCTGTTCCGTGGCCTGGTGCGCGACTGGGATGCCACGGCCAGACCACACTGAAGACCGTCAGAGTGGTACGGCGGTGATCCGCCAATCGTCACCGACCGCGCGGATATCGGTGATCTTCAATTCCTTCGCTTCGGCCATCCGCACCAGCGGCAGGTCGAGCAGCGGGCGTGCGCTGGAACCGAGGAATTTCGGCGCAACGAAGAGTTGATACTCGTCGACCAGCCCGAGTCGGGCGAAGGCCCCGGCCAGTCGCGGCCCCGCTTCGACCAGTACCTCGTTGGCACCGCGCGCGGCCAGTTCGACCAGCAGCCGGTTCAGGTCCACGTGGCCGTTGCTGCCCGGCACAGCGAGCAGCTCGTGGCCATCCTCGAGAAAACGATCACGTGCCGATGCCGCCGCGCAGGTCGCCACCAACGCCGGTCCGGCCTGGAAGAACGGTGCGCTCAGCGGCACCCGCAGGCGGCCATCGACCAGCACGCGCAACGGCGGACGCATCAGCGCCAGGGCGGTCAGCTCGGCATTGAGGCCCAGCTCGTCGGGGCGCACCGTCAGCCGCGCCTGATCGGCGAGCACCGTGTCCGCCCCGGTCAGCACCACGCTGGCCCGGGCCCGCAAGCGCTGCACCGCGGCACGCGCCGCCGGGCCGGTGATCCACTGACTTTCGCCGCTGGCCATCGCCGTGCGGCCGTCCAGGCTCATGGCCAGCTTGACCCGCACGAAGGGCAAGCCCTTCTCCATGCGCTTGATGAAGCCGGCGTTCAGTGCCCGCGCTTCCGCTTCCAGCATGCCGCTCTGCACAGCGATGCCGGCGTCGGCCAGGCGCTGCAAGCCGCGGCCGGACACCTGCGGGTTGGGGTCCTGCATGGCCGCCACCACGCGGGCAACCCCCGCGTTCACCAACGCATCCGCACAGGGCGGGGTACGTCCGTGGTGGCTGCAAGGCTCCAGCGTCACGTAGGCGGTCGCGCCCTTCGCCTTGTCGCCGGCCTGACGCAGGGCATGCACTTCGGCATGGGGCTCGCCGGCCCGGGCATGCCAGCCCTCGCCGACAATCCGGCCATCGCGCACGATCACGCAGCCGACACGGGGATTGGGGTGGGTGGAGTAGAGCCCTTTGCGCGCCAGCTCCAGGGCTCGGGCCATGTAGGCCTGATCGGGAAGCGCCGGCATCAGTCTTTCGACGGCTCGCGGGCCAGGCGCTCGATTTCCTCGCGGAATTCGTTGAGATCCTGGAAGCGCCGGTAGACCGAGGCGAAACGGATGTAAGCCACTTCGTCGAGCTTCTGCAACTCGGCCATCACCAGTTCGCCCAGCACTCGCGATTTGACCTCGCGCTCGCCGGTGGCGCGCAGCTTGTGCTTGATATGGGCGATAGCCTCTTCCAGGCGCTCGACGCTGACCGGTCGCTTTTCCAGCGCCCGCTGCATGCCGGCGCGGAGTTTTTCCTCGTCGAACGGCTGGCGGCTGCCGTCCTGCTTGATCAGCCGGGGCATGACCAGCTCGGCGGTTTCGAAGGTGGTGAAGCGCTCGCCGCAGGCCAGGCATTCGCGGCGACGGCGTACGTGCTCGCCCTCGGCGACCAGGCGGGAATCGATGACCTTGGTGTCGTGGGCACCGCAGAAAGGACAGTGCATAATGAAGGCAGTACGGATGAAAGGAGGCCCATGGTAGCGCATCCCGCCGGCAAGACAAGCCGAGGCTTTTGCGCTATACAGGCGCCCCGTTCGCAGGGCTGCGGCCCTGCCATACTGTCGTGGTTGCGATGGATGCCTCCCATGCCGATACGCCTGCGCCTACTGGCCCTTACCCTCCTGCTCAGCGCCTGTGCCAGCGAGCCCGACTCGACGCCGGTGACGCCCGCTACGCCGCCCACGGCGGCTCCCAGCGTTAGCCCCGCGCCGCCCGTCGATGCCCCGACACCGCTGCCGCCGCATTTGCGCGAGATCAGCGGACGAGTGCTCGGCGCTCCCAGCGGTGCCGAGGTGGAGCTGGCCCTGCTGCAGGTGGATGAGCGAGGCCGCCCGCGCAAGCTGCTGGCCAGCCTGAGCCGACGGGCCGATGGCACGCCGCTGACGTTCGCCCTGCGCTTCAATCCCGACGCCTTTCCCGGCGCCGCGCGCGTCGAGCTGCGTGGTCGCGCCAGTCACTCCGGGCGCCTGATCCTGCGCCTGCCGCCCCGTACCATCCCCACGCCCACCACCCAGGTGCTCGGCGACCTCTCGCTGGTGCCCGCCCCATGACTGCACCCGACAACCTGCAACACGCGCTGAGCGAACTGCTGGGCGACGCCCGCCTGGTGGCCGAGTCCCTGCCCGGCACCGACCTCCGTCTCTGGCTGATCGACGCGGAAAACATGGATCGCGCGTTCAGCCCCGAAGAAACCCGCCGCATTCTGGAAGAGCCGCCGTACTGGAGCTTCTGCTGGGCCAGCGGCCTGGCCCTGGCGCGCTGGCTGGCTGAACGACCGGAGTGGGTGCGCGGCAAGCGTGTGCTGGATTTCGGCGCCGGCTCCGGTGTGGCAGCCATCGCGGCGGCCAAGGCCGGCGCGTTGGAGGTGGTGGCCTGCGACCTCGATCCGCTGGCACTGGACTCCTGCCGGGCCAACGCCGCGCTGAACGATGTCGCCTTGCAGTATTCGGAGGACTTCTTTGCCGAGGCCGACCGCTTCGACCTGATCCTGGTGGCCGACGTGCTCTATGACCGCGCCAACCTGCCGCTGCTCGACCAGTTCCTCAGCCGGGGCCGCGAAGCGCTGGTGGCCGACTCGCGGGTACGCGATTTCCAGCACCCGCTATACCGGCGCCTGGCCGTGCTCGACGCCTGCACCTGGCCGGACCTGGCGGAGCCGGCGGAATTCCGCAGCGTCAGCCTCTACCATGCCAAGCGGCAATAGCGGCAATAGCGGCAAGCGGGATCAGTGTGAGATAGCCTGCGCTTTTCCTTGAAGCTTGCCGCTCGAAGCTGGAAGCTATCCCCTTTTCCAATGCGAAAGCCTTCCCATGAGCGATACCCCCTACATCTTCGACGTGTCCGGTGCCGCCAGCTTCGAACGGCTGGTGATCGAAAACTCCTTCCACAAGCCGGTGCTGGTGGACTTCTGGGCCGAATGGTGCGCGCCATGCAAGGCGCTGATGCCGCTGCTGGCGCAGATCGCCGAGAGCTACCAGGGCGAACTGCTGCTGGCCAAGGTCAACTGCGATGTCGAGCAGGACATCGTCATGCGCTTCGGCATCCGCAGCCTGCCGACCGTGGTGCTGTTCAAGAACGGCCAGCCGGTAGACGGTTTCGCCGGCGCCCAGCCGGAATCGGCGATCCGCGCCATGCTCGAGCCGCACGTGGCGGAACCGGCCACGCCTCAGGCCAACCTGCTGGAGAGCGCCCAGGCCGCCTTCGCCGAAGGCCGCATCGGCGAGGCGGAGAGCCTGCTCAAGCAACTGCTGACCGAAGACAACGAGAACGCCGCCGCGCTCATTCTCTACGCCCGCTGCCTGGCCGAGCGCGGCGAACTGGGTGAAGCCGAGAGCGTGCTGAACGCCGTGAAAGGCGACGAGCACAAGCAGGCACTGGCCGGCGCCAAGGCCCAGTTGACCTTCCTGCGCCGCGCCGCCGACCTGCCGGAAGTGGCGCTGCTGAAATCGCGCCTGGCGCAGAACGCCGAGGACGACGAGGCCGCTTACCAACTGGCGATCCAGCAACTGGCCCGCCAGCAATACGAAGCCGCCCTGGACGCCCTGCTCAAGCTGTTCGTGCGCAACCGCGGCTACGACAACGGCGCCCCTCACTCGACCCTGCTGCAAGTGTTCGACCTGCTGGGCAACGACCATCCCCTGGTAACCCTGTACCGCCGCAAGCTGTACCAGGCGATCTATTAAAGGCAGCGGCAAGCGGCAAGCCTGGCTCCTCTTGTGGCTTGCCGCTTGAAGCTCATGGCTGCTCTTCTGGCTCCTGCCAGCGATAGAGCGGTGTATCGACGCCGCTCTCCAGCTTCACCTGCGGGCAGTGGCGCAGGCGCACCAGCAGGCGCTTGCCGGCGTCGGCGCTGCCGGCCAGTGCCTGCAATTGGACCAGCAGATCGGGGCCTTCCATCTGGCCGGCGGTGCGCAGCAGGTCCTGGGCACTCTGCCAGAGCGCATCGGCCGGCTGACTGCGCACCGGAGCGGGCTTGGTCTCCTCCGGTACGACAGCCTGAACGCTGGCCAGTCGTGCCCAATCCTCATCGTCCAGCTCCACCGTCAGGTCCACCGGCCATGTGCCGATGGTTCCGCGAATTCTCAGCATCTCCCGCTCCTCATCCCACAAGAATGCGAAGCATGCTCCCATGCCCTCCACCGGCGCACCAGACCGCTGGCCAGACGGCAACGAAAGTTGTTATAACGTAACAACTTCAAGCCGTACCCCTCTGGAGAACACCATGCGCCGCCTGCTGCTCGCCCTGCCCTTCGCCCTGCTGCCCCTGGCCATCGCCCAAGCCAACGAAGACGACCATCACCACGATCACGACCATGCGCATGAAGAGCATGGCAGCCTGGGCGCCCACGAACACGGCGTCGCCCGACTGAACGCGGTACTCGACGGCAACTCCCTGGAGATCGAACTGGAAAGCCCGTCGATGAACCTGGTCGGCTTCGAACACGAAGCCCACAGCGAGGAAGACAAGGCCAAGGTCGCCGCCACCCGCGCCCAACTGGAAAAACCCGCGGCCCTGTTCGGCCTCCCGGCCGCCGCCGGTTGCGAGCTGGCCAAGCAGGAACTGGAAAGCCCGCTATTCGGCGACGAAGACGACGAACACCATGAAGAAGAAGCCGGGCACGATCACGAAGAAGAGCACAGCGAGATTCACGCCCACTACCGGTTCACCTGCAACGCACCCGAGGCTCTCGAGGGCTTGAACCTGTCCGGACTGTTCGGCACATTCCCCGCCACCCAGAAAATTCAGGTACAACTGATCGGCCCCAACGGTCAGCAAGGTGCCGAAGCCAACGCGCAGAACGCCCGCCTGAATTTCTGACCCGAGTACACTCCGGGGGGCGGGCATGGGCTCGCCCTTTGTCATTCTGTTTTCCGGCGAACGGACTCGCCCCACAGCCGAAGAACGATGAACGCGCCCCTGATCGAACTCCATGAACTCGGCTTCGCCTGGCCCGGCCAGGACGAACTGCTGGATATCCCTGCGTTCCGCCTGGAAGCCGGCGAGACCCTGTTTCTCAAAGGGCCATCCGGCAGCGGCAAGACCACCCTCCTCAGCCTGCTCGGCGGCGTGCAGAAGCCCGGGCGCGGCAGCATCCGTCTGCTCGGCACCGATCTCGGCGCACTCTCCGCCAGTGCCCGCGACCATTTCCGCGTCGACCACACCGGCTACATCTTCCAGCAGTTCAACCTGCTGCCGTTCCTCTCGGTGCGCGAAAACGTCGAGCTGCCCTGCCACTTTTCCCGCCTGCGGGCGCAGCGTGCCCGACAGCGTCACGGCAGTGTGGACAAGGCTGCCGCCAGCCTGCTCGCCCACCTGGGGTTGAAGGAAGAACTGCTGACGCGCCGCGCCGACTCGCTGTCCATCGGCCAGCAACAACGCGTCGCCGCCGCCCGCGCCCTGATCGGCCAGCCGGAACTGGTGATCGCCGACGAGCCCACCTCGGCCCTGGACGCCGATGCCCGCGAGGCATTCCTGCGTCTGCTCTTCGCCGAATGCCGCGAGGCCGGCGCCAGCCTGCTGTTCGTCAGCCACGACCAGAGCCTCGCCCCGCTCTTCGATCGCAGCCTGTCCCTGGCCGAACTCAACCGCGCCAGCCGTCCCGTCGAGGCCTGATCCATGTACCTATTGCGCCTGGCCCTGGCCAGTCTGGCCAACCGCCGTTTCACCGCGCTGCTCACCGTGTTCGCCATCGCCCTGTCGGTCACCTTGCTGCTGGCCGTGGAGCGGGTGCGTACCGAAGCCCGCGCCAGCTTCGCCAGCACCATCAGCGGCACCGACCTGATCGTCGGTGCCCGCTCCGGCTCGGTGAACCTGCTGCTGTATTCGGTGTTCCGTATCGGCAATGCCACCAACAACATTCGCTGGGACAGCTTCGAGCACTTCGCCCAGCACCGTCAGGTGAAATGGGCGATCCCGATCTCTCTCGGCGACTCCCATCGCGGCTACCGGGTGATGGGCACCAGCGCCGCTTACTTCGAACACTACCGCTACGGTCGCGGCCAGCCACTGGAAATCGCCCAGGGCCGGCAATTCGAACAGGACCCCTTCGAAGTGGTGCTCGGCGCCGAAGTGGCCGAAACCCTTGGCTACGGGTTAGGCGAGGAAATCGTTCTGGCCCACGGCGTGGCCACCGTCAGCCTGGTCAAGCACGACGACAAGCCATTCAAGGTAGTGGGCATCCTCAAGCGCACCGGCACCCCGGTGGACCGCACCCTGCATATCAGCCTGGCCGGCATGGAAGCTCTGCACGTCGACTGGCAGAACGGCGTGCCCGCCCGAGGCGCCGGCAAGGTGAGCGCCGAGCAGGCCCGTCACATGGACCTGCAACCGAAGGCGATCACCGCCTTCATGCTCGGCCTGAACAGCAAGATCGCCACCTTCGCCGTGCAGCGCGAGATCAACGACTACCGGGGCGAACCGCTGCTGGCGATCCTCCCCGGCGTCGCCCTGCAGGAACTCTGGGGGTTGATGGGCACGGCGGAAAAAGCACTGCTGGTGGTCTCCTGGTTCGTCGTGCTGACCGGGCTGATCGGCATGCTCACTGCCATCCTCACCAGCCTCAACGAACGGCGCCGGGAGATGGCCATTCTCCGCTCGGTGGGCGCGCGGCCCTGGCATATCGCCGGGCTGCTGGTGCTGGAAGCCTTCGCCCTGACCCTGGCCGGCGTGCTGCTCGGCTTGGCGCTGCTGTACCTCGGCATCGCCCTGGCCCAAGGCTACGTACAGGTGCAGTACGGCCTGTACCTGCCGCTGGCGGTACCCAGTCGCTATGAGTGGGCCCTGCTCGGCGCTATTCTGGGCGCCGCCCTGCTGATCGGCAGCGTGCCGGCCTGGCGCGCCTATCGGCAGTCGCTGGCCGATGGCCTGTCGATCCGTCTATGAGGATGTCGTTGATGTTGCGTTCCCTGCTGGCCCTGCTGTTGTTGACCGCCCTGCCCCTCTGGGCCGGCGACGTGCGCGAACTGAACTGGTCGGAGCTGATCCCGGCGGATGCTCCGCCGCCGCCCCCACCGGTCGCCGTACACGATCTGTCGCAACTGGCCAATGCGCTGGAAGCCGAAGCCGGCCCGGCCGCGACCCAGCAATCGCCCGCCGCACCGGTGGTCAAGGCGTTGGATGGTCAGGAAGTGAAACTGCCGGGTTACATCGTGCCGCTGGACGTGACCGACGAAGGCCGGGTGACCGAGTTCCTGCTGGTTCCCTACTTTGGCGCGTGCATCCACGTACCGCCGCCGCCGTCGAACCAGATCGTGCATGTCCGCAGCGAATTGGGCGTGCTGATGGATGCGCTGTACCAGCCGTTCTGGGTCGAAGGGCCGCTGAAGGTGGAACACACCAGCAGCGAACTGGCCGATGCCGGCTACCAGATCGAGGCGAGCAAGATCTATCCCTACGAATTGCCGGATAGTTGAGAGGCGGGCGAATACATTTGCCCCTGCATGAGTGTGTCGAACGGCCATCCGGGGGCCGATGATCTGCGTAGGGGCGAATTTATTCGCCCATGATCACCGTCCCTACGCTTCGAACACTCAGCGCATGTAACCGTTGACACTGGCCACGCGGTTTTCCCGCTCGAAGCTCAGCTCGCCTTCTGCCCATTCGCGCCAGGCGCGTACCTTGCCGCGGTCGACACCGGCGCGCTCGGCCTGCTTGAGCGCCTCCAGACCCGCCTGCCAGCGCGACTGCTCCAGCTCCAGTTGGGCGACGTTCATCCACAGCTTGCCGCTGCCGGATTTGTTCGCCAGGGCCCGGTAGATTTTCGCCGCTTCCCCACGCTCGCGGGCCTGCCACCAAAGCATGCCGAGCCGCTCTTCACGCGCCGGAGTACGCGCCAGCAGCCCGTTTTCCAGCATACCGTCGAGCAGCTTCGCGCCCTGCCAGGGCTGGCCGGCGGCGCTGGCCAGCAGCACCAGGTTGTCCAGCTCACCCTCGCTGAAACGCAGCCCCTTGCGATAGGCGGCACGCAGGGTCGCCAGGGCCTTGTCGTGGCGGTCAGCCATCTGTTGCAACGCGGCGAGCTGACGCCAGTTGCGTGGCTCGTCGGGCTTGCGCGCCAGCAACTGGCGCTGCCAGCGCTCGGCTACCGCATAACGCTTCAACTCGGCATTACCCGCGACGAGGAATTGCAGCCAGGTATCCGCCGCAGCCGGATTGGCCTGGACGTAACGCTCGGCCAACGGCAGCGCTTTCTCATGCTGGCCGAGCCCCTGGTAGGCCTGCACCAGCAGTTGCAGCACCTCTTCGCTGGCATTGGCCGGCGCTGGGGCAATCAACTGCACCACCTTGGCATAGCGCCCTTCGACCAGGTTCAGCCTGGCCAGGTTGAGGCGTTCGAGGGGCAGTTGCTCCTTATCCAGCTTGCCGCTGGATACGGCTTTGTCGAGCCATTCGATGGCCTTGCCGTTCTGCCCTTCGGCCCAGGCCAAGTAACCCTGGCTGCGCCAGACCAGCACCTCTTCCAGGCTGCCCGGCTTGGCCTTGGCATCCGCCAGGGCGCGGCGCGCGGCGGAATAATCCCCCTTTTGCTGCGCCGCGCGCGCCGTTTCCAATACGCGGAAGACAGCCGGGTCGATGCTCTGCGCGGCGTGCGCAGAACCGGTCAACAGAACCAGCAGGAGCAACAGGCGATGCATCTCAGCTTCCCTCCTTCAGACGGAAGTACAGGGTTTTCACCGCTTCGCGATTCACCGCCAGGCCATTCTCGGTACGCGGGGCGAAACGCCAGCGCGCCGCGGCACGGCGGGCTTCGCGGTCGAAGACATTCTTCGGCGACGCTTCGACCACGCGAATATTTTCCACATTGCCGGCACGGTTGATGGTGAAGGCCAGCTTGACATGCCCCTCGATCCCCCGCTGCAAGGCGAAACGCGGGTACTCGGGGCTGATGTCGTTCAACGGCATGACTTCGCTTTCCGGGCCGCCAGGCTGTCCGGCGCTTTCCACCGGATCGCTCGGCGCGCTGGGCGCAGCACCGGCAGTGAGGCCGGCCAGGCTCGGGGTCGGCGCACTGGCCACAGTGACATTGCTGTTCAGGCTCGGCAGGGCCAGGTCCAGTGACGGCAGGTTGGCGCTCGGCGTGGCGGCCACCGGCGTGGGCGGGGTCGGCGGTTGCGGTGTCTTGGGCTGCGGTGGTTGCGGTGCCTGCTGCCGGGTCCGGGTGGCGGTGGAGCTGGTGTCACCATCCAGGCGAACGAAGTTGGCGACGGTCACCGGCTCGTCGATCGCCTTGCTGCGCGGCGGAGCCACCATGCTCAGCATGAGGGCGAACAGCGCCAGAGCCATCAGGCAGGCGGCGGCGAAGGACAGCGGCAGACGCATTCAGAGCGCTCCCGAGCTGGCCGCCAGGGCCACGTCCTGCACACCCGCCTGGCGCGCCTGGTCCATCACCTGTACCACCAGACCGGTGCGGGCATCGCGGTCGGCCTGCACCACCACGGCGCCCTCCGGCTGGTCGACGCGCATGCGCTCGACGTGGGCGCGCACGCTGCGCACATCGACCACCTGCTTGTCCATCCAGATCTGCCCATCGGCAGTGATGGCGATCAGGATGTTGCCCTTGTCCTGCGGGCTGGCGGTGTCGGCCTGGGGCCGCTGCACTTCGACGCCGGACTCCTTGATGAAGGAGCTGGTGACGATGAAGAAGATCAGCATGATGAACACCACGTCCAGCATCGGGGTGAGGTCGATGCCGGTGTCTTCGTCCTGCTGGTAATGATGGCGACGCATTCTCATCGCAATGACCTCAATCGTGACGCAGCTGGTCGGCCAGCCGGTCGAGCGCCTGGCGCGCGTTGCGTTCGAGACGCGCCAGGCTGAACAGTCCAGGGATCGCCAGCACCATGCCGGCCATGGTCGGCAGGGTCGCCTGCCAGACGCCGGCGGCCATGCCGCGTGGGTTGCCGGTGCCGTTGACGGCAAGCACGTCGAACACGGCGACCATGCCGCAGACGGTGCCGAGCAGGCCGAGCAGCGGGTACAGCGCCACCAGCGTCTTGCTCAGCCGCAACGGGCCGGCCAGCTGCTGCTGCGCCTGCGCCAGCCAGGCGTTGCGCACCGCGCGCTGCCAGTTGCCGGGCTCGTCGCCGAGGTGCTGCCATGCCTGGCGGCGCTCGGCAACCCACTGCGGAAAGATTCGCCGCATGAACCAGAAGCGCTCGAACACCAGCGTCCAATAGATCACGCAGAGCGCAGCGAGTGCCCACATCACGAACCCGCCGGCGGCCATGAAGTCGAGCAGCGCGTAGGCGCTGTCGACCAGGCGCAGCCAGGTGGCGTGCAGATCAGTCACGGCGCGGCGCCCCCGACAGGTGCAGGGCGATCAGCCCGGCGCTCTGCTGCTCGAGCAACTGGATCAGGCTCTTGCTGCGGCTGGCCAGCAGGCTATGCAGGAACAGCAGCGGAATCGCCACCACCAAGCCCAGCACCGTGGTCACCAAGGCCTGGGAAATACCGTCGGCCATCAGGCGCGAATCGCCGCCACCGCTCTGGGTGATGGCCTGGAAGGTGACGATCATGCCGGTCACGGTACCCAGCAGGCCGAGCAGCGGGGCGACCGCGCTGAGCAGTTTGAGCAGCCCCTGGCCACGCTCCAGCGGAGGGGTTTCCTGGAGAATGGCTTCGTCCAGCTTGAGTTCGAGGGTTTCCAGGTCGGAGAGTTGGGGCTTCGGCCCCAAGACACCGATGACGCGACCCAGCGGGTTGTCCTCGCGCGGCGCGCCGAGCGACTGCATCTGGCTGTTGACCTTGCGCTGTACGCCAGCCAGGTAGGTCATGCGCCAGAGGGCGAGGAACAGGCCGAGCGCGCCGAGCACCAGGATCACGCCACCGACCAGCCCGCCCTGCTGAACGCGATCCCACAGGCCGGGTTGCCGCTGCAACTGCGCCAACAGGGTGCCGCGACTGGGATCGACGGGCAGCGTGGCCAAGGGTTCCTTACTGCTCACAAAGTCGTCCACCAAACCCAGGCCGGACGGCTGGCGCGGCGGCGCCAGCAGCTCACCGGCATCGGCGTCGTAGCGCAGGAAGGCGTCTTCGCTATAGGCGGAGAAGGTGCCGACGCGCAGCACCGGACGCTGCTCGCGATGGCCGTCGGTCCCTACCACCGGCAATTCGACACGCTCCACCCGGCCACTGGCGGCGAGGTCGTCGAGCAGCAGCATCCAGTAGCCGTCGAGGTCGTCGGCGGACGGCAGGCTGCGGCTTTCGGCCAGGGCCTTGAGGCGTTTGAGACGATCCGGGTACTGGGCGTTGAGCAGGCTGTCCTGCCACTGGCCGGCGACATCGCCGGCGCTCTGGCGGACTACACCGAAGAGTTCGCCGAGATGGCCGACACGCTGGGCCAGCAATTTTTCCTGCTCGGCCAGCTCGGCTTCCTGACGGTCGAACTCGGCCTTGAGCCGATCGGCTTCGGCCTTCTGTTGGTTCAGGGCGGCGCGGGCGCTGGCCAGCAGCTGGGCCTGCTCGCTGCGGCGGGCGATGAAGGCCTGCTCGCGCTCCTGCATGGCACTGGCTTCGGCGGCGCGCTCGTTGCGAATGCGTTGCAGCAGTTGGTCGGGAGTCAGGGTTTCGGCGGCCTGGGCGAGGCACGGCAAGAGGCCGAGGATGAAAACGGGGAGCAGACGGCGGCTCATTGTGCGGTCTCCTGGGCCGGGGTCTTCACGGGCAGTTCCAGATAGGCCGGAGCCTGCTGCTGGCGAGCGATGGCGATGGCCTGGGCGAGCGGACGGCGGGCGTCGCCGCCGAGCACCTTCCAGCTGCGGCTCTGCGGGTCCCACCAACCGCTCTCGTGGCCGTCGAGAGTCTGGTAATAGAGCATCACCCGCCCCAGGCGAAGGAACTCCACGCTGCGCGAGCCGCCTTCGTCCGGCAGTTCGCCGCGCCAGGCCTCGAGGGTGCGGCCATAATCGCTCTCGATCTGGTAGGCCTCGAGAATCCGGCGGTATTTCTCCGCCAGGCTGACGTCGGCGCGCGGCAACAGCTCCTGCAACTGAGCCAGGCGATCGGCGCGCTCCTCGGGAAGGAACGGCAGGTCGGCGGCGATGAACTCGCCCAGCACTTCCACCATGCGGCGCATCTGTGGGGTAACCGCTTCCTGGGTGCGCTCGATGCCGTCGAGTTGCTGCTGGTAGCTGGCCAGCTCCTTGCGCTGCGCGGCGGTCAGCTCGCGCAACTGGGCGTTGTAGCCCTTCAGGGCCTCGGCCTGCTGCAAGGCACTGCGGTACTCGTCGAGCATCTGCCGACTGGCGTCGTCCAGTTGTTCGATGCGGGCCTGGGAGGCCTTGGCCTCTTCGGCCAGGCGTTGGCTTTCTTCCAGTGCGGAATCCAGCGGGGCAGCGGCCAGCGGCAGACTACCCGCCAACAGCGCGGCAGCCAGCAGGCGGGAGGGGTAAGGCATCATGCGGAGAAGTCCTCGACAGACAGGGCTTGCTTCAAAAGAGAAACATTATCATCCGCAAACACATCCGAAGCAATGGACAAAAAGCCGCACCGGCCATAGGGATATTTATTGAGCTACGTCAAACCACGCGTTCCATTAGCTCCCTAACATCGCCATCAGCCAAAACCACTGATGACTCAACGGAGCCTTCACTATGCGCAAGTCCCTGTTCACCGCGTCCGTACTGGCCATGGCGCTGGCCGCCCCCTTCGCCCAGGCCCACCAGGCTGGCGACATCATCGTTCGCGCGGGCGCCGCAACCGTTGACCCGCACGAAGACAGCAGCACCATTTCCACCGCCGCCACCGGTTCCCTGGCCGGCACCAAAGCGACCCTGGACAGCGACACCCAACTGGGCCTGACCGGCACCTACATGCTGACCGATCACGTCGGCATCGAGCTGCTGGCCGCCACTCCGTTCCAGCACCAGGTGAGCATCAAGGGCATGCCGCTGGGTCTGGACGGCAAGCTGGCCGACGTCAAGCATCTGCCGCCGACCCTCTCCGTGCAGTACTACCCGCTGGACGCCAGCTCCCAGATCCAGCCCTATGTCGGCGCCGGCCTGAACTACACCATGTTCTTCGATGAAGAACTGACCGGCCAGCGCAAGGACCAGGGCTTCAGCAACCTGGAGCTGGACGATTCCTGGGGCCTGGCTCTGCAAGCCGGCGTGGACTTCATGCTGACCGACAACGTGCTGCTGAACGCCGCCGTCTGGTACATCGACATCGACACCACTGCCACCGCCGACTCCGCCTTCGGCAAAGTGAAAGTGGATGTGGACGTCGATCCGTGGGTCTACATGGTCGGCCTGGGCTACAAGTTCTGATCGACTGTTATTTCTGCGGGGAACTCCGCTCAAGGCGCCTTCGGGCGCCTTTTTATTGCCTGCGGAACGGTACGAGAGGCAGAGGGTCAGCGCCCCAGGAGATGCGCGATACCGACCCGGAGCGGCGTCGGCTCGGGGAAGCGATAACGTCCCAGCAGACGCTGGTTGTTGGCACGCGAATGACGAATATCGCCCGGACGCGCCTCGGCATGGCTCACCGGCGGCAGGCCGCCCAGCACCTCACCGATAGCGGCCAACAGCTGGTTGAGGCTGGTGGTCTGTCCGAGCCCAACGTTCGCCGCGCCCGGCTCGGCACCCGGCAGCTCCAGCGCCTGAACCAGCACCTCCACCAGATCGGCGACATAGACGAAGTCGCGGGTCTGCTCTCCATCGCCAAACACCGTGATCGGCTGCCCTTTCAAGGCACGCTCGGTGAAGATGCTGATCACCCCCGAATACGGCGAGGACGGGTCCTGGCGCGGCCCGTAGATGTTGAAGAAACGGAAGATCGCCGGCTCCAGCCCATGCTGGCGGCGATAGAAATCGAGGTAATACTCGCTGGCCAGCTTGTCCGACGCATAGGGCGTCAGCGGCGCCTTCGGCGTGTCTTCATCGATTGCCAGGCCCTCGCCGTTATTCCCGTAGACCGCCGCGCTGGAGGCGAACAGCACACGGCGAATGCCCAGCCGGCGCATGGCCTCGCAGATATTCAGCGTGCCGATGAAATTGCTTTGGTGCGTACTCACCGGATCGTCCACCGAGGCCTGCACCGAGGCTACCGCCGCCAGATGCACGACGCCCCGGCATCCTTCGACAACGCGCAGCACGAGGGCGGCATCGGCCACGTCGCCCGTCACCAGCTCGCACTTCGGATTATCCAGCGGCAGGTTCTCGCGCTTGCCGCTGGACAGGTTGTCCAGCACGCGAACGCGGTACCCCTTGGCCAGCAGTGCATCGACCAGGTGGGAGCCGATGAAACCGGCTCCGCCGGTCACCAGGATGGGGGAATCAGACATGGCGGTAATAGCGATCCAGCAGTGTCGGCAAGGCAGCGCGCCAGGCGCGGGGCTTGATACCGAAGGTATGGAGGATTTTCTTGCAGGCCAGCACGGCATGCTGAGGTTCGTCCGCCGCATCGGGGCGGGCCGCATGCGCCTGCGGGGTGATCTGCTCGACGGCCACGGAACGCAAGGTGCGCACCTCGGCGAGGATCGCCTGACCCAAGGCCAGCGGCGTCGTCGCCTCATGCCCGCCGTAGTGGTAGGTGCCCCACAGCGGCGCCTGACAGTCCAGTTGCTTCAGCACAGCCAGGATCACCCGCGCGGCATCGTCCACCGGCGTCGGGTTGCCGCGCCGGTCATCGGCGAGGAACAGTTCGGACTCGCGCTCGGCACGGGCGAGAAAGCGGCCCAACTGGCCATCATGGCTCTCGTCGAGCACCCAGCCGAAGCGCAGAAGCACATGCCGGGGGCAGAGCGCGCGCACGGATTGTTCGCAACGCCAGAGCACCTGTCCACACAGGCCCAGCGGTACCGGCTCGTCCTTCTCGCTATAGGCGGTGGCCCGCGAGCCGTCGAACACCCGATAGCTGGAGGGCTGCAATAGAACGATGTCGTGGTACTGGCAAAGCTCGGCCAGACGCTCCACCGCCCGTTCCTGGGCAGCAAAACGCGACGCGTCCACCGCTTCGGCCTGGAACCAGTCGAAGTAGTAGGCGAGGTTGATGACGGCTTCCGGACGGGTCTCGTCCAGCAACTGGGTCAGGCTGGTGGCATCCCAGCCCTGATCGGGCGGGCGCGGCGCAAGGAAACTGATGTCCTCTTCGGCCCCGAGACGGATCAGCGCCTGTCCCAGGGCACTACCGCCGCCCAGCAGCATCAGGCGCATGTGCATGGTGATGCGAGCGGCTCCAGGTCAGAACGGAATGTCGTCGTCGAAGCTGTCGTAGTCCGGAGCCGGCTGGGCCTGCTGCGGCGCCGGACGCGATTCACGCGGGGCCTGCTGTTGCGGCTCGCGCTGCGGACGCGGTGCACGCGGGGCGTCGTCGGAATTGCCGCCACGGCCGCCGAGCAGCTGCATGGTGCCGTTCATATCGACGACGATTTCGGTGGTGTAGCGCTTGACGCCGTCCTTTTCCCACTCGCGGGTCTGCAGACGCCCCTCGACGTAGCACTGCGAACCCTTGCGCAGGTATTCACCGGCGATTTCCGCCACCTTGCCGAAGAACACCACGCGGTGCCACTCGGTACGTTCCTGCAGTTGACCGGTCTGCTTGTCTTTCCAGCTATCGGTAGTCGCCAGGGTGACGTTGGTCACCGCGTTGCCGTTGGGCAGGTAGCGGGTTTCCGGGTCGCCGCCGACGTTGCCGATCAGAATGACTTTGTTAACCCCACGGGCCATGACGTTCTCCTAGGCTTCAGCACGCCGCGGGCGCCGGATCGATCAGGCGCTCCAGGGACGTGCGGTCCAATTGTTCGGTATCCACTTTGATATAGATGGCGCCTTCTTCGGCCACCACCACGGCATCCGCCACTCCGGGCAATGCCAGCAATCGCTCGGCCAGTCCCGCGTCGCGCAGCGCTGCGGGCGACAACGGCAGGCGCAAGCTCGTTACATACGGAGGCTCGCGCATGGTAACAGCAATTGCCAGCCAGAGGGCACAGAGCACCGCGCAGCCGATGAACACCATGCCCAGCCCTCCCTGGGCGAACAGCCAGCCCCCGAGGATGCCGCCCAATGCCGCGCCGAGGAACTGACTGGTGGAATAGACCCCCATCGCCGTGCCCTTCCCGCCGGCCGGCGCCACCTTGCTGATCAGCGATGGCAGGCTGGCCTCGAGCAGGTTGAAGGCGGTGAAGAACACCACCGCACCGATCACCAGCGCGCGCAGGCTGGTGCCGAGTTGCCAGAAGAACAGTTCGCACAGCAGCAGCACGGCGACTGCCCCAAGCAGAACCCGCTTCATGCGTCGCTTCTTCTCGCCATAAATGATGAACGGGATCATTGCGAAGAAGCTGACCAGCAGGGCCGTGAGATAGACCCACCAGTGCTCTTCCTTGGGCAATCCGCCACGCTCGACCAGCGCCAGCGGCAGCGCGACGAAGCTGGCCATGAGGATCGCATGCAACGCGAGGATGCCGAAGTCCAGCCGCAGCAGATCGGGGTGGCGCAAGGTGGCGCCCAACGCCTGCTTCGCCACACCGGACTCCCGGTGCTGCAAGGGATGATCGGCCCGCGGTACCAGCCCGGCGATGATCAGCACACCGACCAGCGCCATCGCCGCGGTCGCCCAGAACAGACCGGACAACCCGAACGCACGGGTCAGCAGCGGACCGACCACCATGGCTACGGCGAAGGAAACGCCAATGCTCATGCCGATCATGGCCATCGCCTTGGTCCGATGTTGCTCGCGGGTGAGATCGGAGAGCAAGGCCATCACCGCCGCCGAGATGGCACCCGCGCCTTGCAGCACGCGGCCGGCGATCACGCCCCAGATGGAATCGGCATTGGCCGCCAGCACACTGCCGGCGGCGAAGATCAGTAGCCCGACATAGATCACCGGCCGCCGGCCGATGCGATCGGAAATCACACCAAAGGGAATCTGCAGAATGGCCTGGGTCAGACCGTAGGCACCGATGGCCAGGCCGATCAGGGATGGAGTCGCACCGGCGAGATCCTGTCCATAAGTCGCCAGCACCGGCAGCACCATGAACATGCCCAGCATGCGGAAGGCGAAAACCAGCGCCAGCCCTCCGGCAGCGCGTGTCTCACTGTGGCTCATGCGTTCGCTGTGCGGATCGTGCATCTATCTGGCTCTACCCTCTGAAACGGCGGCGATTCTACCAGCCCGAATCGCCGAGGGCCCGCGTAAAAGCGTCACGCGGCAACCCTCGGCGCCCGGGATGGTCGGAGAAAGAGCTGCCGCGCTTTGCCGCGACGTTACGGCGGACCGTATACTCGCGGGTTTCCGCCCGCCATGCGAGGGTGTTCGTGGACAAGATCCTGATCCGTGGGGCACGCACCCACAACCTGAAGAACATCGACCTCACCCTGCCACGCGACAAGCTGATCGTGATCACTGGCCTGTCCGGCTCCGGCAAGTCGTCCCTGGCGTTCGACACGCTGTATGCCGAAGGCCAGCGCCGCTATGTCGAGTCTCTTTCGGCCTATGCACGGCAGTTCCTGTCGATGATGGAAAAGCCCGATGTGGACACCATCGAGGGGCTCTCCCCGGCCATTTCCATCGAGCAGAAGTCGACGTCGCACAACCCGCGCTCGACCGTCGGCACCATCACCGAGATCTACGACTACCTGCGCCTGCTCTATGCGCGTGTCGGCACGCCGCGCTGCCCGGATCACGACATTCCCCTGGAAGCGCAGACGGTCAGCCAGATGGTGGACCAGGTCCTCGCCCTGCCGGAGGGCCGTCGGCTCATGCTGCTGGCGCCAATCGTTCGCGAGCGCAAGGGCGAGCACCTCGCCGTGTTCGATGAGATGCGCGCCCAGGGCTTCGTCCGCGCGCGGGTCAACGGCAAGCTCTACGAACTCGATGAGCTGCCCAAGCTGGACAAGCAGAAGAAGCACTCCATCGATGTCGTGGTGGATCGCTTCAAGGTTCGCGAGGACCTGCAACAGCGCTTGGCGGAATCTTTCGAGACGGCGCTGAACCTGGCCGATGGCATCGCACTGGTGGCCCCCATGGAGGGAGAGGAAGGCGAGGAGATGATCTTCTCCGCGCGCTTCGCCTGTCCGGTGTGCGGCCACTCGATCAGCGAGCTGGAACCCAAGCTGTTCTCCTTCAACAACCCGGCCGGCGCCTGCCCCACCTGTGACGGCCTGGGCGTGAAGCAATTCTTCGATGCGCGCCGGCTGGTCAATGGCGAGCTGACCCTGGCCGAGGGCGCGATTCGCGGCTGGGATCGGCGCAACGTCTACTACTTCCAGATGCTCGGCTCGCTGGCGGCGCATTATGGCTTCAGCCTGGACAAACCGTTCGACGACCTGTCCGCCGAAGACCAGAAAGCCATCCTGTACGGCTCCGGACGCGAGAACGTCGAATTCCGCTACCTCAACGACCGGGGCGACATAGTCAAGCGGGCCCACCCGTTCGAAGGCATCATTCCGAACCTCGAGCGCCGCTACCGCGAGACGGAGTCCACCACGGTGCGCGAGGAGTTGGCCAAGTTTCTCAGCACCCAGCCCTGCCCCGACTGCCGCGGCACCCGCCTGCGCCGCGAGGCGCGCCATGTCTGGGTCGGCGAAAAGACGCTGCCGGCGGTCACCGGGCTGCCGGTGGGCGACGCCTGCGATTACTTCGGCAACCTGCATCTCACCGGTCGCCGCGGCGAGATCGCCGAGAAGATCCTCAAGGAAATCCGCGAACGCCTGCA
The DNA here is from genome assembly GCF_002091635.1 of Pseudomonas indica NBRC 103045. Taxonomy (GTDB): domain Bacteria; phylum Pseudomonadota; class Gammaproteobacteria; order Pseudomonadales; family Pseudomonadaceae; genus Pseudomonas_M; species Pseudomonas_M indica. The sequence goes on along the minus strand of NZ_BDAC01000033.1, from coordinate 18,556 downwards.
ATTCCTCGTCAACGTCGGCCTCGACTACCTGACCCTGGACCGCAGCGCCGACACGCTTTCCGGCGGCGAGGCCCAGCGTATCCGCCTGGCCAGCCAGATCGGCGCCGGCCTGGTGGGGGTCATGTATATCCTCGACGAACCCAGCATCGGCCTGCACCAGCGCGACAACGAGCGCCTGCTGGCCACCCTCACCCACCTGCGCAACCTCGGCAACACGGTGATCGTGGTGGAGCACGACGAGGACGCCATCCGCCTCGCCGACTACGTCGTGGACATCGGCCCGGGCGCCGGCGTGCATGGCGGCCGGATCGTCGCCGAGGGCACGCCGGACGAGGTCATGGATCACCCGGACTCGCTGACCGGTAAATACCTTTCCGGCCGCGAGAAGATTCGCTATCCGGCCAAGCGCACCCCGCGCGACAAGAAGAAGCTGCTCAAGCTCAAGGGCGCCCGCGGCAACAACCTGCAAAGCGTCGACCTGGAAATCCCGGTCGGCCTGCTGACCTGCATTACCGGCGTGTCCGGCTCGGGCAAGTCGACGCTGATCAACAACACGCTGTTCCCGATCACCGCGACAGCCCTGAACGGCGCCACCTCGCTGGAAGTCGCCGCGCACGACAGCTTCGACGGCCTGCAGCACCTGGACAAGGTAGTGGACATCGACCAAAGCCCGATCGGTCGCACCCCGCGCTCCAATCCGGCCACCTACACGGGTCTGTTCACGCCGATCCGCGAGCTGTTCGCCGGTGTGCCGGAAGCCCGCTCGCGCGGCTACGGCCCGGGGCGCTTCTCGTTCAACGTCAAGGGCGGGCGCTGCGAGGCCTGCCAGGGCGATGGCGTGATCAAGGTGGAGATGCACTTTCTACCCGACATCTACGTTCCCTGCGACGTGTGCAAGGGTAAGCGTTACAACCGCGAAACCCTCGAAGTGAAGTACAAGGGCAAGAGCATTCACGAAGTGCTGGAAATGACCATCGAGGAAGCCCGCGACTTCTTCGACCCGGTTCCGGCCGTGGCGCGCAAGCTGCAAACGTTGATGGACGTGGGGCTCTCCTACATCAAGCTGGGGCAGAGCGCGACCACCCTGTCCGGCGGCGAGGCGCAGCGGGTCAAGCTGTCCCGCGAGCTGTCCAAGCGGGATACCGGCAAGACGCTCTACATCCTCGATGAACCCACCACCGGCCTGCATTTCGCGGACATCCAGCAACTGCTCGACGTACTACATCGCCTGCGCGACCACGGCAACACCGTGGTGGTGATCGAGCATAACCTGGACGTGATCAAGACCGCCGATTGGATCGTCGACCTGGGGCCGGAAGGTGGCTCGCGCGGTGGGCAGATCATCGCCACCGGCACACCGGAAGAAGTCGCAGGCATGCCGCAGTCCTATACCGGGCATTTCCTCAAACCGCTGCTGGAACGCGACCGCGCCGCCAGCTGACTCCAAGCGCAACGCAACCTTCCACGCCCGCGCCGGGTCCAACCAGGACCCCGCCGGGCCGTGTAAGGCGGGGCCCTTCCCGTCTTGCACAAGGAGAGTTCCCATGCGTCTTCCGATTGCCGCCTTCCTTCTCGGCGCCGGCCTGTTGCCTGGCATTGCCGCCGCCGCGGAACCCAATGGCCCCTGGGTCAACGACGAACAGAACGTCTCGCTCGAAGGCTTCATGAGCAACGAGCAGCTATACGATCAACTCGCTGCCCTGGCTCGACGCTCCAAGGGCGTACTGGCGCTGGAGCAAATCGGCACCAGCGGAAAAGGCCGGCCCATCTGGCTGGCGCGGCTCGGCGCTGCGGACAAGCCGACCGTGATGATCATGACCCAGCAACACGGCAACGAGCCCCACGGTACCGAGGCCGCGCTCGATCTGATCCGCAAGCTGGCCACTGGGGGCACGTTTTCCCGGCAGGTACTGGATCACGTCCAGGTGCTGTTCATTCCCAGGGTCAATCCGGACGGGACCGCGCTGTTCACACGCGGAAACGCCGACTTCAGCGCACCGGAAACCAGCGCCAGTTGCCTGAAGACCGACGGCACCGTCGACCCAGCCAAACTGAACCAAGGGCTGGGCAGCAACGTCACCGCCTACACGGATGCCGATGGCCAGCGCGACTGGAGTTACGACATCAACCGCTACCACTGGCCGGACTGGAGCCAGAGCACACAGATACTGTGCAACCCGGGGCTTGCCGATCAGCGCCACTTCAACCCCGGGCAGAACCCGGTTCCGGAAGCGACAGCAGTGCGCACGGCCTATGATCGCTATCAGCCCATCTGGCTGGTCGATGTGCACAACCAGAACCCGGCGGTCGTTCTCGAGGACGCCGACCCGGACATCAATCGCCCGGATCGCCAGGTCACCGGATCCATTACCTGGCCGGCCAATGACGATGTCGCCCAGGTCGCCGTGGACCTGTCGAAGCAGATGAGCGTGGTCATGAAGCGTCGCTCCATGGAGCTGGGCAACATGGAGATCACCAACTATTTCTATCAGTACCCGGACGGCAGCATCCGCCGTGGCGGCGGCGAGCCCGGCATCGCCCGCAACGCCTACGCCCTGCTAGGCACACAGCGGTTGAACAGCGGAGCCAGCGGCCCCCTGGGGGGTAGCGTTCTGATGGAAATCACCGGTTTGAACAGCCGGGGCCAGAAGTCCATCGGCATGCTGCGCAACAATGTCAGGGAAATGCTGGAAGCGCTCCTGTTGGCCAGCGCAGACGGCAGCCTGTATGCCATCGACCCGGCCGAAGCCGACCGGATCCTGCCTCCAGGTCAGGAAACCGACCAACCGCTGTCCAACCCACACGACGAATAAATCCACACGAATGAAAAAGGCCACAAGCATGTGCTTGCGGCCTTTTTTGCGGCGGCAATGCTCTACATCACTTCGCTGGCGGCGATTCCCAGGCCTTCGGCAATGCCCTGGCCGTAAGCCGGATCGGCCTTGAGGAAGTGGCCGATCTGACGCAACTGGACATCACGGGTTACCGTGCGCATCGCACCGACGATGTTGCCAATCAGCAGGGCCTGCTGCTCAGGACTCATGAGACGGAACAAGGCACCGGCCTGGCTGTAGTAATCGCCGTCCTCCCGGTGATCGTAACGATCTGCCGCACCACTCAAGGCCAACGCCGGCTCGGCATACTGGGGCGCCTGCTTCGGCGCATTGGCGTAGCTGTTCGGCTCATAGTTGGGCGCCGAGCCACCGTTACCGTCGAAGCGCATGGCGCCGTCGCGCTGATAATTGTGGTACGGACAACGCGGCGCGTTCACCGGCAACTGCTGATGGTTGGTGCCAACCCGGTAACGGTGCGCATCGGCGTATGCGAAGACACGCCCTTGCAACATCCGATCCGGCGACAGGCCGACGCCGGGGATGACGTTGCTCGGTGCAAAGACTGCCTGCTCCACCTCGGCGAAATAGTTCAGCGGATTGCGGTTCAGTTCGATGACACCGACCTCGATCAGCGGGAATTCTCTCTGCGACCAAGTCTTGGTCACATCGAACGGGTTCTCGTGATGCTGGGTGGCCTGTTCCTCGGACATCACCTGGATACACACACGCCATTTCGGATACTCGCCCCGCTCGATGGCAGCGAATAGATCGCGCTGGGCGTAATCCGGATCGGTTCCAGCCAGACGTGCCGCCTCCTCTGGACTCAGGTTCTTGATGCCTTGCATCGACTTGTAGTGCCACTTCACCCAATGCCGTTCGCCTTGGGCATTGATCAGGCTGAAGGTATGGCTACCGAAGCCATGCATGAAGCGATACCCGTCCGGAATGCCGCGATCCGAAAACAGAATGGTGATCTGGTGCAGCGCCTCGGGCGACAACGACCAGAAGTCCCACATCATCTGCGGGCTCTTCAGGTTGGTTTGCGGATCACGCTTCTGGGTATGAATGAAATCCGGGAACTTCAGCGGGTCGCGAATGAAGAACACCGGCGTGTTGTTCCCCACGACATCCCAGTTGCCTTCCTCGGTGTAGAACTTGATGGCAAAGCCGCGCGGGTCACGCTCGGTATCGGCCGAGCCACGCTCACCACCGACTGTGGAGAAACGAAGGAACAAGGGGGTTTGCTTACCCACGGACTCGAACAGCTTGGCGCGAGTGTAACGCGTGATGTCTTGGGTCACGGTGAAGGTGCCATATGCGCCGGAGCCCTTGGCGTGAACCCGACGCTCCGGAATCACCTCGCGGTTGAAGTGGGCAAGCTTCTCGACCAGATGAAAGTCATCGAGCAACAACGGACCACGAGGCCCCGCCGAACGGGAATTCTGGTTGTCAGCGATCGGGCTGCCGCTGGCGGTGGTGAGTATCGGTTTCTGACTCATGCGTTCTCTCTCCTTTCAGCCTTACCGAAATCGGTTAGTGCAGAAAGGGTATCGAGGCGGCTAAAAGAGAACCAATGCATTACCCATAAGGGTTTGATAGAGAATACTAAACAAAGGCGAACCCGACCGCCCCTGCGCATGGCAACCACGGATTGCAAGTCAGCGGGAATTAATACGCGGGAGTTTGAGTAGACATTGCGCCGGCCAGCTACAGTGACTGGTTGGTAAATGCCCGCAAGGATTAATCAGAACTATCCGGGCCGCCCTTTCAGGGATGCCAAGTTCACTCGCCAGGGCCTGCTAAGCCCGACCTTCTCCCAGTTAATCGGGCATAAAAAAACCGGGCACAGCCCGGTTTTTTTAACAGCGCCCGAAGTTACTCGGCAGCAGCTTCTACCGCGCCGCCGACCGGACGGTCGACCAGCTCGACATAGGCCATCGGGGCGTTGTCGCCAGCGCGGAAACCGCACTTGAGGATGCGCAGGTAGCCGCCCTGACGGTTGGCGTAGCGCTTGCCCAGATCGTTGAACAGCTTGCCTACGGCAGCTTTCGAACGGGTGCGGTCGAAAGCCAGACGACGATTGGCGACGCTGTCTTCCTTGGCCAGGGTGATCAGCGGCTCGGCAACGCGACGCAGCTCCTTGGCCTTGGGCAGGGTGGTTTTGATCAGTTCGTGCTCGAACAGCGACACCGCCATGTTCTGGAACATGGCCTTGCGGTGGGCGCTGGTGCGGCTCAGATGACGGCCACTTTTACGATGACGCATGGTTCAATTCCTTACCAAACTTGTTCGTTCGGTGGTGATGACGATCAGGCCGTAGCCTTGTCGTCTTTCTTCAGACTTGCCGGCGGCCAGTTGTCGAGGCGCATACCGAGGGACAGACCACGGGAGGCCAGAACGTCCTTGATCTCGGTCAGGGACTTCTTGCCCAGGTTCGGAGTCTTCAACAGCTCTACTTCGGTGCGCTGAATCAGGTCGCCGATGTAGTAGATGTTCTCCGCCTTCAGGCAGTTGGCCGAACGTACGGTCAGTTCGAGGTCGTCGACCGGACGCAGGAGGATCGGATCGATCTCATCTTCCTGCTCGACAACCACCGGCTCGCTGTCGCCCTTGAGGTCGACGAACGCGGCCAGCTGCTGTTGCAGGATGGTCGCGGCACGACGGATGGCCTCTTCGGGGTCCAGGGTACCGTTGGTTTCCAGATCGATAACCAGCTTGTCCAGGTTGGTGCGCTGCTCGACACGGGCGTTTTCGACCACGTAGGCAACACGACGGACCGGGCTGAAGGAAGCGTCCAGCTGCAAGCGACCGATGCTGCGGCTTTCGTCTTCGTCGCTCTGACGCGCGTCGGCCGGCTCGTAGCCGCGACCGCGAGCGATCTTGAGCTTCATGTTCAGGGCGCCGTTATCCGCCAGGTTGGCAATCACGTGATCGCCGTTGACGATTTCGACATCATGATCCAGCTGAATATCGGCAGCAGTGACCACGCCCGAACCCTTCTTGGAGAGGTTCAGCGTTACTTCGTCACGGCCGTGCAACTTGATAGCCAGACCTTTGAGGTTGAGCAGGATTTCAATGACATCTTCCTGCACGCCTTCGATGGCGCTGTACTCGTGGAGCACGCCATCAATTTCGGCCTCGACTACTGCACAGCCGGGCATGGAGGACAACAGGATGCGACGCAGCGCGTTGCCCAGGGTATGGCCGAAACCACGCTCGAGAGGCTCGAGCGTGATCTTGGCGCGGGTCGGACTGACCACCTGCACATCGATATGGCGGGGGGTCAGGAACTCATTTACCGAACTCTGCATGGATACACCTATTTTCTAGCCCTTACTTGGAGTAGAGCTCGACAATCAGGTTTTCGTTGATGTCGGCGGACAGATCGCTACGAGCCGGTACGCTCTTGAACACACCGGATTTCTTCTCTGCGTCCACTTCCACCCACTCGACACGACCGCGCTGAGCGCACAGTTCGAGGGCTTGGACGATGCGCAGCTGGTTCTTCGACTTTTCACGCACAGCAACCACGTCGCCCGGCTGAACCTGGACCGACGGAACGTTCACGGTCTTGCCATTGACGGTGATGGCCTTGTGGGAAACCAGCTGACGGGATTCGGCACGAGTGGCACCGAAGCCCATGCGATAGACGACGTTGTCCAGACGGCACTCGAGCAGCTGCAGCAGGTTCTCACCGGTAGCACCCTTCTTGCGGGCAGCTTCCTTGTAGTAGCCGCTGAACTGACGCTCCAGCACACCGTAGATACGGCGGACTTTCTGCTTTTCACGCAGCTGGGTGCCGTAGTCGGACAGGCGGCCACGGCGCTGGCCATGGATACCGGGAGCGGATTCGATGTTGCACTTGGATTCGAGCGCGCGAGCACCACTCTTCAGGAAGAGGTCGGTACCTTCACGACGAGACAGTTTGCACTTGGGACCAATGTAACGAGCCATTTCTCACTGTCTCCTATTACACGCGACGCTTCTTCGGCGGACGGCACCCGTTGTGCGGGATCGGCGTCACGTCGGTGATGCTGGCGATTTTGTAGCCGCAGGCGTTCAGAGCACGCACAGCGGACTCGCGACCCGGGCCCGGACCCTTGACGTTAACGTCGAGGTTCTTCAGACCGTATTCCAGAGCAGCCTGACCGGCACGCTCGGCAGCCACCTGGGCAGCGAACGGGGTGCTCTTACGGGAACCGCGAAAGCCCGAACCACCGGAGGTAGCCCAGGACAAGGCATTGCCCTGACGGTCAGTGATGGTCACGATGGTATTGTTGAAAGACGCGTGGATATGGGCGATGCCATCAACCACCGTCTTTTTGACTTTCTTACGAGGACGAGCAGCAGGTTTTGCCATGACTAGATTCCTGTCGATTCGCGAATGCGATTACTTGCGGATCGGCTTACGCGGGCCCTTACGGGTACGCGCGTTGGTCTTGGTACGCTGACCGCGGACCGGCAGGCCACGGCGATGACGCAGACCGCGGTAGCAGCCCAGATCCATCAAGCGCTTGATCTTCATGTTGACTTCGCGACGCAGGTCACCCTCAGTGGTGATCTTGGCCACTTCGCCACGCAGCAGCTCGATCTGCTCGTCGGAGAGATCCTTGATTTTCGCCGCCGGGTTTACGCCAGCAGCAGCGCAGATGCTCTGCGCAGTGGTGCGACCAACACCGTAGATGTAGGTCAGCGAGATAACAGTATGCTTGTTATCTGGAATGTTGACGCCTGCAATACGGGCCATTCAGTGGAACTCCAATTGACAGCTACCCACACCCTGGAAGCCAAGAAATAGGGCGCGGGATATTAGCGCTGTAATAACAAAGAATCAACCCGACAGCGCACTAGCTGCCGGGCTCATTACGCGTGAATCACAATCAGCCTTGGCGCTGCTTGTGACGCGGCTCCGCACTGCAGATCACGCGAACAACACCTTCGCGACGGATGATCTTGCAGTTACGGCACAGCTTCTTCACCGATGCACGAACTTTCATCACCAACTCCTCGAACCTTACGGACACGTCAGCGGAGCATGCCGCTGCCGTAACCCTTCAGGTTGGCTTTTTTCATCAGGGATTCGTACTGGTGGGAAACGAGGTGCGATTGTACTTGGGACATGAAGTCCATCACAACCACAACCACGATCAGCAACGAGGTCCCGCCAAGGTAGAACGGTACGTTGGCCGCCACCACCAGGAACTGGGGCAACAGGCATACGGCCGTCATGTACAGGGCACCGAACATGGTCAAGCGAGTCAACACGCCATCGATATAGCGCGCGGACTGCTCGCCCGGACGAATACCCGGAATAAAGGCACCGGACTTCTTCAGGTTTTCCGCTACGTCCTTCGGGTTGAACATCAGAGCCGTATAGAAGAAGCAGAAGAAAATGATCCCTGCACTAAACAGCAGAATATTCAACGGCTGACCGGGAGCAATCGACTGAGCGATGTCCTGCAACCAACCCATGCCCTCACCCTGACCGAACCAGGACCCCAAAGAGGCCGGGAACAACAGGATGCTGCTAGCGAAAATAGCCGGAATGACGCCAGCCATGTTCACCTTCAGAGGCAGGTGACTGGTTTGCGCGGCAAAGACCTTGCGGCCCTGCTGACGCTTGGCATAGTGCACCGCGATACGGCGCTGACCACGCTCGATGAACACCACAAAACCAATGATCGCTACCGCCAGCAGACCGATGGCAAGCAAGGCGATGATATTGATATCACCTTGACGGGCAGACTCGAAAGACTTCCCGATTGCCGACGGCAAGCCAGCCACGATGCCAGCGAAAATCAGCATCGAGATACCGTTGCCGACACCGCGCTCGGTGATTTGCTCACCCAACCACATCATGAACATCGCCCCCGCCACGAAGGTGGTGACGGCTACGAAGTGGAAGCCGAAATCGGTAGTGAACGCTACGCCCTGGCTCGCCAGACCGATCGACATGCCGATGGCCTGGACGAGTGCCAGGACGAGAGTGCCGTAGCGGGTGTACTGGCTAATCTTGCGACGGCCAGCTTCCCCTTCCTTCTTCAACTGTTCCAACTGCGGGCTGACGGCTGTCATCAACTGCATGATGATCGATGCCGAGATGTACGGCATGATCCCCAGCGCGAAGATACTCATCCGCTCCAGCGCACCGCCGGAAAACATGTTGAATAGGCTAAGAATGGTCCCCTCGTTCTGCCGGAACAGGTCGGCCAGCCGGTCAGGGTTGATACCTGGTACTGGGATGTGCGCTCCAATCCGGTAGACGATGATCGCCAGGAAAAGGAAACGCAGTCGAGCCCAGAGTTCGGACAACCCGCCATTGCTGAGCGCGGAGAGAGCACCTTGCTTAGCCATTTAGTCCTCGATTTTGCCGCCAGCTGCTTCGATGGCCGCACGCGCACCCTTGGTGGCGGCGATACCTTTCAGGGTGACCGCACGACCAACCTCGCCCGAGAGCATGATTTTCACACGCTGCACGTTCTGGTTAATGACGTTGGCATCCTTAAGCGCCTGCACAGTAACGACGTCGCCTTCCACCTTGGCCAGCTCGGAAGTGCGCACTTCAGCGCGATCCATAGCCTTCAGGGATACGAAACCGAACTTGGGCAGACGACGGTGCAGAGGCTGCTGACCACCCTCGAAACCGGGAGCAATCTTACCGCCGGAACGGGAGGTCTGGCCTTTATGGCCACGGCCGCCGGTCTTGCCCAGACCGCTACCGATACCACGGCCCGGACGCAGCTTTTCGCGACGGGCACCCGGCGCGGAACGCAGATCGTTCAGTTGCATGGATTAACCCTCCACACGCAGAAGGTAATAGGCCTTGTTGATCATGCCGCGGTTTTCAGGAGTGTCCTGAACCTCAACGGTATGACCGATGCGACGCAGGCCGAGACCCTTGACGCAAGCCTTGTGATTGGCCAGACGGCCGTTCAGGCTCTTGACCAAGGTGACCTTAACAGTTGCGTTAGCCATGATCAGAGAATCTCCTCGACGCTCTTGCCACGCTTGGCCGCTACCGACTCCGGAGACTGCATGTTCTTCAGCCCTTTGAAAGTGGCGTAGACCACGTTCACCGGATTGGTCGAGCCGTAGCACTTGGCCAGGACGTTTTGAACACCAGCCACTTCCAGAACGGCACGCATGGCACCGCCGGCGATGATACCGGTACCTTCGGAGGCCGGCTGCATGAACACCTTGGAGGCACCATGAGCGGACTTGATCGGGTACTGCAGAGTGGTGCCGTTCAGATCGACCTGGATCATGTTGCGGCGAGCCGCCTCCATAGCCTTCTGAATGGCGGCAGGGACTTCACGGGACTTACCGCGGCCGAAACCGACACGACCCTTGCCATCACCCACCACGGTCAACGCGGTGAAGGTGAAAATACGGCCACCCTTAACGGTTTTGGCGACGCGATTAACCTGAACCAGCTTCTCGATGTAGCCTTCGTCGCGCTTTTGCTCGTTATTTGCCATAACTTAGAACTCCAGCCCGCCTTCACGAGCAGCATCGGCCAATGCCTTCACACGACCGTGGTACTTGAAGCCAGAACGATCGAACGCCACCTGAGTGACGCCGGCGGCTTTCGCACGCTCAGCCACCAGCTGACCAACCTTCTTGGCCGCGTCGACGTTGCCGGTGGCACCATCACGCAGTTCTTTGTCCAAGGTCGAGGCACTGGCCAGGACCTTGCCGCCGTCGGCCGAAATGACCTGGGCGTAGATGTGCTGGGAAGAGCGGTACACGCAAAGGCGTACGGTTTCCAGCTCGCGCATTTTCAGGCGTGCCTTGCGAGCGCGACGCAGACGAGTTTCTTTCTTTACGCTCATTTGCTATGCCCTACTTCTTCTTAGCTTCTTTACGACGGACGACTTCGTCCGAGTAACGTACGCCCTTGCCTTTGTAAGGCTCCGGCCGGCGGAAGTCGCGGATCTCAGCAGCCACCTGACCTACCAGCTGCTTGTCGATACCCTTGATCAGGATGTCGGTCTGGCTGGGAGTCTCGGCAGTGACGCCTTGCGGCAATTCGTAATCCACCGGATGAGAGAAGCCGAGAGCCAGGGACAGCACCTGACCTTTGGCCTGAGCCTTGTAACCAACGCCAACCAGCTGAAGCTTGCGCTCGAAGCCCTGGCTAACGCCGATAACCATGTTGTTGACCAGGGCACGAGTAGTGCCAGCCATGGCCTTGTTCTGCTGATCGCCATTACGAGCAGCGAAACGCAGCTCGCCCGCCTCATGGGTGACCTCCACGGACGGATGTACGTTCAGATCCAGCGCACCCTTGGCACCTTTCACCGAAAGGACCTGGCCGACCAGTTTTACTTCCACGCCGGCGGGCAGCTTGACGGGGTTCTTAGCAACGCGAGACATGCTTATCCCCCCTTAGAACACAGTGCAAAGCACTTCGCCGCCAACGCCAGCAGCGCGAGCAGCACGATCGGTCATCACACCCTTGTTGGTGGAAACGATCGAAACGCCCAGGCCACCGCGAACTTTCGGCAACTGGTCGACGGACTTGTACTGGCGCAGGCCAGGACGACTAACGCGCTTGAGCTCTTCAATGACCGGACGGCCTTCGAAATACTTAAGCTCGATGGACAGCAACGGCTTGGCGTCGCTGCTGACTTGGTATCCGGTGATATAACCTTCGCTCTTCAGAACGTTGGCGACTGCCACCTTCAGCTTGGAAGACGGCATGCTAACCACGGTCTTCTCAGCCATCTGGGCATTACGGATACGAGTTAGCATGTCCGCTAACGGGTCCTGCATACTCATGGGCTAGATGCTCCTGAAACAAAAAGAAAGCCTTGCGGCTGTATCCACCTGAGCACCACGAAAAACCCGGGCTCAGGAGAGCCGGTCATTCTAGAGAGTGCTCAGAAATGAATCAAGCCCCAAAAGGGGCTTGATTCGATTCACCGTGAACGGGGAGGCAAGCCTCCGACGCTCACTACATATGCCCTTACCAGCTGGCCTTGACCAGACCCGGTACGTCACCACGCATGGCGGCCTGGCGCAGCATGTTACGGGCAAGCCCGAACTTGCGATAAACGCCATGAGGACGACCGGTCAGACGGCACCGATTGCGCAGGCGGGAAGCGCTCGCATCACGCGGCTGCTTCTGCAGGGCAATCTGAGCCTCCCAACGCGCTTCCGGAGTGGAGTTCGGGTTGGCGATGATAGCTTTCAGCTCAGCACGCTTCTTGGCGTACTTGGCTACCGTTTGCTGACGCTTCAGCTCACGGTTTTTCATGCTCTGTTTGGCCATTTCCTACTCCAATCAGTTGCGGAACGGGAAGTTGAAGGCGCGCAGTAAAGCACGACCTTCATCATCGGTACGGGCGGTAGTGGTCAGAGTGATATCCAGACCACGGAGCGCATCGATCTTGTCGTAATCGATTTCCGGGAAGATGATCTGCTCCTTCACACCCATGCTGTAGTTGCCGCGTCCGTCGAAGGACTTGGCATTCAGGCCGCGGAAGTCACGCACGCGCGGCAGGGAAATGGAAAGCAGACGATCCAGGAACTCGTACATCCGGTCGCGACGCAGGGTGACCTTGACGCCGATCGGCCAGCCTTCGCGGATCTTGAAACCAGCGATGGACTTGCGAGCGTAAGTCACCACCGGCTTCTGACCGGTGATCTTCTCCAGATCGGCGACAGCGTTCTCGATGACTTTCTTGTCACCTACCGCTTCGCCAAGACCCATGTTCAGGGTGATTTTGGTAACGCGCGGAACTTCCATCACGTTGGCCAGCTGAAGTTGCTCTTTCAGCTTGGGCGCGATTTCCTTCCGATAAATCTCTTTTAGTCGTGCCATGGTGATCTACCTAGCAGTGCTCAAGCATCAACCGGCTTTTGGGTCGACTTGAAGACACGAATTTTTTTGCCTTCTTCCACCTTGAAACCAACACGGTCAGCCTTGTTGGTTTCAGCATTGAAGATGGCCACGTTAGAAGCGTGCAGCGGCGCCTCTTTCTCGACGATCCCGCCTTGTACGCCCAGCATCGGGTTTGGCTTGGTATGGCGCTTGACCAAGTTGATCCCACCGACGACCAGACGGTCGTCCGCGAGAACCTTGAGCACCTTGCCACGCTTGCCCTTGTCTTTGCCGGCGATGACGATGATCTCGTCGTCACGACGAATCTTTTGCATGACGGCTTCTCCTTACAGCACTTCAGGGGCGAGCGAAACGATCTTCATGAACTTCTCAGAGCGAAGTTCACGAGTCACCGGCCCGAAGATACGAGTGCCGATCGGCTCCTGCTTGTTGTTCAGCAGAACAGCAGCGTTGCCGTCGAAACGGATGATCGAGCCATCAGGACGACGAACGCCGTGCTTGGTGCGGACCACGACAGCGGTCATCACCTGGCCCTTCTTCACCTTACCGCGCGGAATCGCTTCCTTCACGGTGACCTTGATGATGTCGCCGATGCCGGCGTAACGACGGTGAGAGCCGCCCAACACCTTGATGCACATGACGCGACGAGCGCCGCTGTTGTCGGCCACATCGAGCATGGATTGAGTCTGAATCATAACTTTCTCCGACCCTTAGTCTCTTAGACTTCCACCGCGCGCTCGACGACTTCCACCAGCATCCAGGACTTGGTCTTGGCCAGCGGACGGGTCTCGCGAATGGTGACCTTGTCGCCGATACGGCACTGGTTGGTTTCGTCGTGGGCGTGCAGCTTGGTCGAACGCTTCACGTATTTACCGTAGATCGGGTGCTTCACGCGGCGCTCGATCAGGACGGTGATGGTCTTGTCCATTTTGTCGCTGACGACACGGCCGGTCAGCGTACGGACGGTTTTCTGAGCTTCAGCCATGATTACTTACCTGCTTGCTGGTTGAGCACAGTTTTCACGCGAGCGATGTCGCGCTTCACTTGCGAGAGCAGGTGAGACTGCCCCAACTGGCCAGTTGCCTTCTGCATACGCAGATTGAACTGGTCGCGCAGCAGGCCGAGCAGTTGCTCGTTCAGCTGCTGTACGGATTTTTCACGAAGTTCATTCGCTTTCATCACATCACCGTCCGCTTAACAAAGGAGGTGGCGAGCGGCAGCTTTGCAGCGGCCAGGGCGAAAGCCTCACGCGCCAGCTCTTCGGAAACACCCTCGATCTCGTAGAGGACTTTGCCCGGTTGAATCTGGGCTACCCAGTACTCGACGTTACCCTTACCTTTACCCATACGTACTTCGAGGGGCTTCTTGGTAACCGGCTTATCGGGGAACACGCGGATCCAGATCTTGCCGCCACGCTTCACGTGACGGGTCAAGGCACGACGCGCGGCCTCGATCTGACGAGCGGTGAGACGACCACGGCTCACGGATTTCAGAGCAAACTCGCCGAAGCTGACTTTGCTACCGCGCTGAGCCAGACCACGGTTGTGGCCGGTCATCTGCTTGCGGAACTTCGTACGCTTTGGTTGCAACATTTGGCGTACCCCTTACTTAGCAGCTTTTTTACGAGGAGCGGGCGCTTGCGGCTTGAGCTCTTCCTGGCGGCCACCGATGACCTCACCCTTGAAGATCCAGACCTTGACGCCAATCACACCGTAGGTGGTGTGCGCTTCATAGGTGGCGTAATCGATATCGGCACGCAGGGTGTGCAGGGGCACACGACCTTCGCGATACCACTCGGTACGGGCGATTTCCGCACCGCCGAGGCGACCGCTCACCTGAATCTTGATGCCCTTGGCACCAATACGCATGGCGTTCTGCACCGCGCGCTTCATGGCACGACGGAACATGACGCGACGCTCCAGCTGCTGGGCAACGCTCTGAGCAACCAACATTGCATCGAGCTCCGGCTTGCGGATCTCTTCGATGTTGATGTGCACCGGCACACCCATTTGCTTGGTCAGGTCCTGACGCAGCTTCTCGACATCCTCACCCTTCTTGCCGATCACGATGCCGGGACGGGCGGTATGGATGGTCACACGTGCGGTTTGGGCCGGACGTGCGATATCGATGCGGCTTACGGACGCGCTTTTTAGTTTGTCTTGGAGGTACTCACGGACCTTCAGGTCGGCCAGCAGATAATCCGCATAGGTGCGCTTATCTGCATACCAGACCGAAGTGTGCTCCTTGACGATTCCCAGGCGGATGCCAACGGGATGTACTTTCTGACCCATCTGATCGACTCCGTTACTTGTCCGCAACCTTGACAGTGATATGGCAAGACCGCTTGACGATGCGATCAGCGCGGCCCTTGGCGCGCGGCATGATGCGCTTAAGCGAACGCCCTTCGTTGACGAAAACGGTGGAGACTTTGAGATCGTCCACGTCTGCGCCTTCGTTGTGCTCGGCGTTGGCCACGGCCGACTCCAGCACTTTCTTCATGATCTCGGCGGCTTTCTTACTGCTGAAAGCCAGGAGGTTGAGCGCTTCGCCCACCTTCTTCCCGCGGATCTGGTCGGCGACCAAGCGGGCTTTCTGGGCGGAGATTCGAGCGCCCGACAGCTTAGCGGCTACTTCCATCGTTCCTTACCCCTTAACGCTTGGCTTTCTTGTCCGCAGCGTGCCCGCGATAGGTGCGGGTAGCGGCGAACTCGCCCAGTTTGTGGCCGACCATGTCCTCGTTGATGAGAACAGGAACATGCTGACGACCGTTATGCACAGCGATGGTCAGACCAACCATCTGCGGCAGGATCATGGAGCGACGCGACCAGGTCTTGACCGGCTTGCGATCGCCCTTTTCCACCGCCACTTCGACCTTCTTCAGTAGGTGAAGATCGATAAAAGGACCTTTTTTCAGAGAACGCGGCACTGTCGTATCCCTCTAGTTACTTACGGCGGCGGACGATCATGTTGTCGGTGCGCTTGTTCGCACGAGTCTTCGCGCCCTTGGTCGGGAAGCCCCATGGCGACACCGGATGACGACCACCCGAGGTACGACCTTCACCACCACCATGCGGGTGATCGACAGGGTTCATCGCCACACCGCGAACGGTCGGACGAACACCACGCCAGCGCTTGGCACCGGCCTTGCCCAACGAGCGCAGGCTGTGCTCGGAGTTCGAGACTTCTCCCAGGGTCGCACGGCACTCTGCCAGGACCTTGCGCATCTCACCGGAACGCAGACGCAGAGTTACGTATGCACCTTCACGAGCCACCAACTGAACGGAGGCACCTGCGGAGCGAGCGATCTGAGCGCCTTTGCCAGGCTTCAGCTCAACACCGTGAATGGTGCTACCAACCGGGATGTTGCGCAGCGGAAGAGTATTGCCCGCCTTGATAGGCGCGTTGACACCGGAAATCAGCTGATCACCAGCGCTAACACCCTTCGGAGCGATGATGTAGCGACGTTCGCCGTCGGCATACTTCAGCAGCGCGATGTGGGCAGTACGGTTCGGATCGTATTCGATACGCTCAACGGTGGCAGGAATGCCATCCTTGTTGCGACGAAAATCGACCAGACGGTAATGCTGCTTGTGACCACCACCGATGTGACGGGTAGTGATACGGCCATTGTTGTTACGGCCGCCAGACTTGGACTTCTTCTCGACCAGCGGAGCGTAAGGAGCGCCCTTGTGCAGCTCCTGACCAACCACTTTGACCACGAAACGGCGGCCAGCGGAAGTCGGTTTGCATTTAACGATTGCCATGATGCACCCCTTCCTTACTCAGCACTGCTGGCGAAATCGAGATCTTGGCCCGGCTGAAGGGCGATATACGCCTTCTTCCAGTCGTTACGCTTGCCCAGACCGCGAACGGTGCGCTTGGTCTTACCCTTCACATTCAGGGTGGTGACGCTCTGCACCTTCACGTTGAACAGGCTTTCGACGGCCTTCTTGATTTCCAGCTTGGTTGCATCGGTAGCAACCTTGAAAACGAATTGGCTCTTGCTGTCCGCCAGCACAGTGGCTTTCTCGGAGACGTGCGGACCAAGCAGCACTTTGAATACGCGTTCCTGGTTCATCCCAGCAGCTCCTCGAACTTCTTCACCGCGGACACGGTGATCAGCACCTTGTCATAGGCGATCAGGCTGACCGGATCGGAACCCTGTACGTCGCGAACGTCGACGTGCGGCAGGTTGCGCGCGGCCAGATAGAGATTCTGATCAACAGCATCGGACACGATCAGAACATCGTTCAGCCCCATGCCGTTCAGCTTGCCCAGCAGAGCCTTGGTCTTCGGCGCATCAACACCGAACTCCTCGACGACGACCAGACGATCCTGACGCACCAGCTCGGAGAGGATGGAGCGCAGAGCTGCGCGATACATCTTCTTGTTGAGCTTCTGCTCATGATTCTGCGGACGAGCAGCGAAGGTGACACCACCGCCACGCCAGATCGGGCCACGAGTGGTACCAGCACGGGCACGACCAGTACCCTTCTGACGCCACGGACGCTTGCCGCCACCAGAGACGTCGGAACGGCTCTTCTGCTGCTTGCTGCCCTGACGACCGCCGGCCATGTAGGCCACGACTGCCTGGTGCACGAGGGTCTCGTTGAACTCGCCGCCAAAGGTACGCTCGGAGACTTCGATCGCCTGAGCGCCATTTACATTCAATTGCATCTCAGCATTCCCCTCTTAACCGCGAGCCTTGGCTGCCGGACGCACGACGACATCACCGCCGGTAGCGCCAGGAACGGCACCCTTGACCAGCAGCAGATTACGCTCAGCGTCGACACGCACAATTTCCAGGGACTGCACGGTCACGCGCTCAGCGCCCATATGACCGGACATCTTCTTGCCCTTGAACACACGACCAGGAGTCTGGCACTGGCCAATGGAACCAGGGACGCGGTGGGAAACGGAGTTACCGTGAGTATTGTCCTGACCACGGAAGTTCCAGCGCTTGATGGTACCGGCAAAGCCCTTACCTTTGGACTGACCGGTGACGTCCACCAGTTGGCCCGCCTGGAACAGCTCGACACTGAGCTGATCACCCGCCTGATACTCGCCCTCTTCCAGACGGAACTCCAAGACGCTACGACCAGCAGCGACATTGGCCTTGGCGAAGTGACCGGCCTGAGCCTTGGTCACACGAGAAGCGCGACGCTCGCCGACAGTCACCTGCACGGCGCGATAGCCATCGCTCTCTTCAGTTTTGAACTGGGTGACGCGATTCGGCTCGACCTCAATGACCGTAACCGGAATGGAGACACCTTCTTCGGTGAAAATGCGGGTCATGCCGCACTTACGACCGACTACACCAATAGTCATTTTTAAAACCTCTTGAGTGTACGGGGCTTTCACCCGCTATGGCCGCCCATTTCAGAGCGTTACACGACCAAAACCTGGCAGGTTTTAGCCGAGGCTGATCTGCACTTCCACGCCAGCCGCAAGATCGAGCTTCATGAGCGCATCGACCGTTTTATCGGTCGGCTGAACGATGTCCAGCACACGCTTATGGGTACGGATTTCATACTGATCGCGCGCGTCCTTGTTGACGTGCGGAGAGACCAGTACGGTGTACCGCTCTTTGCGGGTAGGCAGAGGAATCGGACCACGCACCTGAGCACCAGTACGTTTCGCGGTTTCCACGATTTCCTGGGTAGATTGATCGATCAGGCGATGGTCAAAAGCCTTCAACCGAATACGGATTTGTTGGTTTTGCATTTTGACCTCAGACTCCAAGTTGCCATCCCCACCGGACGCAATACGCCCGATAAAAGGAGGCGCAATTGTACGGATGAGCCCAGGGGGTGTCAATAAATGATCAATAATAGAAAAGGCCCCCGAAGGGGCCTTTCCATTACCGCGCGACCTT
>NZ_BDAC01000032.1 GCF_002091635.1 Pseudomonas indica NBRC 103045 | reverse complement strand
TTGCCCTTTCACTTTAGAGTGCCTGAGGAACATACAAGCCTGGATAAGCCCCAGCGCAATCCGGGAGCGCGGTGAATCCCCGGATTGCGCTCCGCTTATCCGGGCTGCAAATCCTGTGTAGGGGCGAATTTATTCGCCCGTCGGTGATGGGGTTGGTCGAATGAAGTCGGCCTACTGGGCCGAGGCGTAACTGGCCAGGACCATGCGATCGCGGCCGGTGGCCTTGGCCTTGTACAGCGCATCGTCGACGCGTTTGAAGAAGGATTCCGCGCTGTCCTGGCCGGGCTCGAAGCAGCCCACGCCGAGGCTGGCGGTCAGCGGCAGGGTGCGCCCCTGCACCTCGAAACCCCGGTGGATCAGGTTCTGCCGGAAGCTTTCGGCCAGCGACTGGGCCTGCTCCAGGCTGGTGTCCGGCATCAGCACGCCGAACTCCTCGCCGCCCAGGCGCAGCAGGGCGTCGCTGTCGCGGCGGAACACCTGGCGCATGCGCTCGGCGAAGTGTTGCAGGCAGAGGTCGCCGGCGGTGTGGCCGAAGTTGTCGTTCACGTGCTTGAAGTAATCGATATCCAGCAGCACCAGCGCCAGCGAGCCGCGCTGGCGCTGGGCTGCCGCGACCATGGACGGGAACAGGTTGTTGAACTGGTAGCGGTTACCCAGCTGCGTGAGGCTGTCAGTGCGGCTGAGGGTGTCGAGGCGGTCGCGCTGCTCGATCAGTTGCAACTCCAGCGCGAGGTTGCCGTGGTAGTCCGTATGGCTGCGGTTGAGCGCCAGCAGCAGGTAGCTGAAGTAGAAAGTCAGGGTCACCAGCTCGCCGAGATTTCCATCGTCCCGGCTCAGGCTGATCAGCCCGGGCAGGTACAGCAGCAGGATGGCCAGGGCGCAACAGCGGCGATTCATGGCGAAGGTGGAGACCATCGCCGTGCTGAAGGCGATGGTGCTGAGCGTGGCGATCAGCCGCGTGTCCCGGTAGGCCTCGTCGAGCAGCACCCAGGCCTGGACCAGGCCCCAGGCCAGCGAGGTGAAGTGGATCAACTGCCAGCGGCGCTTCATCCAGTGCCGCAGCAGATCGGGGTCATGGCTCGTCGGCAGGTCGTGCAGCCAGCGCAGGGCCAGGGTCAGGCCGAACAACAGGCCGAGCCCGAGGCCCGCAGGCCAGTTCGCCATGGGCGCCGCACTGAATCCCCAGACCAGCAGCCAGGCGAACAGGTAGTAGAAGCCGCCCAGGCGCGAGCGCGAACGCATGTCCACGGCTTCCCGCCACAGGGTAAAGGCGTCCAGCTGACGGGGAATCTCGGCGTCGGTCATCGGAATTTGTGATCACAGAACGGCAGGGTTGAGCATAGGCGCTTTGTATCACGCTAGATGCAAATTGCCACCATGTCATTTATCCGAAAGCCTGATTTTGACGGCCGGCGTCGGTCGCTCGTCAGGCTGAAACATAACTCGGACAGACTGCCTTCCACCCCAAAGCGCGAGAACCGCCGATGTACGCTGCCGCCAAGGGGCTGCTGGGAAAGCTGCCTGTCCTCGGTCCATGGAAATGGGCGCTGCTGCTCTTCGGTCTGCTGTCGTTCTATCAGGTGCGCCTCCTGCACCTCGACGAGCGGGTCTACTTCTGGCTGAGAACCGCCTGGCACTCGGGCGCTGAGGCGTCACGCGGTCTGCGCCTGCCGGAGTACCGGGTCCTCACTGAGGCGCTGGCGGTGGAGACGGTGGACAAGAACCTTTCCGGGCTGGCCTATGACGAGCGGCGCGACCGCTTCTGGGCAGTGGTGAACAACCCGGAGGAACTGATCGCCCTGGGCAAGGAGGGCGAATTCCTCGGACGCTATCCGCTCAGCGGGTTTTCCGACGTCGAAGACCTCACCTACCTGGGCGACGACCTGCTGCTGGTGATCGAGGAGCGCAGCCAGGCGCTGCTGGTGGTCCCCGTGCCGGAGCGCCCCGGTCCGCTGTTCCGTAGCGATGCGCGCAGCCTGACACTCAGCCTCGGCGAGGTCGACAACAATGGCTTCGAAGGCGTCGGCTACGACCGTGCCGGCGATCGCCTGTTCGTCGCCAAGGAACATTCGCCGATCAAGCTCTACGAGATTCGCGGGCTCAAGGCCAGCCTCGACGGCGCGTTCGGCCTGCAGGTGATCGATCGCGAGGCGTGGGTGAAGGACCTGCCGGCCCGCGACCTGTCGGCGGTGCATTTCGACGCGGGCAGCGGGCATCTGGTGTTGCTCAGCGACGAATCGAAGCTGCTGATGGAGCTGGACCGCAACGGCCGTCTGATTGGCCTGCGCTCGTTGTTCGGCGGTTTCGCCGGGCTCGACAACGGCGTGCCGCAGGCCGAAGGCATGACCTTCGACGAGCGGGGCAACCTTTACCTGGTCAGCGAACCCAATCTGTTCTACGCCTTCGGCCGGGGCGGCCGGTCAGCGGATCAGCCAGATACCGGCGCCGATCGGTAGCAGCCCGGCGAGTTTGCTGGGGCTGATCGGCACCGAAGTGGTCGAACATATCCGCATCAGGGTAACGATGCGCGGCCCCGCGCGGATGGCGATTTGCCAATTCCCTTGTCTTGGCTAGGGTTATGGGTTGAGCGGGCTCGCTTGTACCCGCTCCAAGCCTGATGCAGGAGAACAACGATGGATATGAACCGTCGGCAATTCTTCAAGGTCTGTGCGGTCGGCCTTGGGGGATCGAGCATGGCGGCGCTGGGCATGGCTCCACCGGCTGCCTTCGCCGACCAGGTTCGCCACTTCAAACTGGCGAGCACCCGTGAGACGCGCAACACCTGTCCTTATTGCTCCGTCGGCTGCGGGCTGATCATGTACAGCCAGGGCGACGGCGGCAAAAACGTGGTCCAGGAAATCATCCACATCGAGGGCGATGCCGACCATCCGGTCAACCGCGGCACCCTCTGCCCGAAAGGCGCCGGCCTGCTGGATTTCGTGCACAGCCCCAACCGGCTGAAGTACCCGCAGATTCGCGAGCCCGGCTCCAACGAATGGAAGCGCCTGGAGTGGGACGACGCCCTGGACCGCATCGCCAAGCTGATGAAAGAGGACCGCGACGCCAACTTCATCGAGCGCAACGAGCAGGGCCAGACGGTCAACCGCTGGCTGACCACCGGATTCCTCGCCGCCTCGGCATCCTCGAACGAGGCGGGGTACATCACCCACAAGGTGGTACGTTCCCTCGGCATACTGGGGTTCGATAACCAAGCGCGTGTCTGACACGGCCCGACGGTGGCAAGTCTTGCCCCGACGTTTGGCCGTGGCGCCATGACCAACCACTGGGCCGACATCCAGAATGCCGACCTCGTGCTGATCATGGGCGGCAACGCTGCCGAAGCCCACCCCTGCGGCTTCAAGTGGGTGACCGAAGCCAAGGCGCACAACAAGGCCCGGCTGATCGTGGTCGATCCGCGCTTCAACCGCTCCGCCTCGGTGGCGGACCTGTACGCGCCGATCCGCACCGGGACGGACATCGCCTTCCTCGGCGGGCTGATCTACCACTTGATCAGCAACGACAAGATCCAGCACGAGTACGTGCGCAATTACACCGATGCGTCGTTCATCGTGCGTGAAGGCTTCACCTTCGAGAACGGCCTGTTCAGCGGCTACGACGCCAGCCAGCGGCGCTACGGCGACAAGTCAGCCTGGGGCTACGAGATCGGCGAGGACGGCTTCGCCGTGGTCGATCCGACGCTCAGCCACCCGCGCTGCGTGTTCAACCTGCTCAAGCAGCACTACAGCCGCTATACCCCCGAGGTGGTCAGCAGCATCTGCGGCACGCCGAAGGAGCTGATGCTCAAGGTCTGGGACACCATCGCCGAGGCCTCCGCCCCGGACAAGGTGATGACCATCATGTACGCCCTCGGCTGGACCCAGCACTCGACGGGCTCGCAGATGATCCGCACCGGCGCCATGCTGCAACTGCTGCTCGGCAACATCGGCATGCCCGGCGGCGGCATGAACGCCCTGCGCGGCCACTCCAACATCCAGGGGCTGACCGACCTGGGCCTGCTCTCCAACCTGCTGCCGGGCTACCTCACCCTGCCCGGCGACGCCGAACAGGACTATGCCGCCTACATCGCCAAGCGCACGCAGAAACCGCTGCGGCCGGGGCAGCTTTCCTACTGGCAGAACTACGAGAAATTCCACGTCAGCCTGATGAAGGCCTGGTACGGCAAGAACGCCACCGCCGAGAATAACTGGGGCTACGACTGGCTGCCCAAGCTGGACACCCCCGGCTACGACGTGCTCAAGGTCTTCGACCTGATGTACCAGGGCAAGATCAACGGCTACTTCTGCCAGGGCTTCAACCCCATCGCCTCGTTCCCCAACAAGGCCAAGGTCGGCGCCGCGCTGGCCAAGCTCAAGTACCTGGTGGTGATGGACCCGCTGGCCACCGAGACCTCCGAGTTCTGGCGCAACGCCGGCGACTACAACGACGTCGACACGGCGGCGATCCAGACCACGGTGATCCGCCTGCCCACCACCTGCTTCGCCGAGGAAGACGGCTCCCTGGTCAACAGCGGGCGCTGGCTGCAGTGGCACTGGAAGGGCGCCGAGCCGCCCGGCCAGGCGCGCACCGACATCGCCATCATGGGCGGGCTGTTCCATCGCCTGCGCGAGCTGTATCGCAAGGAAGGCGGCGCCTTCCCCGACCCGATCCTCAACATCGACTGGAGCTACCTGCGCCCGGACGAGCCGGGGCCGGACGAGATCGCCCGCGAGTTCAACGGCAAGGCCCTGGCCGACGTCACCGACCCGGCCACCGGCGCCGTGCTGGCCAAGGCTGGCGAGCAACTGGCTGGCTTCGCCCAGCTCCGTGCCGACGGCTCCACCGCCAGCGGCTGCTGGATCTTCTGCGGCTCCTGGACCCAACTGGGCAACCAGATGGCGCGGCGCGACAACGCCGACCCCTACGGCATGGGCCAGACCCTCGGCTGGGCCTGGGCCTGGCCGGCCAACCGACGCATCCTCTACAACCGCGCCTCGGCCGACCCCTCGGGCAAACCCTGGGACCCACGGAAGAAGCGCCTGGTGTGGTGGAACGGCACGGCCTGGGGCGGCACCGACGTGCCGGACTTCAAGCCCGACTCGCCGCCGGACGCGGGCATGAACCCGTTCATCATGAACCCGGAAGGCGTGGCGCGGCTGTTCGCCGTGGACAAGATGGCCGAAGGCCCGTTCCCCGAGCACTACGAGCCGTTCGAAACCCCCATCGGTCGCAACCCGCTGCACCCGGACAAGCCCGGCGTGACCAGCAACCCGGCGGCGCGGGTGTTCCAGAACGACCTCGAACTGTTCGGCAAGGCCGACGAGTTCCCCTACGCGGCGACCACCTACCGGCTGACCGAGCACTTCCACTTCTGGACCAAGCACAGCCGTCTCAACGCCATCACCCAGCCGGAGCAGTTCGTCGAGATCGGCGAGGCGCTGGCCAAGGAACTCGGCATCCAGGCCGGACAGCGGGTCAAGGTGTCCTCCAACCGTGGCTTCATCAAGGCCGTGGCGGTGGTCACCAAGCGCCTCAAGCCGCTGACCGTGGACGGCAAGACCGTGCACCAGGTGGGCATCCCGCTGCACTGGGGCTTCACCGGCGTGGCCAGGAACGGTTACCTGACCAACACCCTGACCCCCTTCGTCGGCGACGCCAACACCCAGACGCCGGAGTTCAAGTCGTTCCTGGTGAACGTGGAGAAGGTGTGACATGGCCACTCAAGACATCATCGCCCGTTCCGCCACCACCACACCGATGCCCTCGGTGCGCCAGGTCGGCGAGGTGGCCAAGCTGATCGACACCTCCAAGTGCATCGGCTGCAAGGCCTGCCAGGTCGCCTGCTCGGAGTGGAACGACCTGCGCGACGACGTGGGCTCCAACCTGGGTGTCTACGACAACCCCATCGACCTCACCGCCGACTCTTGGACCGTGATGCGCTTCGCCGAGTACGAAAACCCGGCCGGCAACCTCGAATGGCTGATCCGCAAGGACGGCTGCATGCACTGCGAGGACCCGGGCTGCCTCAAGGCCTGCCCGAGCCCCGGCGCGATCGTCAAGTACGCCAACGGCATCGTCGACTTCAACCAGGACAAGTGCATCGGCTGCGGCTACTGCATCACCGGCTGCCCGTTCAACATCCCGCGCATCTCGCAGAAGGACCACAAGGCCTACAAGTGCACCCTCTGCTCCGACCGCGTGGCGGTGGGCCTGGAGCCGGCCTGCGTGAAAACCTGCCCGACCGGCGCCATCGTCTTCGGCAGCAAGGAAGACATGATCGAACACGCCGACGGCCGCATCGCCGACCTCAAGGAACGCGGCTTCGAGCACGCCGGCCTGTACGACCCGGCCGGCGTCGGCGGCACCCACGTCATGTACGTGCTGCACCACGCCGACCAGCCCTCGCTCTACAGCAGCCTGCCGGACGAACCGGCCGTCAGCCCGCTGGTGAGCCTGTGGAAAGGCGTGACCAAACCCCTGGCCCTGTTCGCCATGGGCGCCGCCGTGCTGGCCGGCTTCTTCCACTACGTGCGCGTCGGCCCGAACCGCGTCGAGGAAGACCCGGAGCCGGGAGAACCCATCGTCCACGAGGTCGACCCGTCGGTGCATGTGGTGGACCCGAAGGGTAGGGAGTGAGGAGTCGGGGCGTGATGGGTGAGGCGTGATGGGTGAGGGGTGAGGGGGAAGAGTGGGGCGTATCGGAGTCGGCGCCTGCACGGTCCGCCCCCTCTCCCATTCATGGGAGAGGGCCGAGGAGAGGGCGAAACGGACCTGCACCCAGCCATGAAGTACAGCCGGAAGCAGGCCCAGCGGCCTGAACGATTCGGGAGACCGCAATGAACGACGACATCGAACGCTACACCCCCTCCGAACGGAGCAACCACTGGGCCGTGGCGGTTCTCTTCATCCTCGCCGGCCTGTCCGGGCTGGCGCTGTTCCACCCGGCGCTGTTCGGCCTCTCCGCGCTGTTCGGCGGCGGCACCTGGACGCGCATCCTGCATCCGTTCCTCGGCCTGGCGATGTTCCTTCTGTTCCTGTGGCTGGCGATCCGCTTTGCCGGACACAACCGCATGAACGACAGGGACGCCCGCTGGCTGCGGCAATGGCGCGACGTGGTCGGCAACCGCGAAGACCGCCTGCCGGAGGTCGAGCGCTACAACGCCGGGCAGAAACTGCTGTTCTGGGTGCTGGTGCTGAGCATGCTGGTACTGGTGGTCAGCGGCGTGATCATCTGGCGGCAGTACTTCAGCGCAATGTTCGGCATCGAGACCCTGCGCTGGGCCAGCCTGCTGCATGCGGCGGCGGCCTTCGTGCTCATCCTCAGCATCATCGTCCACATCTATGCCGCCATCTGGGTCAAGGGCTCCGTGGGCGCCATGCTCTACGGCCGGGTCAGCCGCGCCTGGGCGCGCAAGCACCACCTCGGCTGGTACAAGGCGGTGGTGCGCGAACGCAAGTGAACGGGCCGGCGCGACAGCGGGTCGCGCCCATCTCCGAGCGGAACGGCGAATCGGCGTCTACGCTTTAGCCGGGGTGCATGAAGTAAGGAGTCCTGCGTGTCAGGCACCATTCTCGAGCCGGGCCAGATCGAAGCCGCGGCCAGCAAGCCGCCTTTCGTCCAACTGCCGCCGCGCAACCTCTTCGAGCTGCGCGCCGCGCGCCTGGACACGCTCGCCCAGAACCATCCGCTCTCCGCCTACCTGGCCCTGGCCGCCGCGATCTGCCGTGCCCAGCAGGCCGTGCTCGATGCCCCGCCGGATGTTCCCGCGCCGAACGCCCACCGCATCCGCGAATCCCTGGTCCACGGCCTGCCGCCCTTGGCCGCCGACACCCTGGTGCGTGACGACGGCTGGCTCGCCTTTCTCGACGCCGTGCTGCGCGCCTTTACCCTAGCGGCCGCCAATCCGGCCCTGGACGACGCCCTCGACCACTTGCGCAAAACCGGATCGAGCCAGCGCAAGGCCTGGGGCGTGGCCCTGGTCAGCGGCCAGTACGACCTGCTGCCGGCCGCGCTGGTGCCCTTCGTCGGCGCCGGCCTGCAGACCGCCTGGAGCCACTGGCTGCTCGGCCTCGACCTCGGCGAACTGCGCGAGCGCGAAGACCAGGCCTATTGCCCGTGCTGCGGCGCGCCGCCCATGGCCGGGGTGATCCGTCATCGCGGCCAGGTCAACGGCCTGCGCTATTTGGTCTGCTCCCTGTGCAGCGTCGAATGGCACTACGTGCGCCTGAAATGCAGCCACTGCCAGAGCACCAAGCGCCTCGACTACCTGCACCTCGACGGCTCGCCCCATGGCGTGCGCGCCGAGGCCTGCCCGAGCTGCAAGACCTACCTCAAGCAGCTCTACCTGGAACACGCCCCCGACGGCGAATGCCTCTCCGCCGACCTCGCCAGCCTCGACCTCGACCTGCTGCTGGCCGAACAGGGCTACCTGCGCCGGGCACCCAACCTGCTGCTGGCGCCGGGAGGGGAGGGATGACCAGCGCCCGCCTGCCCTCGGTGGACCGCCTGCTGCGCGCGCCGGCCTGCGCCCCGCTGCAACAGCGCTACGGCCGCGAAGCCCTGCTCGCCACCCTGCGCAGCCTGCTCGACGAACTGCGCGAGCCGGCGCGCCAGGGCCACCTGGCCAGCCTGGAACTCTCCGAAGCCGTGCTCGCCGGGCGTGCCGGCGAACGTCTCGCCGCCCAACACCGCAGCCGCGTGCGGCGGGTGTTCAACCTCACCGGCACCGTGCTGCACACCAACCTCGGCCGTGCCCTGCTGCCGGAAGAAGCGGTGGAAGCGATCTGCACGGCGGCGCGCTACCCGCTCAACCTCGAATTCGACCTCGCCACCGGCAAGCGCGGCGACCGCGACGACCTCATCGCCGGGCTCATCCGCGAACTGACCGGCGCCGAAGCCGTCACCGTGGTCAACAACAACGCCGCGGCCGTGCTGCTCGCCCTCAACAGCCTCGGCGCGCGCAAGGAAGGCATCATCTCCCGCGGCGAACTGATCGAAATCGGCGGCGCCTTCCGCATCCCCGACATCATGGCCCGCGCCGGCGTGAAGCTGGTGGAAGTCGGCACCACCAACCGCACCCACCCGCGCGACTACGAGGCCGCCATCGGTCCGCGCAGCGGCCTGCTGATGCGCGTCCACACCAGCAACTACAGCGTGCAGGGCTTCACCGCCAGCGTCGCCACCGCCGACCTCGCCGCCATCGCCCATGCCCATGGCCTGCCCCTCTTGGAAGACCTCGGCAGCGGCAGCCTGGTCGACCTCAGCCGCTGGGGCCTGCCCAAGGAACCCACCGTGCAGGAAGCCCTGCGCGACGGTGCCGACCTCGTCACCTTCAGCGGCGACAAACTGCTCGGCGGCCCCCAGGCCGGCCTCATCGTCGGCCGCAAGGACCTCATCGAACGGATCAAGAAAAACCCGCTCAAGCGCGCCCTGCGGGTGGACAAACTGACCCTCGCCGCCCTGGAAGCCGTGCTCGGCCTCTACCGCGACCCCGACCGCCTCGGCCAGCGCCTCACCAGCCTGCGCCTGCTCAGCCGGCCACAGGCGGACATCCGCGCCCAGGCCGACCGCCTCGCCCCGGCCCTCGCCGCCGTGCTGGGCGACACTTGGCGCGTCAGCGTGGAAGACGCCCTCGGCATGATCGGCAGCGGTGCCCAGCCGGTGGCGCGCCTGCCCAGCGCCGCCCTCTGCCTGCGCCCGCAGCAGCCCAGGCGCCTGCGCGGCCGCGCCCTGCACCAACTGGAAGAAGCCCTGCGCCTGCTGCCCATCCCGGTGCTCGGCCGCCTCGACGACGACGCCCTCTGGCTCGACCTGCGCCAGCTCGACGACGAACCGGCATTCCTGGCGCAACTCGCCGACCTCCGCAGGGAGGTACCGTGATCGTCGGAACCGCCGGCCACATCGACCACGGCAAGACCGCCCTCCTGCGCGCCCTCACCGGCCAGGAGGGCGACCGCCGCCCGGCCGAGCGCGAACGCGGCATCACCATCGACCTCGGCTACCTCTATGCCACCCTCGACGGCAACGAGCCCATCGGCTTCATCGACGTCCCCGGCCACGAACGCTTCGTCCACAACATGCTCGCCGGCGCCTGCGGCATCGACCTCGTCCTGCTGGTGGTGGCCGCCGACGACGGCGTAATGCCGCAGACCCGCGAACACCTGGCCATCGTCGAACTGCTCGGCATCCGCCGCGCCCTGGTCGCCCTCACCAAGATCGACCGGGTGGACGCCGCGCGCCTTGCCGAGGTCCGCGCCGAGATCGCCGCGCTGCTGGCGCCGGGGCCGCTGCACGGCAGCCCGATCCATGCCGTCTCCAGCCTGAGCGGGGAGGGCATCGACACCCTGCGCCAGGCCCTTATCGACCAGGCTCGCGCCTGCCGCCAGCGCAGCGACAGCGGCTACTTCCGCCTGCCCATCGACCGCGCCTTCAGCCTCACCGGCGCCGGCGTGGTGGTCACCGGCACCGCCTTCGCCGGCCGCGTGCGGGTGGGCGACGAACTGCTCCTGAGCCCCTCCGGGCGCCCCGTGCGAGTGCGCGGCCTGCACGCGCAGAACCGCGAAGCGAGCGAAGCCCACGCCGGCCAGCGGGCGGCCCTCAACCTCGCCGGCGAGCGCCTCGCCGTGGAGCAGATCCACCGTGGCGACTGGCTGCTGCACCCCGTGCTCCACGCCCCCACCAGCCGCATCGACTGCCTGCTACAACTGCTCCCCGGCGAGCCCCGCGACCTCAAGCACTGGACCCCGCTGCACCTGCACCTCGGCGCCCAGGACCTGACCGGCCGCGTCGCCCTGCTGGAAGGCGAAAGCCTCGCACCGGGCGGGCGCATGCTCGCGCAACTGCTGCTCAACGCCCCGGTGCATGCGGTACACGGCGACCGCCTGGTGATCCGCGACCAATCCGCCCAGCGCACCCTCGGCGGCGGCCTGGTCCTCGACCCCTTCGCCCCCAGCCGGGGCCGCCGCGCGGAAAACCGCCTCGGCCAACTGCGCGCCCTGATCGACGCCAGCCTGGAAAGCGCCCTGCCAACCCTGCTCGCCGAAGCCGAAAGCGGCCTCGACCCGGCCCTGCTGGAACGCCAGTTCAACCGCCCGCGATCCGGCTGGCACCTGCCGGACGGCCTGCTGGAAATCTCCACCCGCCTCGGGCCGCGCCTGTTCGACCGAACGCGCTGGCAAGCGCTGGGCGACCACCTGGTGGCGCGGCTGGCGCAATTCCACAGCGAACAACCCGACGAACTCGGCCCCGACCGCGACCGCCTGCGCCGCTACGCCTTGCCGCAACTGGAACGCCCCGTGTTCATCGCCCTGCTCGACGCCGCCATGGCTGTCGGCCGCATCGAAGCCAGCGGCCCCTGGCTGCACCGCCCGGACCACCGCGTGCGCCTCAGCGACGCAGAAGAAGCGATCAGGGAACGCCTCTGGCCCCTGCTCGAAGCGGGCGGCTTCGACCCACCCTGGGTTCGCGACCTTGCCCGCGAACTCGGCCAGGACGAAGCCTCCGTGCGCCTGCTCCTGCGCAAACTCGCCCGGCTCGGCCTGCTGCAACAAGTGGTGAAAGACCTGTTCTACCCGGATACGACCATCCGCCAACTGGCCAGCGAAGTCCTGCGCCTGGAAGATCAGACCGGCGTCATCCGCGCCGCTGCCTTTCGCGACCGCATCCACCTGGGCCGCAAACGCAGCATCCAGATACTCGAACACTTCGACCGCATCGGCCTCACCCGCCGCTTCGGCAACGAACGCAAAGTCCGCCGCGACAACGCCCTGGCCCACCCGGCCCCGGCCTGACGCAACGGCACGAACAAGGAAGGCACTCGCGCCCGGTGGCGCGGCCGGGCTTCAAACCCGGTGGGGGACGGCAGCCGTTCCCGGGTGGGTTCGACCCCCACTGCCTTCCGCCAGTTTTTGGGGAGCTTGAAGGAGGGCAGTTGCTGGTGTGGGTGGGGAAACCTGTGTTGTGGTGAGACGGGCTGAAAACGGCCAAGAGCAGTCATCGCCATGGCGCAATTTTCAGGCTCTAACTTTTGCCCTAATGTCGCAAGACTAGGCTCACCGTGGTATGGTCTGCGCTCTTTCCTGCTCTGACTGCTCAATACCTGACAGCATGAACGCCTCGAAAATTTCTGCCTGGCTGCCTACGCCGCCATAACGCTTAGCCCCCTCCCTGAGTCAGCTCGGCTTACCGACTGATTCGTCTTGCTGCGCCTGTAGCAAATCTGCCGTTCCACACGGCGCCACGTGACTCCTACAACTTGAACCTGACGCTTCCGGCACGCCGTCCTGGCATCGTGCTGTCGCGTCCATTGCCTTGGATTTACTGATGTTGCAGACAATCAAACAGAATTGGTTTTCGAATCTGAGAGGCGATGTGCTCGCCGGTCTCGTCGTAGCGCTTGCGCTGATTCCGGAGGCCATCGCCTTTTCCATCATCGCGGGTGTCGATCCCAAGGTCGGCCTGTATGCGTCGTTCTGTATCGCCGTTGTGATCGCTTTCGTTGGCGGTCGACCCGGCATGATTTCGGCGGCGACCGGGGCGATGGCGCTGCTGATGGTGACCCTGGTCAAGAACCATGGCTTGGAGTACCTGCTGGCAGCCACGCTGCTGTGTGGCGTGCTTCAGATCGCCGCCGGGTACCTTAAGCTCGGCTCGTTGATGCGCTTCGTGTCTCGTTCGGTGGTGACCGGATTTGTCAACGCGCTGGCGATTCTGATCTTCATGGCACAGCTACCTGAACTGACCAATGTCACCTGGCACGTTTACGCCATGACGGCTGCCGGCCTCGGTATCATCTACCTGTTTCCCTATGTACCCAAGCTCGGCAAGGTGATTCCCTCACCATTGGTGTGCATCCTGGTCTTGACCGCAGTTGCCATCTATCTCGGGCTGGATATCCGCACCGTCGGCGATATGGGCCAACTGCCGGATACGCTCCCGATCTTCCTGTGGCCTGACGTGCCACTGACCTTCGAGACCCTGGCGATCATCTTCCCTTACTCGGCAGCACTGGCTGTGGTCGGTCTGCTGGAGTCGATGATGACCGCGACCATCGTCGATGACCTGACCGATACCACCAGCGACAAGAACCGCGAGTGCAAAGGCCAAGGCGTGGCCAACATCGCTTCGGGCCTCATGGGCGGCATGGCCGGTTGCGCCATGATCGGACAGTCGGTGATCAACGTGAAATCCGGTGGCCGAACCCGCCTGTCCACCTTGATCGCGGGCGTCGTGCTGCTATTGATGGTGGTGTTTCTCAGCGACTGGGTCAGCCAGATTCCCATGGCCGCGCTGGTGGCGGTGATGATCATGGTGTCCATCGGTACCTTCAGCTGGGACTCGCTGCGCAATCTGCGCAAATTCCCGCTTTCCACCAACATCGTGATGGTGGCAACCGTGGTCGTGGTGGTCTTCACCCACAACCTCGCCTATGGCGTTCTGGTTGGGGTTCTGCTGGCTGCGATGTTCTTCGCCAACAAGGTCGGTCATTACATGGCGATCAGCTCAGAGTTGAATGAAGCCGCTGATCATCGAATTTATAAGGTGATTGGCCAAGTGTTCTTCAGCTCGGCCGACAAGTTCGTTGCGGCGTTCGATTTCAAGGAAACGATTAGCAAGGTGACCATCGACCTGAGTCGCGCTCACTTCTGGGATATCACTGCCGTCGCTGCTCTGGACAAGGTGGTGGTCAAGCTGCGCCGCGAAGGCACCGAGGTCGAGGTGCTGGGCCTCAATGAGGCCAGCGCCACTATCGTCGACCGTTTTGGTGTGCACGACAAACCCGATGCCATCGACCAACTCATGGGCCACTGACAAGGAGAACAACGATGACCTACGTTACCGCTTGCATTGACGGCTCCGCCTCCGCCCCTGCTGTTTGCGACTATGCGGCCTGGGCCAGCCAGCGCCTGGATGCCCCGCTCACCTTCCTGCATGTATTGGATCAACGCCAGTATCCGGTGTCCGCCAATTTGAGCGGCAATATCGGTTTGGGCAGTCGAGAGCATCTGCTGGATGAACTCGCCGCGTTGGACGAGCAACGCAACAAGCTGGCTCTGGAACAAGGCCTCGTCATGCTCGCTGCCGCGAAGGAGCGGGCCATCGCCGACGGCGTGAGTTCGCCGGAAACCAGGCAGCGCCATGGCGATCTTCTGGAAAGCCTGCGCGAGCTTGAAAACGACATCCGCGTGCTGGTGATCGGTCGCCAGGGCGAGTCCAGTGACGGTGCCGAACTACACGTCGGCAGCCAGTTGGAAAGTGTCATTCGCATCATGCACCGCCCCGTACTGGTAACACCGACCCGCTTCAAGCAGCCGGAAAGCGCGATGCTGGCCTTCGATGGCGGTGCGACCACGCGCAAGGGAGTAGAGATGCTGGCTGCTAGCCCTCTGCTGAAGGGATTGCCTATTCATCTGGTGATGGTCGCAACTGAGACGACAGAGAATGCAGTGCAGATGGAGGCGGCCTGTTCAACACTGACCTCGGCAGGACACAAGGTGCATACAGCCATCCGGACTGGGGAGGTTGAGCCCGCACTGCATGCCTACCAAGAAGAGCACGGTATTGATCTGCTCGTGATGGGCGCCTACGGGCATTCTCGAATCCGGCAATTCCTGGTGGGGAGCACCACTGCCCACATGCTGCGCACTACTACCACTCCGTTGCTTCTGTTGCGCTAGGTCGGTGAAGGGGGCAGCGCGCACTTGAAGGTGCGTGCCAATTTTCCTCATTTGCTGCCTGTCCCGACAGGCAGCTTATGGCCGGTTTGTGCCGGTTGCAACCGGCAGCCTTGAGCCGATCTCTGCCTGTGACGTATCTACCGCCCGCAGGCCAAATCGGATGCAAGTAGTGGTCAGTACCAATGCAATTGGCCGGTCAGATAAGTGCAATTGTGCAAATAACCAACTCAACCATCCCCCGATCCATCCTTATCCCCACGAACAGCCGGCACCCAATCGTCTCCGGGCATGATCCTGCGCATGAACTTGTCGAACATCGGTACGGTGAAGGCCGTGTCGCCGTGGTTCGGGCTCCAGATCATTCCTTTTGCAATCAGGCTGCTGCGGATGGGACCTAGCGATTGGACTTTTCGGTTGAGGACGGCGGCGATATCGCCTGAGCGGTGCGGCCCCGGCCCCAGCTCGGCCATGGCGCGCAGGTAGATCTTCTCGGCCAGGGTCATTCGGTCGAAGCGCACGCGGAAGAAGCTTTCGTCCAGCGATGCGATGACTTGGGCTGACGCGGCGTCTATGTCCTGTTCGGTGATTCTGGCGTCGTTGGCCAGGTCCCAGGTGTTCTTGCCCCACTCTTGGATGAAGTACGGATAGCCCTCGGTCAGATCGACCACCTTCTGTGTCGCGGCGGGTTCAACCCGGACGTGCTCGTCTTCCGCGGGTTTCGCAAAGGCGATACTGGCTTGTGGTGCGGGCAGGGGGCCTACATCCGGGTAGGTAAAGAGCCGCTCTGCATACGACTTGGCGTTTCCCGCCCGTCCTCGGAGCTGGGGGAGGCCGGCACCAATCAGGGTTACGGGTAAGGGAATCTGGGAGACGCGGTGCAGGGCGGTGATCAATGCCGCGAACTGGTCTTCGTCAACATACTGAAGTTCGTCGATGAAGAGGGCCAGGACGGTGCCCGAGGCTTTAGCCGCTTCACCCACCTGTTGCAGCAGGTCGATCAGGTCCCCTTCAAGATCGCCGTTGTCGGCCAAGCCGGGTTCGGGTTCGTAATCGATCCCGACTTCGATGTCTCCGAACTTTACGCGCAGGGCACCGACGAAGCCTGCCAATGCCCGAAGCCCCTTTATCGCTGCCTCCTTTGCCGCGTCTATCCGGCTCATGCGGATCAAGGCTACGCGAAGCTTGGGAGCCAGGATGGCGGGTAATGATCTGGATTCGGGAGCCTCGACGTAGACCGTTTGGATGCCGGCAGCTTCCGCGTCACGTTGCATTTGATTCAGGAGGACCGTTTTCCCGACACCGCGAAGGCCAACCATGATGACGCTTCTGGCTGGTCGGCCAAGCCGAATGCGCTCGAGTGCAATGCGGACCGTTTCGCGCAGTTCGTCGCGGCCAGCAAGTTCCGGTGGTCTGGTACCGGCCCCAGGGGAGTAGGGATTCCGGATAGGGTCCATTTTTATCTCTTTATGGTGAATTTATCTTTAATGGATAAACTATCCATAAATCGATAGCATTGCAAGGATCAAAAATGGCCTCAGGAGACATTCAACCGCTCTCTTCACAGGCCCTTAACCCCGCAACAAGCCGCCGCAAAGGCGGCTTCCAATCATAAACCCGCAAGCGTGCTCCCAGCACATCGGCCCGGTGCTGTCGGCGGCAGCGTGCCAGTGCTTCGGGGCTTGGTGCGGTGGCGCGGGTGTCTCGGAGGATGAAGCCGGCAGGCAGCACCCGTGTCCATTTATGGGAGACGGCAGCCCAGGGGACTTGCGGGCGGTAGAGGGTGTGGATGGGGAGGCAGAGGACGCGGCCGTCCGGTGCCTGTTCCACCAGGCAGAGCAGCCGGAGTTCGCGGCGGGTGGAGGTTTGGGGGTGTGGGGATGGGCTTCCCTGTCGCATGCGTTCACTCCTGTTCCATGAGCTGGCGCGTCAGCAGCGCCACGTTGACCATCAGGCGCCTGCCGACCTTGAGGCTGGGTATGTAGCCGCGTTCCAGCCAACTTCGTACGACGATGGGTTCGTCGCCCATGCCGATCCATTCGGCGAAGGACTGCCAGGGCATGAGGGGTGGGCATCCGATGAGCTTTTGCGGGTCCAGGCCTTCCGTATCCATCTGCTTTAATCCACTATATTCTGCACTAGTCATATTTCACTGCATTTATTGCAGTGCAATATATCCAAACAATGCCTGATCCTCAGGATCACTGCAATAATTGCAGTGCAAATTATTTAGAACGAAATGGAATCGATGCAGGCAAGAGCCCGGCTTCTTATAGATAAGGCCGGCTTCGAACAGTTGATCAGAGAGAGCGACATCGGTTTGGTCCGCTGGCAAACCGTGCGCTACAAGAACATCCGGATGAGCACCCAGGAGCTTGAGGTGCTGGTTCGGTTTTACCCGCAGTACGCCTTTTGGCTGGCCAGTGGCCGGATCGCTCCGGAGATTGGACAGACGAGTCCGGAGTACGATGCGGCGGCGGGCCTGTCGGGACAAGACTGATCGTTGGTGAGACGGGAAAAGCTCCTCCAGCTGGATATCCATTGGGCGCTGTTCTCAGGCATTGGAAATATTTACTCGTGGGAAATTATTTCCCATTTCCCTTAAAAGGGAAAGATATCCTTTGGTGAAAATTTATCCATTATGACGACGTCTGCTGATAGAGCTCGCCTATTGATCAAAAAAATAGGCCCGAAAAAGGCCAGCAATCATGGCGGGGATTACGAGCGCTGGAGAAGCGTCAGCAAGGGAGCGGTCCGGGTCAGCACGGAAGAAATCGATATTCTGGTAAATATTTTCCCGAAGTACGCACTCTGGCTCGCCAGTGGCAGGATTGCTCCAGAGATCGGGCAGACGAGCCCTGAGTACGATGAGACGCAGCGTGAACCACTCGAGCCAGTTTCCAGCCCGCATGAATCCATGGGATCGACGCGAGACAGGGCTCTCCCATTGCTTCGGATGATGGGCCCCAAGAAACTCAGTCAGCTTGGGGGGCCGAATTACGAGCGTTGGAGGAACATCAGCAAAGGCGCGATCCGAATGAGTACCGAAGAGCTTGGTGTGCTGGTCAAGATTTTTCCCCAGTACGCTCTCTGGCTGGTTAGCGGCCAAGTTGTCCCGGAGATTGCGCAAACCTGTCCTGAGTACGATGGGGCTCATCTTGAGCCATCATCACAAGATGATGGCCGAGGCTGAATCGTGGATGAGATCCTGGATAGGGCAATACGATTGCTCCGAATGGTGGGGCCAAAGAGGCTCAGTCAGCTTGGCGAAACAAGCCATGAACGGTGGAAAACCATCAGCAAGCGCGCCGTCAGAATGAACACCGAAGAAATCGATGTGCTGGTGAAGATTTACCCGCAGTACGCGCTCTGGCTCGCCAGCGGCCAGATCGCCCCGGAAATCGGGCAGACGAGCCCCGAATACGACGAAGCGCACCCAGGCGTGCCGGCATCCGGCAAGGCCCCCGGGAAATCACCGAGCTGAGGTTTGCCCGGAACCGGTAGGGGCGGATTTATCCGCCCGCGGTGCTTCGTTGGGCGAATGAATTCGCCCCTACACCTGGGCCATTCTTGTGGGAGCGAATTCATTCGCGACTGACGCGGCAGCATCGTCATCCCATCGCGAATGAATTCGCTCCTACGGTCGAGGTGTGGTGCATGCGCACCGATTCGGCCCGCCATTCGGAAACTTGACCGTTATGGCCGCCACGGCGGTATCCGTGACGAGAAAGCGGCCATCTTAAAGGGCGCTCCTGTAAAGCGGTTTAAGAAAGCCGTGCCGCGCAAGGCCTTGTGCCAGGGCCGATGGAATGACTGTGTAGGCTCGCTCCCCGTTGCGGGAGATGAAGATGAAATCCCATGAAGTGCTCTGTGCGGCCATGTCGTGCAGCAAGCGCAAGAAGGGTTTGGGGAAAGTATCCGGAGAATATTTGAAGCTGGTCCCGAAGGCCTTTCCCTCAAATGTGCATTCAAGTTTGAAGCTGCCTTGGGTCCCCGCCTTGGGGGCATACCGGATATCTCCCAAGGGCATACCCGAGTAGTGTGCGATCTGCGCGAGCGCGTGGCCGTAGCCTTTCTTGTCCGCCTCGTAGATGTAAGGGGCATAGCTGGTGATAAGGGTATTGTGATCTTGAAAAAGATTTGCAATGTCCCATGCCGATCGGGGGGCGAGAGGGCCACGAGCCTCTACGGGAATATCTTTTGCGCGGCGATATTCACGGAATTTGGCGGCTACCGTGGGATGCCATTCTCGGGCGTTATCCAGCTGAACTTTGTAATAGTGCTCATTGAGGTAGCCATTTGTCCGTAGTAGTGCGATGAGTTCCTCGCGGACTTCACTGGGCAAGGTGGTTACAGCCTTGTCCTTGGGAGGGAAGCAATATTGATAGGCGATGATCGGCGCATCCGGTGTTTCGGGTTCGGCTGCGCCAGTATCGACGGAGAGCGTATCGCCACCCGCAAGAACATCCAGCAGCTCGTCTTCTTCCATGATCCTTATGCCCAGGGATTCAGCTTTGCCGGTCTTATCGGCCCCTGGTTTTGCGCCCATCACTAAGAGCGTGGTTTTGCCATTGACCGATTTCTGAACCT
Organism: Pseudomonas indica NBRC 103045; assembly: GCF_002091635.1. Taxonomy (GTDB): domain Bacteria; phylum Pseudomonadota; class Gammaproteobacteria; order Pseudomonadales; family Pseudomonadaceae; genus Pseudomonas_M; species Pseudomonas_M indica. Next base: position 32,291 of record NZ_BDAC01000032.1, on the reverse strand, counting down.
TGCCGCCTTTCTGGCTGATCAACTCTTCCAGCGCCGGGCGGGTGTAGTCGGCGAAGGTTCCAGTGACCACCACGTACTGCCCCACAAACCCCGAGTTGGGGGCGGGAAGCCATTTCCAGGAACCGGCGGCGTAGTCGTCCAAATACTCGCCCTGACCATCCACGTAGAAAGTTCCGCCAGAGCTGGAGTCGAAAGCGCTGATCTCGACCCCGACCGCGCCGAGGTAACGGAAAAAATCCACCAGTACCTCGACCTCGAGTGAACTGGATGATTCGAATATCAGATGGAGTACGCCGTTCTGGTCGCGTAGTTCGATGGGGGAGGCCAGGATGTCGTCGACGTCATACAGTTTCTCCTCGGCATCCATGGCCTCGACCGCCTCGTAATCCTGTGCATTCACATAGTCCACGAACTGGCGAATGGCTGCTTGGGAAGTGGCGTTGTCCGACTGTACATACACATTCAAATAGAGCGATGACATAACGGTTCATCCTTGGGAAAGAGCCATGCAGGGGTGAGATCATAAAGCCATCACAATTTAACAGGCCGCGTGTAGGCCCAGCATGACGAAGCGCACACGGACGTGCCGACGTCCGGCAAGGCCCCAGGGAAATCACCGAGCTGAGATCGAATGAATTTGCCCTACAGAAGAAGTGTTCGCCGTGTGTCTGCGGGTGGCGCCTGTTCGCGAGCAGTGCTCGCTCCTACGGTCGAGGTGTGGTGCGTTTGCTTGGTTTCGGTGGTGAAGCCGGCCCAGGCCGTTATCCCGGTAACTCGGGCAGTGCACTGGCCATCAGAAGTCCTCCGACCGGCTCTTGGGCAGGCGGACGCGTTTGTCCCCGGCCGTGTCCAGGAATCGGGAGGTGAAGGCCGGGTCTTCATTCAGGCTCTGGAAAACCCGGTCGGTGATGCCCAGTGTGAACAAGGCCATCATGAAGTCGCGCAGGGATACACCCTCGGCATTCCCTGCCTCGATATGCCGTACGGCACGCAGGGAGATATCTGCTTGTTCGGCCAGATCGACCTGCCGGATGCTCAGGCGAAGCCTGGCTTCTTTTACCAGAAGGCCGATTTTGTGCAGGGTCGTGGTGCACTGGACAGGAAAGAAGCCTTTCATAAGGTTGCCTGTGGTGGTGCCTTAGGCTGGATAACGGTATCCAGAATAGCACCTTATGAATTCGCTCGAAATTTAAGGTGCTGTTAAATACGATCTTATCTTGGATAGGATCTCATTGGATGAAACCTTAAACTTGGACTTCTATGGTCGATGCAGCCTCAGGCGAACGCTTGGGCCAGCTAGGCGAATGAATTTGCCCCTACGGGAGAGGTCGGGGCATGCTTCGGTGACATAAACCGGTTCGGTCCAGGCTGTGGTTTCAGCAATCTCTGTTATCCGTTTTGTCTGATCTTCGAGGCCGGCCGTGTGCCGCGCTTTTTGGTTATGGTGCGCGTCTCTGTCGGAATGATGGGGGCGCTCCTGATCGAGCCGAGCGTCATCTTCATACCGAACAGTCGCAGAATGCCGTTGAGGGTGTTGAGGGTCGGGTTGCCTTTGTCGCTTTCCAACTGGTAGAGCGCTCTCGTCGAGATTTTGCACATGGCGGCGAAGGTTTCTTGATCGAGGCCGGTCATCTCTAGGCGCAGACGACGTATCGACGTTCCCAGCGTCTCCTTGCCCAGTGTGTTCTGCAGTTGGATGTCTTCGAGCAGTTTCTGGCGCTCTTCGGGCGTGAGGATATTCATAGCAGGCCCCATTCACCCAGGCGGGTATCCAGGTTGTTGAGGGGGATCGAACGAGCCTTCAGTACTTCTTCCGGAAGGTCCGTCAGAAGGCTGGGAAGGGCTCGAAATTCCTGGGCTGCGCCTTTCAAACGACGCATCAGGGTATCCGGGGCGATCAGCCCCTTGAGGGCCGCAGATACAGCTTCCCAGTTGGGCGAGCCTTGCCGCTCGCTCTCCCATTTGGTGACCCGCGTGACGCCCTCCGGATCAAGCACCATCGGAGCGAGGTCGTAGATGGGCGCCAGCTGGAAACGTTGTTGGTAACGGATGACCGAGGTATTCCGGCCATGGTTATCCGAGTTACCCAGGATGCGGTTGAGCAGGTCGCGCCGCACGTACTCGAATACCAAATCCTCGATTTCGTCGGTTTGCTGGTTTTCCCGCCAAAGGTTGGCCAGGCGATACAGCACCTCTTCATGCTTCATCGGGGAGCCTGGAACGGTGTTCCCGCAGATCGAGTAGATCGACTCCATGGGAAGGCGTTCTACCCTGCCATTGATGATGCGTCTGTCGAAGCGGGGCATCCAAAGGCTGGGTTTTTCAGCCTCTTCGAGCGCCAGCCCGTCCGTTGAGAGGGTATTCAGTCCCAGCGTCGAGATCGCTTTGTAGTAGTGGTATTCGGCACGCAGGATGTTCTTGTCACGCTCGGTCACTCGGTTGCGGGCGAATTTCACGAGCCAATGGCGTTTGACGTGATCATCCGGCAACACGGCATCGGCATGCAGCCCACCGTTGGCATCCTCGGCCATGAGCAGCTTCGGCGCTTCGCCCTGGGCGCCGGTGGCGCCGCCGATAGCCGCGCCCAGCTCGTAGGCGTATTCCAGAAATTCGTTCGTTCTCTCTACGACCTCCGCGCGCGAAAAAGCGATGGTCCGCCCCTGGTCTATATGCTCGAAGGATTCCTTTACCCGCAGATGTCCGATGGGCGCGGGAGAACAACGCTTCAGGAGAAAAAACTCCATGTCCATCCCCTCCGGCTTTTCGTTGGAAAAGCGGGCCTCCAGCGATCTCCGGGCGGCACCGGCAGGCACGATGTCATAGACGAACGCCGGGTAGCCGATGCCGCGAGCGATCGTCCAGTTCATCGGCACGTTCACGCTAACAGCGTTCTCGAAAATCGAATCGATTTTGTCGAGGAATTGCAGGAGATAGGCTTGGTGGTAGGCGACCGAGCAAGCCCCCTCGGCGACCTTTCTGGAGTTTTCTACAGTGAGCACCAGAGCGTCGTGCCATTGGCCGTCGACGTAGGTTTGTATTGTGAGTTGTTCGGGCATATCGCGGATTTTTGAGTCAGAACTTTAATGCTGAAAAGGTATCTCGTTTTGCCAATATCAGCAATAAAGTGCCGGAATTATGCTGATAGAGTATTTTAGTCAGCATTATAGTGCTGGTTATAAGGGGTTTCGAAAGCCTCCCCGTATAAGGCTGAGCAATGCAGGTTCCGAATCGCTTTAAGGCGGACGAATGAATTTTCCCCTACGGTAGGGCAGCGGCGTTGTAGTCCGGATAAGCCCCAGCGCAATCCGGGATTGGCCCGCGCCGGACTACGGCTGGGCGTCGGGTATCACCGGGCCGCCTTGGTCCGGGGCGGACATGGCGGCTTGTTGGCGGCCGAGGAGGGTGGCGACGAAGGCGTCCTTGCCGCGTGTGTAGGCCTCGCGGTCGTGGGGATAACGTTCGGCCAGTTCGTGCTTGAGGCAGGCGTAGGCCTGGGCGTCTTCGGGGTGGGTGCGCAGATAGTCGCGGAACAGCAGGTGGCGGTCGGCTTCGTCCAGGCCCATGACGTGGACGTGGTGGGTGCGGCCCTGGCCGAAGGGTGGCATGCCTTTGACGAAGAACATCCGCTGGGTCGCCGGGTTGCTGCGCCAGAACTGGTAGCCAAGCGCCTCCAGTGGTTCGACCAGGCGCTGCCAGTCGGCGTCCAGCGGGGGAATGAGCAGGATGTCGATGATCGGCTTGGCCGCCAGGCCCGGCACGGCGGTGCTGCCGAAGTGTTCCAGGCGCACGCCGGCGATGCCGCGCTCGGCCAGGGCGTCGCGGATGCGGGCGGCTTCTTCGTCGTAGCGCTGCGGCCACTCTTCGCGGGGGGCTTCGATGCGGATCGGGTCGTCCGCAGCGTTGCTCCACTGCTGGCCATCGAAGGTAGGGGGCGTCAGGTCGTTCATGGGCGTAATACTGTCCACTTAAGCGTGATTAGTCCCTCGCCCCTTTGGGGAGAGGTGAGCCGGCAGTTTCTCGGTGTTTTCGACCCTCTCCCCCAGCCCCTCTCCCGTAAACGGGAGAGGGGAGCAAACGTGCATGACTTAACGTGACCAGCATTACGTTCATGGGGGCGTCCTTGATGGTGGGCAGCCCCTTTACTGACCGTGTCGGAGGCTAGTCGGTTCGCAGCGCTTGCACGCCGTTGTCGGCGGGGTCGAAGCCGTCCTGGCGCATGCGTTCGGCGAAGGCCGCCACGGCTGCTTCGCCCTGGAGGAAGGCGGAGCGCTGGGTGGGCCAGTCGTCCGGGCGCAGGCGCACCATCCAGCCTTCGCCGTAGCAGTCGCGGTTGATCAGGCCGGGGCGTTGCAGCAGGGCGTCGTTGGCTTCCAGCAGTTCGCCGGCCAGCGGGCTGCGCGCCGAGGCGGCGGCCTTGGCGAATTCCACCACGCCGAAGCTGCGCTCCGCCTCGATGCGGGTGCCGGGGCGCTTGGCGGTGAAGGCGAAGATCTGCCCGTAGAGCGCGCAGCCGTAGGCGGTGAGACCGAGGGTGACGCTGCCGTCCGCCTCTTCGCGCAGCCAGAGGTTGTGAGCGGGGGCGTAGAGCAGCCCCTCGGGGAAGTCCAGGCCGTGCAGGTTCACAGGCTGAGCACCTTGTCGCATTCGAGGATGAGTTGCGCCAGCTCGCCGCCGCTGGCGATTTCATCCAGTTCGTCGATCAGCGCCTCCGGGTCCAGGGGCACGCCGGGTTGGCGACACATCAGCAGGCGGGCGCCGGCGTGCTTCGCCTGCTGGATGAAATGCAGCACGGGCTCGCCGCCTTCCACGGCGCGCAGGCTTTCCGCGACGGTTCGGTGGGCCAGTTGGGTGGCTTCGCCGGTGAGGTAGAGGGTGACGTTGGCGTCCATGCAGGCGAGCAGGGTGGCGACGTGGAAGGGTGCGGCGCAGCGCGCGGGCGTGCTCGGGCCGCTGGCGACCAGAATGAGGACCCGCTGCGCATCAACCAAGGGCTTTCTCCAGGCGGATCAGGGCGACCCGCTGGCCCTGCGGGTCGCTGCGTTCGACGACTTCCTTCGGCGTATAGCCGAGCCGGGTGTAGAGCAGCAGCCCGGCGGCGTTGGCGTTGAAGCAGGAGATGTCCAGGCGGCGGGCATCGAAGTGCTCGCGGGCCTGTCGCTCCATCACGCCGATGAGGTAGCGCGCCACGCCCCGGCTGCGGGCCCAGGGGGCGATCATCAGGTTGCCGAGGGCGCAGCTTTCGCCGGGATGCCATTGGTAGAAGTTGGCGTAGCCGGCGGGGCGGCCGTCGAGCAGTGCAAGGGTACTGCCGCGCCGCTCGGCGCGGGCGGCGGCGAGCTGTTCGACGGTGAGTGGCCAGGTGCCCTTGGGGTAGGCGAAGAAGAGTTCGTCCGGTGTCTGCACGAAGTCGACCACTTGGCGTAGGTCGTCGTCCGTGGCGGGGCGGTGGGTGAGGTTGGGCGTGTCCACGGCGGCCTCAGTGCGGCGGGTATTGGGAGAGGACTTTCGCCACCGTTTCGCGGATGGCGGCGGCGCGCTCGTTCGGGTTCGGCTGGGCGCTGCGCATGATCTGCTCGCCGCTGCCGCGCCAGACCAGCTTGCCGTCCTTGCCGTCGTAGAGGTCGATCTGCAGGGTGCCGACCTGGTAGTCGAGGGTACGCGTCTCGCTGTAGCCCGGTCCGCCCCAGTAGCCGTTCCACGGCCCGCCCCAGAAGCCGCCGTAGTGGGTGGTGACTTCGTCGCGGCGCTTGTCGACGATCAGCCAGACCTGCACCTTCACGTCCCCCGCCCTGCCGGCCTGTGCCGGGCGCAGGCCGCGCTGGTCGAGTTGCTCGGAGACTGCCTCGCGGATGCGTTGTTCGGTGAGATCGCTCTTCAGGCGCGGGTCGTCGGGGCGGTATTGCAGTGCGGGTTCCTGCCAGCTCCAACTGCGGTAGGCGGCGAAGTCGCGGTTGGGGTCGAAGTCCCGCTCCAGCCGGGTGGTCTGGCAGGCGGCCAGGAGCAGGATGAGGGGCAGTAACAGCAAGCGGGAAAACATGGTGCTTCTCCGGTGACGTCTTTCCCTATCCAAGCGCAAGGCGCTGGAGCGGGCAAGGGGAAAGTGGAGAAGCGGGGTACCGGTGTTTCGTTCAGAACACCGGCGCCCCGGTGTGTTAGAGCGTGGGCGTCCAGGTGAGCGACAGCAAGCCGGTGCGGCCTTCTTCGCGGTAGCCGTAGCGGCCGTCCATCCGGCCGTAGGTGGTGCTGAAGTAATCGCGGTCCAGGAGGTTGTCCACCTTGGCTTCCCAGCGCAGTTCCGGGGTCATCTGCCAGCCGGCGCGGACGCCCAGGACGCCGTAGCCCGGTACTTCGATGGTGTTGGCGGCGTCATCGAAGCGCTGGCTGACCAACTGCCAGCCGAGCCCGGCCGAGAAGTCGCCGAACTCGCGGTCCAGGTAGAGGCTGAAGGTGCGTTTGGCGCGGCGTTGCAGCGTGTGCCCGCTGTCGCGGTCGCGCGGGTCGATGAGGCCGGCGCTGAGGCGGGTGTGCCAGCCGAACAGCGTCTGGTTCCAGCTCGCTTCGAGGCCGTTGATGCGGGCGGTGGCGACGTTCTGCGGGATGAAGTTTTCATCCAGGGTGATCATGTCGCGGATGTCGGTCCGGTACAGCGAGACGTCGAAGCTGCCGTCGTTGGCGAGCTGATGGCGCCATTGCAGTTCGTAGGTCTTGGAGCGCTCCGGTTTCAGGTTGGGGTTGGCGCTGGCGAAGCAGCCGAACGACGAGCAGAAGTCGGGGAAATACAGGTCGTTGAAGGTCGGCGCGCGGAAGCCTTCTCCATAGGACAGCATCACCTCGTCCAGTGTGCCGACCGGTACGCGCAGGGCGGCGTTCCAACTGTTCTCGCTGCCGAACTGCTCGTTCTTGTCGTGCCGCAGGCCCAGTTCGGTGCCGAACCACTCGTCCTGGTAACGGTGCTGGATGAAGGCCGCCTGGTTCCAGCGCTCGGTCTCGTTGAAGGCCGTGGTGCTGTGCAGTTTGTCTTCGTACCAGTCGAGGCCGGCCAGCAGTTGGTGCTGCTCGGTGAGCTGCAGGGTGTTCTGCCAAGTGGCGGAGTCGCGGTAGGTGTTGAAGGTGAAGTTGCCGAAGGGGTTGGTCGGGTCACTGGTGTCGCGCTTGTCTTCGCTGTGGCCGAGGGACAGCTTGCTGGTCCAGACGTCGTTGAACCGTGCCTGGAGATAGCCGGACGCGCTGCTCAGCAGGAAGTCGTCGCTGGGCTGGCCAGAGGCGAAGGCGTTGGCGTCGTCGTATTCGGCCTGGCCGCGCTGGTCGAGCACAGTCAGGCCCGCTTCCAGGCTGTCGTTGAGCTGGTGGCTGAGGCTGAAGCTCAGGGCGCGGTTGCGGAAGGCATCGCGGTCGGCGTCGCCGCCGAGGTTGTCGCGGGTCCGGTCGATGCCGCGGGTGTCATCCATGCTGGCGCCGAGGTTGAAGGTGGTGGCGGCGTCGCCACCGGAAAGCCCGAGGCTGCGCTCGAAGGTGTTGTGGCTGCCGGCCGCGATCCGCAGGCGGGGCTGCAAGCCGGGTTCGCCCCGGCGCGTGAAGATCTGCACCACGCCGCCGATGGCATCGGAGCCATAGAGCGACGAGCGGGGGCCGCGGGTGACTTCGACCCGCTCGATCTGGTCGATGGCGAGGAATTCCAGGCTCGGCGTACCGCTGGAGGCGCTGCCGATCCGCTGTCCGTCCACCAGTACCAGGGTTTGCGCGGGTGAGGTGCCGCGCAGGAACAGGCCGGTCTGGCTACCGCGTCCGCCGCTCTGCACCAGCGACGAGCCCGGCACCCGCCCCAGCAGTTCCGGCACGCTGCGCACCTGCAGGCGCTCGATGTCCTTGCGGGTGAACACGGTGGTGGCGGCGGTGGCCTGGCGCTGCGGCTCCACCTGACGGCCGGAGGTGACCACCAGGGCGGGGAGCTTGAGGGCGTCGTCGTAGGTTTCGGGTTCGGCAGCGAAGCCGGTGACAGGCAGCAGCGCAACGGCCAGGGTGAGTCGGGACAGTTTCATGGATCAACCTCAAAAGTGGGAAAGACTTTCGAGGAGGGCAGGCAAGGGCGGACGCAGGGCGCCGACGCTTGACGATGCTGCCCTCCGCAACATCGTTCGCAGTCGATCGAGGCAGGTCTCCGGGCTGCCGGCGCCTACGCTCCCACCTTCCCGAGCGGCGTGCTCAGTGGCGATCGGGAGCGCAGCGATCCTGGGGATCGCGGCCGGTTACCGTTGCGGGGGCAGCGCAGGCATCGCCGGATGGCTCACCTGCTTCCCTTTTCACGCCTTTGGCCTTTGCGGCCTAGGGCGACCTCGGTCAATCACGCCCGCCGCCTGGATGGTGGCGGGTAACGCACAATCAATCGTTCGATCTGGCCAGGCGCGCGCGCACCGCAGCTTCGATGCCGACGGCGTCGAGGCCGCACTCGGCGAGCATCTGGGCCGGCTTGGCGTGCTCGACGTAGTAGTCGGGCAGGCCCAGGTTGAGCACCGGGACGCGCAGACCCTCGCGGGCCAGGAATTCATTCACCGCACTGCCGGCGCCGCCCATCACGGCGTTTTCCTCGACGGTCACCAGCAACTCGTGGCTGTCTGCCAACTGGCGTACCAAGGCCTCGTCCAGCGGCTTGACGAAGCGCATGTCGGCGACGGTCGCGTCCAGCCCTTCGGCCACTTTGAGCGCATCGGCGAGTTGCACGCCGAACACCAGGAAGGCCACGCCCTGGCCCTGGCGGCGGACGACGCCCTTGCCGATTTCCAGCGGCTCCAGGCCGGGCTCGATGGCGGCGTTCGGCCCGCTGCCGCGCGGGTAGCGCACGGCGGCCGGGCCTTCGAACAGGTAGCCGGTGGTGAGCAGGCGGCGCATCTCGTTCTCGTCGCTGGGGGTCATCACCAGCATGCCGGGGATGCAGCGCAGGTAGGAGAGGTCGAAGCTGCCGGCGTGGGTTGGGCCGTCTTCGCCCACCAGGCCGGCGCGGTCGATGGCGAACAGCACGTCGAGGTTCTGCACCGCGACGTCATGGACCAACTGGTCGTAGGCGCGCTGGAGGAAGGTGGAGTAGATCGCCACCACCGGCTTGGCGCCTTCGCAGGCCATGCCGGCCGCCAGGGTGACGGCGTGCTGCTCGGCGATGGCGACGTCGAAGTAGCGCTCCGGGAAGCGCTCGCTGAAGGCGACGAGGTCCGAGCCTTCCTTCATCGCCGGGGTGATGCCCATCAGGCGGGTGTCGGCGGCGGCCATGTCGCACAGCCACTGGCCGAACACGTTGGAGTACTTCGGCCCGCCGGCCTGTTTCGGCGCCGCGCCCAGGGGCTCCAGCTTGGTGATCGCGTGGTAGCCGATGGGGTCGACTTCGGCCGGGGCGAAGCCCTTGCCCTTCTTGGTGATCACGTGGAGGAACTGCGGGCCTTCCAGGTCGCGCATGTTGCGCAGGGTGGCGAGCAGGGTCGGCAGGTCATGGCCGTCGATGGGGCCGATGTAGTTCCAGCCCAGCTCTTCGAACAGCGTGCCGGGGACCAGCATGCCCTTGGCGTGTTCTTCGGTCTTGCGGGCGATTTCCCAGGCGCCGGGCAGGCGCGAGAGGACCTTCTTGCTGCCTTCGCGCATGCTGGCGTAGGTGCGGCTGGAGAGGATCTTCGCCAGGTAGTTGGACAGCCCGCCGACGTTGCGCGAAATGGACATGTCGTTGTCGTTGAGCACCACCAGCATGTCGGCCTTCACGTCCGAGGCGTGGTTCAGCGCCTCGAAGGCCATGCCAGCGGTCAGCGCGCCGTCGCCGATCACCGCCACGCTCTTGCGCTTGCTGCCTTGCAGGCGGGCGGCGATGGCCATGCCCAGGGCGGCGCTGATGGAGGTGCTGGAGTGGCCGACGCCGAAGGTGTCGTACTCGCTTTCCGAGCGGCGCGGGAAGGCGGCGATGCCGTCCTTCTGGCGCAGGGTGCTCATGCGTTCGCGGCGGCCGGTGAGGATCTTGTGCGGATACGCCTGGTGGCCGACGTCCCAGACCAGCCGGTCGTCGGGTGTGTCGAAGACGTAGTGCAGGGCGATGGTCAGTTCGATCACGCCGAGGCCGGCGCCGAAATGCCCGCCGGTCTGCCCGACCGTGTACAGCAGGTACTGGCGCAGCTCGTCGGCGAGCACCTCGAGCTCCGCCTCGCCCAGCAGACGCAGCTGCTGCGGGGTGTCGGCACGGTCGAGCAGCGGCGTTTCGGGGCGCTCGCGGGGGATCTCGTGGAACGTCTTGGGCATCAGGCGGATCGTTATAGGCGTAAAAGATGCGGCAGTTTACCCGATGCATACATCACAGCCCAAACGTCCCGTCACCGAGCGGTCAGGCAGGGTAGTGGCGCGCGAGAAAGTCCAGCAATAGCGCGTTCACCCGCTGCGGCTGTTCGCCTTGCAGCCAGTGGCCGCAGTTCGGCAGGCGGTGTTGTTCCAGGCGCGGTACGACGTCGGCCATGCGTTTGAGGGTGTGGGCTTCCAGGCGGGCCACCGGGTCGTTGTCGCCGACCAGGAACAGCGTCGGCGGTGTCACCAACTGGCCGGCGAAGGGGGCGGTTTCCTCCCGGTTGCGTTCGAAGTTGCGGTACCAGTTGAGTGGGCCGTGGAAGCCGCGCGCCAGGCTCTGCCGGTAGGCGTCGAAGGTGTCGGCGTCGCACCAGGCCGGTAGCGGCGGGTGTGCGGGGAGGCCGTCGAACAGGCCGTGGCCGGCCGGGCGGTCGTGCAGCAGGGGCCGGTCGAGTTCGCCGAGCAGCAGGCGCAGGCTGCGTTCGATGTCGGCATCCAGTTCGGCTTCGGCCACGCCCGGTTCCTGGAAGTGCAGGATGTAGTTGAAGCGTCCTGCGCTGGCTTCGCGGATGATCTCGGTGGCCGGGCGTTTCGGCCGTCCGCCGTAGGGCACCGAGAAGGCGCCGAGGGCCTGGACCCGCTCCGGCGCCCGCAGCGCCAGGTGCCAGGCGACCACCGCGCCCCAGTCGTGGCCGACCACGCAAACCGTGCGTTCGCCCAGGGTGTCCATGGCGCCGAGGATATCATCGCACAGGGTCAGCAGGGCGTAGGCGCCGATCTCCCGTGGCGCGCTGCTCTGGCCGTAGCCGCGCATCTCCGGGGCGTGTACCCGGTAGCCGGCGGCGGCCAGCGCGTCGATCTGCGGGTGCCAGGCGTACCAGCACTCGGGGAAGCCGTGCAGCAGCCAGACCGGGCGGCCGTTCGCCGGGCCGGCCGAGTAGAGGCTGAGCTGGATGCCGTTGACGTCGAGCCGTTGGTGTTCGTAGTCGCGCATGGGGTTCACCAGGTGTCGATGAAGGGGCGTTTCTTGCCGTCCCAGCGTGGCGGTTGGGGCACGGAATTGAGGCCGCGTATCAGCCAGGCGCGGGTTTCCGCCGGGTCGATCACGCCGTCGATTTCCAGGTAGCTGGCCATGTTGAGGCCCTTGCCTTTGTCGTAGGCCTTGGCCACCAGCTTGTCGAACAGCGCCTGGCGGGCCGTCTCGTCCGGCTGGGCCGCCAGCTCCTTGGCGAAGCCCAGGCGCACCGCGCCTTCCAGGCCCATGGCGCCGAATTCGCCGGTGGGCCAGGCGAGGGTGAACAGCGACGAATGGAAGCTGCCGGCGGCCATGGCCTGGGCGCCGAGCCCGTAGCCCTTGCGCAGCACCACGGTGAAGAACGGCACCGTCAGGCTGGCGGCGGCGACGAACATGCGCGAGACGTGGCGCAGCGTGCCCTGTTTCTCCGCCTCCGGGCCGACCATGAAGCCGGGGGTGTCGCAGAGCGACAGCAACGGGAGGTCGAAGGCATCGCAGAGCTGCATGAAGCGTGCGGCCTTGTCGCCGGCAGCCGAGTCGATGGCACCGCCCAGGTGGGCGGGGTTGTTGGCCAGCAAGCCGAACGGCCGCCCTTCGATGCGGACGAGGGCGGTGATCATGCCCGGCGCGAACTGCCGGCGCAGCTCCAGCACCGAGCCGCTGTCGGCGAGGGTTTCGATGAGCTGGCGGATGTCGTAGACACGCAGGCGGTTTTCCGGGATCGATTGGCGCAGCAGGCGCTGGTCGGCGCACTGCCAGTCGTCGAGCGGGCCCTGGAAATAGGACAGGTATTGCCGCGCCACCCGCACCGCGTCGGCCTCGTCCTCGACCAGCACGTCGATCACCCCGTTCGGCGCCTGCACGCTGACCGGGCCGACCTCTTCCGGGGCGAAGCGGCCGAGGCCGCCGCCCTCGATCATCGCCGGGCCGGCCATACCGAGGCTGGCATCCTTCGCCGCGATGATCACGTCGCAGCAGCCGAGCAGCGCGGCGTTGCCGGCGAAGCAGCGGCCGGAAACGATTCCCACCAGCGGCACCAACCCCGACAGCCGGGCCATGCCGACGAAGGTGTGGCAGTCGAGGCCGGCGACGCCGACGAAATCGGTGTCGCCCGGCCGCCCGCCGCCACCCTCGGCGAACAGCACCAGCGGCAGTCGCCATTGCTCGGCGAGTTGCAGCAGGCGGTCGGTCTTCTTGTGGTTCATCACCCCCTGGGTGCCGGCGAACACCGTGTAGTCGTAGGCCAGCGCCATGCAGCGTGCCGCCTCGGCGCCGAAGCGTTCGGCGTTGACCGTGCCGATGCCGGCCACCAGGCCGTCGGCCGGGCTGAGCTGCAGCAGTTCTTCCGCCGAGCGGCGCCGGCGCTGGGCGGCCAGGGCGAGGGCGCCATATTCGTTGAAGCTGCCCGCGTCGAGCAGGTCGGCGAGGTTTTCGCGGGCGGTGCGCTGCCCAGTGCGGCGCCGTTTCGCCACGGCTTCCCGGCGGCGCTCATCGCGGGTCAGGGCGTGGCGTTCGAGGACCTCGGCGAGGTCGGCGCGGATGTGGTCGAGGTCGAGCTGCTCTTCGCTGGCCAGCGCCGGGCCGTCCACGTCCGCCGGTTCGAGAAACAGCAACGCGGTGCCCTCGAACAGGCTGGCGCCGGGTTCGGCGGCCAGCGCCCGGACGATGCCGCTCTGGCGGGCCTTGACCACGAATTCCATCTTCATGGCTTCCAGCACCGCCACCGTCTGGCCCACGGCGACGGCGTCGCCGACCTGTACGTCCAGGCTTACCAGCACGCCCTGGCTCGGTGCCGCCAGCGGCAGGCAGCCGGGTGGGGCATCGGCCTGGTGCGGGCGGGTTTCCGTAGCGGCCTCGACGGGGACATACAGGTGCGGGTGGGCCTGCGCCTGGGGTGCCAGCAGTTCGGCGATGTGGCGCTCGATGAAGCGGGTGTCGACCCGGTTGTCCGCCAGCTCGGGACGGCGCAGCAGGTTTTGCAGGAAATGGATATTGCTCGCCACGCCTTCCAGACGGAACTCGCAGAGGGCGCGGTAGGTGCGGCGCAGGGCGGAGGCATGGTCGTCGCCGTGGACGATCAGCTTGGCCAGCAGCGAGTCGTAGCTCGGGGACGTGGTGTAGCCGGCGTAGCCGTAGCCATCGACGCGGATGCCCGGCCCGCTCGGCGGCTCATAGGCGGCGAGAGTGCCACCGCTGGAGCGGGCGCTGCCGTCCGCCTGCATGCTTTCCAGGTTGATCCGCAGTTGAATCGCGCTGCCACGGGTCGCCGGCGGCTGCGCCAGGCCCAGTTCGTCGAGACGGGCGCACGCGGCGAGGCGCAGCTGGGCGTGCAGCAGATCGACGCCGGTGATGGCCTCGGTCACGGTGTGTTCGACCTGGATACGCGGGTTGGCCTCCATGAACACGAAGTCGCCGCGCGCCGCGTCCACCAGGAACTCGAAGGTGCCGATGCCCTGGTAGTGGGTGGCCTCCGCCAGGGTCAGGGCGGCGTCGAGGATGCGTTGGCGCAGCGCGGCGTCGAGGCCCGGACTGGGGGCGAGTTCGATGAGCTTCTGGTGGCGCCGTTGCAGGCTGCAATCGCGTTCCCATAGGTGGGTGACACGGTGGCCGTCGCCGATCACTTGCACCTCGATGTGCGGGGCATTTTCGATCAGCCGCTCGACGTAGAGGTCGCCATTGCCGAAGGCCGTGCGTGCTTCGGACTGGCAGCGGGCGTAGGCCTCCTCCAGCTCGCTCGCCTCGCGGACTGCGCGCATGCCGCGCCCGCCCCCACCGGCCAGGGCCTTGAGCATGATCGGCCCGTCGGCGAGAAAGGCGCGGGCGTCCTCCAGGCGGGTCGCCCGGTTGCTGCCGGCCGCCAGCGGCACGCCGCAGCGCTCGGCCAGCTCACGGGCCCTGGCCTTGTCGCCGAAGACTTCCAGCACCTCCGGCGCCGGGCCGATGAAGCGGATGCCGGCCTCGGCGCAGAGGCGGGCGAAGGTCGCGTTTTCGCTGAGGAAGCCGTAGCCGGGATGCAGGGCGTCGCAGCCCTGGGCCAGGGCGATGTCGATCAGTTGGCGCATGTCCAGATACGCTGCCGCGCCGCGTCCGGCGAGCGGCACGCTGAGATCGGCCTTGCGGGTGTGCAGCGAGCCGGCGTCGTCTTCGGCGTGCACTGCCACGCTGCGGATGCCCAGCTCGGCGGCGGCGCGGGCGATACGGATGGCGATCTCGCCACGGTTGGCGATCAACAGGGCGGCAAAGGGCATGCGACGGCTCCGGCGTCTCTTTTTGTTAGAGAGTCCAGCTTAGGAGGCCATCGAGGGATCGGAAACCAAGCCCAACCCGCCGAATACGCGGGTATTCAGCGGTCAGCAAGGGTAGGGCGGATCAGTTGCGCCGTTCGACGATGAAACGCGCCAGTTCGCGCAGCGGCTCGGCGGCATCGCCGAAGGCACGCAGGGCGTGCAGGGCCTGGTCGCGCAGGTCTTGGGCATAGGCCTTGGCCGCGTCGAGGCCGAGCAGGGCGGGGTAGGTGGGTTTGTCGTTGGCCTGGTCCTTGCCCTGGGTCTTGCCCAGGGTGGCGGTGTCGCTTTCCACGTCGAGGATGTCGTCCTGCACCTGGAATGCCAGGCCGATAGCCTGGGCGTACTGGTGCAGGGCTTTCAGCGCGATGTCGTCGGCCTGGCCGCTGGCCAGGGCGCCGAGCTGCACGCTGGCTTCGATCAGCGCGCCGGTCTTGTGCCGGTGCATGGTTTCCAAGGCCTGGCGGTCCAGCTTGCGGCCTACCGAGCCGAGGTCGATGGCCTGGCCGCCGACCATTCCGGCCGGGCCGGCAGCGCGCGCCAGGGCGGTGATCATCGCCAGGCGCAGTTCGATTTCGCGCGGGTTGCCGCGCGGGTCTGCGAGCACTTCGAAGGCCAAGGTCTGCAAGCCATCGCCGGCGAGGATGGCGCAGGCTTCGTCGAACGCCTTGTGGGTGGTGGGCTGGCCACGGCGCAGGTCGTCATCGTCCATGGCCGGCAGGTCGTCATGGACCAGCGAGTAGGCGTGGATCAGCTCCACCGCGCAGGCCGCGCCGTCGGCCCGGCCGACATCGCCGTCGAGGGCTTCGCAGGCGGCGTAGACCAGCAGCGGACGGACCCGCTTGCCGCCGTTGATCACGCTGTAGCGCATGGCTTGGTAGAGGCGCTCCAGCTCCGGGTGGGAGGGCTGGAACAGATTGGCCAGGGCGGCATCGACACGCGCCTGGCAGCGCGCCTGGTAGGTCTCGATCATGCGTCGGAATCCGTCTCGAAAGGCGCTTCCTCCAGCTCGCCGTCGCGCTCGAGGAGAATCTGCACCTTCTGCTCGGCCTGGCTCAGCGCGGCCTGGCAGTCGCGGGTCAGGCGGATGCCCTGCTCGAAGGCGGTCAGCGAGTCTTCCAGCGACAGCTCGCCACTCTCCAGGCGCTCGACCAGGGCTTGCAGGTCGGCGAGTGACTGTTCGAAATCGAGGGCGGCTTTCTTGCGGGCCATGGCGGCGGTCTCGGCGGGTCTGGAACGGGCGCGACACTAGCAGAGCCGCGCCGGACGGGCAAATCGACGGGCGCCCGCTCAGCCGGCGAAATAGGTGGCGTAGAAGTAGTAGAGCGTCATGGCGCTGCCGACCAGGATCACGAAGGCGCGCAGCAGACGCGGCGGCAGCCGTTCGCCGAGGGCGCCGCCGACGTAACCGCCGAGGGTGGCGCCGACCAGCAGGATCGCCAGCTCGCTCCAGCTCACCCGTCCGGCCACTACGAAGGTTACGGTGGCGATGCTGTAGATCACTGCCGAAATGAGGTTCTTCAGCGCGTTGGCGCGGGCCAGCGGATGGCCTTCGATGGAAAAGGCGGCGAGCTGGAGGATGCCCATGCCGGCGCCGAAATACCCGCCGTAGATGGATACGCCGACGTGGGCACCGATGGACAGCGGCGTGTGCGGCGGACGCTCGGCTTCCTGGCGCCGCGCCGCGAGCCAGCGGCTGAGCCAGGGGCTGGCGGCGAACAGGGCGGTGGCGGCGAGCAGCAGCCAGGGGATCAATACGCGGAACACCGAATCGCCGCCGGCAAGCAGCAGCAGTCCGCCACCCAACCCGCCGAGCAGGCCGGCGATCAGCAGCGGCAGCAGGTAACGCCCCAGCGGCCGCAACGAGCCGCGCGCGGCCCAGGCCCCGGCGAGGCTGGCCGGCCAGAGGGCGACGGCGTTGGTGGCGTTGGCGGTGACCGGCGGCAGGCCGGTGGCGAGGAGAGCGGGAAAGGAAAAGAACGTACCGCCACCAGCCAGGGCATTCATGCCGCCGGCGGCGAAGCCGGCGAGGACCAGCAGCAGGAGATCGATCAGGCTCATGGATGGCTCGCACAAAAAAGGTGCAGCTTATCAGTTGTACGAAGTCGCGGGCGAACCTGTATCCACTTTGTAGCAACCGGTAAATTCTGGGTAAACGCCCGCCGCGAAAGGCCGCGCTGTGCTTTGATCGCCATCGGTTTCAGCGAGAGGGGTAGTTATGCGGACGGGATGGAAGGGGATTATGGGCGGTGTGGTCCTGGCAACATTGGCCGCCTGCGGGCAGGCGGCCGACGAGCGACAGCCGCCACCGGACGACGGCAAGCCACGCATGCCGCCGCCCGAGGCTTTCGCGGCCTGCGCCGGGAAAACCGAAGGCGCTGCCGTGTCGTTCACCGGCCGGGACGGCAAGCGGGCGATGAAGGGTGTCTGCCGCGATTTCGACGGCAAGTTGGCGGCTGCGCCGGATCATCCACCGGGCGGCCCCGGCGGCGGTGATCGCGAAGGCCCGCCACCCGGCCCACCGCCGGGTGAAGAAGACGAGTGAGTTGCGATGCCCAGGGCGAGAACCCTGGGCATCGTGCGTTTTGTGGAGCGTTTTTCTCGTCTTCGTAGGGGCGAATTCATTCGCCCAAACCCACCCTCGCCGGACGAATGAACCCGCCCCTACGGTTCGGTCGTAGCCCGGGTAAGCGCAGCGCAATCCGGGAAAACCATGGGGCTCACTTAGGCCGCCAGAGGCGCAGGTAGGCGTCCTCGTAGCTGCTATCCAGCTCGATGGTGATGGTTTCGCTCTGGCGCAGGACCTCGGTGGTGATCAGCAGCGGTTGGGCGACGAAGCCGCTGGGCGGTTCGCCGGCGAAGGCGCGGTTGAGCTCGTCCACCAGTTGCCAGCCATGGGCGCCGAGGGGTTCGGCGATGGTGGCGATCTGTTGCGACAGTCCGGAGTAGATCCGCCCCAGCGCTTTGGAGGAGCCGTCGCCGGCCGAGATGAGGCGGATGTCCTTGCGCCCGAGCCGGGCCAGGGGCAGGTGCATATGGTCGAAATACACGTCGTTGATCGCCAGGGTGTGAGTCCAGGCCGCGCCGAAGCGCTGCTGGAGCTGCTCGACCCGTTTTTCCACGTCCGTCGATGCCCGGGAAATGGCCAGGTCCTCGACACTCAGCACCCGGCAGTTCGGGCAGGCGGCCACACGTTCGGCCATGCGCTGGGACTTGGCGGTGGCGATGGCGAAGTGGCTGTCGGTGAAGATCACCACACCGACCGGGCCATCGCCGATCACCAATTCGGCGGCCATGTCCGCGACCACCAGCGGATCGGTGGTGACATTGCTGAACAGCCATTCGTTCGGTCCCGGATGGTCGCCGGCGTGCCAGCCCACCACGGGAATGTCGCGCTGCTGGAGGAGTTTGGGTGGCGTACCCAGTGCAGCCAGTCCAAAACCCCCCAGCACCACGCCGTCCGGCGCCTCTCGCAGGGCCTGGTCGGCGATACGCCGCAGCTCGTCGGCATCGCCCCGCCCGTCCAGCGCCCGCACCTGCCAACCGAGCAGCTTGGCCGCGCGCTCGAAGCTCCGGTACACGCCCACCACACCGCCGTTGCGGAAGTCGGAGGCGAGGAATATCACCCGCTTGTCCGATACCGCCGCGGGCCCTTTGTCCGGGCCCGACCACTGGCTATGACCTACCGCCACCACCATGCCGAGCAGGCAGGCGAACAGCACATGACGTACGGCGCCGAGTTTCATGGCAGCCCTCTCTCACCGGGAGTCGATGCCACGGCTGGTACTCGTCGGAGGGGCAGTGGCTTTTCGCTGTTAAGCATAGTGGCAGGTGGCAATCATTGCGCTGAGACTTTGGGAGGTCCATTCCAGCGGGGCGTAAGCCTGAAGACGCATCGCGCAGCTGCGATTCGGCCGGGGGAACGACTGACGGTCAGTCAGCGGAGCGGGATGCTGACTACTCTGATTAATCCCACGCCGGATTCGTGGGGCGGATGATGAGTCCTGCCAAGTCGGAGACCATGGGCAATTGTCCGGGCCGCCGGCTGCGACGACAGGACTCCCAGGAGCGATCTCGATAAATCCTGCTCAGGGCAGCTTGTTCCGGTCGCCAGGACCTGTCCATGAGAGCCGAGCGCCTCAGTGCCCTGACTCCTTCGGCCATGTTCCGCATGGCCTCAATCGAAACAAGGAGATCACCATGTCCTTCCAATACAAGCGCCTCGACAAGAACGATGCTGCCGTCTTGCTGGTCGATCACCAGGCGGGGCTGCTCTCGCTGGTGCGGGACATCGAGCCTGACAAGTTCAAGAACAACGTGCTGGCGTTGGGCGACCTGGCCAAGTATTTCAAGCTGCCGACCATCCTCACCACCAGTTTCGAGACCGGTCCCAATGGCCCGCTGGTGCCGGAGCTGAAGGAGCAGTTCCCCGAGGCGCCCTACATCGCCCGCCCTGGCAACATCAACGCCTGGGACAACGAGGACTTCGTCAACGCGGTCAAGGCCACGGGCAAGAAGCAGCTGATCATCGCCGGCGTGGTCACCGAAGTGTGCGTTGCGTTCCCGGCCCTGTCCGCGCTGGAGGAGGGCTATGAGGTGTTCGTGGTCACGGACGCTTCCGGTACCTTCAACGAAATCACCCGTGACGCCGCCTGGCGCCGCATGGAGGCGGCCGGCGCCCAACTGATGACCTGGTTCGGCGTGGCCTGCGAGCTGCACCGCGATTGGCGCAACGACATCGAGGGCCTGGCGGCGTTGTTCTCCAACCACATCCCGGATTACCGCAATCTCATCAGCAGCTACAGCACGCTGACGTCGGCCAAGTGACCGCCTGCCTCGGTGGCCGTGCCTCGGAGCGTGGCTGCCGGGCGTTTTCCCCAGGCAATAAAAAAGCCGGCTTGTGGCCGGCTTTTAGGGGGTAGCTTTGGCTTATTTTTGATAAGCCGCAACTGCCTTCATGATTTCTGCGCGGGCTTCTTCGGCGTTGCCCCAGCGCTCGACTTTCACCCACTTGCCTTTTTCGAGGTCTTTGTAGTTCTCGAAGAAGTGCTTGATCTGCTCCAGGAGCAGGGCGGGCAGGTCGGTGTATTCCTTGATGTCCACGTACAGTTGGCTCAGCTTGTCGTGCGGGACGGCAACCAGCTTGGCATCGCCGCCGGCTTCGTCGGTCATGTGCAGCACGCCGACCGGACGGGCGCGGATCACGGAGCCCGGCGCCACCGGGTAGGGAGTCACGACCAGGACGTCCAGCGGGTCGCCGTCGTCGGCCAGGGTGTTGGGGATGTAGCCGTAGTTGGCCGGATAGAACATCGGGGTCGCCATGAAGCGGTCGACGAACAGGCAGTCGGTGTCCTTGTCGATCTCGTACTTGATCGGCGCATGGTTGGCCGGGATCTCGATAGCGACGTAGATGTCGTTCGGCAGGTCTTTGCCGGCCGGGATCTTGCTGTAGCTCATGGGGCGACTCCCTGGATGGGCCAAAAAAGTGGCCGCGATTATAGGCACATTCCCTGGCCGTTTCCACGACAAAGGCGTACGCCATTGGTCTTGGTTTCGGTGTCTTTGGTTCCCTGCGTTCAGCTCTCTCGATAGTCCGGGTGCTCGGCCTGCAACTGGCGCAGGCGGGCCAGCGGGTCCTGGCGGTAGAAGGCCTTGAGCTGGGCATAGACCGCCGGGTAGGCCTGGTCCAGCAGGTCGGGGGCGCTGAAAAAGTATTCGCTGGTGACGGCGAAGAACTCCGCCGGGTCTTCCGCGGCGTAGGGATCGATGGCGGTTTCCGCGTCCGGATCGCGGTCGAGCTGGGCGTTGAGGTCGTCGTAGGCGGCCTGCATGGCGGCGGCCCAGTCGCCGATGCGCATGTCGCGGTGCAGCGGCGGCAGGCCGTTGGCGTCGCCGTTGAGCATGTCCAGCTTATGCGCCAGTTCGTGGATCACCAGGTTGTAGCCCTCCCAGCCGCCGCTGGCCTGGACGCCGGGCCAAGCCAGGATCACCGGGCCCTGGGACCAGGCTTCGCCGCTGCGCTCGTCGTCCCATTCGTGCTCCACGCCGGCGGCGTCGCGGTGGCGCTGCGGGCTGACGAAATCGTCCGGGTAGAGCACCAGCTCATGGAAGCCCTGGTACCAGTCGAGGTCGGGCAGGTGAAGCAGCGGCAGCTCGGCCTGGGCGGCCAGCAACAGGCGTTCCTCGGTGCCGAGTTCGACGCCGGGGAGGGCGGTCAGATGCTTGCCATGAAGGAAGAGCACACTGCGTTCACGCAGCCGCTGGTCTTCCGCCGCGCTGAGTCCGTCCAGCAGCGGTAGCCGCTGCCGGACCCGGGCCCAGAGCTGCGGGTCGACGGGATGCTTGGCAAGGATGCGCTGGCGGCGCCAGGCACGGAACGACCACATGGAAATGACCTCGGAAACGCGACGCCTGCCACCTTAAGCGGCGCGCCAGAGGCCGGCAAGCGGCACAAAGGCTGCAAGACCGGAGGCGAATCACCTTGTCGAGGAGGGCCGCGATGCTGCTGCAACTCATCGAACATCCCGCCGTCAGCCTGGCCCAGGGCCATGGACTGGATCTTCCGACCCAGGCGGCGCGGGCCCGGGCCACCTGGATGGCCGGACGCCAGGGACGCTCGCCCCTGCTGCTGGTCGCGCTGCTCTGGGCCCGCAATTGCCCCGATGTGGTGCAGGTGCTGGACGATCACCTGGATGCGCTGTTCGCCGACTTCAGTTGCACCCCGGAAAGCTGGAGCGAATCCCAGGCCGCTCGTCAGGTGCTGGCGGCGTTCAATCTGCAGCTATTCCGCAGCGCTCGCGAGGGCGAGGGCGTTGCCGACCTGAGCGCCGGGCTGTTGCTGGTCCAGGCCGGCGAGGCACAGTTTCTCCAGGCTGGCGCCATTGGCTTGCTGCGCTACCAGGGCGGCGCCTTGCAGACCTTGGCCGGGCGCGAAGGCGTGCCATTGGGCGCCCAGGCCGAGCTGGCGCTGGTGCAGCACAACCTGGCGCTGAACCGAGGCGAGGCCCTGTTGCTGGCGCCGCAGCCGTTGCTCGAAGTGACCGATCTGCAGGATTTCCAACGCAACTGCCGGGAACTGCGCAGTGGGCAGTTGTGCACGCTGCTCGAACCTTTCCTGATGGCACCCGGCGCGGCGGTGCTGTTGCTCCCGGGCGCGGCGGACAACCGTCCGCCACCCGCTCCGGTCGAGCACTGGCCGGCCCCGGCCGAGGGGCGGAGTGGCGACTGGCTGGACGGCTGGCAACTACTCGAAGCCTGTCCCTACGGCCCGCCCCGTCGGGTCTTTCGTGCCCGCGACGGCAGTGGTCGTGAGGCGCTGCTGTGGCTGGCCGAAACAGAGGCCGACGAGGCGTTCTGGCAGCGCGAGTGGGTGTTGCGGCGCAGCTCGGTGCCGAGCCTGCCGCGGGTGCTGTCGTCCCATGAGCCGCGGCGCCATGCGTTCCAGTTGTTCGCCCTGGCGGAACCGGGCATGCGCAGCCTGGCCGACTGGATGGCGGCGGGTGGCCCGCTGGAGCCGGAAAAGGTGCATGCCGTGCTGCTCCAGTTGATCGAGGCGGTGCGGGTGTTGCAGCGACGCGGCATGCAGGGGCTGTGGCTGAGCCCGCGGCAAATCCTGATGAATGCGCAGGGGCGTGTGCTGTTGCTGCCGGAACATGCGGCGATCCTGCCGGGTGTCGGACGCCAGCCGATCCCGCCCGATGCCGTGCCGTTGGCGCCGGAGCTGCGCAACGGCCGGCGAGCGGATGGCCGCGCCGATCAGTTCGCCCTGGCGGCTCTGGCCTATTGGCTGCTCAGCGGTCAATGGCCGGAAGTGGCACGGCCGGAGCAGAGCCTGAACGGTCAGTACGTGCCCCTGGCGCGCTTCAACCGGCGCCTGCCGCCGGGGTGGGATGGCGTGTTGGCGCGTGCCCTGGCGCCGCAGGCACGGGTTCGCTTCGAGGCGTTGTCGGAGTTCCAGTTGGCCTTGGAGCGGCCCAAGCCGACCGCTGCCATGCGTCCCCGTCGATGGTCGCGGCGTTGGCGGTTGGCTTTGTTGGCGGTGTTAGGGCTTCAACTGGCGTTCGGGCTTTGGCTGAGCCTGGGGTGATCCATGGGCGAATGAATTCGCCCCTACAGGGCACCTCTAAAAACTACCTGCGTTGTCATCACTGCGTTAAAAACAAGCTCGAATGCGAGCCCAGGCTAGGCGCCCCCATCAAAATGCTCATTTACAGCTCGTAAACTGCGCTTTTTCGCTTGTTTTTGTGGGGCCGCCGAGGCCTTGTGCTGACTGCCTCGCCTACGTTTTTAGAGGTGCCCTACAGAGGGTCGGGCCTGCATCTGTAGGGCCGAATTCATTCGGCCGACGGGGCCGGGGGCGACTAACCCGCGCTTCGCCAGCGGAGCGGGCTCCTATCAAGAGCCCACGGTGGCCGGTCATTCGTCGTTGTTGATCGGCAGCACGTAGTTCTTGAACTGCTTGTCTTCCTTGAATCCGATGGATTCGTAGACCTTCTGCGCCACTTCGTTGTCGGCGTTGGTGGAGACGCGCATGCGTACCGCGTTGGTCTCCTTGGCCATTTTCTTCGCCGTTTGCAGCAGGCGGTCGGCCACCAGTTGGCGGCGGGCCTCTTCGGTGACGTAGATGTCGTTGAGAATCCATACGCGCTTGAGCGACAGGGACGAATAGCTCGGGTAGAGCTGGCAGAAGCCGAGGATTTTGTCCTCGTCGTCCGGCATGGCCAGGTAGATCACCGATTCCTTGCGGCGCAGGCGGGTTTCGAGGAATTTGCGCGACGAGTCGGGGTAAGGCAACTCGCCATAGAACTCGCGGTATTTGACGAACAGCGGGGTCAACTGGTCCAGGTGCTCGAGGGTGGCTTGGACGATGCGCATGGGGAGTCCTCGACGTCATGATGTGGGCTGGCCAAGCAACGCAACTGCTTTGCCATTGCGTTCGATGCTGCATCAAAGGTTGTGGAAAGCGCAATCCAAGCAAGCGTTTGATTACGGATTGAGCGCCCGGAATGAGCCGCCGTCCGCATGTCCGGCGGCTTTTCCGTTCAGGTATCGAGGCTGGGGAGGAGGAAATTGCCGCGTGTCGGTGCGCCGCCTTCGCCTTCCAGGCTGTGCATTTCCGCTTCATCCTTCAGGTTGACCCCGGAGAGCTGTCGCCGGCAGGCCTCGCGCATCAGGTAAAGCAGCCGGTGCGCCGCCATGCCGTAGCTGAGCCCTTCCAGGCGCACGTTGGAAATGCAGTTGCGCCAGGCATCGGTCAGTCCGACCCGCGGGCCGTAGGTGAAGTACAGGCCGAGGCTGTCCGGCGAGCTGAGACCGGGGCGCTCGCCGATCAGGATCACCGTCATCTTCGCCTTGAGCCGTTCGCCGATCTCGTCGGCCACCGCCACCCGGCCCTGGCGGACGAGGACGATGGGCGCCAGCGACCAGCCGTCGCCGGCCATCTGCTCATCCAGGCGTTGCAGGAAGGGTGCGGCGTGCCGGTGGATGGCCAGGGCCGAGAGCCCATCGGCGACGACGATGGCCAGGTCGTAGCCCTCGGGATGGGTGGCGGCGTGTTCATCCAGCAACCGTGCCGAGGCGTCGTCCAGGCGGCGACCGAGGTCGGGACGTTGCAGGTACTGGTCGCGGTCGCCGGCCGCGCTATGCAGCAGCAGGGTTTCCCGGCCACGGGCGGCCAGTTGCCCGGCGAGGGTTTCCGGCTCGAAGGGCAGGTGCACGGCGTCGCGCGCCTGGGCGTGGGCGAACTGGAAATCCAGTTGCGCGCCGGTCGGCAGGCTGGTGCCGGCACGGCCGAGGGCAATCCGCGCCGGGGTCAGGTTGCGCAGTTGCTGCCAGGGATTCTCGGTGGCGGGGGTGCGGTCTTTCATCTCGCGTCTCGCTTCTCATGTAGGGGCGAAGTCATTCGCCCGCGGTGCCGTCAGCCCAACTGCGCCAGCGCTTGGCGGAACGCCGACGGCAGTTGCTCGCCGAGGCACACGCGGCCGTCGCGCTGGATGAGGATGCCCATCCGTTCCAGCCAGGCCTCGAATTCCGGCGCCGGCTTCAAGCCCAGGGTCTGGCGGGCGTAGAGGGCGTCGTGGAAGGAGGTGGTCTGGTAGTTGAGCATCACGTCGTCGGAGCCGGGAATGCCCATGATGAAGTTGATGCCCGCCACGCCCAGCAGGGTGAGCAGCATGTCCATGTCGTCCTGGTCGGCCTCGGCATGGTTGGTGTAGCAGATGTCGCAGCCCATGGGCACGCCGAGCAGCTTGCCGCAGAAGTGATCCTCCAGGCCGGCGCGGATGATCTGCTTGCCGTTGTACAGGTACTCCGGGCCGATGAAGCCGACCACGGTATTCACCAGCAGTGGCTTGTAGGCGCGTGCCACGGCGTAGGCGCGGGCCTCGCAGGTCTGCTGGTCGACGCCATGGTGGGCGTTGGCCGACAGCGCGCTGCCCTGGCCGGTCTCGAAGTACATGAGGTTGTCGCCGAGGGTGCCGCGCTTTTGCGAGAGGCCCGCCTCGTAGCCTTCCTGGAGAATCTTCAGGCTGATGCCGAAGCTGGCGTTGGCCGCCTCGGTGCCGGCGATGGACTGGAACACCAAGTCCAGCGGCACGCCGCGCTCGATGGCCTCTATCGAGGTGGTGACGTGGGTCAGCACGCAGGCCTGGGTGGGAATCTCGTAGCGCTGGATGATGGCGTCGAGCATTTTCAGCAGCTCGGCGATGCCGGCCATGCTGTCGGTGGCCGGGTTGATGCCGATCACCGCATCGCCGTTGCCGTAGAGCAGGCCGTCGAGGATGCTCGCGGCGATCCCGGCCGGATCGTCGGTGGGGTGGTTCGGTTGCAGGCGGGTGGCCATCCGCCCGCGCAAACCGATGGTGTTGCGAAAGCGGGTGATCACGCGGATTTTCTGCGCCACCAGCACCAGATCCTGCACCCGCATGATCTTCGATACCGCCGCCGCCATTTCCGGCGTCAGGCCCGGCGCCAGGGCACGCAGGGCGGCTTCGTCGGCCTGCTCGGAAAGCAGCCAGTCGCGGAAGCCGCCGACCGTGAGGTGGCTGACCGGGGCGAAGGCGGCACGGTCGTGGCTGTCGATGATCAGCCGGGTGACTTCGTCGTCTTCGTAGGGGATCAGCGCTTCGTCGAGGAACTGCTTGAGCGGGATGTCCGCCAGGGTCATCTGTGCCGCGACCCGCTCGGCGTCGCTGGCAGCGGCGACCCCGGCGAGGAAGTCGCCGGAGCGCGCCGGGCTGGCCTTGGCCATGACCTCGCGCAGGCTGTCGAAGCGCCAGGTCTCGCCACCGATGGAATGGGAAAAGCTGGACATAGGGTTCTCCACGACGCCGCGCCGGTCCCGTCGCAAGACCGGCGCGGCGGAGTTGTCACTTGAGCGCCGCTTCGGCCTTTTCGATGGCGGCGAATTCCTCTTCCGGCGTGCCGGCCACCAGGTGGTGACGGCTGTAGAAGGCGAAATAGGCGATCAGCACGCCATAGATGATAGCCGCGCCGATCACCACCCGCGGATCGACGAGGAAGCCGGCCACCACCGCGACGCACGCCAGCACCAGGGCGACGCCCGAGGTGAGGATGCCGCCGGGCGTGCGGTAGGGGCGGTGCATTTCCGGACGGCGCAGGCGCAGCACGATGTGCGCGGCCATCATCAGTACGTAGGAAATAGTGGCGCCGAACACCGCCACCAGGATCAGCAGGTCGCCCTGGCCGGTCAGCGACAAGGCGAAGCCGATGATGCCGGGCACCACCAGCGCCAGCACCGGCGCCTTGCTCTTGTTGGTCAGCGACAGGCTGCGCGGCAGGTAGCCGGCGCGGGAGAGGGCGAAAATCTGCCGCGAGTAGGCGTAGATGATCGAGAAGAAACTGGCGATCAAGCCGGCCAGGCCGACCAGGTTGACGAAGCCGCTCATCCAGGTGGATTTGCCGTAGGCGGTGGTTAATGCCTCCACCAGCGGGTTGCCGGAGGCGACCAGGGTATTGGCGCCGGCGCCGCCCGGACCGACCAGCAGGATCAGCCCGGCGAAGGCCAGCAGCACCAGCATGGCGCCGATCAGCCCGCGCGGCATGTCGCGCTGCGGGTCCTTGGTCTCTTCGGCGGCCAGCGGTACGCCTTCCACGGCGAGGAAGAACCAGATCGCATAGGGGATCGCCGCCCAGATACCGACGTAGCCGAACGGCAGGAACGCACTGGCGCCAGCCGCTTCGGTCACCGGGATGTCGAGCAGCTTGTCCACCGAGAAATGCGGCACCATCCCGACGATGAACACCGCCAGGGCGATGGCGGCGACGGCAGTGATGATGAACATCAGCTTCAGCGCCTCGCCGACGCCGAAGATGTGAATGCCGATGAACAGCACATAGAAGGCCAGGTAGATCATCCAGCCGCCGAGGCCGAACAGCGACTCGCAGTAGGCGCCGATGAACACCGCGATGGCCGCCGGGGCGATGGCATATTCGATGAGGATCGCCGTGCCGGTGAGGAAGCCGCCGAGCGGGCCGAAGGCGCTGCGGGCGAAACCGTAGCCGCCGCCGGCGGTGGGGATCATCGAGGACAGTTCGGCCAGGGCGAAGCACATGCACAGGTACATGGTGGCCATCAGCAGGGTGGCGACGAACAACCCGCCCCAGCCACCCTGGGCCAGGCCGAAGTTCCAGCCGGCGTAGTCGCCGGAAATCACGTAGGCGACCCCGAGGCCCACCAGCAGGACCCAGCCGGCGGCGCCTTTCTTCAGTTGGCGATGGTGGAAGTAATCGGCACTGACCTGCTCGAAATCGGTGCCTTGCCCGACGGGGGCTGCACTGCTTTGTTCAAGAGCCATGGGTTATGTCCTCGTTATGGCCGCACAGGCAGGATGCCCTGCGGTACACGCAAGCGCTTTCGGTGCGCTGGCACCGATCGGAAAGCAACGGCGGTGCCAAGCCGGCGGGCGTCCGGTCCGGCGGCTTGGCAAGGATGGCGCCCGCTTCAGGGCGCAGCGTCCCCGCAAGCTGAAGCCGGGCTTCCATGGCCCAGCTTCAGTCGGAGATGCCTTGAAGGACTAGAAGAAGCCCAGCGGATTGATGTCGTAGCTGACCAGCAGGTTCTTGGTCTGCTGGTAGTGATCGAGCATCATCTTGTGGGTTTCGCGGCCGACGCCGGACTTCTTGTAGCCACCGAACGCGGCGTGGGCCGGGTACAGGTGGTAGCAGTTGGTCCACACACGGCCGGCCTTGATGCCGCGGCCCATGCGGTAGGCGCGGTTGATGTCGCGGGTCCAGACACCGGCGCCGAGGCCGTACTCGGTGTCGTTGGCGATGGCCAGGGCTTCGGCTTCGTCCTTGAAGGTGGTGACGCCCACCACCGGCCCGAAGATTTCCTCCTGGAACACACGCATCTTGTTGTGACCCTTCAGCAGGGTCGGCTGGATGTAGTAGCCGCTCGCCAGGTTGCCTTCCAGCTTGGCCACTCCGCCGCCGGTCAGCACTTCCGCGCCTTCGCTCTGGGCGATTTCCAGGTAGGAGAGGATTTTCTCGAACTGCTGCTGCGAAGCCTGGGCGCCGACCATGGTGTCGGTGTCGAGTGGGTCGCCGCGCTTGATCTGCTCGACCTTCTTCATCACCTCAGCCATGAACGGCTGGTAGATGGATTCCTGCACCAGCGCGCGGGACGGGCAGGTGCAGACCTCGCCCTGGTTGAAGAAGGCCAGGACCAGGCCCTCGGCAGCCTTTTCGATGAAGGCCGGCTCGGCCTGCATGATGTCTTCGAAGTAGATATTCGGGCTCTTGCCGCCCAGTTCCACGGTGCTCGGAATGATGTTGTCGGCAGCGCAACGCAGGATGTGCGCGCCCACCGGTGTCGAGCCGGTGAAGGCGATCTTGGCGATGCGCTTGCTGGTGGCCAGCGCCTCGCCGGCCTCCTTGCCGAAGCCTTGCACCACGTTCAGCACACCTGGCGGCAGCAGGTCACCGATCAGCTCCATCAGCACGCAGATGCCCAGCGGCGTCTGCTCGGCCGGCTTGAGCACCACGCAGTTGCCGGCAGCCAGGGCCGGGGCGAGTTTCCAGGCAGCCATCAGCAGCGGGAAGTTCCACGGGATGATCTGCCCGACCACACCCAGCGGCTCGTGGATATGGTAGGCCACGGTTTTATCGTCGATCTCGGCGGCGGCGCCTTCCTGGGCACGGATGCAGCCGGCGAAGTAACGGAAGTGGTCGGCGGCCAGCGGGATGTCCGCGTTGAGGGTTTCGCGCACCGCCTTGCCGTTGTCCCAGGTTTCGGTGACGGCGAGCAGTTCGAGGTTCTGCTCGATGCGGTCGGCGATCCTCAGCAGGACGTTGGAGCGCTCCTGCGCCGAGGTGCGGCCCCAGGCATCGGCGGCGGCGTGAGCGGCGTCGAGGGCTTTGTCGATGTCTTCGGCGGTGGAGCGGGGGAATTCGGCGATCGGCTGGCCGTTCACCGGAGAGGTGTTGGTGAAGTACTGGCCCTTCACCGGCGGGACGAACTCACCGCCGATGTAGTTGCCGTAGCGCGACTTGAAGGAAACGATGGCGCCGGGGGTACCGGGTTGGGCGTAACGCATGGTGATTCTCCTGGCTCTTGTGTTTATCGGAGAGGGCGCTCGGTGACCTGGGGACAGTCCCCGAGCGGGTGCAATGCCAGGAGCAAGGGCCGGGCCATTCGGCGTAAGGAACCGTGCTAGAGCGTTCGGCAGCGCTTCGCATGACGGCCGCTCGCTCATGCCGTGGCGGAAGCGGGACAGCGAAGGTGACAGTTTGTACCGCCCTCGATACGGTGCATGACTCATTGGTCAGCTCGACGTTGCAAAGCCGCGGGGGCTGGGCGATGCTGATTCGTGGCGCGGGAATCCCGCGTCCCCAGCGGAGAACAATGAGATGCATGCGAATCACCTGATCCGCCATGCGCAGCAGGTTCTGACGGTGGCCCAGGGCAAGGCGCAGGCCAGCGGTCCGGCGGCCGATCCATCGATTGCCCGCTCCTGGCTGCGTTGCCTGGAGCAATACCACCTCGACCCCGCCCTGCCGATGGCGCCCGCGGTGCTGGAACACGGCCGCATGCTGGAATGCCGCGAGCGCCTGCAACAGGTGCTGGAAATCGCCAACGGCGAAATGAACAGCCTGTACCGCCAGCTCTCCGGCTCCGGCCACGCCGTACTGCTCACCGATTCCCGCGGAGTCATCCTCAATTGCGTCACCGCCGCCGCCGAGCGGCCGACCTTCGAGCGCGCCGGCCTCTGGCTCGGTGCCGACTGGAGCGAGGCCCGCGAAGGCACCAACGGCATCGGCACCTGCCTGGTGGAACGCCAGGCGCTGACCATCCACCAGGACGAACATTTCCGCAGCCGCCACACCGGCCTGACCTGCTCGGCGAGCCCGGTGTTCGACCCCTACGGCGACCTGCTCGCGGTACTGGACGTTTCCTCGGCGCGCCATGACGTGTCGCGGCAGAGTCAGTTCCACACCATGGCGCTGGTCAACCTCTCGGCGAAGATGATCGAGAGCTGCTACTTCCTGCGCCGCTTCGAGGGCGAGTGGCTGCTGCGCTTCCACCTGCAGGCCGACTACGTGGGGCTGTTCAGCGAAGGGTTGCTGGCGTTCGACGGCGAAGGGCGGATCAAGGCGGCCAACCAGAGCGCGCTGAACCTGCTCGGCGGTGCCCGCGAACAGTTGCTCGGGCAGCCGCTGGAAGCCTTCTTCGATTGCCGGCTGGACGACCTGCTCGGCCGTGCCAGCCCGCAGCCCGCCGCGTCCTGGCCGTTGCGCACGCGCCAGGGGCGCCTGCTGTTCGCCAGCCTGCGCGGCCAGCCACGCAGCCTGCCGGTACCGCCGCCGGCCGCACCGGTCGACGTGCAGGCGAAGCCCGCCGCATCGGGCCTGTGCCTGGGCGATGAGCGGCTGCGCAACGATTTCCGCCGGGCCCTGCGCGTGTTCGAGCGCGACGTGCCGCTGCTGCTCCACGGCGAGACCGGCTCCGGCAAGGAAGCCTTCGCCAAGGCGGTGCACCAGGCCAGTTCGCGGGCGGGCAAACCCTTCGTCGCGCTGAACTGTGCGGCGATCCCGGAAAGCCTGATCGAGAGCGAACTGTTCGGCTACCGCGGCGGCACCTTCACCGGCGCACGCAAGGAAGGGATGCGCGGCAAGCTGCAACAGGCCGACGGCGGCACCCTGTTCCTCGACGAAATCGGCGACATGCCGCTGGCGTTGCAGACCCGCCTACTGCGCGTGCTGGAAGAGCGCCAGGTGGTGCCCATCGGCGGCGAGGCGCAGACGGTGGACGTGCGCATCGTCAGCGCGACCCACCGGGCCCTGGACGAGCGCGTGGCGGCCGGCACCTTCCGCGAAGACCTCTACTACCGCCTCAATGGCCTGGTGCTGGACCTGCCGCCCCTGCGCGCGCGCAGCGACAAACCGGAATTGCTGGAACACCTGCTGGCCGAGGAAGCGCGCGGCGAGGACATCCGCCTGGAACGCGCCGCCCGCGAGGCACTGCTCGCCTACGACTGGCCGGGCAACGTGCGCCAGTTGCGCAACGTACTGCGCACCCTGGCGGCCCTCTGCGAAGACGGCCGCGTGCGCCTGGACGACCTGCCCACGGAAATCCGCCAGGCCCTCGACGCCAGCCAGGCGGAAGAAACCGCCGTGGGCCCGCTGGAAGAGGCGGAACGCACCACCCTCATCGCCGCCCTCGACAGCCAGCGCTGGCACATGACCCGCACTGCCGAGCAACTCGGCATCAGCCGCAACACCCTGTACCGCAAGCTGCGCAAGCACGGCATCGGGACGCGGGGGTGAGGCCTCGTGTGGAGTCACGCGAGGCGAAACTATCTAGCGCTGGCGTGCCCTTTGGAATGCGGCCTCGTGCAAACCCGCCGCATCGCTCAAGAGCAGGTAGACCGCCGCGAAGGCATCGCCATCCTCCACGGGCTGTTCTCCACACATGAACAGCAGCGCCAGCCGGCGCGCCGCCTCCAGGCGTTGCTGCCCGGCTTCGTAGGGTTCATCTACGGCGAGGTCGGCATCGACGAACAGCACGGGCCGGCCGTTGGCGGCGAAGGTGGGTAAGGGACGGTAGTCAGGCATGGTGCACCTCCAGAACACAGAGGTAACCGGAAAAGACCGTTGCTTGGTGGCTTGCATGGAACAAGCAGGAATAGCGCATTTGTGGCACTCCTTCGTGGAATTAAGGAACCACCGCCAAACCTTCTCACGAGTTTGGAGGCGGACCGTGCGAGGGTGAGAAACCGGCCCACGAAGATGCCGGCCAGGCCGAAGCCTGCCTCACACGGCCCGCCATAGAAATGCGACAGCCTGTGCTTGTCACTCAGGCTGCTCAGCTATGGCGCTACCGCGCCTTCGTGGATTTCAGGTTCTCACACCTGGTCACGGCACCAACCGTGACGCGGCGGACTCTAGCCGCTCAGTGAGCACCAGGCAAGCACCTCACCCTTCACTCTCTCCACCTCACCCACCACCCCTGACACCGCTCGCAAATCCAAACATCCAGGCTTGCCCCAATCTTTGGGATTCGCCCATCCTGCGGCCACGGAACACTCAAGGAGGAGCCACGCCATGTTCCATGCTGCCAACCAACCCCACTTCAGCCTCGCCATCGACAGCCTCGAACACGACCTGCAAGTGCTCGAATTCCACGGCAACGAGGCGATCAGCACGTCCTACCGCTTCACCCTCGG
>NZ_BDAC01000031.1 GCF_002091635.1 Pseudomonas indica NBRC 103045 | reverse complement strand
TGTTTTGGGTGAAGGTACTCAGATCGGAAAAGTTGAAGAGATCGCCGAGGTCGAGCAATTGCTGCTGAATAGGCATAAAAAATCCGATACCAGAGAGCTGGTATCGGATTTTCTAGAAACCCCGGCTTGGACTCAAATGCTTAAGTGAACAGCATTAGGGCCATGCCCGGGTTTTTTCGTCTGCGAAGGGGTATCAGCCGTTCTGCCGGATACCCGTCACCAGCCAGGGCTTGTTCTCGCCCTGTTCGCGCTCCATGCGCCAGCTTTCGCTGAAAAACTCGCCCTGGTCGAAGCGGGAGGTCTTGGCCACGCCGGTGAAGGTAAGGGTGGCGATGGTCTTGTCTTCCAGGTCGTCGAGCCCATCCAGGCTCACCTGCAGGTTGTCGATGTAGGTGGACTGGAAGCCGTCGCCCAGGCTGGCGCGCTCCTGCTTGAGGAAGTCGAGCATCTGCGGGGTGACGAACTCGCCGATTTTGTCCATCTCGGCGGCATCCCAGTGCTGCTGCAAGGCCATGAAATGTTCACGGCCGGCGTCCAGGAAGCGCTGTTCGTTGAACCAAGCCGGTGCGTTGATCACCGGACGGGCGTCCGCGGCCGGGGCGGCGCTGCCGAAGATCGGTTGCTGCGGCATGTCGCGGTGCTGCGGCGCGTGGCCGGCCATGGCCGGTTGCTGCTGGCGGCGGGCGGCGAGGAAGCGGAACAGGAGGAAGGCGATCAGGCCGAAGATCAGGATGTCGAGCAGTTGCAGGCCCTGGAAGCCATCGCCGAACAGCATGGCAGCGAGCAGGCCGCCGGCGGCGATACCGGCCAGCGGGCCGAGCCAGCGCGAAGCACCGCTGGCGGCGGCGGGCTGGCGGCCGGCGGTCGGGGTGGTGGCGGTGGTCGAAGGCTGGGTGGCCTGGCGGGTCTGGGTGGTCTGGTGGGTCGGCGTGGAGCCAAAGGTCTTGCCGCCGCCGAGACGCTTGGCGTTGGCGTCGAGGCTGAGGGTCAGGCCGACACACAGGGCCAGGACGAGGCTGAGGAAACGCTGCATTGTTGAGCTTCTCTCTACGTTATTGAAACTTCGCGCGTCATGGTGCCCAGCCCGGGCGGTGACGGCCAGCGGCAGAATGTTTCGGGGTTTTGCCCCGTTGCGCTGGAAGCGAATCGGTCAGGCCGCCGCTTCCTCGCGCAGCAGCAGCGTCAGCGGGCCGCTGCGCAATTGCCGGCGCAGGTGGGCGCGCAGGTCCGCTTCGTCTTCGTCGGGGTGGCGCAGCCAGTGGACGAAGGTGCAGAGGTAGGCGGCGGTCAGCGCGGTCTCCTCGGCGATGCGGGCGAGGTGGGTGGTGTGCCGCTGGGCCGCCTCGCGCCACCATTGCACGGTGCGGCTGACCCGCAGCAGGCCACCCAGTTGCAGGTGGATATGTCCGGGCTCGAGTTTGTAGAGCAGCATCTGGCGGGTAACTGCGCGGTGGGTGGAAAGGCTGGCGAGCCAGGCGACGAGCAATTCTTCCAGGCGCTTGGCCGGACTCAGGACGAGCAGGTCGGTGGCCTTGGCGCGGCGCAGCATGGCTTGGTCGGCGCGGTCGAACCAAGCTTCGACCAGATCGTCCTTCTGCCGGAAGTGCTTGGCGATGGCATCGAGGCCGACGTCCAGGCGGGCGGCCACCACGTAAAGATGCAGGCGTTCCCAGCCAGTGAAGTCGGCGAGGTCGAGGGCGGTATCGAGAATCTGGTCGGCGGTCGGGGCTTTCTTCATTCGGACATACCTCGACGGGGAAGTATGGCCGTTCGTCCGGAGGGCGCGGGCGGAGGCGACAAACGGAGGGACGAGGGCTCTTCCGGGGGGACCGTTGGGCGAATGAATCCGCCCGATCCGGAGCCTGTAGGAGCGAGCTCTGCTCGCGAATGGGACCGCCGAGAAGCTTCGCCAGCAGAGCTGGCTCCTACCAAAGCGGGGCCGGCGCGGCCCCATCGCGAATGAATCCGCTCCCGCAATCGGCTCAACGCCAGTTGTACAGCTCTTTCTCGGTCAACTGGTGCATCGGCGTGACCTGGGCCTGGAAGGCCTGCATCGAGGCCCAGATGCGACCGTTGAGGTCGGATTGGGCGGCCAGTTCGCCGAGGACTTTCTCGGATTCGTCGCGCATCGCCGCCAGCACCTCGTCAGGGAAGCGCTTGAGCAGGGTGCCCTGCTTCTTCAGTTCGTCCAGCGCCAGGGCGTTGTTGTAGACGTAGTCGTCGAGCATGTCCTGGGTGGCGGCGCGGGCGGCTTCGGTGAGGATCGCCTGGAGATCGGCCGGCAGGCTGTCGTAGGCCTTCTGGTTGATCAGCAGCTCGATCACCGCCTGCGGTTCCTGCCAGCCGGGGTAGTAGTAGTACTTGGCGGCCTTGTGCAGGCCGAAGGCCAGGTCGTTGTACGGGCTGACCCAGTCGGTGGCGTCGATGACGCCGGTCTGCAGGGCGGTGAACACTTCGCCGCCGGGCAAGTTGACGGTGGTGGCGCCGAGACGGTTGAGCACTTCGCCGCCCAGGCCGGGCATGCGGATCTTCAAGCCCTTGAGGTCGTCCAGGCTGTTGATTTCCTTGTTGTACCAGCCGCCCATCTGCATGCCGGAGTTACCAGCCGCCAGCGGCTTCACGCCGAAGGGGGCGTAGGCTTCGTCCCACAGGGCCTGGCCGCCGCCGTGGGTGAGCCAGGCGTTCATTTCCGGGGTGGAAAGGCCGAAGGGCACGGCGGTGAAGAACTGCGCGGAGGCCACTTTGCCTTTCCAGTAGTAGGCGGCGCCGTGGCCGATCTCGGCGGTGCCGCGGGAGACGCTGTCGAACACTTCCAACGCGGGAACCAGCTCGCCGGCGGCATAGACCTTGATGGTCAGGCGGCCGTTGCTCATGGTCTTGACCCGTTCGGCCAGGCGCTCGGCGCCGGTGCCGAGGCCGGGGTAGTTCTTCGGCCAGGTGGTGACCATCTTCCACTGGTACGTCTTGGCCTCGGCAGCGGCTTCCTGTTTGGCGGGGGCGGTGTCGTCCTTGCAGCCGGCGAGGCCGAGAGTGGCGAGCAAGGCAGCGGCGGCACCGAAGAGGTGGCGGCGGTTCATCGGGTCTTCCTTATGGCGGTTGGCCCTGGCGGGCGATTTTCTTCTTGTGTCCTTTTCTGGCGGGAGCGGATCGGAGCGCTCCCGCAGAACCATGGGTAGGCGGCTATAGCGCTTCCAGCTTGGCATAGGCAAGCATCAGCCACTTGCTGCCTTCGCTGTCGAAATTTACCTGGACCCGCGCCTGGGCGCCGCCGCCTTCGAAGTTGAGGATCACCCCTTCGCCGAACAGCGGGTGCTGGACGCGCTGGCCCAGGCTGAAGCCGGTTTCGGGAACGGCGGCGCCGGCGAACAGGCTGCCGTTGCTGCGCCCGCCGGAATAGGGCCGGCTGATGCTGTTGGACAGGCGTACTTCCTGGATCAGCGAGGGCGGCACTTCGCGGACGAAGCGCGAGACCTTGTTGTAAGTCTCGCTGCCGTACAGGCGACGGGTCTCCGCGTAGGTCATCACCAGGCGCTGCATGGCGCGGGTGATGCCGACATAGGCGAGGCGGCGCTCTTCCTCCAGGCGACCCGACTCTTCCAGGCTCATCTTGTGCGGGAACAGGCCTTCTTCCATACCCACCAGGAACACCAGCGGGAACTCCAGGCCCTTGGCGCTGTGCAGGGTCATCAACTGGACGCTGTCCTCGAAGTCGCCGGCCTGCTGTTCGCCGGCCTCGAGCGAGGCGTGGTCGAGGAAGGCGGACAGCGGCGTCTGGTCGTCCTCGAGTTCCTCGTTGTCGAAGGCGCGGGCGGCGCTGACCAGTTCTTCCAGGTTCTCCACCCGGGCCTGGCCTTTCTCGCCCTTCTCGTCGCGGTGGTAGGCGAGCAGGCCGGAGTCCTCGATCACCCGTTGGGTCATGGCGTGCAGCGGCAGGCCCTCGACCTTCAGAGCGAGGGTATCGACCAGTTCGACGAAGGCGTTCAGCGCGCTGGCGCCGCGGCCGGCGATGACCTTGGTGCCGACCGCCTGGTGCAGCGCGGCCCACATCGACAGGCCCTGGCCACGGGCGAATTCGCGCAGGGTCTCGACGGTTTTCTCGCCGATGCCGCGCGCCGGCACGTTGATCACCCGCTCCAGGGCGGCGTCGTTGTGGCGGGTGTGGATCAGCCGCATATAGGCCATGGCGTTCTTGATTTCGGCGCGTTCGAAGAAGCGCTGGCCGCCATAGATGCGGTAGGGAATCTTCTCGCGCAGCAGCGCCTCTTCCAGCACCCGCGACTGAGCGTTGGAGCGGTAGAGGATGGCGATTTCGCTGCGCGCCATGCCGTCCTTGATGGCCCGCTCGATGCCTTCCACCACGTAGCGCGCTTCGTCGTGCTCGTTGAAGGCGGCGTAGAGGGCGATGGGCTCGCCTTCGCAGCCTTCGGTCCAGAGTTCCTTGCCGAGGCGGCCCTGGTTGTTGGCGATCAGCGCGTTGGCGGCCTTGAGAATGCAGGCGGTGGAGCGGTAGTTCTGCTCCAGGCGGATAGTCTCGGCGTCCGGGAAGTCGCTGGAGAACTGCTGGATGTTCTCGATCCGCGCGCCGCGCCAGCCGTAGATCGACTGGTCGTCGTCGCCCACCACCATCAGGCTTTCGCCACCCTTGGCCAACAGACGCAGCCAGGCGTACTGGACGGCGTTGGTGTCCTGGAATTCATCC
The DNA here is from genome assembly GCF_002091635.1 of Pseudomonas indica NBRC 103045. Lineage (GTDB taxonomy): Bacteria > Pseudomonadota > Gammaproteobacteria > Pseudomonadales > Pseudomonadaceae > Pseudomonas_M > Pseudomonas_M indica. Next base: position 47,341 of record NZ_BDAC01000031.1, on the reverse strand, counting down.
ACCAGCACGTGGCGGAAGCGCCGCTGGTAGTGCTCCAGCAGGCCGGGTTTGTCGCGCCAGAGATCGAGGGCGCGCAGCAGCAGCTCGGAGAAATCGATCACCCCGGCGCGGGCGCAGGCCACTTCGTAGGCTTCGTAGATTTTCAGCTGGGTGGCGAGGAACAGGTCGCCGCCGGCCTGGATGTTCTGCGGGCGCAGGCCCTCATCCTTCTGGGCGTTGATCCACCACTGCGCCTGGCGCGCCGGCCAGCGCTGCTCGTCGAGGCCGAGTTCGCGGATCACCCGCTTGACCAGGCGCTGCTGGTCGTCGGAGTCGAGAATCTGAAAGTTCTCCGCCAGCCCGGCTTCCTGCCAGTGGGCGCGCAGCAGCCGGTGGGCGAGGCCGTGGAAGGTGCCTACCCACATGCCCATGGGGTTGATGCCCAGCAGTTGCTCGATGCGCTGGCGCATCTCGGCGGCGGCCTTGTTGGTGAAGGTCACCGACAGGATCGAGTGCGGCGAGGCGTTCTCGATCTGGATCAGCCAGGCGATGCGGTGCACCAGCACACGGGTTTTGCCCGAGCCGGCACCGGCCAGGACCAATTGACGTCCGACCGGGGCGGCTACCGCCTGGCGCTGGGCGTCGTTGAGGGAGTTCAGCAGGAGGGAGAGATCGTCGCGCATCGCGGCATTCTAGGGGGCGGGGCGGACGGGGGCAAACCGGGGCGACGGTCAGGCACGCCTACCGCTCGTCGGTGGGTCGGAGGGCTCTGGAGCGGTAATCCCATCCTAAAGATGGGGAAAGCGAGGCGATTCCGCCCCATCGGTGGTATTGGGCAGTCACTGGGGGTCGGGTATGCTCCCCCGACGCCCTAGGCAATCACTACAAGAAAAGCGCCTATGACCGCCACTTTGAATTGTGCCGTTTCAGAGTCGTTCGAGGACGACGAGCAGGCGATCCGCCGGCAGTTCGCCGAGGATATCGCCATCGAGCGGACGCGCCTGCTCTACCAGGGTTCCTGGGTGCCGACGTTGTTCATGCTGCTCAATGGGCTGGCCTGCGCCTACCTGCTGTGGGGGCCGTCGTCCGGGCTCGCGCTCGGCGGTTGGCTGGTCTGGCTCGTGCTGCTGGCCTTGCTGCGGCTGGTGCAGGTGGCCGCCTTCAATGCCGCGCTGCCTTCGCGTCAGTCGCGTCCGCACTGGCGGCGGATGTTCCTCGGCGGCGCCGCGCTGTCCGGCCTGACGCTCGCCTATGCCGTCGTCGTGCTGGTGCCGCAGGATGCCTTCATCCAGCAGGCCCTGCTGTTCGGCTTGATCGCCGCGGCCATTCTTTCCGCCAGCGTCGCCTATGCCGTGAGCCTGCCGGCGTTTCTCAGTTTCGCCTTGCCCTGTCTGGTGCCCAGCATCGGCTACCTGCTGCTCAGCGGGCACACGATGCTGCGTGGCTGGGGCCTGCTCGGGTTGATCCTGCTGGCCGCGCTGCTGGTGGTGGCCTGGCAGGTCAACCGGCTAGTGCAGAGCAGCCTGATGCGGCGCTATCACAACCAGGCGCTGATCGAGCACCTGGAACATGCCCGCCTGCAGGCCAACGGCCTGAACCAGGAGCTGGCCCGTGAGGTGGAGCAGCGCCGCCGCGCCGAGCGCGACCTGCGCCGGGCCCATGACGAACTGGAAATGCGCGTCGCCCAGCGCACCTTGGAGCTGGACGAAACCAGCCACGCCCTGAGCAAGAGCGAGGCGCGCCTGGCCCTTGCCCTGGAGGCCAGCGAGCTGGGCCTGTGGGACTGGGACCTGGTGAGCGATGAAGTGCACCATTCGCAGCTCAAGGAAATCTTCGGCATCGAACCGGGCGAGACCACCGTGCTGCGCGATCTCAAGCCGCGCCTGCATCCCGAGGACCTGCCGCTGTTGCGCCGGGCTCTGGTGGAGCACCTCAAGGGCCGCAGCGACGGCTATGCCATCGAGTACCGCGTACGCCATGCCGATGGCCGCTGGGTCTGGGTCGAGGATCGCGGCCGGGCAGTGGAGCGCGACGCCGAAGGGCGGGTCACGCGCATGCTCGGCACGCGCCGCAACGTCAGCGCGCGCAAGCTGCGCGAGGAAGAGCAGCGTCTCGCCGCCACCGTGTTCGAAGCCGCCAGCGAGGGCATCTTCATCCTCGATCCGGATTACCGCCTGCTCGCCGTCAACCAGGCGTTCAGCGAGGTCACCGGCTATCGCCGCGAAGAGGTGCTTGGACGGGGCGTGAACGCACTGGTCGCCAGCCGTGAGGCGCGCCGGCAATACCAGATGATCCGCCTGGAGCTGGAGCAACATGGCACCTGGCAGGGCGAACTGATCGAGACGCGCAAGAACGGCGAACTCTACCCCCAGTGGCTGCAGCTCAACGTGGTACACGACGGCCGCGGACGGGGCAGCCATATCGTCGGTTTCCTTTCCGACCTGTCGGCGCGCCGCGAGGCGGAAGAGCGCCTGCGCTACCTCTCCCATTACGACGAACTGACCGGGCTGGCCAACCGCACCCTGTTCAAGGAGCGCCTGCACGAGGCCAGCCAGCGGGCGCGGCAGAGCGGGCGCAGCCTGGCGCTGCTGCACATCGACCTGGACCGCTTCAAGCTGCTCAACGACAGCCTCGGCCATGAGGTCGCCGACCAGTTGCTGCGCCAGATGGCGCGCCGCCTGACCCAGGCGGTACCGGAGGCGGACACCCTGGCGCGGCTCTCCGGCGACGAGTTCGCCGTGCTGCTGGATACCTACGGCAGCCTCTCCAGCCTCGCCCGGCTGGCCAGCCGCCTGCTCGCCAAGCTGCGCGTGCCGATGGACATCGGTGGGCACGAACTGGTGGTGAATGCGTCCGTCGGCATCAGCCTGCTGCCGGAAAACGCCCGGGAAATCTCCGCGCTGATCAGTCAGGCCAATATGGCCATGCAGCACGCCAAGCACCTGGGCGGCAACACCTTCCAGTTCTTCACCGACAACCTGCAGGCCTGCACCCTGGAGCGCCTGCAACTGGAAACCCAGTTGCGCAAGGCTATCGACGAGGGGCAACTGGAGGTCTACTACCAGCCCAAGCTCAACCTGCTGGACGACAGCGTGCACGCCGCCGAGGCGCTGGTGCGTTGGAACCATCCACAGCTCGGGCTGGTGCCGCCCTCCGACTTCATCGGCCTGGCCGAGGAAACCGGGCTGATCGTGCCGCTCGGCGAATTCGTCCTGCGCGAAGCCTGCCGCCAGGCGCGGGAATGGCAGCAAAGCGGGCTGGCGGACATCCGTGTCTCGGTGAACCTCTCGGTGCAACAACTGCGCCCCGGCAACTTCACCAGCCTGGTGCGCCTGGCCCTGGATGAGACCGGCCTGCCGCCACATCTGCTGGAACTGGAGCTGACCGAAAGCCAACTGCTGGACAACGTGGAGAACGTCATCAGCACTTTCCGCCAGTTGCGGAGCCACGGGGTGAAGCTGTCAATTGACGACTTCGGCACCGGTTACTCTTCGCTCAGCTACCTGAAGCGTTTTCCGGCCGACTACGTGAAGATCGACCAGACCTTCATCCGCGACCTGTCCGCCAGCGGGGAGGACGCCGCGATCACCCGCGCCATCATCGCCATGGCCCACAGCATGGAACTCAAGGTGGTGGCCGAAGGCGTGGAGACCCAGGCGCAACTGGACTTCCTCAAGCTGTACCGCTGCGACGAGATCCAGGGCTACCTGGTCAGCCGGCCGGTGCGCGCGGAGGCGTTCGCCGAGCTGCTGAAGGAGCAGGCAATGATCTGAACGCGGCCTGCCGGCGTCGTGGGGCGACTTAGCCGCGCGTGGTAGCGCCATCCTCCAGATGGCGCATCAGCAGCGCGTGGCGCAGGTCCAGATCGCCCGGCAGCGGCAGGTACAGGGTATGCCCGTCGCCTGGCGCCAGCGCCGTGCGCTCGCCGTTGCCTTTCTCCAGGGCGTCGAGGGTGAAGTGCACGTTGCCCTGGGGCGTCATCAGTTCCAGGCGGTCGCCCACGGCGAAGCGGTTCTTCACCTTGACCTCGGCCAGGGCGCCCCGGCGTTCGCCGGTCAGCTCGCCGACGAACTGCTGGCGCTCGGACACGGACGTGCCGCGCTCGTAGTTCTGGTACTCGTCATGCACGTGCCGGCGCAGGAAGCCCTCGGTGTAGCCGCGGTGGGCGAGGGATTCCAGGGTGTCCATCAGCGAACGGTCGAACGGCCGCCCGGCCACGGCGTCGTCGATGGCCCGGCGATAGACCTGGGCGGTGCGCGCCACGTAGTAATGGGATTTGGTGCGGCCCTCGATCTTCAGCGAATGCACGCCCATTTTCGTCAGCCGTTCCACGTGCTGCACGGCACGCAGGTCCTTGGAGTTCATGATGTAGGTGCCGTGCTCGTCTTCGAAGGCGGACATGGCCTCGCCCGGACGGCCGCTTTCTTCGAGGAGGAACACCCGGTCCGTGGGCGCGCCCTGGCCAAGGGTGGGCTCGATCTGTGTTGCCGGGATCGGTTGCCACTGCCGCACCGCCGGCACGATGTCGCCCAGCTCGTTCTCCTGCGCTTCCTCGGCCTTGTATTCCCAGCGGCAGGCGTTGGTGCAGGTGCCCTGGTTCGGGTCGCGTCGGTTCATATAGCCGGACAGCAGGCAACGCCCGGAATAGGCCATGCACAGCGCGCCGTGGACGAACACCTCCAGCTCCATGCCCGGCACCCGCTCGCGAATCTCGCCGATCTCCTCCAGCGACAGCTCACGCGACAGGATCACTCGGCTCAGCCCCTGGCGCCGCCAGAACTCCACGCTCGCCCAGTTCACCGCGTTGGCCTGCACCGACAGGTGCACCGCCACGTCCGGAAAATGCTCGCGCACCAGCATGATCAGCCCCGGATCGGACATGATCAACGCATCCGGCGCCATCTCCACCACCGGCTTCAGGTCGTCGAGGAAGGTCCGCAGCTTGGCGTTGTGCGGCGCGATGTTCACCACCACGTAGAACTGCTTGCCCTGCCCGTGGGCTTCGGCGATCCCCAGTGCCAGGTTGGCGTGGTCGAACTCGTTGTTGCGCACCCGCAGGCTGTAGCGCGGCTGGCCCGCATACACCGCATCCGCCCCGTAGGCGAAGGCGTAGCGCATGGACTTCAAGGTGCCGGCGGGAGAAAGAAGCTCAGGAGCGTGCATCGGAACGGGGCTCTGCGTGGCGAAGAACCGGACACTCTAGCGGACCAATCCAGGCCGAGTATTGAGCTGCGGCAAGAAAAATGGCGTTTACCGGGCCCTGCGTTCCGAACCAGTAGGGGCGAATTCATTCGCCCGGCAAGGGTGGGTTTGGGCGAATAAATTCGCCCCTATACATCTGGTCCGGCTTTTTGTAGGAGCGAGCTCTGCTCGCGATTGGGCCGCGCAGAATTATCGCCAGCAGAGCTGGCTCCTACGAAAGCGGTTCAGCGATTGCGCAACCTGTCGGGATCACGGCTTGGTCGCGACGATATAGACCGAATGCCAATACTTGCCATCGGGATGCCCGGGCATGCTTTTCTGCTCCATGACATCGCCCATTTCCCGGGTGTTCTTTTCGTAGCTCTTGCCGTCCCCGGCCTGCAGCTTATTGCCGACGCATTCCACCGAAAGGCCGGCGTTCTTGAACATCTCCAGCATCTGCATGTCCGACCTCAGCGCGAGCGTGCTGTTGGCGTTGGTCTTGCTGAAGTGCTCCTCGCCGTAACAGGACAGCACGACTTTCCCGCCCGAGGCCAAGGTCGTATGGATACCTTTCAGGGTGTCCGCCAGCTCCTCGTCCGACAGATAAGGCGCCACGGCCTGCATGACGACAAGATCGGCACTGTTTTCCTTGACCTTGCCCGCGGAAAAGGCCTCTTGGAAGGTCCCCGAGAAGGTCGCCAGACGTTCGGGATTCTTCAACACCGAATCGCCGCCCTTGACCTTCTCCTCGATGAACTTCGCCGATTGCGGGTCTGGGTCCAGTGCCAGGATGCTCGCCTCCTGGTACTTCTTGCCGAGCTGCACCGTTGCGCCACCATGGGCGGCGCCGATATCGACGATGCTGTTCGCCTTGTCGGGTAGCAGATCGTTCTGGAAAGCCCAGGACACCGACGCGGCCACCGCGTTGACCTTCATCCGGTCGTAATCCATCAGCTTGCCGGTGGTTTTCTCATACAGGCCCGCGATACCGGTGTAGATGCCGCGTTGGAACAGCATGTTGCCCGGTGGCAGGCGGCTGGGGTCAGCACCCATCGAGTGCTTCGCGAAATCGTCCCGCCGGAACGCGGGGGCGCCGGCATTGGTATTGCCGAGGAACTTTCTCTCCAGTTTTCCCAACGCCTTGTTCCAGTCTTCACTGGCGCTCGACAGAGGCCGCGCGGCGTGCGGCGCATGCAGGCTCGTGGCGACGGCCACGCTGCGGAAGATGTTGCCGATCGAACTCATCCCGACCATGACATGCGCTCCTACGCCCTGGGTTGGAAGGCTTGCGCCGTGGCCGGCCGGATGCGCCCTTGCGCTTGCGCCAGCCGTTCGCGCAGCAGGCGGGCCGTCGAAAAGGCACGGGCGATCCGATCATTGAAGGCGGAGAGGTCCAGCGTGCGAGCCTCGACCCGTTTGCAGTACAGGAAGGTGTCGTCATCCACGTCATAGGCAACCGCCCCACCATTGAGACAGGCCACCTCATGGTTGAGCGTCAGCGCTGCCGCCAACTGATACGACTGCCCCTCGGCCAGCAACCGCGCGATCCGGACCGTGAGGGCGAACACCTCGCCTTCCGCATCCGTGCAGGTAATCGTCATCTCCTCCCGGTCGGGGCCTGCAAGCACCCAACGATCCGGCACCTCCGGGACCGGCCGAGCACCCAGTTGCACGGGGCTGATGCGCAGCCGCTTGCGTTCGATTTCCATGGCAGTTCCTGTAGGCATCAATGCGCCCAGCCATGCCGGCCAGGCGGATCATCTGTTCTTGTTTTGGCGCCAAGCGATACCGATCCGCCGAATTGCTGAACCGAAAGGCAATCCCGCGTTGCTCGACATACGAACCATGAGTGACGTCACGGTTGGAAGTGGTTCCATGGTGCTGGGCGGGAGGGGGCGAGAATTGGCTCGGAAGATGGGCCATTAGAAACGGAGAGTTACTGAGGGCGAAGATGACAGGACAGTGCGCGGTAGAATTGAATTGGCTGGATTAGCTCGGCAGAAATTCCAGGCACTTTGATCTTGTTAGGCATAAAACCTTTTCAAATATCCATTTTCCTCTACGTAGGCGCTAGCTAAAAAAGGCGGGTTAATTATCTAAAAAGATATAGGTTAATGAGTCTTCATTTTTTGGATATATCTTTAGCTAGAATAAAATTTTGAGCGTCTCTGATTCTATGTATGGCCTCTGTGATTGAATTAGCTTGGTCACAGTATAAAGGATTTTCCCAGTCGGATTCTTTTACTACATGTATTTGAAAACATCCGTCAGGGTCAAATGACGGATACCATCCAACATCTAGAAGAAAATTTCCTTCATAGGATATTTGCAGCATGTCCTCCTTCAGTGAGTACAAGTCGCTCCTAAAGTCAACCAACCGTGCAAGTAAGCTAAAATCATCAAACTCGATTTGGCCTTCAATAAATTCTAGTGTCATTTTCTGGTCGGATTTTGATTCCGATTCCCCGTTTGAGATAACTATATATACCCTGAAAGAGTCTATAAAGATTTTATCCATTTCATGAAATAATCTTTTTGCTCGTCAGGGTTCTGAACTATATTTTCCTCTTCAGGATCAAAAATATTTACCAAGTTTTCTCTAAGTGCTTGTTTGCCTAGTGTGAGCTCATAAGCTAAAAGCCCTCCGGCCATTTGAGAAGTCATTCTCGAAGGGTATACATTGAGTTTGGCTCCTTTACATAGAAACTTTATGTCTGGAAGCTCTGCGCGGAGTTTTGAAAAGCATTCAAATAAATTGCTTCCGGTGAAGCTTGTTTTGTGTTCGTCTAAGTTTATCTCAATCGTTATAGGGTCATCATCGTAAAATAGCTTGATCTTATTTTCCGAGCTTTCCCTGATTATTTTTATTTCTGCACTCTTCATTTTGTCTTCTGTTTGGGTTGGAATAAATATTCAACATAGCCCCCATCTGGATTCAAAGGGGAGTTACGCCATGCGAGGGCTGTTTATGTTGAAAAACTCGGATTGAATATTTTTTGTCCCTTGCATGGAGAGAGATCAAAAATACCGAGTCTGGACTCTTGATTTAAGTATTCTAAGGCGGCTTCTACAGTTGAGAACTCTCTTATTTCTTCGCGTAGATAGTCTTCGATATCAATTTTCGAGTCGAATATTTCACTAATGTAGGTTTTGTAAGCTGCTCCATATTTTTGAATTCCCATAGATAGCCAAACAGTCTCGTTGTTTTGTGTGACTTTGCCCCTGACTCCTAGCTGTTTTCCAGACGATAGCCATTCGAAAATCTTTTTATTATCAATGCTCATGAATTTTTTATGCGTTTTTCATGATATCGGCTTCCAGAACTCCATACCATCCAGATATCGCTCAATATCATCCATATCATCGTCATCTAATGAGCTGTCAAATCTTTCAGTTATTATGCGGCGAATCTTCGCTAGTCTGGCGGTTACCATCTGTTGGTCAATAAAGTCAGTGGTTGCTTTTTCGTAAGCCTCTTTGGATTTATCAGAGTAGTAGCTGCCAATTTTGTGCAGCGAAATCAAGATAAATTCAATTTCTCCCAATACCTCCAAGGCTTCTTCTCCAGGGATAGATATAGTCTTGTTTTGCTCAAGCATGCTATTTTCTCCTTGTAATTTTGGCATTTTTAAGCTCAAGATCACCTTTGATCGTCAGCTCTAAGGTTCCATACCTGGGATTCTTAACCCATTCTAATCGTGACTTTGGAACATCTGTTTCAATGTAGTCACGACCTCTGCCTTGGCCAATTTGGTATTTTTCTTCTGCTTCTTTCTGGTTCAATGGTTTCTTGTTGGTGCTCTCAACATAAATTCTATTGTTATCCTGGGCTCGAATAACCCCTTCCTGCTCAATCCCATTTGAGCCCCTTCTGTTCGTGTAGTGCCGTACGCGGATGGTCTCTTCAGCATTAGGTGTTGGCGCCGGAGCGGGTGCTGTAGGTTCACCTTTATCAACCTTCGCCTGCCTAACCTCATCTTTGTGCCCACTGGCAGGCTTGGTTCTATCTCCGCCCGGACAATCCTCCTTCACCCCAGCCAACCCCAACGGATCAACCCACCCCGTGGGATTGTTCACGTACTGGTAGTTGTTCAGCCCACCCGCGAGTTTGATCGGGTCGGGGGTGAGGAAGCAGCCGGTGTTGGGATTGTAGTAGCGGTGGCGGTTGTAGTGCAGGCCGGTTTCGGCATCGAAGTACTGGCCCTGGAAGCGCAGGGGGTTGTCGATGTCGGCGATTTCCACCTGGGCGACGTTGCCGTAGGCGCGGTATTTGACGGACCAGAGGATGTCGCCGCCGGGGCTGGTGAGTTCCTGCGGGGTGCCGAGGTGGTCGAGCTGGTAGTAGCAGGGCTGGGCCTGCGGGCCTTCGCCCTGGAGCAGGGCCAGGGGGCGGAAGGTGCCGGGTTCGTAGACGAAGCTACGGTAGTGGCCCGGCGCGCTTTCGGCGATGAGGCGTTCGCCCTGCCAGAGGAACTCGGTGGTGCGGCCGTCCAGGGTCTTGGCGATGCGCCGGCCGAAGGCGTCGTAGCGGTAGTGCACTTGGCGGCCGTCCGGCAGGGTGGCGCCGATCAGGCGGTGCTGGGCGTCGTAACGGTATTCGGTGACCAGCTTGTGCCCGGCGCCGCGGCGTTCGCGGATGAGGTTGCCGAAGGCGTCGTAGTCGAAATGGCGGTCGCCCTGCATGAGCAGGCGGTTGCCCTTGACGTTGGCCATCCCGGAGTTGGGGGTGCCGCTCTGCGCCAGGAGGGTGCCGGCGGGGTCGTGGACGAAGCTTTCCGGGGTGTCGCCGCGCACCGCGACGAGGCGGTCCAGCGGGTCGTAGTGGAAGCGCTTGCTGCCCTTGCGTGAGTCGTCGATGCCGGCGAGGTTGCCGTTGGCATCGTAGCGGTACTGGCGTTGCAACAGGCGGCGTTCGTCCTGGTGCACGCGGTGGGCGAGCAGGCGGCCCTGTTCGTCGTACTGGTATTCGCTGAGCAGCACACCCTGCTGGCGGAACTGCTCGCGCCCGCCGGCGGTGAACTGGTGGGCGGTGAGCGGCTGGCCGTTGAGCTGGATGGCGGCCAGGGCGCCACCGGGCTGGTGACGGTAATCCAGGCGGCTGCCGTCGGGCAGGCGGCAATGGCTGAGCTGGCCGAGGGCGTCGTAGGCGTAGCGCAGAGTGGCCCAGCCCTGGTGCTCCTCGATCAGGCGGTCCTGCAGGTCATAGCGGTAGGCCAGCGGCCACTGGCCGTCGTCGACACTGACCAGCCGGCCGAGGCCGTCGTAGGCGTAGTGGACCTGCTCGCCGTCCGGCAGGGTCTTCACCAGCAGGCGGCCGGCGCTGTCGCGCTGGTAGGTGGTGACCAGCTCGCTGCCGTCGTCGCCGAACTCCTTCTTCTCGACCAGCCGGCCCTTGAGGTCATAGGCGTAGGCGGTGGTGCGCCCGTCGAAGGCGGTTTCCTGCTGGATCAGGCCGTTGGGGTAATAGTCCAGGCGGTAGTGCTCGCCGCGCTCGTTCTCGATCTCGGTAAGCAGCAGGCGGGCGTTGTCGTAACGGTAGCGGAGCTGGCTGCCGTCCGGGTTGATGCGGCGGCTGACCAGATGCAGGCCGTCGGCGTATTCGTAGCGGGTGACGCGGCCGAGTTCGTCGCGCTCGGCGGTGACCTTGCCGTAGGCGTTGTAGCTGTAGGCGCGGGTGGCGCCGCCGGGCAGGGTGACTTGGGCCAGCCGGCCGACGGCGTCCCACTGGTACTGGGTGATGGCGCCGTTCTCGTCCTGGCGGGTGATCTGCCGGCCGAGGGCGTCGTAGCGGTAGCGCCGCTGGCCGCCGTTGGGCAGTTGCTCTTCGATGAGCTGGCCGTGGGGGTTCCAGGCGAGCTGGTGGCAACTGCCGTCCGGGTGGTGGATTTCCCGCACGCGGCCCTGGGCGTCGTAGACGTAGCGGGTGGTATGGCCGTGCGGGTCAGTCTGGGCGGTGATGTCGCCCTGGGCGTTGCGCCGGTACGTCCAGGTGGCCTGGCCCCGGCTGACGGCGCTGACGAAGCCGTCACGGTATTCGAAGACGGTGGGCTCGTCTTCGGCCGGGATGATTGCGGTGAGGCGGCCGGCATCGTCGTAGCGGTATTCGGTGAGGGCGCCGAGCGGGTCCTGCTCGGCGATGAGCTGGCCTTTCTCGTCGTAGGACTTGAGCGTTTGGGCGCCGTCCGGATCGACCTGTTTGATCAGCCGGGCGTTCTTGTCGTGGACGTAGACTTCCTCGCTGCCGTCGGCGTTGATCACGGTCACGCCGCCCTGGTCGTCCCACAGGTAGCGCGCTTCCATCTGCTGGAAGTTGGCCCAGTGGCGCACGCAGCGGGCCATCTTGCCTTCGCCCTGCCACTCCCAGTAGAAGGCCGCGTGGCCGGCCAGTTGGCGTTCGAGGATGACGTTCTGGGCGTCGTAGCGGTAGCGCTCGGCTTCGCCCAGCGCGTTAGCGGCCTCCAGCAACTGGCCGGCTTCGTTGTAGCGGTAGGTCGCCAGGGTCTGCACGGTCTGCCAGCAGGCTTCTTCGTTTTCGGCCGGGCGATAGACCTGGTAGTCCACCGCGGCGAGGTGCTTGCCTTCGTAGCGCAGCAGCAGGGCGCGGCTGGATGGACTGCTCAGGCGGCGGATGCGGCCGAGCAGGTCGCGGCTCAGCTCCAGGCGGTTGCCGTAGGCGTCGCTGATGGCGATCAGGTAGCCGCCGCCGGTATCGCGGCGGAAGTGGTAGAAGCGCGGCGTGTCGCCGGCTGCCGCGAGGATCAACTCGGCCGGGTCGTCGCCCAGGTAGATGGCCGCGCGCGACAGCCGGTTGGTGATCGCCGGGCGCTGCGCGCTGGGGATCGGGAAGACGGTGCGGCGGTTCTCGTGGTCGATCCAGACGAGGCTGTCGTCTTCCTGCACCAGGCGGTGCGACAGGCTGTGGCTCCATCCATAGCCCAGGCCGCTGTCGATCTCGGCGGCGCTGGTGCGGTAGAGGCGGGTCCAGGGGAAGGGCAGCAGGCCGTCGAGTTCGCCGTCGGTGAGGGTGAGCAGTTCCTCGCCGGTGACCATGGAGACCGGGCAGTTGTTGGTGCAGGTGTTCTTGGCGCTGTCGGCGGGTTTGTCGTTGGGCGTTTTCGCTGTCGTCGAAACATCGTCGACCTGCGGGGCCTGGCTCACCCGGGTGTTCTGAGTCTTGCCCCGCTTGATGCCCAGCGTGTCGGGCTCGACCTGGGAAATGCCCTGGGCCGGGCTCTGGATCTGCACGGTCGCTTTCTTCGAGCTGTTGACCAGCACTTCTCCCCGGGCCGCCAGTGGCTTCACCGTATCGGCATGGGCGCTCAGCGCGTGGCTCTTGCTCAGGTCGATCAGCGTTTGCAGGGCTTTTTCGAGCAGCGCCGCCGCGCCGTTGCCGACGGCCTTGGTCGCCTTGACCGAGAGCCGCACGGCCAGGCCCGCGCCGCCGGTGAGCACGATGCCGAGCAGTATGTCGAGCAAGAGCCCGGTGGCGAACTGGGCGATGATTTCCGCCACGGTGGTGGGCGGCAGGAGTTGTACCCAGCAGACCACGGCGGAGGCGTAGAGGAACATCAGCGGCTCGTCACTGACGATCATCAAGACCCGTTGCATCAGCTCCTTGGCCTGGGCCTTGAGCTTCTGGAAGTCGGCCTCGGAGATGAACTGCACCAGCTTGTCGTAGTACTCGTCCAGGTGGGTGAGGATGTGGAACAGTTTCTTGACGTCATCCCAGAGCGACATCAGGGCCTTGCCCATGCCGCTCATGAAGGCGTCGTTGATCTGGGTGAGGCGGCGCGGATCGTTGACGGGCGCCAGCGCTCGCCACTGGGCGGCGATGGTGCCGTTCCACTCGCTCTGCAGCCAGCCGTGGAGTTTGTCGATCACGCCGTCGTAGGAGGCGTAGAGTGCGTCGATTTCGCCCTGGCCGACCTTTGGGAAGAAGCGGATGCGGTACTGGCTGTTTGGCAGGCAACCGCTGATCTGGCCCATGCCGTTGGCATCGAGAACGCCGGAAAACGTCTGCGGCTTTTCGCCGCTCAGGCTGGCCAGGAGGGAGATTTCCTGCACCGCTTCGTAGGGCGTATTGCCGATCGGGACGAAGTTGACCGAGTCGAAGGCGTGCAGCAGCTTGAGCTGCGCATTGGCCGGGCAGGTGGCATATGTCTGGACTCTGCCGTTGTCGTCCTTGTCCCGCTTGAGTTTGATCTCTTCGCCGATGCTGAACTGCTGCTGGGCGTCCAGCGCCCAGCCGGTGAGCAGGCTATCGGCGAGCCCCTTGTAGCGCTCCATGCTGTTCTTCTTGAAGTTCGCGAGGATGCTGCCTGCATCCGGCTCCTCCGCGGACAAGCCGTGAAGCATGAACGAGCCGTAGAGAACCGAGCTGATCATAGGGACAATTCCTTTTCCAGATGGGCTTTGAACAGCCCGGCAAGCGTGTCTTCCGTGTACGTGGCGTGCCGCATGAAGTGTTCGGTCTTCAGCCGCAGATTCGTTTCGGGAAAGGCGAAATACAGGTCGGGATGGGTCTCGCGCAGCCACTGCATCAGGTTGTCCACCAGCGGTGCGGGGTCCTCGGCGCTGAGCTTGGCGAGCAGGTCCGGCGGTACGTCCCACCAGGGATAGGGGCGGCTTGGGCCGAGGACGGGTAGCTCGACGGTCAGGTCGCGGCCGTTGATCCAGTAGCGCTCGAACACCGGCAGCAGGTCGCCCGCCGTGCCGCTGAGGTGAGTGAGGATCGGGGCCAGGTGGCGGCCGTCCCAGTAGCGGAAGAACACTTCGCTGCCGTCGGGCATGCGCACCTGGGTCAGGCTGCGCAGCCAGTCGCGGACGACGGTCGCCGGGTAGGGCGAGATCGCCAGCCAGCCCCAGTCGCGCTCGGTCTGTTGCTCGATCCAGTCGAGGAAGAGGCTGTCGGCGCGGAGTTCGCCGAGGAAGGGCATGACTTCCTGCCAACCGGCATAGGGCGTGCCTTCCCAGATCGGCAGCAGGGGCGCGGCATCGGCCTGGCGGTAGTAGGTCGGTAGCGGGTCGGCGTCGCTGGTATTGCCCAGCACCACGTAGAGGTAGCGGCTGGCGTCATGGGGCTGGTCTGCCAGCCATTGGCGTGGGGTCAGGGCATCAGAAGGTGTAGACACAGGCGCCGTCCTTGCACTTCACGCACTCCTCGCAGAAGGGGGCGTTGCGTTTGAGGGTCTGGATCTGCGGGAGCGTCAGGACGTAGCCCGCTTTGTCGTTGTCCGCGGCTTTCGATTGGCCGGGCAGGGCGGGGCTGGCACCGGAGCCTTTGCCCGGGCTGCCGCCGGAGTTCATCTTGATGGTCGGGCCGGTGAGGGTGACGCCGCTGCCGTCGAGCTTGAGCCAACTGCCGCCGCCCTTGAGGGTCAGCTCCGAGCCAGCCTCCAGGACCACCTTGACGCCGCTGGACAGGTGGATTTCCTGGCCGGCTTTGAGGAATTGGCCGGTGCCGATCTTGATGTGCTGGTTCTGCCCGATCGTGAGGTGATCGTTGGCCTTGAGTTCGGTCTTGCGGTCGAGGTGGGTGATGCGGTGTTCCTCGGCCTTGAATTCGCTGTAGGCGTTGGCCTCCACCGTGTCGTGACGCTCGTGGCCGACGCGGATGGTCTGGTCGTGCTCGATGTTCTCGTCCCAGTCCTTCTGGGCGTGGATGAAGATTTGCTCCTGGCCCTTCTTGTCCTCGATGCGCAGCTCGTTGTAGCCCCCGCCGCCCGGCGTGCTGAGGGTCTTGAAGACGCTGCGGGTTTTGTTCGCCGGCAGGTCGTAGGGGACCTCGTGCTCCTTGTGGAACAGGCAGCCGGTGATCAAGGGCTGGTCCGGATCGGCTTCGAGGAAGGTGACCAGCACTTCCATGCCGATGCGCGGGATGGCGACGCCGCCGTAGCGGTCGCCGGCCCAACTGGAGGAGACGCGCAGCCAGCAACTGGTGTGCTCGTCGGTCTGGCCGTGGCGGTCCCAGTGGAACTGGACTTTCACGCGGCCGTATTGATCGCAGTGAATCTCCTCGCCGGCCGGGCCGGTGACGACGGCGGTCTGGCTGCCGAGGATGCGCGGCTTGGGATGATCCAGTTGCGGACGGTAGAAGACGTCCCAGGGGGTGGCGGTGAAGTGGTTGCGGTAGCCTTGGGTGAAGTTGGGATCGGTGTTCGGGCTGGAGTCCGCCCCCTCACCCCAACCCTCGGCTTTGGCATCCTGCGTCGCTCTACCTCCTGCATCCATGCAGTCGTCTCCCCAGAGGGGCGAGGGAGTCGAACCGAGTGGGTTCGAGGCAGTGATGCTCTCTTCCAGCACCTGCGGTTGTTTGCCCCAATGGGTGAGGGCGGTGAGCAGCCAGAGGTCGTTCCAGTTGGCCCGGGGGTGGTCGGTCAACGCAAGGAAGTGGCCGGTGACCAGGCTGGGCTGGTCGCTGTGGCCCTCGGCGAGCTGGTAGTCGGCGCGGTGGCGTTCGAGGGCGCGCTTGGCCAGGTGCTTGCCGCGGGTACGGTCGGTGAAACGGCCGGGGTAATCGTAGTCTTCCAGGTCCGGCTTGGCCTCGCCCTTGGAGGCGGCTTCCAGCTGCAGACGCGGTTGTTCGAAATCGTAGTCGCGGCGGGTGACGCGGCTGGGGCGGGTTTCCATGCGCACGCCGAAGCGCTTGATCACCGGCACGTCGGCGACCAGGCCGCTGTCCTGTTGGTAGGCCACCGGGGCGAGCTTGGGGAAGACGGTCTGGTCGTCGCCGAACACCAGCAGGTGGCCGCCCGGGCTGTGCTGGAAGTGGTAGGACAGGCCTTCCTCTTCGCAGAGGCGCTGGACGAAGTGCAGGTCGGTCTCGTCGTACTGCACGCAGTAGTCGCGCTCGGGGTAGACGGTGGGGCCGAGCTGGAAGCGGTAGGCGTTGGCCAGGATGCCGTGGTCCTCGAGGACCTGGGCGATGATCTGCGGCACGGTGAGGTGCTGGAAAATACGCTGGTTGGTGCGGTGGGCCAGGTAGGTCAGCTGTGGCACCAGGCTCAGGCGATAGCGGGTCAGGCGCTTGCCGGACTCGCCCTGGGCGATACGGTGGATCAGGCCGTGGACGCCACTGCCATCCGGGGCGAAGGCGAGGAAGGCAGGCTTGTGCAGCAGGCTTTCCAGGTCCAGGTCGGGCTTTTCGCTGACCAGTTCGAGGTCGAAGCGGTAGGGCCGGTTGAGGGCTTCGCGGCCCCGGAATTCGAGGACCTGCAGGTCATGCTGGACGCCGTCGATGGCGAGGCTGAAGTGGGTTTCGTTGGCCGGGTTGAACATGTCCGCTGTCCTTGAGATCCATTTCCACCGGAAAGACATCGGCCAGGACAGTCCTGGCCGATGTGGGTTGCTGCGGGCGATCCCTTAGGCGGAGATCGGCGCACGCCAGTCGTCGGAGCCGGAGGTGCCGGAGACCTCGTGGGTCCAGACGATCTTGCGGTAGGTGAAGTAGACGTCTTCCAGGTGCGTGAAGTGGGCCATGTTCGGGTCCTGGCAGTTCGGCATGCGCGACTGCACGTCGACGATCACGGCGTCTTCCAGTTCGATGGTGAAGTAGTGCTCCTGGGTACCGGTGGAGGAGGTGCGGTACCACTCCAGACGGCACTTGTTCAGACGCTCGCCGGAGGTCAGGGCGTTGAAGATCAGCGGGGAGGACTTGTCGAAGACCTTGGTGATCATCAGCGGTTTGTGCACGCGCTGGCCGGTGGGCTGGCCGGACTGCGGGTCGCGGGGAATGATGACCTGGTGGTTGTAAGCCTGGACCAGGATCTGGTCTTCATGACCTTCCTGGAAGATGTTGCCGACCGAGTCCTCGGTGAAGGTGCCAGCGGTGATCAGACCTTGTTTGGTGCCTTCGAGGGACAGGTACGCGGGTGTTGGCATGAGAGCTCTCCTTGCCTTGGGTCATGGACCGGAAGTGGTCCGGGAGCCGGGGACATAGCGAGGGACGTGCCAGGAAGAGAAAAGACCAAGTAATTCAAAGGGATAGCAGAACGATAAGAGCGCCGAAAAGCCCCGATGCGAAGGCGATCACAAAAAAGTGCGCAAGAAGTTGCGCACCACTGCGCAAGTTTTTGCGCAGTGGGCGGAAGGTCAGGCAGCGCAACGGCTACCAGCGTTCATCCACAAGGTTATCCACAGGATGCTGGCAGAAAGTTGCGCAGCTGACGGCGTCACTCGTGCCAGGCTCTGCCCTGCAATTCCAACAGGCTGTGGGCCAGTTCCGGGCCGGTCGAGCCAGCCGGGTAGGGGCGGGGTTTCTGGTAGTGCCGGTGCCAGCCCTCGATGATCGGATCGACCCAGCGCCAGGCCGCTTCCACCTCGTCACGACGCATGAACAGCGTCGAATCGGCTTCGATCACGTCCAGCAGCAGGCGCTCGTAGGCGTCCCAGCGGCGTTTCTGGCGGAAGGCATGGGCGAGGTCGAGGTCCAGTTCCACCGGGTCTAGGCGCATGCCCTTGCCGGGGACCTTGGCCATCAGTTGCAGGCTGATGCGCTCTTCCGGTTGCAGGCGGATCAGCAGACGGTTGGCCTCGCAGCCGTTGAACAGCAGGTGCGGCACCGGCTTGAACTGGATGACGATCTCCGAGCGCTTGCGATCCAGGCGTTTTCCGGTGCGCAGGAAGAACGGCACGCCGCTCCAGCGCCAGTTGTCGATTTCCACCTGAACGGCGACGAAGGTCTCCGTATCGCTGTCGTTGTCGACGCTTTTCTCGAAATAGTACGCCGGCACGTCATGCCCGCCGACTTTGCCGGCGCTGTACTGGCCACGCACGGTCTTGTCCTTTACGTCGAGCCCGGTGATGGGCTTGAGCGCCTCGAGGATTTTCACCTTCTCGTTGCGCACCGACTCCGCGTCGAAACGCACCGGGGCCTCCATCGCCACCAGGCAGAGCAGTTGCAGCAGATGGTTCTGGATCATGTCGCGCATGGCGCCGGCGCGGTCGTAGTAGCTGCCGCGGTTTTCCACGCCGAGGGTTTCGCAGACGCTGATCTGCACGTGGTCGATGTGTCCGGCGCGCCAGATCGGCTCGAACAGGGCATTGGCGAAGCGCAGCGCCATGAGGTTCTGCACGGTTTCCTTGCCCAGGTAGTGATCGATGCGGAACACGCGGGATTCGTCGAACACCGCGCCGATGGAGGCGTTGATCGCCTGGGCCGATTCCAGCGAGTGGCCGATCGGCTTTTCCAGCACGATGCGCGTGTCGTCACCGGCGAGGCCGGCGGTTTTCAGGTAGGCGGCGATGTCTTCGAACAGGTCGGGCGCGGTGGCCAGGTAGTAGATGCGTCCGCGCTGGCAGCGGCTGCCGAGGTGCTTGGCCAGCCGGCCGTAGTCGGCGCTCTGGCTGGCGTCCATGGCCAGGTAGTCGAGGCGTTCGGCGAAGCCTTGCCAGGTCTGCGGGTCGAAGTCGACGCGTGCCACCTGGGCCCGGCAATGGCGCTCGGCGAGGGCGCGGTAGGCGTCCGCCCCGAGGTTACGCCGGGCCAGGGCGAGGATGCGCATGTCGGCCGGCAGGCGGCCTTCACGGTGCAGGTGGTAGAGCGCCGGCAGCAGTTTGTGCAGGGCCAGATCACCGGTGCCGCCGAATACCAGCATGTCGCAGGGCTTGGTCAATTGCGTTCTCCGAGACACATTACCTGGGCGCGGAAGCGAGCCATGTAGTATAACTACAAGCGCACTACCAGGCCGTTGAAACGCGTTTTCAGCAGCCTGCCATGAGTGCGAGAACCCATTCCAAACTGCTGCGCCCGCCTGGCGCGGACATTTTCGAATGGCGTCTCGTCCCGACCTGACGATCATAACCCGAGTCCTTTCCAGTGAATCTGTTGCAACACATCGCTCAATCGCGCCACCTGCTACGCAAGTCGGAACTCAAGGTGGCCGATCACGTGCTGCTCGACCCGGCTGCGGTGATGCACAGCTCCATGGCCGATCTGGCCCATGACGTCGGCATCAGCGAGCCGACCATCGTCCGTTTCTGCCGCGCCATCGGTTGCAGCGGCTTCCAGGACCTCAAGCTGAAACTGGCGCAGAGCCTGGCGGCCGGCGCCAGCTTCGGCCAGTTCGCCATCCACGAGGACGACTCGGTGGCGGACTTCAGCCTGAAAATCTTCGACACCACCCTGCACACCCTGATGGAAGTCCGTGAGCGCCTCGACCCGGAGGCCCTGCAGAAGGCCATCGCCGCCTGCGCCCAGGCCCAGCGGGTGGAGTTCTATGGCTTCGGCGCGTCCGGCGCGGTGGCGGCGGATGCCCAGCACAAGTTCTTCCGCCTGCTGCTGACGGCGGCGGCCTATTCCGACCCGCACATGCAGGCGATGTCGGCGGTGACGCTCAAGCCCACCGACGTGGCGATCTGCATTTCCCAGTCGGGCCGTTCCAAGGACCTGCTGATCACCGCCAACCTCGTGCGTGAAGCGGGCGCCAACCTGATCACCCTGTGCCCGAGCCAGACGCCGCTGGCCGAGCTGGCCACGGTCAACCTGGCCATCGACGTGCAGGAAGATACCGAAATCTACACCCCGCTGACCTCGCGGATCGCCCACCTGGTGGTGATCGACGTGCTAGCGATGGGCGTGGCCATGGCACGCGGCCCGACCCTGGTCAACCACCTCAAGAGTGTCAAGCGCAGTCTGCGCAGCCTGCGCTTGTCGCCGAAGACGGTGAAGGTCGCCGAGGACTGATCGACGTTCATTGAAGCGTCATCGCTCTGCCGTCAACGCGTAACCACCCCGGAGGAAGCTGCGGCTACCGCACCTCACCTCAAGGGAGACGCGCTATGTCCCGGCATCACGATACGCATCAAGACGACCACGGCCTGGATTCCAAGGCCCGCCGCAAGCTGGCCGACCAGCGCCGCATGCGCTTCCGCCGCGCCATCGAGACCTACGCCGAGCAGCGGCAGTTGCAGCAGGAGCTGTCGGACTATCCGGAGCTGATCGCGGTCAACTACCTGCTGTCGTCGCAGGCAGTGTCCCGGCGAAACGCTCGGCCAGCGCACTGATCTGCGCGCGTTCCTCGCGGATGAACGCGAGGAACGCTTGCGCCACCGGCGTCAGCCGCTTGCCGCGGGCATGCACCGCGCACCAGCTGCGGAACAGCGGCAGCTCTTCCACCGGCAGCTCGCGGAGCAGGCCGGTGGCCAGCTCCAGGCTCACCGCATGGCGTGGCAGCAAGGCCAGGCCGAGGCCGGCGACCACGCATTCCTTCTGCGCATCCAGCGACGTCACTTCAAGTATCTGCGCGAAGTGCGCGCGCTTCTGCTGGAAATATTCCTCGCAGGCCTTGCGGGTGCCCGAGCCGGGCTCGCGAACCAGCAGCGGGTAGGGCTCCAGGTCCTGCAGCGTCAGCTTGGCGGCGCGGTACAGCGGGTGGCCGGGTGGGGCCACGGCGATGATGGGGTTGTTCAGGAAGGGCAGAAATTCCAGCGCCATGTCCTGCGGTACCAGGGACATGATCACCAAGTCGTCGCGGTTGTCGGAGAGGCGTTTGATCACCTGGCTGCGGTTGACCACCGTGAGGTGCAGGCTGACGTCCGGTTGCTGGCGCTTGAAGGCGGCGAACAGGTGCGGCACGAAGTACTTGGCGCTGGATTCCACCGCCAGGTTGAGCTGGCCCTGCAAGGAGCCTTGCAGGTCGGAGAGCTGCATGTCGAGGCTTTCCAGGCGCTGGAAGATGTCCGTGCTGGCGCGTTTCAGTGCTTCCGCCGCTTCCGTGAGATAGAGCTTCTTGCCGACGTATTCGAACAAGGGCTGCCCGACCAGCTCCTCCAACTGACGAATTTGCAGGCTGACCGCCGGTTGGGTCAGCGCCATCTCCTCGGCGGCACGGCTGTAGGACCGACTGTCGCACACCGAGCGGAACACCTGTAGTTGGCGCAATGTCAGGCGCATCAAGGACTTACGCATCTCGAACCGATCTCACCCAAGCAACCGATCGGTCAACTATAAGTCATGGCTAATAAGTAACCCAATAAATATTGATTTGGGTTAATCGCTGTGAACGCCTAGGGTAAATAAGCGACCGCAAGCCATGCTTCGGTCACGCGTCGACCGGCTTCGGAAGCGCTCACCGGTAAATCGTGAAGTCTTTCGCAGTCGTTCGCCTGTTCACTCGGTCGAGGGAAACCTGACGTGATCAAGAAAATCCTGATCGCCAACCGCGGCGAGATTGCCGTCCGCATCGTGCGCGCCTGCGCCGAGATGGGCATCCGCTCGGTGGCCATCTACTCCGAAGCCGACCGCCATGCGCTGCACGTCAAGCGTGCCGACGAGGCGCACAGCATCGGCGACGACCCGCTGGCGGGTTATCTGAACCCGCGCAAGCTGGTCAACCTGGCGGTGGAAACCGGCTGCGATGCGCTGCATCCCGGTTACGGCTTCCTCTCCGAAAACGCCGAGCTGGCGGAAATCTGCGCCCAGCGCGGGATCAAGTTCATCGGGCCGTCGGCCGAGGTGATCCGCCGCATGGGCGACAAAACCGAGGCGCGGCGCAGCATGATCGCCGCCGGCGTGCCGGTGACGCCCGGCACCGAGGGCAACGTGGCCGACCTCGAAGAGGCGCTGCGCGAGGCCGAGCGCATCGGTTACCCGGTGATGCTCAAGGCCACCTCCGGCGGTGGCGGCCGGGGCATCCGCCGCTGCAACTCCCGCGAGGAGCTGGAGCAGGCCTATCCACGGGTGATCTCCGAGGCGACCAAGGCCTTCGGCTCGGCGGAAGTCTTCCTCGAAAAGTGCATCGTCAACCCGAAGCACATCGAAGCCCAGGTGCTGGCCGACAGCTTCGGCAACACCGTGCACCTGTTCGAGCGCGACTGCTCGATCCAGCGGCGCAACCAGAAGCTCATCGAGATCGCCCCCAGCCCACAGCTCACTCCCGAGCAGCGCGCCTATATCGGCGACCTGGCGGTACGCGCGGCCAAGGCGGTCGGCTACGAGAACGCCGGCACTGTGGAATTCCTCCTCGCCGAGGGTGAGGTGTATTTCATGGAAATGAACACCCGGGTCCAGGTGGAGCACACCATCACCGAGGAAATCACCGGGATCGACATCGTCCGCGAGCAGATCCGCATCGCCTCCGGCCTGCCGTTGTCGGTGAAACAGGAAGACATCCAGTACCGTGGCTACGCGTTGCAGTTCCGCATCAACGCCGAAGACCCGCGCAACAACTTCCTGCCCAGCTTCGGCAAGATCACCCGCTACTACGCGCCCGGCGGCCCCGGCGTGCGCACCGACACGGCGATCTACACCGGCTACACCATTCCGCCGTACTACGACTCCATGTGCCTGAAGCTGGTCGTCTGGGCGCTGACCTGGGAAGAGGCCCTGGCGCGTGGCTCGCGGGCGCTGGACGACATGCGCGTGCAGGGCGTGAAAACCACCACCACCTACTACCAGCAAATCCTCTCCAACCCGGACTTCCGCAGCGGCCAGTTCAACACCAGCTTCGTCGACGAACACCCGGAGCTGCTGAATTACTCGATCAAGCGCAGGCCGGGCGAGCTGGCCCTGGCTATCGCCGCCGCCATCGCCGCCCATGCAGGTTTATGAGCGACAGGCGCCTTCGCCGCTTGTAGCTCCCTAGGAGAATACGATGAGTAAGAAGATTTTCGTCACCGATACCATCCTGCGCGATGCCCACCAGTCGCTGATCGCCACCCGCATGCGCCTGGAAGACATGCTGCCGATCTGCGAGAAGCTCGACCGGGTCGGCTACTGGTCGCTGGAAGTCTGGGGCGGCGCCACCTTCGACGCCTGCGTGCGCTTCCTCAAGGAAGACCCGTGGGAGCGTCTGCGCCAACTGCGCGCCGCACTGCCCAACACCCGTCTGCAGATGCTCCTGCGCGGGCAGAACCTGCTGGGCTACCGGCACTACAGCGACGATGTGGTGAAAGCCTTCGTCGCCAAGGCGGCGGTGAACGGCATCGACGTGTTCCGCATCTTCGATGCCATGAACGACGTGCGTAACCTGCGCGTCGCCATCGAGGCGGTGAAGGCGGCCGGCAAGCATGCCCAGGGCACCCTTTGCTACACCACCAGCCCGGTGCACACCATCGACGCCTTCGTCGCCCAGGCCAAGCAGATGGAAGCCATGGGCTGCGATTCCGTCGCGATCAAGGACATGGCCGGCCTGCTCACGCCCTATGCCACCGGTGAGCTGGTCAAGGCGCTGAAGGCCGAGCAGTCGCTGCCGGTGTTCATCCACTCCCACGACACCGCCGGCCTGGCCGCCATGTGCCAGCTCAAGGCGATCGAGAACGGCGCCGACCACATCGACACCGCCATCTCTGCCTTCGCCTGGGGCACCAGCCATCCGGGCACCGAGTCGATGGTCGCCGCGCTCAAGGGCAGCGAGTACGACACCGGCCTCGACCTCGAACTGCTGCAGGAGATCGGCCTGTACTTCTACGCGGTGCGCAAGAAGTACCACCAGTTCGAGAGCGAATTCACCGCCGTGGACACCCGCGTGCAGGTCAATCAGGTGCCGGGCGGCATGATGTCCAACCTGGCCAACCAGTTGAAGGAACAGGGCGCGCTGCACCGCATCAACGAAGTGTTCGAAGAGATTCCCAAGGTGCGCGCCGACCTCGGCTTCCCGCCGCTGGTCACGCCGACCTCGCAGATCGTCGGCACCCAGGCGGTGTTCAACGTGCTCGCCGGCGAGCGCTACAAGACCATCACCAATGAGGTGAAGCTGTACCTCCAGGGTCGCTACGGCAAGGCGCCGGGCAAGGTGAACGAACACTTGCGCTTCCGCGCCATCGGCAGCGAAGAAGTGATCGAGGGTCGCCCGGCCGACCTGCTCAAGCCGGAGATGGCCAAGCTGCGTACCGAGATCGGCGCCCTGGCGAAGAGCGAAGAGGACGTGCTGACCTACGCCATGTTCCCGGACATCGGCCGCAAGTTCCTCGAAGAGCGCGCAGCCGGCACCCTGACCCCGGAAGTGCTGCTGCCGATTCCGGACGGCAGCCAGACGGCGGTTAGCGGCGAAGGCGTGCCCACCGAGTTCGTCATCGACGTGCATGGCGAAAGCTACCGCGTGGACATCACCGGCGTCGGCGTGAAGACCGACGGCAAGCGCCACTTCTACCTGTCCATCGACGGCATGCCGGAAGAAGTGGTGTTCGAGCCGCTGAACGCCTTCGTCGGTGGCGGCGCCGGCGGCAAGCGCAAGCATGCCAGCGCGCCGGGTGACGTCAGCACTAGCATGCCGGGCAACATCGTCGACGTGCTGGTGAAGGAAGGTGATGTGGTCAAGGTGGGCCAGCCGGTGCTGATCACCGAAGCGATGAAGATGGAGACCGAGGTGCAGGCGCCCATCGCCGGTACGGTCAAGGCCGTCCACGTGGCCAAGGGCGACCGGGTGAACCCCGGCGAGGTCCTGATCGAAATAGAAGGTTGATCGAGTAAGTCCCCTGGGAGCCGCAAGGCTCCCTTTTTTTAACCGCTTTGGAGTTGTGATGAGTCTCGATCCTGTCGTGCTGTTCTTCCTCTTCGGTCTGGTCGCCGGGTTGGTGAAAAGCGAGCTGAAACTGCCGCCGGCGCTGTACGAGACGCTCTCCATCGTGCTGCTGCTGGCCATTGGTCTGCATGGTGGGGTGGAGTTGGCGGAGCAAGCCAGCCCAGCGCTGCTCGGCCAATCGCTGCTGGTGCTCGGGCTGGGCATCTGCCTGCCGCTGCTGGCGTTTCCGGCGCTGCGCCTGCTTGGTTTTTCGCGGGTCGATTCGGCCAGCGTGGCCGCCCACTACGGTTCGGTGAGCGCCGGTACCTTCGCCGTGGTGGTCGCCTTCATGGTGGCCAAGGGCATTGCCTTCGAGAGCTACATGCCGCTGTTCGTGGCGATTCTGGAGATTCCGGCGATCCTGGTGGGCATCGTCCTGGCTAAGGGGATTTCCCGCGAGACGCACTGGAAGGAGCTGGGCCGCGAGATTTTCCTCGGCAAGAGCATCATGCTCCTGCTCGGCGGCCTGGCGATCGGCGCGATTGCCGGCAAGGAGTCGATCAAGCCGCTGGAGCCGCTCTACACCAGCATGTTCAAGCCGGTGCTGGCGTTTTTCCTGCTGGAGATGGGGTTGATCGCCTCCGGGCAGCTCAGCGCACTGAAACGCTTCGGCGCCAAGCTGGCGCTGTTCGCCCTGTGCATGCCGCTGGTCGGTGCCCTGGTGGGGGCTTTGCTGGCTCGGGCCATGGGCCTGTCGCTGGGTGGCACGGCGATGCTCGCCACGCTGGCGGCCAGCGCCTCCTATATCGCGGTGCCGGCGGCGATGCGCCTGGCGGTGCCGGAGGCCAATCCGTCGCTGTCGCTCACGGCCTCCTTGGGAATCACCTTCCCCTTCAATATCCTGGTGGGCATTCCGCTGTACCTGGCCCTGGCCGAAACCCTGATCGCATGGGGACTCTGAAGATGCCTGCCCATACTCGTACGCTGCTCACCGTGATCTGCGAAGCGGCACTGGAAAAGAAACTGGAAGCCGACCTGGACCAGCTCGGCGCCCCCGGCTGGACCCTGTCGGACGCCCGCGGACGCGGCAGCCGGGGCGTGCGCAGCGCCGGCTGGGACACCGAGGGCAACATCCGCCTGGAGGTCATCTGCGCCCGCGAAGTGGCCGAGCGTATTGCCCACCACTTGCAGGAGCACTATTACGCCAACTACGCCATGGTCTGCTATCTGGCGGAGGTGGAGGTGCTGCGGCCGGAGAAGTTCTAGGGTCTGTCCCGGATTACGCTGCGTTTATCCAGGCTACGGGACCTATGTAGGAGCGAATTTATTCGCCCGGCGATGGTGGGTCAGGCGAATGAATTGAATTCGCCCTACAGTTGGGCTCTCGTCTTTGTAGGAGCGAGCTCTGCTCGCGAATGGCGACACAAAAGCTTCGCCAGCAGAGCTGGCTCCTACCAAGTACGGCTCAGCCGCGTAGCGCCTCCAGGCGTTGCCGTTGGCGCCCCTCGGTATCGAAATTCTCCTCCGCCAGCCATCGCTGGAACGCTTCGCGCAGCGCCGGCCATTCGTGGTCGACCATGGCGAACCAGGCGGTGTCGCGGTTTCGACCCTTGACCACCCGGTGCTGGCGAAAAATCCCCTCGAACTGGAAGCCGAAGCGCTCGGCGGCGCGCATGGAGCGCTGGTTGGCGGCGTTGCACTTCCACTCCAGGCGGCGATTGCCCAAGGCGAAGGCTTCCTCGGCGAGGAGGAAGACCGCCTCGGTCGCCCGCGGGCTGCGCTGCATGCGGGCGCCGAAGGCGACGTGGCCGATCTCGATGCTGCCGTGTTCCGGCACGATGGACAGGAAGCTGAGCAGCCCCTGGACCTGTCCGCTGCGCCGATCCACCACGCTGTAGAACAGCGGATCGCGCGTCTCGGCATTGCCCGCCAGCCACGTATCGAAATCCGCGCGCTGGTCGAACGGACCGTAAGGTAGGTAATCCCACAGCGCCGGGTCGGATTCGGGGCCTTGCAGCGCTTGCCAGAGATCGTCGCCGTGCCGTTTCGGATCGAGCGGCTCCAGGCGGATATAGCGGCCTTGCAACGTACGTGGCGAGGGCAGGACGGCGGCGTGCCAGTCGAGCAGATCATCCTGATGCATGGGGTTCTCCTTCAGAACAGGTGGCGATACTGCACGAAACCCGAGCGATCGGCGATCCGCTCGTACAGCTTCATGGCCTCGGTGTTGGTCTCGTGGGTCAGCCAGTGGACGCGCGAGCAGCCGGCGGCTTGGGCCGTTGCGTAGACGTGCTCGATCAGCCGGCGGCCGATGCCCTCGCCGCGCAGGCCCTCGGCGACGAACAGGTCCTGCAAATAGCAGTAGTTGCCGACGGTCCAGCAGGAGCGGTGGTAGATGAAGTGCACCAGGCCCACGGCGCGGCCGTCGAGCCAGGCCAGTGCCGCGTGCATGGGCTCCGCCGGGTCGAGAAAGCGTTGCCAGGTGACGGCGCTGGTCTCGGCCGGGATGTCGGCTTGGTAGAAGCGCTGGTAGCCCTGCCAGAGCGGCAGCCAGGCGTCGTGGTCGGCAGCACTGATGGGACGGATTTCGAGGTGTGGCATGGGTGACTCCTGTCGTAAGTAGGACTACAGCGTTGTCATCCGTTGGGCGAGCGCACGTTCGTTCGCTTCCGGGCTGACGGATAAAGCATCGCGAACACCGGCGAAATCCTCCGCGTTGCGGTTCTGGCTGAGCTTCCACTTGCCTTCCAGGCGGCGGATCGGCAGGGAGAAGCCGACGATGGCGCGCAGCATGCCGTCGATGTAGCCGGGCGGCGCGTCGTCCACCGACCACGGATGAGCGCGGCCTTGCTCGTGGCGCTCGCTCAGCCGGCTGACCAGCGCACGCAAGCGCTGCGGGTCGTCGTAGATCTCGGCCTGGCCGTAGGCATGCACGGCGATGTAGTTCCAGGTCGGCACCGCCTTGCCGTGCTCCGCCTTGCTCGGGTAGTAGCCGGGGCTCACATAGGCATCGGGGCCGGAGAAGATCACCAGGGCTTCGGCACCGTCGGCGAGCTGGCGCCACTGCGGGTTGGCGCGGGCGAAGTGGCCATGCAGGGTGCCGAACTCGCCGGCCTGCGGGTCGAGCAGCAGCGGCAAGTGGCTGGCTTCGGGCCCCTGTGCGCCTAGGGTGACCAGGATCGCCAGCGGGCTGGCATCGATCTGTGCGTGCAGGTGGGGCAGGTCTTCGACGCGGAAGGCCGATGGCAGGTACATGGTGGGCTCCAGGCGAATCGTTGAAGCCTGATCCTAGGGAGCGGATTGGTCCGTTTAAAGAGCCATTCATGGCTATTTTCAGCAGTCCAATTTAGGCTGCTGGTTTTCCAGCGGATCGTCGCCATGAACCCCACGACCTTGCCCTTCGACCCCGCCGGCATCCGTCTCGACTCGAGCCGGGGGTTGGCCCGGCAGCTTTACCAGGCCTTGCGCGAGCGCATCCTCGACGGGCGCATGGCCAGCCGCATGCGCCTGCCGGCCAGCCGCGACTTGGCGCGGGCGTTGGGAGTGTCGCGCAATACGGTGGTGCGTGCTTATGACCAGTTATATGCCGAGGGCTTCATCGAAGGCCGCACCGGCGATGGCACTTATGTAGCCGGGCTCGGTGACGCTCCGGTGCCCTCCGGCGCGGTGGCGAGCCCCTCGGCCGAGCCGGCGTCGAACCGGCAGGCCCAGTTGCAGGCGCATCGCCTGGACAGCCGTCGCGAAGGCGCGCCCAGGGCGTTCCGGGTCGGGGTTCCGGCCTTCGACCTGTTCCCCTTCGAAGTCTGGGCCCGCTTGCAGGCGCGCTTCTGGCGCAACCCGCCGCTGGAGCGCCTGGGCTATGGCGAGGCGGCGGGCGATCCGCAACTGCGCGAATTGATCGCCGCCTACCTGCGCAGTGCGCGTGGGCTGCATTGCGAGCCGTCGCAAGTGATCGTCACCAGCGGCGCTCAGCAGGCGATCAGTCTGTGCGCCCGGTTGTTGCTGGAGCCGGGCGACAGCGTGGCGGTGGAGAATCCCGGCTACCGCGCCGCCGGCCATGCCTTGGCGATAGCCGGGGCGCGGTTGCAGGGCGTGGCGGTGGATCATGACGGGCTGGACACCGGGCAACTGGCGGGGCTGGCCGACTGCCGGCTGGTCTACGTCACCCCCTCGCACCAGTACCCCAGCGGCGTGACCCTCTCCCTGGCACGCCGGCTGGAGCTGCTGGACTGGGCCGAGCGCGAGCGGGGCTGGATTCTCGAGGACGATTACGACGGCGAGTACCGCTACAGCGGCACGCCCCTGGCGCCCCTGGCCGCGCTCGACCGGACGGGGCGCGTGCTCTACATCGGCACCTTCTCCAAGATTGCCTTTCCCGGCCTGCGCCTCGGTTATCTGGTGGTGCCGCCGGCGCTGGCCCAAGCCGTCGCGCAACTGCGCGCGCTGGATATGCGTCACTCGGAAATCGGCACCCAGGCGGTCATGGCGGCGTTCATCGCCGAGGGCCATTTCCAGCGCCACATCCGGCGCATGCGCCGCGCCGCCCGTTCGCGGAGGGACGCGCTGCTGGCGGGTTGGCCGGCCGGGATAGCGGGCTGCCAGCCGCTGCCGACGGTGGAAGCCGGGCTGCACCTGAGCGTGCGGGTCGAGAGCCGGGCGCGGGAGCGCGAGTTGATCGAGCGCGCCGCCGCGGTCGGCGTGGAGATCAACGCGCTCAGCGATTACTGGCTGCCGGACCCCGCCGCCGACCCGGACACCCGGGCCGGTCTGGTGCTGGGGTTCGCCGGTGTCGACGAGCGTCGCATCGGCGAGGCGCTGCGGGCCCTGGGAGGCGCCTGGCAGTAGAGCGGAGGCGGCTCAGCGCGACAGCCGATGGTCCCGGCGCAGGTCGATCAGGTCCTGGTGGGTGCAGGTCTGCGGCTGCTCGGCGGTCAGGTCGTAGCAGCGTTGGCCGAAGCCCATCGGCCAGTAAATGATGGCGAAGGGCGGCCAGAAGATGGAGGCCACGCGGAAACGTGCACGCAGCTTGCCCTGACGGATCAAGGTGCCGTTCTCATCGCTGAGCTTGTAGGGAATGCCGCCGGCGGCGGTCCAGTAGAAGGGTTTGGTCTTCACCAGACCCTGGGAATACTGCTGCGGGCGCTCGTAGACCGAGACCTTCGCCTGTTCCGGCAGCTTGAAATAGGCCTTGGTGGAGCAGCCGCTGGCAACGATAGCCAGCGCGACGACGCTCGCCAGTTTCTTGATCTTCATGGGTTCTGTCCTTGTATGGCATGGGAGCGGAGGCCGCACGGATCGCGCGGGGTCGCGACTATACAAGAGACGAGCGCAATGATGGCAAAATGCCGTTCACAAAAGCGGCGCCGACCGCCAGGAAACAAAAAAGGCATGGAAGGCGATCCGCCCTCCATGCCTTGATTGCGGCTGAATCGTCGAGGTGCGATTCAGCCTTTCACTACCCACCGATCAACGCTGGTGCACGGCGGCCGCGGTGACGTGCGGCTCCGGGCGCGGCTCCGGCCAGGCAGCCGGGTCGAGTTCCAGGTCGGCGTACTGGCGACGGTCGAACACCGGGCGCTCGACGCCGGCCTTCACCTGGGCGTCGTAGTCGTGCATCAGGCGCAGGCCGGTCTTGAACAGCAGCGCCACGGCCACCAGGTTGACCAGGGCCAGCAGACCCATGGTCACGTCGGCGAAGGCGAACACGGTGCCCAGGTCCTGCAGCGAACCCCACATCACCAGGGCGATGACCAGGGCGCGGTAGCCGATCACCACCGGACGCTTCTCGCTGAAGAAGCTCAGCGCGTTCTCGCCCAGGTAGTAGTTGTAGATCAGCGTGGTGAAGACGAAGAGCAGCAGTGCCAGGCTGACGAAAATCCGGCCCCACTCGCCGACCACCGCCGCCAGGGCGTTCTGGGTCAGCAGCACGCCGGCGATCTCGGTGCCCGGCTGGTACACGCCGGAGAGCAGGATGATCAGCGCGGTGCTGGTGCAGATCAGCAGGGTGTCGATGAACACGGAGAGGGACTGCACGATGCCTTGCGCGGCCGGGTGCTTCACCTCGGCGATGGCGGCCACGTTCGGTGCGCTGCCCAGGCCCGCTTCGTTGGAGAACAGGCCGCGCTTGACGCCCATCAGGATCGCCGCGCCGATGCCGCCGGCGAAGGCCGGCTCCAGGCCGAAGGCGCTCTTCACGATCAGCGCTAGGGTCTGCGGAACCTGGTCGATGTTGCCGCCGATGACGAACAGCGCCATGGCGATGTAGGAGAACGCCATCACCGGCACCAGCACGTCCGCCATGCTGACGATGCGCTTCACGCCGCCGAAGATGATCACGCCGATCACCACCGCCAGGAGGATGCCGCACAGGTAGGTCGGCAGGCCGAAGGTGTCATGCAGCGAGCTGGCCACGGTGTAGGACTGCAGGGCATTGAAGCCGAAGCCGAAGGTCACCAGCAGCAGGATCGAGAACACGATCGCCAGCCAGCGCTGGCCGAGGCCGTGGAGGATGTAGAAGGCCGGGCCGCCGCGGTAGGTGCCGTCTTCCTCGCGGCGCTTGTAGAGCTGCGCCAGCGAGCACTCGAAGTAACTGGTGGCCATGCCGAGCAGGGCGACCAGCCACATCCAGAACACCGCACCCGGCCCGCCGAGGGTAATGGCCACGGCCACCCCGGCGATGTTGCCGGCGCCGACGCGGCCGGCCACGGAGAGCATCAGGGCCTGGAACGAGCTGAGCTGGCCCGGCTGGCGCTGGAAGGCTTCGGCGAAGATGCGGAACATGGTGCCGAAGTAACGGAACTGCACGAACCGGGAACGTACCGTGAAGTACAGGCCCAGGCCCACCAGCATGACGATCAGGACTTTGCTCCAGAGGAGGTCGTTGATCAGGTCCAACATGAGAATTTCTCCCGTTTTGTTCTTTTAGTGAGAAAAGCACCGGCACCGCGGCTGTCGAGCCGAGGTGCCGGACGGTATCCCGCCCCGACGGGATACCTGGGTTGTCACTCCTTGGTGGAGCGGTTGTACACCTCGAGATCCAGTTCCTTCTCGCTGCGGCCGACCAGGGCCGAGGTCATCAGGTCGCCGGCCACGTTCACCGTGGTGCGCGCCATGTCGAGGATGCGGTCGATACCGGCGATCAGCGCCACGCCTTCCAGCGGCAGGCCGACCGAGGTCAGCACCAGGCCGAGCATGATCAGGCCGGCGCCCGGCACACCGGCGGTGCCGATGGAGGCCAGGGTCGCGGTGAGGATGATCATCAGGTACTGGCTGGCATTCAGGTCGACGCCGAAGGCCTGGGCGATGAACAGCGCCAGCACGCCCTGGTAGATGGCGGTGCCGTCCATGTTGATGGTGGCGCCCACCGGCAGCACGAAACCGGCCACGCCCTCGGACACGCCGAGGTTCTTGCGCGCGCACTCGATGGACACCGGCAGGGTGCCGGAGCTGCTGGAGGTGCTGAAGGCCACCGCCAGCGCCGGGGCGATACCCTGGAAGAAGCGCAGCGGGTTGAGGCGGGCCAGCAGGCTCAGCAAGCCGCCGTAGACCAGCAGCACGTGGGCGATGCTGGCCAGGTAAATCACGCCGATCACCCCGGCCAGCGGCAGCAGCACTTCGGCGCCGTGGCTGCCGACCACGCCGGCGATCAGGGCGAACACGCCGTAGGGCGCCAGGCGCATCACCAGGTCGGTGAGCTTGTAGAAGGTCTCGGCCAGGCCGTCGAAGAGCTTCACCACCGGTGCGGCTTTCTCGCCGACCAGGTTCATGCTCACGCCCAGGCCGATGGCGAACACGATGATCTGCAGGATGTTGCCTTCGGCGAAGGCGGTCACCGGATTGCTCGGCACCAGACCGACCAGGATGCTCACCAGCGACGGCGCCTGCTTGGCCTCGTCGGCGCCGCTGGCGACCATGTGCATACCCTCGCCGGGGCCGAACAGGCCGCCGAACAGCAGGCCGATGCTCACGGCGAACGCCGTGGTGATGAGATAGATGGCGATGGTCTTGACGCTGATCCGGCCGAGCTTGCGGGTGTCGGCCATGGAGGTGATGCCGGCCACCAGCGAAACGAACACCAGCGGCACGATGAGCATCTTGATCGCGTTGAGGAACAGGCTGCCGATGGGCGCCAGGACTTGCGCGTCGTTCTTGAACAGCACGCCGGTGGCGACACCGAGGGCGAGGCCGACGAGGATCTGCTGCCACAGCGGCAGCCGGCCCCAGAGACGCAAAGGTAGGGTAGTGCTCTGACTCATGTTTTATCACCCGGATTGTTGTTGTCGGAACGGCCGTCTGACGCGACCTTCGGTGTGCCGCCCGGCAGGCTTGGGCGGAAAACGAGACGCCGCGCTGGAGGGCGCGGCGTCTCGGAATTTCAGTTGTGTCAGGCCTTCAGCGGTACCAGGCGCGGCGCAATCATGTTGGCCGGCTGGAGGATGTCGGCGAGCACGGCGTCGTCCAGCAGGCCCTCCTCGCGCACCAGCTCCAGCACGCCGCGGCCGCTTTCCAGCGCCACGCGGGCGATGCGGGTGGCGTTCTCGTAACCGATGTAGGGGTTCAGCGCGGTGACCAGGCCGATGGAGTGCTCGACCAGCTGGCGGCAGCGCTCTTCGTTGGCGGTGATACCGACCACGCAGTGCTCGCGGAGCATGTCCATGGCGCGCTGCAGCAGGCGGATCGAGTCGAAGATCTTGTAGGCGATCAGCGGTTCCATCACGTTCAGCTGCAACTGGCCACCCTCGGCGGCGAGGGTCAGGGCCAGATCGTTGCCGATCACTTCGAAGGCCACTTGGTTGACCGCTTCCGGAATCACCGGGTTGACCTTGCCCGGCATGATCGAGCTGCCCGGCTGGCGCGGCGGCAGGTTGATCTCGTTGATGCCGGTGCGCGGGCCGCTGGAGAGCAGGCGCAGGTCGTTGCAGACCTTCGACAGCTTCACCGCCAGGCGCTTGAGCATGCCGGAGAACAGCACGAAGGCGCCCATGTCGGAGGTCGCCTCGATCAGGTCGGCGGCCGGACGCAGCGGCTGGCCGCTGATCGCCGCCAGGCGCTCGACGGCGAGCTGCTGGTAGCGCGGGTCGGCGTTGATGCCGGTGCCGATGGCGGTGCCGCCGAGGTTGACCTCGACCAGCAGTTCCGGCGCCAGGCGCTTGAGGTGGTTCAGGTCTTCGCCGAGGGTGGTGGCGAAGGCGCGGAATTCCTGGCCGAGGGTCATCGGCACGGCGTCCTGCAGCTGGGTACGGCCCATCTTCAGTACGTGAGCAAACTCTTCGCCCTTGGCGGCCAGCGCTTGGCACAGGCTGTCCAGGCTGGCGAGCAACGCGTCGTGGCCGAGCAGCAGGCCCAGGCGGATGGCGGTCGGGTAGGCGTCGTTGGTCGACTGCGCCATGTTCACGTCGTTGTTCGGGTGCAGGTACTGGTATTCGCCCTTGGCATGGCCCATGGCTTCCAGTGCCAAGTTGGCGATGACCTCGTTGGCATTCATGTTCGTCGAGGTGCCGGCACCGCCCTGGATCATGTCCACCACGAACTGATCGTGGAACTCGCCGCGAACCAGGCGTGCACAGGCCTCGCTGATCGCTTTGTGCTTCTCGTCGGTCAGGTGGCCCAGCTCGCGGTTGGCGTCGGCCGCGGCCTGCTTGACCATGGCCAGGGCGATCACCAGCTTCGGGTAGTGCGACAGCGGCACGCCGGACAGACGGAAGTTGTGCACCGCGCGCAGCGTCTGGATGCCGTAGTAGGCATCGGCAGGCACTTCGAGGGTACCGAGCAGGTCTTTTTCGACACGGAAGGATGCAGCAGAGGACATGATGAGCGTTATCTCGGATGGAGCGCGGACAGTGCCGCGATGTGGATAGGCTAAGGGCTCGGGCGGAGCGGCGGCCAATGCTGTTAAACGCTATCCTATGCAGGAACGGCATAACGTCGATGTGACGTGACCGGCTCGGCGAGCGTGCGCACCTCCGGTGTTCACTGCTCGTTTCCGCCCGAGGCCGCGGCGGCTGTGGCCCCAACCGGGTCGCAGGCGTCCGATTACCCGCACACCCGGAGTCCGGGCACACGCCCGAGGAGGCGGTATGAACCTGGAAATGAAATGGCTGGAGGACTTCAGTGCCCTGGCCGCGACCCGCAGTTTCTCCCAGGCGGCCGAGCGCCGCTTCGTCACCCAGCCCGCCTTCAGCCGGCGCATCCGCGCCCTGGAAGAGACACTCGGCCTGACCCTGGTGGACCGTGCCCATACCCCCATCGAACTGACCGAGGCCGGGCAACTGTTCCTGGTCACCGCCCGCAGCGTGGTCGAACAGCTCGGCGAAGTGGTGCGTCACCTGCACCAACTGGAAGGGCGTCAGGGCGAGGTGCTGCAGATTGCCGCCGCCCACTCCCTGGCCCTGGGTTTCTTTCCTACCTGGTTCGCTCGCCTGCGTGCCGAGGGCCTGAATCTCACCAGCCGGTTGGTGGCGACCAACGTCGGCGAGGCCGTGCATGCCCTGCGCGAAGGCGCCTGCGACCTGATCCTCGCCTACTACGACCCGGACGCTTCGTTGCAGATGGACCCGGAAATCTTCCCCTCGCTGCACCTGGGCACCACCTCGATGCTGCCAGTCTGCGCGGTGGGCGAGGACGGCAAGGCGCTGTTCGACCTCGACAGCGGCCAGACAGTACCGCTGCTCGCCTACAGCGCCGGGGCCTTCCTCGGACGGTCGGTGAACCTGCTGCTGCGCCAGCGCGCGCTGCGTTCCACCACGGTGTACGAGACGGCCATGGCCGACAGCCTGAAGAGCATGGCCTTGCAAGGCCTGGGCGTGGCCTGGGTGCCGCAGTTGTCGGTAACGCAGGAATTGGCGCGGGGCGAACTGGCGATCTGCGGCGGCCCGCAGTGGCACGTGCCGCTGGAAATCCGCCTGTACCGCTGCGCGCTGGTGCGCAAGGCGGCGGTGAGGTTGCTCTGGCGGCGGCTGGAGATGGGAGCGGGCGCTCCCGTCTGAGAACCTGTTTACGATCTGCTGCGCGTCGGCCCTGCTGCGTTGAAAACAGGTCGGGCCGCGCAGGCTCGGACTGCTCATTTACAGCTCGTAAACTCCGCGTCCTCGCCTGTTTTTGCGGGGCCGCCGAGGCCTTGCATGGCTCTAGCTCGCGAGATCGTAAACAGGTTCTGCCGATCCGTTACAGGGTCAGCACAATCCGCCCTTCGATCTTGCCGCCGCGCATGTCGTCGAGCACCTGGTTGATGTTGTCCAGCGAGTCGGTGTGGATGGTCGCCTTGACCAGCCCCTCGGCGGTGAAATCCAGCGCCTCCTGCAAGTCCGCGCGGGTGCCGACGATGGAGCCGGTGATGCTGATGGCCTTGAGCACCACGTCGAAGATCGGCGCCGGGAAATCGCCCGGCGGCAGACCGACCAGGGCCACGGTGCCATGCCGGCGCGCCATGCCGATGGCCTGGCCGAAGGCGCTGTTGGACACCGCCGTGACCAGCACGCCATGGGCGCCGCCGATCTCGCGCTGGACCACCTCGGCCGGGTTCTCGTGGCGGGCGTTGATCGTCAATCCGGCGCCGAGCTTGCGCGCCAGCTCCAGCTTGGCGTCGTCCACGTCCACCGCCACCACGTGCAGGCCCATGGCGCGGGCATACTGCACCGCCACGTGGCCGAGCCCGCCGATGCCGGAGATCGCCACCCACTGGCCGGGTCGCGCACCGGTGACTTTCAGGCCCTTGTAGACGGTGACGCCGGCACAGAGGATCGGTGCGATTTCCTCGAAGCCCACCGCATCCGGCAGCAGACCGACGTAGTTCGGGTCCGCCAGCACGTACTCGGCATAACCGCCGTTCACCGAGTAGCCGGTGTTCTGCTGGCTCTCGCAGAGGGTTTCCCAGCCGGTCAAGCAGTGCTCGCAACAGCCGCAGGCGCTGTACAGCCAGGGCACGCCGACGCGGTCGCCTTCCTTCACCCGGGTCACCCCGGCGCCCACCGCGGCCACATGACCGACGCCCTCGTGGCCGGGAATGAACGGCAGAGACGGCTTCACCGGCCAGTCACCCTCGGCGGCGTGCAGGTCGGTGTGGCAAACGCCCGAGGCGGCGATCTTCACCAGAATCTGCCCCGGACCGGGCAACGGCACTTTCACTTCCTCGATGCGCAGCGGCTCGCCGAAAGCATGCACCACCGCGGCTTTCATGGTCTGGTTCATAACGGTTCCTCCGTGGGTAGCGAACCGTCATTCTGCGCGGGCCGGACCGGCAGGCATTGAGCTAAAGCAAGTCTTGCCGCGATTTGCCGGCCGTTGGACGGATGGTCATCGCGGATGCTCGTCCGGCGTGGCTTTGCGGTATACTGCGCCGCCTCGAAAACCGGCGACGCCCGCCGGTTCGACGAATACGCCAAGCCACGCCCCATCAGCGTGGCTTGTTGGTTTTTGACGCGCCCGCCGGGCGCCCGTGAAGAGGCATGATGATGAGCGCACTGGTAGGCGTGATCATGGGCTCCAAGTCCGACTGGTCCACCCTCAGCCACACCGTCGAGATGCTGGACAAGCTGGGCATCCCCAACGAAGTGAAGGTGGTTTCCGCCCACCGCACCCCGGACCTGCTGTTCCAGTACGCCGAACAGGCCGAGTCGCGCGGCATCCAGGTGATCATCGCCGGTGCCGGCGGCGCTGCCCACCTGCCGGGCATGTGCGCGGCCAAGACCCACCTGCCGGTGCTTGGCGTGCCGGTGCAATCCTCCATGCTCTCCGGCGTCGACTCGCTGCTCTCCATCGTGCAGATGCCCGCCGGCGTTCCGGTCGCCACCCTGGCCATCGGCAAGGCCGGCGCCATCAACGCCGCGCTGCTCGCCGCCAGCATCCTCGGCCACCAGCACCCGCAGTTCCATGCGGCGCTGAAGAAATTCCGCAACGAGCAGACCCAGACCGTACTGGACAACCCGGACCCGAGGGACGCGTAACATGAAGATCGGCGTGATCGGTGGCGGCCAGCTGGGCCGCATGCTGGCCCTGGCGGGCACCCCGCTGGGCATGAACTTCGCCTTCCTCGACCCGGCGCCGGACGCCTGCGCGCAAGCCCTCGGCGAGCACATCCGCGCCGACTACGGCGACCAGGACCACCTGCGCCAACTGGCGGACGAAGTCGACCTGGTCACCTTCGAGTTCGAAAGCGTGCCGGCCGAGACCGTCGCCTTCCTCTCGCAGTTCGTGCCGGTCTATCCGAGCGCCGAGTCCCTGCGCATCGCCCGCGACCGCTGGTTCGAGAAATCGATGTTCAAGGAGCTGGGCATCCCGACGCCGGCGTTCGCCGACATCCAGTCCCAGGCCGACCTCGACGCGGCCGCCGCCAACATCGGCCTGCCGGCCGTGCTCAAGACCCGTACCCTCGGCTACGACGGCAAGGGCCAGAAGGTCCTGCGCAAGCCCGAGGACGTCGCCGGCGCCTTCGCCGAACTGGGCAGCGTGCCCTGCATCCTCGAAGGCTTCGTGCCCTTCACCGGCGAAGTCTCGCTGGTGGCGGTCCGCGCCCGCGACGGCGAAACGCGCTTCTACCCGCTGGTGCACAACACCCATGAGAACGGCATCCTGCGCCTGTCCGTCGCCAGCAGCGGCCACCCGCTGCAAGCCCTGGCCGAAGACTATGTCGGCCGCGTGCTGGAGCGCCTGGACTACGTCGGCGTGCTGGCCTTCGAGTTCTTCGAAGTCGACGGCGGCCTGAAAGCCAACGAAATCGCCCCGCGCGTGCACAACTCCGGCCACTGGACCATCGAAGGCGCCGAGTGCAGCCAGTTCGAAAACCACCTGCGCGCCGTGGCCGGCCTGCCGCTGGGCTCCACCGCCAAGGTGGGCGAGAGCGCCATGCTCAACTTCATCGGCGAAGTCCCGCCGGTGGCCCAGGTGATCGCCATCGACGACTGCCACCTGCACCACTACGGCAAGGCTTTCAAGGAAGGCCGCAAGGTGGGCCACGCCACCCTGCGCTGCGCCGACCGGGCCACGCTGGACGCCCGCATCGCCGACGTCGAGGCCTTGATCGCCAAGCGTTGAGTGCCGGTTTTGCGGTGGGGGCTGCCGTCGGCTGCCAACCCTGTGCCTTTTCCAGGCGATATCGGGGTGAAATGGCCGGGGGCAGGCTCTAAGCTCTGAGCGATGGCCGTCGTACAAGAGCCCACCGAATGAAACGCCTGCTTCTGCTGCTGCCTGTGCTGTTCGGGTTGGGTCATGCCCAGGCCGAAGAGATTCTCAAGGCCGACTTCCGTGAGCGCCCGCCCGAAATGCGCGTGGTGGACGGCTTGCCCAGCGGTCCGCTGATCAGTGTGCTGGACACCGCCGCCCACCGCATCGGCGCCCGCGTCCAGTGGCGCGAAGCGCCGTTCCTGCGCAGCCTGGAAGACCTGCGCCTCGGCCGCATCGATATCGTGCCGCGGGTGATCTTCACCCTGGATCGCCAGGCTTACATCCATTACCTGCCGAGCATCGGGCGCCAGCTCAAAAGCATCCGCTTCGTCGTCCGTCCCGGCCAGGAAGAGCGCCTGCGCCGCTACCGCGACCTCCACGAGCTGACCATCGGCGTCAAGCGTGGCACGGCCTACTTCGAGCCCTTCGACAGCGACGGCCTGCTCGCCAAACAACTGGCCAGCGACGACGCCCAACTGGTCGCCATGTTCCGCGCCAGGCGCCTGGACGCCATCGTCGTACTCGACCAGATCCCCCTGGAAACCAGCTTCGCCGCCATCGGCTTCGACGGCTACCGCTACGCGCCGTACCAGCACGAACAGCGCATCGATAACCATTTCGGCGTTTCCCGGCGCCTTTACGAGGGCAAACGGCGAGCCCTGTACGAACGCCTCGCCGCCGAACTGCAAGCCATGCGCGCCAGGGGCGAGATCAAGCAGATCTACGAGCGATACGACGTCGAAGCGCCGGACGTGCCGTGATGCCACCCACGCCGGCGCGCGGCTGCCGCACGAGGCGACGGCTTGTGGATGGCTGCACTTTGCCACCTTGAAGTCATCGGCAAATAGAAAGAAATGTACCGAGCCCATCTGGATACCGGCAGAACCCGACGGCATCTTCGCCTGTCCATTGATTGACGCCGCCTCGCGGCACCACTCCCAAGGAGGAACGCCCATGGGCATCATCGGTACCATCATCATCGGCCTGCTTGTCGGCCTCGTCGCACGCTTCCTCAAACCCGGCAACGACAGCATGGGCTGGATCATGACCATCCTGCTCGGCATCGGCGGCGCCCTGCTGGCCACCTACGGCGGCCAGGCCCTGGGCATCTACGCGGCCGGCGAAGCGGCGGGCTTTATCGGCGCGGTGGTCGGTGCGATCATCCTGCTCGTCATCTACGGTCTGGTCAGCCGCAGGACCTGACCCCGTGAAGGGGTCGCCGCGGCGACCCTTTCTCCCCCGCGAAGTCTCCATGCGCCGACTACTGCTGTTACCCCTGCTGTTCACCGCCACCCTCGTCCATGCCGCGCCACCCGAGCTCGACTGGCTCGAACTCATGCCCCCCGAGGACCGCAAGGCCCTCGAAGAAATGCCCGAAATCAGCCACGACACCCCGGAAGGCCAGGGCTTCAGCGACAAGGGCGGGCTCAAGCAACAGGACAAGGACCTGCCGGCGGTGATGTACTCGGCCAAGACGGTCCCGGCCCTGAACGGCAAACAGATCCGCCTCGGCGGCTACCCGGTCCCGCTGGAAACCGACGCCAAGGGCCGCGGCACCGAATTCTTCCTGGTGCCATACCCCGGCGCCTGCATTCACGTACCGCCGCCGCCGCCGAACCAGATCGTCCTGGTGCGCTACCCCAAGGGCATCCCCCTCGACGACATCTACACCCCGCTCTGGGTAGACGGCACCCTCAAGGTCGAAACCATCAGCAACGACCTGGCCGACGCCGCCTATGCCCTGGACGCCAGCGCGGTGAAGGTGGTGGAGGAAGACGAGCTGTAATTCCCGCTCGGACTGCTTTTAGCGCCCTCTCCCATTTATGGGAGACGACTGCAGGGATGCAGGAGGTAGGGCGCGAGGGCGGGGGAGAGGGTAAGAACGGCTGGCGACACAGCCCAGACCAACCACGGAGGCACCCATGCCCCTCGACTCACACCAGCGCCAAGCCTTCCGCGCCCTGGCTGCGGAAACCGAAGGCATCGACCAAGCCACCTACGCCCGCTTCGACAAGGACCCGCTCGAGCCCATCATCGGCCTCGGCGACCCCGACGCACCCCTCGGCTTCTTCGGCCGTGACCCCGGCCGCGATGAGGTCCGTTATGGCGAACCCTTCATCGGCAGCGGCGGTCAGATCGTCCGCAAGGTCCTCTACCTCCACCTGCATGGTCAGGACATGCCCGACTTCGATGCCTCCCGCCAGCTCGGCCGGGACTTCTTCTGGATCAACACCGTCCCCTACAAACCGGTGGGCAACAAAGCCTGGTCCATGAAGGTCAAGAAGCGCTTCCACCCACTGATGCGCCGCCTGCTGATCGAAAGCTGGCACGGCCGCCACCTCATCACCCTCGGCCGCGAAGCCTTCCTCTGGTTCGGCATCGACCAGCCCAGGGAACAACGCCAGCGCCTGGAAGCCTTCTGGGAGCGTGAAGACCGCTTCGAGACACACCTCGACGTCGAACTCCAGGCGGACGACGGCGCCGCACGCACCTTCACCCTCCACCCGCTGCCCCACCCCTCGCCGCTCAACCAGACCTGGTTCAAGCGTTTTCCGGGATTGCTGGAGCAGCGATTGAAAACCCTGCTGCCGACGAAGCCCTGAAGCCGGCGCCGCGCGCCGGCTCGGAAGGTTCTACCCGGCGTCGCGCTCCAACCCCTCCAGACAACCCAGCACCGCCGCCCTGGCCATCCCGATCAGATAGCCGCAACCGTCGCTCAAGGACTCGTCCGCCTCATGCCCCGCCCGAGCTGCCAGCACCTCGGCGGCATCCAGCAGATGACAGGCACTCTCCAACGCCGCCCGCACAGGCACCCCCGGCCGAACCGCGAACAGATGATGCCGACCATCCTCGCAGGGGTGGAACGCAACCCGCTCCAGAGAGTTTACATATTGGGCATTGTTAGTTATCGAAGACCTAGGGCACGTAGCCACGCAT
The DNA here is from genome assembly GCF_002091635.1 of Pseudomonas indica NBRC 103045. Taxonomy (GTDB): domain Bacteria; phylum Pseudomonadota; class Gammaproteobacteria; order Pseudomonadales; family Pseudomonadaceae; genus Pseudomonas_M; species Pseudomonas_M indica. The sequence continues at coordinate 5,645 of NZ_BDAC01000031.1, read as the reverse complement.
CGACTTGTCCGAACGCATCTACCTGCCACTGCTCAGGAGTACGATCCCCCAAGATCTGTGTCTCTTCGACGAATCCACGTACGCAAGTGGGGCCAAAACCATCTACAGAATCGAATTTTTGGGCGATGAACATGTAACCAGCTTGGCCGCTGGCAATTTCCAGCACTGGCCGGCACTCTTCTGCCAAGGCGTCTGGTCCACCCGGGTAGTTCCGAATGCAGTAGTAGATGTCATAGGCGTCCTTTTGCTTGTAGCGTCCTTCGATTGCATGGCCTTTCATTGCGAGCAATGCGGGAATTGAGCAAACCGCCACCTCAACACGATTGGTGCCACCGTTCGGCATGTTTCCGGAGATGGCCACCATTTGGTAGAAGCGAAGTGCCAAATCGGCACCATCAGCACCTTGCACTGCGAAGTCGCTGATAAGTGGCGGAACGTTCTTTACGATCTCTGCATCCCGAGGTCGTAGGAAGTCGATGATGACATCAATGGGAGGCCCGCCGTCGCCTGCATTGATCTGCCGGACTAGCTGGAAACGCCTGAGTTGCTGGCTTTGCGCATAGCCGTGACCTAGTAACTCTTCGACCAGATTGGCGTACTCACCATCCCCGAGTGCCTCAGCGTCCAGGCCGAGATCTAGATCCAGCGTTCCCACGTGTTGCATATCTTCGTTGTCATTCAACAGCAGCCAAGGTACGGCACCTCCGACAACGGCGAATTTCCCTTTGAAGCTGCCGAGGATCTGCCCGATCTCGATCAAAACGGCTTTGACCGCCGCCGTGGTGCGGTCGTCGTAATCACTAGCCCGCTGCGGTTCGTTCGGAGTCATTTCGTCCATTTCAATTTCTTTCGTCGAAGATAATCAGCCGCCTCTCGCCCTCGCTCTCCGGCTTTGAAGAGATCAAGGTAGGTCTGAACAGGGCTGGTGCAGAATATTCCCGGTACCGGCTCCACAGTGTCGAGCAATAAACCTGGGTCATCGAGCACGTTCACGATTAGGTTCTCCCCTTTGTTGCTGGGGGAGAGTTTTAGAGTCGAGCGCAGTTTTTCTAACCCCTGCTGATCGGCATAGAAGTAGTGGGTGCCAGTACGTCCATACGGCGCGAGCCACTGTGCCGCAGAAAACGAAGCCATTGCTGCCAGGACCTTTCCGTCCGGCAGTGGGTGGAGCGTGCGGATAGCTTGGTCAAATAAGGCGCCATGTAGCGTCGTATAGAAGCCTATCCGTTTGTGGGGAGGCGGTTCGTACTCCTCGCGCCAGGCATCGAGTAAGGAATCAGGATCAGACAGACACACCCCTTCCTCTGAGCGTTCGGCCCACTCTCGATTCAGTAACCCAGTGCGAATATTGCTCACTAAGCCGAGACTGACGCCGGCTGCTTCTGCTAGCTCAGCAACACGCCATGGGTGCCCAGGGACGCGCAGCATCTGCCGCAGAACCTGAGCCGATTTTGGCTTGAACAAGGAGCGCAGTTCACGCCGCTCGACTACTGGCTTGCTGGCAACCTGACGGGAGATGAAGAACGTGCCAAAGGCCAACCGGGCGTTGCCCTCCAAGTCGAGGTAGGCGACGTTGTATTCCCGGCACAAGTCTTGAGCTTCAGCTGATAGGTATGGAGCGATGAAGACGGGTGTTACGGTCTCAGGTTGGCGTCTCACGTAGTCCTGTAGCTGTAGTAACGCAGTCCGAACGTGACGCGGCTGCCCACTTGATTTCACTTCAGCTACCAGCGTGTGCCGTTTGCCGAACACCTCGACCTGGGCGATTAGATCGATTGGGTCGTTTCGCTTGGCTGGCTTGACTTCTAACCGGCCAACAGCCGGAACCTCGGCCAGAATGCTACGTAGAGCATCGGCGGACTGTTGTTCAATTTTCACTGAATCTGCTGATTTCATCATTTGTTGAAAATAGGCATTTTAGTGAAAATCAGTCAAGTAATTTCACTGAATCAAGTGTTTTCAACAATCGTTGAAAATTGGCAAATTAGTGAAAACAGCTGAATAGCTTAATGATGGCCTGTTCCCCGATGGGCTTGCCAGCTTTCCCTTTGCGCTGGATGTGCGGGCGCCATCCATTGAGCTTGAGCCAGCGTTCGCGTGGCTTGTCGTGATAGCAGGAATGGCCGGTTTTTGGCGGTTCCCAGAAGCCGGCGCCTCGCGCCGGCGTGGAAGGCTCTACCCGGCGTCGCGCTCCAACCCCTCCAGACAACCCAGCACCGCCGCCCTGGCCATCCCGATCAGATAGCCGCAACCGTCGCTCAAGGACTCGTCCGCCTCATGCCCCGCCCGAGCCGCCAGCACCTCGGCGGCATCCAGCAGATGACAGGCAACCTCCAACGCCGCCCGCACGGGCACCCCCGGCCGAACCGCGAACAGATGATGCCGACCATCCTCGCAGGGGTGGAACGCGGTGGAATGTGTCTTAGACATGGCGCACCTCCAGCTTGAGCTGAAGGCAGCAGAACAAGGCGAGGCGGTGGCAGCCAGCCCGAACAGGAATACAGGGAAACGTCATGGTAGTGCTCCTATGTGAATGTGGAGCCGCCACGAATCGTCGCCAAACGATGGGTGACGGCTGTGCGCAGGTTGGCGAACCGGACACATAGGACCCGGCAGACCCGAGGGTCTCCCACGCACAGCCGCCATAACACGCATTGCAGGTACAAGGACCGCAATGGATATCGAGCGCTGAACGTCTATGTGATTACAGGTCGCCAAACCCGGCCGCGGATATCGCCGCGACGGCGGGCACTATAGGACTCGAACCAAAGGACAGGCAAGCCGGAGCAGGAAGAACAGCCGGCAACGGCCGAGCGGTTCACGAAGCAGGGGGAAACTGTGTGGTTGTCGAAGCGGGGGAGTCACCAAGCAGGCGAAAGCTGCTCCAGATAGCGGGTTCGGTTGTGGCTCATATGGATGACGCAGCCATCCACTGTCGTTTCGTGAGCCTGGCTACCGTTCTCGATCTCGAAGGCTTCCAGCGCATAGTTCGTATCCCGCAAGGCAACCCAGGCGCGCTGCGAGGCCCTGAGATGCAGGAGATACTGATCAGCCAGCGCCCGATCTCCTGAATAATGCGTCCGTATGCGCTGAATCAGTGCCTGGTAAGTCTCGTTGAGCGCACGATCTGTTTCAGCTTTTGCACGGACGGAGCAATCGAATACCTGCTGTTTCACAGGAGTATTCGGTGGCTTGAGCGAAAGGCATCGATAAGAAAAGAGCCGTCAGCTGTACCATTATAGTGAATTTCATGATTCGGTTTTGATTATTCGCATGGGCGGAATGGTTCAATAGTGTCTGCAATGAGCTTTATGTCGCTCCAGTCACCTAGTGCACCCTAACGCACTTTCTTCATTACATGGCAGCGTCGAAGAAAGAGGGTGGAAATTGGCTTTGATATTCCGAAGGCATGCGATGTTTGCTTTTACTGCTCCGGTTGCCAGGCTCTCTACCATAATTCCTGCAACTTCTTTGGAGGTCTCTTCGCTGTCATAGTCTCTGTAGATTTCATATCTGTAGTCATTTCTGATAAAGCTAACCCTGAAATAATCGGTTCCGTATCGGAGGTAGTGGTTGAATTTAAAGCTGCCATAGTTTTCGTCTGCTAAGGCAGAATAGGTTAATTCAGGTTTTTCTAGTGCGCCGAATATATATTTGAGCGATGAGTTGCCGTCACCAGTCTCTGTCCCACAGAGGCTGAGGATTTTTTCTTTTCCCGCTTTGCAGGAAAAATAAATGACTTCTCCTTTCAAGCAGTGGGTTCCAGGTTGATTTTCGAAAGCGAAGCAAATAATAGAAGTACTACACCACAATAGAATAATGAATTTAATGGGCTTGGTAAAGATTAGGTAGACTGGTTTCATTAAGTTTGGTCGATTGATTGTTTGGATTGAAGTATAAGAAACGGGGTTGAGTGTAATTAAAGGAGCGAAAGTAGTTTGTTGTGGGTTTTCAATTTTCTGGGCCTGGGGTGCTTTTTCATTTTACTGCTTCAAGCGTTCCATTACTCTAGTTGGTATTGATTTTTCTTTTCCAGCGCTTTTCATTTTTATGTAATATTTTTTGTAATAGGGCTTGGCCTCTTTCTGTTGTTCTTTTGCCCAAAGAGTATCGGCCAGATTTAACATGAGCACAGTGCGATCAGGAGCAATATTTTCTACATTTCGAAGCACGTGAAGGGCTAGATCAAATTTGCCTACTTCAGCTAGTGCGAATCCTATGTCGTTATATGAGGTAACATCAGCTTTAGAAATGGGAGTTCTTGTAATTGTCGTTCGAATATCTTCGTCTGATACGTAAGATGTTATTGCTTCATAATCATGATCGGCTAATCTACTGAGCAGTACTCGATGAATAAGCGCTGGCGAATCAACCTCCCCGTCTTTTAGCTTCTGTGTGGCTAGTTCTTTTGTGTTGTAAAAGAAGTAATCTTTTGCTCCCTCTTCTGTAGTCCCCTCGTAGCCGGATATAAGGCCTTCAAGGCTTTCTTTTCTTTCAAGAGAGCTGGATGTTTCTGCTAAAACAAAACTGGTATATTGAACACCTTTTATGCCTAAGCCGCTGTGGTCTAAATGATAAGAGCATGTGATGATCAGTGCTTCTGATCCATCGGATAACTTCACCGAATAAGAGTCGCTAAGTGACGGCTCCCCACCTTCTGGATCGCATTGCACGGGAAGATTCATTCGCTGCCCATTTTTCAGAAATAAAGCAGCAGTTAAAGACCTTTCATCACCATCGACAGGTCTATATGAGAAGACTATTTCTTCGCTTCCAAAGATGCTTGGAGATAGCTTCTTTGTTAGTTCTCCAGCTGTTGAAATATTAATTATAGCGATATAGAGGAAAAGTGATATTAATATTTTCATTTTTTATCCCTTAATAAGTTCCCGAAGAGATTTAAATATTTCTATTCTTTCTTGCAGGCCAATTGTTCCGCCATTAACTATTATAGAGACATCTGCGACATGCTCAGAGAGATTGCTTTCTGTTCTGGTATTGTACGATGCTAAGATTTTGCTATTTACGTTGTTCATCTCCCACCAAACAAATGCGGATTCTATGCCGTACTCAAGATTGCTCACGACTAAATCCGGATTATTTACAAAATCCTGATTGTCTCCTGGGTTCTTCTCATTATGTATTCGAGTGTAAGCGGCATAGTTGTTTTTACCAGTAAGCTGGATGATTCCCCGGCCTCTATACTTATACCCATCGCCACTGTCTTCATCGCCATTACCGTTGCGATTGGCGTAAACATAATTTCCAAGTTTTACAGCGTTTCTCTCGTATTTATCTTCTTCTGACCAGAGCTTGGGGCGAAGTCTGGGGAGTACTTTACATTCATCTGTGCTTGAGTTATATCCCTTGCTATTGTTGCGGCAGCCGAATATCTCGCGCATCCTCTTGGCAGAATAACTAAGGTTTTCTGATTTCACTTTAAATCCGCTCTCATGCCCAACCTGAGAGAGAAAGTGTGCAATTAGTAATGGTGTATCTATTTTATAGGATATTGCATACTTATTGAGGTATGGAAGTATGGTCAGGCAATAGTCATCGCTAATGTCTGACTTTGCCTTCTTCAACATTTCTAAAGTTATAAGCTCTTTGGCTTTTGTTTGGAAGTTAACTGTTAGCCAGCTGGG
>NZ_BDAC01000030.1 GCF_002091635.1 Pseudomonas indica NBRC 103045 | reverse complement strand
TACGATAGTAGTGAATTCTGTATAACACCGAACCTCCCCATCCACCACTCAGAAAAATTTTACAGCCAATCAACGAGTTAGACTAAAAGTCTCACCGCAGGCAGTATTCGCTTGACTTCCGCATTTCTCCCGGCAATTTCTACTGTATAAAAAATCAGTATCTGAATAGGCGAAATTCTAATAGGCTCACCATCCTGGCCGGTTACTACCGGTTTTAAGACCCGATACGGATTGCATCTCAGCCATTTGTGCCAAAAGGCTTTTTTGGCGCAAATATTGTCCGATCCCGAAGACTTTATGGGTTGCCTTCATGGTTGCGATGCAACCCATGGGGTCTGACCTCGGTGTGCGAATTCATTCGCGATGGATAGAGAGGCCGAATTCGAATCCTCCCACAAGGTTACGTGCCACATACACCTGCCTTTCGGAGCCCGCTCTGCTGGCGAAGCGGTGTCTCGCCGAACACCTGGATCGCCAGCAGAGCGGGCTCCTACAAGAGCAAGGCCATCAAGGTCGGCCGAAGAACCGGTAGAACATCCGCAATTCCGCCTGCGCTTCGTCCAGATCGAGTTCGGCGAAGCGTAGCGGCATGTGCGCCGGGCATTGGGCCAGGCGGTCGAGATCGAGGGAATGCACCCAGCCGAGGATCGGGTAGCCGCCCATGGTCTGGCGGTCGGTCATGAGGATGATCGGCTGGCCGTCCGGCGGCACCTGGATGGCGCCCGTGGCGATCCCCAGCGACCACTGCCGTGCCGGGGCATGCAGCGGCTCGCCGAGCAGGCGGGCGCCCATGCGGTCGGACTGCGGGCTGAGCCGCCATTCGCGACGGAAGAAGGCCGTGCGTTCGGCCTCGGCGAATAGCGGCGCATCCCCGCCAAGGATCACCCGCAACACCGGCGGCTCCCGGTAATCCGGCCGGTAAGGCCAGGGCACGCTGGCCACGCCCGGCCGCGTCGAAGGCGAGCAATGCAGCACATCGCCGGCCTGCAACGCGGAACCGTCGCCACGCAGCCCACCCAATCCCTCGCGCACTTGCGTGGCCACGCTGCCCAGCACCGGCTCCGCCCGGAAGCCACTGGCCACCGCCAGGTAGGCCCGTTGACCGCTGCGGGCAAAGCCCAGGTGCAGGCGCTGCCCGGTGCGCACCGGGAAGCGCGTCCAAAGGGCCTGCGGCTGGCCGTCCAATTCGATGGGCAGGTCGGCCCCGCACAGCGCTACCCAGGTATCCACCCGGCTTTCCAGCTCGACGCCGCCCAGGGCGATCTCCAGCAGCGGCGTTCCCCAGGGGTTGCCCAGCAGCCGGTTGGCCCAGGCCGCCGCGTGCCGGTCCAGCGGGCCGCCCGGCGACACGCCGCACTGCTGCCAGCCCACGCGACCGGCATCCTGCAGCAGGCTGAGCGGGCCGGGCTTGATGACCACGAAGCCGCTCACGACACGCCACCCTCACGCCGGTAGGTCGCCTCGTCGATGGCGACGAACCGCACCCGGTCGCCCAGTGCCAGCGGGCACGGCGGGGTGCGGGCGGGGTCGAACAACTTCCACGGACAGCGCCCCAGCAGGTGCCAGCCACCGGGCGAGGCCTGGGGATAGATCGCCGTCTGCCGCTCGGCGATGGCCAGGCTGCCGGCCGGCACGCGCACCCGCGGCGTGGCCCGGCGCGGCAAGGCGAGACGCGCGTCCAGCGTGCCCAGGTAGGCGAAACCCGGCGCGAAGCCGATGGCGCCGACCCGGTACTCGCCCGCGCTGTGCAGGCGGATCACTTCCGCCTCATCGAGTCCGCAGGCGGCGGCGACGGCAGGCAGGTCCTCGCCGGCGTACCAGATAGGGATTTCATGCAGGCAGCCGACCGTCTCCACCACGGGCTCGGCCTGCCAGGCATCGAGCAGTGCTTGCAGCCGCCCGGCCAGTTGGCGGCGGTCGGTGCGGGTCAGGTCGTAATGCACCAGCAGCGTGGTCCAGCCCGGCACCAGATCGGTCAGGCAGGCGCCGCAGTGATGGCGGATACGCTCGGCCAGCGCGGCGATGCGTGCCGGCAGGTGTTCGTCCGGCGCGTCCGCCAGCACCAGCAACAGGGCCTCGGCGCCGGCCGGTTCGATACGCGGGCGCATGTCAGAGGGTGTCGAGCTGGGCGCGCAGGCGGCGCAGCACGGCGAGGGATTCGGGGTTGTCGCCGTGCACGCAGAGGCTGTCGGCGTTTAGCCGCAGCGGTTTGCCGTCCTGGTCCGGAAACGCCTCGCCACGGGCGATGGCCAACGCCTGGGCGAGAATCCGCTCGGGGTCGTGGTGCACCGCCCCGGCCAAGCGCCGTGGCGCCAACTGCCCATCGGACTGGTAGGCGCGGTCGGCGAAGGCTTCGAACATCAGCGGCACATCGGCTTCGTCGGCCAGGCGCAGCTCGCGGCTGTTGTCGGCCAGGGCCAGCACCATCAGCGGCAGGCCCTTGCGGTAGTGGGCGCAGGCGTCGAGCACGGCGCTGAGCAGCGCATCGTCGCGCACCAGGTCGTTGTACAGCGCGCCGTGCGGCTTGACGTAGGCGACCCGCGTCCCGGCGGCGCGGCAGAAGGCATCCAGCGCGCCGATCTGATACAGCACCATGGCCCGCACCTCTTCCGGCGAGCAGGCCAGGTGCCGACGACCGAAGCCGACCAGATCCGGGTAGGCCGGGTGGGCGCCGATGGCCACGTCGTGCTGCACCGCCAGATCGACGGTGCGCTGCATGGTCAGCGGGTCGGAGGCGTGGAAGCCGCAGGCCAGGTTGGCCTGGTCCACCAGCGGCATGGCGTGGCTGTCATCGCCCATCTTCCAGGCACCGAAACTCTCGCCCATGTCGCAGTTGAGCAGGATGCGGCGCTGCCCTGAATTCATGCCCTTCCCCTTCCACAGCGATGACCAGGCCCCAGGATAGGCCAATGCACCACCCGACGGCAGCCCTGGATCAGGCTTCCCAGGTCGCCTTGCCCAGTTGCAGGCCGTGCAGACCGTGGTACGGCGCGCGCTCCGGCTGCTTCCAGCCCTCCAGCAGGCTGTCGTCGAGGCGGTAGATTTCCACCCCGAGCGGGCGGCACACCTCCAGCGGGTCCTTGGCATCCGGGCCCCACATCGGCAACGACAGATCGCCGCCCGGGCAGGTGGACAGCGCGCAGAGCAGGTCGATCTCGGCGAAGAATTCCAGGTAGTCGCCCGGCTTGGCCGGACAGGCCTTCATGAAATACAGGTCGTCATGGTTGAGCCCGGTGACCTGGAAGATGTTCAGCACATCGTGCACGTCGAACTCGGTCAGGCCGTGGGGCAGCACCGCGCGCACCAGATTGGAGTGGCAGTGGTGGTGGAAGTCCTCGCCGGTGAGCAGCTTGTTGATGTACGGATCGCAGCGGGTGCCGAGCAGATCGTGGACCCGCCCGCCGTGCTCGTCGACGCCATAGTCGGCCAGGCTGTCGTCGGTGATGGTCACCAGCGGACGGAGGAACGGCAGGTTCGACCAGAGCCGGTCGAAGGTGCTGACATGGGCGCCCTGCAACTGGCGGGTACGCGCGGCCCACAGCCGCTCGCGCGGGTCGTTGGCGTTCCACAGGTTGAAATCGCCGACCTGCGGGCCCTTCGGCGCGGTGACGCGGAACAGGTGCCCGGCCGGCACCTTCCAGGCCCGGCCGCTCCGGATCGGCACTTCGAACGACTCGATCAGGGTGCGCGCTTCCTGGCGCTCCCGAATTCGACCGTAGAAAGTCTTGTCCACGGAAAGCGCGGCGCCCTTGGACACCTGGTAGGCGGCGGGATAGTGCTTGGTCATCGACTGCGGCTCCTGCATGGGATCGGCGGATGCGGAAACCTTAGCCGATTGCAGGATACGAGCCAGGTGCCGGCACGTCAGTAGACATCCCGCCGGTAGCGCCCCTCCTCCACCAGCCGCTGCAGCGTGGCATCGCCCAGGCATTCGCGCAGCACCCGGTCGACGCCTTCGGCCATGCCCTTGAGGCTGCCGCAGACATAGAGCGCGGCGCCGTCGTCGAGCCAAGCGCGCAGGGTGTCCGCCGCCTCGCCCAGGCTATCCTGCACATAGCGCTTTTCCGTCTGGTCGCGGGAGAAGACCGGATCGAGCCGCGCCAACCAGCCTTCCGCCCGCCAGCACTCCAACTCCTCACGACAGAAGTAGTCATGGTCGGCATTGCGCTCGCCGAAGATCAGCCAGTTGCGCGCGTGACCTTCGCCGATGCGCGCCCTGAGCAGCCCGCGCAAACCGGCCAGCCCTGTGCCGTTGCCGATCAGGATCAGCGGGCGGTTGTCTTCCGGCGCGTGGAAGCCGCTGTTGCGCCGCACCCGTCCCAACAGGCTGCCGCCGTCGGGCAGGTATTCGGTCAGCCAGCCGGAGCCCACGCCCAGGGCGCCATCGGCACGGCGCTCCTGGCGCACGATCAGTTCCAGCGTGCCGTCGCTGGGCAGCGAGGCGATGGAGTAGTCGCGCGGCGCCAGCGGCACCAGCGCCTCCAGCAGCGCCTGCGGATGAAGGCCGACCAGATGGCTGAAGGTGGATGGCAGTTCGCGTGTGGCCAAGGCCTGGCGCAGTGCTTGCGCGTGCCCGTCCAGCGTCACCTGCGCCTCGCCGTCCAGCCCGAAGCGGGCCAGCCAGTCGCTCACCGGCGCATCCCCGTGACGCGGGAGAATCTGCACGACGTCGCCGGCCCGCCAGTCCAGCGGCGCATCCGCCGTCAGGCCGATCAGGAAAGCCGGCCCACCCTGGCTGCCGGGATTGAGCAGACGCCGCTCGCGCAGGGTCAGGGTGGTCCAGGCCGGTTCGGCGGGCACTGCCATGTCCGTCCCGGTGAACGAGCCCAGTTGGCGATGCCAGTCGGCGATGGCGCCGCCGTCACCGTTATCCACTTCCACCGGGGCGAACAGACTGCGCGCGCCTTGACGGTCGAGCCAGCCGTGCAGGCGCCGGGCGAAGCCGCAGAACTGGCTGTATTGCCGGTCCCCGAGGGCGAGCAGCGCGTAGCTCAGATGGTCCAGGCGCAACGCCCGGTCGAGCAGACGGCGCTCGAAGCCACGGGCGCTGTCCGGCGCTTCGCCATCGCCGAAGGTGCTGACCACGAATAACGCCCGGCGTGCCTGACGCAAGCCCTGCTCGTCCAGCCCGGACAGCGGCCGGACGCTCACCGGATGCCCCGCTGCCTGCAATTGCCCGGCAGTCTGCCAGGCCAGTTGCTCGGCGAAACCGCTCTGGCTGGCGAAGCCGATCAGCCAGCCATCGGCGCCCGAGCCACCGCTCACTCCGCCCTGTGCGGCCCGCACCGCACGCTTCTTGCGCCGGCGGTCGAGGTAGAGCAGCCAGCCGGTGACGAAGAACAGCGGCATCGCCAGGCTCGCCAGGGTCATCAGGATGCGACCGGGCAGGCCGAAGTAGCTGCCCACGTGCAAGGCGTAGTTGCTCGCCAGGAATTGGCCGCCGAAGGATTGCTCGGCATAGCGCTGGTTGCGCGAGACCACGCCGGTGGCCGGGTCCAGTTCGAGTTTGTTCAGCGCCCGGTCGTGGGGGGCGTCGTCGAGCAGGTAGAAGACCGTCGCCGGCTGACCACCCTGGGGCGGCAGGCGCAGGTTGTATGTGTTCAGGCCCGGACCGGCTTCGCGCTGGATGCTGTCCCAGACAGCCGCATAATCCACCCGCACGGGGGTTGCCGCACGCTCCCGGCCAGCGCCCGGCCTCTCGCCACGGCCGCCTTGCTGGGCCGGGGCATCGCCGAGTAGACGGGTCATGCCGGCGCGGTACCAGTCATAGGACCAGAAGAGGCCGGTCAGCGCGGCGCAGAGGTAGAACAGCAGGCACCAGGTACCAGCCACGGCGTGCAGGTCCCAGTTGAAGGCGCGGCCTTTCTTCGCCCAGTCGAAGGCCAGCCAGGCGCGCCAGTTGCCGACCTGCCGGGGCCAGCGCAGGTAGAGGCCGGACAGGCAGAAGAAGACCAGCATCAGGGTACAGGCGGCGGTGATCTGCTTGCCGGTCTCGCCCATGGCGAGGAAGCGGTGCAGTTGCAGCATCAGGCCGAAGAAGTCCTGCCCCACAGGGTCGCCGAGCAGATCGCCGGTGTACGGGTCGAAATAGCGGACCGGGCCGCGGCGCTCGCCCGGTGGCGGCGCGAAGAACACCCGGGCGGCGTTGCCGCTGGAGGTTTCGACCCACAGGCCGCCGACCTTGTCGCCGGTGGCCGACTCGATCTTCGCCACCAGCTCAGCCGGTGGCAGAACGGCGCGGTCGCCCGCCTCGACGCGCAGCACGTCCGGGTTGAGCGCCCGGAGAATTTCGTCCTGGAAGGAATAGAGCGCACCGGTCACGCCCATCAGGGCCAGAACCAGCCCGCCACTGATGCCGAACAGCCAGTGCAGTTGAAACAGGGTTTTCTTGAACAAGGCGGTACACCTGACACGAGACAGCCGCCACGGCCATCGTTGCGACGTAATTCTATTTGAGAAGTCCTTGCATTTGGCGCCTGAGCGCCTTGTTTTACGCTTTATTTACAAGTACTTCCCGTCACCGGCCGAGGCCGGACGCAGCAGGTCGGGGCCAATGCAGGACAGCTCGCGGCAACCGCTCAGCGCCATGGCGACCTCCAGCTCCTCCCGCAGCAGCTTGAGCAGGTGCGCCACACCCAGCGCCCCGGCCGTGGCCAGGGCATGGATGTAGGGACGGCCGATCAGCACGGCGGAAGCCCCCAGGGCCAGGGCCTTGAACACATCGGTGCCGCGCCGGATGCCACCGTCCACCAGCACCGGAACGCCCTCGCCCAGTTCCGCGCGGACTGCCGGCAACGAACGCACCGCCGGCCACTGCGAGTCCAGCACCCGCCCACCATGGTTCGACAGGATGACACCCGCGGCGCCAGCCTCCATGGCTAGGCGCGCATCCTGCGGGTGCAGGATGCCCTTGAGCAGCACCGGTAGGCGGCTGTGGCGGCAGAGCCCGGCCACATCCTCCCAGCGCGGCGCCACCGCCATCAGGCCATCGAACACCGGGCTGCCGCCTTCGGCCACCTCCGGCAGCACCACGGATTTATCGATGTTCACGGCGCGGACGCCGGCAGGCAGTTGGAACCCCGCCCGCTGCTCACGGTTGCGCAGCCCGGCCACCGGCGCGTCCACGGTCAGCACCAGCGCCCGGTAGCCGGCGGCTTCGGCCCGCTCTGCCAGGGCCAGGGTGTCCTGCTCGTTGCCCTGCCAGTAGAGCTGGAACCACAGCGGCCCCTGGGCGGCCTCGGCCACGTCTTCCAAGCGGGTCGAGGCGAAGGAGCTGAGCACCGCCGCACCGCCCATGACGCCAGCGGCCAATGCGCTGGCCCGTTCGCCATCGGCATGGAACAGATGCTGGTAGGCGATCGGCGCCAGCAGGATCGGATGCTGCAATGCGTCGCCCAGCAACTCGCAGCGGGTGTTGCCGCCGCGCAGGTCGCGCAACATGCGCGGCAACAGTGCCCACTCCCGCCATGCCTGCAGGTTGGCCCGGCAGGTGAGTTCGTCCGCCGCGCCGCCTTCCAGGTATGCCAGGGCATTGGCATCCAGGCGCGGCAGGGCGTAACGCTCGTAGTCGCTGGCGGCGACCATGTCCGCGGGAATCTGGGTGAGAGGCGGCTGGCGCGACATGCTCACTCGCTCCACTGGCGCAGCAGGTTGTGGTAGGTGCTGGTCAGCCCGAGGACTTCCTCGCTGTCGCCCAACTGGCCGCGCAGCTTGAGGATGTTCATGTCCAGGTCGAACAGCAGCTTGCGTTGCCAGGCGTCGCGCACCCAGCTCTGCGACCAGAGGAAGGCGGCGATGCGCGCCCCCTCGGTGACCGGCTCGACGCGATGCAGGCTGGTGGCCGGGTAGACGATGGCATCGCCGGCCGCCAGCTTCACCTCGTGCTCGCCGTAGGTGTCCTCGATGATCAGTTCACCGCCTGCGTATTCGTCCGGCTCGCTGAGGAAGACCGTAGTAGAGACATCCGTGCGCACCTGGAGCCCGCTGAAGCGGTCGCGCTGCAAGGCGTTGTCCACATGGTTGCCGTAGCGACCGCCGCCGCTGTAGCAGTTGAACATCGGCGGCAGGATATGGCGCGGCAGCACGGCGGAGACGAACAGCGGGTGCCGGGCCAGGGCATCGGCGACCCGTTGGGACAACCCGGCGAAAGCCGGCGAATCGGCGGGGAATTGCAGGTTGTGCTTGAGGCCCGCCGCCTGCGGGCCGGAGGTCCGTACGCCGTCGACCCAGTCGTGGGCCGCCAGCTCGGTGCGCAGGGCGGCGACTTCGTCCCGGCTCAGTACCTGGGGGATATGCAGCAACATTCGAAATCCTCCTCGCAAGGCAGGGAACCCGCGGGTTCCCTGGCCAGGACAGCGATCAGAAGCTGTATTCGGTGGTGAACATCGCCGAACGGGGGGCGCCCATGACCATGCGCGCACCGCTGTTGTTGAGGGTGGCGATGTATTCCTCGTCGAACAGGTTGTACAGGTTCACGCGCAGGTTGACGTTCTTGTTGAGACGGTAGGCCGCCATCATGTCGGCCACCCAGTAGGACGGGATGCTCGGCATGTTGGTGGTGGAGCGATCGGCCCCCTTGGCGATCAGGCGATCCTGTTCGGAGACATAGCGCGCCCCGCCGCCCAGGGTGAAGTCGCCCAGGGTGTAGGAGGTCCACAACGTCGCGGTCAGGTCGGGCGACCAGCGTACCCCGGTGTTTTCGGTGATCACCCCGGAGGAGGAACGGCTCACCTGGTCGATCTGCTCGGTATCCATGCTGGCGATACCCGCCGAGACCTGCCAGAAGTTGGTGATCTGGCCCACCGCCGCCAGCTCGATCCCCTTGACCCGGATGGTGCCGTCCTGCTGGTAGGTGGCGCTCAGGGTGTCGTAGGACATCTGGTTGCTGTTCTCGGTACGGTAGATCGCCGCCGACAGGTTCAACCGGTCGTCCAGCAGATCCCACTTGGTGCCCAGCTCGACGTGCTTGGTTTCCTGTGGATCGAGATTCGGCTGATTATCGCTGCTCTCGGAGCTGGACAGGGCGAAGTTGGAGCTACCAGGCGGGGTCAGCGAGTTGGCATAAGCCAGGTAGATGCTGCCATTCTCCGCCGGTTTGAACACGATACCGGTATTCCAACTGGTCAGATCACCCGAGTCGCTGAGCTTGTAGGGAGTGAGCAGGTAATCATATGTAATCGACGTGGCCGAAATGGCTGTCAGCGAGGCCCCTTTGGTATCGGTCTTGTAGTGCTCAAAACGCACACCGGCGTTGACCGACCACTGCTCATTCAGGTGCAGGGTATCGAAGACATAGATGGCCGCAGTATCGGTGGTGCCATCACTGTAGACGCCAGTCTTGTATGGCTTGCCCATGGCGTCATGTGGGTTGGGGTCGTATAGGCTGGCCGACGGCAGCAGCACCGCGGCGTAATCGACACCATCGATGATCTGACGAGAAGTAGTGCCCGATTCGTTGCGCTGGCTCTCGCGCATGAACTCGACACCGCTGGCCAGGCTGTTGCGCAGGCCGAAGGTGGTGAACTCGGTGTTCAGGCTGGTCTGGTTGGCGAGGATTTCGTTTTCCTGGTCGATCAACTGGCGCGAACGGTCGACGGTCCAGGTGGACGGATCGGCGCTGGTCGCTTTCAGCGCGGTCGTGCCACCGGCGGGGCCGGTGAGAATGCGGTCGACGTTGCTCTTGCCATAGCGCGAGATGTTGCGCAGGGTCGTCACGTCGTCGAGATCGTGCTCGAACTTGACGGTCAGCATGTCGGCGTCGACCTTCTCGTAGTCGCTCTTGCTGCCGTAGTAGTTCTCGCGGTCCACCTTGCCGCCGGTGTTCAGGCGGGCGGCCTGGGCGGCGCTGGTTTGCGTGCTGTAGAAGCCTTTCATGCCAATGGTCGGGATGCCGCCATCCGGCGTGTTGTCCTGGCGCACGTGCTGCGAATAGACGTACAGGCGGGTGTCGGTCTCCAGGCCGAAGGCGATGGACGGCGCCACGCCGTAGCTGCTGTTTTCCACGTAGTCGCGGCCGTCCACCCCGCCGTCGCGGCGCATCAGGTTCAGGCGCAGGGCCGAGTGGTCGCTCAAAGCCTGGTTGATATCGGCGGTCATGTGGGCGTTGTCGGCGGTGCCGTAGCCGAGGGTGCCGCTGATCGAGTCTTCCAGGGTCGGCAGCTTGGTGATCAGGTTGATATAACCCGACGCGGCACCGCGCCCGATGTCGGAGCCGGCGGCGCCCTTGACCACCTCGACCTGCTCCAGGTTGAACACGTCGCGGCCCACCGCGCCGAGGTCGCGAACGCCGTCGACGAAGGTCGATTGCTGGGTGGAGAAGCCGCGCATCATGAAGGTGTCGCCGGCCGAGGTATTGCCGTTCTCGCCGAGCTGCATGGTGATGCCGGGGGTGTTGCGCAGCGCTTCCATCAGGCTGGTGGCGCCCTGCTCGCGGAGCATCTCCTTCTTGATCACCTGGACGGTCTTGGGCGTATCCAGCAGGGGTTCGGTCAGCTTGTGGTTGGCGCTCTTGTCGGCCTTGTAGGGAACCTCGGCCTTGGACGTCACCACCATCTCGGGCAGGTTGAGTTCGTCCCCGGTCTTGGCGGTCTGGGCCAGGGTCATGGCCGGGATGGCTGCCGCGACCAGCGCTGCCAGGTGGCTCGTCTTGTGATGCTTGCGACTACGGATTGTCATTGTTGTCCCCATGTGGAAAAGGCCACTTCCCGACATCGCAAACGGCGACGTAACGGGAAGTTACAAAGGCTCAGCGAAGCGGCGCGGATGCTAATCATTACCAATTACAATGGCAATACACTGTCATTTACATTTTCGCGGTCCACCACACGCCGCTCCACCTCTGCCGCAGCCCGCGCCAACTGGGGGTTTGCGCGCAAGCCGCCAGCTAGACGCTTCGGCTCGTCCGCCCACTGCGGAAGCCCTCTCCAAGCCCTGCGGCAAAAAGCCGCCATGCCTTTTGTCAGCTTTTTGTAGGGGTACTCACACAGTCGCCATGCCATCGCCTCGGTGACGGCCGGCCCATAAACGCAAAAACCCGCCGGATGGCGGGTTTTTGTCGTGAGGCGACGGTTACAGGTAAAACGCTTTCAGCGGCGGAAAGCCATTGAACTCAATCGCGCTGTAGCTGGTGGTATAGGCACCGGTGGAGAGCCAGTAGAGGCGGTCGCCGATGGCCAGGTTGAGTGGCAGGCCGTACTTATAGTGCTCGTACATGATGTCGGCGCTGTCGCAGGTCGGGCCGGCAATCACCACTTCCTCCATCTCGCCCTTCTTCTCGGTCCAGATGGGGAACTTGATGGCTTCGTCCATGGTTTCGATCAGGCCGGAGAACTTGCCCACGTCGGTGAACACCCAGCGCTCCACGGCGGTACGCGACTTGCGCGAGACCAGCACCACTTCGCTGACCAGGATGCCGGCGTTAGCGATCAGCGAGCGGCCCGGCTCGAGGATGATCTCCGGCAGGTCGTCGCCGAAGTCTTCCTTGAGGAAGCGGATGATTTCTTCCGCGTAGGTTTCCAGGCTGTTGGTCTTGGTGATGTAGTTGGCCGGGAAGCCGCCGCCCATGTTGATCATCTTGAGGACGATGCCGTCCTCTTCCTTCAGGCGCTCGAAGATCACCTTGACCTTGGCGATGGCCGCATCCCAGACACCGATGTCGCGCTGCTGCGAACCGACGTGGAAGGAGATGCCGTAGGGCACCAGGCCCAGCTGGCGGGCGAGGATCAGCAGGTCCATGGCCATGTCGGTCTGGCAGCCGAACTTGCGCGACAGCGGCCAGTCGGCGGTGGTGGAACCCTCGGTGAGCAGACGGACATAGACCTTCGAGCCCGGCGCGGCCTTGGCGATGTTGCGCAGGTCGGCCTCGGAGTCGGTGGCGAACAGGCGCACGCCCTTCTCGTAGAAGTAGCGGATGTCCTTGGACTTCTTGATGGTGTTGCCGTAGCTGATGCGGTCGGCGCTCACGCCCTGCTTGAGCACCTTGTCCAGCTCATAGATGGAAGCGATGTCGTAGTTGGAGCCCTTGTCCCGCAGCAGGTCGATGATTTCCACCGCCGGGTTGGCCTTGACCGCGTAGTAGATCTTGGCGAAGGGGAAGCAGGTCACCAACTGATCGTAGGCGTTGGCGATGGTCTGCTTGTCGATGACCACGAAGGGGGTTTCGTGCTGGTCGGCGAAGGCCTTCATACGCTGGAAGGTTTCGCGCGGGAAATAGTCTTCGACCTGGATAGGCATGCTTTGGGGCTCCATGGGCAAAACAAACGAAAGGTTAGAAGGGGTGGCTACTGTCGGAACTGCAAAAGCCTGAACGCCTAATCCGTTTCCCCACTTTGGTTCGCCTACTTCCCAAGGCATGTCGCCGAGCATCACCGGTCCCGGCGAACCCTCCGAGCGATGCTCGTCGGCGGGTTCGAAACCGGCAACCTCTCGTCGTCAGTACTTGAGCCGGATGGATCGTTTCCAGCATGGACGTTCGGGCGCGAACTTTAGGACCATGAGGCGACGATATCAATCAAAAATTACCGTCTGGCCACGCACGTCCGTCGCCTGACGGGCCGCCGTTTCCGATCTTCAACGAACCGTGGGGAATGCTGCACGAAACGACGCCCGCCACAGAGGGCCGCAGCCGCTCCGGCCTGCCCGTCCGGACCGGGCCGCTCCCATTCCGTCCCTCTCTTTCTGACAGACCCGGCTGGCGGCTCGATGTTCCCCCTTCGGCCAGGCAACGGACCGGGCGCCTGCCTGCTCGACGCGGTTTGCCGGTATAATCGCGCCCTTTCTCGGGGCCGGGCCCCGTCGCTCCGTATCGCAGCAGGCATCCACCATGACCACTCAGGCCGCCGAAGTCGCCAAGCGCCGCACGTTCGCCATCATTTCCCACCCCGACGCGGGTAAGACCACCATCACCGAGAAGCTCCTGCTGATGGGCAAGGCCATTGCCGTCGCCGGCACGGTGAAATCGCGGAAATCCGACCGCCACGCCACCTCCGACTGGATGGAGATGGAAAAGCAGCGCGGCATCTCCATCACCACCTCGGTGATGCAGTTCCCCTACCGCGAGCACATGGTCAACCTGCTCGACACCCCCGGCCACGAGGACTTCTCGGAAGACACCTACCGCACCCTGACCGCGGTGGACAGCGCGCTGATGGTCCTCGACGGCGGCAAGGGCGTCGAGCCGCGCACCATCGCCCTGATGGATGTCTGCCGGCTGCGCGACACGCCGATCGTCAGCTTCATCAACAAGCTCGACCGCGACATCCGCGATCCCATCGAATTGCTCGACGAGATCGAGGCGGTGCTGAAGATCAAGGCCGCGCCCATCACCTGGCCGATCGGCTGCTACAAGGATTTCAAGGGCGTCTATCACCTGGCCGAAGACAAGATCATCGTCTACGTGCCGGGCCACGGCCACGAGCGCATCGAAGTGCCGGTGATCCAGGGCCTGGACTCGGCCGAAGCGCGCGCCCACCTGGGCGATATGTACGACGCGTTCGTCGAGCAACTCGAGCTGGTCCAGGGCGCCTGCCACGAATTCGACCAGGACGCCTTCCTCAAGGGCGAGATGACCCCGGTGTTCTTCGGCACCGCGCTGGGCAACTTCGGCGTCGACCAGGTGCTCGACTGCATCGTCGACTGGGCCCCGCAGCCGCTCTCCCGCGCCGCCCACGAGCGGGTGGTGGAGCCGGTCGAGGAGAAATTCTCCGGCTTCGTGTTCAAGATCCAGGCGAACATGGACCCGAAGCACCGCGACCGCATCGCCTTCATGCGCATCTGCTCCGGCAAGTACGAGAAAGGCATGAAGATGCGCCATGTGCGGATCAAGAAAGACCTGAAGATCGCCGATGCCCTGACCTTCTTCTCCTCCGAACGGGAGATGCTGGAAGAGGCCTATGCCGGCGACATCATCGGCCTGCACAACCACGGCACCATCCAGATCGGTGACACCTTCACCGAGGGCGAGAGCCTGGGTTTCACCGGCATTCCGCACTTCGCCCCGGAACTGTTCCGCCGCGTGCGCCTGAAGGACCCGCTGAAATCCAAGCAACTGCGCCAGGGCCTGCAGGAACTGGCCGAGGAAGGCGCCACCCAGGTGTTCTTCCCCGAGCGCAGCAACGACATCATCCTCGGCGCGGTGGGCGTGCTGCAGTTCGATGTGGTCGCTAGCCGCCTGAAAGAGGAATACAAGGTCGAGTGCGCCTACGAGGCGATCAACGTCTGGTCGGCCCGCTGGATCGAATGCGACGACAAGAAGAAGCTGGAAGACTTCAAGACCAAGGCCTTCGAGAACATCGCCATCGACGGCGGCGGCCACCTCACCTACCTGGCCCCGACCCGCGTCAACCTCAGCCTCATGGAAGAGCGCTGGCCCGACGTGAAATTCCGCGCGACGCGGGAACACCACTGACCGCCTGAACCCACCCGCCCCTTCGCGCCGAAGGGGCGGCTTGTTCTCTTCACATGGAATGTGAACATGCCCCGCGCCACCCGCGACCAACGCGACTTCGCCCAGCACCTGCGACACGACCAGACCGACTGCGAACGCCGGCTCTGGCACCACCTGCGCAACCGCCAGCTCGGTGGCTTCAAGTTCCGCCGCCAATATCCCTGCCCACCTTACGTGCTGGACTTCTACTGCGCCGACTGCCGCCTGGCGGTCGAACTGGACGGCGGGCAGCACTATGACGATGAGGGACGGGCGAAGGACCGGGTGCGCTCGGAGTTTCTGGCGAGCCGAGGCATTCGAGTGATTCGGTTCGGCAATCATGACGTGCTGGGGAATTTTGAAACGGTGCTGGAGGTGATTTTCGAGGCTTGCCGAGAGTTCGCACACAGCTCCGCTCCAAGTGCCTCCAATCCCAGAACGTAGCTCTGTCGCTTCGATAATGGCCCTCGAGGTTGCCCGACACGCCGCCCCCTCACCCTAACCCTCTCCCCAAAGGGGAGAGGGGATGGTCTGTGCGGGCTCTTCAATGTGGCGGTAAAACGAAACTTCCGATTCGCCGTTCTCTGCCGCTTCGGCGATGCACGAATGGACTTGCCCCTATCAAACCCGACACTCCGCCCCCTCACCCTAGCCCTCTCCCCAGCGGGGGGAGGGGATAGTCTGTGCAAGCACTTTGCTCCGGCGTGCGGCCTTAGAAAGCAGAAGGTTAAATTTCAACACGCATCATCGGCGATGCACGAACAACCCCCTCGCCCCTCTGGGGAGAGGGCTGGGGTGAGGGGGCGGACTAGACCACCCGCACGTAGCCCGACCTTCTCCCCAGAATGCAGCTCCGCTTCGATAGCGACCTCAAGGCTGACCGACACTCCGCCCTCCACCCTCACCGCAAATCCACCCCCACCACCACCGGGTCATGATCCGACGCCCGGTACGGCTCGGCGCTGTACAGCAGTGCCTGTTGCCGCGCGCTCTTGAACTCGAGGTTGTAGTCCAGCACCCGCGGCTCGTCGGCGTTGATGTGCCACTCAGCGGCACCGCGTACTTGGCGTGCCAGGGAGGGACTGGCGAGGGCGTGGTCGAGGTAGCCGGACTGGCCGGAGAACACGTAGGAATACCCCTTGCCCTTGGCGAAACGGGCGATCAGGTCGGTGTAGCCAGCCGAGCGGATCAAGGTGATCGGGTCTTCCTTGGCATAGGAATTCAGGTCGCCGACGATCAGCACGTCCGGGTCCTTCGAGCGGGTCGGGTCGCTGGCCAGCCAGTCCACCAGGGCCTGGGCGGCGCGGACGCGGGTGAGGTTGCAGTTGCCCTGGCCGTCGCCGGTGTCCGGGTCGCCCACGTCGTCGCAACTGGAGCCCTTGGACTTGAGGTGGTTGACCACCACCGTCAGCCGTTCGCCGCTGTGCCGTTCGCGGAAGGTCTGGGCCAGCGCCGGGCGGTTCTTGCCGTCGTCGAAGCGCGGGTCCACCGTGCTGTCCAGCACCGCCGCGGCCTTGTGCGGACGCACGCGGTCCTCGCGGTAGATCAGCCCCATGGCGATCTCATCGCTACCTAGCCGCTCCCGGCCCGGCTCGATGAAGGCATAGCGTTGCCCCCGCGGCGAGGCGGCGTTGAGGCCGATCACCAGATCGGCGATGGCGCTGCGTTCGCCGTAGCCGTCATTCTCGATCTCCATCAGGCCGACGATATGGGCCTGGGCACCGAGGATGGCGGCGATGGTCTTGTCGCGCTGGCGCTGGAACTCTTCCGCGTTGCTGGCGCCGCGCGAGGTCGGGAAGCCGCCGCCTTGGCCGTCGCCGTTGAAATAGTTGAGCACGTTGAAGCTGGCGATCCGCAGCCGCCCGTCGAGTCGCTCCGGCTGGGCCGAGCGCGGGTTCGCCGCGATGAATTCCGGCTGGCGGACCGGCTGGACGCGGTAGCTGCCCGCCGTGTAGTCCAGCACGCCGTCCACGCCGCTCACCTCATCGCCTACCCGCAGGCTGTCGTAGGCGCTCAGCTCGGGCGACGGATAGCGGATCGGGTCGGGGTTCTGACCGCTACGACCGTCGTCCAGCAGGATGCGATTGAGGTCGTTCTGCGCTTGCAGTGCCCGGGCCGGCGCCCCAGGCAGGACCACGTTGGTGGGCGTCCACAGCCGGCCGCCGGAGGACAGCAGCACCTCGCCATAACGCCCGAGGTTGTAGACCTCGCTCACGGTCAGCCGCTGGTCGAGCCGTACCCGCATGCCTTCGTAACGCTCCAGGGCATCGGCGGAGGCCAACGGCAGGTGGATCGTCGCCGCACTCGGCGGCGGCACATCGCGCGCAACGATGCTCACCTGCAGCGCCCCAGTCAGCTCGGTCAGGCCATTGAATTCGCGGACTTGCCCACGCACCCGCACGCGGTCACCCACGCGTACGTCGACGCCCGTCCCGCCGTCATAGACGAACAGGCCCTCGGAGGTCAGTGGGTCGCCATCGGCATCGCTGTCCTCTTCCTGGATGAAGAAGCCCTTGAGTTCGTCGGCGCCCTGGAAGTCACCGACCACCAGTGCGTCCACGGTGACGACCTGGTTGGCCAGCGGACTGGCGGAGCCGCTGCCCTGGATTTCGTGAATCCGTTTGAAGCCGGCGTCGCCATTGCCGGGGGTTCCCGCGCCGTAGCGACCGAGCTGGCTGAAGGTGTCCTGCGGGTAGCCATCCCACTCGGCGGCCGGGTCGAAGGCATCGGCGGGCTCGAGGTCCCCCGCACTCACCGAGGTCTTGCGCAGCAGAGTACGGTCCTGGGTCTGGGTGTCGCCGCTGCCCCAGGCGCTGCCGGGATCGACGCCGAGCTGGCCGAAGCTGTCCAGCACCTGGCCGGCGGCGTCGCGCAGGACGATGGCGTCGTCGCCGTTGTACCAACTGCCGTCGCTGAGCTGGTCCGCCACGGCCAGCACCGCGGGGTCGGCCTGGCTGTGGGCGAGCACATGGACGTCGCCCGCCGCCAGGCTGCCGCTGAGCGGCAGGCTGCGCCCGACGCTGGTGGCGCCGTTGAAATAGAACTCGACGCGGTAGCCGCTGAGGTCCAGCGTGCTGTCGCCGCTGTTGTAGAACTCCAGAGCCTTGTTGTTGCCGCTGCCTTCGATGTACTCGGAGATCAGCAGCGCGGCCTGGGCGGCCGGCAGAACCACGGCGCCGCCGAGGCCGACCAGCAGGGTGGAAAGACGCAAGGGAGAACGCATTCGGGGACACTCCTGTCGCAAGGGCCGGCCATCAGGCCGGCTGCAATTCCTGGGTAAAGACCGGCTCGCCATCGATGTCACGCAGGGTGACGGTCATCAGGCCGCTCTGGGCTTCGATCTCCACTTCGCCGAAAAATTGGAAACCGGCCAGCGGAGAACTGTTGGCCACCGCCGGTGCCTTTTCGAACACCACCTGCGGGCCGAAGGTGGCATCCAGCGGGTTGGGGCCGAAGCTGCCGGCGTTCAGCGGGCCGGCGACGAATTCCCAGAACGGCTCGAAGTCCTGGAACGCCGCCCGCTCGGGGCTGTAGTGGTGCGCCGCGCAATAATGCACGTCGGCGGTGAGCCAGACCGTGTTGCGCACCCCGCTACGGCGCATGAAGGCCAGCAGCTCGGCGATTTCCAGCTCGCGGCCGAGGGCCTTGCCGTCGTCGCCGTTGGCGATCGCTTCCCAGCGCGCCCGGCCCTGGGCGTCCTTGCCGTCCGGCACGTGCAAGCCGATGGGCATGTCCGCCGCGATCACCTTCCACAGCGCCCGCGAGGCGCGCAGCTCGCGCTTGAGCCATTGCAGTTGGGCACGGCCGAGGAAGGCGGTTTCCGGGCCCTGGCGCGGTTGCAGGTTGTCGCTGTTGGCGGCGCGGTAGCTGCGCATGTCCAGCACGAAGATGTCCAGTTGCGGGCCGTAGCTGAGCTTGCGGTAGATCCGCCCCGACTCGTCGGCGCGCTTGACGCGCATCGGTGCGTATTCGAGGTAGGCCTGACGCGCACGGGCAGCGAGCAGGCCGATGTCCTTGACCTGGTAGCGGTCGTCCAAGACCTTGCCGGGTGACCAGTTGTTGGTCACTTCGTGGTCGTCCCACTGCCAGATTTGCGGCACTTCGGCGTTGAAGCGGCGCAGGTTGTCGTCCATCAGGTTGTAGCGGTAGTTGCCGCGGAATTCGTCGAGAGTCTCGGCCACCTTGCTCTTCGCCTCGGTGACCAGGTTGTTCCATACCTCGCCATCGGCGCTGCGGATCTGCGCCGGAATCGGACCGTCGGCGTAGATACAGTCGCCACTGTGGATGAAGAAGTCCGGCCGGCGCAGGCGCATGGCTTCGTAGATGCGCATGCCGCCGATGTCCGGGTTGATGCCGAAGCCCTGCCCGGCGGTGTCGCCGCCCCAGACGAAGCGGATGTCGCGCGGCCGCGCCGGGGCGCTGCGCAGGTGGCCGAACCAGGGCTCGCTGAGGCTGCCGTCGCGGGCGTCCTCGAAGCGCACCCGGTAGAAGATCGACTGGTCGGCGGGCAACCCACGCAGGTCGATCCGGGCGGTGTAGTCGAGGCGGCCGTCGGTCATTGGCCCGACCACCCGGCGCGGGTGGCGGAAGGCGCTGCGGGTATCCCACTCGACGATCATCCGCGCCGGTCGGTCGCAGCGGCTCCAGATCACCGCGCGGTCGCCCAGCAGGTCGCCGGCCTGTACCCCGTCGGTGAGCTTCGGCCGCGCGTTCGGCGCGGCGATCAGCGCCGGGGCGGCGCCCAGGCCCGGCAGCAGCAGGCCGGCGCCCATTCCTTGCAACAGGCGACGGCGATTCTTGTCCGGATCGGTCATTTCGTGGTCCTCCGCAGGTTGACGAAAGACCGGTTTAAGCCAGGGAGTTGACAGAGGCATGACGAAGCGGCGGCCGTCACCGTCGATCCGCCGACTGGCTCACAGATATGAGCGCATCCATTTCCCGTAGGAGCGGGAGCGGGCTCAGGCCGCTCCGGCCGCCACCGCCAGCCCCTGCGCCTCGCCGCGCTTGATGAAGGCGTAGATCAACCCGGTGACCAGGCTCCCCGCGGCGATGGCCAGCAGGTAGAGCAACGCGTGGTTGATGGCGTTGGGAATCAGCAGGACGAACAGCCCGCCGTGCGGCGCCAGCAGCTTGCAGCCGAACAGCATGGACAGCGCGCCGGTCAGGGCACCGCCGGCGATGCTCGCCGGGATCACCCGCAGCGGGTCCTTGGCGGCGAAGGGAATCGCGCCCTCGGAGATGAAGCACAGCCCCAGCACCAGCGCCGCCTTGCCAGCCTCGCGCTCGCTCTGGGCGAACTTGCGGCGGGCCAGGAAGCAGGCGATACCCATGCCGATCGGCGGCACCATGCCGGCTGCCATCACCGCGGCCATGGGCGCGTAGCTCTGCGACGCCAGCAGGCCCACCGAGAAGGCATAGGCCGCCTTGTTGATGGGGCCGCCGAGGTCCACGCACATCATCCCGCCGAGCAGCACGCCGAGGAGGATGGCGTTGGTGGTGCCCATGCTGTCGAGGAAGCTGGTGAGCCCCGCGAGCATCCCGGCCACCGGGGTGCCGACCACGTAGATCATCACCAGGCCGGTGAACAGGCTGGCCAGCAGCGGGATGATCAGGATCGGCTTGAGCGCCTCGACGCTGGCCGGCAGGCGCAGCCAGCGGTTCACCGCCCAGGCGCTGTAGCCGGCGAGGAAGCCGGCGACGATCCCGCCGATGAAGCCGGCGCCCAAGGTGCTGGCCAGCAGGCCGCCGATCATGCCCGGCGCCAGGCCGGGGCGGTCGGCGATGGAATAGGCGATGTAGCCGGCGAGCACCGGCACCATCAGCTTGAAGGCCGCGTCTCCGCCGATCTGCATCAGCGCTGCCGCCAGGGTGCCCTGTTCCTTGAACGCCTCGATGCCGAAGACGAACGACAGGGCGATCAGCAGGCCGCCCGCCACCACCATCGGCAGCATGAAGGACACCCCGGTGAGGAGGTGCTTGTAGACCCCGGTCTTTTCCTGGCGCGTGGCGGCCGGCTCGGTGCCTTTGGCCGGCGTACTCCCCTCGACACGCCCCTCGGCCAGGGCGCGCTTGAGCGTGGCCTCGGCCTGCTTGAGCGCCACACCGGTGCCGCAACGGAAGATTCGCTTGCCGGCGAAACGCTCGGTGTTCACCTCGATGTCGGCGGCCAGCAGCACGACGTCGGCGGCGGCGATGTCCGCTTCGCTGAGTTTGTTGCGTGCCCCCACCGAACCCTGGGTTTCCACCTGCAGGTCGTAGCCGAGTTTCTGCGCGGCCTGCTGCAGCGCCTCGGCGGCCATGAAGGTATGCGCCACCCCGGTCGGGCAGGCGGTGATAGCCACCAGTTTGGGCGCGCCGGCCGCTGGCGTCGCGGGCGCGGGCTCGGCGACGTAGGACTGGGCTTCGACGGAACCGCGCTGGAGAAAGCCCTCCGGCTCTCGCAGCGCATCGGCCGGCGCGGCCTGGATCAAGCGTTTGCCGGCGAAACGGGAGAGGTCCACGGAACCGCTGCTGACCACCAACACCCAGTCGGCGATGGCGATGGTCTCGGCGGGCAGGCGCGCCTCGGGGTGCTGCGGGTCCTGCACTTCCACGTGGACGGTCCAGCCCAGGCGCTGGGCGGCGGCTTCCAGCAGGCGTGCGCTGATCACGCTGGTGACCATGCCGTTGGGGCAGGCGGTGACGATGGCGAGTTTCATGTCGAAGACCTCTTATTGTTCTGGGAGGGCGCTGACCTGCACGGCGGACTCCAGGCGAGCCAACTGTGCGGCATCGCCGATGCCGAATCCGATCTGGGTCACCGCTTGGGCGGCGATGGCGGTGGCGTGGCGCAGGGTGCGTTCGGCCGGCCAGCCACTGAGCAGGCCATGGAGCATGCCGGCGAGCAGCGAGTCGCCGGCGCCGACGGTGCTGGCCACCTTCACCTTGGGCGGCAGCGCCGCCAGCACCTGGACCGGGCCGAACCAGTGCACTCCTTCGGCGCCCTGGGAAATCACGATCTGCTCGATACCCTGGGCATGCAGCCGCTGCGCCACATCCGCCTGGGCGGCCCGGGAAACCACCGGCGTGCCGCAGGCTTCGGCCAGCTCCTCGGTGTTCGGCTTGATCAGCCAGGGCACCGCCGCCAGGCCGGCGTGCAGGGCCGCGCCGCTGGTGTCCAGGGCGACCCGCAGGCCCAGGCGCTTCAGGCGCGCCAGCAGCTCGGCGAACCACTCGGGGCTGACGCCCCGCGGCAGGCTGCCGGCGACCACCGCCAGCTCGTGGCCGGGCGCAATCGCATCCAGCCGCGCAAGCAGCTCGGCCTGGGCTTCGACACTCACCTCCGGCCCCGGTCCGTTGAGATCGGTGATCCGCCCGCCGGCTTCCGCCAGCTTGATGTTGCTGCGTGTCTCGCCCGGCACCCGGACGAACTCGTCACGGAACCCGCGACGTAGGAACAGCGCCTCGAAGGCCTGGGGATTGTCGGCGCCGAGGAAGCCGGCGACGGTCAGTTCGTGGCCGAGGTCGGCCAGCACCTGGGCGACATTGAGCCCCTTGCCGGCCGCGTGGCTGATCACCGCTTCGCAGCGATTGACCTGCCCCGGTTCCAGCAACGGCAGGCGCACGGTAAGGTCCAGGGCCGGGTTCAGGGTCAGGCTGAGGATGCGCGCCATCACCGCACCTCCAGCAGGGCACGGACTTCGGTCGCGCTGGGCAGCTCCAGCGCCCGTTGCGCCAGGGTCCGGGCCTCGGCCAGGGTCAGTTCGCGCACCCGTGCCTTGACCTCGGCGATGCTGCGCGCCGAGACGCTTAGCTCATCGACCCCGAGCCCCACCAGCAGCGGCACCGCATGCGGGTCGGCGGCCAGTTCGCCGCAGACGCCCACCCACTTGCCATGGGCATGGGCGGCGCGCACGGTCATGTCAATCAGTTGCAACACGGCCGGATGCAGGCCATCGGCCTGGGCCGAGAGGGTCGGATGGCCACGGTCGATGGCCAGGGTGTACTGGGTCAGGTCGTTGGTGCCGACGCTGAAGAAATCCACCTCGCGCGCCAGCACCGGCGCCAGCAAGGCCGCCGAGGGAACCTCGACCATGATGCCGAGCTGCAGGTCGGTCACCGGGATTTCCTCGCGCAGGCGCAAGGCCATGTCACGGGCCTGGCGCCACTCCTCGATGCTGCCGACCATCGGGAACATGATCCGCAACGGCCGCTCGCCGGCAGCGGATAGCAAAGCGCGCAACTGGGTCTCGAGGACCTGCGGGCGTTGCAGGCACAGGCGGATACCGCGCAGGCCGAGGTAGGGGTTGGCCTCTTCCGGGATCGGCCAGTACGGCAGCGGTTTGTCGCCGCCGACGTCGAGGGTCCGCACCACCAGCGGCCGGCCCGCGAGGACGTCGAGCACGTGGCGGTACTCGGCCTCCTGGGTGGCCTGGTCCGGCGCCTGGGCGTGGGCCATGAAGACGAACTCGCTGCGCAACAGGCCGACGCCGTCCGCCCCCTGCTCCACGGCCGCCGTGACGCCCTTGGTGTCGCCCAGGTTCGCGCAGACTTCCAGCTCATGGCCGTCGCGCGTGCGGGCCGGTTCCAGGCGCTGGGCCTGGGCGGCACGCAGGCGTTGCTCGCGCTCGCTGCGCGCCTGCTCGGCACGCCGCAGGGCATTGGCATCCGGCGCCACGTGCAGACGTCCGTGTTCGGCATCCAGCAACAGCAGGGTACGCGGCGCCAGGGCCAGCACCGCCGGCCCCGCCCCCACCAGCGCCGGGATGCCCAGGGTGCGGGCGACGATGGCGCTGTGTGCGGTGGCGCCGCCACGAGCGGTGAGGATGCCGGCGACCCGTGCGCGATCCAGCCGCGCCACGTCGGAGGGGCCCACTTCGTCCATCACCAGGATGTAGGGTTCGTCCGGCTCCACCGCCGCTTCCACGTCGCAGAGCTGTGCCAGCACGCGGCGGCCGACGTCACGCAGATCGGCAGCGCGCTCGGCCAGCAGCGCATCATGCAAGCCTTCCTGCTGGCTGGCCGCCGCCTCGATCACTGCAGCCCAGGCCGCCTCGGCGCTCTCGCCCTGTTGCAGGCGGGCCGCGACGTCCTCGCTCAGGGCCGGGTCGTCGAGCATTTCCAGGTGGGTGACGAAAATCTCGCGGATGGTCTTGGATTCGCTGCGCTGGATCAGCCCGGTGATCTCGTCGCGGACTTCCGTCAGCGCCGAGCCCAGGCGATCGCGCTCGGCCGCCGGCGATTCGCCGCGCTGCGGATACTCGAAGCGCTGCGCCACCCGCACGTAGGCCGGGCCGATGGCAATGCCCGGCGAGGCGGCGATGGCCGGCAGGATGCTGCCGGCAGCCGGCGCCACCGGGGCTTCGGCCGGCGACTCGAACGTCTCGCCCTCGCCGGCGGCCGGCAACGGCTCGATCTCTTCTCCCAAGCCCTCCTCGACCGCCGCCTGCAAGGCCGGCAAGGCATCGGCGGCGATGCTTGGCTCGGCGAGGAACTCCAGCACCTGGCCACGCCGCGCGCCCAGGCTGAGCAGCTTGCTCAGGCTCTTGGCGGACACCGCCGTGGCCCCGCTGTCGGCGATCCGCACGCGGATTTCGCCGTCGAAACTTTTGGCCAGGTGAGTCAGCACGTTCGCCGGGCGGGCATGCAGGCCGTGGGGATTGGCCAGCGGCACGCGCACGCTCGGCCAGTCCACCGGCAATTCGCCGCCCAGGGCCTCCAGCACCGCGCGCTGGCTGGTGGCTTGGCTGAAGACCTGGCCACGCCCTTCGATCAACAGCGCGCACAGGCGCTCCAGCAAGGCGCGATGGGCCTCGCCCAGGCTGGCCAGGCAGAACAGGCCGGTGAGCGGCTGTCCCTGGTGAACGATGGCTTTTTCCGGGGTGACGAAGGCCAGGCCCGGACGCTTCACCGCCTGCTCGCTGTGCAGCCACCAGAGGCCGTCGCCCAGGGGCAGCGGCTCGGTCTGCTGGAGCTTAGCGGCGAACCCGCTATCCGCGCAGTCCGCCCGCTTGAGCAGATGCGCGCCCTGCCAGAGCAGTTCGTCGAAGTCATCCACCGCCAGACCGAGACCGACCAGTTGGGCATCCAGTGCCAGCTCCTGGGGAGCGCCCTGGAGCAGTTGGATGATCCGCTCGGCGCTGTCCGCCTGGCGCAGGGCCTCGCCCAGATCGGCCTCACCCAGCGCGCGGGTCAGCAGTTGCAGAAGATGCAGGTGTTCGTCGGAACGGGCGGCAATGCCGATGGCGAGGTAGACCTGCTGGCTATCGCCCCAGTCGACCCCCTCGGGAAACTGCAGCAAACGGACGCCGGTGGTGAATACCTGATCGCGGGTTTCCGGCGTGCCATGGGGGATGGCGATGCCCTGGCCCAGGTAGGTCGAGCCTTGGGCTTCGCGGGCTTCGAGCCCGGCGAGGTAGCCGGGGGCGACCAGGCCGTCGGTTTCCAGAGTGGAGGCCATCAGGCGCAGGGCCTGGGATTTGTCGGCGGCCGACTGGCCCATCCGGATCTGCTCTGCGGTCAATTCGAGCATGCTCTTTCCTCCGCGGCGCCGTCGGCCGCTCATCCCGGCTGGCAGCCGGGTATTGTTATCGACGCGTTGTCGCTGGTGCGGGCGAGGCCCTCTTCAGCAAGTCGGGGGTGGTGAACCACCACCGGGCAGAGAGGTCAGACAAACGACTTGCTGAATCGTTTCACCAACAATGAGTGGCACGTTAACCCATAATGTTCGATCCTTGAAGCCCGACCGTCGCCCGACAGTCAGTCGAACCAGGAAAATCCAGCTTGAAACTCAGCGACATCGCCCGTCTGGCCGGCGTTTCCGTCACCACGGCCAGCTACGTGATCAACGGCAAGGCCGCCCAGCGGCGTATCAGCCCGGCCACCGTGGAGCGGGTGCGCGCCGTGGTCGAACAGCACGGCTACCAGCCGGACCCCCAGGCCGCCGGCCTGCGCAGCGGCCAGACCCGCAGCCTCGGCTTCATCCTCCCCGACCTGGAAAACCCCAGCTATGCGCGGCTGGCCAAACTGCTCGAACAGGGCGCCCGCGCCCGTGGTTATCAACTCCTGATCGCCAGCTCCGACGACGAGCCGGACAGCGAACGGCAATTGCTGCAACTGTTCCGCATGCGCCGCTGCGACGCGCTGATCGTCGCCAGTTGCCTGCCGGAAGAGGACGACAGCTATGCCCGCCTGCTGGCCGACGGCCTGCCGGTGGTGGCGGTCGACCGGGTGCTCGACCCTGCGCGCTTCTGCTCGGTGATCAGCGACGACCGCCAGGCCAGCGCCCAGCTCACCGCCAGCCTGCTGGCAGCGGAACCGCCGCGACACATCGCCCTGATCGGCGCCCGCCCGGACCTGATCATCAGTCAAGAGCGTGCCGCCGGCTTCCGCCAGGCGCTGGGCAACTTTTCCGGCGAGGTACTGCTCGAACAAGGGGAAGCGTTCAGCCGGGCCTGCGGACGCCAATCGATGAACGCCCTGCTCGACCGCCTGGGCTTCCTGCCGGATGCGCTGATCACCACCGCCTACGTGCTGCTGGAAGGCGTCTTCGATGTGCTGCAAGCCCGTGGCGAATGGCCGGAACACCTGCGGCTGGGGACCTTTGGCGATACCCAGTTGCTCGACTTCGTGCCGCTGCGGGTCAACTCCATGTCGCAGCAGCACGAACTGATCGCCGCCCAGGCCCTGGACCTGGCCCTGCGCGCCATCGAGAAGGACGACTACCGGGCCGGCGTGCAAGCGGTCAGCCGGACGTTCAAACAGCGGCGCCCCTGAGTATCGAGATGCGATTGATCGACACCCATACCCATCTGGACTTCCCCGATTTCGACGACGACCGCAGCGAAGTGCTGAGGCATTGCCAGGCGCTGGGCGTCGAACGGCAGGTGGTATTGGGGGTGTACCGGGACAACTGGCAGCGCCTATGGGACCTGGCCCAGCAAGAGCGCGGCGTTTATGCCGCGTTCGGCCTGCACCCGGTCTATCTGGACCGGCATCGCCCCGAGGACCTGGACGCCCTGCGCGACTGGCTGACTCGCTGTGCCGGGCATCCGAAGCTGTGTGCCGTGGGCGAGTTCGGCCTGGATTACTACCTGGAAGAGCTGGACCGCGAGCGCCAACAGCCGTTGTTCGAGGCGCAACTGGCCTTGGCCGCCGATTTCGGACTGCCGGTGCTCCTACACGTGCGCCGGGCCCATGCCCCGACCATTGCCGCACTGAAGCGCTTCAAGCTGGAACGCGCCGGGATCGTCCACGCCTTCGCCGGCAGCGCTGAGGAAGCCAGGGAATATCTCAAGCTCGGCTTCAAGCTGGGCCTGGGCGGCGCGCCGACCTGGCCACAGGCCAAGCGCCTGCGCCGGACCATCGTCGATCTGCCGCTGGACGCCATCGTGCTGGAAACCGACTCGCCGGACATGGCGCCATCGATGCATCCGGAAGGACGCAACAGCCCGGAGCACCTGCCAGACATCTGCACTGCGCTGGCCGAACTCAAGGGCATCGCCCCGGACGAACTGGCCGCCGCCAGCACCGCCAACGCCAAGGCTGTGTTTGGCTGGGACTGAGCCCACGCGATACCCATTCGCTCGCCAGCACGCAGGTTTCTAAGAAGAGCCGATGACTTGTGTGAGCGGATCATCGCGAATTAGGTCATGCCTCTATCGCGAATGAATTCGCTCCCACAAGAATTTAAACGCGGAACGCGCCGATCAACTGCTTCAACTGCGCCACCAGCTCGCTCATCTGGCGACTGGCCTGTTCGGTCTGGCTGGCGCCTTCGGCGGTGCGCTCGCCGGCGCGGCTGATCTCGACGATGTTCTGGTCGATATCGTGGGCCACCGCCGTCTGCTGTTCGGCGGCGGCGGCGATCTGCTGGTTCTGGTCGACGATCATGCCCACTGCACCGAGGATGTTCTCCAGCGCCTGCTGCACCTGGCTCGACTGGCTCACCGTGCCCTCGGCCATCTGGTGACTGGTGTTCATGGTCTTCACCGCCGCGCCGACGCCACCTTGCAGCCGGGAGATCATCTGCTCGATTTCTTCGGTGGACTGCTGGGTCCGCTTGGCCAGGTTGCGCACCTCGTCGGCCACAACGGCGAAACCGCGCCCCTGCTCGCCCGCCCGCGCCGCCTCGATGGCAGCGTTCAGCGCCAGCAGGTTGGTCTGCTCGGCGATGCCCTTGATCACGTCCAGTACCTGGCTGATGGCACTGCTGTCGCTGGCCAGTTGGTTGATCACCAGCACCGACTGATCGATCTCGCCCGCCAGCCGCTGGATACTGCCGACCTGGGACTCCACCAGGGCGCGGCCGCTGACGGTCTCCTGATTGACGCTCTGGGCGCTGCCCACTGCCGCAGCGGCACTTCGCGCCACTTCCTGCGCGGTGGCGGACATCTGGTTCATCGCCGTGGCCACCTGCTCGATCTGGCCGAGCTGGCCGGACACCGCCTGATTGCTTTCACCGGACACCACTTCCACCCGGTCGGCCTGACGCTCCACTTCGGCCACGGTCTGGCCGACCCGCTCGATCAGGTCGTGAATCTTCGCCACGGTCCCGTTGAACACCTGGCCCAGCTCGCCCAGCTCATCCCGGCTGCGGGCCTGGAAGCTGACCGTCATGTCGCCGGCGGCGACCTTGTCCAGTACCTGGCCGAGGTTCTTCAGGGTGCTGCGGGTCGATACGTAGAAGCCGCCGTAGAGATAGCCGATCAATAGGAACACCAGCACCAGCGCCGTCACCAGCAGGATCATCTGCACCCGGTTCTGCCCCAGGCGCTGTTCCAGCTCATGGTCGAGGAACACCAGGGCAGCATCGTTGAGCTGGTAGGTCTTGTCGATCAAACCGGTGACCTGCTCGTAGAACTGCGGCCAGGGCATGTCCAGGGTATCGGCGACGATCACCTTGTCTTCGAAGAGCAACCCGCCCTCCTTCAGCGTTTCCCGGCTGGCGCTGGCCAGGCCGTCGAGTGCCGTGCGCGCGGCGGGACTGTCGTCCAGCACGTCGGTCAGCTTCAAGCCGTACTCGGCGTGCAGTTTCTCCAGCTCCAGCAAGAGTTCGTCGAGCTTGGTGCTGGCGGCGGAATTGAGGAAACCCTGGCCGAGGGAATAGGCGCCGATGGCGCGTCCGGTGGCCAGTGCGGCTGTCACTTCAGGCGTGACGGTGGTCACCAGCTCCGCCAGTTGCCTCACGTCGCGCTGCGCGTCCTGGCTGAGGCCAGCCTGGCTGGCGATGAACTTGATGAACACCTGGGCATTGCCGAGCAACTTCTCCACCAAAGCGGCCTTGCTCTGCAACGAGGTTTCCGCCTGGGCACCTTTCAGCGCGGCCAGCAACTCGTCGCGCTTGGCGTTGAATTCCGCTACCTGCTCGGCATCGCTGACCACCGGGGATAGATTCTGCAACGCCTGGGTCAGATCGTTCTCCAGGCGGTTCACCCGTGCTTCCACGTCCGCGGCCTGGCCGGACTGGCCGATGACGGAGTTGATCAGCGCCAGGTCGTTGAGGGTTTCCAGGTTACGCCGGAGTTCGAGGCTGGCCCTGAGCAGATCGAGGCTTTCCAGCTCCGCACGGGTGGCGACGAAATCGCGGTAGGAGTCGCGCACCAGATAGAAATTGGTGATCGACATCGGCAGGAAGAACAATACGCTGATCAGGCTGAACTTCATGCCGAAGCTCAGTCGGTTCATCAGTGCGATGGCAGGATACAACGCGGTCTTCACAAGACGTCTCCTGTTCCCGTTTTTATTATCCGGATAAGGGCGCGTGAAGGATTTTCAGAGGGCAGTCCCCGCGTCCCTTTCCATCCGATCCACAGCCCCGAGAAAGACTCGTCGATACGGACGGATAAACGTGACGCAAGTCGCATTTTATGGCCACGTGCCACATATATACCTCATTTCGGCACGCCCCTCTGTAACTTAAGGTTAAGCATGAGCGACACACTGCATCTGGGTATCGACCTGGGCGGCACCAAGATCGAACTCCTTGCTTTGCACGGGGAACGAGAGCTTCTCCGGCAACGCCTGCCCACCCCGCAGGGCGACTACGACGCAACCCTGGATACCCTGGCGCATCTGGTCGAAGCCGCCGAAGCGCAACTCGGCGAACGAGGCAGCCTCGGCGTCGGTATTCCCGGCACCCGTTCGCCCGACCACGGCCTGATCAAGAACGCCAATTCCACCTGCCTGATCGGCCGCGACCTGCAGGGCGATCTGGAGCGACGGCTGGATCGCCCCGTCCGCCTGGCCAACGACGCGGACTGCTTCGCCCTGTCGGAAGCCACCGACGGCGCGGGTGCAGGCGCCTCCAGCGTCTTCGGCGTAATTCTCGGCACAGGCGTGGGCGGCGGGATCTTGATTCACGGGCGGCTGCTGTCCGGCCCGAACGCCATCGCCGGCGAGTGGGGACACAATTCGCTGCCCTGGCGCCAAGTATCGGACGGTCCGGCACAGCGCTGCTATTGCGGCAAGGAGGATTGCATCGAGACCTTTTTGTCCGGCCCGGGGTGGGCCGGACGCAACGGGTTGGGTATGGATGCCAGTGCCATCGCCCAAGCGGCAGGTGCCGGGGACAAGGTAGCCAGCGCAGCGCTGGAACGCTACTGCGACCAACTGGCGCGAGGGCTAGCCTCGGTGATCAACCTGATCGACCCGGAGGTCATCGTGCTCGGCGGCGGTCTTTCCAACATCGCCGCGCTGTACCGACAGGTGCCCTTGCTATTGCCGCGCTATGTTTTTTCCGACCGGGTCAACACACGCCTGGTACCTGCCCGGCATGGCGATTCCAGCGGTGTGCGCGGCGCCGCCTGGCTATGGCGCTGAGTCTGCGCGATCGGTATCAGAGCAGCAGCGTCCAGACCGCGAAAGCCGCATACCAGAGCACCGCAGCGCGCACCAGCAATTGCCAGAGCGCGTCCAGGCTGGCGACTCCCGCCTCACCCAGCACCGGCTCGGGGCTTTCGCTCGCCGCCCTCCCGGCATCGATCACCAGCCGGGCAGCGGAAACGTCCCAGCTCAGCAGTTCATGCAGCAAGGCCCGGCTGACCGCGACGAAATTGCCCACCAGGGCGAAACTGGCGGCGAGCAGCCTTACCGGCACCCAATCGAAGCCATGACGCAACTGCACCGCCCGCTCGCGTAGAGCGGGCTCCTGGCTATGCTCGGCCGTCAGTGCCAACAAGCGATAGGCCAGCGCCGCCATCGGACCGAGCAGCGCGTACCAGAAAATCACGGCAAAGAAACTCTGGTAGGCCTGCCACAGCAGATATCCCTGCACCCGCAGCAGCAAGGCTCCACCCTCACTGGCATCCAGCGCCAGATCGCGCTCGGCCACGTGGTACGCCGCCTGGCTGTCACCACGCCGCCAGGCATCGCGGAAGGGCCCGAGCGCCGCCAGGACATCGCCGCGCCCCAGGCTGTAGATCACCACCAGCAGGTGAACCGGTAGTGCCAGCCAACCATAGGCCACCGGCTCCAGCATCCATAGCACGAGCCCCAACACCAGTACCGGCAGCAACACCAGCAGCCCCAGGGCCAGCCAGGGTGCCGTCTTCAGCCGCGGGCTTGCCTCTACCTTCGCCAACTGGCGCAACCAGGGACCGTCCTGCTGAATACGCCAGCGCCAGGACGAGAACTTCTCGACCCACACCACCAGCAGCAGTACCAGAAAGCTCATTGTTTCTCTCCTTGTTCTTTCAGGGCCGTCCGCAGCCTCGCCCAATCGAAGGCAGGCCCCGGGTCGGTCTTGCGGCCCGGAGCGATATCGCTGTGCCCGCAGATGCGCGCCAACGTGATGGCCGGATAGTTTTTGAGCAACTCCCGGCTCAAGCCGATCAGCGCCTTGTATTGTTCATCGGTGAAAGGCATGAGGTCCGTGCCTTCCAGCTCGATACCGATGGAAAAATCGTTGCAGCTTTCCCGCTCCTCGAACCGTGACACCCCGGCATGCCAGGCACGATCCAGACAGGAGACAAACTGGGTGACGGCTCCGTCACGCTCGATCAGAAAATGCGCGGAGACTTGCAGCGCTGCAATCTCGGCGAAGAAAGGATGCTCATCGACCGGCAGGCGGTTCTGAAAGAACTCGACCACCTTGCCGGTACCGAACTGGCCCGGCGGCAGGCTGATGTTATGGATGACCAGCAAGGAGATTTCCCCGGCCGGACGGGCGTTGAAATTGGGTGACGGGCAGTGGCGGATGCCTTGGCACCAGCCGCTGTCGGGATCCAGCTGCATAAGCACTCCTTGAGCTGCCTCCACTCTAGAGGGCTGCCCTCCGATAGTCGACACCTTGGCTACTTCGAAAAAGCACCGCCTGGGCTGACCATCCGCTCCCGCAGAATTTTTTTGTTGATTCGGGAACCGATTTCGGCAAACGCCCACTCACTTGAGGAAGGTGATCGACACCGAAGCCAATTTGCCCAAATCGACGACAAAGAAGGCACCGCATAAACGACAACGCCCGGAAAACCGGGCGTTGTGTAGTAGCAGGATGGATCAGGCGCCTTTCAAGCGACGCAGATTGCCGATCACGGATTCCAGTGCGCGATCGAAAAGCAGTGCATCGTCCAGCAACCGGATAGCGCCGCGACGGAACTCGACGGCCAGCCCCATACGGGTCTTTTCCAGCACCTTCATACCGGTGCGGTTGACGAAAATGTACTTGCCGGTCGGTTTGATGATCGCAGCCAGTTTGCAACGCAGCTTATGGTCGTCATCTTCCTGAATCTCCACCCAGCTGCCGACACGCAGACTGTCGACATGCGCCAAGGCCTCATCATCGTCCGGTAGGTGAACCTCGGGCTCCTGCTCGCGGCTTTCACCTGGAGCCGACAAGACGATTTCCTCGATGACCTCGACCATGCTCGGTTGTTCGGCAACAGGAACAACCGCAGCCGGCAACGCCAAGGCCGCCTGATCGCCGCCATCGGCCAATGCCTGCGGATCGCTCTGTGCGCCGTCAGTCACAGGCACTTCGACCTCTGCCACCTCCGGCACGGGCCGCTTGAAGCGCTGGAAGGCCTGGACATGCAGGGCTTCCAACTGGCTGAAGAATTCGCCGGTCGAGAACGGATCGAAGGCCGCACTGGTCAAGCCTTCGCGCAGGGACTTCAGCAAGCCCGGCACCAGCTCCAACAGGCGCAAACGCGCCTCGGCCTCTTCGTGCGGCTCCACGCTCCAGATCAGATCGTCCATCGTGGCCAGCGCGGCCTGCCACTCTTCCGACTCAGTGCCGTGTTTGAGACAGGTCAGCAGCAGGACCTTGCTCCAGGCTTCCTGCAGCAGGCGCACCACCACTTCCGGCAAGGTCTTGCCAAGCAGACGCTCGTTCAGTGCCTGCTCGACCTGTTGGCGGGCCAGCTCAGCCTTGGCCCGCCCCTCTTCCGCATCACGGGTACGCTGCTCGAGCAACTCGCTGCGACGGCGTTCGTCACCGGTGAAGGCCAGGAAGTCCGCCAACAGATCGGTGAAGATCGCCGGATCGTCGACGAAATCGTTAAGCAGACGCTGGACCACCTGCTCGATGCGCTGGTACAGGCTGTCGCGCTGCGCATCGTCCTGCTCGCTCCAGCCCATGGCTGCGGCTGCAATCTCGTTGAGCAGGCGACGGGCCGGATGGCTGCCGCGGCTGAAGAAGGTCTTGTCCAGTACCGCAACCTTCAACATCGGAATCTGCAGCCGGCCGATCAAGGCCTTCAGCGAGTCAGGCAGCGTGCGGTCGTCCAGGATGAACTCGAACAGCATGGAAACGAGGTTGATCACATCCTCGTCCACTTCGCCGACCACGCGGGTCTTGCCGCTCTTGGCGCTGGCGCGGGTGAGCAGCGACTCGAGCTGTGTACGCAGGTCGAAATCGGCGGCCGTCTGGACAGGCAAATGCTGCTGCATATGGGACAGCAGGCGGGTCAGGTCGCGGGTAGTGATCGGCATTGCATCGGCAGGTACTTCACGACGCGGCAATGCACTCCCACGGACCTCTGCCAGAAGCTCCTGCAGAACGCCGAATACCTCCTGCACCCCCTCGTCGACGTATCCCCCGCCCAGCGCCGAAGCCCCCTCGTGCGCATGGCCGCCGGAAGAGGAGGAGGCCGGAGAACGGGTCGGATTGCGGCGCACCGGAGCGGTCTTCAGCTCGGGCAGCACGCCAGCCGCCACCAGCATCTGGTTGGTTTCGGCATAAAGATGGTCGAGATCACTGAGAACGTACTTCTCGAAGAGCTTGAGGATGATCAGCTTGACCTTGATTTCCACGCCGAGGCTGCTGCATGCACTCAGGAAAGCTTCACAGAGCACACGCGGGCTCAGCGGGTTGGTCTTGTCCTCGATCTTCTTGCTGACCAGGGTATTCAGGCGCGTCGTCAGGTGGCCCAGCGCCGTGGCGTCGCGGCTCATCACCTTGCCAACCATGGCATCGATGGCCACGGTTTCTTCCAGTTCGTCGTTCTGGACCAGCGACAGGCTGTCGAAGGAAACCACCGCATCCAACTGCGGCGGCTTACCGATTTCGTACTGAGTGAGGGCGCTGAAAGACTCGAAGATCTTCTGCAGGAAGCCACGCTCGATGCTCTTGCGCTTCAGACGCAAGTCACGCATGGCCTCGAAGAAGGAATTCTGCTCGGCGTTGCTGGTGGCACGATCGGCCATTTCGAACAAGGTGTCATCGGCGTTATCGAACAACGCCTGCAACGCCTCCTTGAGCTGCTGAGCAGCCTTATCGCGCACCTGAATAAGCGCCACGGGCAGCCTTCCTACCGGCGAAGTTGGCGATTGCTCAGAGGTCACCTTGTTCAGGTGGACCACATTCGCATCGGTCTGCATTACGAGTCTCCCACAGACGGCTCATCACGAGGGGCCGTTCTGCACAACGAACATGGGCGTCATCCGTAACGTCAAGCTTATGGCGTCAAATAAGGATTGGTAGGAACAATATAGGAATGCACCTACCTCCACCAAGCCGACTTTTGTCACAGACATGATCTCCATCACAGATGTAACGCACAACCTTACGAGCGGCTACAGCCAAACGACCAACGAGCCGCTGAATTCGCCCGCTCCGAACCACTCATTCGCTGCATACCGGCGCCGGCTGTCTCTATAATCGCCCGATCCAGACAGCGGAGCCCAGCATGCCCAACCTGACCCTCGCCGACCTGACCGCCGAAATCGAAAGCAACGTCCGCCGCGCGCTGGCGGAAGACATCGGCAGCGGCGACATCACCGTCCAACTGATTCCCGCCGAGCGACTGGCCCATGCCAGCGTGATCACCCGTGAAATGGCCGTCGTTTGCGGCACTGCCTGGGTCAATGCTGTGTTTCGCCAGCTCGATCCCCGTGTGGCCGTGCACTGGCAAGTCAACGACGGCGACCGTGTCGCCCCCAATCAGACACTGTTTCACCTGGAAGGTCCCGCCCGCGCCCTGCTCAGTGGCGAACGCAGCGCCCTCAACTTCCTCCAGACACTCTCGGCGGTCGCCACCCGCTGCCGTCACTACGCCGACCTGGTGGAAGGGACCGGCGTCAAACTCCTCGACACCCGCAAGACCCTCCCCGGCCTGCGCCTCGCCCAGAAATACGCCGTCACCTGCGGCGGCTGCCACAACCATCGCATCGGTCTGTACGACGCCTTCCTGATCAAGGAAAACCACATCGCCGCCTGCGGCGGCATCGCCCAGGCCATACAAACCGCCCACCACATCGCCCCGGGCAAGCCGGTGGAAGTCGAAGTAGAAAGCCTGGATGAATTGAAAGAAGCCCTGGACGCCGGCGCCGACATCATCATGCTCGACGAACTCAGCCTCGCCGACATGCGCACCGCCGTCACCCTCACCGCCGGCCGCGCCAAACTCGAAGCCTCCGGCGGCATCAACGAAACCACCCTGCGCGGCATCGCCGAAACGGGCGTGGACTACATCTCGCTGGGCACCTTGACCAAGGACATCAAGGCGGTGGATCTTTCGATGCGGCTGAGCCTGTAAGAAGAAAAAGCAAAGCCCCGCTCGAAGGCGGGGCTTTAAGATTGTGGTGCCGGCAAGAGGAGTCGAACCCCCGACCTTCGCATTACGAATGCGCTGCTCTACCAACTGAGCTATGCCGGCGGCAGGCGGAAATTAGCATTCCTGCTCATATGATTCAACTGCGGTGTAGAAAATGGAGCTTCATTGGGCAGTTCTGAATAAGGCTCAAGCTCGTCAAAAAAATAAGTATACAATCCAACGCTCTTTGCAAACGAGAAAGAAATGAAACTAGCCGCGATGTACGCACTATTTGCCGCGGTAGCAACGGCAACAAACATAGGTACGCAGGACGCAATCATACGCATGTATGACGGCCCGTTCGCTCTCCTGCTATCTATCATCGCCGGCACAGGAACTGGCTTACTAGTCAAGTATATCCTTGACAAGCGCTATATATTCTCATTTCAAGCACGCGACATTGCGGAAGACAGCCGAACCTTCCTGCTATACGCACTGATGGGCGTTGTAACCACCGTCGTTTTCTGGGGCTTCGAGTTTCTATTTGAGTTCGTCTTTGCAACCAAAGAAATGCGTTATCTGGGAGGAGTCATTGGTCTTGCGATAGGGTACTTCACAAAGTACGAATTGGATAAACGCTACGTCTTCGGTAGCAGGAGCGCATGAATGCTGATTCAAGGATGGGGGCGTTATCCAAGCGTCAATGCAGTCGTAGAGGAACCAAGAACGATTAGCGATACCATAGCGGTGCTTACTAACTCCGGCCCATTGATCGGAAGAGGAATGGGTCGCAGCTATGGAGACAGTGCTTCATCCAAGCAGGTTATCAGTACTCGCGCACTAAACCACTTGAAGTCCTTTGATCAGGAAACTGGCCTACTGCATTGCAGTGCAGGCATAACGCTTGGCGAACTACTGGAGCTATTTACTCCCAGAGGTTGGTTCCTACCCGTTACACCCGGCACCAAGTTCGTGACGCTTGGCGGGGCAATCGCCAGTGATGTTCATGGAAAAAATCATCATCTGATTGGTTGCTTTAGTGAAATAGTTGACAGTTTCAGATTATTGCTGGCAAGCGGAGAGGCTCTAGAGTGCTCCCGAGAGCAAAATGCTGATTTGTTCTTTGCCACCTGCGGCGGGATGGGTCTGACGGGATTGATCCTTGATGTATGCCTGCGCTTGAAACCGATAACGAGCGCTTACATCGAGCAAACTACTCATAAAGCAACCAACCTAGTGGAGGTAATGGACCTTTTCGACTCCGAACAAGGGGCTACCTACTCAGTTGCGTGGATTGACTGCCTGGCCGGCGATAAAAACCTAGGACGATCGCTCCTCATGACAGGAGAGCACTCTACCGAAGGCGGACTAGAGCTCCCCCGAAACCGCCCTATCAATGTACCGATAGACCTGCCCTCAGCGCTTCTTAATCGCTATTCAGTGCAAGCATTCAATACGCTTTACTATAATCGAGTCCGCACTTTACATAACTGCGAAAGAGTAACGTACGAAAGCTTCTTTTATCCGCTGGATCGTA
The DNA here is from genome assembly GCF_002091635.1 of Pseudomonas indica NBRC 103045. Taxonomy (GTDB): domain Bacteria; phylum Pseudomonadota; class Gammaproteobacteria; order Pseudomonadales; family Pseudomonadaceae; genus Pseudomonas_M; species Pseudomonas_M indica. The sequence goes on along the minus strand of NZ_BDAC01000030.1, from coordinate 24,686 downwards.
TTCTTAACTGGAACCGACTCTACGGGAAGAACGGATTCGTTCAATATCAGTTTGTGATACCGAAAGATGCAGGGCGGCGCGGCATGCACGATATCCTCAAGCGTATTGCGTCTTCTCACCGAGGCTCTTTTCTCGCTGTACTCAAGGCGTTCGGCCGAGAGAACCCCAACCTGCTTTCCTTCCCAATGGAAGGTTATACATTAGCCTTGGATTTCAAAATCTCAACGGGTCTTTTCGAGCTGCTTAACGAACTGGACGCCATGGTTCTGGACCACGGCGGTCGCATTTACCTGGCTAAAGATGCTCGCATGAGCGAAGCAACATTCAAGCGAAGCTACAATCGCTGGGAAGACTTTCAAACAGTCCGAAGCCAATATGGCGCAATAAACAAATTTACATCTCTGCAATCGCACAGACTTGGATTGGAATAACCAAAATGAAGAACATCTTAATTATTGGCGCCACCTCGGCTATCGCTGAGGCAACCGCTCGCCAGCTCGCACTAAGGGGCATAAATCTCTATTTACTGGGGCGAAACAAAGAAAGACTAGAAATGCTCGCCGGCGACCTCAAGGTTAGAGGAGCCAATAAGGCTCTATACGAAACATTCGATGCAGCTGACTTTTCCAGCCACTCCATGCTTCTTGACCAAGCGGAAAGAGATTTAGGGGGGCTGGATACTGTCTTGATTGCCCACGGAACCTTGGGTAACCAGAAGAGCTGCGAAAAGAATTTCGCACTCACACTTCAAGAGCTTACAACAAATGCAACTAGCGTAATTTCCTTGCTGACCCTCTTGGGTAACCGTTTTGAAACCCAAGGACATGGACGCATCGCAGTGATCAGCTCGGTCGCCGGAGATCGCGGCCGTCAGTCCAATTATGTATATGGAACAGCTAAGGGCGCCCTGAATATTTTCCTACAAGGATTACGCAATCGGCTGAGCAAGCAAGGGGTACAAGTCTTAACGATAAAACCTGGTTTCGTAGACACCCCAATGACCGCCCACTTCCGCAAGGGGCTACTTTGGGCAACGCCCGACAAAATTGCCAGCGATATAATTCAAGCTCTCGACAAAAGAAAGGATGTTCTGTACACCCCTTTCTTCTGGCGCCCCATTATGCTGATCATTCGGATGATTCCAGAGTTTATCTTCAAACGATTGAACCTATAACCGTCCAAAGCCACAAACCGTCAGTCAGCTAAAGCAGACAATAACTAGCAACCCCAACCAGGCCACCAACAAACAGCCCAGCTAGGATTTCGACCCGGGAGTGCCCCATGCGCACCCTCAATTTTTTGAAATCATCTGAGCGCAGCGCATTAATAGCTTCAGCATGCAAACCCACCTGCTTACGCAAGCTGCTTGCGTCTAGCGTTACAATAAATGCCAGCGTTATCGCCACGCCTAAAGCAGGATGATCAACCCCCTCTCTAAGCGCAATCAGCATTACCATACTGCTAACAATCGCACTATGGTTACTTGGCATCCCTCCATAGCCAATCAGATCGAACGCCAGCCGCTTCACCTTCAGGCTGTTAATAAGAAATTTACACCCTCCCGTCACGAGCCAAGCGATGAAAGGGGTCAACAAGTAGGATATATCCATGAATATCAACTCGGCCAGATCGCCCAAGCGCAAGCCAGAACCCAAATAGCCGCTACAGCCAAAAGCTGCCAATCAGCCAACAGTGCGTCCGTTGGGGACTCCCCTCCACCCAGGGTCTCCACAACGTACCAGTAACGGAAAAGCCCATAAAGAACGAGAGGGATCGTAATAACCATGTCCGGCCGCGCGCTAATCACGAAAAGGCTATAGAACAGTAGCGCGCCTGTCGCCGACATCTCGGCATAGCGATCGATCAACGCCACAGAGTAGTGACGAAGCACTTCTCTCCCCTCGCTTCCACTGCTCTTGAGCTCTTGGCGCCGCTTCACTGCGGCGAGATAGAGCGCCAGACACAATGTCGTCACGAACATCCACGAGGAAACAGGTACAGACAACGCAACGGCACCAGCGTAAACACGCAGCACAAAACCGATGGCAATGATAAAAATATCTATGACCGGCTGATGTTTGAGTATAAAGGTATAAGCCAGGTTCAATACCAAGTACCCTAGTATGACCAACACAACCTGCGGAAGAAAAAACCACCCCAAACCCAGCATGCAATATAAAATAGCTAGCAATATGAAGGCTTGGGGAATTGATACGATTCCAGCAGCTAATGGCCGACTCTTGGACTTCTTAGGATGGCATCTATCCCGATCTATATCATGGATATCATTGACTATATACGTTGCTGAAGATGCAAAACAAAAAAGCACTACGGCCAGCCCCGTCATAAGCAAAGCCGCACTATCGATAAAACCTCCAGTAAAAAGCAACGGAGCACAAACAAAGGCATTTTTTACCCATTGTTTGGGGCGCATCAATACCAAAAGGCCTTTTAGCCTATCCATGAATGACATCTCGAACCAAATCCAAATTGAGCAAAGCCAGCAAACAGCGAGAAAAAGACACTCATAATAAATCAACAAGCGCTGTAGCCTTTAACTCACCGCCGTCCTGGTCAATTCGCCAAAGCCATACGGCACTCGATACTCCCGCACAACTAAAGGCGCCTTTCGCCTCGATAGACTTTCCAGGAAGCCACACAAGATCTGGGTTGTACCCAGACTGAGCAACCAAGGAGGGACCTATGATATTTAACCGTACAATCGACTTAAGCCTCTCAACTGACCAAAGATCCCCCTGAGTCACTGTCAACACCAACCTCATTAACTCAGCCAAATGGGGATTCTCTAGGCGGTTACTACCAAACAACCGCGACTCTAAATAACCGGCAGGAAGCGCTCGCTCATAGTGCCCCACTCTTGAGCTTCGGCTCGCAGGTAGTCTTGACAAAAATGGATCAGACAGCGCAAACGGATCTATCGTATAAGCCTCCTTCCCTGCAGCATATCCCCAAAGCCCAATGGTACAACCAACAAAGACCTTTTGATGCAGCGGATAGAACCTTTCGCCTAACCGATACCAGATATGCTCCTTGCGACGGTCACGTATGAAATAATTAGGAAGCCCACCCGTAAAAGTGTAATAAAAACCTCTTTCATCGGCCACGCCATTTGAGTCAATAAATGCATTATTATAATTTGGCGGAGAAAAGACAGAGGCCTGCACAGCTGTAGATGCCATAAAAAGAGGGAGCAACATGAATTTTATCGAAGCCCCCCCCCTCAACTCACGTACAAGTATCACCACCCCCGCAACCACTAATACACTAAAAAACCTCCCCCCCATGAAGTCACCGCCAACATATAAGTAATATAAAACCCACAGCAGAATACTTAAAGCAACAATTCTACAGCGAGCATCCTTACTGCCGCCACCCAAAGCAACCGCTGCCACCACAAGCACTAGCGAAAACGGGTCATTTCGCCAGAGCCATTGAATACCACCCCATCCCTGCCGAATAGACAGAGGCAAGTCAAACCCATTACCAGCCTTTGCCAGAGCCGTATTAGGAACAGGCACCCCATAATAAAATATTGAAAATAACACCCACACTAAAATAATAAAGAAAAAAGGAAGAATAGAAAGCTTCAAGAACCCTCTATCTCTTCTCTCTCTGTATAACTGAAAAGCAAAACCAGGCAAAATCAAAAGAAGCGCATCTGGTCGAGTTAAAAAAATCAGCCCTGCTATAACCCCAATAAAAAAAATACCCTCCCCCTTATCCCACAAGAAAATTAACAAGTATAGAACCACAAGAAAATGCAAAAGCGGGTTTTCAAGACCCGAACTGGAATAATCTACGAAAGATTTTGAGGCTAACAGCAGGAATGCCGTCAATATTCCTCCCGCCCCGCTCGCCCACCCCATTCGAATCAAGAGCAGCAACGTACCGACCAAAAAAGCAAACGACAAAAATAGACTGCCCCAATATGGATCGAAACCAATCAATCCAATAGGAATGAGCAAGAACAACCATAACGGATGAGTATATACCTGAACACGTTCACCAGGGTTCCACACCAAGCCCAATCCATCCGCAAAATTATCTACCACTCGAAATGTTATATATGCATCGTCCGACACCCAGGCCGTCCTAATAAAAGCAACTAAAAACAAACCCAATAAAAGCCCAATCCAAACAAACTGCCCACCCTTGGAAAGAAAGAAAAATTCATGAATCTCTTTTTTAATCATCCAAATCCCCTTCTAACTCGCAAACCCGCAAAGGCCGTCCTTCCCCCCGGCACAACTGGGAGATAAAATTCTCCTTAATACCTATAGCGTCTTTAGCCCCTTCCTTGACATAAAACCCCAAAGCCTTATTAAAGCTCTCATCTGCAGCCTTAACCTCGTCCTTCCCATAAAGTGCCAGCGCTGTAAGAAGATAAGCTGGGGCGTAGTCTTCCTGATAGAATTTCACAACCTCCAAGTCTGCCAGCGCGTCATTGTAACGCTTCAAAGAAAGATTAGCTTCAGCTCTCGCCCCATACACGAACCTTAAGTACCAAGACTCAGAAAAGCCCCGATTAGTAATCTTTGCATCCTTTAGCTGTATTCCTTTATTCAAAACCTTCAGGTGAGGTTGATAACTTCCCGCCAAAGCCTCATTCAGTAGTTTTAATGCCTCTTCCGGCCTATGCACTCTGGCTAGCAATTGGCCTTTAATAGCCTTTATTCTTAGAGATAGTTCGCCCTTGGCTTCGATTTCGTCTAATACCTTCTGAGCAGTATCTAACCGCCCCAGACGAACAGCAGCCGCAACCAAACTGAACTGAACATATTCAAAATCAGGGTATTTCTCATATGACCAAGACCATAAGGAAACCTCGTCACGCCATAATGGTAACGTAACCGTAACATTCATCACACCTAGCAATACCCACCCCCCTCCCAACAGCCAGGATAGCTTCGGTAATGCTTTTTTCATGGAAGAAGAAATGCTCAGGCCAGGTAGCCGGCCCCATCCGATAGCCAGAGCAAAAAAGACAAGGGGAAGGGTCAAAAACCTCTCATGCCCGATATTGCCGCCAATTGTCAGGGGGATAACATTCAATACAGGTGCAAGCGAGATGAAGCCTGCCAGAACCAACAGTAAAGCAGGGCTACGCTTAACCAGGGCATACACACCAAACATACTCAGCGAAAAGAGAGCAAGTCCCCCTGAGATAAGCTGCCCCGCTCCCCAGTTATAAACATCAAAAGGATGCATAGGATTAATATCTGAAAATGGCCAAACAATCATTCTCAGATAAAAAATGATCGTTTGCCCCACCAACGCAAAATGCGAAACGCTATTCAATGCAGCCGAGACCCGAGGGTCTTGATGGTACATCGCCTGCAAGTTTGAATAGCGCAGCGATAAATACAAAGCACCTGCCACGAATAGGGAAACGAATAGCCAAATATGCGGGCGCGCCATAAAGGTCATAAATGACTCTCGCAGGCTACTTTGTGTCTTGACAAGGTAACAAACCACGAAAAGAGCCGGAAAAGTAATCGCCATTTCTTTTGAAAGGAGCGCCAAAAGAAAGAAAATTCCGGAAAGAACTATTCCTCCCACCTTCCCTTTACACTCCAAGGCAGATATTAAAGCCAAGAGCGTGCATGTCGTGACCAATAGGTCAAAGCGCCCAGCCGACCAGGCAACTGGTTCGACCAAGGCAGGGTGAATCCCATATGCAACCATGGGCAGAACAATTTGCCACCTTTTCCCTTCCCTCCCGACTAATACATGGGCTAGCCACCCAACCAGGGAAATATTTAGCAATTGAATAAACAAATTCACCACATGGGAGATCGCCGGATTCACTCCAAAAAGTTTAAATTCCGACCAAAAGCTCAACAGCACCAGCGGCCTAAAGTAGGTCGTGCCAGGCAATATGGGCTGTGAGATTGCCTCCCAAACGTTACCGGAGCCGCGTAAAGCAGAGCTATCAAGAAAAAGAGCAAAATCATCCCAGACGTAGAAGAAATCTTTTACTGGCCAATACAAAAGAAAAACGAAAAATAAAACCACCAAAGGAAGAAGCAAACGAGATAAACGCACTATAAATCTCCAAGCGAAAAAAAGCCCTCCAGAGAGGGCTTTCTTATTACTACGATTACCGGCAGTTGGACGGACGGTATTTCGGCTGAAGATTACCGCCTTTGCAATCCCAGCTAATCGATGTTGTCGGAACAACACCAGCGGACAATGCGCTACCACCTGCAGTCGGGCTAAGTTGAATGGTCCCGTTACCGGCAGCAGAAGTGTAAGTAATATGGATAACACCGGTACCACTTACCACCGAAACGCTGCTAACGTTATTAGTAGAGGTAGGGGCGGTCCAACCAGCGTCCAAGGGAGAAGTCCCACTAGCTGCGTTTTCAGCAATTGTTGTTTTTGCTGCAGAGGCAAGAGACAAGCCTTCAGTCACCTTAGCGCGCACGGTGTAGTCCTGATATGCCGGGATAGCGATTGCAGCCAGAATACCGATGATCGCAACCACGATCATCAGTTCAATCAAGGTAAAGCCTTTTTGAGCTTTCATTGGTTTCTCCTAAAAGTAGATAGGCCAAACGACCTGAAAACCCAAAAGCAATAGCCATGCCAAGTCGTCCTCCCTCGTTTTTCCCCAAGAGACTTAACCAAGCCTCATCCTCCGAACACAAAAATGCACAGCTTGTGACAAAATTTGCCACCCTCCCACCCCTCGTTTGGCAGCATGGTCCAACTACGATATAAGGCAGTCATGATGAGTGAGGTTATTCATGAACGATAGCGTCTCCCTTTCCGGCTTGGCCAGGCAATTGGTGTTGGCCGAGCTAATGGATGAAAAAAGCGCCCAGCAAGCCCAAATCCAGGCGCAGCGTAATAAGCTTTCTCTGGTTACCTACCTAGTCCAGAACAAACTGGTAAAAAGCCGAGATCTCGCAGAACTTGCAGCGGAGCAGTTCGGAGTCGCCTTTTTTGACTTGCGAACCATCGACAAGGAAAGCCAACCCAAGGATCTCGTCAGCGAAAAGCTGATCCGCCAACATCGCGCTCTTCCTCTCTGGCGCCGCGGAAATAAGCTATTCGTTGCAGTATCCGATCCAGCCAATCACCAAGCTATTACCGACATCCAGTTCAGTACCGGCCTTAACACCGAGTCCATCTTGGTCGAAGACGACAAGCTCGGTGATGCGATCGAAAAGTTCTTCGAGAACAGCTCGAGCGGAATGGAGGATCTCGTCGATGTCGACTTGGATGGCGTTGACATTGAGTCCGTCGATGAAGACAAGCAGGACTCCGGGGCTGGTGGGGATGCGGATGACGCCCCCGTGGTGCGCTTCGTCAACAAAATGCTTCTCGATGCTATCAGAGGAGGCTCATCGGACCTTCACTTTGAGCCTTATGAAAAGGCATATCGTGTTCGCTTCCGGACCGACGGCATTCTTCATGAAGTAGCAAAACCCCCCATACAACTGGCTAGCAGAATTGCAGCACGCCTCAAAGTCATGGCGAGCCTAGATATCTCTGAGCGACGCAAGCCTCAAGATGGCCGGATCAAGATGAAAATTTCCAAATCCAAGGCCATCGATTTTCGCGTCAACACGCTCCCCACCCTTTGGGGCGAAAAGATTGTAATGCGTATTCTCGACCCCTCTAGTGCACAGATGGGGATCGATGCCCTTGGCTACGAAGAAGAGCAGAAAGAGCTGTATATGACTGCCCTGAAACAACCTCAGGGCATGATTCTGGTCACCGGCCCCACTGGCTCCGGTAAGACCGTGTCCCTCTACACCGGCCTCAATATCCTCAATACGGTGGATATCAATATCTCTACGGCCGAGGACCCGGTGGAAATCAACCTGGAGGGCATCAACCAGGTCAACGTCAACCCACGCCAAGGTATGGATTTCGCCCAGGCTCTTCGTGCCTTCCTGCGCCAGGACCCGGACGTGATCATGGTGGGGGAGATCCGCGACCTGGAAACCGCCGAAATCGCCATCAAGGCCGCCCAGACCGGTCACATGGTGATGTCGACGCTCCACACCAACAGTGCCGCGGAAACGCTGACGCGTCTGCGCAATATGGGCGTTCCGGCATTCAACATCGCTACGTCAGTCAACCTCATCATTGCCCAGCGCCTCGCTCGCAAGCTTTGCGGCAGTTGCAAGAAAGAGGTCGAGATTCCACGCGAAACCTTGCTGAAGGAAGGTTTTCCCGAAGACAAGATCGGGACCTTCAAAATCTACGGCCCGGTAGGCTGCGAAAACTGCAAGGGGGGCTACAAGGGCCGTGTCGGTATTTATGAAGTGGTTAAAATTACGCCAGCACTGCAACGGATTATCATGGAGGAAGGTAATTCCATCGATATCGCTGCTCAGGCACGAAGAGATGGCTTCAATGACCTACGCGCTTCTGGCCTACTGAAGGCCATGCAGGGCGTCACCAGCCTCGAAGAAGTCAACCGCGTGACCAAGGAATAACTCCCATGGCGGAAAAAGCGTTGAAAACCAGTGTCTTCGCCTGGGAAGGCACAGACAAGAAAGGCGCCAAGATCAAAGGTGAGCTGAGTGGGCAGAATCCTGCCTTAGTCAAGGCCCAGCTACGTAAGCAGGGAATTAACCCAACCAAGGTCCGAAAGAAATCGGTATCCATATTTAACTCTGGCAAGAAAATCAAACCACTTGATATCGCCTTGTTTACGCGCCAGATGGCGACCATGATGAAAGCCGGCGTCCCCTTACTTCAGTCGTTCGATATCATTGGGGAGGGGTTTGAAAATCCCAATATGCGTAAGCTTGTGGATGAGGTCAAGCAAGAGGTGGCTGCTGGTAATAGTTTCGCCGCCTCTCTACGCAAAAAACCAGAGTACTTTGATGATCTATATTGCAACTTAGTGGACTCGGGTGAACAATCCGGCGCTCTAGAAACATTGCTTGATCGCGTAGCCACCTACAAAGAAAAAACCGAAGCACTTAAGGCCAAGATCAAGAAGGCGATGACCTACCCCATTGCCGTAATCATTGTCGCAATTATCGTTTCTGCAATCTTGCTGATTAAAGTCGTCCCACAGTTCCAATCAGTATTTGAAAACTTCGGCGCAGAGCTACCCGCCTTTACCATGATGGTAATTAACCTTTCCGAACTATTACAAGAGTGGTGGTTTATTGTTCTGATTGGTTTCTTTGCCATTGGATTTTCTTTTAAAGAAATCCATAAGCGCTCGGAGGGATTTCGAAACTGGATTGATCGGACAGTCCTGAAGCTTCCCATTGTAGGAGATATTCTATACAAATCTGCGGTTGCCCGTTATGCCAGAACACTATCGACCACCTTTGCTGCCGGTGTTCCACTCGTTGATGCTCTGGACTCCGTTTCAGGCGCAACCGGTAATGTAGTATTCAAAAACGCGGTCAACAAAATAAAACAAGATGTCTCGACAGGTATGCAGTTGAACTTCTCGATGCGTACAACTTCGATATTCCCAGCCATGGCAGTACAAATGACGGCTATTGGCGAAGAGTCAGGCGCATTGGATACCATGTTGGACAAGGTTGCCAGCTTCTACGAAGAAGAAGTTGATAATATGGTTGACAACCTAACCAGCCTTATGGAACCCATGATCATGGCCGTCCTCGGCGTGCTGGTCGGCGGTTTGATCATCGCCATGTACCTTCCGATCTTCCAGCTGGGCTCCGTGGTTTAAACATGCCTTTGATCGAATTTTTGGCCAGCCATGTGCTGGCCTTTGTTTTATGTGCGCTGGTGCTGGGGCTGTTGATTGGCAGCTTTCTCAACGTGGTGATTCATCGCCTGCCGAAGATGATGCACCGGGATTGGCAGAGTCAGGCCAGAGAACTGCTGGGCCTGCCGGCTGAAGACAGCGGGCCTGTTTTCAATCTGGTGCTGCCGCATTCTCGTTGTCCGCATTGCAATCATCAGATCAGGGCCTGGGAAAATATTCCCATCGTCAGTTATCTGGCGCTGCGCGGTAAGTGTTCGGAGTGCAAGGCGCCGATCAGTATGCGCTACCCATTGATCGAGCTGGCCTGCGGTTTGTTGTCGGCTTATGTGGCTTGGCATTTCGGTTTTGGATGGACGGCCGGGGCGGCTCTGGTACTGACCTGGGGCCTGTTGGCAATGAGCATGATCGATGTCGATCACCAGTTGCTGCCTGACGCCCTGGTGCTCCCGCTGCTCTGGTTGGGTCTGATCGTCAACAGCTTCGGGCTTTTCGCCAGTCTGGAGGATGCGCTCTGGGGGGCGGTGGCCGGTTATCTGAGCCTCTGGTCGGTGTACTGGCTGTTCAAGCTGATCACTGGCAAGGAAGGCATGGGCTATGGCGACTTCAAGTTGCTGGCCATGCTCGGCGCCTGGGGTGGCTGGCAGATACTGCCGTTGACCATCCTGCTGTCGTCTCTGGTCGGGGCCGTGCTGGGTGTGATCATGCTGCGCTTGCGCAACGCGGAAACCAGCACGCCGATTCCCTTCGGTCCTTATCTGGCCATCGCTGGCTGGATTGCTTTGCTCTGGGGTGATCAAATAACCGGTACCTATTTGCAGTTCGCCGGTTTCAAATGAGCAAACCCTGGATTCTGGGCCTGACGGGCGGTATTGGCAGTGGCAAGACCGCCGTCGCCCAGCATTTCATCGATCTTGGCGTCCATCTCGTGGATGCCGACCACGCCGCACGCTGGGTCGTCGAACCCGGGCGCCCGGCTCTGGATCGTATCGCCGAGCATTTCGGACAGGAAGTACTCCTGCCTGATGGACAACTGGATCGCGCCGCGCTGCGAGGGAGAATTTTCCAGAATCCCGAGGAGCGGCGCTGGCTGGAAGGCCTCCTGCACCCGTTGATAGGCCAGGAAATTCTGGCCCACCTCGGTCGTGCCGAGTCCCCCTACGCGATTCTGGTGTCTCCGCTGCTGGTCGAGTCAGGGCAGCATCGCCTGGCTCAGCGCGTCCTGGTAGTGGACGCTCCGGAGCATCTGCAACTCGCCCGGACCATCCAGCGCGATCATGTGACCGAAGAACAGGTACATGCCATCCTTCAAGTGCAGGCCAAGCGTGAGGAGCGTTTGCGCCATGCGGACGACGTGATCGTCAACGACCGCGATTTGAGCTGGTTGAAGGCCGAAGTCGAGCGACTGCACCACTTCTACCTGACCTTGCGCGGAGGCCAGCCATGAGCCAACCCATGACCGTTGAATGCCCTACCTGCGGCGCGCCCGTGGAATGGGGTCCACAAAGCCCGAACCGACCGTTCTGCTCGGAACGTTGCAAGCTGATCGACCTGGGTGCCTGGGCCGCGGAAGAACATGCGATACCCGGCGACCAGTTGGAAGACGATCTGTTCTCCGGCGACCTATCGCCTCGGGAGCACTGAGCGACCTCAGGGCACCTCTAAAAACTACCTGCGTTGTCATCACTGCGTTAAAAACAAGCTCGGATGCGAGCCCAGTCAAAATGCTCATTTACAGCCCGTAAACTGCGCTTTTTCGTTTGTTTTTGCCTTGTGCTGACCGCCTCGCCTACGTTTTTAGAGGTACCCCTCAGGGGCGCATGAAGGCATAGTCCCGCCCATCGTCGAGATTGTCGGCCAGGAACTGAAGCTCTTGCGCCAGATCATCGATAGACCGGACAGACTTGCTCCGCTCGACGATGGCACTCAGCAAAGCACGCAGTGCCATCGCTTCATCGAATCCGTTTCCCTCTGCCGCCTGCAGTTCGGTGGTCAACGCCTGACGAGCCCAATCGTGTACGCCCATACCCTGCTCCTGTTGTCGATGTCTTGATCATCGTCGCCAGAAGCACGACCCGCGATTTGATCCACATCAACCCAACCCAGCCGATCCGCCGGCTGAATTTCTCATCATCAACGGGGTGGCTCGTCGCCCTTCCAGGGAGCTTGCAGATAGCGACTACGGTTGAACGTTTCGAGCCAGTCCGGGTAGAAGACCACCAGAGCCGATATGGCGGTGCCGTTGATGAAAGCCTCGGGGAACATCACCAACCATAGGTAGCCAGCGAACTCCTCGATCCAGGGCGGCATGGGAAAGAGCCCGTCGATCCACAGCACACCCAGTCCGGCCAGTACGCAGAACAGTGCGGACAGGGCGGCCGGAAAGAAACCGGAACAGAAGATATAGACGAACAGATTGCGTGGCTGTGCGCGCTCGACCAAGGTCGAGCAGACCTCCGTCACCATTACCGGGATCAACACCAACAGCACTCCGTTCATCCCCAGCGCTGCGACGTCCTGACGGCCGATAGCGATCAGGCCGAGCTGTGCAGCCAAGCCGCTGAGTATCGCCAGCGGCCAGTCGAGCAGCAGCGTCACCGCGGTCATGCCAATGAAATGCAAGGAAAGCCCGGAATCGAAATCACGCCGCACCAACCACAGGAAGAACAGGGCCAGCACCGTACCGAACAGCAAGTGTTGCCGACGCATGTCGCTGAACAGCTCCAGCCAGGGCGCTCGCCAAGCTGCCCAGAGCAGGATCGGCAAATACAGCGCCCAGCCCAGCCACTGGCTTTCGGGGGAGAGCAGTTCCGCGCCAATCATGAACGCACCCCATGGGTGGAAAACACCTGGATATCCTGCCTCTGCTCCCAGCCGCCCTGGGCAGCCCAGAAGGCCAACGCCTCGGGCGCATCGCTCAATACGAAGACGTGGGACTTGTGCACACCAAGCTCAGCGAGACGAGCCAGCACCTCCTCCAAGAGAGCCCTAGCGATACCGCGGCGACGATATGCCGGATCGACGACCAGGTGCTGCAGGTAGCCCCTCCGGCCATCGTGCCCCGCCATTACGGACCCGGCCAGTTGCCCTTCATGCTCGGCGATCAGGCTCAATCCCGGATTTCGGGCCAGATAAGCGCAAAAAGGCTCGAAAGCATCTTCGGGTCGTATACGAATACCGGGGGTGCGCTCCCATAACGCCAGCAAGGCGGAATGATCCTCAGGCAAGACCGAACGAATCTGCATGGCAGTCTTCCATCGAGAAGAAAGCGTCAGTGTAACCCTCCTGGGCAGCAGCGACTGACACCAAGCGAAGGGGTACCTCTCCCCAGCCAAGCGGGCTAAGCTGCTTGCCATGGATGACTCAGACTATCTGCGCCTGCTCACCCATCAGGCCGAACAAGCCAACGCGTTTCTCTCCAACGCCCGCAAATGGGAACGTGAGCGCTGGGTTTGCCAGCGCCTGTTGCAAGCGTTGAATGTCTCACACCGCATCGAGGAATTCGGCAGTGCAGGCCAGGAACCGCCGGATGTGCTGTTCCGTGACGCCAATTTCGAAGTGTTCTTCGTGCTGGATGAAGGGCGGCGGCTGAACGAGGAATGGCGTGCAGAACTGGAGCGACGCCGCAGCGCGTTCTCCCTCAGCCAACTGGTGCGCCGCGAGAGCCGTCCACGGCGCATTCCCGCCACCGAACTCCAAGCCCGGCTGGCACCGACCCTGCGCAAGAAGGCGCATAACTATGTGGAGCGCGATCTGGATCTCGGCGATCTGGACCTGCTCGCCTTCGTCAATCTCAAACGCGCGGTGCCCGACTTCAACAGCCACTTTCCGCCGCCGACCGAATACCTCCGCCAAGGCTGGCGATCGCTGTCCATGGTCGGCCCCACCTTTGCCCGCGTCCTGTTCGCCCATCCGGGCGCTCCGGACTTTCTGCGCAACAACCTCGGGCGCACCATCCTGTTCGATATCGGTATCGCGCTGTGATCCGTGTATTGCACGGCGGCATTATCGGACTGAATGACGACCTCGGCGTTGAGCCGCAACGAAAGGCACGGATAGAATGACGTCACACTTCATCGAGGCCTTCCATGCCCAGCCGCCTGAGTCCTGACGACCAACAACGCGTCGACCAGTACCTGAGTGCTCCCCAGCATCAAGTCGAGCGCAAGCCATTCCGCCCCTGGCTGCTTCTGCTCCTTGTGCTCGCCGTCGTCATCGGCCTCGGTCTCCTTAGCCGCCTTCTGAGCCAACTGGTGCTATGAGCTGCTTCGCGCTCGCCCTTTCGGCCGCCCCGGATTTTCCAAGCCTTGTGAGACTGTCCCATGTCCCATCGTATCGTGATCGTCGGCGGCGGCGCCGGCGGGCTGGAGCTCGCCACCCGTCTGGGTAGAAGCCTCGGCAAACGCGGCCAAGCGAACATCACCCTGGTCGACTGCAACCTGACCCATATCTGGAAACCGCTGCTGCATGAAGTGGCGGCAGGGTCGCTGAACTCATCCTGGGACGAGCTGAACTATGTCGCCCAGGCCAAATGGAACCACTTCGAGTTCCAACTGGGCCGCATGTGCGGCCTGGATCGCACCCGCAAATGCATCCAGTTGGCCGCCACCCACGACGAGCACGGTTTCGAATTGGTTCCGGAACGCGAGATCGGCTATGACACGCTGGTCATCGCAGTGGGCAGTACCACCAATGACTTCGGCACGTCAGGTGCGGCCGAGCATTGCATCTTCCTCGATACCCGCGAGCAGGCCGAACGCTTCCACAGCCAGTTCCTCAGCCACTATCTACGCGCCCATGCCCGTGAGGGCAACGATGCCACGCAGATCGACATCGCCATCATCGGCGCCGGTGCCACTGGCGTGGAACTGGCGGCGGAACTGCACCACGCAGCCCATCAACTGGCCGCTTACGGCCTCGATGGCATTACGCCGGAGAACCTGCGGATCACCCTGATCGAGGCCGGCCCACGTGTGCTTCCGGCCCTGCCGGAGCGAATCGGCAAACCAGTGCATGAAACGCTGGAAAAGCTCGGCGTGCGGGTAATCACCGGCGCGGCCGTCAGTGAAGTCACTCGCGATGGCCTGAAGACCAACCAGGGCCAGACGCTGGCCGCGAACCTGATGGTCTGGGCAGCCGGTATCCGCGCGCCAGCCTTTCTCCGCGAGCTGGGTGGCCTGGAAAGCAACCGCATCAACCAATTGCTGGTCCGGCCGACCCTGCAGACGACCCTCGATGACGACATTTTCGCCTTCGGCGATTGCGCTGCCTGCCCACAACCCGGCAGCGAGGGCCGCAACGTTCCTCCCCGGGCCCAGGCAGCCCACCAGCAAGCCTCTCTGTTGGCCAAGTCGATCAAGCTGCGGATCGCCGGCCAGGCGCTACCGGAATACCGCTACCGTGACTATGGCTCGCTGATTTCGCTGTCGAGCTTCTCGGCGGTGGGTAATTTGATGGGTAACCTAATGGGCAGCGTGAAGCTGGAGGGATGGCTGGCCCGGATGTTCTACATCTCCCTCTACCGTCTGCACCAAATGGCGCTGTACGGCACTACGCGCACGCTGCTCCTGATGCTCAGCGACCGGATCGGCCGCAGCACGGAACCGCGCTTGAAGCTGCACTGAAAAGGGCTGATGTCGGCGATCCGCGCTCCGGCTCACCGACATATTCAGAGCATCATTTATTCACGTCCACGGCGATCAGATCGGGCTCGTTGCGCGTGATCTTCAAGGACGTTCCTTCGAGCGACTTGGCTATCGCCTCTCGAATGGTCAGAACCCCTTTCACGGCAGGCACCTGAACGCTCTCCGTCTCGGAGAGATCGGTCTCGATGAAGCAACCTGTCGCATGGGCCAAATCTTGGGCACGTTCATCGAAGCGCTGCGAAGGTGCCTCATAGTCCCGCAAGGCATCACACTTGCCAGACACCACCGCCGTTTTCTCCGCCGCATTGGAAACCGGAGTGGCGGAGGGAGCGCTGTCGTTGCAGGCGGCAATAGTCAATAAGCTGAAAGCGATCGCTATCCAACGCATCATCATGACCTGGAGGCTTAACTGGGCGTGGCAGTCTAGCAACCCGATCCGCCGGCTGGATGTGAGATAGCCCCAAATAAACGCGCCACACACGGTGGATAGAAATCGAAGTCGTGGCACCCTCTCAGCGAATGCCAGAAATGAAAAAGCCCACCTGATGAGGTGGGCTTCTTTGAAATGGTGGGTCGTGTAGGATTCGAACCTACGACCAATTGGTTAAAAGCCAACTGCTCTACCGACTGAGCTAACGACCCTGAGATGGTCGGGGTAGAGAGATTCGAACTCCCGACATCCTGCTCCCAAAGCAGGCGCGCTACCGGACTGCGCTATACCCCGCTTGGAAGTTGGCTCCGCGACCTGGACTCGAACCAGGGACCCAGTGATTAACAGTCACTTGCTCTACCGACTGAGCTATCGCGGAACGACGAGCCTTCCAATCTCCTTACTGGTCCGGCGTTACCGGATTCCCGTATCAGAGGCGCGCCATTTTACGGTTCCGCGCGCGCCTGTCAACCCTGAATTTTCTTCTTCATACAATGCTTTGCAGTTCTCAGCACGACTGTTATATCTGTGCGAAGTTTGCGCTCGGCCAGGACATGCCGAGCGCGAGGCTCAGCCAGGACCATCCATGAGCTCCCAAGGCACCCCACCCGAAACACCCAGAACCGTCAGCATCCTGGCCAACCGTGTCATCCAGCCACGCTTCAGCGAGCTGGTACAGGGTTGCCGCAAGTTGGCGATGAATCACTTGGCCGAACACCTCGATCTGGTGTTCAGTCACGCCGAAGACACGCTGTTCGATTGCGCCGAGAAAGCCGAAAACAACCAGGTCCAGACCCTGTTCTTCGACAGCATGCGCGACATTCGCCAACAATGGCCACATATCGAGCGCCTCTACCACCAGAGCATCGCCCGGCGCTTCGACGAGTTCATCGAAGGACGCACCGCCTCGGAAATACCGGTCGATCTGGACGCCGAACAGCTTGCTCTGGTGCAGAACGACGAGTACGAAGAAAGCCTGCAGGTCAGTAACATGGTCAGCCGGGTCAAGGCGCGGTGTGCACAGTCGCTTTTCGCCCTCGACCAGCGCCTGGCGGTCCTGAACGAGGGACGCAAGCTCGGCGAAGACAGCAATCCCTTCGGCCCCCTGGCGATCGCATCGTCGCTGCGCGAAGCGATGGCTCCCTGCGCCATGCACGTGAAGATCAAGACCATCCTTTATGTGCTCTTCGATCGTCTGTTGATGCAGAACCTCGACGGACTCTACGAAGCCCTGAACGCACGGCTGATCGAGGCCGGCATACTGCCGAACCTGAAATACACTGCACAGCGCTCGCCCGCTCCGGTGGATAAGCCGACGAAAACGCCGGACGCCCCCTCCCCCGCGACGATATCCAACGCAAGTGCGCCGCCTCAGGATTTGAGCGCCCCGCCCCCCAGTAATCCGGGTGCGCTATTCGGCGGTCTCACCGCCCTGCTGGACGATTACAGGCTGCACAAGACCGAAGCGCCGCTTCTGGGTGGCACGCCGAGTATCGATAGCTTCGCGCCGCCTTCAGCCAAGCGGACCTACAGCGCCAGTGAACTGCTGGAAGCACTGAATCGCTTGCAGGGCCAGTCGGCCGAGGAGCTTGCCCAACGGCTGCGGGAACCGCAGAAAGTCGATCGTTTGAAAGCAGAGCTTCACCAACAATTGGAAAGCCGGAGCGATGCGAGCGGCCAAGGGAGAATGGCCTCGGAACAGGCCGACGTGATCGACCTGGTGGGCATGCTGTTCGATTTCATCCTCGACGACGACGAATTGGGCGATAGCTACAAGATTGCCCTGTCGCACCTGCATACCCCCTACCTGAAACTGGCTCTTCAAGATCGGAGCCTGTTCACCGAACACAGCCACCCCGCACGCCGCCTGCTCAACAGTCTGGCCCAGGCAGCGGTCATCTATGGTGGCGATGGCGAAGACGGCGAATTGCTGAACAAGGTGCACTGGGTGGTGGAGCGCGTGATCCAGCACTTCGAGGGCGACCTGGGGCTGTTCGAAAGCCTGCTCGACGAGTTCACGCTATTCGTCGCCACCCTCAGGCACAGGGTGGAGCTTCGTGAGCGGCGCGCCATCGAGGCGGCGAAAGGCCGGGACAAGCTGCTCGATGCTCGCCGACAGGCGACCGACGTCATCGCCCGCAGCCTCGCCGATCAGATGCCGCCTGCCGCGATCCGCAGTTTTCTCGAACAGAGCTGGACCGATGTACTGGTTTTCATCCAGCTACGCCACGGCGAACAGAGCAGCGAATGGCGACGCGCAAGCGAAGTAGCCGAACACCTGATCCGTAATGGCAGCCACGAAAACCAGGAAACCGTGCAAGGAATACGGGAAGAATTACGCAAAGGGTTGCAGCTGCTTGGCCATCACGAAGCCGACATCAGCCGCCTGCTCAAAGGCTTGAGCATCGACCAGCAACCCAGCAAGACTGAGCAGCACAGCCCAGTCACTCCGGCCGCCCCCATTCAAGCGTCGTCGAAAGCCGCGCCGGATGTGGGCACAGGTGTCGCCGCCGCGGTCGATGCCGGAACCGAAGGGATCGCGTTGACCGGGAGCAGCCGGCAGTTGGCCGACGAACTCCAGCGCGTCGAATTCGGCACCTGGTTCGAATTTGGCGGAGAGCAGAAACGCATCCTGAAGTTGTCGTGGTTCAGCTCGACCACACAAAACTACATGTTCGTCGATCACAGCGGCCAACGTGCCGCAGTGAAGTCCCTCGCGCAACTGGCCGGCGACATGGAGTCGGGCCTGGTGCGCATTCTGCCGACCGAGCCGCCCAAACCCCTGATGGACCGAGCCCTGAATGTCATTTACCGCCTGCTGCAGCGCCTGACTGGCCGCAGAAGTGATTCCCGCTAGGAGCCCGCCGCCAATGGAAAAAGAGCGTCGCCAGCAAGAGCGCCAAACAGCCGAACCGCCCCTGGATGCCTTCGAGTTGCATTCCGGGCGCAATCTGGGCCGCGTCGTCGATCTCTCCACCGAAGGCTTCATGCTGTTCAGCGAAGAGCTCCTGAATGCCGACTCGCTCTGGGAGTTCCGCCTGGTTCCAGCCCAGACGATCGAAGGCATCGAAGAAATCCGCCTCGGTGCCGATTGCCTCTGGCAGCGCCCCGGCGCCGATGGCCAGCACTGCTGGGCCGGCTTCCACATCATCGATTTGGCCGAAGAGCAGGCCCAAGCGCTCAAACGCCTGCTGAAAGGCCACGGTTAGCCACAAACAAAAAGGCGATGGGTCTCCCCATCGCCTTCACGTTTCGCCTAAAGCCGTCAGGCAAAGACGATCTCGTCGCCCTCCACCTTTGCAGCGATGCTCGCACCCGGCTCGAATTTGCCCGCTAGGATCAACTGCGCCAACGGGTTTTCGATCCAGCGCTGAATCGCACGCTTCAACGGCCGTGCCCCGTATACCGGGTCGTAACCGACCGCGATCAGCTTGTCCAATGCCTCGTCGGACAGGTCCAGACTCAGCTCCCGCTCGGCCAACCGCTTACGCAGGCGTTGCAACTGGATGCCGGCGATACCGGCGATCTGCTCGCGCGCCAGCGGTTCGAACACCACCACCTCGTCGATACGGTTGACGAACTCCGGACGGAAGTGACTGCTGACCGCATCCATGACCGCCGCCCGCTGCGCCTCGGGATCGCCGACCAGCTCCTGAATCTGCGCCGAGCCGAGGTTGGAGGTCATCACCACCACGGTATTGCGGAAGTCCACCGTGCGGCCGTGGCTATCGGTCAGACGGCCGTCCTCGAGCACCTGCAAGAGAATGTTGAACACATCCGGGTGCGCCTTTTCCACTTCATCCAGCAACACCACCGAATAGGGCTTGCGGCGCACCGCTTCGGTCAGGTAACCGCCCTCTTCGTAGCCGATATATCCCGGAGGTGCACCGATCAACCGCGCCACGGAGTGCTTCTCCATGAACTCGGACATATCGATGCGCACCAGCGCCTCTTCCGTATCGAAGAGAAACTCGGCCAGCGCCTTGCACAACTCGGTCTTACCCACCCCGGTCGGGCCGAGGAAGAGGAAGGACCCGCTCGGCCGGTTCGGGTCTGCCAGACCGGCACGGGAGCGCCGCACGGCGTTGGCCACGGCAACCACCGCTTCGTGCTGCCCGATCACGCGCTGGTGCAGCATGTCTTCCATTTTCAGCAGCTTTTCGCGCTCGCCTTCGAGCATCTTGGCAACCGGAATACCGGTCCACTTGGAAACCACCTCGGCGATTTCTTCGTCGGTTACCTTGTTGCGCAGCAACTGGTTCTCCGCCTTGCCGTGCTGGTCGACCATCTGCAGACTGCGCTCCAGATCGGGAATCACACCGTATTGCAACTCGGCCATGCGGTTCAGATCGCCCTTGCGCCGTGCGGCCTCCAGCTCGGTCTTGGCCTGCTCGATCTTCTGCTGGATCTGCGCCGAGCCCTGTACCTCGGCTTTCTCTGACTTCCAGATTTCCTCGAGGTCGGCGTATTCCTTCTCCAGCTTGGCGATGTCTTCCTCCAGCTTGGCCAGGCGCTTGCGGGTCGCTTCGTCCTCCTCCTTCTTCAGCGCCTCGCGTTCGATCTTCAGCTGGATCAGCCGACGTTCCAGGCGATCGAGTTCTTCCGGCTTGGAGTCGATCTCCATGCGGATACGGCTGGCTGCCTCGTCGATCAGGTCGATAGCCTTGTCCGGCAACTGGCGATCGGTGATGTAGCGATGGCTGAGCTTGGCCGCGGCAATGATCGCACCGTCCGTGATGGTCACCCCGTGGTGCACTTCGTAGCGCTCCTTGAGGCCGCGCAGGATAGCAATGGTGTCCTCCTCGCTCGGCTCGTCCACCAGCACCTTCTGGAAGCGCCGCTCGAGCGCCGCGTCCTTCTCGATGTACTGGCGATACTCATCCAGGGTGGTGGCGCCTACGCAATGCAACTCGCCCCGCGCCAGCGCCGGCTTGAGCATGTTGCCAGCGTCCATGGCGCCCTCGGCCTTGCCCGCGCCCACCATGGTATGCAGTTCGTCGATGAACAGGATGACGCGCCCTTCCTGCTTGGCCAGCTCATTGAGCACGGCCTTCAGACGCTCCTCGAATTCGCCGCGGAATTTGGCACCGGCGATCAGGGCCCCCATGTCCAGGGACAGCAGACGCTTGTCTTTCAGGCCATCCGGCACTTCGCCGTTGACGATGCGCTGGGCCAACCCTTCGACGATGGCCGTCTTACCGACGCCGGGCTCGCCGATCAGCACCGGATTGTTCTTGGTGCGGCGTTGCAGGACCTGGACGGTCCGGCGGATTTCGTCGTCACGACCGATCACCGGATCGAGCTTGCCTTCCTCGGCGCGCTTGGTCAGGTCGACGGTGTATTTATCCAGCGCCTGGCGGGACTCCTCGGCGTTGGGGTCGTTCACCGCCTGGCCACCCCGCAGGTTGGCGATGGCGTTTTCCAGCGCTTTCTTCGATACCCCCTGCCCCAGCAACAGCTTGCCCAGGCGGGTGTTCTCGTCCATCGCCGCAAGCAGCACCAATTCACTGGAAATGAACTGATCACCCTTCTGCTGGGCCAGCCGGTCGGCCTGGTTGAGCAGGCGCGCCAAGTCCTGGGACAGGTTGATGTCGCCGGTGGGGTTCTGGATTTTCGGGAGCCGGTCGAGTTCCTGGGTCAGAGCCTGACGAAGGCCATTGATGTCGAAACCCACCTGCATCAGCAGAGGCTTGATCGAACCACCCTGCTGATCGAGCAGGGCCTGCATGAGGTGCAACGGCTCGATCGCCGGATGGTCGAGACCGACGGCCAGGGACTGGGCGTCGGAGAGTGCAAGCTGCAGCTTGCTGGTCAATCGGTCGATTCGCATGAAGTCATCCTTCCGGTTGGGAGCAGGCCGGCGCGATGAGCACACCTGGTGACGAAAAACCTGCCGAGATGAACGCTAGATAAGGACGATTCTGGTCGATTCAAGGCTCAGGTCTTTGACCCGGATCAGCCTTGGGCGTTGCAGGAAGGAGGTCTGGCCGGCCCGAAGGGCTATTCCAGCCAGATGAGGGACGCAAACCGCCCGGTGCGGGCGCTGCGCCGATACGAGAAGAAACGCGGGTCGCTAAACGTGCACCAGTCGCCGCCGTATACGGCTGTCACCCCACGGGCAGCCAGACGAATCCGGGCGAGTTGGTAGATATCCGCCATGTAGCGGCCCTGATTCTCACTGGGACGGAACGCCGAGTCGGCTTGCGCATGGCTACGGACGAACGCCTCGCGGACTTCCGGCCCAACTTCGAACGCTGCGGGGCCGATGGCCGGACCGAGCCAGACCAATACCTCGTCGGCCGGTACGGCCAGCGCATCCAGCGTGGCTTCCAGCACACCGCCAGCCAATCCGCGCCACCCGGCATGGGCAGCCGCCACACGATCGCCAGAGCGATGGCAGAACAGCGCCGGCAGGCAATCGGCGGTGAGGATCGCGCAGGCAATGCCTGGCGTATCGGTCCAACTGGCATCGGCCTCGTCCACGCGATGGGGATCGGCCTTGGTGACTTGGATGCCATGAACCTGACGCAACCAGGCGGGCTGGCATTCCAGGTTGCGTATCAGCCGGGCCCGATTGTCGGCAACCGCCGCCGGCACGTCGTCCACTTGATCGCCAAGGTTGAAAGTGTCGAACGGCGGCTGGCTGACTCCACCTTCCCGCGTGGTGACGCAAGCCCTGACGCCAGCCGGGGCCGGCCAATCCGGGATCAGCCAGTCGGCGCCCATCAGACGAAAGAGTCCTGATCCTGCCGCAGCAGCGTCAGCAGCCAGACGAAGTCATCCGGCAACGGCGACTCCCAACGCATGCGTTGGCCAGTCACCGGATGGTCCAGCTCGAGAAAGCGCGCATGCAGGGCCTGACGGGGGAAGTCCTTCAGCGCCTGAACCAGCGTCTGGCTGGCCGCCGGCGGGATGCGGAAACGGCCACCGTAGACGGGGTCGCCCACCAATGGAAAGCCGATGTGACTCATGTGCACGCGGATCTGGTGAGTCCGGCCGGTCTCCAGCTTGATCCGGGTGTGAGTGTGCGAGCGGAAGCGCTCCAGCACACGGTAATGACTCACAGCCGGCTTGCCGCCTTCGACAACGGCCATGCGCTGGCGTTGTTGGCCATGCCGGCCGATAGGAGCGTCGATCTTGCCACCGGCCGTGATCACGCCGATGACGATGGCCTCGTAGATCCGGCTGACGCTGCGCTTTTGCAACTGCTCGACCAGGCGGGTCTGCGCCTGCAGTGTCTTGGCCACCACCATGAGACCGGTGGTGTCCTTATCGAGGCGATGGACGATGCCGGCACGCGGCACGTTGATCAGGTCCGGGACATGATGCAGCAGGGCATTGAGCAGCGTGCCATCGGCATGCCCCGCCGCCGGGTGAACGACCAGCCCGGCCGGCTTGTCGAGCACCAGCAACTGGTCGTCCTCGTAGACGATGTTCAGCTCGATATCCTGCGCCACCCATTCGCCCTGGGCTTCCTGCTCGGCATTCAGTTCGAGCAGCGAACCGCCATGGACGATATCGCGGGGACGCAGCACCTCGCCATCCACCGTTAGCCGGCCGTCCTTGATCCAGGCAGCCAGCCGCGACCGGGAATGTTCGGCGAAAAGTTGAGCCGCGATCTGATCGAGACGTTGCCCGCCCAGTTCGGACGGCACCTCGGCACGGAGTTGGATGGCCTGATCGGTATTTGAGGACATGCTCGGAAACGGCGGGGGAGCGGCCTTTGGTTCGGCTACTCGCTTGTGGTTAAATACGGCTTCTTTTGTCCCGGTAGTTCCGGGGCGCCCATCATAACAGGACGGCTCTGCACACGACAGCCAGCCGTCACAGGGACGCAAGCCGCCATGCAAGTGAAACACCTGCTGCTGATCGCCATCCTCGCCCTTACCGCCGCCTGTTCATCCAACGAAGTGGTCGACGAGAACCTGAGCGAGACGGAGCTGTACCAGCAGGCGCAGGCCGACCTGGACAGCAAGAGCTACACCAGCGCGATCAGCAAGCTCAAGGCGCTCGAATCTCGCTATCCGTTCGGCCGTTATGCCGAGCAGGCCCAGCTCGAACTGATCTACGCCTATTACAAGAACGTCGAGCCGGAGGCCGCCAAGGCTGCGGCCGAGCGCTTCATCCGCCTGCACCCGCAGCATCCCAGCGTCGACTACGCCTACTACCTGAAAGGCCTCGCGTCTTTCGACCAGGACCGAGGCCTGCTGGCCCGCTTCCTGCCGCTGGACATGACCAAGCGCGACCCGGGTGCGGCCCGCGACTCGTTCAACGAATTCGCCCAACTCACCAGCCGCTATCCGAACAGCCGTTACGCCCCCGATGCGAAAGCGCGGATGATCTACCTGCGCAACCTGCTGGCCGCCTACGAAATTCACGTTGCCCACTATTACCTGAAGCGCCAGGCCTATGTGGCTGCTGCCAATCGTGGGCGTTATGTCGTGGAAAACTTCCAGGAGACCCCATCGGTCGGTGACGGCCTGGCGGTCATGGTGGAAGCCTATCAACGCCTGGGTCTGAACGACCTGGCCGCGACCAGCCTGGAAACCCTGAAGCTGAACTACCCGGACCACCCCAACCTCGAGGACGGCCAGTTCGTTCCCCGCGAGGAAGAAGCCGACAATCGCTCCTGGCTGGCCAAGGCCACGCTAGGCCTGATCGAGAGCGACACCCCGCTGCCGCCCGGCCAGACGCGCGCCAGCCAGGACGTTATCCGTCAGTACGAAGATGCCGAAGAACAGATTCCGGACGAACTGAAGCCGGAGAATCAGGACGAAGCGCGCGAGGATGCACGCGAAGCCGAAGGCAACGACGACGACCGCTCCTGGTGGAGCTACATGACCTTCGGCCTGTTCGATTGACCGAACCGGATCGGAAC
>NZ_BDAC01000029.1 GCF_002091635.1 Pseudomonas indica NBRC 103045 | reverse complement strand
AACCGCCAAGTCGAACACCGAACCAACTCCCTCGCCCCTCTGGGGAGAGGGCCGGGGTGAGGGGGTGATCCACCAGCCTCTTCAACCGCCAAGTCGAACACTGAACCAAACGCCCTCGCCCCTCTGGGGAGAGGGCCGGGGTGAGGGGGCGATCCACCAGCCCCCTCAACCGCCAAGTCGAACACCGAACCAACTCCCTCGCCCCTTTGGGGAGAGGGCTGGGGTGAGGGGGCGATCCACCAGCCCCCTCAACCGCTAAGCCGAACACCGAACCAACCCGTAATGACAGAGAGAACCCCACTCTCCCGACCCAAACAACGGAGCCATCTCATGTCCCAGATTCCGCACCTGATCCACGGCGAACGCATCCCCGGCAGCGGCCGTCACGCCGACGTCTACAACCCGTCCACCGGGCAGGCCATCCACCAGGTCGCCCTGGCAGATTGTGCCACCGTCCAGCAGGCCATCGACTCGGCCAAGTCTGCCTTCCCAGCCTGGCGCAACACCCCGCCGGCCAAGCGCGCACAGGTCATGTTCCGCTTCAAGCAACTGCTGGAGCAGAACGAAGCGCAAATCGTCCGATTGATCAGCGAAGAGCACGGCAAGACCCTCGAAGACGCGGCCGGCGAGCTCAAGCGCGGCATCGAAAACGTCGAATACGCCTGCGGCGTGCCGGAACTGCTCAAGGGCGAATACAACCGCAACGTCGGCCCCAACATTGACGCCTGGAGCGACTTCCAGCCGCTGGGTATCGTTGCCGGGATCACCCCGTTCAACTTTCCGGCCATGGTCCCGCTGTGGATGTACCCGCTGGCTATCGCCTGCGGCAACTGCTTCATCCTCAAGCCGTCCGAGCGCGACCCCAGCTCCACTCTGCTCATCGCCGAACTGTTGCACCAGGCCGGCCTGCCCACGGGCGTGCTCAACGTCGTGCACGGCGACAAGGAAGCGGTGGACGCACTGATCGAAGCGCCGGAGGTCAAGGCCCTCAGCTTCGTCGGTTCCACCCCCATCGCCGAATACATCTATGCCGAGGGCGCCAAGCGCGGCAAGCGCGTCCAGGCCCTGGGCGGTGCCAAGAACCACGCCGTGCTGATGCCCGACGCCGACCTGGACAACGCCGTCAGCGCGCTGATGGGCGCGGCCTACGGCTCCTGTGGCGAGCGCTGCATGGCCATCTCCGTGGCCGTGTGCGTCGGCGACCAGATCGCCGATGCCCTGGTGGACAAGATCGTGCCGCAAATCCAGGCCCTGAAAGTCGGCGCCGGCACCTGCAACGGCCTGGACATGGGGCCGCTGGTCACCGCCGCCGCCCGCGACAAGGTGGTCGGCTACATCGACGACGGCGTTGCCGCCGGCGCGAAGCTGGTGGTGGACGGCCGCGGCTACCGCGTCGCCGGTCATGAAGATGGCTACTTCGTCGGCGGTACCCTGTTCGACCGCGTGACCCCGGACATGCGCATCTACCAGGAGGAAATCTTCGGCCCGGTGCTCTGCATCGTCCGCGTCGACAGCCTCGAACAGGCCATGCAGTTGATCAACGACCACGAATACGGCAACGGCACCTGCCTCTTCACCCGCGATGGCGAAGCGGCCCGGCTGTTCTGTGACGAAATCGAAGTCGGCATGGTCGGCATCAACGTCCCCCTGCCGGTACCGGTGGCCTACCACAGCTTCGGCGGCTGGAAGCGCTCCCTGTTCGGCGACCTCCACGCCTACGGCCCGGACGGCGTGCGCTTCTACACCCGCCGCAAGGCCATCACCCAACGCTGGCCACAACGCGCCAGCCACGAGGCGGCGCAGTTCGCATTTCCGAGTAATGGTTGAGTTAGTGCGATAGAGAAAAGGCCAGTCGGGAGACTGGCCTTTTTCGTTGGACGAGATGGACGATGGTTCCCACGCTCCGCCTGGGAACCCCTCCCGGGACGCTCTGCGCCCCACAGACGCGGAGCGTAGGAGCATCGCCAAACCAGTGGCAATGCTCATATCGCTGCGACAAGCGTAGCGGTTTGTCCGCTCCGGCTTGAGCTATCGTTCGCGGCGCCATTACTATGCCATCGCTGCTCAGGGACGAACGCATCGATGGAACCGCGTCTGCCGTCCCGGCGGCCTGTCCGGACGTTCCGGTTCCTCCCTTCTGCAAAAGGACTTTTCCATGCGTCACCTGCTCTGCCTTTCCCTGTTCGCCCTTGTCCTTACCGGCTGTGCTTCATCGGCCAATATCGGTGGCATGACCGTGGCGGACACCCAGGCCCAAAGCCAAACCTACTCCCCGGCACTGAAAGAAAATGTCCAGGTCAGCGACGTGGAAGGCGGGAAGAAAACCAATCCGATGTGGACCTCCGAGATCGACGGGCCGGACTTCAAGGCCGCGCTGTCGGATTCGCTGGACAAGGCGGGCCTCCTGAGCGCTGCCGGCAACGCTCCCTACACGCTCAAGGCCAAGCTGGTGCGCGTCGACCAGCCGCTGTTCGGCATGGATTTCAAGGTCACCAGCGATGTCGAGTACAGCCTGGTCGATAACGCCAGCGGCAAGGAAATCTTCCGCGAAATCCTCAGCACACCGTACACCGCTACGGTCAGCGATGCCTTCGTCGGCGTCACCCGCCTGCGCCTGGCCAACGAGGGTTCGGCCCGCGAAAACATCGCCGCGCTGCTCAAGCGTCTCAGCGCGCTGAACATCGAGGCCGGTCAGGTTTCGCTGAAGCAATAAGCATTGATGTAGGTTTGACGAGGGTTCTCACGCTCCGCGTGGGAACCCCTCCCGGGACGCTTCGCGTCCCCCAGACGCGGAGCGTCTGAGCCCTGCATTCCCACGCGGAGCGTGGGAACGATCTCACCGCATTACATCGGCCTCGGCAAACAGGGCCCGTTCCTTGCTATCGCTCCATCGTCCGGGTGCGTGCCCCGGAGACATAGACCGATAGCCCAACGGGAGCCCTTTCGATGAACACTGCCAGCATCGCCGATTTCATGACCAAGGATTTCGCCACCATCCGCCCTGACATGCCGGTCGTGCAGGCGGCGCGCAGGTTGGCGCGCTACCGCATTCTCGGTGGGCCGGTGGTCGATACGGAGGGCCGGTTGCTGGGCTGGATTTCCGAGCAGGAGTGTCTGCAAGTGGCTATCCAGGTGGCTTACTACAACCAGCGCGTGGCTACGGTGCGCGACATCATGCGCACCGATGTGCTTAGCGTGACGCCTGAAACCGACCCGATGACCTTGGCGCAGCAGATGCTCGGCGACAAACCGAAGAGCTACCCGGTGGTGGAGGCCGGCGGCAAGGTGATCGGTGTGATCACCCGTCGGCACATCCTTAAGTTGCTCGATAAACTGATGACCCCGGCGCTTTCCCGCTCGGCTTGAGTTGCACCGCTGCGGTGCGAAGATGAGCCGAACGAGCCCGAACGTGCACCAAAATGTTTGGGTTCATAGATCGTTCCCATGCTCTGCGTGGGAACGTATCCAGGGACGCTCCGCGTCCCACAGACGCAGAGCGTCTGAACCTGCATTCCCACGCAGAGCGTGGGAACGATCGCCACTCACACCTTCTTCACGAACTCCGACTTCAGCTTCATCGCGCCGATGCCATCGATCTTGCAGTCGATGTCATGGTCGCCGTCGACCAGGCGGATGTTCTTCACCTTGGTGCCGACCTTCACCACCAGGGACGAGCCCTTGATCTTGAGGTCCTTGATCACGGTGATGGTGTCGCCGTCCTGCAGGACGTTGCCGACGGAATCCTTGATCACCTTGTCGCCTTCCGGAGCGGCTTCGGCAGCAATGGCGGACCATTCGTGAGCGCACTCGGGGCAGATAAGCATGGTGCCGTCTTCATAGGTGTATTCGGAGTTGCATTTCGGGCAGGGCGGCAGGGTGCTCACGGGATTTTTCCTCTGATGGGGCGAAAAGCCGCACATTGTATAGGTCCTTTGCCGGTTATGGTGCATCGCGCTGCGCTACTGACAGAAGGTTGTCAGGAGGGGCTGCGTAGCCTGGGCCTATCGATCAACCACACGGACGACGCCCATGCTCAACGCACCTATCCTCGAAGTGGCCCTGTTCAAGGTGAAATCAGGCCACGAACGACGCATTCCCGAACTGCGCGCCGGCTTGCGCAAGGCCCTCGAAGACTTCCCCGGATTGCTGGCGTTCTACGGCTACCTGCCACTGGAGCGGCAGGGCGTGTTCCTCGACATCGCCGAATGGGACAGCCTCGAACACGCCCAGGCTGCGGCGGACGCCTTCTCCTCGGGCGACCCGCGCTTCCAGCCGTATATGGAGGCCATCGAGTCGCTGACCTTCATGGGGCATTTTCGGCCGGAGTGAGCGATATGTCAGGGCAAGTCAGGTCGGGCTAGGTTGGCTGTCTGCGAATCCCTCGGGGGAACCGGTTCTCGGATTTACCCAAACTATGACGCTGTTTTCGTGTAGGGGCGGATTTATCCGCCCGCGGCGTCCCGTGGGCACACCCTCCGTCCGATCGGCTGACAATTCCTGGCCTATCGCCCGTTGAACGATTGGCCCGCTCGGGGGTTCTGAAAAACAGGGTGCGGCTCCAGCGCCCCCGTTCCGAATCTCCGGCGCGGCCACATCATCCAGGGGTGGACTCATGAACGCAGAACTCCTCTCTCCCCGTGCCACGGGGCCGGGCAAGGTCCTGGGCATTCTCTTCGTGCTGTTCGGCGTGTTGCTGCTGGCCGGTGGCATCAAGCTGGCGATGCTGGGGGGCTCGCTCTACTACCTGATCGCCGGTGTCGCCCTGGTGCTGTGCGGCATCCTGCTGTTCCTCGGCCACGCGGCGGCGATCTGGCTGTATGCCTTGTTCCTCTTCGGCTCGACGCTCTGGGCGCTCTACGAGGTGCGGCTCGACTGGTGGCAATTGGTGCCGCGGCTGGCGTTGTGGTTCGCCCTCGGGTTGCTTCTGCTGCTGCCGGTGTTTCGGGGAACCTCGCGTTTCACCGGGGCAGGCTGGGGCCTGGCCAGTGCGGTGGTGATCGCCGGGCTGGTGGCGCTGGCCAGCCTGTTCACCCATCCCGGACGGATCGAAGGCGCATTGGAGCGCGAGGTCGCCGCCGTGGAAAGCATGGCGCCGCCCATCGAACCGGGCGACTGGCCGTCCTACGGGCGCAGTCCTTTTGGCGACCGCTATTCGCCGCTGGACCAGATCACTCCGGAAAACGCCGGCGACCTGGAGCTGGCCTGGAGTTACCGCACCGGCGACGTCCCCGGCCCCGGCGACCCGCAGGAAACCACGGCGGAGAACACCCCGCTGAAGGCCAACGGCATGCTCTACGTGTGCACGCCGCACAGCCAAGTGATCGCCCTGGACCCGGATACCGGCAAGGAAATCTGGCGCTTCGATCCCAAGCTCAGCACCCAGGATGCCGACAGCTTCAAGGGCTGGGCACACATGACCTGCCGGGGCGTGGCCTATCACGACGAGGCGGCCTACGTCGGCCAGCCTGCCGCCACACCGACCCAGGTGCCGGCCGATGAAACCGCGCTGGCCGAGGGCGCTCCGGCTGCCGAACCCCCGACCGAGGCCGCACCGCCCGTGGCCGAGGCCCCCGCCCCGGCGCCGGTGGAGAATCCCTGCCCGCGCCGGCTGTTCCTGCCGACTGCGGACACCCGCCTGATCGCCATCAACGCCGACACCGGCAAGACCTGTCCGGACTTCGGCGACAACGGCTCGGTGGACCTCGCCACCGGCATTGGCGATTTCCAGCCCGGTGGCTACTACTCCACCTCGCCGCCGGCGGTGACCCGCGATCTGGTGATCATCGGCGGCCATGTGACCGACAACGTCTCCATCGACGAGCCGTCCGGGGTAATCCGTGCCTACGACGTGCGCAGCGGTCGCCTGGTGTGGAACTGGGACAGCGGCAACCCGGACGTCACCACGCCGTTGCCGGAAGGCCAGACCTACACCCGCAACTCGCCGAACATGTGGTCGATCATGAGCGTCGACGAGACGCTCGGCATGATCTACCTGCCCATGGGCAACCAGACCCCGGACCAGTGGGGCGGCAACCGCACGCCGGCCTCCGAGAAATACAGCGCCGGGATCACCGCCCTGGACATCGCCACCGGGCAGGTGCGCTGGACCCGCCAGTTCGTCCACCACGACCTGTGGGACATGGACGTCGGCGGCCAACCGACCCTGATGGACCTGCAGACCGACCAGGGCACGCGGCCGGCGCTGCTGGCTTCCACCAAGCAGGGCAGCATCTACGTGCTGGACCGCAGCAACGGCGAGCCCATCGTGCCGATCCACGAGCGGCCGGTGCCGCAGGGCGCGGTGGAAGGCGACTTCACGGCACCGACACAGCCGTTCTCCGAACTCAGTTTCACGCCACCGGAACTGCGCGAAGCGGACATGTGGGGCGGCACCCCGTTCGACCAGATGCTCTGCCGCATCCAATTCCGTTCGCTGCGCTACGAGGGCATCTTCACCCCGCCGTCGCTACAGGGCTCGCTGGTCTACCCGGGTAATTTCGGGGTGTTCGACTGGGGCGGCATTTCCGTCGATCCGGTGCGCCAGATCGCCGTGCTCAACCCCAGCTACATGGCCTTCACCTCGCAATTGGTGCCGAGCGCGCAAGTGGAGGGCGGCCCGGAGCGCAAGAGCGAGACCGAGGGCGTGCAGCCCAACAAGGGCGCGCCCTACGGTGTGATCCTGCAGCCGCTGCTGTCACCCCTCGGGCTGCCGTGCCAGGCGCCGGCCTGGGGCTACGTGGCGGCGGTGGACCTGACCACCAACGAGACCCTTTGGATGCACAAGAACGGCACCGTGCGCGACAACGCGCCCATCCCGATGCCCCTGCCCATGGGCGTGCCGAGCCTGGGCGGGATGGTCACCACGGCCGGTGGCGTGGCCTTCCTCGGCGGGACGCTGGACCAGTTCCTGCGCGCCTATGACGTGCGCACCGGCGAGCAACTCTGGGAAGGCCGCCTGCCAGCCGGCGGCCAGGCCACGCCGATGACTTACACCGGCAAGAATGGCCGCCAGTACGTACTGATTGTCGCCGGCGGCCATGGCTCGCTGGGAACCCGCCAGGGGGACTATGTGATGGCGTATGCGTTGCCGAAGAAATAGGGCGGAAGGGGCGGTCTCGTAGACCCGAGCCAGACGCTTCGCCAGCAGAGCTGGCTCCTACGAGAGCGCGCCGACAGGCACAACATACAAGCGGATTTATCCGCGAAGGGACTGCCGGTTATCGCGAATGAATTCGCTCCCACAGCAGAGGCAGTTGTCCTGCCTGTATAGGAGCCAGCTCTGCTGGCGAATCGTCGCTATTGCTCGGCGTCGTCCTTCTGCTGCATCTGGATGGAAGCCTTTTCCTGGCTGGAGTTGCTGCTCTTGTCCGCATCGGAGCTGTCGAAGCAGCCGGCGAGCAGCAGCGCGGCGAAAAGGGCGGCAGGGAGTTTCAGCTTCATGGCGAGTCCTCGGGAATGGTTGAGCCTTTCCAGTCGACTGCCCCCGGCCATGAATGTTTCCCCGGCCCGATCAGATCGCCGAAGACCGCTTGGCCGGCTGTCTACGGCAACGGCAGGCCGACCGCATGGGCGGACTCGATGAGGTCGAAACGCTGTTGTAGTGCGTCGATTCGCTCCAGCTTCTCTCGCTTGGGTTCTGGCACCGCCCAGTAGCGCGCCTTGTATTCCTGTTCGCTGTACAACTCGGCAAGGGTTGCGGCGACCCGTTCTGCATGCGGGTCATCGGCCCTGGCGTACTCCGGCAGCCCGGCCTCCCTCGCCAGTTGGCTCGCTACCAACAGGGCGGTGTCTGTCTGCTCGGTGCAGGCTCGACGCGCACGGGCATTGAAGTAGAGCAGAGCGAGCTTCTTCTCCTCATCGCTCAGTTCCAGCCTCTTGAAGGTGTCGACCGGCAGCACGGGAGCGCCGGGCGCGATGCAGTGCAGGTAGCGGACCTCGGCTTCCGCTTGGGCATTGCTGAGGCGTTCTGCGGCGAAGATTTGCAGGCGTTCACTTTCGGGCGGGGCCAGAGTCAGGCACGGGGCTAGCGCAAGACAAAGTGCAGCAAGGCGATTAGAAGCGACAGCCACTGGCAACGGCTCCCCAGAAGCGATATTGGGCTTGATCGTGCATATGATCGAGCATTTGCTCTTGTGCCACATCTTCGATGGCTCTTCGAGATATTGCCGACCATGAGTTGACGGCACTTCCGAAAAGCTCCCAATCGGTTTGTGAGATGTTGTAGACGGCTTGGCTTGAATTGCTGCGACAAACATCGGATCGCCGAGATCGCCAAGACCCACTAAGGCCGCACGGCCGGAGCCGGCTCCGGCCACTTCAACACGCCCTTGTCGGTGAAGCGACGGGTGCCGAGCAGGCCGCCGGCCAGCTTGCCGCGCAGCACGTACGGCAGACCCTGGCCGGGCGTATAACCGGCGATGCCCCAGGCCTGGCGCACCGCGGAAAATGCGGAAATGGTGATCGGCACGCTGAGCACTGTTTCGCCGAAGCGCGGCACCTGCCCACTCTGGTCGCTGACGCCGCTGGCCAGGGGCTGGCCGTTGATGTCCAGCTCCAGCGCCACGCCGTTGTAGTCGATGGCCGTCTCGTTCGGGTTCTGAATCCGTAGTTTCGCCGCGAAACGCACCTCCAATCCCTGGCCGGGCAAGGGCTCCAGGCCGACCAGATCGATGTGTAACGGATCGCGCGGGCTCAGTGTGCTACAGGCGCTCAACCCCAGCAGAACCAGGAGCAGGAAGAGAGAGCGGGCAAGAACGGACATATCGGTTTTCCGCATCGGCTGGACTCAAGCAGTGGACAGGCTGACGGAGCGTTTGCTCCGTCCTGTTCAGCGTAGCGGCTGCCATCCGTCGTGGCTGCGATAGCTTCTACACCTGTGACTCTCAGTCGTATTCCGCTTCCTCGTGATCGCCCAGCAGCCGCAATTGCCGCGGCGTGCAGGCGGCCAGGACCTCCGGGTTGAAGCGCCAATGCAGGTAGGGCGAGAACTTCTGCGCCACCATGCGTCGGCCATAGTGCACCTGCAGCAGGTAGCGGCTACGGTCTGGCGTACGGTTGCGACTGCCGGCGTGCCACAGCTCGCTGCGCAGGAACAGCACGTCGCCGGCCCGGCACAGCACCGGCTCGGGTACCCGGCCATGCCAGTCGGCCTCGCCCTCGCGGGGCTTGCGTCCGGCGCGGTGGCTGCCGGGGATGACCAGGGTGGGGCAGAGGGCTTCGTCGATGTCGTCCAGGTAGAACATGGCCGTGCAAATCTGCATCGGCAGCTCGAACGAGGGGGCGGCCAGCAGGCTTTCCGGCAGTTCCATCACCAGATAGTCCACATGCAGGTCGGCACCGATGAAGCCAGGATGGCTGCGCCAGGCGGTCTGGCCGATCACATGGCAGTCGGCCCCCAGGCTGGCTTCCGCCAGTTCGATCACGCCGGGCCTGTCGAGGTAGGGCAGCCACAGCGGATCGCGGTTGAACAGGCATTTGTAGTGATCCACCAGACCGGTGTAATCCCAGTGGATCGGCTGCAAGCGATCGATGGCGTCGCGCAGCTCGGCGACCTGTGTCGCGCCCAGCACGCCGCGCAGGAGGGCGAAGCCTTGCTCGTGCAGGGCGCGCAGGTGCCGGGCGGTGGATTCGGGTGTCGGGTGCATGGCGGGCTCGTCGGGGGCTTTCAGCAGTATGGGGGCGGATCGACAGCTTGGTGAAAGGTTCGACCCGTAGCATCGCGCCCCGATTCACGCGCTGCTTCCATCGGCGCATCCGGAACGTTGCCACAAGCGATGTTCCAACCTCCTGCTTCTTTGGCTCCGCATGGGCGGAGCACCCGGCGCAGCCACGAGCTGCGCTTTTTTTTGCGCGGCATTCAGCCCGCCGTTCAGCAGTTATTCCTTTTCGCGAATGAATTCGCTCCTACAGTAAGAGGCGCCGCTTGGAAGGAAGGCTCTTCTTGCCATCATCAGGGCGACGAGGGCTTGTCGCGCAGCAACGCAAGAGACCCCATCAAATCCGGCAGCAGGGTGCGCAGCGAGCGGTGCTGCGCTTCCGCCTCTTCGGGAGTGGGCAAATCACTGGGGTCGACCGAGGAAAACGAGGAGCGTGCATCGAAGAAAATATCCTCAGCGCCGTCCAGTCGCACCATCGGGCCCTCGGCATGAGGACGGAAGTGGGTGAAGGCTTCCGGTGAGCCGGGTCGCAGCGAGGAACTCGAAGCACCCTCGTGAGAGGAAGATATCCCAGCGCTATGGGTCGGGCCGATGGGCGACGTTGCCATGCGGGGCCTCTCAGGTGAACAGACGGGGGGAGTGGAAGCCGGGGGTGAGCAGCGGACCCTTGGCGGTATGGCGGGTACCGGAGCGCTGGTTGCGGAAGGCGTCGAGATACAGGCGCAGGGCGCCGGCCAGTTTGGACATCTGCTCCAGGATGCGGTCGAGCGCGACGTCGTCGAGTCCCGTCATGTCGTGAACGCTGCGCAGCATGAGCTGTTTCGATTCCGGGTTGTAGCCGAGTGAGGCGCCGCCGGTGCGGGTCGGTTCGAGATTGAGCGCCATCGACAGCGTGAGCAGGTCGTTGTCCTTGGGCATGGTCAGGCGGTCCACCAGGGTGAAGATGAACAGCGTGGTGTCCATCTCGGGCAGCCAGAGCAGGCACTCCTCGCCTTCGGCCGTGCAAACGAAGTGACGGTCGTTCTTCGTCTCCATGGCGACGGTGATGCCGCGTCGACGCAGCCACTGGTCCAGTTGTTCTTTCGCCTTGATCGGCTGCATGGCCGCTCCCTGCTTTCGTTTCCGACATTACGGCTGCTGTGTGGCGTCGACAGCGAAAGAGTTCCGGGCGAAGTGTTCAGGTCAACGGCTGGATGCGGATATCGCTGAGCCCGACTTCATCGGCTCGGCTTTCCAGGCTGGGACGGCAGTTCTGCTCCCAGGGCGCGTCTTCCACCACGCGCGGCTCGCGGGTGTGTTCGTGCAGGAGGCGCAGGCGGACCTGGTCGAGGGTGGGTTCGTGGAATTCGTCGAGGATCAGCGAGGCCAGCTGGCCGTTCAGCCGGTAGTCGATCCGGTAGCGTTTGAGTTCGTGCATGGGCGGTCTCCGGGGTTCCTATGATTGGGACCACCGGGCCGCCGGGAATTTCCCGTGTCAGCCCGCTTCCGGTTCCGGCTCGTGCAGGACGGCCCGTTCGCCGTCGAGGAGGGCCGCCTTGCGCTGCGCGCCCCAGCGGTAGCCGAGGCGTGCGCCGTCGCCGCCGACCACCCGGTGGCAAGGCACCAGCAGGCCGACCGGGTTGCTGGCGCAGGCGCGGGCGATGGCGCGGGCGTGGGTGCCGAGGCTGGCGGCCAGTTCGCCGTAACGGCGGGTCTCGCCGCTCGGAATCTGGGTCAAGGCACGCCAGACGCGCTGCTGGAAGGCGGTGCCGCGCAGGTCCAGCGGGAGGCGGGCGGCGCGTTCCGGCTCTTCTAGTTGGGCAACGACCGAGTTCAGCCAATCGCCGAGCCCGGCATCGTCGCGCTGCAGCCGGGCGGCGGCGAAGCGGTGGCGCAGATCGTCCTCCAGCGAGGCTTCGTCATCGCCGAACAGCAGGGCGCAGACGCCTTTCTCGCTGGCGGCCAGGAGCAGCAGGCCGAGCGGGCAGGGGGCGATGGCGTAGCGCAGGGCTTCGCCGGCACCCTGGCGGCGCTGCTGGGCCGGGCTCAGGGCGCCGGGGCGTTCATAGAGGGCGCGGGTACCGGAGTAACCGGCCTCCAGCGCTGCGGCGAGTACCGAGGGCGCCTGCGGCAGCTCCGCTTCCAGACGGGCACGGCGGCGGGCGTCGGCCCAAGCCTTCGGGGTCAGGCCGGTACGCGCCTTGAAGGCGCGCGCCAGATGCGACGGTGACAGGCCGATTCGCGCCGCCAGTTGTGCCAGGGTGAGCGGCGTTGACGTCTGTTCCAGCAGACGGCAGGCGGCGGCGACCAGGGCATCCATCTGTTCGGCCGGGCTCGCGCCTTTCGGCGAGCAGCGTCGGCACGGGCGAAAGCCGGCGGACTCGGCGGATTCGGCAGAGGGGTGGAACTCGATGTTGTCCCGCCGCGGACGCCGCGGACGCCGCGCCGGGCAGCTTGGCCGGCAGTAGATGCCGGTGCTGCGAACGGCGGTGACGAACTGACCGTCGCGTGAGGCATCGCGAGCGCAGACGGCTTGCCAGCAGAGTTCGGGATCGAGCATGGTGGTCTCCAGGGCTTGCCGTCATTGTCGGCCGGAGGGCGATCGCTGCCAATCCGGATCGCGCTTTCAAAGTGACGGTTCCCCGGGTGCGTTGACTAAGCTGAGGGAAGCGGCGGCGTGGCGAAAGGAAGAAGAGGACGCTCCATGGAATTTCGCGGATGGCTGACGATTGGCCTGGTCTGGCTGTGCTTCTCCGTGTCCGCCGCCGAGCGGATGGACCTGACGGCCGAAGAACAGGCCTGGGTCGATGCGCATCCGGTGGTGCGGGTGGGCATGAGCCGAGGGGGCTGGCCGCCGTTCGATATCGTCGATGAGCAGGGCCAGCACGGCGGCATCAGCGCGGATTACCTGGCGGCCCTGGGCCGGCGGATCGGCGTGCACTTCAACCTGGTCCTGGTGGACGGCTGGGACGAAGCCCTGGAGGCCCTGGCCAGCGGCCGCGTCGATCTGCTGCCGTCGGTGGCCTACAGCCCCGAGCGGGAGAGGCGCCTGCTGTTCAGCGATGCGTACCTCAGCAGCCGCAACCTGATCTTCGTGCGCCAGGATTCCCCCGTGCAGTCGCTCAAGGACCTGGCCGGCAAACGGGTAGCCGTCGAGCGCGGTTTCGTCCTGCGCCAGATGGTCGACGAACAGGTGTCCGGCGTTACGTTCGTCGAGACGGCCGACACCGAACAGGCGCTGCGCCTGGTGTCGTCCGGCAAGGCCGATGCCTATGTCGGCAACATGACCGTGGCGAGCTACCTGATTCGCCAGCACAACCTCACCAACCTCGAACTGCGCGGCGAGACCGGCATCCAGACCGGCGACCTGCACTTCGCCGTGCGCCGGGACTGGCCGGAGCTGGTCGAACTGATCGACCGCGCCCTGGCGACGCTCGGCGAGCAGGAGCGCCAGGCGATCCGCGACCGCTGGCTGCCGCCGCTCACCGAGTTCAACTGGCGCAAGGCGCTGGAAGTGGCCTGGCCGTTCGCCGGCGGCCTGCTATTGCTGATCGCCAGCATGCTGTACTGGAACCGCCGGCTGCGCGTGCAGATCCGCGAGCGCCAACGCGCCGAGGCGGAAGCCCGGCGGCAGCGCAGCGTACTGCTGGCGCTGGTCAACGCGATTCCCGACCCGATCTGCTACAAGGACGCCGATGGTCGCTACCTGGGCGCCAACCAGGCCTACGTGACCCTGATCGGCCGTCCGCTGGAGGCGCTGCTCGGCCGTCGCGACCAGGAACTGGGCGACGGCGCGGCCTGGGCCAGCGGTACGGCAGAGGCCGACGAGAGCTGGGCGCAGTACCCGGACGGTCGCCGCGTGCTGCTGGATACCCAGCGCGCCGCGTTCCACGATGAGTCCGGCGAGCTGCTCGGCAGCGTCTCGGTCAGCCACGACGTCACCGCGCGCAAGCAGACCGAGCAGGCGCTGGCCCGGGCCAAGGCATTGGCGGAGGAGGCCGCCCGGCTGAAGTCGGACTTCCTCGCCAACATGAGCCATGAAATCCGCACGCCGCTCAACGCCATCATCGGCATGGCGCACCTGGCCTTGCAGACGTCGCCGAACCCGCGCCAGCGCGATTATCTGAACAAGATCCAGCAGGCCGGCCAGCACCTGCTGCGGGTGATCGACGACATCCTGACCTTTTCCCGCGCCGAGGCCGGCAAGCTGGCCATCGAGCGGATCGAATTCGGCTTGCAGTCGCTGCTGGACGATCTGGTCAACATGGTCGGTCCCAAGCTCGCGGCGAAGCGCCTGGAGCTGTTGTTCAACCTGGACGACCGCCTGCCCGGCCGGCTGCTCGGCGATCCGCTGCGGATCGGTCAGATCCTGATCAACTACGTGAACAACGCGATCAAGTTCACCGAGCACGGCGAGATCGAGGTGATCCTGCGCGCCGAGCGCCAGGGCGAGCGCGACCTGCTGCTCTACCTCGGTGTGCGCGACACCGGCATCGGGCTCGATCCTGAGCAGCAGCGCCACTTGTTCCAGCCGTTCCAGCAGGGCGACAGCTCCATCACCCGCCAGTTTGGCGGCAGTGGGCTGGGCCTGGCGATCTGCAAGCGGCTGGCGGAGGCGATGGGCGGCAGCGTCGGGGTGGAGAGCCGGTTGGGCGAGGGCAGCCTGTTCTGGTGTCGCCTGCCGCTTGGTGTCGCGCTGTCCTCGCAACCGTTGCTGCCGCGTCTGAGCGTGCGCGGCAGCCGGGTGCTGGTGGTGGACGACAACGGCAGCGCGCGCCGGCTGCTCGGCGAGATTTTCCAGAGCATGGGCTTTCGCGTCGCCACGGAGGCGTCCGGCACGCTGGCGGTCCAGCGGATTCAGGAGGCAGCGGCCAGGGGCGCGGCGTTCGATCTGGTGCTGCTGGACTGGCAGATGGCCGAGCTGGACGGCCTGGAAACCGCCCGCCGCATTGCCGCGCTGGGGCTGAGAACCCCGCCGCGGGTGGTGCTGGTCAGTGCCTTCGGCCGCGAGGAGCCGCCCGTCGCGGCCGAGCTGGGCATCAGCGCGGTGCTGGCGAAGCCGCTGACGCCGACCCAGTTGTTCGAGGTGGCGCTGCTCTGCCTGAGCGGGGCCGCCGACCAGCGCAGCTCGCGCCCGCCGCCGGTGCCGCCGCCATTGCCATCGTTCGCCGGGCAGCGGGTCCTGCTGGTGGAAGACAACGAGCTGAACCAACTGGTCGCCCGCGAGCTGCTCAGCGAAAGCGGCCTGCAAGTGGATGTGGCGGAGAATGGCGCCGTGGCCCTGGACCTTCTCCAGCTCCACGACGAGGGCCATTACGCCCTGGTGCTGATGGACATGCAGATGCCGGTGCTCGATGGCATCGGCGCGGCCCGGGCGATCCGCGAACAGGAGCGCTTTCGCGACCTGCCGATCGTCGCCATGACCGCCAACGCCTTGCCGGCGGATCGCGAGCGCTGCCTGGAGGCGGGCATGGACGATCACCTCGGCAAGCCGATCTCACCCGCCGAGTTGTGGACAACGCTGTCGCGCTGGCTCAATGCGGAGGAGGAGACCACGGCCTCGGCGGCGGCGATGCCGAAGGCGCCGAGCTGGGGGCTGCCCGGCGTGGATGTCGCGGCGGGGCTACGCCTCGTTGCTGGGCGCGAGGACCTCTATCGCTCCCAACTGAGCCGCTTCGCCGCCAGCGAAAAGACCTTCGTCGCCCGTCTGCGTGGAGCGTTGGCCGCGGGAGACCGGGCGACGGCGGCGCGCCTGCTACATACCTTCAAAGGGCTGGCCGCCGGCCTCGGTGCGGACGAATTGCGTAGGCGTGCGGTCGAACTGGAAACGGCGTTGGAGCAGGGGAACGATCCGGCCGGGTTGCAGCCGTCCATCGATGCATTGGCGACCCGCCTGGAAGTGCTGATCGATGCCATCGAGACACGTATGGCCGAAGCCGGCGAGGGGCAGGGCACGGTGGTACCGGAAACGGACCTGGCCCGTCTCTGCGCCCGCCTGGCGGAATTGTGCTCGGCGGACGATCCGCGCGCCGGAAAACTGCTCGACGAGCAGGCCGAAACCCTGCGCAGCGCCTTAAATGAGAGTTATGCGACCATCGCCGAAGCCTTGCATGACTACGACTTCGAGACGGCGCTGGAGGCGTTGCGGGTGGCGGCACGGCAACGGGACATCAGTCTTTGACGCGGAGAGCGTATGGATACGATGCTCGACAGACCCGACCAGGAGCTGATCCTGGTGGTCGACGACACACCGGCCAACCTCGACCGGATCAGTGGGCTGTTGCTCGATCGGTACCGGGTCAAGGTCGCCGGCAGCGGCGAGAAGGCCCTGCACCTGGCCGCGGCCAGTCCGCAGCCGGACCTGATCCTGCTCGATGTGATGATGCCGGACATGGACGGCTACGAGGTCTGTCGCCGGCTCAAGGCCGACCCCGCCACCGCGGCGATCCCGGTGATCTTCCTCACCGCCATGAACCAGGAGGGCGACGAGCAGCACGGCCTCGATCTCGGCGCCCAGGATTACCTGACCAAGCCGGTCAGCGCGCCGATCCTGCTGGCGCGGGTGCGTGCCCAACTGCAACTGAAGGCGGCCGCCGACTACCTGCGCGACAAGAGCGAATACCTGGAACTGGAGGTGCGGCGGCGCACCCGCGAGATCCAGGCGCTGCACGATGCGCTGATCGAATCCATGGCGATCCTCGCCGACACCCGCGACAACCCCGACGGCAAGCATCTGGTGCGCATCGAGCTGTACATGCAGGCCCTGGCCGGCGCGCTGGCGCGGCAAGTACCCGGGCTGCGCGATGAGCTGAGCGACGAGCGCATCGCCCTGCTGGCCAAGTCGGCCCAGTTGCACGACATCGGCAAGCTGGCAATCCCGGACCGCCTGCTGCTCAGCCCGGCTCCCCTGGAGGGTGAAGACCTGGCGCTGATGCAGAGCCACACCCGCGCCGGCCGCGACGCCCTGGACCGGGCCGAGCGCAAGCTGGGTACGGAAACCAGCTTCCTCACCTACGCCAAGGAAATCGCCTACTGCCATCACGAGCGCTGGGACGGCTCGGGATATCCCCAGGGGCTGCGCGGCGAGCAGATTCCGCTGTCGGCGCGCCTGCTGGCGCTGGCCGATTACTACGACGAACTGACCAGCCGGCATCCGTACCGCCAGTCGCTTAGCAGCGACGAAGCGGAAACCCGGATCGGCGCCGCCAGTGGCAGCCATTTCGATCCGCAAGTGGTGCTGGCCTTCCTCGAAGTGGCGCTGCAGTTCGCCGAAATCGCCCGGACCCACGCCGACAGCGACGAGGCCATCAGCCAGGAATTGCAGCGCATGGAAGACTCCCTGGCGGAGAACATCGAGCTGGTGCCGCCGTCGTGAGGGCCGATGGCTGGTTCACTGCCAATCGAGCTGCAGCGCTTCCTGCCAGGCGAAGCGTTCGAAATGGCTGGCGACCACTTGTTTCAGGCGCTCCAGCGTTTCTTCCCGAGCGCTTTCCACGCGCAGGCTGAGGCCCTGGTTTTCCGCCTTCAGCAGGCAGACGCCTCCATCGAATTCGATACGGCCGCTGGTTTCGTCATGGCTGACCGGCAGCTTATGGGCGAAGTGCTTGCACAGGCGACCGATGTAGCGGCCGGGGGTGTCGGTGGGGACATGGGCGGTAGCGTTGAGGGACATGGCAACTCCTGGTTGGGGCGGCCTGGGCAGGCCGCCCGGTTCGATCAGTAACCGACGGTGAAGCGTTTCTGGATGTGCTTCGGCTGCTCGATCTCGTCGAGGATGGCCACGGCCAGGTCGGCGACCGAGATGTTCGCCGGGTGATCGCCGTTCATCAGCAGCTCGTCGCCGCCGAGGCGGAAGCGGCCGGTGCGTTCGCCCGGCTCCAGCAGGGCCGGCGGCGAGACGAAGGTCCAGTCCAGCCCGGTTTCCGCGCGGATCAGCTCCAGGGCTTGGCGTGCGCCTTCGGCGCCTTCCTTCCATTCGGCCGGGAAGTGCGGGGTGTCGATCAGTTGCACGCCCGGTGCGACATACAGGCTGCCGGCACCGCCGACCACCAGCAGGCGCTTCACGCCGGCCTGCTTGACCCCGGCGAAGATCGAGCGGGTGCCCTGGAGGAACAGCTCGCGGATGTTTTCCTTGCCCCAGCCGGGGTTGAAGGCGTCGAGCACCGCGTCGTGCCCGGCGACGGCCGTGGCCACGGCATCGGGTTGGTAGGCGTCGGCCTTGAGGGCGGTGAGGTTGGGGTGGGAGGGCAGTTTTTCCGGGTGCTGGACGATGGCGGTGACTTGGTGGCCGCGTTCCAGGGCCTCCTGCAGGAGAGCCGATCCGACGAAGCCGCTGGCACCGATCAGGGCGAGTTTCATGGTGATTCCTCTATGGGCGATGGAAAAGTGGCATCCATGATCGCTGCTGGATAAACAGCCGAAAAAGTGGCAAAAAATGCTTTCACTGTTAATCGGAGCTTAAAGATGGAGCAGCTCAAGCGCATGGCGCTGTTCGCCACTGTGGTCGATAAGGGCTCCATGGTCGCCGCCGCCGAGGCCCTCGGCATGACCGCCTCGGCCGTCAGCCAGCAGATTCGCCGGCTGGAGGAAAGCACTCAGGTCAGTCTGCTGCACCGCACCACCCGCAAACTGACGCTGACCGAAGCTGGCGCGGTGTTCTACCGCAGTTGTGCCCAGGTACTCGAACTGGCTCAGCAAGCCGAACAGCGCCTGGCCGAGCTGCGCGACGCGCCGGTGGGCGAGTTGCGCATCGCCGCGCCGGTGGGGTTGCCCGGCAAGATGATCAGCGAGGCCCTGGCGCCCCTGCTGCTGGCCCATCCGGGGCTCAGCCTGCGGCTGTTCTTCCACGACGAGGTGATCGACCTGGTGGAGCAACGCATCGATCTGGCCATCCGTGTGGGGCGCCAGGACGACTCCAGCCTGGTGGCGCGCTACGTGACGGACTGGCGCATGCTGCTCTGCGTCGCGCCGTCCTACCTGGCGCGCTGCGGTTGGGTGGAGACGCCACGGCAATTGCTCGAACTGGACTGGATCGGGCTGAACACCGACCGCTTCCAACATCTGCTGCTGCGAGGCCCCGGCGGCGCCGAGGAGCACCTGCGCCTGGAGAGCCGCATCGGTTGCAACAACATCCTCGCCGGGCGCCAGTTCACCCTGGCCGGCATGGGCGCCTCGTTGCAACCCGAGCCGGAGATTCGCGACCTGCTGGCCCGTGGCGAATTGCTGGTGCTGCTGCCGGACTGGCAACCGGAAACGATCGGCCTGTACCTCGTCACACCCCGCCGCGATGCCCAGCCGGCCAAGGTGCGCTACGCCATCGAGGCCCTGCGGCAGACGTTGCTGGCGGCCCGATGAGTCGCCGGGTGTCCGGTAGGCGGTTCCGAACTGTGAAAATCGGCGCCATTCTCGTCGGCAACCTGGGCGATCCCTGGCGATTTGCCGTATAACGGCCACTGGGCGCAGGCAAGAGGACCCCTGGCAAGCTGATGAAGATTCCAAAACGTATCCAGCCCCTGGTCGACGATGGGATGGTCGATGAGGTGCTGCGCCCGCTGATGAGTGGCAAGGAAGCGGCGGTCTATGTGGTGCGCTGCGGCGATGAGCTGCGCTGCGCCAAGGTCTACAAGGAGGCCGCCAAGCGCAGTTTCCGCCACGCGGCCGAATACCAGGAAGGCCGCCGTACCCGCAACAGCCGCGATGCCCGAGCCATGGCCAAGGGCTCGAAGTACGGCCGCAAGGAGCAGGAAGACGCCTGGCAGAAC
Organism: Pseudomonas indica NBRC 103045; assembly: GCF_002091635.1. Lineage (GTDB taxonomy): Bacteria > Pseudomonadota > Gammaproteobacteria > Pseudomonadales > Pseudomonadaceae > Pseudomonas_M > Pseudomonas_M indica. The sequence goes on along the minus strand of NZ_BDAC01000029.1, from coordinate 42,713 downwards.
GCCGAGGTCGCGGCCCTGTTCCGGCTGGCCAATGCTGGCGTGCGAGTGCCCAAACCCTACGACTTCCTCGACGGCGTGCTGTTGATGGAGCTGGTGCAGGACGAATACGGCGATGCTGCTCCGCGCCTCAACGACGTCGAACTGCACCCGGACGACGCCCGCGAATACCACGCCTTCATGATCGGCGAGATCGTCAAGATGCTCTGCGCCGGGCTGGTCCATGGCGACCTGTCGGAGTTCAACGTGCTGCTCGGCCCGGACGGTCCGGTGATCATCGACCTGCCCCAGGCAGTGGATGCCGCCGGCAACAACCATGCGTTCCGCATGCTGGAGCGCGACGTGGGCAATATGGCCGCCTACTTCGGCCGCTTCGCCCCGGAGCTGAGATATACCCGTTACGCGAAGGAAATGTGGGCGCTCTACGAGGCCGGCAGGCTGACCCCAGACACCCGTCTGACCGGCGAATTCAAGGAGCCCGAGGATGCCGCCGACATCGCCGCGGTAATGCGCGAGATCAAGGCGGCCCTGGCCGAGCAGGCGCGCCGGGAGGCGGCGCTGAAGGCCGACGAGCAGCCACACGAGAAGGAAGAGCCGACGCCGCCCTGGTTGCGCGGTTGAGCCACTACCTCTTTCGCACGCTTGACCGCCGCCGCCGCTGCGTCGATCCTTGCGCGATTCAGCGATACCCATGTGGAGTGAACGGATGAAAGGCCAGGCACAGGTGGTGGATTATCTCAAGGAGCTGCTCCGGGGCGAGCTGGCGGCGCGCGATCAGTATTTCCTGCATTCGCGGATGTATGCCGACTTCGGTCTCGAGAAGCTCTACGAGCGGATCAACCACGAGATGGAAGAGGAAACCCAGCACGCCGACGCCCTGTTGCAGCGCATCCTGTTCCTGCAAGGCACGCCGGACATGACGCCGGAGCCGATCAACCCGGGGCAGACCGTGCCGGACATGCTGCGCAACGACCTCGCCCTGGAATACAAGGTCCGCGCCGCGCTGGCCAAGGGCATCGAACTCTGCGAGCAACTGGCGGACTACCCGACCCGCGACATCCTCCAGGCTCAGTTGAAGGACACCGAGGAAGACCACGCCTACTGGCTGGAGCAGCAACTCGGCCTGATCGACCGCATCGGCCTGCAGAATTACCTGCAATCGCAGATGTCCTGATCGTCCCGGCATCGCTCCCATTGCTCGACGGGAGCGATTGGTCTCCAGCTGTTACTCCCCAACTGTATCCATACATCCGCTGCCCGAGCTGCTAGCGTGCTCTTCGCCTTGTCGGAGCGCGCCTCATGTCCTTCCCCCATGCCTTGCTGGCCCTGCTGGTCACCCTGATCTGGGGCTTTAATTTCGTCGTGATCAAGGTCGGCCTGGAAGATTTCCCGCCGTTGCTCTTCTGCGCCCTGCGTTTCGCCCTGGCGGCCTTGCCGCTGCTGTTTCTGCGCGGGCCGCTGCCGGCACCGTTCTGGCGCATCGTGCAGATCGGCGTGCTGCTCGGGGTGATCAAGTTCGGCATGGTCTTCGTCGGCATGCGCCTGGGCATGCCGGCCGGATTGACCGCGCTGGTGCTGCAGAGCCAGGTATTTTTCACGGTACTGATCGCCGTGCTGTTCCTCGGCGAACGGCCTGGCCCGCGAGCGTTGGTCGGCATGTTGCTGGCGGTGGGCGGGCTGGTGCTGATCGGCCTGGACCGGCCATTGGGCGACAGTCTGCTGGCCTTCCTGCTGGTGATCGGCGCAGCCCTGGCCTGGGCGTTCGCCAACATCGCCACCAAGCGCTCCGGTGCCAGCGACATGCTGCGCCTGATCAGTTGGGTCAGCCTGATTCCGCCCTTGCCGCTGCTGGTGCTGTCATACATCTTCGAAGGGCCGCAGGCGATCGTCGGGGCGTTCGACGGGCTCGGCTGGCGAGGCGTGGGTGCGCTGTTGTTCATCGCCTACGTGGCGACCACCGTGGGCTTCGGCTTGTGGAGCTTTCTGCTGCGGCGTTACCCGGCCAGCCTGGTGACGCCGTTCGCCCTGGCGGTACCGGTGTCGGGGCTGCTGTCCGGCTGGCTGTTGCTCGGCGAAGCGTTGGATGCGGCGGGCTGGCTGGCCTGTGGGCTGGTGTTCGGTGGGTTGGCGATCACCATCCTGCCGAAGGAGGCCTTGGCCCGGCTACGGGGACGTCTCGGTGATGCGGCGAGTGCGTCGTCGTGATCGCCATAGCCTGACGCCTGGAACACATCGATAGGGCGAATTCATTCGCCCAAGGCCGCGTAGCGGCCCCGTAATGCCCAACCCCGGCCCGGATTGCGCTTCGCTTATCCGGGCTGCGTTCCGCTCAATGACAACAGCCACCCGACTCCAGGTCACGGAGGATAGGGCAATCGGGGCGGTCGTTGCCCTGGCAATGGTCCACCAACTCCTGCAAGGTGTCGCGCAGGCCGACCATCTCGGCGATCCGGCGGTTCAGCTCTTCGACATGGGCGCCAGCCAGCGCCTTCACGTCGGCGCTGGCCCGCTGGCGGTCCTGCCAGAGGGTGAGCAGCTTGCCCACTTCCTCGAGGGAGAAGCCCAGGTCCCGCGCGCGCTTGATGAAGGCGAGACGATGCAGGTCGTCGCCGTTGTAGTACCGGTAACCGTTGTCGCCGCGCCCGGCCGGGGTGATCAGCCCGATGGACTCGTAATAGCGGATCATCTTCGCCGAGAGTCCGCTCTGCTTCGCTGCCTGACCGATGTTCATGGTGGGTTCCCTCTCATTCTTCCGGTTTCCAGGTTTTCAACAGCAGCGCGTTGCTTACCACGCTGACGCTGGACAGGGCCATGGCCGCACCGGCGACTACCGGGCTGAGCAGGCCGAAGGCCGCCAGCGGGATGCCGATCAGGTTGTAGATGAAGGCCCAGAACAGGTTCTGGCGGATCTTGCCATAGGTGCGCCGGCTGATTTCCAGGGCCGCCGGCACCAGGCGCGGATCGCCACGCATCAGGGTGATGCCGGCGGCGTGCATGGCCACGTCGGTGCCGCCGCCCATGGCGATGCCGACGTCGGCGGCAGCCAGGGCCGGCGCGTCGTTGATGCCGTCGCCGACCATCGCCACCACCGCGCCGCCCTGCTTGAGCGAGGCGACCGTGGCGGCCTTGTCCGCCGGCAGTACTTCGGCGTGGACATCGTCGATGCCCAGCGCCTCGGCTACCACCCGCGCGCTGCCGCGGTTGTCGCCGGTGATCAAGTGACTACGGATGCCGTGCGCGTTCAGCCGGGCCACGGCCTCGTCGGCGCCCGGCTTGAGCGTATCGCCGAAGGCGAACAGGCCGAGCACATGCGGGTGCGGCGCCTGCTCGATCAGCCAGGACAGGGTACGCCCCTCGGCTTCCCAAGCTCGTGCGGATTCGGCCAGGCCGTCGGGTTCCAGACCGCTTTCCTCCAGCAGGCGACGGTTGCCCAGGGCCAGCCGCCGGCCATCGAGGCTGCCGGCGATGCCGCGCCCGGCCAGGGCCTGGCTGTCCTGGATGGCGGGTACGTCGATGCCGTGCTCGGCGCAACTGTCCAGCACCGCCTTGGCCAGCGGGTGTTCGCTGCCGCGCTGGAGCGCGCCGGCCAGGGCCAGCAGAGCGCTTTCGTCACCGTCGACCGCTGCCAGACGGGCAATGCGCGGGGTGCCGGAGGTGAGCGTGCCGGTCTTGTCGAAGGCGACGGCCGTTACACCGTGGGCGACCTCCAGGGCCTCAGCGTCCTTGATCAGGATGCCGTGCTGCGCAGCCACGCCGGTACCGGCCATGATCGCCGTCGGGGTGGCCAGGCCGAGCGCGCAGGGGCAGGCGATCACCAGCACGGCGACGGCATTGATCAGGGCAGTCTCCAGCTCGGCGCCGACAAGCAGCCAGCCGCCCAGGGTCAGCACGGCGATCAGCAGGACCACCGGGACGAATACCTGGCTGACTTTGTCCACCAGCTTCTGGATCGGTGCCTTCGCGGCTTGGGCGTCTTCCACCAGGCGGATGATCCGTGCCAGCACGGTCTCGCCGCCGAGTGCGGTGGTGCGCACCAGCAGGCGGCCTTCGCCGTTGATGGCGCCGCCGGTCACCGTGTCGCCGGGACGCTTGGGCACCGGCAGGCTCTCGCCGCTGATGAGGGCCTCATCGGCGTGGCTCTGGCCTTCCAGCACTTCGCCATCTACCGGGAAGCGTTCGCCGGGCTTGACCAGCACTTGGTCGCCCAAGCGCAGTGCGGCGATGGCGACGTCTTCTTCGCGACCATCCACCACCCGCACGGCGCGTTCCGGGCGCAGCGCCTCCAGGGCTCGGATGGCCGCGCTGGTCTGGCGTTTGGCGCGGCTTTCCAGGTACTTGCCGAGCAGGACCAGGGCGATCACCACGGCCGAGGCTTCGAAATACAGGTGCGGCAGGACGCCAGCCGGCGCGGCCCACCACTGGTACAGGCTGAGGCCATAGCCGGCGCTGGTGCCGAGGGCGACCAGCAGGTCCATGTTGCCGGCGCCGGCTTTCACCGCTTTCCACGCGGCCACGTAGAAGCGCGCGCCGAGAATGAACTGCACCGGCGTGGCGAGCAGGAATTGCACCCAGGCCGGCAGCATCCAGTGCAGGCCCAGCCATTCCGCGATCATCGGGACTACCAGGGGCAACGCCAGGGCCAGGGCGAGCAGGGCGGACCAGCGCTCGTGGCGCAGGCGCTTTTCGGCCAGGTCTTCGGCCGGCTGGGCATCGTCCAGCGGCCGGGCCTGGTAACCGGCGGCCTCGACGGCCTGGACCAGCGTTGCGCTGTCGACATCGCCGAGCAGTTCCAGATGCGCGCGTTCGCTGGCCAGGTTGACGGTCACGTCGCGCACGCCCGGCACCTTACGCAGGGCACGTTCGATACGGCCGGCGCAACTGGCGCAGGTCATGCCGCCCAGCGCCAGTTCGAGGGTGCGGCTGGGCACGCCGTAGCCGGCGGCTTCCACCGCTTCGATCAGGGCCGGCAGCGTGGCGTCGTTGGCTTCGATGCGTGCCTGTTCGTTGGCCAGGTTGACGGTGGCGCTCTGCACGCCGGGCACCTTGCGCAGGGCGCGCTCGACCCGGCCGGCGCAAGAGGCGCAGGTCATGCCGCTGATGGGGAGGTCAAGATTGAGGCTCGCCATGGGGATCTCCTTGAGTTCCCGCCTAGGATCAACCTTGCCCCCTTGGTAAGGTCAAGCCCCGAAGCCTTTTGGGAATGAATAGCCCCTATGGATTTGGCGTCTCGATCAGGTAAAGCCCCTGAGTGCCCTGGGCGAGGCGATATTTGCGAATCTGTCCGGCTTGTAGCCGGAGGTCCTGGCGCATCTGCTGCTCGATGCCGGGCTTGCACGGGCCGGCGCCCAAGGTGCCGAGGCGGATGCTCAGCGGGCCGGGGGGCAGGTTGAAGGAAACCGCTTCACCCTGGACCAAGCGGGCGGCCAGCTGGTCTTGCAGGTAAAGGCCGACGTCGCAGGCGTTGGGCAGTTCCAGCCGTTCGCGGGAGATGATCAGCACCGCATAGTCGACGGGCGTCTGTGCGCCGGCCAGGGCCGTCCAGGCGGCCCCGAGGGCGAGGAACAACGGGCGGATACGCATGACGGCTCCTGGGCATGTGGACTCTCTGGAGCTTGGTCGAGACCACGCGAGCGGGCAAGCTTGACCTTGCCACGATGGTAAGGATGACACTGTCGGCACACTCACCCAGGAGGCTTCATCATGCAGATATTGAAAGTGCAGGGCATGTCGTGCGGGCATTGCGTCAAGGCGATCACCGAGGCCGTACAGTCCCGCGATCAGGCGGCGGACGTGCAGGTCGATCTGGGCGCCGGCGAAGTCCGGGTGGCCAGCCGGTTGCCGCTGGATGAACTGATCGAGACGATCCGAGAAGAGGGCTATCAGGTCAGCGCCGCCTGACGACGCCACCGGCCCGGGCCGTACCTGCGGCGCCGGGCCCTCTCCCTCCGCTTCATCGAGCGAATTCCCTGCCATTCCTGTCGCTGCCATTGGCCGGCGGCCCATGCACGCAAGCGGCAAGTGTGATACAACGCCACCCAGCCATGCAGATGGCGGATGTACGTTCTCAGGGCGGGGCGAAATTCCCCACCGGCGGTAATGGCGCGCAATGCGTCTAGCCCGCGAGCGCTTGTCCATACGGTCAAGGTCAGCAGACCCGGTGCGATTCCGGGGCCGACGGTCACAGTCCGGATGAAGAGAGAACGGGATTGCCTGCACGGGCGCGCCGCGCGTGCCTGACCGAAAATCCCTTTCGATCCAAGCCCTGTTTTTCCCAAAACAGGAGTCTGTTCCATGCCACGACGGTTTTACCCCGCAGACAGGTCGCTTTCCGGCAGGCTCGCCGGCAGCGCTTCGCTGCTTATAATTCGCTGTTCGCGTTCGTTCGCCGCGAGGGAGGTTTCATGTTCACCGGCATAATCGAAGCCATCGGCACCATTCGCGCGCTCAGCCCCAAGGGCGGCGATGTCCGTGTCTATGTCGAGACCGGCAAGCTCGACCTCTCCGACGTCAAGCTGGGCGACAGCATCGCGGTGAACGGTGTCTGCCTGACCGCGGTCGAGTTGCCCGGCAACGGCTTCTGGGCCGATGTCAGCCGCGAGACACTGGCGCGCACCGCCTTCATCGACCTGAAGGCCGGCAGCCGGGTCAACCTGGAGAAAGCCCTCACGCCCACCAGCCGCCTCGGTGGCCACCTGGTCAGCGGCCACGTCGACGGTGTCGGCGAAGTCGTCGAGCGCTCCGATAACGCCCGCGCCATACAGTTCCGCATCCGCGCCCCGCGCGAGCTGGCGCGCTATATCGCCCTCAAGGGCTCTATCACCGTGGACGGTACCAGCCTGACGGTGAACGCGGTGAACGGCGCCGAGTTCGAGCTGACCATCGTCCCGCACACCCTGGCCGAGACCATCATGGCCGACTACCGCCCCGGACGGCAGGTGAACCTGGAGGTGGACCTGCTGGCCCGCTACCTCGAACGCCTGCTGCTCGGCGACAAGGCTGCCGAGCCCAAGGCTTCCGGCATCAGCGAAAGTTTCCTGGCCGAACACGGCTACCTGAAGAATTGAAGGAAAACGCCACGATGGCACTCAACAGCATCGACGAACTGATCGAAGACATCCGCCAGGGCAAGATGGTCATCCTCATGGATGACGAGGATCGGGAGAACGAAGGCGACCTGATCATGGCCTCCGAATGCGTGCAGGCCGAGCACATCAACTTCATGGCCAAGTACGCCCGTGGCCTGATCTGCATGCCCATGACCCGCGAGCGTTGCGAGCTGCTCAAGCTGCCGCTGATGGCGCCGCGCAACGGCTCCGGCTTCGGCACCAAGTTCACCGTCTCCATCGAGGCAGCCGAAGGCGTCACCACCGGCATTTCCGCCGCCGACCGCGCGCGCACCGTGCAAGTGGCCGCGGCGAAGAGCGCCAAGGCCGAGGATATCGTCAGCCCGGGTCACATCTTCCCGCTGATGGCCCAGCCCGGCGGCACCCTGGCGCGCGCCGGCCACACCGAGGCGGCCTGCGACCTGGCGCGGATGGCCGGGTTCGAACCGAGCGGCGTGATCTGCGAAATCATGAACGACGACGGCACCATGGCCCGTCGCCCGGAGCTGGAAGTCTTCGCCGAGCAGCACGGGATCAAGATCGGCACCATCGCCGACCTGATCCACTACCGGCTGATCCACGAGCGCACCATCGAGCGTGTCGCCGAACAGCCGCTGGACAGCGAGCTGGGACACTTCAATCTGGTGACCTACCGTGACTCGGTCGAGGGCGACGTGCACATGGCGCTGACCCTCGGCAAGATCTGTCCGGAGGAGCCGACCCTGGTGCGGGTGCACAACATGGACCCGCTGCGCGACCTGCTGATGGTCCGCCAGCCGGGCCGCTGGAGCCTGCGCGCGGCCATGGCCGAAGTGGCCAAGGCTGGCAGCGGCGTGGTGTTGCTGCTCGGCCATCCGCTGGAAGGCGATGCGGTGCTGGCGCATATCCGCGAGGCGGAGAGCGTGCCGAGCAAGGCACCGACCACCTACAGCACCGTTGGTGCCGGTTCGCAGATTCTTCGCGACCTCGGCGTGCGCAAGATGCGCCTGATGAGTTCGCCGATGAAGTTCAACGCGATATCCGGTTTCGACCTGGAAGTTGTAGAATACCTCCCCGCTGAATGACCCGCAGGGCGTGGCTCCGACGGAGCCGCGCCCTCGTTCTTTAAAGAGAAGAGACTCGTCCATGACCCTGAAGACCATCGAAGGTACCTTCATCGCCCCCAAAGGCAAATTCGCCCTGGTGGTCGGCCGCTTCAACAGCTTCGTCGTCGAAAGCCTGGTGAGCGGCGCCGTCGACGCCCTGGTTCGCCACGGCGTGAGCGAAAACGACATCGTCATCATCCGGGCGCCGGGTGCCTTCGAAATCCCCCTGGTTTGCCAGAAAGTCGCCCAGCAAGGCGAGTACGCCGCCATCGTCGCCCTCGGCGCGGTCATCCGTGGCGGTACCCCGCATTTCGAATACGTCGCCGGTGAGTGCACCAAGGGCCTGGCCCAGGTCTCCATGGAGTTCGGTGTACCGGTCGCCTTCGGCGTCCTGACTGTCGACACCATCGAGCAGGCCATCGAGCGTTCCGGCACCAAGGCCGGCAACAAAGGTGCCGAGGCCGCGCTTTCCGCCCTGGAAATGGTCAGCCTGCTGGCGGCCTTGGAGGCCAAGTGAGCCTGAATCGAGACGACAGCCCGGACGCCCAGCCGACGCCGCCGGCCAAGGGCAAGATCGCCCAGCGCCGGGTCGCGCGCAGCCTGGCCATGCAGGCCCTGTATCAGTGGCACATCGCCGGTCAGGCGCTGAACGAGATCGAAGCGCAGTTCCGCGTGGACAACGATTTCGCCGGCGTCGACGGTGCCTACTTCCATGAAATCCTGCATGGCGTGCCGCGCCAGAAGACCGAGCTGGACGAGGCCATCGAGCCCTGCCTGGATCGGCCGATGGAAGAGCTCGACCCGGTCGAGCTGGCGATCCTGCGGCTGTCCACCTACGAGCTGATGAACCGCGTCGACGTGCCCTACCGGGTCGTGATCAACGAAGGCATCGAGCTGGCCAAGGTGTTCGGCGCCACCGACGGGCACAAGTTCGTCAATGGCGTGCTGGACAAGCTGGCCCCGCGCCTGCGTGCGGCCGAAGTGCGGGGCGAGAAGCGCTGAACGGGCGCCGCTGTCCGTTGATGGCGGCTGGCCCCGAGGCGGTCTGAGCCATGGGTGAATTCGAGCTGATTCGCCGCTTCTTCGCCGCTGCGTCCTGCGCGCAGCCGGCGGAGGGCGTGGCCCGTGGCATCGGTGACGATTGCGCATTGCTCGACCTGCCGCCCGGCGAACAACTGGCGGTGTCCACCGACACCCTGGTCGCCGGCGTGCATTTCCCCGTTTCCTGCGATCCCTTCCTGCTCGGCCAGCGCGCCCTGGCGGTGTCCGCCAGCGACCTGGCCGCCATGGGCGCCACGCCCATCGGTTTCACCCTGGCGCTCACGTTGCCCACGGCCGACGCCGACTGGCTGCAGGCGTTCGCCCGTGGCCTGGATGTCATGGCCCGGCAGTGCCGGTTGGCGCTGATCGGTGGCGATACCACGCGCGGCCCGTTATGCCTGACCCTCACTGTGTTTGGCCGGGTGCCGCGTGGGCAGGCGCTGACCCGTGACGGTGCGCGCCCCGGCGATCTGCTCTGCGTCGGTGGCGATCTCGGCGATGCGGCGGGTGCGCTGGAGCTGGTGCTGGAACGGATGAGCGCACCCGAAGAGGTCGCCGCGCCCTTGCTGGCCCGCTACTGGTCGCCACAGCCGCAACTGACGCTGGGTCAGGCCCTGCGCGGACGCGCCTCGGCGGCGCTGGATATTTCCGACGGGCTGCTCGCCGATTGCGGGCACATCGCGAACGCCTCGGCGGTCGCACTGAAGATCGAGGCTGCCCGCGTGCCGCTTTCCCCTGCGCTGCTCGCGTTGCTGGGCGAGTCGAGGGCCGTCGAGTGCGCCCTGGGCGGTGGCGACGATTACCTGTTGGCTTTCACCTTGCCGGAGCAGCATCTCCCCGCCCTGCGTGCCGAAGATTGGCCGGTGCGGGTCATTGGCCGCGTGGAGGCTGGCGAAGGGGTTCAACTGCTCGATGCGGCAGGCCGGGTCATCGACCCGCCGGCCCGGGGCTATCAACATTTCGGGAGTGCCGGTGACTGACACGGTAAAAGCACCTTCCACGGTGTGGCGTAACCCCTGGCACTTCGTGGCCTTCGGCTTCGGCTCGGGCACCCTGCCCAAGGCGCCCGGCACCTGGGGATCGCTGGTCGCGCTGCCGTTCATCCCGCTCTGGCAGATGCTGCCGGACTGGGGTTACTGGCTGATGCTCGGCGTCACCATGCTGTTCGGCTGCTGGTTGTGCGGCAAGGTGGCTACCGACCTCAAGGTGCATGACCACGAAGGCATCGTCTGGGACGAGATGGTCGGTATGTGGATCACCCTCTGGCTGGTGCCGGAGGGCTGGGTCTGGCTGCTGCTAGGCTTTCTGGTATTCCGGGTGATGGACATCGCCAAGCCCTGGCCGATCCGCTGGATCGACCGTCACGTCCACGGTGGCTTCGGCATCATGCTCGACGACGTGCTGGCGGGGGTCTTCGCCTGGCTGGCGATGCAGTTGATCGTCTGGGCGGTGCTGTAGAGGTTCCGATGCGCACTTGGTTATGCGGATTGCTGCTGGGCATGCTCGGCTGGACCACGGTCCTGGCCGGTGAGCCGCTGCCCGATCGCATTCGCATGGTCAGCGAGGTCTGGGAAGACCACACTAATGCCGACGGTACCGGGCTGGCCTGGGAGCTGTTGCGTGAAGTCTTCGAGCCCGTGGGCGTCAAGCTGGAATACCGCAGCATGCCCTATACCCGTTCCACCGGGCTGGTGCTGCGTGGCGACGCGGACGCCTGGGTCGGCTCCTACCTCAACGAAGTCGAAGGGGCGTTCTATCCGCGCTGGCACTACGACGCCGACCGCATCTGCGCGCTCGGCCTGAAAGACAAGCCGGCACCGACCCTGGAGACCATCGGCGATTACCGGCTGGTCTGGCTGCGTGGCTACGAGTACCAGCAATACTTGCCGAATTTGAAGCAATACCAGGAAATCCAGCGTTCGGGCAGTATCCTTGCGATGCTCGCCTACGGCCATGCCGACTACTATCTGGATGCCCAGACCGAGATCGAGGAACTGCTCGAGCAGGCCAAGGACAAGGACGCCTACCGCGTTACCCGGCTGACCTTGTTGCCGCTTTACCTGGGCTTCACCGACAGCCCGCGCGGGCGCCAGTTGGCTGCGCTGTTCGACCGGCGCATGGCGGAGCTGGTACGGTCCGGGCGCCTGCGGCCGATGTTCGAGCGCTGGAAGCAGCCTTACCCTTTCGATTGACCCATTCGGTGGAACCAGATGCGTCGTTTCAAACTGATCTGTGCCGGCCTGTTGCTGGTGACCTCGCTGTCAGGCCAGGCGGAGACCCAGGTGCAGGTAGTGGGCCTGTTCCCGGGAGCGGCCGTGCTCAACGTGGACGGCCAGCGCAAGCTGGTGAAGGTCGGCCAGACCGGGCCCGGCGGGGTGGTGGTGGTCAGTGCCGACAGTCGCGGCGCCGTGCTGCGGGTGGACGGTGTGGAACGCACCTACGGCATGACGCGCGAGTACAGCCAGGGCTTCGCCGCGCCGACCCGCAGCCAGTTGAGCATTGCCCAGGGCGCGGGAGGCCACTACTGGGTCGCCGGCTCCATCAACAGCCATCCGGTGCAGTTCCTGGTGGATACCGGAGCCACCTCGGTGGCGATGAACGAAGCCCAGGCCCGGCGCCTCGGCCTCGACTTCCGCGTCAACGGCCGGCCCATGGTGGTGAGCACCGCCAGCGGTACGGCCAAGGCCTGGCGGGTCGACCTCAACAGCGTGAAGGTCGGCGGCCTGGAAGTCCTCGGCGTCGAAGCCGTGGTGCTGGAAGGCGATTCGCCCACCGAAGCACTGCTCGGCATGAGCTTCCTCAACCGCGTGCGTTGGCGCGAGGAACAGGGCGTGCTCATGCTGGAATCCAAAATGTAAGGGGTAGCGGCAAGCTTCAAGCTGTAAGCGGCAAGTAAAAGCGGGGTTTGGTGTCAGGTCGAGAGTGATCTGCATACTGTGGAGCTTGGGGCTTGTTGTTGATCATTATGATCGACAATTCAGGCTGACCCGCTCGCCGATGCGGCTGTTACAATGCCGCCCTGCCGAATTTTCAGGAGTCTTCAGGTGTCCGTCGTCTTCGTCGCCGCCTCCCAACTGCCGACGCCCTTTGCGGTTTTCACCATGCACGGTTTTCTCGACGAAGCCAGCGGCAAGGAACATGTGGCCCTGACCCTGGGCGACGTGGGTAATGGCGAGCCGGTGCTCGGTCGTCTCCATTCCGAATGCCTGACCGGCGATGCGCTGTTCAGCCTGCGTTGCGACTGCGGCTTCCAGCTGGAAGCCGCGTTGCGTGCCATCGCCGCCGAAGGTCGGGGCGTGCTGCTCTATCTGCGTCAGGAAGGCCGTGGCATTGGCCTGCTGAACAAAATCCGCGCCTACGAGTTGCAGGACGGCGGAGCGGATACCGTCGAAGCCAACGAGCAGCTCGGTTTTGGCGCCGACATGCGCGATTACGCGATCTGCAAGCCGATGCTGGAACACCTGGGCATCACCGCACTCAAGCTGATGACCAACAACCCACGCAAGGTCAACGCGCTGGAAGGTTTCGGCGTACGCGTGGCGGAGCGCAAGCCGTTGCAGACCGGGCTCAACCCGCACAACCGCAAGTACCTCGCGGCCAAGGCCGGCAAGCTTGGCCACCTGCTCGGCAACCTCCACCAGGGCGAAGTGGAACAACCATGACCCGTGGCGAAGTGCGGCGCCGACTGGCCATGGAGTGGTGGCGCCAGCTCGCCCTGACCCTGGCCCCGGTATTCGTCTTCAGCCTGCTGTTCGGCAGCGCCGATCCGATCATGCCGGTACTGCAGATGCCGCTGTTCGTCGCCGGCCTGGCCTCGCTGTTCTTCAGCCTGCCGCAGTTTCATGCCTACAAGCGCGGCCTGATCGCCACCGAGAAGGCCCTGGATACGCCCGAAGAGCCGGCAGCCTGGCTCGAACTGGCGCGTCGTCGTCGCATCGCCTTCCTGGCGGCCGGGCTCCCCGCCTGGATCGCCGCCCTGGCGGTATTCGTCGGCCTCGAAGCGATCCCCCTGATGCTGCTGGCCATCGCCAGCCTGATCCTGTTCTACCTCTACCGCATTCCGGCTCAACTGCATTGATGCGCGCTGTCCTGTTAGTCCTCTGTTGGCTGGCCCTGCCGGTGCAGGCGGCCGAACGGGTGGTGAGCCTGGCGCCTTCCCTCAGCGAACTGATGCTGGAGTTAAAGGCTGGGGACCTGCTGGTGGGTGTGCTGGATGGCGGCGAGCGGCCGCCGGCGCTGGCGGACAAACCTTCGGTCGGCCGTTACGGCCAGTTGGAGATGGAACGCCTGCTGCGCTTGCGCCCCGATCTCATCCTGCTCTGGCCGGACAGCATCGGCCCCGGCCAGCGCGATCAGCTCCGCCAGCTCGGCATTCCCCTCTACGAGGCCGAGCCGCATCGGCTGGCGGACCTCGCCGATCAGGCCGCCGAGCTCGGCGAGCGCATCGGCCGGGGCAAACGGGCTCGCCAGGTGACCACCGCCTTCCGCTCGCGGTTGATCGCGTTGCAGCAGCGTTATCGGCGCGAGCGGCCGCTGACGGTGTTCTATCAGATCTGGGACCAGCCGCTATACACCGTCGGTGGCCGGCAGATCATCAGCGATGCCCTGCGCGTCTGCGGGGCCGAGAATGTCTTTGCCGACCTCCAGCAACCGGCGCCGCAGATCAGTGTGGAGGCGGTGCTGGCGCGCAATCCGCAGGTGATCCTGGCCAGCGAAGCGAAACTGATCGACGGTTGGAAAGCCTGGCCGCAACTGGATGCGGTGCGCCACGGGCAGGTCTGGGCCGTACCCGACCGAGGCCTGGAGCGCCCGAGCCTGCAGATGCTGGAGGCGACCGCACGGCTGTGCGAGCTGCTGGAGCAGGCACGCTAGCCGCTTTGGACGTTACGCCGGCGGATAGCTTTCCAGGGCGCGCTTGATCGCTTCACGCAGCGCATCGGCGCGTTCGGCCTGGTCGCCGCGGTTGTACATCTCCCCGGTACCGCTCCACACCGGTTGGCCGTCGGCGGCGTCGTAGAGGTCGACGCGCACCACGATGACCTCTTCTTCGTAGGTCCGCACGATGGGCACGCTGCCCCAGGCGCCGTAGTCATTCCAGTAACGACCGTGGCCGTAGTAGCCGCCGTAATCCTCGCGGACCTGTCGCAGACGGCGCTCCAGGCGCATGTCGGCGCTGACCTTGAGATCGGGCGTGGCACCGGCCTGGGCCGGGCGTAGCCCCCGCTGATCGAGGGCGGCACTGACGGCTTCGCGAATCTGCTCCGGGCTGGCCCAGGCCGAACCGGCCGGCAGGCGGCCATCGAGCCAGGTCCAGCTGCGATAGCGCCCATAGTCACGCGGCGCGGCCGGGTAGGCGCTGAGGTCGAGGGTGTTGGCCGCCAGCGGAGGCGCCGGCGGCAGCGGGTTGGAGCTGGCGGTATAGGGATTCGGGCTCTGGCAGCCGGCGAGGCCGAGCAGCAGGGTCGCGAGGATGAGTCGGTTGGCCATGGCTTCCCTCCGGCGAACGGTCCGTTCGCCGCATTCTACGCCGCCGGACGGCAGATCCAATGCAGGTAGCGTCCCAGTCCGGCGAAGCTCGGGTGGCGCCGGTAGGCCAGCTCCATCTCCAGCAGGTCGACCAGCTCCGCGCGGGCCTGGAATTCCTGGGGCATGTAGTCGTGGAACACCCGTACGCCGCTACGGTTTTCGACCGTCCAGAGCCCATCGAGTTGCCCTTCCAGTTCGCGTGGGTCCAGTGGACGCTGGGGCGTCAGGCTCTGGCCTTCGCCGGCGAACTTCTCCTTGCGCAGCTTGCGGAAGTGGCCTTTGAGCAGGTTGCGGTAGATCAGCGCATCACGGTTATAGAAGGCCAGCGACAGCCAGCCGCCGGGTGCGCAGAGCTGGTGCAGCACGGGCAGGATGGCGTGGGGCTCGGCCAGCCACTCCAGCACCGCGTGGCAGAGCACCAGGTCGTAGGGTTCGGTGAGTTGGCCCAGCAGGTCCTGCCAGGGCGCCTGGATGAAGGAGGCCGGCTGCCCGGCCTGGGCGAAGCGTTCGCGGGCGGCTTCGAGCATGGGCTCGGCCGGCTCGGCAAGGGTGACCCGATGGCCACGCTCGGCCAGCCACAAGGCCATGTGGCCGAGCCCGGCGCCGACGTCCAGCACCCGCAGCGAGCGCTGCGGCAGCGCTTCGGCCAGGTCGGCCTGGAGCACGGCCAGGCGGATCGCGCCCTTGGCGCCGCCGTAGATTTTCTCGGCGAAGCGGGTGGCCAGTTCGTCGAAGTGGCGATCCTTCATCGGGCGAACCTCCGCTCGCTGTCGGCCAGCTTGGCGCGCACCGCCTGTTCCATATCGATGCCCAGTTCGGCGCAGAGCAACAGGAGATAAAGCACGATGTCGCCGACTTCCTGGCCGGCGTGCTCCAGTTTTTCCGGGGGCAGGCGGCGCGATTCGTCCTCGCTCAGCCACTGGAAGATTTCCACCAGCTCGGCCATCTCCACGCTGGCGGCCATCGCCAGGTTCTTCGGGCTGTGGAAGCGGCGCCAATCGTTACGGTCGCGGATGGCGTGCAGGCGTTGGGTGAGTTCGTCGAGGTTCATGCGCATCTCCTGGAGGCCGCATAGCTTCCGGTGGATGCGCGGGTGGTGCAAGGGGGAGAGGGCGCCGGTTTCACTCCAGCATCCGCCAGGCCCCGCTCATATGCGGCAGGTCGTCTTTCCCACGCAAGGCGAACTGCCCGTGTGGGGCCGGTTCGCTGGCCAGCAGGCTGACCGAGGCTGGCAACAGCACCGGCTTCTGGAAGCGCACCTCCACGTCGTATCCGGCATCCGGCAGATGCCCGGCCAGGGCAGCGAGGCTGCGTGCCTTGTTCCACAAGCCATGGGCGATGGCGCGGGGAAAGCCGAACATCTTGGCGCTGAGGGCGGACAGGTGGATCGGGTTGTAGTCGCCGGCGACCCGGGCATACATCCGGCCGATGTTGGCCGGGGCGGGCCACTGGTCTACCGGCAGCAGCGGCAGCGGCGCCTCCTCGACCCGTTTGGCGAGATCGCCGGGCAGACGCACGGCACGGCAAAGGATACGGCTATCGCCCTCCCAGAGCAGGCCGAGCTGGTCCTCCAGGCGGGTGATCAGGCTGAACAGCACGCCCTTGTCGTGGGGTTGCAGATTGTCCACCCGCACACTGACGCGGAAGGGGCCGAGGCCGCCGAGGGTACGCAGCACACGGATGCGGTTTTCCAGATGCACCAGGCCGAGCAAGGGGAACGGGAATGTCGGATCGGTGAGCAGCTTCATCTGCAATGGGAAGGCGAGGATATGCGGATAGGTGGCCGGCAGCCGGCCATCGTTGCGAAAGCCGCAGACCTGGCGATAGCGCGCCAGGTGCCGGGGATCGACCTGCACCTCGCAACGCAAGCCACGGTCCGGCAGGGTCTTGCCCTTCACGCCACGGCGCAGGGCGGCGCGGGCGAACAGGCCGGGCAGGGCGGGAAGCGTATGCAGGTCGAGCCAATCGGTGGACATGGGCGATCTCCTTGAAGTGGTCCCGGAAGCTTAGTCAGGCCGGGGCGGGACACATTGGCCGCCTGGCGTGGCGCACCGGCGGTGCAGTCAATCGCGTCTGTGACGCATTGCACGCCTTGAGCCGTAACAGCAAAGCTGCATAAGATGGCTCGCCTCACAAATAAGAAGAATGCTGTGAAATGATGCGTGATCTGACCGACGATGTGGCGCTGATGCGCCCGGTGATCGACGCCCTGCGTGCCAGCGGAACCGATCCCGATCGGGTGTTGGGACGTGTCGGTCTGCCGCCGGGCGGTCTGCCGGCCGGCCGTTTTCCTCATTCCGCCCAGGTACTGTTCTGGAAGGCCGCGGCCGAGGAATGCGGCCAGGAACACGTCGGCCTGTATCTGGCCCGGCACCTGCCGGCCTTTCACGGCCTTCTCCTCGAGTACCTGTTCCTCTCCAGCGAAACCTTTGGCGACGGCCTGCGTCATGCGCTGCGCTACGTGCGCCTGCTTTCCGACACCCTGAATGCCCGCCTGGACGTACAGGGCGAGCTGGCCGTCCTGTCCCTGGGGCAGATGTCCGATACCACCCGGCACTTCCCGGAAATGCTCGCCGGGGCGGTGATCCGCCTGTTCGATGCGCTCACCGAAGGCGACTTCATCCCGCACGAGGTACGCCTGATGCACAACGAAGGCGCCCCGGAAGACCTGTACGAAGAGGTCTACGGTTGCCCGGTGCGGCTGGGTGCCGACAGCTATGCGCTGGTCTTCGACGCCGCCGTGCTGGGCAAACCGTCGCGCCACGCGGCGCCGGAACTGCTACGCATGCACGAATCCCTGGCGCGGCGGCAACTGGCCGAAGTGGAACGGCTGGACCTGGTGCGCCAGGTGCGCGAATTGATCGGTGAACTGCTGGTGGACAGCGGCGCCACCCTGGAACAGGTCGCCGCCCGCCTGAACATGCCGCCGCGCCGTCTGCGCGAGCGCCTGGCCATGGCTGGAGTGCGTTTCAACGACCTGGTGACCGACTACCGCTGCCGACTGGCCAAGGAACTGCTGCTGAAGACGGATGAACGCATCGAGGTCATCGTCGAGCGGACCGGCTTCTCCGAACCGAGCACCTTCTACCGGGCCTTCAAGCGCTGGGTCGGCGAAACCCCCGTGGAATTCCGCCGGCGCGGCAAGGGCTAAGCGTGACGCTCTTGTAGAGGCATTTCAGGGCCGCTCCGCGCCCCTTGGGCGAATGAATTCGCCCCTACACAGAGCGTGCGCCGATTTCGCTTTTTGTAGGAGCCAGCTCTGCTGGCGATTCGTGCGTCCGGCGGTACCCCGCTTCGCGAGCAGGGCTCGTTCCTACAATGTGCAGCTCTTGGGCGACATCCGCCCGAGACGATTCACCCGTAGGGGCGAATTCATTCGCCCAAGCAGCCCATAGGGCTGCCCCGTTGAAGCCTTTCGCGAATGAATTCGCTCCCATCGGAATGCACGATTCCGCTCTCCGTAGGAGCCAGCTCTGCTGGCGATTCGTGCGTTCGGCGATACTCCGCTTCGCGAGCAGGGCTCGCTCCTACAAAACGTGCGTCCGCCTCACGCGCCCAGCAGGCTCTGCCCGCACACCCGCAGCACTTGGCCGCTCACGGCGCCGGAGCCCGGCTGGGCGAACCAGGCCACGGCTTCGGCCACGTCCTGGGGTTGGCCGCCCTGGCCCATGGAATTCATCCGCCGACCGGCCTCACGGATGGCGAAGGGGATGGCGGCGGTCATCTGCGTCTCGATGAAGCCCGGCGCCACCGCATTGATGGTGATGCCGCGCTTGCCCAGCGCCGGCGCCCAGGCCTGGGCGAGTCCGATCAGTCCGGCCTTGCTCACCGCGTAGTTGGTCTGCCCCATGTTGCCGGCGATGCCGCTGATGGAAGCGATCAGCACCACGCGGGCGTTCTCGTGCAGCTTGTCGGCGTCGAGCAGCGCCTTGGTCAGCACCTGCGGGGCGCGCAGGTTCACGTCGATCACCGAATCCCAGAGCTGCTCGCTCATCTTGGCCAGGGTCTTGTCGCGGGTGATGCCGGCGTTGTGGACGAGAATATCCAGCCCTTCCGGCAGCGCTTCGACCAGCTTGATGGCCGCATCCTCGGCGCAGATGTCCAGCGCCACCCCGCGTCCGCCCAGACGCGCGGCCAGGGCGTCCAGCGCCTCCTTGGCCGGCGGCACGTCGAGCAGGATCACCTCGGCCCCGTCGCGTGCCAGGGTTTCCGCGATGGCCGCGCCGATGCCGCGCGAGGCGCCGGTCACCAGGGCCTTCTTGCCGGCCAGTGGGCGCGTCCAATCTTTCACCTGGGTCGGGCAAGGCGTCAGGCGCAGCACCTGACCGGAGACATAGGCACTTTTCGGCGACAGGAAAAAGCGCAGGGCGCCTTCCAATTGATCCTCGGCACCCTTGCCGACATACAGCAACTGCACGCTACCGCCGCGGCGGATTTCCTTACCCAACGAGCGGGTGAACCCCTCCAGCGCGCGCTGGGCGCTGGCGGCGAATGGGTCCTTGAGGGATTCGGGCGCCCGGCCGAGCACCACCACCCGCGGGCACAGCGCCAGGCCCTTGAGCGCCGGCTGGAAGAACTCATGCAACTGGCCGAGCTGCTCGGTGCTGGCGATGCCGCTGGCGTCGAACACCAGCGCCTTCAGCTTCGGCCCGTGCTCGGCGGTCCAGCGCGGCAGACCGTGCAGACCCTCCTGCAACGCGAACACTTCGTTGGTCAGGCGCGGCAGGCAGTCGCCGAGCGCCTCGGCCAGGGCGCCGCCGCCGATCAGCAGCGCCCCGTCCACCGGCCGCGAACGGCCGGCCTCCCAGCGCTCCAGGCGCACCGGCGCCGGCAGGCCGACGGCATCGACCAGGCGGCGGCCGAAGCTGGAGTTGGCGAAGTCGATATAACGATCGGACATGAACGGGCTCCTGCTCGATGAGTCTTCAGTGGTGGACACTCTACCCAGTCGCGCGTTTCACGCATTGACCGGGCCGCCCGGCGCGTCGGCGAGCCGGCCAATGCAGTGTGGGGCCGGCAAGCTAGGCTTCTCTACCTAAAAAGGCCGCTAGGCTGTCGAGCAGCCTTCAATCAATCACCGCAAGGAGTCACCCATGACCCAGCTGCGCCGGGTCGCCATCGTCGGCGGCAACCGTATTCCCTTCGCCCGCTCCAACAGCGCCTACGCCACGGCGAGCAACCAGGAGATGCTGACCGCCGCCCTCGAAGGGCTGGTCGAGCGCTTCAACCTGCATGGCCTGCGCCTCGGCGAAGTCGTCGCCGGCGCGGTGCTCAAGCATTCCCGCGACTTCAACCTGACCCGCGAATGCGTGCTCGGCTCGCGCCTGGCACCGGAAACCCCGGCCTATGACATCCAGCAGGCCTGCGGCACCGGCCTGGAAGCGGCGATCCTGGTGGCCAACAAGATCGCCCTCGGGCAGATCGACTGCGGCATCGCCGGGGGCGTGGACACCACCTCCGACGCGCCCATCGGTGTCAATGAAGGGTTGCGCAAGATCCTGCTGGAGGCCAACCGGGGCAAGACCACCGGCGACAAGATCAAGGCCCTGCTGAAAGTCCGCCCGCGCCACCTGGCCCCGGCGATCCCGCGTAACGGCGAACCGCGCACCGGCCTGTCCATGGGCGAGCACTGCGAGCGGATGGCGCAGACCTGGGCGATCCCCCGCGATGAACAGGACCGCCTCGCCTACGAGAGCCACCAGAAAATGGCGGCGGCCTATGCCGAAGGCTGGCACGACGACCTGCTCACCCCGTTCCGCGGCCTGACGCGCGACCAGAACCTGCGCACCGACATCAGCCTGGAAAAACTCGCCACCCTCAAGCCCTGCTTCGACCGGGGCCCGCGCGGCACCATGACCGCCGCCAACTCCACCCCGCTGACCGACGGCGCCTCGGTGGTGCTGCTGGCCAGCGAAGACTGGGCCAAGGCCCGCGGCCTGCCGATCCTCGCCTACTTCAAGGACGGCGAAGCGGCGGCGGTGGACTTCGTCGGTGGCGCCGAAGGGCTCCTGATGGCACCGGTCTACGCCGTGCCGCGCCTGCTGGCGCGCAACAACCTGACCCTGCAGGACTTCGACTACTACGAAATCCACGAAGCCTTCGCCGCCCAGGTGCTCTGTACCCTCAAGGCCTGGGAAGACGCCGACTACTGCAAGACCCGCCTCGGCCTCGACGCCCCGTTGGGTGCCCTCGACCGCACCAAGCTCAACGTCAAGGGCA
Source organism: Pseudomonas indica NBRC 103045 (assembly GCF_002091635.1). Taxonomy (GTDB): domain Bacteria; phylum Pseudomonadota; class Gammaproteobacteria; order Pseudomonadales; family Pseudomonadaceae; genus Pseudomonas_M; species Pseudomonas_M indica. The sequence goes on along the minus strand of NZ_BDAC01000029.1, from coordinate 21,742 downwards.
GCTCCCTCGCCGCCGGCCACCCCTTCGCCGCCACCGGAGGGCGCATCGTCGCCAACCTGGCCAAGCTGCTCGACGCAGCAGGGCAGGGACGCGGCCTGATCTCCATCTGCGCGGCTGGTGGGCAGGGTGTGACGGCGATTCTTGAGCGCTGAAGAAGGGCGGGGGCGTTAAAAAAACGCAATGCACCTGTAGGGGCGAATTTATTCGCCCAACTCAACCCCGCCGGGCGAATGAATTCACCCCTACGGCTGTTGCAGCGTTGTGCTTTTGTAGGAGCGAGCTCTGCTCGCGATGGGCCCCACCACCGCATCGCCAGCAGAGCTGGCTCCTACGAAAAGCTATCCGCAGGGGCGAATTCATTTTCCCATCGCGTGGATATCGCTCACCCGCGCTGTCGCGTCCCCAGCACCAGGGCGATGCCGCCGAGCACCGCGACGCTGCACAGCGCCAGCCGCAGCGTCAGCGCCTCGTCCAGCAACAGGCTGCCGGCCAGGGCGGTGAGCACCGGCACGCTGAGCTGCACGCTGGCCGCCTGCAACGAGCGCAACCCGCGCAGCGCGGTATACCAGATCGCATAACCGACGCCCGACGTCACCGCGCCGGAGAGCAGCGCATAGACGAAGCCGGCCCCGTCCCAGTGCATCCCGCCGAGCCAGGCCAGCCCAAGCACCACGGCAAACGGAATCGCCCGAAGGAAATTCCCCGCTGTCGCCGCCAGCGGATCGGCCACTCCACGGCCCAACAGCGAGTACACACCCCAGGCCACGCCGGCCAGCAGCATCAGCACTGCGCTGAAGAAGGGCGGTGCGCTCGCCCCCGGCAACAGCAGCGCCACCAGCCCCGCCATCGCCAGCAGCAACCCCAGCGTGGCCCACAGGCCCAGCCGCTCGCCCCGATACAGCCCCCAGCACAACATGCTCACCTGCACCGCGCCGAACAACAGCAAGGCGCCGGCCCCGGCATCCAGGCGGATATAGGCGAAGGAAAACGCAGCGGCATAGGCGAACAGCGCCAGCGCCGACCACCAGTTCCCCGCCGGCGCCCCATCGCCCCGGCGAAAACGCAGCAACAACCACAACATGGCCGCCCCGGACAGAATCCGCACCCCGGTGAAACTGGCGGCATCGATCTCCGTTTCCCTCAACGCCAACCGGCAGAGCAGGGAGTTACCGGCAAAGGCAATCATTGCCAGGGCCGTCAGCAGCAGGGTACGCAGCGGCATGGGCACTCCGTTGTCGGGTAGCCGTGTTGTTGTGATGCGGGGAGTGTAGCCAGCGCGGCAAGTGCGGCGGTATTGGTCGATGGTGGGAGTCCCTTGGGATATCCGGATGGTAAATCGCCCGCTGCTCGAATACTGTCAGCCAAGTTACTGAAGGCAGGGCGGCCGGAGTTGAAGAAGCCATGACTGATCGCGAGCAGCTCCATCGAGAAGGCTATGCGCTGCTCCGTCGAGCGATCCCGGCCGAGTGGCTGGATGACCTTCGCGCCGTGTTCGATGCAGGGGTGAAGCCGTCGGAGCAATGGCCGGTACCGCGTGGCATGGACTGGCGCCATTCGTTGCTGGACGTCGAGGCGAAGGTCCAAGCCGTGTGTCGTCTGCCGCAGTTGCTGGCGGTGGTTGGCGAGTTGATCGGAGAACGCTTCTTCCTCTCGCAGGTGGAGGGGCGCGAACCCCTTGCCGGCGGCGGCTACCAGCAGTTGCACCGTGACTTGTCGGCCCAACGGCCAGGCGACAGCGTCAACGCCCTGGCGTATTTCGACGATTACGGCCCCGGGAATGGCGCGACCCGCATCGTCCCCGGCAGCCACCGCCCGCGGCAAGGAGAGCCGCCGTTCGACCTCCAGGACGAGTCCCGCTCCGTGCAACTTTCAGGCACCGCAGGCGACATCCTGGTGTTCGATGCCGATCTGGTGCACGCGGGCAGCCTGAACTCGACCGGCGCACGCCGCCGCTCCCTCCTGATCAGCTACTTTGCGGAGCCTCTCTACGCCGCACACCTGGAAACGGCGAGCCTCCGAGGCATTCGGATGGACACCACCGAGCGTTTCGATCCCGCAGACTTTGACTTGGGAGAAATGCCTGATACTGCGCGGTGACGCTCGGTCGGCTGGTCGATCACGGCACGGCACCGGCGGGTGCACGTCCCTACAGTCGTCCCTGTCTTGGACAGGGAGAACACCATGGCACGCGATCAAGGACCTGGGCCGATGCCCAGCGTTTGCCGACCGGCACTGAAGAACGACCCACCGAAAACCTGGCGAACACCCCAGGAACCCACTCTTCCACAGCCGCCTCTCGACGGCTGGGAGTTCGACAAGCAACCGCCTCGCGAACTCATCCGTCCCGATCCACCGCCTCCGCCCGAGCCCGTCCGGCGCGTCTGCTCCTTCGTCAAACACTGCGACCTGCCGGATGGCCAGATAAGCCGTCAGGGGCGGCTGTACGTTGATCTTCTGCGGGACTATGGCGAGGTTGCCGTGCTGGGGGCCATGGAACGGGATGTCTCTGGGAACCTCCCGCTCGAGAGGATCAATGCTCCCGATTTGCCCAAGGCATTGGGTGGGCTGGCTATCGCTGGAACAGCCGTAGGGGAAGCGGGTGGAGGGCTTGTCCCAGGCATCACGACGGGGGTTGCGGGTGGGCTCCTGATAGGGCTTGTGACACTTGTATGGTCAACCAGGATGGGCGATAGCGCGCTCTACACCGAAGACGAACTCAGAGGCATGGCCACGGCCCGGACACGGGTTAGGTTGCACATCGAACAACAGCCAGACGGCAAGCTCCGGGGCTATGCGTTCAACACCGAGCGCCTAGGGCAATGGGAACAGGTTCCTGTCGTGCAATTCCAGCCCCAAGGCGACCGGATGGTGGCGGATGTCAGTGGTATAGGGCTGATCTGGACACCCGCGACAGACCCCAACGACAAGGGGCGTATTCCCACCCTGGAGCAAGCCCCGAACACGCCGGCCATCTTGGTCTTCCCCAGCGTAGAGAAGGCCGGAGAAACCTTCGTTAACCCCGTGCTACCGGATGATTACCGGGACGCCATCGTAGTGTTCCCGGCTGACAGTGGTGTGCCGCCGCTCTACGTCGTGATGAACATCCGGCTTGATCCTGGCGTGGTCACGGGGCAGGGTGAAGTCGTCACGGGAATATGGCTGGAACAGGCCAGCCGGGAGCTTGGGGCACCGATTCCGGCGCAGATTGCGGATAGGCTCAGGGGAAAGGCGTTTTCCAGCTTCGATGCGTTCAGGGCTGAGTTTTGGAGAACTGTGGCGGATGATGCGGAGTTGAGTGGGCAGTTCATTGTGGCTAACCAAAAACGAATGCTCAAAGGTAAGGCTCCCAAAGTGCGAGAAGCCGACAGGGTTGGGGGAAGAGAAAGCTATGAGTTGCATCATGTTGAGTCGGTAGCCCAAGGAGGGCAGGTTTACAACGTGGATAACCTACGTGTTAACACGCCAAGAAATCACATTGATATTCATCGGGGCGAGTAAAGATGAAGAGAATTTCAGATTATACAGAGTCGGATTTCATTGCCTTCATGAAAGAAATCTTCATCGAGAACGAAGCGGAGACAGACGACAGGCTGGATATTCTATTAGATGAGTTTAGAAAACTAACCGAGCATCCGGCTGGAACAGATTTGATCTATTACGCTGAGTCTGATGCGGACTGTACGCCAGAAAGAATTACTCTGATAGTTAAAGAGTGGCGAGCGGCTAACGGACTACCTGGCTTCAAGGAGTAGTCACAAGTGCATGCGGCGGACTTGTCCGACCATTGCCCGTTACTAAGTGCGAACCTTTCTGGCTAGCAAGGCTCCGCAATAGTATGACTGCGTACGTATACATGGCTGGATGTGCCATCTTGCTAGTTTGAGTCAGGAAATCATACTCGGCTTCACCAAAAAGGATAGTGGTCATGGATTTTCTGAGAAAACACAGTCTTGAGGACTTTACGGAATCTGACTTTGTCGAGTTTTTAAAAGAAATATCGCGGCAAGATGAGTCCGACACGGATGAGCGTGCAGATCAACTACTAGAACACTTTATAGTAATAACGGGCCATCCTGTTGGTAGCGACTTGATTTATTGGCCGGAGCCTGGGGCCGACAATTCGGCCGAAGGAATCACTAGAACAGTCAAAGAGTGGCGGGCGGCTAACGGGTTGCCTGGCTTCAAGAAGTAGTCACAGGGGCATGGGGCGGACTTGTCCGCCCCATGCACGTTATTAAGTACGAACCTTTTCTGGCTGGCAAGGCTCCGCAATAGTATGGGCTGCGCACGTATACATGGCTGGATGTATCCCCTTGCTGGCATGAGTCAGGCTTGCAACGGCTCCGCCAGCAAAGGTTGATACTACCCAGGCGATGATGGTTAGAATTTTAAAAGGCTTTATGCTTATTGATGCTATAGAAGAGTTGGAACTGCGTTGACGTAATTTCCACATACCTCTCACTGTCAAATTTTGTTGTTTTGATGGCTCTTTAATATTATTTGACGTGAGGGAATTATGAGAATCAGGAGTAGTCATTTCGACGCAATCGCAAGTTTTGTGGAAAATACCACGGCACAAAAACAGTCGCAGAAAGCGGCTGCGACACTTCACAAAACGGCCACATCCACCGCTTCCCAGGCAGGACATGAAATAGCGGCTTCCACTGCAGAGTCTTCGAAAGGTCAGTCCGGTAATGGCCAAAGTCCCGGTTTTCGCGGGATGAAGTATGCGGCATACCTGGCGGGACTAGCCTATGTTTATGACAAAGCGGCCAATAAGTTCTTCCTGTCTACAACATCCCTGCATGATGGGAAAGGCGGGTTCACCAGCGATGAAAGGCTGAACAAAGCCAAGAAAGAAGCCCAAGGGTATTACCAGCGCTACCATGGCGGTAACCAGGATGGGCAGAAATCAACTGGCCGGCTCTTGGATTCGCTTCGGTTCTGTGGGGATAACCGGTTCGCATCCATGGTTGACTATCGTGCGGCGACCAATGTGCATCTTGCTAATCTCCTTGATACCAAGGAGGCGCATGAGTCGATGCATACGAATATCAAGTGTCTGAAAGGAGAGCTGGCCAATAAGGAGGTTGTGGAGAAGCTCAAGCCAGAAAAGGTTCCTTTGGATTTTGATCTGACGAAGACGGCGGCATATGAAAAGAAGAACAAGTATTCGCTGACCGGCGTTCCGAACGATGAAACAGGCTCTACTGGATACACTTCACGATCGGTCACAACGCCATTTGTAGAAAAAGGCTTGAAGCATTTCCTCGAAGCCACCCAAAGCGAAAGGGCGCTGACACCCAGGCAATGCATGGAGTCCCTTGAAGACTTGCTTCGCAAAGACGGAAAGTTCAACGCCGAAGCCCAGTTCGCCGCGGGTCAGGCTCTTTTGATTTTCAGACAGGTTTATGCCGGCCCCGACAGTTGGGGGGATGCGGAAGGTGTGGTACTGGCGGACCACTTTGCGCGAGGCAGGGTGACTCAAGCGGAGACCGATAGAATCGAATTCAGTCGACCATTCTTCAAGGATGATTTGGACAAGGGCATATTCAAGAGAAATACCAGCGTCGCCGGACCGCTATTGAATAGTGCTTATATCTACATGCAGGAGAAAGTTTTCAAGCGAGATCCTGAAACGATAGCGGACCTCAAGCACAAAGCGATGGCGGATTTGCAAAACCTGCCGATATCCCATGTCAAGGTCAACGAAAACGGCACGGGCTTTGAGGACTGCTCGGGTCTAGGCGACTCGTTTACGGCTCTCAACGCCACTTCCTGCGTCAATCACGCACGCATCATGAGCGGTGAAAAGCCCCTGTCCAAGGATGACGTGGCGGTGCTCATTGGAAGCCTGAATGCCGTATATGACAATGCAAGCGGAATCCGGCATACCCTCCGAGAAATCGCACGAGGCTGCTTTGTCGGTGCTGGTTTTACCATTGAAGACGGCGACGAGTTCTATAAACAGGTATGTAAAAACGCTGCGGAGGAATTCTACGGCGGCAAACATATGAGCTGATCTGAGGGGATTTGCCAGGCGCCTATAAACGGAACCGGGAGATACGCTCCCCGGTTCCGGTTGGGCCGAGGCGTTTATTGCGGTCGTCGATTTCGTGCTTTTCCATGCCTGACGATTCCTGGGGCACGTTCCCTTCAGGCGTGCCGATTCATTGCGAATTTCCGGATGGCTAGTTGGCTTGGGAGGCTTCGTGGCTAGGGGCCACTTGGCCGTTGTCGGGATCGACTTCGCCTTTCCATAGCCACAATTCGTACTGTGGGAAGGCCTTCAAAAGCGCTTCCATATCCTCGACGCGGGCCTTCACTTCCTTGTTGGTCGCTACGGTCTGCCAGCGGCGGCGCTCTATAGTTGTCACACTGGCCAACTTTGTAGCGCCTATGTAGCGAACCAGCGATCTAAGACGCTCTTCAATCATTCCAAAAAGCTCTAATCGAGGCAGACAAATTATTTGCCTGACAAAATATTTGTCATTAGCATCGAGCGCAGACAAATTATTTGTCTTTACGCCATTGGTATGCATTGCCACGAATAGTGACGGAACGAGCATGGAACTGGAAGAGCTGGAACCTTCTAAGCTGGCGGGTTCGCATCAGGATGTGGAAACCATTGCGCAGTGGGCGCAGCGCAATGGGGTGTCTTTCGATACGGCGCGGGGGTGGGTGTACCGGGGCGTGCTGCCTTCGGTGAAGCTCGGCAAGCTGCGCATGGTGAATACGGCCTTGCTGCGTCGCTGGCTGCTGGAGCAGGGGTGGACGGATGAACGCTGAAAGCCTATCGCCGTTCCCGCGCTCTGCTCGCCGCGAATTGAAGCTGCTCTGCCTGGTGGAGCAGGCGCCGGAAGGGGGTATTCGTTGCTTGCCCATCCATACCTGCTTTCTCCCGGACATCCCTTGGGCGGCGGTGCCACGCAAATGGTCGCGGACGCTGCCCGCTGGCTTCATCCTGCGCGACGCCCGCGCCACCGCACCGAGCCCAGCGGCCTTGGCGCGCTGCCGGCGCCAGCACTTGGTTGAGATGCGAGGCCGGCAGGGGCGGAACTTCCTGTGGAAACCCCTGCTCGTCGCGGCTCGCTGGGGCTTCCTGGGGCGAACGGCTTCGGTGTGTGCCAGCGAAGAGCTGTCGGACGGTTAGCACACTCATGCGCTCCGCCTCACCGAGGTCGGTGCCGGGAGAAGAGGAGGGGAGCGGCTTAACTGGCCGGGCCGACAACTGCAAGCAGCGGAGCGGGGAATACTCGCCCTATGTGGCTCAATATTCCGGTGCAGTCCGGTAGAAAATTAACCCGCTGCAGCCTCAGCCGGCATTGTTGCCGTTGTGCGAGCCGGCGGCTTCGGGCATGTGGAGCGAAGTCCGTCGATATGTTCCATCAGGCCATCAGGGATGTTTTGCCACATGGGGTCAAGGATGAAGTCAATCCCCTCCCGACGTGCCATTTTCGCCGCCGGAACAAAGTCCGCGTCACCGGCAATCAGAACGATCTGATCTACCTGCTTCTTGAAGGAAAGAGAGGCTACATCCACACCAATGCGCATATCGACACCTTTCTGCTTGGTGTCGATCTTTACATCGGTTTCCGTGAGGTCTGCAATTTGTATCTCGCCTTTGAGCAACTGCTTGATCTTTTCAGGCTTGATTGTCCAAGACACATCGCCGGACAGATGACCTAGGCGAAGCGCCAGCTTCCTTTTTGCCCTGAGTCTGCGGTGCAGTTCTTCCCTGAAAACGGCCTCGTCAGACTTAGAGAAATCTACCGCTTTCCCGGAAACTGGGTTGTGGTACTTCTTGAGTAGTGGCGGGCAATCGTAAAAGAAGATTCGATAGAGTTCTCGCCGTTTCCCAGTGCCCTGGCCATTTCCTCCTGGCCGGCCGATTGGAAACAAATGCGCGGTGGCCCAGCGATGAACGAGATCAGCTGCCCGCTCAGCGTTATAGGCATTGGCCGGCTCAATCTTTCGGAACCGCTTGATGAAAAAAGCACCATCCACCAGGATCGCCGTTGGCATTTCACCGCTCCAGAAAGCATAACGCCCAAGGGGTCGGCGCGTCCTGGATAGGGTGGACGGCTTACTGCCTTGGGCGGGATGCGGCGAAGGTTAGTGTGGGTAGTTGCTACGGTCAAGTGGCGGCATAAGGACAATTACTATTCTGGGAGCTATTTCTGGTACTGCCTTGGGCTCATCTGCACCGGGCTGCGCAGGGTTAGCACGCTCATGCGCTCCGCCTCACCGGGGCCGGTTCAAGAACCGGAGACGCGGGCAGGGCGGCCCTCACGTCAGCCGATCGTCTTGGCCATTTCCGCGGTGGCGGTCCAACCCAACGCCGCATACACCGGCTTGCCGGCCTCGGTGGCGTGGAGCACGGCGAAGCTGACGCCGCGCTGCGCGAACTCGGCTTCCGCCAGTTTCATCAATGCCGAAGCCAGGCCCCGACGCCGGTAGGCGGGTTCGACGAAAACATTCAGCACATAGCCGCGCTGGTCCAGGTTCGGATGGGCGGGGTGCGGAGGCCAGTCGATACTCATGAGCCCTATCGCCGCGACGGGCTGTGCCTCGTCCATCAGGGCAAATCCGTAATAACGCCCGTCGTCCAGACGCGGCCGCAACCAGGGGCGGAAGTGCTCGGTCATCACCCGCAACGCCGCTGGATCGCCCCCCGCTTCGAGAAACATCGCCTCGCGATGCACACAGATCATCTGGAGGTCATCCGGCCCCAGCCGGCGTGCCGTCAAACCTGAAAAGTCGATTTCACCGGGAATCTCATTCATCGCCTGCACCTGCTCGGAGTGGTCGATGCTAGAACCGGGGCGGGGTGGCTGATAGGTGCAGATCGAAGGGAAATGCGCCATACAGCGCTGCGTTAGGGCGCTGTACGTTGCGGCTCGAAGAGAAGGGGCGAGGCCCGACTCTGCTGGATAACGGCAGTTGAATCAGACGCTATCTGGCCAGAATCAGGCCATACGCATAACGCACAAAACCCGCACTACCTTAGTGGCGACTGTTCACTCCGAGGCACCCGCGCTCGCTGCCCGCAGCCCAACGAGATTCGGCATGCGGTTGCGGATCAGCTCGGCGAACAGGCGCAGCTTGGCGGGGTAGCTGCGCGCGTGAGGGTAGATCAGGTAGACCGGCAGGGGCGCTGCCTGCCATTGCGGTATCAGCTGGATCAAGCGGCCCTCCTCGATATCGCGAGCGACTATCCAGGCCGAGCTGACGCACGCGCCGAGCCCTGCGAGCGCGGCGCTGCGCAGGGCGTAGAGGCTGTCGGTGCTCATCCGGGGCTGGATTGCAAAGCGATGGGAGCGATCATCCCTCAGGCAGGTCAGCACGACCTCGTCGGTGTAGTAGGTGCGTAGCGCCAGCCAGGGCAAGCGCTGGAGCTGTTCGGTCGAAGCGGGCAGCGGCGTGCTGCCCAGTAGCTCCGGCGCCGCAACCACGATCCGGGGCACCTCGCCGAGGCGGATGGCAACCACCGAAGGGTCTTCGATGACCCCGACCTGGATCGCGCAATCGATCCCCTCGGCGGTGAAATCGGGCCGGCGATCATGCAGCGTCCATTCCACGCTCACGTTTGGATACCGGCGCAGATACTCCCCCAACGGGGCGATCAACTGGTCCTGCCCGAAGGCATGCGGTACCTGAACGCGGAGCGTGCCGCGAGGGTCTTCGCGAGCGCCGATCAGCTCATCCTCCATCTCCATCCAGCTTTCCAGCACCTGTCTGGCATAGGAGTAGCAGCGCTCGCCATCGCCGGTTAGCTGCATGCCGTGGGTCGTTCGGTTGAGCAGTTGCAGGCCAAGCGACCGCTCCAGCGCTTGCAGGCGGCGGCTGACGGTGGGTTGTGTGGTGTTCAGTTGCGCGGCCGCAGCCGAAAGGCTGCCGGCATCGACGATGCGGACGAAGGTGCGCAGCAGTTCAATGCGATCGAGGCCGGAAAGGGTGGGTTCGTTCATACGCCATCTGCATAACAGATTTGCCTGCGAGGCTACTACAGCGCCTTTCAATACGCGATGAGAATGGCAGCCTCGTTCAGATCAAGATGGAATCCCGCTATGACCACCTCAGCACATGTGTCCCCCGCGCTTGAACGGAGCGCATCCGCACTCTCGCGAGGGCTCATTCTTCTTTTGGCTACGGGCACTGGCCTCAGCGTTGCGACGCTCTACTACAGCCAGCCGATGCTGGGTGTGCTTGGCGCCGATATCCAGGCGGGCGAGCGTGCGGTAGGGATGGTTCCGATGCTGACGCAGCTTGGCTATGCCCTGGGTATCCTGCTGCTGGCTCCGCTGGGGGATCGCTACGACCGGCGTCGGATCATTCTGGCGAAGGCTTGCATGCTCATGCTGGCCTTGCTGTTTAGCAGCATCGCCCCGGGCGTAGGCGCCTTGCTCGTCGCCAGTCTCATGATCGGCCTCGCCGCCACGATGGCCCAGGACATCGTTCCGGCTGCCGCGACCATGGCGGCGGAGACGCAACGCGGGACCGTCGTTGGAACGGTGATGACGGGCTTGCTGCTCGGCATTCTGCTGTCGCGGGTCATGAGCGGTTTGATTGCCGATCAATTTGGCTGGCGTGCGGTATACGGGGTGGCGGCTGTCTCCATTGCGCTGTTCGGCATCGGTGCCTGGCGCGGGTTGCCGCGTTTCGCGCCCACCACGTCGCTGGGCTATGGCGCGCTGCTCGGGTCGATGCTGAAACTCTGGTCACGGCATCCGGCCCTGCGCCGCGCAGCGGTATCCCAGGGCTTGTTGTCCGTGGCATTCAGTGCGTTCTGGTCGACGCTTGCGGTGATGCTCCATGCCCATTTCGGCTTGGGTAGCGCTGCGGCTGGCGCGTTCGGGCTGGCCGGCGCCGCGGGTGCCCTGGCGGCTCCGTTAGCGGGCAGACTCGCCGATCGTAGCGGACCCGAGCGTGTGACCCGCCTCGGCGCGGCATTGGCTGTGGCCTCGTTCGCCGTCCTGGGCCTGGCTGACACCGTTCCCCTTGGGGCTCAGCTGGGCCTCATCGTGGTGGCCGCCATTGGCTTCGACTTCGCCGTCCAGGCGACGCTGGTCGCGCACCAAACCATCATATACGGCATCGACCCGCCCGCTCGCAGTCGCTTGAATGCAGTGCTGTTCACCGGCGTATTCATTGGCATGGCAACCGGTGCCGGGCTAGGGAGCGCGGCTTTGGCTCAGTGGGGCTGGAGCGGGGTGGTGGTGCTGGCAATCGTTGCGTCCTTCGGCGCGCTGGTTATGCGGCTGATGCCGGATTCCAGGAGGTGATGGACTTACGGGCTGGATAGGCTGGGTCAGATGATTTGGGCGAGGGGGCGAGCGTTCATAGGGATTGTGGGTAGCAGCTCTGGGAGAGCTGTGGAGTGGGGGCGTTCGGCCGAATGGAGAAAAGTCGGTCTTGGCCGAAGCTGCCCTTCCAGAACTCACCTTCCAAGCGTTCGTGGCATTCAATCTTCGGTCAGTAGCTAGGGGGAGCCCGAAGAAAGCGCTTTCGAAAAGCAGCGGGTGAAATGCCGACACGCTGGCGAAACAGGCGCCGGAACGAGTTGCTGTCCTCATAACCCACGCGGCTGGTGATCTCATCGAAGCCCAAACGCGTGGTTTCCAGCAATTGCTTGGCCTTTTCCAGGCGCAACGCCTGAAGGTAGGCCAGTGGGGCGTAACCGGTGGCATCCTTGAAGCGCCGCTTGAAATTGCGCACACCGAAACCGAAGGCTGCAGCCAGCTCGTCGATACCGCAAGGGGTGACGAAGTTTGTTTCCATCCAGTCTTGCACGCGTAACACCGCCTCGTCGCTGTGGCCACGGGGCATCGACCAGCTGATATAGACGGACTGTTCGTTGCGCACGCTGTCGATCAGCAGGTACCGGCTACATTGCTGCGCCAGTTCACGTGAGGCGAACCGGCGAATCAAGTGCAACAGCAGATCCATGGCCGCACTTGCGCCGGCGCTGCTGATCAGGCGTCCGTCCTCACAGAGAATGCGTCGCTCATCCAGACGGACCGTCGGGTAGCGGCGGCGGAAAAGGTCCGCAAAGGCCCAGTGGGTGGTGGCCTCGACACCGTCGAGCAAGTCGGCTTCGGCGAGCATGAAGGTAGCCGTGCACATCGACGCGATGGTCGCTCCCTGCTGATGCTGGCCGCGCAACCAGGCACAGTAGTGCTCAAAGGTCGGCAGGGCCTCGCGCAAGCTGAATAGAAAGCCGGGAATCAGTACCAGATCGGTTCGTTCCAGCGCATTGAGCGCTACGTCCACGGCCATACTGCGGCCCAAGGCATTGCCCACCGGCTGCCCATCCAATGACGCCACGCTCACACTAAAAGGCGGTGCGGTGGGTGCAGAGAAACGGTTTGCTGCATCCAATACTTCGAGTGCCAGCGCGGCAGTGGCCTGTGAACTGTATTCGGCCAATAGAAGCGTTATGTGCATGGCAAGCTATTGCGTAATCAGCATGTTAATAGTCATTTCTGCATCTACCTTACCGCAAATACTCCACCTAGACTGCTGCGCTCTTCATTTGTCAGGTGCTTGCCGTATGAATCTATGGTTTCGCCTTCTGGTGATGCTGTTACGCCGCCCTTGGCGCAGGCCTGTGCCTGGGCTGGCCACAACTGTGGTCCGCCTGCGAGTCTGGCCACTTGACCTGGATTTCAACCGGCACGTCACCAACGGTCGCTACTTCACCATGGCTGACGTCGGCCGTATGGATTATGTGCTGCGCAGCGGCGCTTTTCGCGTGGCGCTTAGACACCGTGCGCTACCCATCGTAGGCGACGTGTGGGGCAAGTTCCGTCGCGAGCTGAAGCTGTTCGAGAGTTTTGAAATTCACACGCGCATGCTCGGCTGGGACCACAAGTGGAGCTTTGTCGAGCACCGCTTCGTCAAGGACCAACGGGTAATCGCAGTGGTGGTCATGCGCGGTCTGTTCCGGGGGCCCAAGGGTACTGTTCCGCCTGCCGAATTTGCCCGTGAGCTTGGCCTGGAAGAACAGTCGCCGCCGCTGCCTCAATGGCTGTATGAGTGGTCGGCCAGCTGCGACGGCCTTAGCGCAAGCCTTCGCGAAGAAGAATATCTACAGATACAGCAGTAGGGTGATGTCGCAACATACGCAAAAAATCGTTCATGACAGCTCAACGATGTAGCCGAGCGTCGGCTGTTGTCATGAACTGATCGCTTCTGCCCGCTGCCGAATGCGGAGCTCGCCACCACACCCTCGATCCCCACGAGCACTTGGCAGAGCGCCGCATACACGTCCCTCTTACACCGTTGCCGTTTACGCCGAGCGAGGCTTTGAAATTGCCAGGCGGATCGGGGTTTCCCCCTAGGTGTTTCCCCGGGGGAGGCCTAGGGGGCCGCCCGATTTTCAGGTTGCGCGCTTATCGCTTGAATAGAGATGCGGGGTGAACCATCGGGTACTGCATATTTAAGTTGCGCAATGATGGCTAATAGCCACATATTTGATGCAGCAATTTCGGATCGTTGGGGCCTCGCGCGACTCGCTTCATGGATTCGATGTGATTGGAAACGCCTACGCCTTCGGTCGCGGACGACCGTCGAGTCGGCAAGATCCGAAGTCCTGTGCCAACCGGGGTTTCGGGCCTGCGGTTGATTGCGTTGTGCCGTAACGCGTCTGGGCGTCCTGGCCAGGCGTAAAGAACCACCCCTTCGAAGACCACTCCATGATCGAGCTGCCGCCCGCCAAGACCGTCCTAGCCCTGATGGTCGCTTTTTCCTTGACGGCTTGTGTACGTTTGAACCCCCAGCCACTGACCGAGCAGACCCTGAGCGAGCAAGGCGGCGCGGACCGTGTCGCGGCCCAGCAGGATGTCGAGCCGATCACCGGGCCGCTGACCCTGGAGCAGGTGATCGCCCGGGCGCTCAAGTACAACCTGGATCGTCGCGCCCGCATGCTGGAGGAGGCCCTGGCGTTCCAGCAGTTCGATGCGTCCCGCTACGACATGCTTCCGAAGCTGCTGGCGCAGGCGGGCTATACATCGCGCAACAACGACAAGATCAGCCAGAGCCGCAATTCGGACGATGGCACGCTCTCCGAATCCCGTTTCATCTCCCAGGAGCGGGACCACACGGTCAGTTCCCTGAGCCTGAGCTGGAACATGCTCGACCTCGGTGTCGGTTATTTCGGTTCGCGGCAGCAGGCCGACCGGGCGCTGATCGCTGGCGAGAAGCGGCGCAAGGCGATGCACCTGCTGATGCAGGACGTACGCACTGCCTTCTGGCGCGCGGTCAGCGCGCAAAAGCTCGAAGCGGAGGTGCGCGCCACTACCCTGGTTGCCGAAGAGGCCCTGGCCGACGCCCATCAGGCGGAGACCGAGCGCCTGCGCAACCCGCTCGACTCCTTGCGCTACCAGCGCCAGGTGCTGGAGAACCTGCGCCTGCTCGAAGCCATCGAGCAGGAGTTGTCCACCGCGCAGACGGAACTCGCCGCGCTGATCAACGCGCCTATCGGCCAGCCCATCGCCCTGGTCGAGCCTGACTTCGATCTTGATCGCCAAGCCTTGGCGGTGCCGGTTGCGACCATGGAGGAGGTAGCCATGGTGGCCAATGCCGACATCCGCGAGCAGCATTACAACGCACGCATCGCGCGCGACGAGACGCGCAAGACGCTGACGCGCCTCTTCCCCAGCCTCAATTTCAGCTACGGGGTCAACTACGACACCGATAGCTACCTGGTGAACCGCCAGTGGAACGAGACCGGGGTCCAGCTCTCGTTCAACCTGTTCAATCTGCTCACCGGTCCCGCCCAGCTCAAACTGGCCGAGGCGGGCGTCGCCCTGGCCGACCAGCGCCGGGTCTCGATGCAGATGGCGGTGATGGCGCAAGTGCACTTGGCGCGGCAGCAGTTGATCAACGCGCAGCACCAGTTCCAGCGGGCCGATTCGATCTGGCAGGTGGACCGCCGCATCAGCGAGCACATGAGCAACCGCGAAGCGACCCAAGTGCAGAGCAAGCTGGACCGGGTGGCCAACCAGACCACCGCGATCCTCAGCCTGCTCCGGCGCTACCAGGCCCTGGCCCAGGCGCAGACCGCCGAGGCCCGCTTGCAGGCGACCCTGGGCGTGGAGCCGAAGATCGGTAGCGTCGGCGAGATGTCGCTGGACGACCTGACCCAGACGTTGGCGTCCAGCCGGAACGGTTGGCAATTGCTGGCCGCTCGCGCCCGCAAGGATGCGAGCCTATGAAACGCTTGACGCTCTGTTTGCTGGCCGCGCTGGGCTCCGGCGCTGTCCAGGCCCTGGCTGTGGATGTCGCTCCGGCCCGCGCCGGTATCGAACGGCAGGAGATTCGTGCCCAACTGCTGCCGCGTCAGTTCACCACCCTGGCGGCGGAGATCGGCGCCAAGGTCAACAAGCTGCCGATCCCCGAAGGCGGTGCGTTCAAGGCCGGCCAGGCGCTGGTCAGCTTCGATTGCAGCGTCCAGCAGGCCATGTTGCAGAAGGCCCGCGCCGAGCTGAATGCCGCGGAGGCCACCGACAAGGCCAACCGGCGCCTGGCCGAGCTGAATTCGGTCGGCCAGTTGGAGGTCGACCTGGGCCGCGCCGGCCGGCAGAAGGCGGTGGCCGAGGTCGGTGCCCAGCAGGCGGTGCTCGCCAAGTGCAGCATCACCGCGCCGTTCGCCGGCCGGGTCGCCGAGCAGAAGGTTCGCGAGCAGCAGTACGTGCAGCCCGGCCAACCGCTGCTGGACATCCTCGACGACAGCGTGCTCGAACTCGAATTCCTGGTGCCCTCGGCCTGGCTCGTCTGGCTGCGCCCGGGGCAGGCCTTCGATGTCGAGATCGACGAGACCGGCCAGCGTTATCCGGCGCGCTTCGAGCGCATCGGCGCACGGGTCGATCCGGTCAGCCAATCGGTGAAGGTGGCTGCCGCTATCGACGGGCGTTTTCCCGAGTTGATGGCCGGTATGAGCGGCCGCGTCCGGGTCTCGCCGCCCTCGCCCTGACCAAACCCAGAACCGCAGGCTGCGGCCTGCGCCCGAACCCGCTGCGCATCGAGGTCCGAGATGGCCGATCAGCCGAAAACTCCCTCCGCATCCACCCGTCTGGTGCGCGGTCGCCCTCGGCCGTTGGCCCTGGAGCAGCGCTTTGTCTTCGATGGGGCGGCGGCCGATGCGGTGGATACCGTGGCCAGCCAACCGGTGGCCGATCCGGCTGCGTCGGACGCTGCCGAAAGCTCGGCCGCCGTGGCAATCGAGCATGCCGCGCCGGCCGAGCGCCAGCCGGTGACGGCCGAGCAGCCGGACCTGTTCAGGCCGGACGGCGACCATCCGGGCTTGGCCGAAGCGACGGCGAGCGCAGCCGAGCAGATCCGCCAGTTCCTGGCCCAGGCCAGCGACGCGCAGCTTTTCGAGCTGTTCAAGGGCGAGCAGAGCACCCCAAGCGAGCAGTGGCGCGCGGAACTCGCGCGACTGCGCACTTCGATTGCAGACGGAACGCTGGAGATCGGCGTCTCCCTGCTGGACAACGCCCAGATCAAGGGCGCCATGGCGGCCTATGCCGCGGAGGGGCCGGACGGTGCGCCGGTGATCTTCCTCAACCGCGACTGGCTTGCCGTGCTGGATACGCAGCAGGTGTCGCGCCTGCTGATCGAGGAATACGGCCATCACCTCGACAATCTGCTGAACCAGGGTGGCGATACCGCCGGCGACGAGGGGCAGCGCTTTGCCGCCGAGGTCAGCGGCATCGACACCGGCACACCCGGTTTCGCTGTGGATAACGACCATGCCACCCTGCAGTTCGATGGCGAATCGGTCTCCGTGGAGTTCGCCACGCTGACCTTCAGCAACGCCTACGAAGTGAACACGGCGACCACCCCGGCGGGCAAGGAAGCCAACAACCACGATTTCGTCTTCACTTCGCTCGGCCAGGTGACCGTCAACGATGCCACCAACAGCCGCTTCTTCAGCGGCAACGACGTCTCGGCCACCGCCGTGACCATCGGCTCCACCACTTACTACGGCTGGATCAGCCGGCCGATCAAGAGCGGCGGTGTGGTGCGCGGCTTCTATTTCTGGACCGATGCGGATTTCACCTCGCTGGCCCTGGCCCAGTCCGATGGCAACCAGGATGGCGACAGCAACGTCGCGGATAACCGCGGCTTCCTGCTGGTGGTCGACCAGGCCTGGTTCGACAGCCTGGGCTGGAAGAGCCAGGTATCGAACCTGAAGAACGTCGGTTCGTCGTCCGACCGTGTCGATGCGGCGCTCAACGCCTTGGTCGGCCCGCTGGTGGCGCCGGTGGCCGTCGCCGACACCGCCAACGGTACGGCCGGCACCTCGGGCGGCGCGGCGGTCGAGGCTGGTGGCAGCCAGAACGGCACGGCCGGCAGCGCGGCAATCGGCAACGTGCTCGGCAACGACACCTCGGCCGACACCAAGCAGGTGACGGCGGTCGGCACCGGTTCCGCCAGCCAGGCCGTGAACACCGCGACCACCTCGGCCAACGGCACCGTGGTGGTCGGCCTCTACGGCACGCTGACCCTGGGGGCGGACGGCAGCTACCGCTACGTGGTGAACGACGCCAACCCGCAGGTCGAAGCCCTGCGCAGCGCCAGCGACACCCTGGTCGACACCTTCACCTACCGCATGACCGATGCCTCGGGCATGACGTCCACCACCACGCTCAAGGTGACTATCCGCGGTGCCAACGATGCCCCGCTGGCGAGCGACGACTACAGCACCGCCAAGGAATCCCTGCGCACCGACTCCACCGCCTATAACGGCAGCGATCCGCTGGGGTCCCAGGCCGTGGGCAATGTGTTGACCAACGATGTGGACGTGGATCGGTACGGGGAAACCAAGACGGTCGTCATCATCAGCATCGAAGGGGGAGCCACCGGCAACACCGGCGGTACCACCACCTTCAACACCACCCTCGACAGCAACGACGCCAACTCGATCTCCATCGGCGCCGCCGTGTACCGCCTCAACGGCGACGGCACCCGCACGCAACTGTTTTCCAACGGCTCGCCGGTGACGGTGGCGAGCAAGACCGGCAGCGGCAGCACCATCGGCTTCACCTTTTCCGATGCCAGCGCGCTCTCCGGTATTACCCGCTTCAGCGTAATGAAGGGCAACGGCACCTTCGTCGACGGCACCATCAACTCGACCACCGTCAGCAGCTCCACCACGCTGGCCCTGTCCGGCATGACGGGCAACGTCGCGGTCGGCATGACGGTCTACGGCACCGGGCTCGCCACCGCGCCGACGATCACGAGCATCAACTACGACAGCAACGGCCAGGTCACCTCGGTCGTGCTCAGCGCCGCCGTGGCCTTGAACAACCAGGCGCTGACCTTCGGTAACAGCACGAGCGCCGGCGTCACGCTGGTCGGCCAGTACGGCAGCCTGCTGCTCAATGCCGATGGCAGCTATGTCTACACGCCGACTGCCAACAACCCGGCCCTGAGTGCGGGCCAGTCGGCCGTCGAGCGCTTCCAGTACCAGATGCGCGACGCCAGCGGAGTGACCAGCAGCGCCAGCCTCTACATCACCGTACTCGGCTCCGGGACCAACGACCCGAATGCCGTGGCCGACACGGCGCTCGCCACTGAGCAGGGCGGCACGGCCAACGGCACGCCCGGCGTGAACCCGACCGGCAACCTGCTGAGCAACGACACCACGCCGAGCGGCACCAACCAGATCGTCACGGCCCGCGCCTCGAGCAGCAGCGCCAGCACCACCATCGGGACCAATACCGAAATCATCGGGCTCTACGGCAAGCTGACCCTCAGCGCCAACGGCGCCTACACCTACGTGGTCGACAACAGCAACTCCACGGTCCAGGCGCTTCGGGACAGCTCCGCCACCCTGACCGACACCTTCGTCTACACCCTCGAGAATGGGCTGACCACCAACGGCGTCAGGCTGCGGGATTCCTCGACCTTCACCGTCACCATCCGCGGCGCGAACGATGCGCCGGTGGCGGTCGATACCAGCGCCGCCGCCGTGGAGGCCAGCGGCGTGAGCAACGGCGTGGCGGGCTACAACCCCAGCGGCAATGTGCTGACGCCCGTCACCGATGTCGACGACGTACTCAGCGAGCTGCGCGTGACCGCCGTGCGCCTCGGCGGGGTGGAGGGCAGTGGCAGTGCCGGTGTGGTGGGCTCCGCGTTGGCGGGCCTCTACGGCTCGCTGACCCTCGACGCCAGCGGCAACTGGACCTATGTGCTCGATAACAACAACTCCACGGTCCAGGCCCTGAACCCCGGCCAGACGCTGATCGAGCGCTTCAATTACACCGTGACCGACCGTTCCGGCAGCGGGCTGTCTGACATCGCCGTCCTGACGATCACTATCGAAGGCGCCGTCGACACCGTTGCGGTCAACAGCGTGTTCGTCAACGAGGCTTCGCCCTATGCCGTGTTCACCGTGAGCGGCAGTGCGGGAGTCGCCGTCAGCCTGGCGCTGAGCGATTCGGACGGCCTGCCGGCGAGCGATACCCGCGCCAGCCTGTCGGGTGGCGGCGCGGACATCGGCACCACGCTGGAATACTTCAATGGCAGCGCCTGGGTGAGCTATACCCCCGACAGCTCGGTGGTCATCCCCAGCGGCGACAAACTGCTGGTGCGGGTAGCCGTCAACCAGGACAACATCCACGAAGGCAACGAGTCCTTCACGCTGATCGCCACCACCGGCAACGGGGACCGCAGTATCGGGGTGGGCACCATCAACGACGAAGGTGAAGGCGACGTCTACCTTCCCGGCAACACCACCGGCACGCCGGACGCATCCGGTAGCAACGGCTACCCGACGCTGGATGACCACCGCCCGACCCTCAGTGTGTCCAACGTCTCCGTCACCGAAGGGGATTACGCCGAGTTCGTCGTCAGCCTCGACAAGCCGTCCACCACGGCGATCGGCTTCAGCCCGGTCCTGGTCAGCGGCACCGCCAACATTGCCATCGACACCGGGACGACCGCGCAGTTGGAGCGTTTCGACGGCAATGGCTGGGTCGTGGTGAACGGTCCGGTCAGCATCGCTCCCGGCGAGCTGTCCGTACGCCTGCGCATCGCCACGGTGGATGACAGTTTCGTCGAGCCGGACGAGACCTTCAGCCTGCGCACTGGGCCGGTATCCGGCACCGTAACCAACCTGGCTGGCGCCGAAGGCGTTGCGACCCTGCAGGACAATGATGTGGCGGCCCCTTCGAACCACGCGCCGGTGGCCGTCGACGACAATCTCGGTGCCACCGAGGACACGCCCGTTACCTACAGTGCCGCCCAACTGATCGGCAATGACGGCGATATCGACGGCGACTCGCTGAGCATCGCCTCGGTCACCAGCGGCACGGGCGGAACCGCTGTGCTCAACCAGGACGGCACGGTGACCTTCACCCCGGCGCCGGACTTCAACGGCGTGGCGACCTTCACCTACACGGTCACCGACGGCAACCTGGTGTCGAACACCGCCACCGTGACCATCGTCGTCGCCGCGGTGAACGATCCCGCGGTAATCGGCGGCACCGATACCGGAGCCGTGACCGAAGACCTCGACGTCGATGGCCAGGGCTACCTGACCATCGGCGGCGCGTTGACCATTTCCGATCCGGATACCGGCGAGGCCAGCTTCCAAGGCAGCGTCACGCCGTCAGCCGGCGCCCTCGGTACCCTGACCATCGCCCCGGATGGCACCTGGGCCTACAGTGTGCCGAATGCCTTGGTGCAATACCTCAAGGCCGGAGAGACCAAGGTCGAGACCTTCACCGTGCAATCGGTGGACGGCACCCAGCAAACGGTCACCGTGACCATCCTTGGCGTGAACGATGCGGCGGTGATTGGCGGCAGCGATACCGGTAGCGTCACCGAGGACCTCGACGTCGATAGCCAGGGCGACCTGATCACGGGTGGTGTGCTGACCATTGCCGATCCGGATACCGGTGAAGGCAGCTTTCAAGGCAGCGTCACGCCGTCCGCAGGCGCTCTCGGCACCCTGACCATCGCCGCGGATGGCACCTGGATCTACAGCGTACCCAACGCGCTGGTGCAGTACCTCAAGGCTGGCGAAACCAAGGTCGAAACTTTCACCGTGACCACGCTGGACGGCACGCAGCAGACGGTCACCGTGACCATTCACGGCGTGAACGATGCGGCGGTGATCGGCGGCAACGATACCGGCAGCGTGATCGAGGACCTGAACGTCGATGGCCAGGGCAATCTCACCACCGGCGGCTCGCTGACCATCACCGATCCCGACACCGACGAGACCAGCTTCTATAGCCTCGCCACGCCGTCCGCCGGCGCCCTTGGCACGCTCTCCATCGACTCCAATGGCACCTGGAGCTACAGCGTGCCGAACGCCTTGGTGCAGTACCTCAAGGCGGGTGAAACAAAGGTCGAGACTTTTACGGTGCAATCGGTGGACGGCACCCAACACACAATCACCGTGACCATCCTCGGCGTGAACGATGAGGCTGTGATTGGCGGTACCGATAGCGGTAGCGTGACCGAAGATCTCGATGTCGATGGTCAGGGCGATCTGACCACCGGCGGCGTGCTGACCATCGCTGACCCGGACACCGGCGAAGGCAGCTTCCAAGGCAGCGTCACGCCGTCCGCAGGTGCCCTTGGCACCCTGACCATTGCTCCGAACGGGACTTGGACTTACAGCGTGCCCAACGCGCAGGTGCAGTACCTCAAGGCCGGTGAGACTAAGGTCGAGACCTTCACCGTGAGCACGCTGGACGGTACCCAACACACAATCACCGTGACC
>NZ_BDAC01000028.1 GCF_002091635.1 Pseudomonas indica NBRC 103045 | reverse complement strand
TACCCCGGTCGCTTCACCGACCGTACCCGCGGCAAGCACCTGGCCAAGCGCGCCCTCGAACGCCACCGCGCCGACTACCAGCTCGCCGAGGGCCACAGCGACCAGCCGAACCTGGTCACCGGTCACTTCCTCGCCCTGACCGACCATCCCCGGGACAACTGGAATGACCTGTGGCTCCTGACCGCCATTACCCACGAAGGCAAGCAGCCCCAGGTGCTGGAAGAGTCGGTGACGGCCGAAGCGCAAGGACGAACCGACAACTTCACCCAGGGCTATCGCAACCACTTCCAGGCTACCCCCTGGGACGTCTTCTACCGTCCGCAGCTGGCTCACCCCAAGCCGCGCATCCTCGGCAGCCAGACCGCCGTCGTCACCGGCCCGGCCGGCGAGGAGATTCACTGCGATCAATACGGCCGCGTGAAAGTCCAGTTCCACTGGGACCGCCACGGCCAGACCGACGAACACACCAGTTGCTGGCTGCGCGTCTCCTCCAGTTGGGCCGGCGACCGCTACGGCGGCGTCGCCATCCCGCGCATCGGCATGGAAGTGCTGGTCACCTTCCTCGAAGCCGATCCGGACCAGCCCTTGATCACCGGCTGCCTGTTCCACAAGGAGCACGAGGTCCCCTACGACCTGCCGGCGAACAAGACCCGCAGCGTCTTCAAGACCCTCAGCACGCCAGGCGGCGGGGGCTACAACGAGCTGCGCATCGAAGACAAGAAGGGGCAGGAGCAGATTTTCATCCACGCCCAGAAGGACTGGGACGAGAACATCGAGCACGACCAGACCATCCGCGTCGGCCACGAGCGCCACGACACGGTGGAGGCCAACAGCTACAGCGAATTCAAGGCCGAGGAACACCGCATCACCCACCTCGACCGCAAGACCGAACTCAAGGCCAACGATCACCTCACGGTCGGGCAGAACCAGCACATCAAGATTGGCCAGGGCCTGTTCATCGAGACCGGCGATGAAATCCACTATTACGCCGGGCAGAAGGTAGTGATCGACGCCGGTGCCGAACTCACCGCCAAGGCCGGCGGCAGTTGGCTCAAGCTCGACGGCAGCGGCGTCAGCCTCAACGGCGCGACCATCAACCTCAACACTGGCGGCAGCCCCGGCCAAGGCTCCGGCGCCGCCCCGATCCTGCCGGGCGAGCCCAAGGCGGCGGATGCGGACAAACCCGGCGCAGTCCTGGAGCACAAGCTCAAGCAGGCTCGCCTGACCAACAGCCCCCTGGTCGAGCTGTGCCAGAAACCCAAAGGCGGCACGCCCATGCAGTGCCCCTTGGCCGACTGCCCCTGCCGGGCAGCCATGCAGGCGGGAGCGCAGGGATGAGCGACATGACCCAAGCGGACTTCCCCAGCCTGACGCCCCCGCTCTATCTGTTGCTGGAACACGACGACGACCTGCTGCAACGCGTCTACGAGCAGGAGCCGAGCGCCGTGCCCCAGCGACTGTTCGCCAACACCGAGCTGGATGCCCATCGGGACCAAGGCCCCTTGCTGGTGCCGCTGTCGACCGACGATGCACTGCTGGCGGCCTACCGCTCGGCGCCTTCCGACTGGCCGGGAATCCTGCTGGCTTGCGACCGGCCGGAAGCCGAACTGCTGGAGCATCTGCAGCGCCTGCTGATCGTCCGCTTCGACGGCAACCGCAAGGCGTTGCTGCGCTACTACGACCCTCGGGTGGCCAGCTACTTCTTCCCTGCCTGCGACGTCCAGAGCAGCCCGGCCTGGTTGGGGCCGATCCGCCAAGTGGCCTGGCATGGCGGCACCTGGGCGGACTCGGCCGCCGACGAGGCCACCTGGCACTGCCTGAATAATCCCGAAGCGGCGAATGCCACTCCCATGACCGCGCCCATGCCCCTGGACGACCGGCAAACCCGTGCCCTGGAACGCCAGCAACTGGAGCGCTTCGTCTACGACTGGCAACAGCGCCACCCGCAACAGCCTTTCACTCTGGCGTGGGTCTGGCTGCACCAAGGATTGGCTGTCGGGTTCGACGAGTACGACGACCTGACCGCCTACCTCGACCTGCGCGCCCAGTATCCCGGCCACACGGACCACCCCGCACCATCCACCGGCGAGACACGGCAGCGATTGCAACAGCTGCGTGACTACCTGGAAGCCTCGCCGGCCTCCAAGGAGATTCATCTATGAGCGCCAAAGCAGGCAGCCTGAGCAACGGCCCGGCGTGCGAGGCCGGCAAGCTGATCGTCGAAGTGATCGGCAAGGACCACCCGCCAGGACAGCGCATCGTCATCTACGACGAAACCGACAACGAACTACAGGAATGGCTGACCAACCGCCGCCAGCTCGAGCCGCTGATCGACAAGGCATTCAGCAGCACCCTGCATATCTGGCCGTGGGACGGGCAACCCAAGCGCCACCTGTGGTTGGAGATCGAAGCCGAGAAAGGCGGCCCCATCCGCGTGCCGCTGATGGACGATGCCAAGGCCACGCCGCGCCAGATTGAGCAGCAGTGGAACCAGATCGTCCCCATCGTGCCCTTCACCGCCGTGGCCGGCAGCCGGAGCGCCTACGACCTGGGTACGCCCGTGCTGGTACGCAACGGCTACGTCTATGTCTTCTACCGGGACAAGCTCTGGCGCGAGCTGGAGGTTCGCGTGGGCGAGAAAACCACCTTCCACGACGTCCCCGTCGCCCATTACCGGCAGAAAAACGGCTTCAAGTCCGGCCCGCGCGCCGCAACGGGCAAGGCCCTGGACGACATCTGGCTGCCGGCGACCTGGAACGACATGACCGCCCCGCCCGTGCAGCTCTGCTTTTCCGAAGTCCAGTTGAGCGCATCCCGCCTGCAACGCCTGGAACAGGATGCCGGCCTGCGCCGCACCCGCTGCAACAGCGTCGACCTGCGCGCCTCGAAGAGCAAGTTCAAGCGGCTCTATGAAGGCCAACCCAACGGCAAGGACATGCTCGCCGCCTTCTCGACGTTCGATGTCCGCGACTACGCCAACCAGAATGCCGTGGGCAAGGCGAAGGTCACACGCCTGAACCTGAACCTGCACGTCTTCCCGGTCGGGCTGGCCGCGCCGCAACGGATGCGCCAGCCCGGCTACGAATGGATGCTGGATCATCCGGGGCGCTACCTGTGCGACCTCTCGGGCCAGTTCCCCGTCACCAGCAAGACCGAAGCCCAGGCCTTCCTCGATGGCTGCGAGCGGGGCACGCCCGGCAAGCCGCCCGCCACGCTGGAATCCGACGCCTGGGCCCATTGCCTGGAGGAAAAGGTCAAGGCCGGCAGGCCCGTGTGCCCATCCCCCCAGGACGGCGGTCCCAGCGAGGTCTGGAAAGCCCAGCCCGCCGAACAGGATGTGTTGCAGCAGGCCCGCCAGCGACAAATCTGCGGCGTGCTGCTGGAAGACGAACAGTACCGCCTGCGCCACCTGCTCAACCGCATCAATACCCAGCAGAACCTATTGAAGCTCTGCGCCGAGCGGGCCACCCAGCACGCCAACCATGGCAGCGCCCTGCTGGTCCAGCAACTGATCGTGCCGAGAGCCCTGGGCGGCCAGACCAACCCGCTGCACCAAAGCCTGGAAAAGCTCAAGGAACAGGGCAAACGCGACATCAACCGCTTCACCGCCACCCCGGAGCGCGCGCAGGTATGGCGGCACCTCAACGGTGTCCAGGATCTCCTGGCCGAATGCCTGGGACATCCCGAAGCACAGCAGACACTGGCCGATCACCTCAGCCTCGACGGCTTCGACTACACCGCCGCCCTGCACTTCGCCAGCCAGTTGCTCGCCGGCCTGGCCTGCAGCCCGGCGCAACTCGACCCGCTGGCGGTGAACGGCGATGTCACCGACGCCATCACCGGCGTCAGCCTCTACAGCCCGAAGGGCACGCCGGGCCAGCAGCTCATCAGCACCATCGCCAACCAGCAGCAGCACCCGCTGCACGCCATGCTCTGGCCCGTGGCCGAACTCGAGGACCTGCTCGCCCCCTACCAGAAACCGGCCAGCGCCGAACCCAACCAGGGCGACGGACGCTTCCGGCCCAGCGAACTGGCCAAGACCGAAACCCAGGGTGCGCCCGCCGCCAACCAGCAGACCCTGGACAGCAGTCTGCTCGCCAGCCTGGTGGCGGCCGGCAGCCTGAACAGCACCCTGACAGCGCAACTGAAAGCCGGCGCCGGTGCCCTGATCAGCATCTACGAAAACATCCAGGGCGCGGTGGACGCGGCGGAAAATGCCCTGCATGCGGCCAAGGAGACGTCTCGCCAGCGGCAGGCCGAAGCCGCCAGCCGCAGCGGCGCCCACCAACAGGCCCGTGGCCGCGAACAGGCCACGCGGGAAAGCCTCGGCAAGCGAGCCCGGCCGGTCAACATCCGTCTGCATGGCCAGGGCGTCCAGCAATTGCGCAGCATGCTGCCGGACACCTTCGGCTATGCCTATTTTATCCGCCGCAGCCAGGCCAACAGCCAGGCCCACTACCTGTTCGGCCTGGAAGACCTGCCCACCCAACCGGCCCGCGCCACGCGGTTCTACGGCGAATTCCTCGATGCCCGGGGCAACCTGCTGGGCAGCACCAACGTCGCCCGCGGCGCAACCGCCGGCGCCCAGACCGGCGACCATCTGCTGCTCGCCCTGCCGCGCAACCACAGCACCGCCCGCCTGATCGGCGAACTGAACCGCCGCATCAACGCCGCCCGCGAAGCCGAACGAGCCGCCCAGACCGCCCAGGCCAGCGCGGCCCAGGCGGACAGCGCACTGGAAAGTGCGGTGCAGAACTACAACACCCAGCGCAACAGCAAGGTTTACCGCGTACTCAACTCGCGGACCTTTACGGCGGCAGTGCTGATGCTGGAATTGTGGAATGTGAATAACGAGTGGCAGAGCAGGGAACAGACTGCAAATGAGAAGGGAGGGTACAGATTCGGAGCTGGCTTAATGGGGGCAGGCTTAGACCTACTAATTGCCATGGAAGCTCTAACCGTCAAGTTGGCAGGTAGTCAATCTGTTCTGGCCTCAGCAAGACGTACACTTTTTACAATTCCAGATAAAGCGGCAACTCGCTGGCTAGGGGTAAAACTAGGAGAGCAAGTTACTAAGGACATCACTGCTCGATTAATTGGGCAAACTATCGCGGGCCTAGTTTTTGCCGGTTTGTGTCTCTATGACGCCTGGTATGCATGGCAGTGGAATGACGATGCCATGTGGGGATACCTCCTGATGGCGGGTGGGGGCATCCTAGGCGCAGCCAGTGGCCTGCTCGCCGGAAGCGCCACTTTTCTCGGACTCAATCCCGTCGGTTGGATTGCCCTCTTGCTGGTCTGCATCGGCGCAGGCTTGGTCTATCTACTCAGCAGCAGCCCTATCGAGGACTGGCTGGCCAACGGCCCGTTCGGCGACAGCCGCACGAACAACTACCCTCATCTGCGCGACCCGCAGGAAGCCTTCTACCGGCTGGTCGGCCTGTTCGCCGGCATCCGCATCAGCAGCGGCCGCAACCCTGCCTTCGACCCGAACGCCAAGCTCTCGAGCCATGACACCGTGCCTTACCGGGTCCGCACCGCCAACAGCCTGGTACGCATCGAAAGCAACCTACCCGGCCTGCTGTCCAGCCTGGGGAATGTCAACATCAATGCCCTCTGCCGGTTGCGTAGCGTCGAGACCGTGCTCACCGCCAAAGGGGACAGCTACACCGTTGCCAAGCCATTGGGGCCGGAGATGGGTCCCGTGGCCCAACGCCTCTGGCCCAATGCCCTGGAACTGTTCTTCGACATGCCGGCCAGCCAGAGCATGAGCTTCTCGCCCCGACGCAACGGCCTGTACCATGAGTGGGTTATCCGCGCCCAGTTCCGCCTGAGCGGCGACCGCCACGCCTGGTATTTCCCGACGCCCAAGCCCAAAGACCCGCAGACTTTCAACCTCGGCAAGAACAAACCGAACTGGGATAAAGTCGACCAGCCCTTCTGGGCCGACGAATGTACTTACAACGCCACACCACCAAAAGAGTTCTGATGGACCAGCCCTACTACTCCAGCACCGCATACAATCCGACCACCCTACCCGATCAACCCGAATCGGAGGAACGCTCCTGGATTAAGCGCTTCGCCAAGATACGCTTGCCTTGGGGGAGTGCTCAGGATGTAGCCCCGGAAAACTTCCTGCATATTGCAGCACCAAAGAAGTTAAGGAATCTGGAGAAGGCAAAATTAGAACGAGAAGAGAAACTGGCCAAGGGCACCTATGTACCCGCGCCGTTTGAACATGTGGATTTTCATGATCGTCATAACCATGAATGCTACAGGTATTCACTTTGGTCCAAACGATCACATTTCTGGATTTACCTACTACTGTTCGGAAAATGGACCTCAATAATATTTATCGCCTTAAACATCCCAATTCACTTCGCCATGTACTCAGTTTCCGACGAGTCATTCTTAGACTTCTCGAAAAACGCCTTACTTGAATACTACTCCTGGCTAATAGGAACACCACTTTTAGCTTGGGCAGCCGGATCCATTGTTATTAGTTATTTCCCTAGTCTGTGGATAAAACCTTCCCGAGGCCCGCTCTGGGAACTCAACCGCCGTACGGGCCTTGTTACGGTCTTCGATTACGACAACAACGGCGAATACAAGAAGAACGGCACCATCGGCGAAATCACCGCGCCCTTCTACGAGTTCGACGCCTATATCGCCACCTCTCCCGACCGCCAGGGCCTGCCGATGAACGTGCTGTACCTGGCACACCGCTACCGTGACATCGTCATCAACTTCGGCTCCCTGGTCGCACCGGATCGAAGCCTTCAGCTACCCTGCGCGCTTTGGGACTTCTTGCAGAACTACATGGACACCAGCCGCCCCCTGCCCGATCTACCCCGCTATGAACAGTACCGCCATCTTGACCCGGTGACGGCCGAGCATGATCTTCGCACCGGCCGCGATCCGCGCTACTGGATCGACATGGACGACGAAACTTTCAAGGGCAAGGTCAAGGACATGCTCAAGCGCATCGATGCCATCGATACCATGAGCCGCCCCAATCTGATGCTGAAGCATGTGACGTACGTTGATTGATGGACCAGCCCTTCTACGCCAACACTGCCTACAACCCGGCCAGTATTCCTGATCAACCGCCTTCGGTGGAGCGCTCCTGGATCAAGCGCTTCGCCAAGGTGCGACTGCCTTGGGGTAATACGCAGGACGTAGCGCCTGAGAGAATTCTATGTGATCTGAAACCCAGCAGCCTTCGCTTCTGGGAAGCCGCCGAAAAAGAGCGCCTGGAGCAAAAGGCCCAAGGCACCTATGTGCCCCCTCTGTTTGAAGGAATAGACCTCCATCAAAAATACGATCACGAACATTTCAGATACGCGCTACTTTCTAAGCGCTCACATTTCTGGCTACTCATGTTAGGAGGTGGAAGATTTATATTCCTAATTTCCATTTTTATTTTACTCATAATGTACCTAGCAGAGCTTATTGACACAGATGACTCCTGGCTAGAGCTTGCAGCGTCTTACATCCCAACACTTTCCATTCTTCTAGCGCCTCCTCTAGCCTGCTGGCTGATTGGCGTTTTTGTTATCCGTTTTTTCCCGCGTCTATGGTTCAAACCCTCTCGAGGCCCACTCTGGGAACTCAACCGCCGTACGGGCCTTGTTACGGTCTTCGATTACGACAACAACGGCGAATACAAGAAGAACGGCACCATCGGCGAAATCACCGCACCCTTCTACGAGTTCGACGCCTATATCGCTACCTCTCCCAACCGTCAGGGCCTGCCGATGAACGTGCTGTACCTGGCACACCGCTACCGTGACATCGTCATCAACTTCGGCTCCTTGGTCGCACCGGATCGATGCCCTCAGCTACCCTGCGCGCTTTGGGACTTCTTGCAGAACTACATGGACACCAGCCGCCCTCTGCCCGATCTACCGTCCTACGAACAGTACCGCCCTCTCGACCCGGTGACCGCCGAGCACGACCGCCGCACCGGCCGCGATCCGCGCTACTGGATCGACATGGACGACGAAACCTTCAAGGGCAAGGTCAAGGACATGCTCAGGCGCATCGATGCCATCGACACCATGAGCCGTTTCAACTTGATGGTCAGGCATGTGCACTACACCGACTAACAGCCCATGACGCGTCAGCCGTCCTGACCGCCAGCCTCGTCCGATACCCCATCAGCAGAAAGGCCGCTCACGCGGCCTTTCTCTTTCTACACGGTCGACTCATTTCAGGGTGACGGTGCCTTTCATCATCGCCGAGTGGCCGGGGAAGGAGCAGAAGAACATGTACTCGTTGCCAGCCGTCAGCTTGCTCACGTCGAAGCTGACCGAATCGCTCTCGCCGCCGCCGATGACCTTGGTGTGGGCGATGATGCGGGCGTCGTCCGGCTTCAGGTAGTTGTTGTCGAGGCCGGCGGCCATGCCGTCGCTGACCACGCCAGGCATGTCGGCGGCGGTGGTCAGCACCCAGTTGTGGCCCATGACGTTTTTCGGCAACTGCCCGGTGTGTTTCAGGTTGACGGTGAATTCCTTGCAGCTCTTGTCGATCTCGATGGCCTTGGTGGTATAGGTCATCTGGTCGGTGGACTCGACATCGACCGAGCATTCCGCAGCCCACAGCGGCGCGCTGGCCAGGCTGAGCAGGGAGGCGGCTAGCAGTTTGCGCAACATAACACTCTCCTTGAGACACGTTTGGCAGGTACCAATCTGACAGACTGTCTCGGCGTGAAGGGAGTTCCCGGGCCCGGGCCATAGTCTTAATGCGAAGGTGTCGCGGGGTATGAGACGCCATAAGAGTGGAGTGACGCTGAGCATTCTGTAGGAGGGGCTTCTACGGGGTTGGATGGAGTCGAGAGCAGTCGTCCGACTTGACACCGCCCCCTCTCCCCAGAGGGGCGAGGGAGTTGTTCGTGCAGACTCGTTACTTCGTGTAGGGGCGAATTCATTCGCCCAGCGGAGCATCGCTATACCTCCCTCCCGTAGCCAGGATAAGCCTCGACGCAATCCGGGAGGTGCACAAGCTGCGTGACGATTACCCGCCTGTCCGGCATGACACTAGGCGCTGCTGCGAGTGACCTGAGCTATCGGCCCCATCGAGACAATCAACGGGCCCTCGTCCATCCTGTCTCCTAGCATGACGGCGTCACTCACTTTCCAGGAGTCCGCGCCATGCACCTCAACGCCCTGTTGCGCAGCCTGCTCGCCGCCTATGCCTCCGGCGCCAGTGGAAGCTGTCCCGAAGCCTGACGCTTGGTCCCCATGGGCTCAACCGGTACTCTGTGGGCTTTGTCCCCGCGGAGTAGACGATGTCCTTGCGTTCCGTATGCGTTTTCTGCGGCGCCAGCCCCGGTGCCAACCCGGTTTACCGTGAAGCTGCCGAGAATCTCGGCCGGCACCTCGCCGAGCGTGGCCTGACGCTGGTCTACGGCGGCGGTGCCGTGGGCCTGATGGGCACGGTGGCGGATGCCGCCCTGGCCGCTGGCGGCGAAGTGATCGGGATCATTCCGCAGAGCCTGCAGGATGCGGAGATCGGCCACCCCGGCCTGAGCCGCCTGGAAGTGGTGTCCGGCATGCACGCGCGCAAGGCCCGCATGGCCGAGCTGAGCGACGCCTTCATCGCCCTGCCCGGTGGGCTCGGCACGCTGGAGGAGCTGTTCGAGGTCTGGACCTGGGGCCAGCTCGGCTACCACGCCAAGCCGCTCGGCCTGCTGGACGTGAATGCCTTCTACGACAAGCTCGCCGGTTTCCTCGACCACCTGGTGGCGGAGCGTTTCGTCCGCGACCATCACCGCGCCATGTTGCAGCGCAGCGAGAACCCGGCGGAGCTGATCGACCGGCTCGCCGCCTGGCAGCCGACGGTCGCACCCAAATGGGTGGACCGCCAACCCCGCTGATTGGAGGTGCCCATGTTACTCGCCCATGACGGTCATTCGCCCCGCATCGACCCCAGCGCCTATGTCGCGCCCAATGCCGTGATCTGCGGCGATGTCAGCATCGGGCCGGGCTGCCGCATCCTGTTCGGTGCCCAGGTGATCGCCGAGGGCGGCTCGATCCGCCTCGGCCGCGACTGCATCGTCATGGAGAACGCCGTGCTGCGTAGCAGCGAGCGGCACAGCCTGAGCATCGGCGACCATTGTCTGGTCGGACCGAACACGCACCTGGTGGGCTGTACGCTGGAAGAGGAAGTCTTCGTCGCCACCGGCGCGGCGATCTTCCATTCGGCGCATGTCGGCAAGGGCAGCGAGGTGCGCATCAATGGTGTGGTGCACCTGAAGACGCGCCTCGAGCCCGGTGCCACCGTGCCCATCGGCTGGGTGGCGGTGGGCGATCCGGCGCAGATCCTGCCGCCCGATGAGCACGAGAAAATCTGGGCGATCCAGCAGCCGCTGGACTTCCCGCTCAGCGTCTATGGTTTCCAACGTGCCGACGCCGACATGCGGAAGATCACCCGCAGCCTGTCGGAGAAGCTGGCCAGCCACGCGCAGGACAGCACCTGCGACTGACCGCCCACCCAGGAGCCGATGACATGGACCACACGCCCGACCTCGCCGCTTATTTCGACCGCATCGGCTATCGCGGCGACCCGCAGCCGACGCTGGATACCCTGCGCCAGTTGCATGTCCTGCACACCGAGGCGATTCCATTCGAGAACCTGTCGCCCTTCCTTGGCGAGCCGGTGGAGCTGGACCAGCCTGCCCTGGAGGACAAGCTGATCCATCGTGGCCGGGGCGGCTACTGCTATGAGCACAACCTGTTGTTCAGCCGGATGCTCCAGGCCCTGGGCTTCGAGGTTGCGGGCCTCGCCGCGCGGGTACGCCTGAACCAGCCTGATCATGTGCAGACGCCCCGCACCCACATGCTGCTGCGGGTACGCCTGGATGAAGGCGATTACCTCGCCGACGTCGGTTTCGGCGGACTGACCCAGACGGCGCCGCTGAAGCTCGTGCCCGACGTGGAGCAGGCGACGCCCCACGAACCCTTCCGTCTCATCCACACGGACGGCCTGTATACGCTGCAAGCCCTGGTCGCCGGGGATTGGCGCACGCTGTACCAGTTCGACCTGCAGGAGCAGCAGTTGCCCGATTACCAGTTGGCCAGTTGGTACCTGTCGCACCACCCGCAATCCCACTTCGTCACCGGCCTGATGCTGGCACGCACGGAACCGGGGCTGCGCCATGCCCTGCACAACAACCGCTATACCCTGCACCATCTGGGCGGCGCGTCGGAGAAACGCGAACTGGCCTCGGTGGACGAATTGCTGGATGTGTTGCAGACGCAGTTCCGCATTCGTCTGCCGGAGACTCCCGGCATGCGCGATAAACTGGAGCGCCTGCTGGCCACGGAACCCAGCTGACGGCCGCTCCGCTCGCACAGGACTGTGCGGCGAGGGTCCAAAGCGATACGAACCTTGCGCCGGACCGGCGCCGCCCGATGTCCCGACCGGTCCGGCCCTTGCCGTCACCGGCGCCAGAAGAACAACAGCGCATGATCACCTGGAAAAACCGCCTGCTCCGCTTCATCTCCCTCGCGCAAACCCTGCTCCAGCGCTACCCCGGCACCGTGGCGCTGTTCGGCTTCGTTTCCGGTGTCGCCAGCTTCCTGCTGGTGGACCGCCAGGCCAACCTGGCCAAGGTCATCGCCGTGGTCATGCTGGTGAGCTGGGTCTGGCTGATGCTGGAGAACAGCCTGCGGCAATGCTTCATCCGCTGGTTCGGCTGGGAGCTGCCGCCACCGCTGCTGCGCTATGCGACGCAGATGATCCACCAGGAAAGCCTGTTCTTCGTCCTGCCGTTTTTCTTCGTCACCACCGCCTGGAACAGCGGCCAGGCGCTGTTCACCGGCCTGCTGGCCAGCGCGGCGCTGGTGTCGATCCTCGACCCGCTGTATTACCGCTGGCTGGCAGCGCGGCGCTGGATCTATCTCGCCTACCACACCCTGACACTGTTCGCGGTGATCCTCACTGCCCTGCCGATCCTGCTCCAACTGAGCACACCGCAGAGCTACCAGTTGGCCCTGGGCACCGCCGTGCTGCTGTCCTTCCCCAGCCTCGCCAGCACCCTGCAACTGCGCGGCTGGCAGCGCGCGCTGGCGGTGGTCGGGCTATGCCTGGTGCTCGGCGCGGTTGGCTGGCTGGCACGGCTCTGGGTGCCGCCGGCCACGCTGTGGCTGACCGAAGTGGCGGTGACCCTGCAACTGGACGACGCGAACCGCGCACCGGGCCAGAGCATCAGGCAGATCAGCGTGGCCCAGCTACGCAGCCAGGGGCTTTACGCCTACACCGCGATCAACGCACCCCGCGGCCTGCACGAGCGCATCCAGCACGTCTGGATTCACAACGGCCAGGTCGTGGAACGCATCGCGCTGGATATCCGGGGTGGGCGTGAAGCGGGCTACCGCGCCTGGACCCACAAGCAGAATTTCCCCGAACACCCTGCTGGCGACTGGCAGATTCGTGTGGTGACCGAAGTGGGCCAGCAGATCGGCACGCTGCGCTTCGAGGTGACGGAGTGATGCGGATCGCCTGAACCCTGGCCAGGCACGGGGGTCGGACCAGAAGTGAGCCATCCGCCTGGAGAAAGGACATGTCTGGCACACCGCTTCCCCTGCTGCTGGCCGCCGCGCTGGCGAGCCTCACCGCCGCCTGCGGCGATACGGCGAAACTCCCCATCGAAGAAAGCTACGGTCGCCAGCCGACACTGCCGCCGCCGAACGAATCGATGATCCCCACCGTACATATCGCGCCGGCCAAGGGTTGGCCCGACGGTGCCAAGCCCACCGCCGCCCCCGGCCTGGCGGTAAATGCCTTCGCCAGCGGCCTCGATCATCCGCGCTGGCTGCATGTTCTGCCCAACGGCGACGTGCTGGTCGCCGAGACCAACGCACCGCCCAAACCCGAGGACAACAAGGGCATCCGTGGCTGGGTGATGAAGAAGGGGATGAAACGCGCCGGTGCCGGCGTTCCCAGCGCCAACCGCATCAGCCTGCTGCGCGACGCGGACGGCGACGGCGTGGCGGAAACCCGCAGCGTCTTCCTCGAAGGGCTGAATTCGCCATTCGGCATGGCCCTGGTGGGCGACACCCTGTATGTCGCCAACACCGACGCGGTGATGCGCTTCCCCTACCATGAAGGCGATATGCGCATCGACGCCAAGGGCGAGAAGGTTGCCGACCTGCCCGGCGGCCCAATCAACCACCACTGGACCAAGGACCTGATCGCCAGCCGGGACGGTTCGCGCCTGTATGCCACGGTCGGCTCCAACAGCAACGTCGCCGAGAACGGCATGGAGAACGAGGTCAATCGCGCCGCGGTGCTGGAGATCGACCCGCAGACCGGCGCCACGCGCCTGTTCGCCTCCGGCCTGCGCAACCCCAACGGCCTTTCCTGGCAACCGCAAAGCGGCGCGCTCTGGGTGGCGGTGAACGAGCGCGACGAAATCGGCAGCGACCTGGTGCCCGACTACATGACCTCGGTGAAGGACGGCGGCTTCTACGGCTGGCCCTACAGCTACTACGGCCAGCACGTGGATGAGCGGGTCCAGCCGCAGAAGCCGGAGCTGGTGGCCAAGGCGCTGGTCCCGGACTACGCCCTCGGCGCTCACACTGCCTCGCTCGGATTGACCTTCTACCAGGGCGACCTGCTCCCGGAGCGCTACCGTAACGGCGCCTTCGTCGGCCAGCACGGTTCCTGGAACCGCAAGCCCCGCAGCGGCTACAAAGTGATCTTCGTGCCCTTCGACATGAGCGGCCAGCCCGCGGGGGATGCGCAGGACGTCCTCACCGGCTTCGTCAACGACGACGGCGACGCCCTGGGGCGGCCCGTCGGCGTAGCGGTGGACAAGCCCGGCGCGCTGCTGGTGGCCGACGATGTCGGCAATACGGTCTGGAGGGTGGCGCCGGCTCGGTGAGTGTGGGCCTGCTGTTGTGGCTTTTGGATGGTTCTATTCAGCACGACCTTTCCCCAGGTACGTGGCCAAACCCCTCTCCCCCGGCCCCTCTCCCATAAACGGGAGAGGGGCGATTCGTATTGCCCGGCATAGCGAAGTGAT
The DNA here is from genome assembly GCF_002091635.1 of Pseudomonas indica NBRC 103045. Classification (GTDB taxonomy): domain Bacteria; phylum Pseudomonadota; class Gammaproteobacteria; order Pseudomonadales; family Pseudomonadaceae; genus Pseudomonas_M; species Pseudomonas_M indica. The sequence continues at coordinate 187 of NZ_BDAC01000028.1, read as the reverse complement.
CCTGACGCTTTGGCATTGCCAGAAGATTGGCAGAAGAGGTGCGGCCCACTCCGACGCCCTATCAGGAGGCCGAGCGGAATCGTCGTGCAGGGGGTTGAGCGGCATGGATGCCGCGAGAGCCGTGATTGGCCAGGGATAGTCCTTCGCGGGGGCAGCCGAGGTCGGGCCCCCGGAGCGGCGATGGAGC
>NZ_BDAC01000027.1 GCF_002091635.1 Pseudomonas indica NBRC 103045 | reverse complement strand
GAGGGAAGTCGAGCGAAGCGAGGCCCGGATGCCGGGGCAAGCCCTCTTGGTTACCTTCTGGGGCGACTGCCAGAAGTAACTCGTCGGGGGGCGAAACAAGAGGTTTCTGGGAAACTCAGTAATCGGTTGGGCTCAGGATCTCCAGCAACACTTAACACAGGCAGAGCAAAAAACGCCCGGCCGGCAAGCCGGTCGGGCAAGGGACACGTGGACAGCGGGAAGCGATCAGCGCCAGGGCACGAACCAGCCGAGGCCGTCTTCGGTCAGGCCGCGCGGGTTGTACTCGCAGCCGATCCAGCCGTCGTAACCGGCTTCGTCGAGCAGGCGGAACAGGTACGGATAGTTCACCTCGCCGGTATCCGGCTCGTGGCGATCCGGCACGCCGGCGATCTGGATATGGCCGACCCCGGCCTGGAAGCGCTTGAAGGTGGCGGTCAGGTCGCCCTCCATGATCTGCGCATGGAAGAAATCCAACTGCACCCGCAGGTTGGGTTCGCCCAGCTCGGCCAGGATGGCGTGGGCCTCGGCCTGCCGGTTGATGAAATAGCCCGGGATGCTGCGCGTGTTGATCGGCTCGATCAGCAGGGTCAGCCCGTGTTCGGCCAGGCGCCGCGCGGAATAGCGCAAGTTTTCCAGATAGGTTTCGCGCATGCGCGGGCGCTGGCTTTCGTCGGTCACCAGTCCGGCCATGGCATGCAGGCGCGGACAGCCGAGGGCCCGGGCATATTCGATGGCGCGATCGACGCTTTCGCGGAACTCCGACTCACGACCCGGCAATGCCGCCAGGCCACGCTCGCCGGCGGCGAAATCGCCCGGCGGCAGGTTGAACAGCACCTGGGCCAAACCATGGGTCTGCAAGCGCTCGGCCAGTTCGGCCGGGGCGTACTCGTAGGGGAACAGGTACTCGACGCCCTTGAAACCGGCGGCGGCGGCGCGGCCGAAGCGTTCGAGGAAGGGCACGTCGTTGAACAGCATGCTGAGGTTGGCGGCGAATCGGGGCATGGGCATTCTCACCACTGGGCGCCGAAGGTCTGGCGCAGTTCTTCGATTTGTTCGTCGTTGAGCAGGCGGACCGGCTGCTGGCGCAGGAGAAGGTACAGCTTGGCGGTCTCCTCCAGCTCTTCGATAGCGTAGGTCGCCGCCTCCAGATCCTTGCCGGAAACCACCGGGCCATGATTGGCCAGCAGCACCGAGCTATGCCGGCCGACCAGCCCGCGAATCGCCTCGCCCAGCTTCGGATCGCCGGGGCGATGGTACGGGATCAGCGGCAGACGGCCGACCCGCATGACGAAATAGGGCGTCAGCGGCGGCAGGCAGGATTTCGCGTCGAGGCAATCGAGACAGGACACCGCTGCCGAGTGGGTGCAATGCAGGTGCACGATGGCCCCGGACTCCTCGCGTCCTTCGTAGACCGCGCGATGCAGGAAGGCTTCCTTGGAGGCGGGTTTGCCGGCCTGGTGGTTGCCGTTCCAGTCCAGCTTGGCGATGTCCGCCGGGTCCAGTTCGCCCAGGCAGGCGTTGGTCGGGGTCAGCAGCCAGCCGTCGTCCAGGCGCGCGCTGATGTTGCCTGAGGAACCCGGGCTGAGGCCGCGCAGGTGCAGCGAGCGGCCAATCCTGACGATCTGTTCGCGCAGGGCGCTTTCCTTGCTCATGCCAACATCCCCCAGGCCTTGACCATGAAATCGGCACTGCCGAAGTTGCCGGACTTCAGCGCCAGGCTGAGTGGGCGGCCGGCCTGCCCGAGGGTCTGGGTCCAGGGCACGCCGGGGTCGATGCTCGGCCCGATGCGCAGCCCTTCGACGCCCAGTACACCGACCACCGCGCCGGAGGTCTCGCCGCCGGCCACCAGCAACTGACCGACCCCCTGCCCTTCCACCAACCCCTTGGCGATAGCCGCCAGGGCAGCTTCGATGCGCTCGCCCACGACCTGGCCGCCGAAGGCTTCCTGCACACGGCGCACCTCGTCCGGCGCGCTGCTGGCGTAGATCAGCACCGGCCCACGTTGGCCGTGCTCGGCGCTCCAGGCCAGGGCTTCGGCCACCAGCGCGTCGCCACGCGCCATCAGCTCGGCCGCTTCCAGGCGGAATGCCGGAAAAGCGGCCCTGGCCTGTTCGATCTGGCCCAGCGTGGCGCGCGAACAACTGCCGCTGAGGATCGCCTGGCGTCCCCAGGGCTGTTCCAGACGACCGGCGTCCTGGCCACCACCCAGCTCGCCCGAGGCACGCCAGTGCGCCGCCAGGCCCAAGGCCAGGCCGGAGCCGGCGGTGACCAGCGGCAGGTCGGCGCAGGCGGCACCAAGCACGTCCAGATCGCTGTTATCGATGGCGTCGCTGATGGCGATGCCGATACCGTCGGCGCGCAGCGCAGCGATCCGCGCACGGGTCGCCTCGACACCGGCACGCAGGGTGCGATAGTCGATCAGGCCGACGCGGCGGCGGGTTTGCGGCTGCAGCACGCGCAGCAGGTTGGCGTCACGCATCGGCGTCAGCGGATGGTCCTGCATGCCGCTCTCGTTGAGCAGCACGTCGTTGGCGAACAGATAGCCGTTGAACACGCTGCGGCGATTGTCCGGCAGCGCCGGGCAGGCCACGGTGAAGTCGCTGCCGAGGGCATCGAGCAGCGCATCGGCGACCGGGCCGATGTTGCCTTCGGCGGTGGAGTCGAAGGTCGAACAATATTTGAAGTAGAACTGCCGGCAGCCCTGCGCACGCAGCCACTCCAGGGCTCGCAGCGATTGCGCGACCGCCTCGGCCGGCGCCAGGTTGCGCGACTTCAGCGCCACCACCAGGGCATCGGCGCCTTCCAGGTCGAGCAAGTGCTCCGGCACACCGATGGTCTGCACGGTACGGGCACCGCCGCGCACCAGCATGCTGGCGAGGTCGGTGGCGCCGGTGAAATCGTCGGCGATGCATCCGATCAGCGGCATGGCTCAGCCCTCCTCGTTGGCAGCGGCGGGCAGGCGGATGCCGGGGAAAATCTTCGCCACGGCAATGTCATCCTCGCGGCCATGGCCAGCGGCGGACGCTTGCTTGAACATCTGGTGCGCGCTGGCGGTGAGCGGCAGCGGGAAGACCGCCTCCTGGGCACTGTCCAGCACCAGGCCGAGGTCCTTGACGAAGATGTCCACCGCCGAACGCGGCCGATAGTCGCCGGCCAGCAAATGCGGCACGCGATTCTCGAACATCCAGGAATTACCCGCGCTGTGGCTGATCACCTCGTACAGCGCCTCGGGGTCGCAGCCCTGGCGGATGCCGTAGGCCATGGCCTCGGCCGCCGCGGCGATGTGCACGCCGGCGAGGAGTTGGTTGACCAGCTTGATCTGCGAACCCTGCCCGGCTTCCGTACCGAGCCGGTAGACCTTGGCCGCCACCGCGCCGAGTGCCGTTTCGGCCCGCTGGAACGCTTCTTCCGGACCGGACGCCATGACCGTCAGCTCGCCGGCAGCGGCTCGCACGGCACCGCCGGAAATGGGCGCATCCAGCATCAGCACCCTGTGCTCGGCCAGGCGCCCGGCGATACGCCGCGCAGCCGCCGCGGAGATGGTCGCGCAGGCCACCACCACCGTGCCGGGCCGCAGGCGCGGAGCGATCCCTTCGCTGCCGAACAGCACCGCTTCGGTCTGTGCAGCATTGACCACCACGATGAACAGCACCTCCGCCGTCGCCGCCCCCTCGCCCAGCGAGACCAGCGGCTGGCCCCCTTCGGTCACGAAGGCATCGCGCACCTCTTCGCGAATGTCGTAGCCCCAGACGGGCAGCCCGGCGCGGAGCAGCGAGCGGGCCATGCCCAGGCCCATGGAGCCGAGGCCGATCACGCCGATGGTGGAGGAAACAGCAGTCATGTGGGGGACCCTCTTGTGCTTATTGTCAGGAGCCGTCGGCCTCTCGTCGCGCCTCGCGCAGGCGGCCTTCGGCGTTTTGCAGATGCAGGGACGCGGCGTGGCGCGCGGCCTCGCCATTCCCTGCCGCAATGGCTTCCACCAGCGCCAGATGTTCCTGGTCGACCTGCCGCATGTACTCCCGATTCCGCGCCTCGTTGCGCCGGGTGATGCTGATCGCCTGCTGCAGCAGCTGGTGGAGAAAATCGATGGTTTCGACGAAGTGCTGGTTGCCGGTGGCGAGCACGATAGAGCGATGGAAGGCCAGGTCCTCGCGGACGCCGTCCTCGCCGCGCTCGACGGCTTCGTCCAACTCGGCCAGGGCGTTGCGCATGGCCCGCAGTTGCGCGTTGGTCCGTCGCTTGGCCGCCAGTTCGGCTGCCTTGATTTCCAGGGCGCTGCGGATTTCCAGGATTTCCACCACCGCCTCGAAGTTGCCCTGGGGCGGCGCCAGCCGCAGCGCCACCGAAGGATTGGCGGTCACGTAGGTGCCGCTTCCCTGGCGCGATGCGACCATGCCTTCGCGCTTGAGCATGGAAATGGCCTCGCGCACCACGGTGCGGCTGACCCCGTACTGCTCGCACAGGGCCTGCTCGGTGGGCAGGCGGCTGCCGGCGGCCAGGCGGCCTTCCTGGATCGCCTCGATGAGGCGCTTGGCCAGGCGCTCGGCCAGCTTCGGTGTGGCTTCGTTCAGTGCTTCCACTCGATTCTCCCGGCAACCGACCCGATTCCATTTCGGCCTTGCGGCAGAAACCGACCCATGGGCGGGTTGCGCTCAACGTAAATTCATCATACAACATGACAACTGCTTGTCACGCAGTTCTTCGACAACAAGAATCCGGGATGTCCCGACACACCCGGGTATTCTCCTCAGTGGAGTGCGATACATGAAGATCGTAGTCACCGGTGGTGCCGGCTTTCTCGGCAGCCGTCTGATCGAGGCCTTGCTCAGCCCCGCCGCGAGCGACCTCGTGCCTGGCCTGTCCGGCATTCTCTCCGTCGACCTGGCCCCCTGTCCCGTTCAGGACCCACGGGTCGAGTCGGTGATCGGCGATGTCGCCGACCCCGCCTTCATCACCCCACTCATCGATGCCGATACCGCCCTCGTCTATCACCTGGCCGCCGTGGTCAGCGGTCAGGCCGAAGCGGATTTCGACCTCGGCATGCGCGTCAACCTGGACGCTACCCGCGTGCTGCTGGAAGCCTGCCGCCATCGCGCCCGCACCCCGAAACTGGTGTTCGCCAGCTCCCTGGCGGTATTCGGCGGCGAGCTGCCGGAGCGGGTGCCGGAAGACCTGGCGCCGCTGCCGCAATCCTCCTACGGCGCGCAGAAGGCCATGGCCGAGCTGCTGATCAACGATTACTCGCGCAAGGGCTTCATCGATGGCCGGGTGTGCCGCCTGCCGACCATCTCGGTGCGCCCCGGCAAGCCGAACGCGGCGGCCTCGTCGTTCGCCAGCGGCATCATCCGCGAACCGCTGGCCGGTGAGCCGAGCAACTGCCCGGTACCGCTGGATACGCGTCTGTGGCTGTCTTCGCCGAACACAGTGATCGCCAACCTCGTCCACGCGGCCCGCCTCGAGGGTGCGGCCCTCGGCCTGCGTCGCACGCTCAACCTGCCCGGCATCAGCGTGCGGGTCAGCCAGATGCTCGACAGCCTCGCCCGCGTCGGCGGCGATGCGGCACGGGTACTGGTCGGCCACGAGCCGGACGAACGCGTGCAGCGCATCGTCTGCAGCTGGCCCGGCGACTTCGACATCGAGCGGCCGTTGCGGCTGGGCTTCCATGTCGACGAGGATTTCGATGCCGTGGTGAGGGCGCACCAACGCTTCATGACAACGCAGTGATTACCGGTGCCCACGGGCGCCGCCGTTCCCAACCCGACGATAAAAACAAGAGGGAAACTCCATGAACGCAACCGCAATCGCGGGACCGCAGCTGATGGTCGGCCTGGTGCTGGCCATCTTCGTGCTCATCGTGCTGGTCCTGCGCACCCGTATCCATGCCCTGCTCGCGCTGGTCTGCGCGGCCTCCATCGCCGGCTTGGTCGGCGGCATGGCGCCGGATGCGCTGGTCAAGTCGATCACCACCGGCTTCGGCGCGACGCTCTCCACCATCGGCCTGGTGATCGGCTTCGGCGTGATGATGGGGCGCCTGCTGGAGGTCTCCGGCGCAGCCGAACGGATGGCCTACAGCTTCATCCGCTGGCTCGGCAGCAAGCGTGAGGAATGGGCGATGGCCATCACCGGCTACATCGTGTCCGTCCCGATCTTCTGCGATTCCGCCTTCGTCATTCTCAATCCGCTGGTGCGCGCGCTGTCGCGCAATACCGGCAAGTCCGTGCTGACCCTCGGCATCGCCCTGGCCGGCGGCCTGATGCTGACCCACCACGCGGTACCGCCGACGCCCGGCCCGCTGGGCATCGCCGGCATCTTCAACATCGACATCGGCCTGATGATCTTCTGGGGCGTGGTGTTCACCATTCCCGGCCTATTCGTGCTGATCGCCTACGCCCGCTTCATGGGGCCGCGCATCGAGGCGATGATCCAGCGCGACAACCACGTCTCCCTCGAGCCGCGCCAGGCCTACCAGCAGGTGCTCGACCAGGCCGCCGCCCGTGAGCGCGAACTGCCGCCGCTGTGGCTGTCGGTGCTGCCGATCGCCCTGCCGATCCTGCTGATCTTCACCAACACCCTGGTCGGCGCGCTGGCCAAACTCAACGGTGATGCGTCGATCAGCCAGGGGGTGATCGGCCAGGTCTGCGCCTTCGTCGGCAATCCGGTGATCGCCGTCGGGCTCGGCGTGGTCGTGGCGATCTACGGGCTGGTGCCGCGCATGCCGCGCGATGACGTGATCGCAGAGATGGAAAAAGGTGTGGAAAGCGCCGGCATCATCCTGCTGGTCACCGGTGCCGGCGGCGCCCTCGGTGCGGTACTGCGCGACAGCGGCGCCGGCCAGTACATGGGCGAATGGGTAGCGACCCTGCCGCTTCCGGCAGTGTTGATTCCCTTCGTGATCGCCTCGCTGGTGCGCCTGATCCAGGGCAGCGGTACCGTGGCGATGATCACCGGTGCGTCGATCTCGGCGCCGATCCTCGCGGCCATCCCGGACGTCAACATGGTCTTCGCCGCCCAGGCCGCCGCCATCGGCTCCATGGTGTTCGGCTATTTCAACGACAGCTATTTCTGGGTGGTCAACCGCCTGCTGGGTGTGAAGAACGCCAAGCACCAGTTGCTCACCTGGTCGGTCCCCACCACACTCTGCTGGTTCACCGCGCTGGTCACGCTGCTGCTGTTCAACGCCATCCTCGGTTGAATGGCGCGGGCATAAAAAAGCCGGCCCCGCCCATGAGGGCGGTGCCGGCAAGACGATGCACGTCCTTGTGCCGAGGAGCGGGATGACGCCTCTGCTTACAGCAGCGGCAGGGTGTAGCTGACGATCAGGCGGTTCTCGTCCAGGTCGTTGCCGAAGTTGGAGCGCACGGTGGCGTTACGCCATTTGACGCCCAGGTTCTTCAGCGGACCGTCCTGGAAGACGTAGGCGATGTCGGTGTTGCGCTCCCACTCGCGACCTTCGCTGCCATCGGCACGCTCGACGTTGTCGCCGGTGATGTAGCGGGTCATCAGGGTCAGGCCCGGGATGCCGACGCCGGCGAAGTTGTAGTCGTAACGAACCTGCCAGGAACGCTCGTCCTTGTTGGCGAAGTCGTTGATCTGCACGAAGTTCACCAGGTAGGCATCGGTACCGTTGACGTAGGCGAAACCGGTGTCGCCGCTCATCTTCTGGTAGCCCAGGCCAAAGGCGTGGTAGCCCAGGGTGTAGGTGAACAGGCCGCCCAGGGCCTTGTTGTCGACGTTGGACTGGCCGTCATCGGTGGAACGGGCGTAGCGCAGGTCGCTCTTCAGGGATTGCTTGTCGCCCAGCGGCAGGACGTGAACCAGGCTCAGGTAGTTCTGCTTGTAGAAGTTATCCAGCGCACCGTAGTGGTAGCTGGTGGTCAGGCTGTCGTTCCACTTGTAGGACAGGCCAGCGAAGTTGAACTCGTCGCTGTCCACGTTGCTGATACCGGTAATGCCCTTGCGGCCAACGGTGTTGATCACCATGGTCTCGTGGTCGGACGATTCGCGCTGGTTCACGCGGTTGAGCTGGCCGGCGTCGAAGGTCAGGCCGTCGATCTCGGCGGAGTTCAGCCAGCCGCCCTGGAAGCTCTGCGGCAGCAGACGCGAATCGTTGGACATCAGCACCGGCATCTTCGGCATCAGGGTGCCGACTTTCAGGGTGCTCTTGGAGATCCGGGCCTTGGCGGTCGCGCCGAGATCGCCATAAGTGTCCTGCGCTTCGCCAGTTTCCTTGTCCACTTGCAGCAAGCCAGTGCCGGAAGTGCCGCGACCGGAATCCAGCTTCACGCCCAGGGTACCGATGGCGTCGAGGCCAAAACCGACGGTGCCTTCGGTAAAGCCCGACTCGTAACGCACAATGAAGCCCTGTGCCCACTCTTCGGACTTACTACGGAACTCGGCCGGGGTCTTGCCGGTGACGCGCGGCGGGTTAGGCTCGCCCAGGTCCTGGCGGAAGTCGCGGTTCATGTAGAAGTTGCGCAGCTCCAGGGTGGCCTTGCTGTCCTCGAAGAAGCCGGCAGCGCTTGCCTGCTGGCTGAGGGCGATGCCCAGGGTGCCGGCGGCGACGGCCAGCGCCAGGGTGGTTTTTTTCATTATGGTTTCTCCAGTGTGTTTACGGTTGGGCAAAACGGTCCTGGGAAACTTCACGGGAGAAGCGGCAGCCCGGGACCGGATCCGGCAAACCGCACGCCGTCGCACGAGCGAACAAAGGTCCGTCGCGTACAAGGCATGCGGTTGGAAACTAGGAGTATTCGATCCGTGGATGGACGAAGGCCGAAGACGGGAAGGCGGGCGTTACGGCGAACACCGGGTGTCGGCAGTGTTTCATCGGTTGCTCTCTCATCTTTTTATAGTGGCCTTACATGGCGTCATCGAGATGGGCGAGCCAAGGCAGATATTGTGCCAGTCATCACGATCACTTCTGCGACGGTTGTTTCAGAGGTATTTCAAAGTATTTACGGATGTGTTTCCGCGCACCCATAGGCAATTTTCCGCCCACACGGATAATCAATTTGGCGGATTTCCGCCAACCAAAGTCGTAGGACGATCTTCGGCTCCCCAATCGGCAAGCCAAGAAAATTTGAATCCGCTCACGAAACGCCGATGCCAGACGGCTTTCAACGATCAGGCATGACGCCGGAGCGCGTCAGTATCTCGCGCAACGGCTCCTGGAGACTGGGCGATGCCTGCAGCCGCTCGAGCTGTCGCTCGATGAGCGCCATGGGGTTTGCCGGGCCAAGATGCTCCGGCTGGATATCCCCACCCTTGCTCACCAGCAGTGCGAAATGGATGACGTTCTCCAGCTCTCGGGTATTGCCGGGCCAGATATACCCTTCGAGTTGCCGCTGGGCCTCGGGGCTGAGCAGCGGCGGAGACAGGCCGAGCCGCTGGGCATAAATGCCGAGGAAGTATTCGGCCAGGGGCAGGATGTCGCCGACCCGCTCGCGCAACGGTGGCCAGTTCAGCCGGCCTTCGCTCAGGTAGAGATAAAGACGCTCGTCGAAGGTGCCGGCCTCCACCGCGCGCACCAAATCGATGCTGGTCGCAGCCAGCAAGCGGACCTCGACCGGATTCGGCCGCTGCGCGCCGACCCGCATCACCTCACGATTCTCCAGGGCAGCCAGCAGTTTGGCCTGAAGAGAGAGCGGCAGGTCGCCGATCTCGTCGAGATAGAGGCTGCCGCCGTTCGCCGAGCCGAACCAGCCGGCACGCCCGGCCGTTCCGGCACGGGCTCCAGCGGCATGGCCGAACAGCTCGGCCTCGGCATGCTTCGGGCTCAACGCGCCGCAATTCACGGCGACGAATAACCCTTGGCGGTCGCTGCTGCGATGGATGTGGCGTGCCAGCAGCTCCTTGCCACTGCCGGTCTCGCCCTGGATCAGCACCGGCAGCGTGCTCGCCGCCAGCCGTTCGACCTCGGCGCGCAACCGTTGGGAGGTCGGGTCGGCGAAGACCAGGGCGCGCGCCCGGATGCTCAGCGGGCTGCGATCCGCGTCGGACAGCGTCAGCAAGGCAGGGGAAGTGGAGAACGTCATGGGCGATCCAGTCAGGCTCGACGCCGCTCCAGTTGTTCGATGCGGTTCTGCAGGCGATAGAGATAGCCGAACCCCTGCTCCCAACGACGGTGGCCGGACTTCACATTGATGTGGCCGGCGCCGGGCAGGATCACCGCCTCCGCTCCCCAATCGCGCGCCATTTCCAGCGCCCGGACCGCACTGGCCGCCGCGTCGTTGTCCGAGCCGACCAATTGGCTCGGGAACGGCAGCGGGTCACGGGGGATGGGAGCGAAGTTGCGCAACGGTTCGGGGCAACCCAGCCGCTCCACGTCGGCCGGCGCCACCAGCAGTGCGCCGCGCACACGACGCAACGATGCCGCCGGCGCCTGGGCCGCCCAGTGAGCGACGGTGACGCAACCGAGGCTATGGGCAATCAGCACCACCGGCCGGGCGTCCGCCGCCACCGAGCGCTCCAGCTCGGCGACCCAGTCGGCCAGACGCGGCAACATCCAGTCGGCCTGCTCCACCCGGGCGCTGTTCGGCAGGCTGCGCTGCCAATGGCTTTGCCAATGATCGTCGGCAGAGCCTTGCCAGCCCGGCACGATCAGATAGCGGATGGATTCGCTGCGCATGGTGCTGCCTCTGCTGTTCACGAGCAGGCAGTATAGGAAGGCACCTTATACGCGTTAAGGAATAAGAAATTATTTGCTTATTCCTTATGAAAATGAAAAAGGGCGCGCCGCAGTACGGACACGCCCTTCGATTCAGGCCAGGACGATCTGGTTCTTGCCTTGGCGCTTGGCCTGGTACATGGCGGCGTCGGCGCGGGCGAACAGGGCGCTGAGGCTGGTGTCCTTCGGGCCGAGGCAGGTCAGCCCCTGGCTCACCGTGACACCGAACGATTCGCCGTCGACATGGATGACCAGGCGCTGGATTTCCCGCTGCAGACGCTCGGCGATCTGTTGCGCCAGTTCCGGGGCGCAACCGGGGAAGACCGCGGCGAACTCTTCGCCACCGATCCGCCCGAACAGGTCGCCCCGCCGCAGGGCGCCGGCCCCGCACTGGGCGACGCGCTGCAACACCAAGTCGCCGGTCTGGTGGCCGTGGGTGTCGTTGATCCGCTTGAAATCATCGATGTCCAGCAGGAGGAACGCCAGTGGGTTGCCGTACTGCCGCGCCAGTTCGAATTCGCGCTGGGCGCATTCGAAGAAGTGCCGGCGGTTGCTGCTCTGGGTCAGCACGTCGGTGGTGGCGAGGCGGTGGAGCTCGCCTTCCAGTTGTTTCTTCTCGGTGATGTCTTCGGCGATGCCCACCACGATCGGCGGCTTGCCGGCCTCGCCGCGCTGGCTGACGAAGCACTTGTCGCTGAGCCAGCGGATCTGCCCGTCGGCGCGGATGATCCGGTATTCGCGGACCTCGATGGCGCCTTTCTCGATCACTTCGGCGAGGCTCTGCTCGGCGTAGTCGAGGTCGTCCGGGTAGATGCTGTTGAGCCATTCGCCATAGTCGGCGAGCAGCAGCGCGGCGGAGCGGCCGAAAATGCGCTCGTAGGCCGGGCTGACATAAATCATCTTCCTGGCTTCCCAGTCGAAGGCCCAGAGCACGGCATTCACGCTGGCCAATAGCGAGCTGAACAGTTGTTCGCGCTCGCTCAGCCGTGCCACTTCGGCACGCGCATGCATCAGCGCGAGCAGCGTCTCGGCGGGAGCCGGCAGCTCGGCGATTTCTGAAACGGGAAGCTCGTTTTTGCTATCCATCTAGCACGACCCAAAACTGGAGGGCTATTCCTGACGTATGCCGCAGGCATACGGGCACAATGAAGCCCGCCGGATGGCGAGCACTCATCAGATGAATTACAGCGCATGAAGTTCCGGTCAGCCTGCGCGCCAGCGAAGCGTGCCGATCAACGGTTGATCCGGATGACGGCGCGTCAGGGAAGGGTGAGCGGCGGCCGGCGGCTCGCCCGCGCCACGCTGAGCGGGTCCAGTGCGCAGAGCGCTTCGTACTGGCTGACGAACACGCGCCCGCCGAAGCGCTCGAGGAAGTCCGAGCGCCTGAGCTGGTCCATCACCGGGCCCTTCACTTCCGACAGGTGCAGTTGCACCCCGGCGGCATGCAGGCGTTCGACGATGGCCTCCAGGCTGTCCAGGGCGCTGGCGTCGATCAGGTTGACTCCGGAACACATCAGCACCAGGTGTCGCACCTGCGGCCGCGCCGCCACCAGCGCGCCGATGCGTTCCTCCAAATAGCGTGCATTGGGGAAATACAGGCTCTCGTCCACCCGCAGCGACAACACGCCGGGGCTTTCCACTACGTCGAAGCGCTCGACGTTGCGGAAATGCTCACTGCCCGGCAGTTGGCCGACCACCGCCATGTGCGGGCGGCTGGTTCGCCAGAGAAACAGCAGCAACGACAGCCCGACGCCGATCAGGATGCCCGTTTCGACACCTAGCAGCAGCACCCCGGCCAGGGTGGCGAACTGGGCCGCGCCGTCCTGCCGGGAGAAACGCCAGGTGCGGCGCAGCGCACCGAGGTCCACCAGGCTGAGCACAGCGACGATGATGGTCGCCGCCAGCACCGACTGGGGCAGGTTGTGGAACAGCGGGGTGAACAGCAGCACGGTGACGGCGATTCCCACGGCCGTGAGCACACCGGCCATGGGCGTCCTGGCCCCGGCGTCGAAATTCACCACCGAACGAGCGAAACCGCCGGTGACCGGAAAGCCGCCGCTCACCGCCGCCGCCAGATTGGCCGCGCCGAGGCCGAGCAGCTCGCTGTCCGGCTCGATGCGTTCGCGGCGCTTGGCGGCCAGGGTCTGCGCCACCGACACCGATTCGACGAAGCCGACCAGACTGATCAGCAAAGCCGCCGGCAGCAGTTGCAGCGCCAGCGACAGGTCCAGCGTCGGCAACGCCAGCCCCGGCAAGCCCCGGGGAATCGCCCCCACCACTTTCACGCCGGCCTGATCCAGGTGCAGCGCGGAGACCGTCAGCACCGAAATCAGGATCGCCAATACCGGCCCGGCCTTGGCCAGGTTGCCGGCCAGACCGACTCCCAGGCCGAGCTTCATCAGCAGCGGCTTGAGACGCGAACGCACCCACCAGAGGAATGCCAGGCTGGTCGCGCCGATCGCCAGGGTGGGCAGGTGCGTCTGCGGCAGGCTGGCCAGCAGGGCGGGCACGAGCTGCGCCAGGGTATCGCCGGAAACCGGCACACCCAGGACATGCTTGAGCTGGCCGACGGCAATCAAAATTCCGGAGGCGCTGATGAACCCGGAAATCACCGGGTGGCTGAGGAAATTGGCGACGAAGCCTAGCCGCAGCAACGCCATGCCGGCCAGCATCAGCCCCGACAGCAGCGCCAGCAGCATGGCGGCGCCGACGTAATCGGCACTGCCGGCGGGAAACAACGGGCCGAGGGCTGCCGCAGTCATCAGCGAAACCACCGCCACCGGCCCCACCGCCAGGGTACGGCTGGAGCCGAACAGGGCGTAGGCCAGCAGCGGCAGGATGCTGGCGTAGAGCCCGGCTACAGGCGGCAGGCCGGCGAGCATGGCGTAGGCCAGGCTCTGCGGGATCAGCATCAGCGTGACGATCAACGCGGCCAGCCCATCCTGGGCCGCCATCGAGCGATCGTAATGCCGTCCCCATTCGAGGCAGGGCAGCCAGCGGCGCCATTTCATCCACGCTTCTCCTGCTGGAAGTCGCAGGCCGGCGAGGCCTCCACCGGACGCGGCTCATGGGGCAGGCGATGGGGCTCGGCGAGCCACTCGCGGCCACGCAGCATCAGGTCGAAGTAGATGCTCGGCATCGCCTTCACCTTCAGGTCCCAGGCCATACGCCGGGGAACCCGCGGGTCCAGCGGGAAGGTGGGCAGCAGCTTGCCGCCGTAGCCGAACTCGGCCAGCACCACCTTGCCGCGCTCCACCGTCAGTGGGCAGGAGCCGTAGCCGTCATACAGCGCCTGCGGGCCGCGCCCGGTGAGTACCGCCAGGACGTTCTCGGCGACCACCGGAGCCTGCTTGCGCACCGCGGCGGCGGTCTTCGCGTTGGGTGCGGCGCAGACGTCGCCGAGGCTGAAGATGTTGCCGTAGCGCGGATGGCGCAGGGTCTCGTGGTCGGCCTCCAGCCAGCCGTCTGCACTGGCCAGGGGGCTCTGGCGAATGAAGGCCGGTGCGCGTTGCGGCGGAACCACGTGCAGGAAGTCGAAGTCTTTCTCGACGAGGGCGCCGCCTTCCGCCGTGGTCGGCTTGAACCAGGCCTTGTGCGCCGACCCGTCCACCGCCACCAGATTCGTATTGAAGTTCAGTTGCGCGCCGTAGCGCTCCACGTAACGCATCAGGGACGGCACGAAGTCGGCGACACCGAACAGCACCGCGCCTGCCGAGCAGAATTCCACCTCGATGTCTTTCAGCACGCCCTGGCGGTGCCACCAGTCGCAGGACAGGTACATGGCCTTCTGCGGCGCGCCGGCACACTTGATCGGCATCGGCGGCTGGGTGAACAACGCCCGACCGTGGCGCAGCGCCTGCACCTGCTGCCAGGTGTAGGGGGCCAGCTCGAACTGGTAGTTGGAGGTCACGCCGTGCTTGCCGAGGGTCTCCTGCAAGCCTTCGATGGCGCCCCATTCCAGGGTCAGACCGGGACAGACCACCAGCACCCGGTAGCCCAGGCGATTGCCATCCTCCAGCACCACCCGCTGTTGTTCCGGCTCGAAACCCGCCACCGCCGCGCGCACCCATTGCGCGCCCTTGGGAATGCAGCGCGACATCGGCCGCTCGGTGCGAGCCCGGTCGAACACACCGGCGCCAACCAGCGTCCAGCCCGGCTGGTAGTAGTGCTGCTCGCGCGGCTCGATCACCGCGATGCGCAGACCGGGATCGCGCCGCAGCAGGCTGGCGGTGACGGCGCATCCCGCCGCGCCGCCGCCCACGACCAGGACGTCGTAGCGGGCGGTATGCGCCGGCGGCTGGATCGCCTCGGTGCGTGGCGCCTGCTGCCAGCGCTGTTCCAGACGCGGCAACAGCCCGGCGAGGTCGTAACCCGCAGCCTTCGCTGTCGTCATCAACGTCTCGGGGTCGAGATGATGCGCTTCGCTCAGGGCCCACAGGCTGGTGGAGCGGGTGCCGGTGCGGCAGAACGCCAGAGCCGGCCCACGCACCCGGTCGAGCAGCGCGGTGAAGGCGGCGACATCGCCATCGCCGATCTGCCCGGAAATCACCGGCAGATAGTGGTAATCCAGCCCGTTGGCCTTGGCGGCCGCCTCCATCTC
Source organism: Pseudomonas indica NBRC 103045 (assembly GCF_002091635.1). Taxonomy (GTDB): domain Bacteria; phylum Pseudomonadota; class Gammaproteobacteria; order Pseudomonadales; family Pseudomonadaceae; genus Pseudomonas_M; species Pseudomonas_M indica. Next base: position 39,951 of record NZ_BDAC01000027.1, on the reverse strand, counting down.
GGCGGAGGTTGGCTGGCCCTCGCCTTCGCCATCGGGGCGGTTGTTGATCACGCAGCGGTAGCCGGCGGCGGCCAGGGTGCCCATGTCGGCCGGCTGCAACTGAGCGGCAACGGCGATGAACGGGGTAAGGCGTTTCAACGAATCCATGACACGGGCCTCCGCTCAGAGCACGTTCAAGGGGATTTTCAGATAGCGGGTGCCGTTGCCCTCGGCGGGCGGCAGCTCACCGGCACGCATGTTCACCTGCACCGACGGCAGGATCAGCGTGGGCATGCCCAGGGTCGCGTCGCGGGCGCTGCGCATGGCGACGAAGTCGTCCTCGCTGACGCCTTCATGGACGTGCACGTTATGCGCACGCTCCTCGGCCACGCTGGTTTGGTAGCGGAAGTCTTCGCGCCCCGGCGCCTTGTAGTCGTGGCACATGAACAGACGGGTGTCGTCGGGCAGCTCGAACAACGTGCGGATCGAGCGGTACAGCACCCGTGCATCGCCACCGGGGAAGTCGCAGCGGGCGGTGCCGTAGTCCGGCATGAACAGGGTGTCGCCGACGAAGGCGGCATCGCCGATCACGTAGGTCATGCACGCCGGGGTGTGACCCGGCGTATGCAGGGCGCGGGCCTCGAGGGTGCCGATGGTGAAGCGGTCGCCGTCGTGGAACAGGTGATCGAACTGGCTGCCGTCGGTGGCGAATTCGCTGCCGGCGTTGAACAGCTTGCCGAAGACGCCCTGGACTACGGTGATGTGGTCGCCGATGGCCAGCCGGCCGCCCAGTTCGCGTTTCAGGTAAGGCGCGGCGGACAGGTGGTCGGCGTGGACGTGGGTCTCCAGCAGCCATTCGACCGTCAGCCCCTGCGCGCGGACATAGGCGATCAGCCGGTCGGCGCTGGCGAAGGAGGTGCGCCCCGCCGCCGGATCGTAGTCGAGTACCGAGTCGACGATGGCGCAGCGCCCGGTGGCGGGGTCGCTGACCACATAGCTGTAGGTGAAGGTGTTCGGATCGAAGAAGGCTTCAACGTGGGGTTGCATGTTCGTCATCCTCAAGAATCGCCGAGCGGGATAATTAAGAAAGAGCGTAACTGTTATTTTGTTCTATGCTTAGAACTTTTATACATATAAGAGGGAAGCCTTCTTCCCCTACGCCCTAAGCCAGCGTAAGTACCTGATTCAAAAGAAAAATAGCGGTGATTCGACGATAGTCGCAGAAGACTGCCAAAAGGATGGCAAGGCGCGACGACCGAGCCAACGCCTCGGTCGTCGTGTGGGTGCAGGCCGGGATCAATGTGGCCGGTTACGGCAGGTGTTCAGCCCGAGCAGCGAATAGGCGGGACAGAAACTGAACAGGCCGGTGGCAAGCGGCACGACGCCGATCCAACCCCACAGACCTATCACACCACTGAGGCTGAGGCCGATCAGGATCAGGCCGGCGGCGATGCGCAGGCCACGGTCGAGGGTTCCAACGTTGGCTTTCATGATGACCTCCAGAGGTCAGTGCGTGCGCCGGCGTTCCAGCGCTGAATACAGCAGCATCCCCGCGACCATGGCCAGGACGAACAGCAGCACCTGCCACTGTCCGGTGAGCAGGATCGCCAGCGCCGGGCCGGGGCAGATACCGGCGATGCCCCAGCCGACGCCGAAGACTAGGCTGCCAACGATCAGACGGCGATCCAGCTCACGCTTGCGCGGTAACTGCATGGGCGCACCCAGCAGCGAACGCTCATGCCGGCGCGCCCAGGCGAACGGCAACAGCGCGGCACCGATGCCACCCACCATCACCAGCGCCAGGGACGGGTCCCAGGCGCCCGCCAGGTCGAGAAACCCCAGCACCTTGGCCGGGTTGGCCATGCCCGCCAGCAGCAGGCCGAGGCCGAACAGCAGGCCGGCGGCGAATGCAGTCAGTTTGCGCATGCTCAGCCCCCGAGAAGATGACGCAGGACAAACACAGTGGCGAAACCGCTGGCCATGAAACACAGGACAGCCACCAGCGAGCGCGGCGACAGCCGGGCCATGCCACAGACACCGTGACCGCTGGTGCAGCCGGCGCCGTAGCGGGTACCGATGCCCACCAGCAGGCCGGCAGCGACCAGCCCCGGCCAGCCGGTCTGGAATTCCACCTCGGGCAGCGAGCCGGACAGCAGCCAGAACAACGGCGCCACCAGCAGGCCGAGCAGGAACAGCGCCTTCTCGCCGCGCCCCTCCGATCCGGGCTCGAGCAGGCTGCCGAGCAACCCGCTGATGCCGGCGATCCGGCCGTTGAAGAGGACGAACGACCCGGCCGCAATGCCGATCAGCAGGCCGCCGGCCAGTGCGCTCCAGGGAGTGAAGTTCGTCCAGTCGATGGTCATGCGTTTTCCTGCCCCTCGCAGAACAGTTGGTACAAGGTATTGATCACGGCCAAGGCTGCCGGGCTGCTGATCCGGTAGAAGATCTGCTTGCCGTCGCGGCGGGTTTCCACCAGGCCTTCGCGGCGCAGCACCGCCAGTTGTTGCGATAGCGTCGGTTGCTGGATGCCGAGCAGGGCCTCCAGGTCGCTGACGTTGCGTTCGCCCTGGGAGAGCTGACAGAGCAGCAGGAGCCGGTCAGGATTGGCCAGGGCCTTGAGCAACTGGCCAGCGGCATCTGCATTGGCGCGCAACTGCTGGATATCGATTTCCGATGAGGTCATGGCGAGCCTTTCAGTTATGTGATTTACAATATATATATTTATAGATTGTTTTCAAGCCGTAGCGGCTCGGCGGTCGAATCGACGCCGGCAAACCGCCATCTGTACTGGAGAATGCAATGAGCGACAACCAACGGATTCACCTGCGCCTGCGGCAGGAAGAGGATTACCGCTGCACCCTGGCGTTCGACGACGGCGTTCCGCCCCTGACCGCCGATGAGCCGCCGCCCCTCGGCCAGGGCCAGGGACCGAGCCCGGTGCAACTGCTGCTGGCGGCGGTCTCCAACTGCCTGACCGACAGCCTGCTGTTCGCCCTGCGCAAGTTCAAGCAGGACGCCGAGCCGCTGTCCGCCCACGCCATCGCGGAGGTCGGGCGCAACGCGGAGAACCGTCTGCGGGTGGTGGGTATCGAGGTGGATCTCAGCCTCGGCAAGCCAGCGGCGGAGATGCAGCACATCCCGCGCATCCTCGATCAGTTCGAGGCGTTCTGCACCGTGTCGCAGAGCGTGGCGGCGGGCATCCCGATCCGCCTGCGGGTATTCGACCGCGACGGCCAGTTGCTGAAAGGCGAGTGAACCCCGGAAAGCAGAACGCCCCGAACCGGTCGGGGCGTTCTGGCGATGCGTCGGCGATCAGGCGATGGCCGGTGCCGGGCGCAGCGAGTAGGTCTTGAGCTGCTCAGCGAATTCGCGCAGCGACTGGATGCCGCTGGCTTCCGCCTCGTGGACCCACTCCTTGATGGCCGCAAGCATGTCGTGGCCGTTGGCGCTGGTCTTGACCCAGATTTGCTGCAGGGCCAGGCGCTTCTCGTAGATCACCTTTAGCGCCTGGCTGTGCGCCAGCATCTCCTGGATGCGCAGTTGATGACGCTCTTCCAGCAGGCTGGTTTCACGCGACAGCAGACGCTTGGCACGATGGAACAGATGGCGGACCGATTCGTCGGCCTTCGCCAGTTCTTGCTTCACCAGCGGCGCGATCACCAGCTTGCGGTACTGCGCCATGATCTGGAAACGGTTGTTGAGGATGGCCATGGCGGTGTCCATGTCCAGCTGGCCCTTGCCTTCCACACGGTGGGCGATGGGCGCCACGCGGGCGACCTTGGCCAGGCCGAACAGGCTGAACAGCTTGATCCAGGCGAAGCCGATATCGAACTCCCACTTCTTCACCGACAGCTTGGCCGAGTTCGGGTAGGTGTGGTGGTTGTTGTGCAGCTCTTCGCCACCGATCAGGATGCCCCAGGGCACCAGGTTGGTCGCGGCGTCGCGGCATTCGAAGTTGCGGTAGCCCACGGCATGGCCGAGGCCGTTGATCACGCCGGCCGCCCAGAACGGAATCCAGATCATCTGCACGGCCCAGACGGTCAGGCCGAGGGCGCCGAACAGCGCCAGGTCGATCAGCGCCATCAGGGTCACGCCCAGGTTCGGGTAACGGCTGTAGACGTTGCGCTCGATCCAGTCCTCGGGGCAGTTCTTGCCGTAGATACGCAGGGTGTCCTCGTTCTTCGCCTCTTCCTTGTACAGCTCGGCGCCCTTGCGCATCACGGTGGACAGGCCCTTGATCACCGGGCTGTGCGGATCGTCCACGGTTTCGCACTTGGCGTGGTGCTTGCGGTGGATGGCGGTCCATTCGCGGGTGTTCATGGCGGTGGTCATCCACAGCCAGAAGCGGAAGAAGTGCTTGAGCGCGGGGTGCAGTTCCAGTGCGCGGTGCGCGGAGTAACGATGAAGATAAACAGTGACGCTGACGATGGTGATATGGGTCAGTACCAGGGTGACCGCCACCAGTTGCCACGGTGACAGATCGAGAAAACCGTTGTACCACATGCGGGTATTGCCCTCGGAGGATGGAAACGCAGCTTGTCGAACAAGCACCGCCGCATTATCACTGACCGGGGCCAGAAAACCAGTCCGTCTTTTAGATAAGACAGGGCACTGTGCCATCACGCTATACTCGCCGCATGCCCGCAGGACTACCCCCTTGAAAAAACTCCAGCAGAGCGCGTTGCGCATCAGCCTGATCTATCTCGCCTTCGCGAGCTTCTGGATTCTTTTCAGCGACGGCATCGTCCTGTGGCTGGCCGGCGACACCAGACGGCTGGCCGAATGGCAGACCGCCAAGGGGCTGCTCTTCGTCGCCGCCTCCAGCGCCTTGCTGTACAGCCTGATCAGGCTGAACCTGGGCCGCGTGACGCAACTGCTCAAGGCCCGGCTCAACCATGAAAGCCGCCTGCGCCAGGCCGCCGCCGTGTTCGAGAGCACCCAGGAAGGCGTGCTGGTGGCCGACAAGAACAACCGCATCGTCCACGTGAACCCGGCCTTCAGCCGCATCACCGGCTACGCGGCGAAGGAAGTGCTGGGCCAGAACCCGAGCCTGCTGAAGTCCGGCCGCCACGACCGGCAGTTCTACGAAGAAATGTGGCAAACCTTGCAGCGCCAGGGCTTCTGGAGCGGCGAGGTGTGGAACCGGCGCAAGAGCGGCGAGGTGTATCCACAATGGCACTGCATCCGGGTCATCCATGACGAGGCCGGCGTGCCCAGCCACTATGTCGCGGTGTTTTCCGATCTCAGCGCGATCCGGCATTCGCAGAGCGAACTGAACCACCTGGCCAACTACGACCCACTTACCGACCTGCCGAACCGCCTGCTGTTCAGCGAACGGATCGAACAGGCCCTGCAGCGCCAGCAGCCGGACAGACCGGGCGGCGCGCTGCTGCTGATCGACCTCGACCACTTCAAGCACATCAACGAAAGCCTCGGCCACAGCGTCGGCGATCAGCTTTTGAAGGCTGTGGCAGAGCGCTTCGCCAACCTCCAGAGCGGCTCCACCACCCTGGCCCGCCTGGGTGGCGACGAGTTCGGCCTGCTCTGCGAAGACCTGGACCAGGCCGCCCAGGCCGGGGCGAAGGCCCAGCGGCTGCTCGATCTGATGAGTGCCCCGTTCAACCTGAACGGCCAGGAGTTCTTCATCGGCGCCAGCGTGGGCATCAGCCTGTTCCCGACGGACGGACAGAATGTCGATCAACTGCTGCGCAACGCCGACTCGGCCCTGTTCAAGGCCAAGAGCAGCGGGCGCGAGTCCTATGCCTTCTACACCCAGGAGCTGACCCAGCAGGCGCGGCAACGCATCGAGCTGGCCGCGGCCCTGCGCCACGCGCTGGAGAACGATGAGCTGCGCGTCTATTACCAGCCGATCCATGACCTGGAGAGCGGCCGGGTGGTGGGCGTGGAATCCCTGGTGCGCTGGGAACATCCGGAGCGCGGACTGGTCCCGCCGGGGGAATTCATCCCGATCGCCGAAGAAGGCGGCCTGATCGGCGCCATCGACCTGTGGGTGCTGGAACAGGCCTGTCGGCAGATGCGCCAGTGGCAGCAGACCGGGATCATGCTGCAGTTCATCGCGGTGAACATTTCCAGCCGCCTGTTCGGCCGTGCCGAGCTGGACGCACGGGTCGCCCAGGTCCTGGAAGAGACCGGCCTGTCCCCCTCCTGCCTGGAGCTGGAAGTCACCGAAAGCGCGGTGATGGACAACCCCGATGCCGCGCTGGAACTGCTCGAACGCCTGCATCGCCTGGGCGTGCGCCTGTCCATCGACGACTTCGGCACCGGCTACTCCTCGCTGCAACGTCTCAAGCGCCTGCCGGTACACAAGCTGAAGATCGACCAGGGCTTCGTCGCCGGCCTGCCGGACGACAGCGAGGACGCCGCCATCACCCGCGCCGTCATCGGCCTGGCGCACAATCTGGGCCTCAGCGTCCTGGCCGAGGGGATCGAGCAGCCGGAACAGGCGCTGTTCCTGCTTCAGCACCGTTGCGAACTGGGCCAGGGCTACTGGTTCGGCCGCCCGCAGCCAGCCGAGCGGCTGCGCCTGAAGCCCCACCCGCTACCCGCCTTCTGGGCCGACAACATCTGAATCGGCCGGCACCGCCAGGCGATAGAGCTTCTGGCAGCGCTCGCAGAAGAAGCTGCGTCGCCGCGTCTTGCCCAGGTACTCCTTGACCAACGGAATCCGGCAGTGCGGGCAGACCGTCCGGGTGTGCACCAGCCAGTGCCGCTTGAGTACGAAAGCCTTCTTCCAGGCGAGGAATTCGAAGCTGTACTGCCGCACCTGCTCCACCAGCGCACGCAACTTGACTGGCGGCAGCGCACCAACCTGCGACAGCGGATGGACGCGGATACGGAACAGCACTTCGTTCTTGATGATGTTGCCGGACCCGGCGAACAGCGTCTGGTCGAGCAACGCGTCGCAGGCCAGCAGGGCGGGACGTTCGCGTAGCTTGCGCCGGGCCGCCGCGGCATCCCACTGGTCGGCCATGACGTCCGTGCGCCAGTCGTAGAGGTCGTCCAGGCGGCCTTCGAGGAATTGCACGGAGCAGGCATAGAAGTTCAGCTCGCCGTTGGCGAAGCCCAGGCTCAGGCGTGGCGAGCGGTTTTCCTTGCGCGCGTCGATGCTGTAGCTGCCGAACAGCAGGAAGTGAATCCGCAGCACGAAGCCCGGCAACTGGACGAGGAAGTGCTTGCCCCAGCTGCGCATGTCCAGCACCGGCTGGCCGACCAGCCGTGCCTTGTCCTGGGTAGTATTGCCCTCGACATGCAGGATGGTCTCGCCGACGAACCGGGCGGTCTCCTCCCGCAGGATGACAATGGAAGGCCCTTCGGGCATGGCACGCGCCTTTCTCCGCCTGTTTCAGGTAGGAGCCGTGCGGGTCCTGGACGTTCCGTCCTGTCTGCTCCCGGCTGGGCTACCTTTTATGCGATCCCACTGTCCCATCGCGAGACCCGCCATGCCCTTTCCCCGTCTTTCCGACTTCCCTCGCCTGCCCCTGCTCGGACCACCCACCGCGCTGGAAAAACTCGAACGGCTTTCCGCCCACCTCGGGCGGGCGGTCTATGTGAAACGGGACGACACCACGCCCTTCGCCCTCGGCGGCAACAAGGTACGCAAGCTGGAATACCTGGCCGCCGACGCCTTGCGCAGCGGCGCCGACACCCTGCTCACCGCCGGCGCCATCCAGTCCAACCACGTGCGCCAGACCGCCGCCGTGGCCGCGCGGCTCGGGCTGGGTTGCGTCGCGCTGCTGGAGAACCCCATCGGCAGCGACGACGCCAACTACCTGGGCAACGGCAACCGCCTGCTGCTCGACCTGTTCGGCGCCGAGGTGGTGGCGGTGGACAACCTGGACAACGCCGACGACCTGCTCGAAGCCCACGCCGAACGCCTGCGCACATTGGGGCGCAAGCCGTACCTCGTGCCAATCGGTGGGTCCAGCCCCCTCGGTGCCCTGGGCTACGTGCGTGCCGGACTGGAACTGGCCGAACAGATCGCCGCCTGCGGCGAGTCGTTCTCCGCCGTGGTGCTGGCCTCCGGCAGCGCCGGCACCCACGCCGGACTGGCACTGGCCTTGGCACAGGTGCGCCCGGAGCTGCCGGTGATCGGCGTCACCGTCTCGCGCAGCGCGGCGGCCCAGCAGCCAAAAGTCGAAGGGCTGGCGCAACGCACCGCCGACCTGCTCGGCAGCCCGCTGCCGGCAGCGTTCCGTGTCGAACTGTGGGACGAGTATTTCGGACCGCGCTACGGCGAACCGAACGAGCGCACCCTGGAGGCGATCCGCCTGGTGGCAAGCCAGGAGGGTTTGTTGCTGGACCCGGTGTACACCGGCAAGGCGTTCGCCGGCCTGCTCGACGGCATCGCCCGCCAGCGCTTCCCCGGCGACGGGCCGCTGCTGTTCCTCCACACCGGCGGTGCTCCGGCGCTGTTCGCCTATCGTCCGGCCAGTGGCGCGTAGGCTCTACCCCCTCTCCCCCGGCCCCTCTCCCGTAAACGGGAGAGGGGAGATTCGCGCCGCCCGCTGTAATGAATTGATCCGGACACCCGGCCATTTGCCTGTGAGATCAGTACCTATGCCTCGTCAGGCGGAATCATGGTGTAGGGGCGAATTCATTCGCCCGGCGAGGCGCGGATCGGGCGAATGAATCGCCCCTACAAAGCCAGCGCAGGCAGGCCCCAAATTGGCTGGCCAGAACGAGGTATTCGCCTAGTCTGTCTATGTATTCGTGCGACCTATCGCACGACGTTATTCGAAAAAGAAATAACCAGATCGCTTTTAACCATTTCAGCGCATATGCCGCTTTTGCCTATAGTGGCGTCACCCAACGCTTCACCCAGGAGGCTCCATGACGTTCGCTACATTCCGTCGTCCCCTGCTGCTCGCCAGCCTGACCGCCATCCTCGCGGCCGGGTTCGCCGGCCTGGCCAGCGCCGCCGATGACCTGCTCAAGGACATCCAGCAGCGCGGCAGCATCAAGATCGGCCTGGAGGGTACCTACCCGCCGTTCAACTACCAGGACGAGAACGGCAAGCTGACCGGTTTCGAAGTGGAACTCGCCGAGGCGCTGGCCAAGGAGCTGGGAATCAAGGCCGAGTTCCAGCCGACAAAGTGGGACGGCATCCTCGCCGCCCTCGAATCCAAGCGGCTGGACGTGGTGATCAACCAAGTGACCATCTCCGAGGAGCGCAAGAAGAAATACGACTTCTCCGCGCCCTACACCGTGTCCGGCATCCAGGCGCTGACCCGCAAGGGCCAGGAGGACAGCATCAAGAGTGCCCAGGACCTGGCCGGCAAGAAGGTCGGCGTCGGGCTCGGCACCAACTACGAGCAATGGCTGAAAGAGAACGTCCCGCAGGCGGATATCCGCACCTATGACGATGACCCGACCAAGTTCCAGGACTTGGCTGTCGGACGCCTGGACGTGGTGCTGGTGGATCGTCTGGCGGCCTTCGAGATGGTGAAGAAGACCGGCGGCCGCCTGGCCGTGGCCGGCGAGCCGTTCTCCCGCCAGGAAGCCGGCATCGCCCTGCGCAAGGGCAACCCCGAACTGCTCGCCGCCCTCGATAAGGCCATCGCCACGCTGCGCGAAAACGGCACCCTCGAACGACTCTCCGAGAAATGGTTCCAGGCTGACGTGACGCAATGATCGAAACCAGCCTGCAGCTTGCGCTGGACTCCGCGCCCTTCCTGCTGAAGGGCGCCCTCTACACGGTGATTCTCAGCCTCGGCGGCATGTTCTTCGGCCTGCTGCTCGGCTTCATCCTGGCCCTGACCCGGCTCTACGCCGTCGCCCCGTTGCGCGGCGTGGCGCGGGTGTACGTGTCGTTCTTCCGGGGCACGCCGCTGCTGGTCCAGTTGTTCATGATCTACTACGGCCTGCCGCAGCTGGGCATCCAACTAGAGCCGCTGCCGGCCGCGCTGATCGGCTTCTCGCTGAACATGGCCGCCTACACCTCGGAAATCCTTCGGGCCGCCATCGCCTCCATCGACCGCGGACAATGGGAGGCCGCCGCCAGCATCGGCATGAGCAAGGTCCAGGCGCTGTACCGGGCGATCCTGCCCCAGGCCGCACGCACCGCCCTGCCGCCGCTGGGCAACAGCTTCATCTCGCTGGTCAAGGACACCGCGCTGGCTGCCACCATCCAGGTGCCCGAGCTGTTCCGCCAGGCGCAGTTGATCACCGCGCGAACCTTCGAGATTTTCACCATGTACCTGGCGGCGGCGCTGATCTACTGGCTGCTGGCGACCGTGCTGTCGCACTTCCAGGGCCGCCTGGAAGCCCGGGTCAACCGCCATGAGCAGGACGCCTGATGATTTCCATCCGTAACCTGAGCAAAGCCTTCAAGGGCCAGAGCGTCCTCCAGGGCATCGACCTGGACGTGCAGCCCGGCGAAGTGGTCGCCATCATCGGCCCCAGCGGCTCCGGCAAGACCACCCTGCTGCGCTGCCTCAACCTGCTGGAGGAACCCAGCGGCGGGCGTATCCAGGTCGGCGGTATCGAGATCGATGCCGACCGTCCCCTCGGGCCGCAGCAAGGGCTGATCCGCAAACTGCGCCAACACGTCGGTTTCGTCTTTCAGAATTTCAATCTATTCCCGCACCGTACGGCCCTGGAGAACGTCATCGAAGGCCCGGTGCATGTGAAGAAGGAGCCGCGCGAGCGTGCCGTTGAGCGCGGCCGCGCCCTGTTGGCCAAGGTCGGCCTGGCGGGCAAGGAAGACGCCTACCCGAAGCGCCTCTCCGGCGGCCAGCAGCAGCGCGTGGCGATCGCCCGGGCGCTGGCCATGGAGCCGGATGTGATCCTCTTCGACGAACCCACTTCGGCACTGGACCCGGAGCTGGTGGGCGAAGTGCTCGCCACCATTCGCAGTCTCGCCGAGGAACGCCGCACCATGGTCATCGTCACCCATGAGATGAGCTTCGCCCGTGATGTGGCCAACCGGGCGATCTTCCTCGACAAGGGCGTGATCATCGAACAGGGCGACGCTCGCCAGTTATTCAGTGCGCCACGCGAAGAGCGCACCCGGCAGTTTCTGAGCAAGTTTCTCGGCGACGCACGCTGAGAAAGTCAGAGCGCGTCCAGCGCCTGCACAAAATCCGCAACAATGTCTGCCGCGTCCTCGATACCCACCGAGACGCGGATGGTGCCGTCGTGGATATCCAGCTCGGCCAGGGCCTCGGGCGACAGGGCGCGGTGCGAGGTCTTGCCGGGGTGGCTGATGCTGCTGGCAACGCCGGCCAAGGACGGCGCGAAGGCGGTGTGCCGCAGCCCGCGCATCAGCCGGTCCACTTCGTCCAACCCACCGTGCAGGGTGAAGCTGAGCATGCCCGAGCAACCCTTGCCGAACAGGCGCCGGGCCAAGTCGTGGTCGGGGTGCGAGGCGAGCCCCGGGTAGTGCACCTTGGCCACCCGCGGGTGCGCTTCCAGCGCCTCGGCCAACGCCTGGGCGTTGCGCGAGTGGGCCTGCATGCGCAAGGCCAGCGTCTTGGCGCCGCGGAAGGTCAGCCAGGCCTCGAATGGGCTGGCACTGCCGCCGGCATTGATCTGGAAGCGTCGAGCCTGGGCGATCCAATCGGCATCGCCGACCAGGATGCCGCCGGTGGCGTCGCTATGGCCGTTGAGGTACTTGGTGGTGCTGTGCAGCACCAGATCGGCGCCGTCGGCCAGCGGCCGGTACAGCGCCGGCGAGAGGAAGGTGTTGTCCACCAGCAGCTTGAGGCCATGGGCTTTGGCCAGCGCTGCCAGGGCCGGCACGTCGCTCACCCGCACCAGGGGATTGGAAGCCGTCTCGGTGTAGATCAGGCGCGTCGCCGGGGTGATCGCCGCCTTCACCGCGTCGAGGTCGCCGATGTCCACCAGGGTAGAGGCGATGCCGAAACGGCTCAGTTCTTTCTCGATCAGGCTCTGGGTGGTGCCATACAGCTCGCGGCTGGCGATCAGGTGGTCGCCCGCGCTCAGCAGGCCAAGCAGCGCGGCGCTGATGGCGGCCATGCCGGAAGCGGAGAACAAGGCCGCCTCGCCGCCCTCCAGGTCGCGCACCAGCATTTCCAGCGCCGCCTGGTTGGGGTTGCCGATGCGGGTGTACATGTAGTTGTCCGGGTTGCCGGCGAGGAAATCGTCGACCTGTGCCAGGCTGTCGTAGACGAATACCGAGGTTTCGTAGATCGGCAGGCTCTTGGCCCGGGTGACCATGTGCTGGTCGATGTCGTTGCCGCTGTGCACGGCACGGGTGGAGACGCCGAGGGGACGTTCGGACATGGGAGGCTCCGCTGCGCAGAAAAAAAGACGCCGACGATCATAGCGCTCGCCGGCGTGAGGAGTAGCACGGAATACGCCGCGCATGGGAGATCAGAACGCCGGCACCACCGCACCGGCATAACGGCTTTCGATGAAGGCTTTCACTTCGGGACTGGTCAGGGCCGCGGAAAGCTTTTTCAACGCCTCGCTGTCCTTGTTGTCCGGCCGCGCCACCAGATAGTTCACGTAGGGCGAGGTACTGTCTTCGATGACCAGGGCATCCCTGGCCGGATTGAGCTTGGCTTCCAGCGCGTAGTTGGTGTTGATCAGCGCCAGGTCCACCTGGTCCAGCACACGCGGCAGCAGGGCCGCTTCCAGCTCCTTGAACTTGAACCCCTTGGGATTCGCGGCGATGTCCTTGGGCGTCGCCAGGGCGTTGTCCGGGTCCTTCAGCGTCAGCAGACCGGCCTTTTGCAACAGCAACAGTGCGCGGCCGCTATTGCTGCCCTCGTTGGGGATGGCGATGGTGGCGCCCTCCGGCAATTGCTCGAGCGAGGTGTAGCGACGCGAGTAGCCGCCGAACGGCTCCACGTGCACGCCCTGGACGATCACCAGATGGGTGCCTTTGCCGGCGTTGAAGTTGTCCAGGTAAGGCTTGGTCTGGAAATAGTTGGCATCGAGGCGCTTCTGATCCACCTGCAGGTTCGGTTGCACGTAGTCGGTGAAGACCTTCACCTCCAGATCGATACCCTCCTTCGCCAGCTGCGGCTTGATCAGTTCGAGGATTTCCGCATGCGGCACCGGCGTCGCGGCCACGCTCAGTTTTTCCCCGGCAGCCGCCAGGCCAGCGGATAACGCAGCCGCCAGGGCTGTCAGAAGCAACGTTTTTTTCATCGAAGAATCCTTCTCGTCAGTTCAGCCGCGCCATGCGACCGGATAGAGGAAGCCGGCAATTGAGGGAGCCGGGTGAGGCTGGACGATACGGGTATTTGTTATTCCACATAAATACTATTTATTCATTTTTATATTCTAAATAGATATTAAAAGGTGCCCTAACAGCCTGAAACGGTTTCAATCCGCGCTGTAGTTCCCTCTGCATCTGCTAATTTCTATTAGTTATATAAAAATTCATAAACAGTATTTTTAAGAATATTCGAAGTCCTCCTACTATCCGCTCCACGCCGGTCGCCCGGCTCAGCCTTTGCACAAGCGCAACCCAACAGGAGCGACACCATGAGCGCGACGACCCTTCGCAGCCTGGAAGGCCAGGACGAGGAAAGCATCCTGCGCGAAATCCGCAGTGCCCTGCGCGGCCTGCGGTTCGGCTCGGTGGAAATCACCGTGCACAACGCCCAGGTGGTGCAGATCGAGCGGAAGGAAAAAATCCGCCTGCAGGCACCGACCAAGCAATCCTGACGTAACCCACAAGCCCGACTGGACAACCGGAGGGCGTGACCATGAAACCGAGCCTACGCATGAACACGCACCGGTACTGCAGCTGTCGACCGCGAATGCGGCCTTGACCAAGCCCCTAGCCAACACACCAATAAGTTTTCAGGAGCTGCACCATGTCCATTCGCCGTTTCGCCCTGGCTACCCTGGCCAGTGCTTTCATCGCCGCGCCCGCGCTGGCCGCGACAGAAATACTCAACGTTTCCTACGACCCCACCCGCGAGCTGTACCAGGCGTTCAACGCCGCGTTCAATAAACACTGGCAGGCCGAAGGCCACGAACCGGTAACAGTCCAGCAGTCCCACGGCGGCTCCGGCAAGCAGGCCCGTGCCGTGATCGATGGCCTGCGTGCCGACGTGGTCACCCTGGCCCTGGCCGGCGACATCGACGAGTTGCACAAGCTCGGCAACCTGATTCCCGAGGACTGGCAGAGTCGCCTGCCCGACGCCAGCACCCCCTACACCTCCACCATCGTGTTCCTGGTGCGCAAGGGCAACCCGAAAGGCATCGAGGACTGGGACGACCTGGTCAAGCCCGGCGTGGAAGTGATCACCCCGAACCCGAAAACCTCCGGCGGCGCCCGCTGGAACTTCCTCGCCGCCTGGGCCTTCGCACAGCAGAAATACGGCAGCGAGGAGCAGGCCAAGGCCTTCGTCGAGAAGCTCTACAAGAACGTCCCGGTGCTGGACACCGGCGCCCGCGGCTCGACCATCACCTTCGTCAACAACCAGATCGGCGACGTCCTGCTGGCCTGGGAGAACGAGGCCTTCCTGGCGCTCAAGGAACAGGGCGGCGAGCACTTCGAGATCGTCGCGCCGAGCCTGTCGATCCTCGCCGAACCGCCGGTGGCGGTAGTCGACAAGAACGTCGAGAAGAAAGGCACCCGGGCGGTCGCCGAGGCCTACCTGAACTACCTCTACAGCGAGGAAGGCCAGCGCATCGCCGCGCAGAACTTCTACCGTCCGCGCAACGAGAAGGTCGCCGCCGAGTTCGCCAGCCAGTTCCCGCCGTTGAAGCTGGTCACCATCGACGGCGCCTTCGGCGGTTGGAAGCAGGCCCAGCCGAAGTTCTTCAACGACGGCGGCGTGTTCGACCAGATCTACCAGGCGCAATAAGAGCAGCCGCAAGCGACAAGCCTCTAGCTGCAAGCGGGTTTGTCGCTGTGGCACCTACGTGTCGCTTGCAGCTTGGCTGCTTCCGCTGAGGTTTTATGTCCCGCCGCATCTCCCCCGTCATACCCGGCTTCGGGCTGACGCTGGGTTACACCCTGGTGTATCTCAGCCTGTTGGTGCTGATTCCCCTGGGTGCGCTGTTCCTCAAGACCACCCAGCTGAGCTGGGAGCAATTCATCGCCGTGATCGGCGCGCCGCGCGTCCTGGCGGCGCTGCGCCTGAGCTTCGGCACCGCGTTGCTGGCCGCCGTGCTCAACGGTGTGATCGGCACCCTGCTGGCCTGGGTGCTGGTGCGCTACCGCTTCCCCGGTCGCAAGCTGATCGAAGCCATGATCGACCTGCCGTTCGCCCTGCCTACGGCGGTCGCCGGCATCGCCCTGGCGGCCCTGTACGCACCGGCCGGGCCGGTGGGCCGCATCGCCACCGAGCTGGGTTTCAAGATCGCCTACACCCCGCTGGGCATCACCCTGGCGCTGACCTTCGTCACCCTGCCCTTCGTGGTGCGGACCCTGCAACCGGTGCTCGCCGACATTCCCCGGGAAGTCGAGGAAGCCGCGTCCTGCCTGGGCGCCAAGCCCTGGCAGGTGTTCCGCCACGTGCTGCTGCCGGCACTGCTGCCAGCCTGGCTGACCGGCTTCGCCCTGGCCTTCGCCCGCGGTGTCGGCGAGTACGGCTCGGTGATCTTCATCGCCGGCAACATGCCGATGAAGACCGAGATCCTGCCGCTGCTGATCATGGTCAAGCTGGACCAATACGACTATGCCGGCGCCACCGCCATCGGCGTGCTGATGCTGGTGGTCTCCTTCCTCCTGCTGCTGCTGATCAACCTGCTGCAGCGACGCATTTCCACCCCCTGAGGAGGCCCATCATGTCATCCCTCACCCTGACCGCCGCCTCTTCGGCCCAGGCCATCCGCCGCAGTCGGACATGGGGCCGGCGACTGCTGATCGCCGGCGCCTGGCTGGTGTTCGCCCTGTTCCTGCTGCTGCCATTGCTGGTGGTGCTGGCCGAGGCACTGAAGCAGGGCTTCGGCACTTTCTTCTCCGCCCTTCTCGAGCCGGACGCCCTCGCCGCGCTGAAACTCACGCTGATCGCCGTGGGCATCTCGGTCCCGCTGAACATGCTGTTCGGCGTGGCCGCCGCCTGGTGCGTGAGCAAGTACGAATTCCGCGGCAAGAGCCTGCTGGTCACCCTGATCGACCTGCCGTTCTCGGTGTCGCCGGTGATCGCCGGCCTGATCTACGTGCTGATGTTCGGCGCCCAGGGCTGGTTCGGGCCCTGGCTGCGCGAGCACGACATCCAGATCGTCTTCGCCGTGCCGGGGATCGTCCTCGCCACCCTGTTCGTCACCGTGCCCTTCGTCGCCCGCGAGCTGATCCCGCTGATGCAGGAGCAGGGCACCCAGGAGGAAGAAGCCGCGCGCCTGCTTGGCGCCAATGGCTGGCAGATGTTCTGGCACGTCACCCTGCCGAACATCCGCTGGGGCCTGATCTACGGCGTGGTGCTCTGCACCGCCCGCGCCATGGGCGAGTTCGGCGCGGTGTCGGTGGTCTCCGGGCATATCCGCGGGGTCACCAACACGCTGCCGCTGCACGTCGAGATTCTTTACAACGAATACAACCACGTCGCCGCCTTCAGCGTCGCCAGCCTGTTGCTGCTGCTGGCGCTGTTCATCCTGCTGCTCAAGCAGTGGAGCGAACGCCACGTGAATGCCAACCGCGGGGAATGAGCCATGTCCATCGAGATCAAGCAGGTCAACAAACGCTTCGGTACCTTCCAGGCGCTGCGCGACATCGACCTCAACATACACAGCGGCGAACTGGTCGCCCTGCTCGGCCCGTCCGGCTGCGGCAAGACCACCCTGCTGCGGATCATCGCCGGCCTGGAAACGCCGGACACCGGCAGCATCGTGTTCCATGGCGAGGACGTCTCGGCGCGTGACGTACGCGACCGCAACGTCGGCTTCGTCTTCCAGCACTATGCGCTGTTCCGTCACATGACGGTGTTCGACAACGTTGCCTTCGGCCTGCGCATGAAACCCCGCCGCGAGCGGCCGAGCGAAACGGCGATCGCCGCCAAGGTCCACGAATTGCTCGGCCTGGTGCAGCTCGACTGGCTCGCCGACCGCTACCCGGAACAGCTCTCCGGCGGCCAGCGCCAGCGCATCGCCCTGGCCCGCGCCCTGGCGGTGGAACCCAAGGTGCTGCTGCTCGACGAACCCTTCGGCGCCCTCGACGCCAAGGTGCGCAAGGAGCTGCGCCGCTGGCTGGCACGGCTGCATGAAGAAGTGCACCTGACCAGCGTGTTCGTCACCCATGACCAGGAGGAAGCCATGGAGGTGGCCGACCGCATCGTGGTGATGAACAAGGGCGTGATCGAACAGGTCGGCGCGCCGGGCGAGGTCTACGACAAGCCGGCCAGCGACTTCGTCTACCACTTCCTCGGCGACGCCAACCGCCTGCATGTGGGCGAGGACCACCTGCTGTTCCGGCCGCATGAGGTGTCGCTGTCGCGGCAGGCCATCGCCGATCACCGGCCGGCGGAAGTGCGCGATATCCGCCCGCTGGGCGCCATCACCCGGGTGACCCTGAAGGTATCCGGCCAGGACGAACCGATCGAAGCCGAAGTGACCAAGGACCACGCCAGCCTCGCCGGGCTGCTCCGTGGCGAGACGCTGTATTTCCGGCCGAATGCCGGCCTTCGGCCCTGACCGCGAAGAAGCCCCTCCGGCGTGCAACTCCGCGTAGGGGCGAATTCATTCGCCTACCCAAGCCCCGTCGGGCGAATAAATTCGCCCCTACAACCATGCCCACCATCACGGCTCTCGCGGCATCCATGCCGCTCAACCCCTACACGACGATTCCGCTCGGCCTCCTGACGGGGCGTCGGAGTTGGCCCCACCTCTTCTGCAAGCTTTCTGGCAATGCCAAAGCGTCAGGATCACTTCGCTGCGCCGGGCGGCACGAATCTCCCCTCTCCTGTTTACGGGAGAGGGGCCGGGGGAGAGGGTTTGCCACGCGCACAAGTTTTCGTGCTAGAGGAACAAATCCGCCCTCAAACCTTCAGGCATCCACCTGCGCAGCGATCCGGCCGATAGCCCGGCGACCTTCCGGCGATACGTGCAGTGCCCGCGAGCCGTTGGCGGGACGTAGCCAGCCAGCCTGCTTGCAGGTGTCCAGCAGCGCCGCACCGAGCGCGCCGCCCAGATGCGGTTTGCGCTCGCTCCAGTCGGGGCAGGCGCAGGCCAGTTGCCGGCGACGACGCCCGACACTGCCGAGGTCGATGCCCAGGGCGCTCAGGCCAGCGTTACCAAGGTCGGTAACCACCACCTGCTTGCCGTCCTGCACCAGCCAGCCGGCACCGGCCATGCGCTCGAACAGCCCCACCGCCAGTTCGCCGGCGAGGTGGTCGTAGCAGGTCCGCGCTTCGCGCAGGGCCAGCGGTGTGCCGCGCGACACGGGGATCGGCCGGGGCTTGCGCGGCTGCGCGGCCAGGGCGGCGCTGGCCAGGGCCTCGACCACTTGCCCCACCTCCGGCCCGGCGAGCTTGTAGTAGCGGTTGCGCCCATGGGTTTCCTGCACCAGCAGGCCGCCTTCGGTCAGCTTGGCCAGATGCCCGCTGGTGGAAGACGGCGACAGCCCGGCCAGCAGCGCCAGTTCCCCGGCCGGCCGTGCGCTGCCGTCCATCAGCGCCCAGATCATCGCCGCCCGCCCCGGATCGGCGAGCAGCCCGGCGACCTGGCTGATACCCGGTGTGTAATCCATAGTTCACCTCACGACGAAACATCCCATGCACGTGGAAGGGATACTGGCCCCGAAACCCGCAACGCGCCAGCCGGCGCCGACGAAAAGGAGCCACGCCATGATTGCCGTGATATTCGAAGCCCAGGCCCATCCCGGGCGTCGCCAGGATTACCTCGACCTCGCCGCCGAATTGCGTTCGCTGTTGGCGGACCAGGAGGGGCTGATCTCGGTCGAGCGCTTCGAGAGCCTGAGCACGCCGGGCAAGACCCTCTCGCTGTCGTTCTGGCGCGACGAAGCGGCCGTCGCCGCCTGGCGCCGCCAGGAAGCGCACCGGCACGCCCAGGCCGCCGGGCGCGGGACGCTGTTCGCCGACTACCGCCTGCGCGTGGCCACGGTGAGCCGCGATTACGGCATGCACGACCGCGAGCAGGCGCCGGTCGATAGCCTTCGCCATCACGCCGCCGTCCAGGGATAAGGAACGCCGCCATGTACGAGTCGTTTTCCACCTACTGGCCGCTGATCCTGCTCACCTTCCTGCTCGCCGGCACCGTGAAGGGCGTGGTCGGGCTCGGGCTGCCGACCATCTCGGTCGGGCTGCTCGGCCTGGTGATGCCGCCGATGCAGGCTGCGGCGCTGCTGATCGTGCCGTCGATGGTGACCAACATCTGGCAGCTCGCTGACGGCCGCAGTCCCTTCGCCATGCTGGTTCGGCTCTGGCCGATGCTGGCCGGCATCGCCGTCGGCACCTGGGGGATGAGCGCGCTGGTGAATGCCGCCGAACTGCCCGGCGCGACCCGCTGGCTGGGCATCGCCCTGGTGGTTTATGCCGTGCTCGGCCTCGCTTCGGTGCGCTTCAGCGTATCGGCGGCGAACGAGCGCTGGCTGGCGCCGCTGATCGGTACGGTCACGGGCGCCATCACGGCGGTGACCGGCGTTTTCGTGATCCCGGCGGTGCCTTATCTGCAGGCGATCGGTCTGGAGAAGGACGAACTGGTGCGGGCGCTGGGGCTGTCGTTCAGCATGTCCACCCTGGCCCTGGCGGTGAGCCTCGGCCACAGCGGCGATCTGCTGCAACCGGCGGTGCTCGGGGTGTCGCTGCTGGCGCTGTTGCCGGCCCTGCTGGGCATGGCCGGCGGCCAGTGGCTGCGCCGCAGGATCAGCGCCGAGCGCTTCCGCCGCTGGTTCTTCTGCGGCTTGCTGTTGCTCGGCGCGGATCTGAGCCTGCGCGGGCTGTTCTGACCCTAGGCAAGCGCCGGCTGCGAACGCTTCAGGCCGAAAAACTCCAGCTCGGCGAACAACGCCACCACCAGCGCCTGGCCGATGACGAAGACGTACCCGAGCACGGTCGGCGCCACCCAGCCGCCAATCAACAGCAGCACGCTGTCGGCCACCCACAGCGCGTTGACCGCGATTACCGCCCAGATCCAGCCGCGCTGCAGGGTATCGCGGTTGCTCAACCAGGCCAGCACCAGGGCGAACGGCAGCAGGCTAACGCCGGCCCCGAGCAGCAGTTCGAAAGGCAGGCCGAGCCATTCGGTGAGCCAACCGGCGGCCAGCGACATCAGCAGGCCGGTGGCGCCGCTGGCGGCGGCATCCAGCAGCAGGGCACGACGCAGCAGCGGAGAGGGTTGCAGATGAGTCATGACGAGATCCTCCTGAACGAGTGGGAAGGCACCGTCTGGCGCCTTGGCCACAGGATTCTCCCGAGCGGATCATGGCGTCGATTACCTGCCAGGTAATGGCCGCCCGGCCGCCCCTGGTCTATCGTCTCGAACCATGAACACCGCCATCGCCCACATCAACCAGATCGCCCCGGTCGGCGCCCTGCTCCGCCAGTGGCGCCAGCGCCGTCGCCTGAGCCAGCTCGACCTGGCCTGCGAGGCGGACATTTCCACCCGTCACCTGAGCTTTGTCGAAACCGGCCGCGCCCAGCCGAGCCGACAACTCTTGCTGCACCTGGCCGAACAACTGGACATTCCGTTGCGCGAGCGCAACCAGTTGCTGGTGGCCGCCGGCTTCGCCCCGCTGTTCCCGCAACATCGGCTGGATGATCCGGCGCTCGGCGCCGCGCGCGAGGCGGTCGAGGTGCTGCTCAAGGCCCACGAGCCCTACCCGGCCCTGGCCGTGGACCGCCACTGGAACCTGCTGGCGGCGAACCGCTGTGTCGCGCCTTTTCTCGCCGGCCTGCCCGAAGAGCTGCTGAAACCGCCGCTCAACGTGCTGCGCCTGAGCCTGCACCCACAGGGATTGGCACCGCGCATCGCCAACCTGGCGCCATGGCGCGAACACCTGCTGGCGCGCCTGCGCCGCGATCTGGAGATCAGCGCCGACCCGCAACTGGCCGCGCTGCTGGAGGAACTCGCCGCGTTTCCCGCCCCACCGCCGGCATCTCGCGACGAGAACGCGCCGCTGCCGATGGTGGTGCCGCTGCAATTGCACAGCGATCTTGGGCTGCTCAGCCTGATCAGCACCACCACGGTGTTCGGTACCGCCGTGGACGTCACCCTCGCCGAACTGACCCTGGAAACCTTTTTTCCCGCCGATTCGGCGACCGCGGCAGTGCTACGGCAACTCGCACCTCAGGATTGAGGGCGAGGGTGATTCCTGAAGAAATCACTCTTTCGGGTCATTCCAGATAGCCAGCGGGACAGTAGTCTGTGCACACTGTCACACGGACGGTCCTACGCTGCTCACAACAATAAAAAAGGAGCACCCGGATGTATCGCAGGTCTACACGCGTTCGCTTCTTCGCCTGGCTGCTGGTCTGCCTGGCCAGTCTTTCCCTGCCGGTTTTCGCCGAAAGCACACCGCTTACCCAGATTCAGGTCCATGCCTGCCGCGCCACCGGCAGCCTGCTGCTGCTGCGCGGCGAAGGCTTCCAGGAGAGCCACGCGGCGCGCCTGGAAAACGACATCCGCGCCCTCGACGAGGCGATGCGCAGCCTGCCCCAGGCCAGTGCCGAGCTGCGCCAGCACCAGCTACAGCTGGTTGCGCAATTGAGAAGGGGGGTGGCCTTCGGGCCGGGTGACGAGAACATGCCCTGGCGCTATCCGCAGGAGCTGGCCAAGTCGCTACGCGACTTCCTCACCGCCGCCCGCGCGGAACCCGGCGCCAATCCGCAGGACGAACTGCCGGCCAAGCTGGAATACCTCGCCGTGCAATACCTCAGCCGGTCCTACATCGGCACCTTCGAAATCGCCCGGGAACAGCCAGACACCTATCTCGGCCAGGACGAGCGCCAGTTGGTCCCGGCGCTGGACAACGAACTGGGCGCCCTGGACACCAAGGCCAATCCCAAAGCGGCGAAATTGCAGACCCGCTGGAAATACCTGCGCGCCGCGCTGATGGACATGAACAGCCAGAGCAACGCGCTGGTCAGCGCCTCCGGGCGGCCTTTCGCGCCGACCACCGTGGACCGCAATGCGCGCTCCCTGAGCACGCAGTTGATGGCGCTGAACCCGGGAAGCTGATCCCGGGCACGATTCAGGCCGTGGCCTTGCGCTCGCGGAGGCAGGTCGGGCCGGCACGCTCTTCCACCGCCCGACGGACCTCGTCGCGCAGGCCGAGCAGGAAGCCCAGCTCGGCCACCACGAACAACGGGCCGACGATCAGGCCGACCAGGTCGTCGACGAACGCCGGCTTGCGGCCTTCGTAATAATGGCCGACGAACTGGATGATCCAGCCGACCACGAACAACGCCAGCCCACCGCTCAGCCAGACCAGGGTGGTTTGCACCGCCAGCGCCTTGCCGGCCCACAGGCTCAGCAGCAGTAACAGGGTCATGACCACACCGAAGCGCAGGTCCAGGCGGACATAAAACACCGCCGCAGCCAGTGCCACCAGGGCCGCCGGCGACAACCAGAACCCGGCCAGGTCGAAACCGGGGCGCGACAGCAGCACGGCGACCGCCACGACTATCATGGGAATACCGACGAAATGGGTGGCGATGTTGCGCCGGTCGCGGTGATAAGCCGCGTACTGAGCCAGATGATCGACGAGTGTCTTCATGTTTTTTGTTCTCTTCAGCAAGGCAAGTCCGGGCATGATGGCCCCACCCTCCTTCCACGCTCTGTCAGCTAGCCGACAAACCTCCGGAGCCTCCGATGAGCGACGCAACCCTCTACCGTGAACGGCTGTTGAACGGCCACTGGTTCAGCGGCCTGCCGACGTCATTGCAGGACAGCCTGCTGGGCGCCGCCCAGGTGCGCCGGCTGGATGCGGGGCAGCGGCTGTTCAGCCGGGGCGACAAGCCGTGCGGGCTCTATGCGGTGGCGGAAGGGGCGATCCGTATCGGCGCGGTGGCGCAGAGCGGCAAGGAGGCGCTGCTGACGCTGGTCGAGCCGCCCTACTGGTTCGGCGAGATTTCGCTGTTCGACGGCCAGCCGCGCACCCATGACGCCTACGCCGAAGGCGTGACGGTGCTATTGCAGGTGCCCCAGGCGTCGCTGCTCGCCCTGCTCGATCGCGAGCCGCGACACTGGCGCGATTTCGCCCTGCTGATGAGCCAGAAGCTGCGTCTGGCGTTCATCGCCCTGGAAGAAATGAGCTTGCTCCCCGCCGCACCCCGCCTGGCCCGCCGCCTGCTGATGATCGCCGAAGGCTACGGCGACGCCAGCGGCCCCCGCCGCACCCTGCAACTGGCCCAGGAACAACTGGCCCTGATGCTGGCCATCTCCCGCCAGACCACCAACCAGATTCTCAAGGACCTGGAAGCCCAGGGCATCGTCCGTCTCGGCTATGGCGAGATCGAGATCGTTGATCTGGATGGGTTGCGGCAGGCGGCGACCCAAGTCTGACGCCGCCCTTGTAGGAGCCAGCTCTGCTGGCGATCAGCCGTAACGCAAAATCAGGCCATGCGATCCGTTTGCGACTGACGTCCTTGCCAGAACAAGCCCTCTCACGGAGGCTGTCGTTCTTGTTATTGGCAAGGATGCCCCTCTGATGCTCTCCCCCCAAGGAAACCGGCTCCGGGTCGGACGTTATTCCGAACCCGGCCGAATCTACCTGCTGACTGTCGTAACTCAGGGGCGCAGACCTCTCCTACGGGAACTCCGAACAGGGCGCCTCGTGGTAGGAGAGCTACGTCAAGCGGAAGAGAGCGCACTCGTCCGCTCGCTGGCCTGGGTCGTGATGCCCGACCATATGCACTGGCTGATTGAACTGCAGCATTCGACGCTGGAAAGCCTGATGCAACGCGTGAAATCGCGCAGCGCCAAAGCCATCAACCAGATGCAGGGCACACAAGGTCGAGTCTGGCAAAAGGGCTTTCATGACCATGCGGTGCGACAGGAAGAGGACTTGATAACACTGGCGCGCTATGTAGTAGCCAACCCGTTACGGGCTGGGCTGGTCCGCCGAATCGGCGATTACCCTTTGTGGGATGCTGCATGGCTTTGATGCGAGCCTCTGGAATGAGGTTCCCGCAGATAGCTATCGCGAGCAGAGCTCGCTCCTACAAGAGCCCGGCATTCCGCCCTCAGCGCTCCGGCCGATAGCCCATGCGCAAGCCGCCCCAGTGCCGGCCCTGGACGAAAATGGGCACGGAAAGGTCATGCATCAGTTCGCCGGTATCGCGCATGTAGGTCTGTAGCAGCAGGCGCTGCTGGTGGCTGCCGCAGCGGGCGCCGGTGCGGTCGTTGAACAGGCGCTTGCTGCGGCTCTTCAGCATGTCCACCTTCGGGTCGCCGGTCTGTGGGTGGGCGAAGGCGCGGTTGTGGGTCGGCACGTAGCCTTCCGGGGTGGTGGCGATGGCGAAGACCAGTCCGTCGTGACGCTGCAGCAGCGGTTCCTGGATCTCAGGCAGGACCTGATCGGTGTATTCGTCGAAGCGGGTGCGGTACTTGGTCGGGTGGGTATTGGCGATCGGCTGGTAGTTGCGATCGAACAGGTCGTCCAGGCGAATCCGCCCCGCCGCCAGGTCGGCCTCGAACCTCGCGGCGATGGCCGCCGCGCCCTCGCGGGCCAGGTCGAAGACGCGCTGGTGGTAGTCGTCCAGGCGCACTTCGGCCAGTTGCTCGCTGACCGTCTCGGCCTGGGCCACCAGTTGCGCCGCCGCCTCGCCGAGCTGGCGGGTCTGCGCTTCGCTGGCGTGGGCATCGGCGCGCAGCTGCTCCAAGGCCTCGAACAGATTGGCCAATCGCTGGTGATTGCTCTCGGTGCCGGCGGCGATCTGCGCCACCTGCTCTTCCACCTCGCCGGCCAACCCGGCGATCCCATGCAGATGCTGCCCGGTTTCCTCGATCTGCTGCGCCGCCTGGTCCAGTTCGCTGGCCTGCTGCTGGATATGCGCCACCACCGCGCTGCTCTGCTGGCGGATATCGGCAACCATCTGCCCGACCTCTTCGGTGGCGCTGGCAGTGCGTCCGGCCAGGCTGCGCACTTCGTCGGCGACCACCGCGAAGCCGCGCCCCTGCTCGCCGGCGCGGGCCGCCTCGATGGCGGCGTTGAGGGCCAGCAGGTTGGTCTGGCTGGCGATGGACTGGATCACTGCGGTGACCTGCTGGATCTGCTCGGTCCGTGCGCTCAGGCCGTCGATCAGCTCGCGACTGGCGGCGGTCTGCGCGCTCAGGGCCTGCATCCGGGCGATCGCCTGTTGCAACTCGCCCTGCCCGCTGGTGCTGCTCTGGCGCACCGACTGCGCGGCGGCGAGGGTCTGCTGGGCGAGCCGGGCGCTGTCCTGCTCGGTGGCGGTCATCGCCTCGGCGCCGCCGGTGACCTGATCCACCGCGCCCATCTGCGATTTCAGCTTGTTCGCCAGTTGCTGCACGCTGAACGCCACCTTCGCCGCCGACAGGGCGTTCTGGCTGGTGTGCCGGGAGAGGTTGGCGCTCAGCTCGTCGAATCCCTTTCCGCCTTCGGCCTTCGGCCCGTGCGAGCCCTCTTCCGTCGAGCGCTGCCAGGGGCCTAGCCAGGGCCAGAGCGCCAGCAGCAGGAACGACGGGATGCTCACATAGAGAGGCAACTGCATCCGCTGGTAGACAAGCATCAAGGCGGCCAGCCCCAGTGCGTGGATCAGGCAGGCAACGGGATGACCGATGAAGGCAGGACGCATGATGGACCTCTTGTTGTTTTTCCGTCGGCGTCATCGCTCCGGGAAGCGGTGACGCCGGATGAATCCTCGATCGAGCCGGTCTTTCCACCAGCCACAGGCACGGCCGCCGGCGCTCCAGTCATCCCAGCCGAGCAGCGCACCGCCGTCGCCGGTGGCCAGCAGCGCCAGGCTGCGCCGCTGCGGCCGGTAGACGCGCAAAGCCCCGCTGCAGAGCGCCGCATTCAGGTTGGCGGCGAGCACCGGCCCCTGGCGTACAGCATAGACACCGCTCTTGCGCGCACCGGGCAGGCTGGCGCAGTCGCCCACGACGTAAACCTGCGGATGCGACAGGCTCTGCAAGGTGGGGGCGATCCGTGCGAAACCCGCGCTGTCGCATTCCAACCCGCTCCGCGATATCCAGGGCAATGCCGCCGCGCCGCTGGCCAGCAGCAGGCGTCCGCCACGCCACACCGGCTCTTCGCCGCTGAGCAACCACTCGTCGTCTATGGAGGTTATCGGACAATGTTCGCGAACCTGAACCCTGCGCGCACGCAAATGCCCGAGTGCGCGCAGGCGCAGGCCCGGCGCCAGGTTGGCGAGCAGCGCATCGGCACAGAACAGCGCCAGCCCCGGTACCTGATCGGCCAGTGCCAGCGCCAGTTCGACCGCGGCGGCGCCACCGCCGAGGATCGCCAGCCGCTGCGGCTCGGCCCGCCAGCGCTCCCAGCCGGCGAGGAAGTCGGCGAAGGGCTTCACCGCCAGCACCTCCATGGCGTCGCCGCGCCGGGGCGGTGCGGCCACCCCGGCACCGACGTTGAGCGACAGCCAGGACGCCCCCAGGGTTGGGCCATCGACCACTTGCACGGCACGCTCGTCCGCCGCCAGCGCGTGGACCTCGCCGATGAGCAGTTCGACCTCGGCGGCACGGCACAAGGGCTCCAGGGGGATACGGCAGTCTTCCGCCCGGTAACGCCCGGCCAGCAGCCCCGGCAACATGCCGGAGTACCAGGCGTCCGGCGTGGCACTGAGCAATCCGATGCGCCCTGGCGGCGTCACCCCAGTGGCCCAGCGGCGCAGCACGCCGAGGTGGGCGTGGCCGGCGCCCACCAGCAACAGGTCGTATAGGCTCACGGGCGCAGCAGTCCCTCGCGGTATTGGCTCGGCGCCTGCCCCGTCCAGCGCTTGAAGGCACGGCTGAAGCTGCTGGTGTCGGCGAAGCCGAGCAGGTAGGCGATCTCGCTGATGGAGCAGCGGGGGTCGCGCATGTGACGCAGGGCCAGGGCCTGGCGGGTGTCGTTGAGCAGGCTTTCGTAGCTCGCGCCTTCGTCGGCCAGGTGGCGTTGCAGGCTGCGCAGGCTCAGGTGCAGCGCCTGGGCGATCCGCTCGGCGGACGGTTCGCCGTTGGGCAACTGTGCTTCCAGGCAGGTGCGCACCTTGCGCTGCCAGGTGGGCGACTGGAGCTGTTCGAGGGTGCGCTCCAACACTGCCTCGTTGTGCAGGGCAAGTTCCGGGTTGGCGTCTTCCAGAGGCCGCTCGAAGTCAGCGCGGGCGAACTGCAGCAGGGTCTCCGTGGCGCCGAAATGCAGCGGCGCGCGGAACACGTCGTGCCAGGGTTGCGGATCGGCCGGACGCGGGCGGCTCAGGTATACCGCCAATGGGGCGTATTCGCGACCGAGGCGGTTGCGGCAGGTGCGCACATAGATCGCGGCGAAGGCATCCAGCGCCTCGGGCGCCGGCTCGGGTCCGCCCGGCGGCACCTGCAAACGGAATTCGTAGCGCTCGCCGACCCGCCGCAAGTCCAGCTCGGAGGCATCGCTGACCACCTTGTGGTAGCGCACGATGCGCTCGAACACTTCGAGCAGGCTGGCGCTGGCGATCAGGGCGTAGCCCAGGGCATGGAAGGTGGTAGGGCCGACGTACTGGGAGACCTTCAGCCCCAGCGCGGGGTCGCCGCTGGCCTGCACCGCCAGCCGCCACAGGCGGGTAGTGGCGGAGAGCGGGTAGCGGGCGTTGGGGTCGTCCATCAGCGCCGGGTCGAGGCCGGCCTCGCGGCACAGCGCGGTGCTGTCCAGGCCGAGGGCATCGAGCTGCTTGCGCAGGGCGCGCGTCCAACTGGCCAGGGTGGTGGGTTCGTCAGTCATGCAGGTTGGCGTGTCCGGTCAACAGGTTGGCGTCCAGGGTCAGGCCGGTTTCGGCATGACGATGCAGAGTAGCGTCGTGCCCTGACGTGCGCTCCGCGTGCGCGACGATAACAAGAGGATGCGAGCATGACCCCGACTCCCGCAAGCCGCGATCTGCAGAATGACCAGCAGAAATCCGCGCATATCCGTGAAGTGGTGATGGCCCATGGCGAGGAACTGCGCCGGCGCTACCCGATCCTGAAGCACCAGGACGCCCTCGGCGCCGGCATCCTGGCCTTCGCCCTGGCCGGCATGATCGGCGCCGCGGCGCTCTATCTGAACGACTTGATCGCCTGGTGGGCCTGCCTGCTGGCCAACGCCTTCTTCGCGTCGCTGACCCACGAACTGGAGCACGACCTGCTGCATTCGATGTACTTCCGCAAGAGGCGTGGGCCACACAACCTGATGCTGGCCCTGGTCTGGCTGGCCCGGCCGAGCACCATCAGCCCCTGGATTCGCCGCGAGCTGCACCTGAACCACCACAAGGTCTCCGGCAGCGCCACCGACGTCGAGGAGCGCGCCATCACCAATGGCGAGCCCTGGGGCCTGGCCCGGCTGCTGATGGTGGGCGACAACATGATGTCGTCGTTCATCCGCTTCCTGCGCGCACCGACCTGGGCGCACAAGAAGAGCATCGTCCTGCGCACCCTGAAGGGCTATGCGCCACTCGGCCTGATCAACTGGGGCATCTGGTACCTGTTCCTCGGCTTCCATCTGGTCGACACCGTCGCCACGGCGGCCGGTGCGCCCCTAGGCTGGTCGGCCACCACCCTGCAGGCGATGGGCGTGGTGAACGCCGCCGTGGTGGTGTTGGTCGGCCCGAACGTCCTGCGCACCTTCTGCCTGCATTTCGTCAGCTCCAACATGCACTACTACGGCGATGTCGAGCCGGGCAACGTGATCCAGCAGACCCAGGTGCTCAACCCCTGGTGGCTGTGGCCGCTGCAGGCGTTCTGCTTCAACTTCGGCAGCACCCATGCGATCCACCATTTCGTGGTCAAGGAGCCGTTCTATATCCGCCAGATGACCGCGCCGGTGGCGCACAAGGTGATGCGCGAGATGGGCGTGCGCTTCAACGACTTCGGCACCTTCGCCCGCGCCAATCGCTGGAATCCGGTGGAACGGCCGGCCGCACAACGCACCCAGGCCGCCTGAGCATGCCGCAAAGCCCGCTGAACGTCCTGATCGTCCATGCCCATCCCGAGCCGAAGTCCTTCTGTGCCGCCATGAAGGACCTCGCGGTCGAAACCCTCACCGCAGCCGGCCATGCGGTGCAGGTCTCCGACCTGTATGCGATGGGCTGGAACCCGGTGGCTTCGGCCGCCGACTTCCAGATCCGCAACGACCCGGATTACCTGGTCTACGCCTTGGAACAGCGCCACGCCCATGCGGGCAATGCCCTCGCCGCCGATATCGCCGGCGAGCTGGACAAGCTGCTCTGGGCCGATCTGCTGATCCTCAGCTTCCCGCTGTACTGGTGCTCGGTGCCGGCGATCCTGAAGGGCTGGATCGACCGGGTGCTGATTTCCGGCGCCTGCTACGGCGGGTTGCGCTTTTACGATCGGGGCGGCCTGGCCGGCAAGCGTGCACTGCTCAGCTTCACCCTGGGCGGGCAGTCGCATATGTTCGCCAACGAAGACGCCATTCACGGCGACTGGGAGCCCATGCTGCGCCCGTTGCAACGCGGCACCCTGGCCTATGTCGGCTTCCGCGTGTTGCCGCCGTTTCCGGCGTATCACGTGCCCTACATCGGCGACGACGCGCGCCGCAAAATCCTCGACGCCTACCGGTTGCACCTGAATAACCTGGATCGCCTCAAGCCCCTGCGCTTCCCATCGATGGCCGACTTCGACCGCCAGCTCCACCCGCTTACGGAGGTTCCGGCATGAAGACCTGG
Organism: Pseudomonas indica NBRC 103045; assembly: GCF_002091635.1. Lineage (GTDB taxonomy): Bacteria > Pseudomonadota > Gammaproteobacteria > Pseudomonadales > Pseudomonadaceae > Pseudomonas_M > Pseudomonas_M indica. The sequence goes on along the minus strand of NZ_BDAC01000027.1, from coordinate 10,255 downwards.
ATCTGCATCGTCTGCGGCCTGATCTACGACGAGGCCAAGGGCTGGCCGGAGGAAGGCATCCCCGCCGGCACCCCCTGGACGGAGGTGCCGGACGACTGGCTGTGCCCGGATTGTGGGGTGAGCAAGGGGGATTTCGAGATGCGCGAGCTGGCCTGACGGCTCAGCCGAGCCGCCAGCGGTGAAACCGTTGCAGCAGCCGTAGCGCCATCTGCGGCGCGTGGGCCTTTCGCCATTCGCCGGCAGCGTACTTGTTGGCCTCGGCCAAGGTCGGGTAGGCGTGGACGGTGCCGAGGATCTTGTTCAGCCCGAGGTTGTGCGTCATCGCCAGGACGTACTCGGCGATCAGGTCGCCGGCGTGCTCGCCGACCAGGGTCACGCCGAGGATGCGGTCCTTGCCGGGCTCGGTGAGGGCTTTCACGAAGCCACGGGCGGCCTCGTCGGTGATTGCCCGGTCGAGGTCGTCGAGGCCGTAGCGGGTCGTCTCGTAGGCGATACCTCGCGCTCGCGCCTCGTCTTCCGACAAGCCGACCCGCGCCACTTCGGGGTCGGTGAAGGTGCAGTGGGGAATGACCCGGTAATCCGCCTTGAAGCGCCGCAAGCCGCCGAACAGCGCGTTGACCGCCGCATACCAGGCCTGGTGCGCGGCGAAATGGGTGAACTGATAGGGACCGGTGACGTCGCCCACCGCGTAGATGTTGGGGAAGCGCGTGGCCAGGTACTCGTCGGTTTCCAGGGTGCCGTCGGCGCGCACGGCCAGGCCCAGGGTTTCCAACCCGTAGCCTTCGACGTTGGCCACCCGGCCAAGGGCCAGTAGCAGAGTGTCGAAGGGGATGGTTTCCTCATCGCCCGATGCGGTACGGGCGATGAGGCAAGGCTTGCCATCACGCTGCTCGAAACGCTCGGGCGTATGTTCCAGGCGAAGCTCGACCCCGTCCTCACGCAGACCGGCCATCACCGCTTCGGCTACGTCGGCATCTTCGTGGGGTAGCAGGCGCGTGCCGCGCACCACCTGGACGACCTGACTGCCGAGGCGCTGGAAGGCCTGCGCCAGCTCGCAGCCGACCGGCCCGCCGCCCAGCACCAGCAAGCGCTTCGGCTGCTCGCGCAGGCTCCAGATGCTGTCCGAGGTGTAGGGCCGCAGGTCGGCCAGGCCGGGGATATCCGGAATCTTGGGGCGTGCCCCGGCAGCGATGATCAGGTTGCGGCTAGTCAATACCCGGCCGTTCACTTCGACGCTCCAGGGCGAGACGATCCGCGCTTCACCGTGGATCACCTCGACGCCCAGTTCGCGGTAGCGCTGCGGCGAATCGTGCGGCTCGATGGTGCCGATCACCCGCTGCACGCGCGCCATCACCGCGGCGAAATCCACCTCGCCGGCCACGCCGCGAAAGCCCAGCGCCTCACCCTTCTTCAGCTCCGCCGCCAACCTGGCCGAGCGCAGCAGGGCCTTGGATGGCACGCAGCCGGTGTTCAGGCAGTCGCCGCCCATGCGGTGTTTTTCCACCAGCCCGACCCTGGCTTTCACCGCCGCGGCGATGTAGGCGCTGACCAGCCCTCCGGAGCCCGCGCCGATCACCAGCAGGTTGCGCTCGAAACGCCTGGGCCGTGCCCAGCCGGCATAGACCCGCCGCGCCTTGAGCGCATCCAGCAGGCGTCGCGCCAGCAACGGGAACAGGCCGAGCAACACGAAGGCGCCGAGCAGCCCCGGCGAGAGGATGCCGCCCAGCGATTCCAGCCGGCCCAGCTCGCGGCCGGCGTTCACGTAGACCAGCGTCCCCGGCAGCATGCCGAGCTGGCTGACCCACCAGAAGGTTCTCACCGGCAGCCGGGTGAGGCCCATGGCCAGGTTGATCAAAAAGAACGGGAAGAGCGGCACCAGGCGCAGGGCGAACAGGTAGAACGCGCCCTCCCGGCGCATGCCGCCGTCGATGCCCTCGAAGCGCCGGCCGAAACGCTCCTGCACCCAGTCGCGCAGGAGGAAGCGGCTGCTGAGCATGGCCAGCGTCGCACCCAGGGTGGAGGCGAAGGACACCAGCAGGAAGCCTTCCAGCAGGCCGAACAGTGCGCCGGCCAGCAGCGTCATCAGTGCCGCCCCCGGCAGCGACAGGCCAGTGATCGCCACGTAGGCCAGGAAGAACAGCACGGCCGCCTGCCAGGGATGCGCGTCTACCCGGGCGTCGAGCGCCGCCTGCTGGGCCTTGAGGTTGGCCAGGGTGAAGTAGTCCGCCAGATCGAATGCGAAGAAGCCGAGGATCAGCGCCAGGATCAGGCCAAGCAGGAGAAGCTTGCGGGTGTTCATGACGCTCCTTGGTACGAAGTTCGGTGACCGGCGGTCTGCCAGGTTTTCCCGGCTAGCAGCAGCCTCCGGCGCTGCCGGCCGTCGTATCGAACGGCATCGCGCTGCCGCAGCCTTCGAACAGGCCGAAATGGGTAGAGAAGTCGCCGATGAATTCGAAATGGGCGGCGAAGCGGCTGTCCCGGAGCATGCGCCAGGTGTTGCCGCACACTGGAAACACCCGGCCGCGTTCGATGCGGTGGTGCTTGTCGAGCACGAACACCTCCGGCTGCTCGGCCAGGGTGCCCTTGTAGATCACCGCCTGGCCGTAGTCCTCGCAGGCGCTTTCCAGCCCCTCCAGCTTGAACAGCCGGTAGGTGGCGGAAAAGAAACGGACAGGGCCGATACGCTCGGCAATCGAGCCGTCCAGCGCGATGGGGCGGTCTTCCACCAGACGCGGATCGGCGAAACCGGCCGCCTTGGCCAGATGCAGGAAGTCGTTCCAGTAGAGCGCCCCGGCGAGGCATTCGCCGTACAGCTCCGGATCGTCCGCCAGCGCGGCGGGTATCCGTCTGTCGGCGTACACGTCGGAGAAGTACAGCTCGCCGCCGGGCTTGAGCACGCGCCAGGCTTCGGCCAGCACCCGCGTCTTGTCCGGAACCAGGTTGATCACGCAGTTGGAAACCAGCACGTCGAAGCTGTCGGCCGGCAGGCCCAGTTCGTCCAGGCGTTCGATATCGCCTTCGAGGAAATGCAGATTGGAGTGAGCATGGCCGAACGCCTGCGCATGGAATGCCTGGTGCCGACGGGCCACGGCCAGTTGTTCGGGCGTCATGTCGACGCCGGTCACGCCGCCCCGCTCGCCGACCAGGGCGGACAGGCAGTAGGCATCGCGCCCGGCACCGCAGCCGAGGTCCAGCACTTGGCAGCCTTCCAGCGCCTGGGGTGCGATCAGGCCGCAACCGTAGTAGCGCTCCAACACCTCGGGGTGCAGCCTGGCCAGGACCGTCCGCGGATGCACCGGCGGCGGCGTGGCGGTGCAGCAGGCGCTGGTCTTCAGATCGGCGGTGGATTGCAGGGTCTGGCCGTAGTAGATCTTTACGTCTTCGCGCATGGTCGTGTTTCCCGGTCGATGACTATCCCAACGCACCGCCGCAACTGGAGCCCTGCCCGGCGGTGCAGGCGAAGCAGTGGTCGCGGGTGACGATGGGGTTGCCCGCCAGCGTCGCGCCCAGCAGATCGCGCAAATGGGCGCGGTCGCGGCCGATCAGTTGCAACGGCAGGTCGAGCATCTGGTTGAAGTCGCAGTCGTAAAGGTAGCCCTGCCAGTCCACGCTGATCAGCGAGCGGCACATCACCGCCTCGAGGTTCTCCGCACGGTAGCTGTCGCGCAGGAGCTGCATGTAGGCGTTGAACTGTCCCTTGCTCACCAGGGTGCTGCCGAAGCGGGCGATGGGCTGGTTGGTGATGCACAGTAGGTGGTCGAAGCGGATGCCGAAGTCCTCAATCAGGTGGCGCTTGTAGTCGGCTTCCAGCTTCTCCTGGGGCAGCGGCAGGCTCGGCCCCTGGGGGTTGTAGACCAGATTGAGAACCAAGCCGCTGCCTGCCTCGCCGTAGCCCAAGGCATTGAGCTGCCGAAGTCCGGCGATGCTCGCCGCGAACACGCCTTCGCCGCGCTGGCGGTCGACGTTTTCCCGCGAATAGCAAGGCAGCGACGCGGTGATCTCCACGCCCTGCCCGGCCAGGAAGGCCGCCAGGTCCTCCTGACCGGGCTCGCTAAGGATGGTCAGGTTGCAGCGGTCGATCACCCGCAAACCTTCGCGACGGGCATGGCGGACGATGTCGCGGAAGCGCGGATGCAGCTCCGGCGCGCCGCCGGTGAGGTCGAGAGTGTGTACCGGGTGGGCATCGATCACGCGGTGCAGGATGCTCAGGGTTTCGTCACTCATGCTCTCCGTACGCGTCGGCCCGGCATTCACATGGCAATGCAGACAGCGCTGGTTGCACCGATAGGTGAGGTTGACCTGCAGGGCCTCCAGCGCGCCACGGCGGATCGCGGGAAAGGCCAGGCGGTCGAGCAGGGGCAGCATGGTGTGCACGGGCCGTCTCCTGTTGGGGGGCTAACTATGGAGTCCGGCCCCGGAAGCTTGTTACAGCGCGGTACGAATGGGGTTCAGCATAGCGTTCATGCCGGGCATTGGGCGGCGCAGGGATTAGCGGAGATGACCAGCCGCCCAGCGCGCGACAGGCGAAATCCGGCGAAACCGACCAGACTGCACGGGTGCCCAATCGAGGAGAATCCCGATGCCACGCTTCGCCCTGTTCTTCGCCGCCGGCTTCCTCGCCGTGCTCTGCTTCCACCAACCCGTGGTCGGGCTGCTGCATGCCTATGGGGTGATTCCCTTCGCGCCGTTCAATACCCAGCCCACGGCTCCGCTGGGCGTACCGGCCTGGCTGTCTGCCGCCTTCTGGGGTGGCGTCTGGGGCATCGTGATGCTCTGGGTGCTGCGCTGGGAGGCGGGTAAACCGCAACCCTGGCTCAAGGCGTTGCTGTTCGGCGGCATCGCCCTGACCGCCGTGGCCTTGCTGGTGGTCCGGCCGTTAAAAGGGCAAGGGCTGGAACTCGCCGCGCTGCCGCCGCGCTTTCTGCTTGGCTTTCTGATCAACGCGACCTGGGGTGTCGGTACCTTGATCTTCGCCCGTACCTTCAGAACGGTTTAGGAAGCGAAGAGATCGGCCGGCAACCTCTCCAACAGGTCCGCCTTCAAGCGCAGCAGGCGCGCCGCGCGGGCCTCGAGCAGGGCCAGGGGCGCTTTGTCCGGCGGCAGGTTCATCAGTTGGCCGGTCAGGTTGAGTACCAGCGCCTCACGGGAAAAAGCCTTCTGGCCGAGCCCGTAGAATGCCGAGACCAATTCACGCAGACCGATCGGCAGGCGCCACTGGACACGTAGTGCGGAACCGAAGCCGGACGCGTGCTGCGCCATGGCCCGGTCGATCTCGGCATCGCTGAGCCCGCCTCCACTGTTGCGCCAGTCCTGCAGGCTGCGCAGCAGGGCGAGATCGCCCAGGTTGTGCAGCAGGCCGGCGGTGTAGCAGACCTCCGCATCCAGAGCCAACTCGCCCGCCAGCCAGTGGGCCAGTTCGGCGCTCTGCTGCGCGCGGGCCCAGGCCTTACCCGCCCGCTCGGCCAGACGCTCGTCACGCAGGCTGGCGCTGCGTTGCAGGCTGAGGTTCAGCACCAGATTCAGGGCGCGGGTGACCCCGAGGTGCGGCAGCGCCTGCATCAGCGTCTGGCAAGGCGCGCCCCGATGCTGGCCGGCGCTGTTGGCGACGGCAATCAGGCGAGCCGTGATCTGCGGATCGCGCGCGAACGCATCGTTCAGCTCGCTAAGACTCTTCTCGCTCGCCTGCAAGTATTGCCCGACGGCGACACGTACCTCGCCGAGCAAGGGCGCGCCCTGTCCTTGCAGACGCACGCTGTCGAGGTAATCGTTGAGGCTTCGTTTCGCCACGGTATCGGTCGCAGTCCCCAGCAGGCCGTGCAGACGTTGGCGCAGCTTGGCCGGGTCCAGCGGACGCGCCAGATAGGCAGATGGCGCCAATGGCAGGGCGGCCCGCACGCTGGCCGCATCGAGACGCGCGCTCATCAGCACGAACGGCAATCCCACCGCCCGCGGCTGGCCACGCAATGCGCGCAGCAATTCCAGGCCCGGCAGGCCGGGTAGCTCGCCATCGGCAATCACCAGGTCAGGCAGGCGCTGCTCGCAGGCAACCAGTGCGGCTTTCCCGTCAGCCATCGCAACGACTTCGGCATCCGTCCGTACCTCCCGAACCATGCGCTGAAGCAGGTCGGCGGTGACCGCCTCGGCTTCGACGATCAGGACATAGGGAGCGGGAACGGACATGGAGGCGAACTCGAGGATGACAGAACGATGAAAGTCTACTGGGAGCTGGCCCGAATGATAGAGCGACCGATACCAAAGTCTGTCTTTCGAGACAGCTTTAACGGGGCGATTTGCCGTGGATCAACAAACCGGGGTCGCTTCGCAGCAGCGGCTGGCCGTCTTGGAAGAGGGTTTGTCGGAAGGGAATCGAAAGCAGCGCGGGATCGCTCCCATGGAGGTCATCCAGGGGAGCGATCGCGGTGGGGTCAGGCGAGTTCGTCGAAGCATTCGGCGAGGATCGCCAGGCCCTTGTCCAGCACCTCATCCGGCGCGGTGATCGGCACCAGGATGCGCAGCACGTTGCCGTAGGTACCGCAGGAGAGCAGGATCAGGCCCTTCTCGCGTGCCTTGGCGACGATCTGGCCGACCAGCGCAGCGGCCGGCTTATGCACATCGCCACCTTCGAACAGCTCGACGGCTATCATCGCGCCCAGGGCACGCACGTCGCCGATAGACTTGTGCTTGGCCTGGATGGCCTTGAGGCCGGTGACCAGATGCTCGCCGACCGCCTTGCAGCGATCCAGCAGGTTCTCTTCCTCGAATACTTCCATCACCGCCAAGGCCGCGGCGCAGGCCAGCGGGTTGCCGGCATAGGTGCCGCCCAGGCCGCCGGGAGCGATGGCATCCATGTACTCGGCCTTGCCGCAGACACCGGCCAGCGGGAAACCGCCAGCAATGGACTTGGCGAAGGTGGTCAGGTCAGCCGCGACGCCCATCTGCTCCATGGCGAAGAAGGTGCCGGTACGGCCGGCGCCGGTCTGTACCTCGTCGGCGATCAACAGGATTCCGTGTTGGTCGCAGAGCGCGCGCAGACGCTGCATGAATTCCTTCGGCGCCACGTAGAAGCCACCTTCGCCCTGCACCGGCTCGATGATGATCGCGGCGATGTCGCGCGGTTCGGCATCGTTCTTGAAGATGCGCTCGATGCTGGCCATGGCGTCATCGACGCTCACGCCGTGCAACTCGCAGGGGTACTGGGCGCGATAGACGCCACCGGGCATCAGGCCCATGCCAGCGGAATACGGCACCACCTTGCCGGTCAGGCTCAGGGTCATCATGGTGCGGCCGTGGTAGCCGCCGGTGAAGGCGATCACCCCGGCGCGGCCGGTGGCGGCACGGGCGATCTTCACCGCGTTCTCAACCGCCTCGGAGCCGGTGGTCACCAGCAGGGTCTTCTTGGCGAAGTTGCCCGGCACGCGTGCAGCGACCTTCTCGCAGACCTCGACGTAGGGCTCATAGGCGAGGACCTGGAAGCAGGTGTGGGTCAGCTTGGTCAGTTGATCCTGTACCGCCGCCACCACTTTCGGGTGCAGGTGGCCGGTGTTGAGCACGGCGATGCCGCCGGCGAAGTCGATGAACTCGCGGCCTTCCACGTCGGTCACGATGGCATTCTCCGCCTTGGCGGCGAAGATCGGGTGGATCTGTCCGACGCCCCGCGGAACAGCGGCTACACGGCGTTGCATCAGGGATTCGTTGGTCTTGCTCATGGGCTCCTCATTGGCCGTTCATCGTGCGGCCGGATTCAAGGATGAAGAATGCGCCCGTCACCGGTCGCGGCAGCATACGATGATCGACTGCCGCGCCCCACGTGCGCTCGGAGTAGCAATCGGGCTTCGGCCGGGTAGGCCGGATCCCTTCGTTCGCCCCCACCGGTTCTCGGCGGGGTGGAAGAGGCCGGCGGAATGACCGGCAGCCTCTTCCCGGCCCTCCTCCTCGCGGAGAAGAGCCATGGTCGTCAGATACCGCCGAGGCAGAGGTACTTGATCTCCAGGTAGTCCTCGATGCCGTACTTAGAACCCTCGCGACCCAGGCCGGACGCTTTCACGCCGCCGAACGGCGCCACCTCGGTGGAAATGATCCCGGTATTGATGCCGACCATGCCGTATTCCAGCGCTTCGGCCACGCGAAATACGCGGGACAGGTCGCGGGCATAGAAATAGGAAGCGAGACCGAACTCGGTGTCGTTGGCCATGCCGACCACCTCGGCCTCGTCCTTGAAGCGGAACAGCGGAGCCAGCGGGCCGAAAGTCTCTTCCTTGGCCACTGCCGCAGTCGTCGGTACATCGACCAGGATGGTCGGCTCGAAGAAGCTGCCGCCCAAGGCATGGGGCTTGCCGCCCGCGACTAGCTTGGCGCCCTTGTTCAGCGCATCGTCGATGTGCTCCTTCACCTTGGCCACGGCTTTGTCATCGATCAGCGGACCGGTGGTAACGCCCTCGTCCAGGCCATTGCCGATCTTCAGCTTGGCCACCGCCGCCTTGAGCTTCTCGACGAAAGCATCGTAGACGCCGTCCTGCACATACAGGCGGTTGGCGCAAACGCAGGTCTGGCCGTTGTTGCGGTACTTGGAGATCAGCGCGCCTTCCACGGCGGCGTCCAGGTCGGCGTCGTCGAAGACGATGAAGGGTGCGTTGCCGCCCAGCTCCAGGGACACCTTCTTGATGTCGTGGGCGCACTCAGCCATCAGCTGGCGGCCGATCTCGGTGGAGCCGGTGAAAGACAGCTTGCGCACGATCGGGTTGCTGGTCAGCTCGCCACCCACTTCGCCGGCGCTGCCGGTAACGACACTCAGCACGCCCTTCGGAATACCGGCCCGCTCGGCCAATTCCATCATCGCCAGCGCGGAGAACGGTGTCTGGCTGGCCGGCTTGATCACCATGGTGCAGCCGGCGGCCAGGGCCGGACCCGCCTTGCGGGTGATCATCGCTGCCGGGAAGTTCCAGGGGGTGATAGCTGCGGTCACACCAATCGGCTGCTTGATCACAATGATGCGCTTGTCCGGCTGGTGGCCAGGAATGGTATCGCCATAAACGCGCTTGGCTTCTTCGGCGAACCACTCGATGAAGGAAGCGGCATAGGCGATCTCGCCCTTGGCTTCGGCCAGCGGCTTGCCTTGCTCTAGGGTCATCAGTCGGCCCAGGTCGTCCTGGTTCTCCATCATCAGCTCGAACCAGCGACGCAGCTTGTTCGCCCGCTCCTTGGCGGTCAGCGCACGCCAGGCTGGCAACGCCCGCTCGGCGGCCTCGATGGCGCGGCGGGTTTCCGCACGCCCCATCTTGGGCACGGTGCCGATGATCTCATTGGTCGCGGGGTTGTTGACCTTGATCGTCTGACCGTTGTCGGCGTCCTGCCAAGTTCCGTCGATATAGGCTTGCTGGCGGAACAGGGAGGCATCTTTCAGTTGCATGGGCGATCTCCTTCACGCCGACGCATGGCGCCGGGCAGTACTTGTTATGGCCGTGCCGGAGGCCGACCAAGCGGTTCACGCGCGGAACACCGCGCCGATAAAGGCTTGCGGCAGCACTGGAAGCAAGGAGCCCGATCACACTCACCCGTTCCACCCCACTGCCAGGGAAGGCGTTTGAAATCTCAAACGAATCCTAGGGTCGAGCGCGACAAAGGGCAATAGCCTGTTCGGAAAAAACAACGAAATATTCAATGATTTGATGCTTTGCTGAGCAGCATCGCGAATAGGGGCATTGGATTGTTCAAGATCGTGAACAAAACAGTACACATTGGACGAGAGCGCCCGAGATGCGTATCATGGCGCCCGCGCTGCATCCGTAGCTCAGCTGGATAGAGTACTGCCCTCCGAAGGCAGGGGTCGTGGGTTCGAATCCCGCCGGATGCGCCATCTTCCTAGGGGACTACCCCTATGCAAAGCCCACCACACGGTGGGCTTTTTCATTTCTGCAGTACCCTTCCGGTCGTCCTGCCATCATGCATATGTGCGGGTGCGATGGTCACCATGTCGCAGGCGGCCAGGGCAAGCTATCTCGGTTGATAGCTAGCCATATCGCCCGACTGCGAAACAATATCTTTAATACGGCGAGCAGGTTCAGAGGTTAACGATGCACCAGATGGCTCGGACGAGGCCTGAAAAGCATTTGGCAAGGGGCTGCCGGAGTGGGTTTGATTGGTGGCGGCGGAACCGGGGCAGCGGAGAGATCTTGGAGACCGCACAGGATGACCAATATCCAACCGCCGACCTGTCGCGGCCTACGCAGCCCTCGTTATCGGCAATACCCGTGTCGCT
>NZ_BDAC01000026.1 GCF_002091635.1 Pseudomonas indica NBRC 103045 | reverse complement strand
TGTTGCGCAGCAAGACGCCGGAAATGATCGAGCAAGAGCTCTGGGGAGTACTGCTGGGCTACAACCTGCTGCGCTACCAGATGCTGGAAATGAGTCGCCATTGTCCCGGCATCTACCCCTGCGAGATGAGCTTCACCGCCTGCACCTGGGCGATCCTCGGGTTACTCAATGGCCTTTCCCTACGGCATCCGGGCAACATCCCCAAATACTTGGCAGAACTGCATGCGTCAGCCATGCATTACGTGCTGCCGCATCGGCGGGAGGATCGGTGTTACCCCCGAGCGGTCAGGCCAAAACCCTCCAAGTATCCGCCCAGAAATAAAAATGCCAGTCAGCTTAACTGACTGGCATTAGGCCCGAGGGCCTGCTTTTTTATGCCTGGATCGGACCGCTCGACGATCAGACGTCCAGGTTGGAGACTGCCAGCGCGTTGCTTTCGATGAAGTCGCGACGCGGCTCCACGGCATCGCCCATCAAGGTATTGAATATCTGGTCCGCCGCGATGGCATCTTCGATGGTCACCTTGAGCATGCGACGTACGTTCGGATCCATGGTGGTTTCCCACAACTGGTCCGGGTTCATCTCGCCCAACCCCTTGTAGCGCTGGATGCTGTGCCGCTTGGTGCTCTCGGTCATCAGCCAGGCCAGTGCCTCCTTGAAGGTGGAGACCGGCTTCTTGCGTTCGCCACGCTGCACGTAGGCGCCTTCTTCCAGCAAGCTGTTCAACTGATCGCCGAGTGCGGTGACCGTCTTGTAGTCATTGCTGGCGAAGAAATCGCGGTTGAAGGTGATATAGCTGGAGAGGCCGTGGGCAACCAGCTCGACCTCCGGCAACCACAGATGGCGCTCGCGATCTTCGCGCAGGCTGGCCTTGTAGGTCAGACCCGACTTCTCGGCCAGCTTCAGCCGCGCCTGGAACTGCTCCAGCCAGACCTGCATGGCACCTTGGTCGGCCAGTTGCTCGACGGTCACGCGCGGCAGGTAGACGAAGTGCTCGGTCAGCTCCTGCGGGTAGAGGCGGGAGAGACGGGAAAGGGTCTTCATCACCGTGCGGTAATCGTTGACCAGCTTTTCCAGCGCCGGACCGGACAGTCCCGGCGCACTCTCGTTCACATGCAGGCTGGCCTCTTCCAGGGCCGACTGGGTCATGTATTCCTCCATGGCCTCGTCGTCCTTGATGTACTGCTCCTGCTTGCCTTTCTTCACCTTGTAGAGCGGCGGCTGGGCGATGTAAATGTAGCCACGCTCGATCAGCTCGGGCAGCTGGCGGAAGAAGAAAGTCAGCAGCAGGGTACGGATGTGCGAACCGTCGACGTCAGCATCGGTCATGATGATGATGTTGTGGTAGCGCAGCTTCTCGATGTTGTACTCCTCGCGACCGATACCGCAGCCCAGGGCAGTGATCAGCGTACCGACCTCCTGGGAGGAGAGCATCTTGTCGAAGCGAGCCTTTTCCACGTTGAGGATCTTGCCCTTGAGCGGCAGGATCGCCTGGGTCTTGCGGTTGCGACCCTGCTTGGCAGAACCGCCCGCGGAGTCACCCTCCACGATGTAGAGTTCGGACAACGCCGGGTCTTTTTCCTGGCAGTCGGCCAGTTTTCCGGGCAGGCCAGCGATATCCAGCGCACCTTTACGACGGGTCATCTCCCGCGCCTTGCGTGCCGCCTCGCGGGCTCGCGCCGCGTCGATCATCTTGCCGACCACGGCCTTGGCTTCGTTCGGGTTTTCCAGCAGGAAGTCGGCGAAGTACTTGCCCATTTCCTGTTCCACCGCAGTCTTCACCTCGGAGGACACCAGCTTGTCCTTGGTCTGAGAGCTGAACTTGGGATCGGGCACTTTGACCGAGATGATCGCTGTCAAGCCTTCGCGCGCATCGTCACCGGTGGTGGCGATCTTGAACTTCTTCGCCAGACCTTCCTGCTCGATGTAGTTGTTCAGGTGGCGGGTGAGGGCAGAGCGAAAGCCTGCCAGGTGCGTACCACCGTCACGCTGTGGGATGTTGTTGGTAAAGCAGAGGATGTTTTCGTTGAAACTGTCGTTCCACTGCAGGGCAACCTCGACACCGATACCGTCGTCCCGCTGCACATTGAAATGGAACACCTGGTTCACTGCGGTCTTGTTGGTGTTCAGGTACTCGACGAAAGCCTTGAGGCCTCCTTCGTACTTGAACAGTTCCTCCTTACCGCTCCGCTCGTCCCTGAGGACGATGCCGACGCCCGAGTTGAGGAACGACAGTTCGCGCAGACGCTTGGCCAGGATGTCCCAGCTGAAATGGATGTTGGTGAAGGTCTCGGCGGAGGCCTTGAAGTGAATCTCGGTGCCCGTCCCATCGGTATCACCGACCGGGGCCAGAGGAGCCTGGGGCACACCATGGCGATAGATCTGTTCCCAGACCTTGCCGGAGCGGCGAATGGTCAGGCGCAGTTCTTCGGACAGCGCATTCACGACGGAAACACCTACGCCATGCAGCCCACCGGATACCTTGTAGGTGTTGTCGTCGAACTTGCCGCCGGCATGCAGCACGGTCATGATGACTTCGGCCGCCGAAACACCTTCTTCCTTATGGATGTCCACCGGAATGCCCCGGCCGTTGTCCCGAACTGTGATGGACTCGTCTGGATGAACGGTGATGCTGATTTCGGAGCAATAGCCGGCCAACGCTTCGTCGATGGAGTTATCGACCACCTCGAACACCATGTGGTGCAGACCGGTTCCATCGTCGGTATCCCCGATATACATACCGGGGCGCTTGCGTACGGCGTCCAGGCCCTTCAGCACCTTGATGCTGGAGGAATCGTACGTGTTGTTCTCGCTCATGCTTCACTCCGATGGTCTTGGGTGATACGACCATGTTCCACGTGGAACATGGCGACTGGCGTATCCGTCTGCCAGCCATCTCTCAACAATTCTTTGTCAACGCAGGTGATGAACACCTGGCATTGTAAGTCTTCTAACAAACGGCAAAGCGCCTTGCGGTGCTGCTCATCCAACTCCGAGGGCAGGTCATCCACTAAATAGATGCACTGCCCTCTCTTGGCCTGGTTGACCAAATGGCCCTGAGCGATGCGCAACGCGCAAACGACAAGCTTCTGTTGGCCTCGAGACAAGATATCCGCCGCACTGTGTGCGCCGAGACGTAAGCGAAGATCGGCGCGTTGCGGCCCCGCCTGCGTATGGCCGAGCTGCTGATCTCTGAGAAGTGACGAATCGAGCACTTCCTTCAGCGAACGGTCCTTGTCCCAGCCGCGGTAATAGCTAAGCGTCAGACCGCTCAGCTCAACCAAATGGCTAAGAACATCTTCGAAAACGGGCTTCAATGTCTGGATATAGACACGGCGATAACTGTCTATTTCGTCGCTGGCAAGACACAATTCTCTGTCCCAGGCCGCCTGCGACGCGGAGTCAAGTGTACCATGCCGGAGCCACGAGTTCCGCTGCCTCAGGGCCTTCTGTAGGCGCTGCCAGGCAGGAAGAAAACGAGGTTCCACGTGGAACACTCCCCAATCCAGAAACTGGCGTCGAACTTTCGGCGCCCCCTCAAGCAAACGAAAGCTGTCCGGATTGATCAGTTGCAGCGGTAGGTTCTCCGCCAACTGGGCAGCACTGCGCGCGTTCTGCCCATCGATACGAATCTGAAATTCCCCTTGGCGGTCACGTGAAACCCCCAGATTGCACTGTCCGCCCTCGACCAGATCGATCTGGCCAAAAACCGTGCAAGAAAGCTGTTCGTGCTGAATCACCGGCGACAGTCGTGTACTGCGAAAAGAGCGTGCGAGGCCGAGAAGATGAATGGCCTCCAGCAGGCTGGTTTTTCCGCTGCCGTTGTCGCCGTATAGGATGTTGATTCGGGGGGAGGGGGAGAGAGTCACCGGGTGCAGGTTGCGCACCGCGGTGACTGTAACGCGGCTGAGGGACATTGAACGGCTTACAGACGCATCGGCATCACGACGTATGCTGAATCGTCGTTATCGGCTTCCTGAAGCAGGGCGCTGCTGTTAGCGTCGGAAAGAATGAGGCGGACCTGGTCGGTCGTCATCACACCCAGCACGTCGAGCAGATAGCTGACGTTGAAACCGATTTCGAGGTTTCCACCGTTGTAATCGACAGCGACTTCTTCCTCAGCTTCTTCCTGTTCCGGGTTGTTCGCCTGGATTTTCAACAGGCCGGACGCCAGCAGCAAACGAATGCCCCGGTACTTCTCGTTGGAAAGAATTGCCGTACGGCTGAAGGCTTCACGCAGCAACTGGCGATCACCGATGACCAGCTTGTCGCCGCCCCGCGGAAGGACGCGCTCGTAATCGGGGAACTTGCCATCCACCAGTTTGGAGGTGAAAGTGAACTCGCCCGTCGTCGCACGAATGTGATGCTGGCCAAGCACGATGCTGACTTCACCGTCTTGCTCCGTAAGGAGGCGCGCCATTTCCAGGATACCCTTTCGGGGAACGATCACCTGGTGACGATCAGCCTGCTCGATGCCCGCTTGCATGGAGCACATCGCTAGACGGTGACCATCGGTGGCGACCGCACGCAGCATGCCGGCGCTGACTTCCAGCAGCATACCGTTCAGGTAATAGCGGACATCCTGTTGTGCCATGGCGAATCCGGTGCGCTCGATCAGGCGACGCAACTTGGCCTGGGGCAGGGTGAAGGTCAGCGAGCCGGGACCTTCTTCCACGGTGGGAAAATCGTTCGCCGGCAATGTCGACAGGGTGAAACGGCTACGTCCGGTCTTCAGAACCAGCTTTTGATCGTCGACGCGGATATCGATCAGAGCGTCGTTCGGCAGGCTCTTGCAGATATCCATGAGCTTGCGCGCCGGTACGGTGATCTCCCCGGGCTCGCTGGCGCCTTCCTCGAGCGTCACCCGGCCAACCAGCTCGACCTCCAGGTCGGTCCCGGTCAGCGACAACTGCTGGCCTTCGACTACCAGCAGAACGTTGGAAAGCACCGGCAAGGTCTGACGGCGTTCCACGACGCCGGCGACCAGTTGCAGGGGTTTCAACAAGGCTTCGCGTTGAATGGTGAAATGCATGGTCTAGTCCCTTGCCTCGTGGAGCTGCGTCAGACTCATGTGGTCAACGTCCGCAGCAGGTTCTTGTAATCCTCGCGGATATCCGCGTCGGACTCCCTAAGTTCCGCAATCTTACGACAGGCGTGCAAGACTGTGGTGTGATCGCGCCCGCCGAAGGCATCACCGATTTCCGGCAGGCTGTGGTTGGTCAACTCCTTGGACAACGCCATCGCCACCTGACGCGGCCGCGCCACCGAACGAGAGCGGCGCTTGGAGAGCAGATCGGAAATCTTGATCTTGTAGTACTCGGCCACCGTGCGCTGGATATTGTCGACGCTGACCAGTTTGTCCTGTAGCGCCAGCAGGTCCTTCAGCGACTCGCGGATCAACTCGATGGTGATATCGCGCCCCATGAAGTGGGCATGGGCGATCACCCGCTTCAAGGCTCCTTCCAACTCCCGCACGTTGGAGCGGATGCGCTGGGCAATGAAGAATGCGGCGTCGTGCGGCAGATCGACCTTGGCCTGGTCAGCCTTTTTCATCAGGATGGCGACACGGGTTTCCAGCTCCGGCGGCTCCACTGCCACCGTCAGGCCCCAGCCGAAACGCGATTTCAGACGTTCTTCCAGCCCCTCGATCTCCTTCGGGTAGCGGTCGCTGGTGAGAATGACCTGCTGCCCGCCTTCGAGGAGCGCATTGAAGGTATGGAAGAACTCTTCCTGAGAGCGCTCTTTCTTGGCAAAGAACTGAATGTCGTCGATCAGTAGCGCGTCCACCGATCGGTAGAAGCGCTTGAACTCGTTGATGGCATTCAACTGCAACGCCTTGACCATATCGGCCACGAAGCGTTCGGAATGCAGGTACACCACCTTGGCATTCGGATTCTTCTTCAGCAGATGATTGCCGACCGCATGCATCAGGTGGGTCTTGCCCAAACCCACGCCGCCATAAAGGAAGAGCGGGTTATAGCCGTGCTTGGGATTGTCTGCGACTTGCCAGGCGGCCGCGCGCGCAAGCTGGTTCGATTTACCCTCGACGAAATTCTCGAAGGTAAAGGTGCGATTCAGGTAGCTCGTGTGCTTCAACGCGCCTTCCACCTGAACGGAGCGCTCGGTACGCACTGCTGGAGCCGGCGCCACCGAAGGAGTGGAGGCCATGGAATCGAAGCTGGCACGCAAATTATCCAACGCCATTGCCGTTTGCACCGGCTCGGCGGCTGGGGTCACAGGGGTGGAAACCGGACTCATCTTCGCCGCCGCGTTGGCAGCCGCCGTAGCGGCTGAAGCGGGCGCGGTCGGAGCGGGCCTGGCAGCAGAGCTGCGCTTGCTGCCTATTAATAAGGAGAGTGCAGGCACCAGACCGTTACCGCGCTCTCCCAACAGCTCGAGCAATCGCCCCAGATACTTTTCGTTGACCCAATCCAGTACGAAGCGGTTGGGTGCATAGACACGCAGTTCGTCGCCGGCGGCTTCAACCTGTAACGGGCGGATCCAGGTGTTGAATTGCTGGGCAGGCAGTTCATCGCGCAGAAGCTCCACGCACTGCTGCCAAAGTTCCACGGACACGGGTATCCCCTACGTAGGAAAGGCGGCTAAGGCAAAAAAACAAGCCGTCATTGTAGCCTCGGCAGCCGCAGTTATCCACACGAAGCGCCGCCCAGTCATATGGAAAATCAAAGCCTTATTCGATTCCTAGGGTTTTACCCAGGCCAGACCAAACCATGTGGATAACATGCCGCCAACCATGTGTTTCGACGAAGGGAAAAGCCTGGGGATGACTCCACTGTGGGTAAGTGACCTATCCATCCCCAGCTTACACAGCGGGTCCCCACATGTGCTCCACTCGTTCTCGACAAGCTTATCCTTCCTCCCACTGCCGATGGGTTCTGGCCTCGCAAGGTTTTTCCACAGGCAAGCCTCTGCCTAAACATCACTAACTCTTCAGAAAAGCTTTCATATATTTCCCTTCTTTTTTCTTGATACCCAAAGCCTGGTTGGAAATTGACCTGAGGCGCCGGTTTCTCTAGAATTGCCGGTCTCTTTAACGGGGGCCATTCCGGCCCGTAGTGGACCACCCAGGTATCGCATCATGAAACGCACCTTCCAACCCAGCACTCTCAAGCGCGCTCGTGTACATGGCTTCCGCGCTCGCATGGCCACCAAGAACGGTCGTCAAGTCCTGTCGCGTCGTCGCGCGAAAGGCCGCAAGCGCCTGACCGTCTGAACATCCCGGAACGGGTGGTGAGTCGAGGCTTCGGCCGGGAAAAGCGCCTGCTGACATCCCGGCACTTCAAAGCGGTATTCGACTCTCCCACCGGCAAGGTTCCTGGCAAGCACGTTCTGCTTCTCGCGCGCGACAACCTGCTGGATCACCCCCGCCTGGGGTTGGTAATCGGCAAGAAGGCCGTAAAGCTCTCCGTCGAGCGCAATCGCCTGAAACGCCTGATTCGCGAGTCATTCCGGCATCACCAGGAAAGCCTGGTCGGCTGGGATATCGTGGTGATCGCGCGCAAAGGTCTCGGCGATCTGGAAAATCCCGAACTCAGACAGCAGTTCGAGAAACTCTGGAGACGCTTGGCGCGCAGTCGCTCTCGTCCAGAAGCCCGAACCGAATCAGGGGTGTCCGACAGTCCCCATGCGTAAACTGGCCATCGCGTCGATCCAGTTTTATCGCTACGCCATCAGCCCCCTGATGGCCAGTCACTGTCGTTTCTACCCCAGCTGTTCCTGCTACGCGCAAGAGGCCATTGAAACCCATGGCCTCTTGCGTGGTGGCTGGCTGAGCCTGCGCAGGCTCGGTCGCTGTCATCCGTGGAATCCCGGCGGATACGATCCGGTTCCACCCGCCCCAACCTCCCGACCCCCTTCGATGGCCGAGTAATCATGGATATTCAACGCTCGATCCTGATCGTCGCCCTGGCAGTCGTGTCCTATTTGATGGTTCTTCAATGGAACCAGGATTACGGCCAAGCCGCCTTGCCGACACAGAGTACCGCTGCGAACAGCGCCACCCCAGCGCTGCCGGAAACGCCGAGTTCCGGTAAAGCCAGCGACGATGTGCCGACCGCCAGCGGAGAACATACCGATGCGGCCAACGCTCCCGCCGTGGCCAGCAACGAGCTGATCCGCGTGGAAACCGACGTGCTGAACCTGGCCATCGACCCGCTCGGTGGCGACATCGTGCAGTTGACGCTTCCGCAGTATCCGCGCCGACAGGATCGCCCGGACGTTCCCTTCCAACTGTTCGATAACGGCGGTGAGCGTCTCTACCTCGCCCAGAGCGGACTTACCGGTGCCAACGGACCGGATGCCCGCGCCAACGGTCGTCCGCTCTACTCCAGCGAGAAGCGCGAGTATCGCCTGGCCGAGGGCCAGGACGAGTTGGTCGTGGAACTGAAGTTCAGCGAAGCGGGTGTCGACTACACCAAGCGCTTCACCCTCAAGCGCGGCCAATATGACCTTGGCGTTTCCTACCGTATCGAGAACCAGAGCGCGCAGGCCTGGACCGGCAATCTGTTCGCACAGCTCAAGCGCGACGCGAGCAGCGATCCGTCCTCCAGCACTGCCACCGGGACCGCTACCTACCTGGGCGCAGCACTCTGGACCCGTGACGAGCCTTACACCAAGGTTTCCATGAAGGACATGGACAAGCAGTCCTACAAGGAGACCGTTCAGGGTGGCTGGGTCGCCTGGCTGCAGCATTACTTCGTCACGGCCTGGGTTCCTTCCAAGGATGACAGCAACCTGGTTCAGACCCGCAAGGATAGTCAAGGCAACTACATCATTGGTTTCACCGGCCCGGCGCTGAACGTGCCTGCCGGCGCAAGCGCCGAAACCGGCGCAACGCTGTATGCCGGTCCGAAGATCCAGGGCAAGCTGGCTCAGTTGTCTCCCGGCCTCGAACTGACCGTCGACTATGGCTTCCTCTGGTTCATCGCCCAGCCGATTTTCTGGCTGCTGGAACATATCCACAGCCTGCTCGGTAACTGGGGTTGGTCGATCATCGTATTGACCATCCTGATCAAGATGGCGTTCTTCCCCCTGTCCGCGGCCAGCTACAAGTCGATGGCACGCATGCGTGCCGTCTCGCCGAAGTTGCAGGCGCTCAAGGAACAGTACGGCGACGATCGCCAGAAGATGTCCCAGGCGATGATGGAGCTGTACAAGAAGGAGAAGATCAACCCGCTGGGCGGTTGCCTGCCGATCCTCGTGCAGATGCCGGTGTTCCTCGCCCTGTACTGGGTACTGCTGGAAAGCGTGGAAATGCGCCAGGCACCCTGGATGTTCTGGATCACTGACCTATCGATCAAAGATCCGTTCTTCATCCTGCCGATCATCATGGGTGCCACCATGTTCATCCAGCAGCAGCTCAACCCCACCCCGCCGGACCCGATGCAGGCCAAGGTGATGAAGCTGATGCCGATCATCTTCACCTTCTTCTTCCTCTGGTTCCCGGCCGGTCTGGTGCTGTACTGGGTCGTGAACAACGTCCTGTCGATCGCCCAGCAGTGGTACATTACCCGGCGCATCGAGAGCGCCGCGAAGGCCTGACCGACCGGTTTACCCGCCTGAAAAGACGCCCCCTCGTGGGGCGTCTTGCTATCCGCCTTTCAACGAGACAGACCATGACAGCCGTCCGCGAAACCATTGCCGCCATCGCCACTGCCCAGGGTCGTGGGGGTGTCGGGATCGTACGTGTGTCCGGCCCACTGGCCGTGGGCATGGCCAAAGATATCAGCGGCCGGGAACTGAAACCTCGCCATGCCCACTACGGCCCTTTCCTCGACGTGGATGGGCAGGTTATCGACGAAGGAATCGCATTGCTCTTCCCGGGGCCGAACTCCTTCACCGGAGAAGACGTTCTGGAGCTTCAGGGCCACGGCGGCCCGGTGGTGCTCGACCTATTGCTGCAGCGCTGTCTGCAACTGGGAGCGCGCCAGGCACGTCCCGGCGAATTCAGCGAACGCGCCTTCCTCAACGACAAACTGGATCTGGCCCAGGCGGAAGCCATCGCCGACCTGATCGAAGCCAGTTCCGAACAAGCTGCCCGTAACGCCCTCCGCTCCCTGCAGGGCGAATTTTCCCGTCGGGTCCACGATCTGACGGAGCGGCTGATCGAACTTCGTATCTACGTCGAAGCGGCCATCGACTTCCCGGAGGAAGAGATCGACTTTCTCGCCGATGGCCATGTCCTCGGACTACTGGATGGCATTCGAACGAAGTTATCCACAGTTCTGCGCGAAGCGGGGCAAGGTGCCTTGTTACGCGACGGAATGACGGTGGTCATTGCCGGCCGCCCGAATGCCGGCAAGTCGAGCCTCCTGAATGCATTGGCGGGGCGCGAAGCGGCCATCGTCACGGATATCGCCGGTACGACCCGGGATGTCCTGCGTGAACATATCCACATCGACGGTATGCCTCTGCATGTCGTCGATACCGCCGGCCTTCGCGATACCCAGGACCAAGTGGAGCGAATCGGCGTCGAGCGCGCTCTCAAGGCGATTTCCGAAGCCGACCGCATTCTGTTGGTCGTGGACGCTAGTGCCCCGGAAGCGGCTGATCCGTTCTCGCTTTGGCCGGAATTCCTCGACACGCGGCCGGACCCGGCCAAAGTCACCCTGATCCGTAACAAAGCCGACCTCACTGGCGAAAACATCGCGCTGGAAGTCAGCCAGGATCGCCATGTCACCCTCAGTCTCTCGGCGAAGTCCGGCGAAGGCCTGGAGTTGTTGCGGGACCATCTGAAGGCCTGCATGGGGTACGAACAGACCGCCGAAAGCAGCTTCAGCGCACGGCGGCGCCATCTCGAAGCCTTGCGCCAGGCAGGCACCTATCTGGACCATGGCCGCGATCAACTCACGCTGGCAGGGGCAGGTGAGCTGCTCGCCGAGGACCTGCGCCAGGCCCAGCAGGCACTGGGACAGATCACCGGGGCATTCAGCTCGGACGATCTGCTCGGTCGAATCTTCTCTAGCTTCTGCATCGGCAAGTAACCCAGTCAGACGCCTTTTCCTACGCGCTTCGCTTGCCGAAGCGCCTGTCCCTGCTTGTCATCACGAGCCGTTTCCACCCGCGATTCAGAGATCCACAGGCGCGCTAAGCCCTGTTGATAACTGCTCCTGAACTACGTCTATAACCCTGGTGAAAAGCTTCTGGAAAAAGCCCCTGTTGATAAACAGCAGCTTGATCCACAGGTAACCTACATTCTCCTACCACGCTATGGGCAGGAACGGCACAGGCTTATCCTTCCTTGAAGACCACGAATACCAAGGTCCTGCATCAGTTATCCACAGAATTGGCGTTCCTCAAGGTATAAACATAAAAAGAGTCTTTTAAAATTCTTTCTCTCTTTTTTCTTAAAAAGCCTGAACGGCTTGGCCTTAGAGTTCGGAGCTTGCCAGGCGCTGTCTATTTTTTATCCAGAAGGCTTCTTTCGAACGGCCTAACTCCCTATACTTCACGCCTTTCCCCAATACCCAATCGAACAGGCACGAGGTGCGTGTGGATTTTCCTTCCCGTTTTGACGTGATCGTGATCGGCGGCGGTCATGCCGGTACCGAAGCTGCGCTCGCGGCTGCACGCATGGGCGTGAAAACTCTGCTGCTGACCCACAACGTGGAAACCCTCGGGCAGATGAGCTGTAACCCTGCCATCGGTGGCATCGGCAAGAGCCATCTGGTGAAGGAGATCGATGCGCTCGGCGGCGCCATGGCGATAGCCACGGACAAAGGCGGCATCCAGTTTCGAGTACTCAACAGCCGCAAAGGGCCCGCAGTACGTGCGACTCGCGCCCAGGCTGATCGGGTGCTCTACAAGGCAGCGATCCGGCAGGTTCTGGAAAACCAGCCGAATCTGTGGATATTTCAGCAGGCAGCCGACGATCTGATTGTGGAAAACGATCAGGTCCGCGGTGTCGTAACCCAGATGGGACTGCGCTTCTTCGCTGAATCCGTGGTGCTGACCACTGGCACTTTCCTCGGTGGACTTATCCACATCGGACTGCAGAATTATTCAGGCGGCCGGGCCGGCGACCCGCCGTCCATTGCCCTTGCCCAACGTTTGCGCGAATTGCCATTGCGCGTCGGTCGCTTGAAGACGGGAACCCCGCCGCGTATCGACGGCCGTACCGTGGATTTTTCCGTGATGACCGAGCAGCCGGGCGACACACCGATCCCGGTCATGTCGTTCCTCGGTTCGAAGGAACAGCATCCGCAGCAGATCAGCTGCTGGATCACCCATACCAATGCGCGGACGCACGAAATCATCGCCGCCAACCTGGATCGTTCGCCGATGTATTCCGGCGTGATCGAAGGGGTCGGCCCGCGTTATTGCCCGTCGATCGAGGACAAGATTCATCGCTTTGCCGACAAGGACAGCCACCAGGTCTTCCTCGAGCCGGAGGGTTTGACGACGAACGAACTGTATCCCAATGGGATCTCCACCTCGCTGCCGTTCGACGTGCAGTTGCAGATCGTGCGCAGCATCCGTGGCATGGAGAACGCCCACATCGTGCGCCCGGGTTATGCCATCGAATACGACTACTTCGACCCGCGCGACCTCAAATACAGCCTGGAAACCAAGGTCATCGGCGGCCTGTTCTTCGCTGGCCAGATCAACGGCACCACGGGCTATGAAGAGGCCGGTGCCCAGGGATTGCTCGCCGGCGCCAACGCGGCGTTGCGGGCGCTCGGCAAGGACGGCTGGTGTCCGCGCCGCGACGAGGCCTACATCGGTGTACTGGTGGACGATCTGATCACCCTGGGCACCCAGGAGCCCTATCGCATGTTCACGTCGCGCGCCGAATACAGGCTGATCCTGCGCGAAGACAATGCGGACCTGCGTCTGACCGAAAAGGGCCGCGAGCTGGGGCTGGTGGACGATGCGCGCTGGGCGGCATTCTGCGCCAAGCGGGAAGGCATCGAGCGGGAAGAGCAGCGCCTCAAGAGCACCTGGGTCCGGCCCGGCACGCCGGAGGGCGAGGCCATTGCTTCGCTATTCGGCACGCCCCTGACCCACGAATACAACCTGCTCAGCCTTCTCAGCCGGCCGGAGATCGACTATGCCGGGTTGGCCGAGGTGACCGGCGGGGGCGCGGATGATCCGCAAGTCGCCGAGCAGGTCGAGATCAAGACCAAGTACGCCGGCTATATCGATCGCCAGCAGGAAGAGATTCAGCGCTTGCGTGCGAGTGAGAATACCCGTCTGCCGCAGGACCTGGACTACAGCACCATTTCCGGGTTGTCCAAGGAGATCCAGCACAAGCTCGGCCAGGCTCGTCCCGAGACGCTTGGCCAGGCCTCGCGCATTCCGGGCGTGACGCCGGCGGCCATTTCCTTGCTGTTGATCCACCTGAAGAAGCGGGGCGCTGGGCGCCAGTTGGAGCAGAGCGCCTGATGAGTCTGGTAACCTCCCGCCACGCCGAGGAGCTCGCGCGCGGCGCGCATGAACTCGGGGTCGAACTCAGCGACAGCCAGCAGCAACGTCTGCTGGGCTACCTCGGCCTGCTGATCAAATGGAACAAGGCCTACAACCTCACCGCAGTGCGCGATCCGGACGAGATGGTTTCCCGCCACCTGCTCGACAGCCTGAGCGTGGTGCCTTATGTCGCCGAGGGTGGGAACAACTGGCTGGACGTCGGTAGCGGCGGTGGAATGCCCGGCATTCCGCTGGCGATCCTGTTTCCACAGCGCCATTTCACGTTGCTGGATTCGAACGGGAAGAAAACCCGATTCCTCACCCAGGTGAAACTGGAG
Source organism: Pseudomonas indica NBRC 103045 (assembly GCF_002091635.1). GTDB lineage: Bacteria > Pseudomonadota > Gammaproteobacteria > Pseudomonadales > Pseudomonadaceae > Pseudomonas_M > Pseudomonas_M indica. The sequence continues at coordinate 61,341 of NZ_BDAC01000026.1, read as the reverse complement.
CTGAAGCTCGATAACCTCGAAGTTATCCACAGCCGGGTCGAAGCGTTTACGCCTGCCATACCCTTCGACGGTATCTGCTCGCGTGCTTTCAGCGCCTTGCAGGACTTCGCCAACTGGACGCGTCATCTGGGTAGCGGTGACACCCGCTGGCTGGCCATGAAGGGCGTACACCCGGACGACGAGCTGCAGGCCCTGCCAGAGGACTTCCGACTGGAACGGACGCACGTCCTCAAGGTTCCCGGTTGCCAAGGCCAGCGCCATCTGCTGATACTGCGCCGCACGGCTTAAGGGGGACAGCATGGCCAAGGTATTCGCGATCGCCAATCAGAAGGGCGGTGTGGGCAAGACCACTACCTGCATCAACCTGGCCGCTTCCCTGGTCGCGACCAAGCGACGGGTGCTGCTGATCGACCTGGACCCGCAAGGCAATGCCACCATGGGCAGCGGTGTGGATAAACAGGCGCTGGAGCATTCGATCTACGACGTGCTGATCGGCGAATGCAGCCTGGTCGATGCCATGCAGTTCTCCGAACATGGCGGCTATCAGCTCCTGCCGGCGAACCGCGATCTGACCGCGGCGGAAGTCGCCCTGCTGGAAATGAAGATGAAGGAGAGCCGGTTGCGTTATGCGCTGGCTCCCATTCGCGAAAACTACGACTACATCCTGATCGACTGCCCACCATCGCTGTCGATGCTGACGGTCAACGCACTGGTCGCTGCTGACGGTGTGATCATCCCGATGCAGTGCGAGTACTACGCCCTGGAAGGTTTGTCCGACCTGGTCAATACCATCCAGCGTATCGGCAAACTGCTCAATCCGACGCTGAAGATCGAAGGTCTGCTGCGCACCATGTACGACCCGCGGATCAGCCTGACCAACGACGTCTCCGCGCAGCTCAAGGAACATTTCGGCGATCAGCTCTATCAGACCGTGATTCCGCGCAACGTACGTCTCGCGGAGGCGCCCAGCTTCGGCATGCCGGCGTTGGTCTACGACAAGCAATCCCGTGGTGCGATCGCCTATCTGGCACTGGCCGGCGAACTGGTCCGCCGGCAGCGTGCGAACGCCGCCACCGTTACCGCATAAGGAAACCGCATGGCCGCCAAGAAAAGAGGGCTCGGACGAGGCTTGGACGCCTTGCTGGGGGGAACCAGCGTCACTGCCCTGGAAGAGGAAGCTGCGAAAAGCGGCGACCGCGAACTGCAACACCTGCCACTGGACCTGATCCAGCGGGGCAAGTACCAGCCTCGCCGGGATATGGACCCTGCCGCGTTGGAAGAACTGGCCCAGTCGATCAAGGCCCAGGGCGTAATGCAGCCGATCGTGGTCAGGCCGATCGGCGGGGGCCGCTACGAGATCATCGCCGGCGAGCGTCGCTGGCGGGCGAGCCAGCAGGCCGGCCTGGACAGGATTCCGGCGATGGTTCGCGAAGTGCCGGACGAAGCGGCGATCGCCATGGCCCTGATCGAAAATATCCAGCGCGAGGACCTCAACCCCATCGAGGAAGCCGTCGCGCTGCAACGGCTGCAACAGGAATTCCAACTGACTCAGCAACAAGTCGCCGAGGCCGTTGGTAAATCCCGGGTCACCATCACCAACCTCTTGCGCCTGATCTCTCTGCCGGACGAGATCAAGACCCTGCTCGCCCATGGCGACTTGGAGATGGGACATGCACGGGCCCTGCTCGGATTGCCGCCGGAACAGCAGGTCGAAGGGGCGCGACATGTTGTCGCACGTGGTCTGACTGTCCGACAAACCGAGGCGTTGGTGCGCCAGTGGTTGAATGCCAAGGAAAAGCCTGCCGACAAAGCAAAGGCCGACCCGGACATCGCCCGCCTGGAACAGCGCCTCGCAGAGCGGCTGGGCTCCCCGGTTCAGATCAAGCACGGCCAGAAAGGCAAGGGACAGCTGGTCATTCGCTACAACTCGCTGGACGAGTTGCAAGGCGTTCTCGCTCACATCCGCTAAAAGTTCGCTCTGTAGCGGTAGTCGGAAATCACTACCCGGCAGTTGAACCGGGTAGGAACCCCCCCTATACTCTGCGCGCATTTTGTCGGCACAAAATATGCCAAGTCGTTGATTTACAGCGCCGACGTCAGGGGAACAACTGCGATGGAAAACCGCGCGCCAAACCGCCTGCCTTTCCATCGAACGCCGGCACTCCCGGTCCTGCTCGTGCAATTGGTCGTGTTGCTGCTCGCCGCAGTCGTTCTCTGGCAGTGGCGGGGAATGGTGTCAGGTTATTCTGGGCTGTGCGGCGGGTTGATCGCCTGGCTACCCAACGTGTACTTCGCCCATAAGGCGTTCCGATTCAGTGGAGCGCGGGCTGCGCAAAACATCGTCCGGTCCTTTTATGCCGGCGAAGCGGGAAAACTGATTCTGACGGCAGTGCTGTTCGCACTGACGTTCGCAGGCGTGAAGCCACTGGAGGCGCCGGCCGTGTTCGGCGTCTTTCTCCTGACCCTGATGGTCAGTTGGTTCGCTCCCCTGCTGATGAGAACAAGACTTTCGAGACCTTAGAGCGTTTGAGGGATATATGGCAGCAGAAACCGCTTCGGGCTATATCCAGCACCACCTGTCGAACCTGACCTATGGGCAACACCCGGTCAACGGCTGGAGCTTCGCCCACACCGCACAGGAAGCCAAAGAAATGGGCTTCTGGGCATTCCATGTGGACACCCTGGCGGTTTCCGTGGTGCTCGGCCTGCTTTTCATCTTCCTGTTCCGTGCAGCCGCCAAGCGCGCCACTTCCGGGCAGCCAGGCGCCCTGCAGAACTTCGTCGAAGTGATGGTCGAGTTCGTCGACGGCAGCGTGAAGGATACCTTCCACGGCCGTAACGCCCTCATCGCTCCGCTGGCCCTGACCATCTTCGTCTGGGTCTTCCTGATGAACTTTATGGACCTCATCCCGGTGGACTGGCTGCCGAAAGTGGCTGCCACCCTTGCCGGCGACGAGCACCTGTTCTTCCGCGTTGTACCGACCACCGACCCGAACGCTACGCTCGGCCTGGCCCTGTCGGTCTTCGCCCTGATCCTCTTCTACAGCATCAAGGTCAAGGGTATCGGCGGCTTCCTCGGCGAGCTGACCCTGCACCCGTTCGGCAGCAAGAACGTCGTGGTCCAGGCCCTGCTGGTCCCGGTCAACTTCCTGCTCGAATTCGTGACCCTGATCGCCAAGCCGGTCTCTCTGGCTCTGCGTCTCTTCGGTAACCTGTACGCCGGCGAGCTGATCTTCATCCTGATCGCCATCATGTTCGGCGGCGGCCTGCTGCTTGGCGCACTGGGTATCGCACTGCAGTGGGCGTGGGCAGTGTTCCACATCCTGATCATCGTGCTGCAGGCGTTCATCTTCATGATGCTGACCATCGTCTATCTGTCGATGGCCCATGAAGACAACCACTGATTGACGTCTCACCCGGCCTTTTCTTCCGGGGAAAGGCCATGGGCGACCGCCAAGGTCGGCCCGTAGCCCGCAAGGGCATTTGCACAAACCGTTTTCGCTTTACCGCTTCACCTAAAAACCCTTAACCAATACGACATAAAGTCGGGAGGAAAGATGGAAACTGTAGTTGGTCTGACCGCTATCGCCGTTGCACTGCTGATTGGCCTGGGTGCCCTGGGTACCGCCATTGGTTTCGGTCTGCTGGGCGGCAAGTTCCTGGAAGGCGCTGCGCGTCAGCCGGAAATGGTCCCGATGCTGCAAGTGAAGATGTTCATCGTCGCCGGTCTGCTCGACGCCGTGACCATGATCGGCGTGGGTATCGCCCTGTTCTTCACCTTCGCGAACCCCTTCGTTGGTCAAATCGCCGGCTGATCACTCGATATTTTCGAGTTGATTGGTTTGACGGACAACGAACGAGCGAGGTGTTGGCGTGAACATTAATGCAACCCTGATTGGCCAGTCCGTTGCCTTCTTCATCTTCGTGCTGTTCTGCATGAAGTTCGTGTGGCCTCCGGTCATCACGGCTCTGCGCGAACGCCAGAAGAAGATCGCTGACGGCCTGGACGCTGCCAATCGCGCGGCTCGTGACCTGGAGCTGGCTCAAGACAAAGTGAGCCAGCAACTGCGCGAGGCGAAGAGCCAGGCAGCCGAGATCATCGAGCAGGCGAAGAAGCGCGCGAACCAGATCGTCGACGAGGCCCGTGAACAGGCCCGTACCGAGGCGGATCGCGTGAAAGCGCAAGCTCAAGCCGAGATCGAACAGGAACTCAACAGCGTCAAGGACGCCCTGCGTGCCCAACTGGGTGCTCTGGCCGTTGGCGGTGCCGAGAAGATCCTGGGCGCCACTATCGATCAAAACGCGCATGCGGAGCTGGTTAACAAACTGGCCGCCGAAATCTAAGCGAGGGCGATCATGGCAGAACTGACCACGCTGGCCCGACCTTACGCCAAGGCTGCCTTCGAGTATGCCCAGGCCCATCAGCAGCTGGCCGCCTGGTCGGCCATGCTCGGCCTGGCTGCGGCGGTGTCGCAGGACGACACCATGCAGCGCGTACTCAAGGCCCCGCGTCTGACGAGTGCACAGAAGGCCGCCTCCTTTGTCGAGGTGTGCGGCGACAAGTTCGACGCCCAGGCACAGAACTTCATCCACGTTCTCGCCGAGAACGAGCGTCTCCTGCTGTTGCCGGAGATTGCCGAACTGTTCGAGCTGTACAAGGCCGAGCAGGAAAAGTCGGTGGACGTGGAAGTGACCAGTGCCTTCGCATTGAGCGCAGAACAGCAAGACAAACTCGCCAAGGTTCTCAGCGCACGGCTCAGCCGGGAAGTGCGTCTGCACGCCGCGGAGGACGCCAGCCTTATCGGTGGTGTCGTGATCCGCGCCGGCGACCTGGTTATCGATGGCTCGGTTCGCGGCAAGCTCGCGAAACTGGCCGAAGCGTTGAAATCTTGAGTTTGAAGGGGCAGCAGAGCAATGCAGCAACTCAATCCTTCCGAAATTAGTGAAATCATCAAGGGGCGTATCGAGAAACTCGACGTCTCTTCCCAAGCCCGTAACGAAGGCACCATCGTTTCCGTCTCCGACGGTATCGTGCGCATCTACGGCCTGGCCGACGTGATGTACGGCGAGATGATCGAGTTCCCCGGTGGCGTCTACGGTATGGCGCTGAACCTGGAACAAGACTCCGTCGGCGCCGTCGTCCTGGGTAGCTACCTCGGCCTGCAAGAAGGCATGAGCGCCAAGTGCACCGGCCGCATCCTCGAAGTTCCGGTCGGTCCGGAGCTGCTGGGTCGCGTGGTCGATGCCCTGGGTAACCCGATCGATGGCAAAGGCCCGATCAATGCTCAAGCCACCGACGCCGTCGAGAAGGTCGCTCCGGGCGTGATCTGGCGTAAGTCGGTCGACCAGCCGGTACAGACCGGCTACAAGTCGGTCGACGCCATGATCCCGGTCGGCCGTGGCCAGCGCGAGCTGATCATCGGTGACCGTCAGATCGGTAAGACCGCCCTGGCCGTCGACGCCATCATCAACCAGAAGAACAGCGGCATCCGCTGCGTCTATGTGGCTATCGGTCAGAAGCAGTCGACCATCGCCAACGTCGTACGCAAGCTGGAAGAGAACGGCGCACTGGCCAACACCATCGTGGTGGCTGCGTCCGCTTCCGAATCCGCTGCGCTGCAGTTCCTGGCTCCGTATGCCGGCTGCACCATGGGCGAATACTTCCGCGATCGCGGCGAAGACGCGCTGATCGTCTATGACGATCTGTCCAAGCAGGCCGTGGCTTACCGCCAGATCTCCCTGCTGCTGCGCCGTCCGCCGGGACGTGAAGCCTACCCGGGCGACGTGTTCTATCTCCACAGCCGTCTGCTGGAGCGCGCTTCCCGCGTTTCCGAAGAGTATGTCGAGAAGTTCACCAATGGCGCCGTGACTGGCAAGACCGGTTCCCTGACCGCTCTGCCGATCATCGAAACCCAGGCCGGCGACGTTTCCGCGTTCGTTCCGACTAACGTGATTTCCATCACCGACGGTCAGATCTTCCTGGAATCGGCCATGTTCAACTCGGGCATCCGTCCGGCGGTCAACGCCGGTATTTCGGTATCCCGCGTAGGTGGTGCCGCGCAGACCAAGATCATCAAGAAGCTTTCCGGTGGTATCCGTACCGCCCTGGCCCAGTACCGTGAACTGGCGGCTTTCGCCCAGTTTGCATCGGACCTGGACGAGGCCACCCGCAAGCAGCTCGAGCATGGTCAGCGCGTTACCGAGCTGATGAAGCAGAAGCAATACGCGCCGATGTCCATCGCCGAAATGTCGCTGTCGCTGTATGCCGCCGAGCGTGGCTTCCTGACCGACATCGAACTGGCGAAGGTCGGCAGCTTCGAAGCTGCGCTGATTGCTTACTTCAACCGTGATCACGCCGATCTGATGGCGAAGATCAACGAGAAGGGTGACTTCAACGACGAGATCGACGCTGGCATCAAGGCCGGTATCGAGAAGTTCAAGGCCACCCAAACCTGGTAAGCCGCAGCGGGGGTCGCAAGACCCCCGCCTGCTAACCCGAAAGGTGTGAAATGGCAGGCGCAAAAGAGATTCGCAGCAAGATTGCGAGCATCAAAAGCACGCAGAAGATCACCAGCGCCATGGAAAAGGTGGCGGTCAGCAAGATGCGCAAGGCACAAATGCGCATGGCTGCCAGCCGTCCCTATGCCGAGCGCATCCGTCAGGTGATCGGTCATCTGGCCAATGCCAACCCGGAATACCGTCACCCGTTCATGATCGAGCGCGACGTCAAGCGCGCCGGTTACATCGTGGTGAGTTCGGACCGTGGTCTGTGCGGCGGCTTGAATACCAACCTGTTCAAGGCCCTGATCAAGGACATGGCAGGTTTCCGTGAGCAAGGCGTAGAGGTCGACCTCTGCGTGATCGGCAGCAAGGGCGCATCGTTCTTCCGTAATTTCGGTGGGAACGTCGTCGCTGCCATCAGCCACCTGGGCGAAGAGCCGTCGATCAACGATCTGATCGGCAGCGTCAAGGTGATGCTGGATGCTTACCTGGATGGCCGTATCGATCGCCTGTACGTGGTCTCCAACAAGTTCGTCAACACCATGACGCAGAAGCCGACTGTGGAACAACTGGTTCCGCTGGTGGCCGATGAGAGCCAGGAGCTCAAGCACCACTGGGACTACCTCTACGAACCCGATGCCAAGCAGCTGCTCGAAGGCCTGCTGGTACGCTACGTGGAATCGCAGGTCTACCAGGCGGTGGTCGAGAACAACGCTGCCGAACAGGCGGCGCGGATGATCGCGATGAAGAACGCTACCGACAACGCCGGCCAGCTGATCAGTGATTTGCAACTGATCTACAACAAGGCGCGTCAGGCTGCGATCACTCAGGAAATCTCGGAAATCGTCGGCGGCGCTGCCGCGGTGTAAAACGGTTCAAAAGTTAGAGGAACCAAAAATGAGTAGCGGACGTATCGTTCAAATCATCGGCGCCGTTATCGACGTGGAATTCCCGCGTGATCAGGTGCCGAACGTTTATGACGCGCTGAAGGTCGTGGGCGCGGAAACCACCCTGGAAGTCCAGCAACAGCTGGGTGACGGCATTGTCCGTTCCATCGCCATGGGTTCCACCGAAGGCCTCAAGCGTGGCCTGGACGTGACCAACACTGGCGCTGCCATCTCCGTTCCGGTCGGCAAGGCGACCCTGGGCCGGATCATGGACGTACTGGGTAACCCGATCGACGAAGCCGGTCCCATCGGCGAGGAAGAGCGCTGGGGTATCCACCGCGCTGCACCGTCCTATGCGGACCAGGCTGGCGGCAACGAGCTGCTGGAAACCGGCATCAAGGTGATCGACTTGGTATGCCCGTTCGCCAAGGGCGGTAAGGTCGGCCTGTTCGGCGGCGCCGGCGTGGGCAAGACCGTGAACATGATGGAGCTGATCCGTAACATCGCCATCGAGCACAGCGGTTATTCCGTGTTCGCCGGTGTGGGTGAGCGTACTCGTGAGGGTAACGACTTCTACCACGAGATGAAGGACTCCAACGTTCTCGACAAAGTGGCCCTGGTCTATGGCCAGATGAACGAGCCGCCGGGCAACCGTCTGCGCGTGGCACTGACCGGCCTGACCATGGCCGAGAAGTTCCGTGACGAAGGCCGCGACGTTCTGCTGTTCGTCGACAACATCTACCGTTACACCCTGGCCGGTACCGAAGTGTCCGCGCTGCTGGGCCGTATGCCGTCCGCGGTGGGTTATCAGCCGACTCTGGCCGAGGAAATGGGCGTTCTGCAGGAGCGCATCACCTCCACCAAGACCGGTTCGATCACCTCGATCCAGGCCGTATACGTACCTGCGGACGACCTGACCGACCCGAGCCCGGCGACCACCTTCGCCCACTTGGACGCCACCGTGGTTCTGTCCCGCGACATCGCCTCCCTGGGTATCTACCCGGCGGTCGATCCGCTCGACTCCACTTCGCGTCAGCTGGACCCGAACGTGATCGGTCAGGATCACTACGAGACCGCTCGCGGCGTGCAGTACGTACTGCAGCGCTACAAGGAGCTGAAGGACATCATCGCGATCCTCGGTATGGACGAACTGTCCGAAGCCGACAAGCAGCTGGTATCCCGCGCTCGTAAGATCCAGCGTTTCCTGTCGCAGCCGTTCTTCGTGGCGGAAGTCTTCACCGGCTCCCCGGGCAAGTACGTTTCCCTGAAGGACACCATCGCGGGCTTCAAGGGCATCCTCAACGGCGACTACGATCACCTGCCGGAGCAGGCGTTCTACATGGTCGGCGGCATCGAAGAAGCCATCGAAAAAGCCAAGAAGCTGTAATCGGTGCGCCCGGCAACGGGCGCTCACGTGAGGTTAGATATGGCTATGACAGTCCATTGCGATATCGTCAGCGCAGAAGGCGAAATCTTCTCCGGTCTGGTCGAGATGGTGGTCGCGCACGGCAACCTGGGTGATCTGGGTATCGCGCCGGGCCACGCACCGCTGATCACCGACCTGAAGCCGGGCCCGATCCGCCTGATCAAGCAGGGCGGCGAGGCGGAGGTGTACTACATCTCCGGCGGCTTCCTGGAAGTGCAGCCGAACATGGTGAAGGTGCTTGCCGACACCGTTCAGCGCGCGGCCGATATCGACGAAGCTGCGGCTCAGGAGGCCCTCAAGGCCGCCGAGAAGGCGCTGCACGAGAAGGGCGCGGAGTTTGACTACGGTTCCGCCGCCGCTCACCTGGCGGAAGTCGCAGCCCAGCTGCGTACCGTCCAGCAGATGCGCAAGAAGTTCGGCGGCTGACCGGCCCCTGCTTCGGCTTCATCGCAAGCGAGTAAAAGGGTAGCCTTGGCTACCCTTTTTCTTTTTCTGCCGTTCCACCCATGGGCTGGCAAGAGCGAAACCCGGCGGGGCGAAAGCTGTCTGCATCGAGGTTTTCCCCAGCCTCCGACACCAGGATTCGTCATGTCCCTCGATATCGTCATTCTCGCCGCTGGCCAAGGCACCCGCATGCGCTCCTCCCTGCCCAAGGTGCTGCATCCCGTAGCCGGAAAACCTATGTTGGGCCACGTCATCGGCACGGGTCGCCAACTGTCTCCGCAGGGAATCCATGTGGTGATCGGGCATGGTGCTGACGAGGTCCGGGAACGGTTAGCTGCGGACGATCTGAATTTCGTCCTGCAGAGCGAACAACTGGGCACCGGCCATGCCGTTGCCCAGGCGCTGCCGGCGTTGTCGGCCGAACGTGTGCTGATCCTCTATGGCGACGTGCCGTTGATCGAGGTGGAAACCCTGCGCCGCCTGCTGGAGAAAGTCGGGCCCGAGCAGATCGCGCTGCTCACCGTCGATCTCAACGACCCGACCGGTTACGGTCGCATCATTCGTGACGAGAACGGTGTGGTGAAAGCCATCGTCGAGCACAAAGACGCAACGCCCGCCCAACGGCAAATCTGCGAGGGCAATACCGGCATCCTCGCGGTACCGGGCAAGCGCCTGGCCGACTGGCTGGGGCGGCTTTCCAATGACAATGCCCAAGGCGAGTACTACCTGACCGACGTGATTGCGATGGCGGTGCAGGACGGTCTGGTGGTCGCCACCGAGCAGCCCGACGATGCGATGGAAGTGCAGGGTGCTAATGATCGCATCCAGCTTGCCGATCTGGAGCGTCATTACCAGCAACGCGCTGCCCGCCGCCTGATGGCTCAGGGCGTGACGTTGCGCGACCCGTCTCGTTTCGATGTGCGCGGCGAGGTGACGGTGGGCCGCGACGTGCTGATCGACATCAACGTGATTCTCGAAGGCCGGGTGGTGATCGAGGAGGGTGTCGAGATCGGCCCGAACTGTGTGATCAAGAACAGCATCTTGCGTAAGGGGGCGGTGGTCAGGGCCAACAGCCACTTGGAAGGTGCCGAGATGGGCGAGGGGAGCGACTGCGGTCCGTTTGCCCGTCTGCGTCCCGGCACGATCCTGGAGGCCAAGGCGCATGTGGGCAATTTCGTCGAACTGAAGAACGCGCGCATGGGCGCGGGCGCCAAGGCAGGTCACCTGAGCTACCTGGGCGATGCCGAGATCGGCGCGCGGACCAACATCGGCGCCGGGACCATCACCTGCAACTACGATGGCGCCAACAAGCACCGGACGGTTCTCGGCGAAGACGTATTCATCGGCTCCAATTCCGCGCTGGTCGCTCCCGTGACGCTAGGGAAGGGCGCCACCACCGGGGCGGGCTCGACCATTACGGCCGATGTGCCTGCGGACAGCCTTGCCGTAGGACGTGCCCGCCAACGCAATATCGAAGGCTGGAAACGTCCTAAAAAGCAGCCATAAGCGGCAAGGCTCAAGCTGCAAGTAAGAGCAAAAGCTGGCCGGCGGCGGGCCCAAGACTCACTGTCGCTTGCAGCTTGCAGCTTGCAGCTTGCAGCTGCTTATGTTTTGATTCGCATCATTATCTTTCGAATCGAAACTTAAGAATGTCGAAACGCAACACTCCGCAACGTCGTCATGCCATTCTTGCCCTGCTCGCCGAGCAGAGCGAGGTGAGCGTGGACGAGCTGGCGAAGCGTTTCGCCACCTCCGAAGTCACCATTCGCAAGGACCTCGCCGCACTCGAGAAGAACGGCTTGCTGCTGCGTCGCTATGGCGGTGCGGTGCCCGTTCCCCACGAGCTGATCGGCGAAGATACCCAGCCGGTTTCCCCTTACAAGAAGGCTATCGCCCGTGCCGCCGCCGGGCGCATCCGCGAGCATGCGCGGATCATCATCGACAGCGGCAGCACCACCGCAGCGATGATCCCGGAGCTTGGCCACAAGCCTGGCCTGGTGGTGATGACCAATTCGCTGAACGTGGCCAATGCGCTGCGCGAGCTGGAGCACGAACCGGTCCTGTTGATGACCGGCGGCACCTGGGACCCGCACTCGGAGTCGTTCCAGGGGCAGGTCGCCGAACAGGTCTTGCGCTCCTATGATTTCGACCAACTGTTCATCGGTGCCGATGGCATCGATCTCGAACGCGGGACCACGACCTTCAATGAATTGCTTGGACTCTCCCGCGTTATGGCCGAGGTCGCCCGGGAAGTCATCGTGATGGTCGAGGCCGACAAGGTTGGCCGCAAGATTCCCAATCTCGAGCTGCCTTGGAGCAGCGTCGATACCCTGATCACCGACGAACGCCTCCCGACCGAGGCGCGCGAACAGATAACGGAACGCGGCATCACCCTGCTCTGCGTCGCCGTGGAAGCCTGAGGAGAATCCTATGTGTGGCATCGTTGGCGCCATTGCCGAACGCAACATCACCGCCATCCTGCTGGAAGGTTTGAAGCGCCTGGAATACCGCGGCTATGACAGCGCCGGTGTGGCCGTTCTGGACGAGGCCGGCCGGCTGCAGCGCCGCCGCCGTTCCGGCAAGGTGGCCGAACTGGAACAAGCGTTGAAGGATGAGCCTCTGGCCGGTCGCCTGGGCATTGCTCACACCCGTTGGGCCACTCACGGCGCACCGTGCGAACGCAATGCCCACCCTCACTTCTCCGGCGACGGCCTGGCGGTGGTGCACAACGGCATCATCGAAAACCACGAGGAACTGCGTACTCGCCTGAAAGGATTGGGGTATGCCTTCGTTTCCGACACCGATACCGAGGTAATCGTCCACCTGCTTCACCACAAGCTGAAGGAAACCGGCGACCTTACCACCGCGCTCAAGGCAGCGGTGCCCGAGCTTCATGGTGCCTATGGCCTGGCGGTGATCAGCGCGGACCAGCCTGATCGTCTCGTGGCGACCCGCAGTGGCAGCCCGCTGGTGATCGGTCTTGGTATCGGCGAGAACTTCCTGGCTTCCGACCAGCTCGCCCTGCGTCAGGTCACGGATCGTTTCGTCTATCTGGAAGAAGGCGACATCGCCGAGATTCGTCGCGACCGCATCAGCCTCTGGGATAACGCAGGCCAGCCGGTACAGCGTGAAACCGTGCAGTATCACGAAGGCGCGGAAGCCGCCGACAAGGGTGAATACCGCCACTTCATGCTGAAGGAAATCTACGAGCAGCCGAAGGTGGTCCAGCGCACCCTGGAAGGCCGCATCGGTCAGGAGCAGGTGCTGGTCCAGGCGTTCGGCCCCCAGGCCGCCGACCTGTTCGCCAAGGTGAAGAACGTCCAGATCGTCGCCTGCGGCACCAGCTATCACGCCGGCATGGTGGCGCGTTATTGGCTGGAAGCACTGGCCGGGATTCCCTGCCAGATCGAAGTCGCCAGCGAGTTCCGCTACCGCAAGGTGGTGGTGCAGCCGGACAGCCTGTTTGTCACCATCTCCCAATCGGGCGAAACGGCCGACACCCTGGCTGCATTGCGCAACGCCAAGGCACGCTCCAGAGAAGAAGGGGGCTACCTGGCCAGCTTGGCGATCTGCAACGTCGGCACCAGCTCGCTGGTGCGCGAGTCCGATCTGTGCCTGTTGACCCAGGCTGGCCCGGAAATCGGCGTGGCCTCGACCAAGGCCTTCACCACCCAACTGGTGGCGCTGCTGCTGCTGACCCTCGCCCTGGGCAAGGTGCGCGGCGGCCTGGAGGAGGGCGTCGAAGCCGAACTGGTGGAAGAGCTGCGCCGCCTGCCGACCCGTCTTGGCGAAGCACTGGCCATGGACAAGACCGTGGAGAAAGTCGCCGAACTGTTCGCCGAGAAGCACCACACCCTGTTTCTCGGCCGTGGCGCCCAGTACCCGGTGGCGATGGAAGGGGCGCTCAAGCTCAAGGAAATCTCCTACATCCACGCCGAAGCCTACCCGGCCGGCGAACTCAAGCATGGCCCGCTGGCCCTGGTGGACGCCGACATGCCAGTGGTGACCGTGGCGCCGAACAACGAACTGGTGGAAAAGCTCAAGTCCAACCTCCAGGAAGTCCGCGCGCGCGGCGGCGAGCTGATCGTCTTCGCCGACGAAGAGGCCGGTATCGAGAACGGCGAGGGCACCCATTTGGTCAACATGCCGCACATTCATGATGTGCTGGCACCGATCCTCTACACCCTGCCGCTGCAACTGCTCTCGTATTACGTTGCCGTGCTGAAAGGCACCGATGTCGACCAGCCGCGGAATCTGGCCAAGTCGGTGACCGTGGAGTAACCGACCAAGCGCTCCGGCCGCCGTTGGCGTTCGTGCGGCCGGGGTTGCTACTGCTACAGGCAGAAATGCCCGTCCGTCTGCAAAAATCTTTCTTATCTCGGATTCTCTTCGTCGCGGATGCCACTCAAGGCAGAGTTGCCGCAACGGAATGTCCATCGAATGATCGTGTCCCGGCGCGTCAGGCATGAGGTCATGGCGCCTTTACCGGACGTTTGATGGTTCGGCCCGGCAATGCTTTTTGTCATTTCGTCGGAGCCATTCGAAATGGACCGGATACCTCACTCGCCTGCCACTTCCTTCCATTCCTGCAGCAGCCATTCATCCGAAGCCTTGGAGGACACCGCGCAATCGGTACCAGGAAATCCCGTTCCGGCGCTCCAGGTGCCGCCCATGACGAACAATATCCTGGGCATGATGAGGGGCGCTCTGAGCGCTTTCCAGGGCGCTTTTCAGCTACCGAGTGTCGGACTGGGCTGGCTTCTGCCTCGCATTCCGCAACCGGAGGCGGGCGGCTCTACGACGTCTTCCACATCGGCCCATGGCATGGAGCCGCGTCTGACGAGTTGGCTGGAAGAAGCCGGTACGCCGGACATGCGCACCGCGCGAACGACGGCCGCGCGGCATTTCCAGGACGTGCTGCAAGGGAAAGACGAACTGGTTCTGAGTGACCTGGCGTTGGGAACGCTACCCGATATCTTCGACCGGCCCGAGATCATGCGAGGGCTGCGGTCTGTGAGGCTGAACGACTGCCGGCTCGATACGCTTCCGGCTTCGCTCTTGCAGCTCCCTCGGCTGGAGATCCTGAGCGTGCGAAACGCCGGCCTGAGCCGTCTTCCTGAGTTCGGCAAAATGCCCGGACTGCTATCCCTGAACTTCAGCCATAACCGGTTGACTGCATTGCCGGAGAGCATCGACAGGCTGGGTTCTCTCCTGGCGCTCAACCTCGATAGAAACCGACTGGAGTTTCTGCCGGAGTCCATTGGACAGCTCACGGCGCTGAGAGAACTCACTGTCCCAGGCAACCGCCTGCATGGACTACCTGACAGCCTGGGCGATCTGCGGGATCTGGAGAAGCTCGATGTCGGCTCCAACCGCTTGAGCGATCTCCCTAAGTCTTTAAGCCGGTTGTCGCTGGAGCAGTTGTTCCTCAACGGGATGAACGAGCTTAGGGAAGTACCTTCGGTGGTGTTCACCATGACATCACTGGAAGAATTACGCCTCAATGGGACGGCCCTGACGACGATCCCTGCGGACATAGCCCGTTTGAGCAATCTGCAGTTCCTGGATCTTTCCGAATGCCGGATAACCTCGGTTGCCGAAGAAATTGGCCAGTTGCCGGACACATGCCGTGTCGAATTGAGTGGCAATCCGCTACCCCGGGCCCTCATCGGGCGTTTGTCGAACAGAGGTAACGGGCCGCAGATTCATGTCGGAAAACAGGCAATCCAACCCCTGGAGGCGAATATAGCCGGATGGTTGAAGACCCTCTCGCCCGAACAACGGAGTAAATGGCAACAGCTTGTGGATAACGCCGAACTCGCAGCGCAAGTCGGAGAATTCAATTCCTGGCTGGAAGCGATGCGCGAGACCGCGGACTACAAGAGCGAAAAGACCCGCCCTCACCTCGAACACCGGATGCAGTCACTGCTCGAAGACCTGACCCGCATGCTGGAAACTTCCGACCCCATCCGTATCCCCAAGGAAAGCCCATTGCCAACCTATCTCGAGATCGCCCGGGATGCCGTCTCGAGATGTGAGGATCGTGTCCTGATGGGGTTGGACGGAATGGAATTGCAACAAGTCAGCGAGCGAGCAAGCCGTGGCCAGTACAGCGACAGCCAGTTGATCGCCCTGGGGCGCGAAATGTTCATTCGCGATCAGATTTCCCAGATAGCGGAGGAAAAGGCAAAGGAACTGCCCAAGGGGGACGATGAGGAAGAGGGCGTGGAAGTTCATCTGACCTATCTGATCGGTCTGCGTGACCGACTGGGGCTGACACTGGGTAGCCAGGACATGTCTTTCTCGTCTCTGTCTGAAGTTGGCGAGGAGGATCTGAAGCGTGCGGCTCAGGACATTCAGCAGCAACTGGATACGCCCGGTGTGTTGCGTACGTTTCTGGCCGATTGGGAGCCGATACGGCAGTTGGTGAACCAGCGGCACCCGGCGGAATGGCGGAACATCGAAAAAGAGTTCGAAGCGCTGGAAGATCAGGCCTATAGCCAGGATGGAAATACCGACTGGACAGCACTTGCAGGTCTTGGCGTACGGCGTGAGCAGGCCTTTCGCGAGCTATGCGCGAACAAGGCCGAGGAACTGCTGAAAACCGAACGGGCGTCTTCGTCGCGCGACCCAGAGGAACCGGCGCCAAAACGCCCCCGCCTGGACTGAATGATGGCAAAACGAAAGGCTCTACCATGGGTATTTCGTTCGATATGGACCATCGTTAACCGGGAACTCTCCGACCAAGGATCACCACACACCGGTGTTCCCACCGCAACGCGAGATCTCCAATGTACCCCCAAGATGCTCGAGCCTGGCTCACGGAAGCATTTTCGCGCGGGCGAACCGGCCTCGGTAATACGCTCGTTTTCGATGCCCAGGGACAGGCTGTCGTACATGCGCCGGAAGGCGTGAGTTGTCTGCTCTGGATTCCCGACCAGGATGCCCGTTGGCACCTCTATGCCTCCCTCAGGGAAGTCGATCCGAGAAGCGATGGCCATTTCCTGGCCATGGCGCTCGCGCTCAATTTGCAGTCGGTCCTGATGCAGGACACCCATATCGGCCTCAATCCCGAGACCCGGCAACTGCTGCTCCACCGTGTCGTGG
The DNA here is from genome assembly GCF_002091635.1 of Pseudomonas indica NBRC 103045. Lineage (GTDB taxonomy): Bacteria > Pseudomonadota > Gammaproteobacteria > Pseudomonadales > Pseudomonadaceae > Pseudomonas_M > Pseudomonas_M indica. The sequence goes on along the minus strand of NZ_BDAC01000026.1, from coordinate 44,976 downwards.
CGATCGATATGGCGACACTGGATGCCCCCGCGACCCTGCGGCATTTCATCGGTCGATGCGTCTATCTGCGCGAGGAGTTGGAGAAGGCTCTCGTCTCTGCAGGACGACCATCCAGGGCGGAGACACCGGCAGCCTTTCATTCGTCCTTTTCGTTTCATCAACGTTTCGCCTGACCGGGAGCGCTGAGATGAATACACCGCCCCTTTCGCCGAGCATTTCCAGCTCGGCACGGACCTCTTCCTCCTCCGACACATCCGAAACGGGATCCGAAAATCTCCAGTGGGAACCGGGCAATCGAGCACCGGCTCTTCAGCTACCCCCTGGCCTGCATGTTCCCGAAGGGATGCAGCTTCAACCGATCGCGCAGTGGTTGGCGGCCTATCAGGGCAACATCGCTCTTCCCGTGCCAGGACAGAGCTGGGTGCTGCCCCATGCCCCTCGGTTCTTTCCAGGAGAACCCAGTACTTCCTCGTCTCCAAGCATGTGCGAGGTCCAGCTCAGGAAATGGGTGGGTGAGGCAAGCAGTCCCGAGATGGCCGAACATCGCCGCATCGCCGAGGGGAAAATTCTGGATGTCCTGAACGGTAAACGGGCCGTTTTGGCTCTGGAAAACCTGAAGCTCGGGGAGTTGCCGGATATCTTTGGACACCCCGAAGCCCAGGAAAAATTGAGCGTCGTGGAACTCAGCTGTTGCGAGTTGAATCGGCTTCCCGCCTCCCTGATGCGTCTACCCAACCTCCGGCATTTCAGCATGACCGGTTGTCCTGTAACCGAACTCCCCGAGTTCGATGAGTTGCCCCACCTGAAATCGCTCTATCTGGTTGAAAATGACTTGGAGCACCTGCCCAATAGCATCGGTCGGCTGAAAAACCTGCAAAGATTGATCGCTGATAGCAACAACCTGCAAGACTTGCCGGATTCGCTGACTCGGCTCAGCAAACTGGAGAAGCTGAAAGTTTCGTTCAACCTGCTCACCCAGCTGCCTCAAGGTATGGCCGGACTGACGTCCCTGCAGAGCTTGAATATCAACTCCAATCTGATGCAGGAACTTCCCGAGGACCTGGCCGCTCTGCCTCTGCTCAAGCTGAAGGCCAACCAGACCGGGTTCCAGGAAATCCCTCCGGTAATTTTTGCTATGGAACGACTGGAGGTGCTGAAGCTTTCTTCGAATCCGATTTCGCTGATTCCCCCGGAAATCGCGCGACTGAAGAACCTGGACGTTCTGGATATCGCGCATTGCCGTCTGACCTCGCTGCCGGAGGAGATCGCCCAGCTTCCCCACGACTGCGATGTGGAGGTGGGGGGTAACCCGCTTTCCCAGGCGATCCGCAGTCAATTCGAACGAATCTACCAGGAGGGCGGGCCGACCCTCTCGTATACGGAAGACGAAGGCAACCCGGTGGAAGTTGCCAGCCAGCCGCTGGAAACCAACGTGGCCAAATGGATGAAGAACCTGACGCCCGAACAGGTGCAAAAGTGGCAACAGCTGGGTGGTGAAGAGCGCGCGGGCCACCTCAATACCTGGCTGGAGTTCATGGACCAGACCGCGGACTTCAAGAACGAGCAGACCCGTCCCCGCCTCGAACAGCGGATGCGGCATCTGCTGACCGACCTGACCCGCATGCTGGAAGACCCGGAAGACACTCAGTTGCCGATCTACCTGGGCATCGCCGAAGAAGCGACCTCGTCCTGCCGGGATCGTATTGCGGTGGGCCTGAACAACATGGAACTGCAACAGATCAATACCCGCGCGGGACGGGGAGATTTGAGCAGTAGCCAACTGATGACCCTGGGCCGGGAAATGTTCGTCCGCGATCAGATCAGCCATATCGCCGCAGAGAAGGTGAAAAGGTTGTGGGGCGTGGATGAAGTGGAAGTGCATCTCGCCTTCCAGTCCGGTCTGCAGCAGCGGCTGGGTCTCACGCTGGGCAATCAGGACATGCTGTACCGGGGCTGTTCCCAGGTGCGCGACAAGGATTTGCGGCTGGCAGCGCAGAGAATCCAGGCCGCGCTGGATACGCCCGGCATGCTACGTAATTTCCTGGCTGACTGGGAGCCGATGCGGGCCCTGGTCCGCCTGCGAAATGGTGTGGAATGGCGAGCCATCGAGCGCAAGTTTCGGGAACTTGAGGAGCAGGCCTACGGGCAGGATGGCGATACCGACTGGCGAGCGCTCGCGGGGCTCGGTACGCAGCGCGACCAAGCCTTCCATGATCTCTGCGCACAAGAGGTGAGCGAGCTGATGCAGACAGACCTGCCATCCTCTTCGCGACCGCCGGAAGAACCGTCATCCAGCAAGCGTCCTCGGCTGGGTTGAAGGTTTTGCCGTGGATTTTTCCAGGCGGTTGTAACGCTGCCGGGGAAGGCGACTCTACCTGTCTGTCGGATCGATCTTTCGGAAACGCCGACCATTCCAAAACAAAAGAGGAAAGACGGTATGAGCGCAAAAACCAGCATCACCGGTGCGGCATTGGCCCTGGCGGCCGCAGGGCTGTTCGCCAGCTTGCCAGCCCAGGTCGTGGCGGAGGAAGCCATGGTGCACTGCTATGGCGTGAATGCCTGCAAGGGGCAAAACGACTGCAAGACGGCGCAGAACTCGTGCAAAGGGCAGGGCGCGTGCAAGGGCCAAGGCTTCAAGTCCATGACCTTGGCCGAGTGCCAATCCGCGGGCGGCAAGGTCGGCGACTGATGCCTCCGGGCGGGAAGCCTCTTCGGCTTCCCGCCTTGTCTCGAAAGGAGGCCTTATGTCGATTGCCGATTCCTGTCTTGGTTATGGCCTGGGGCTGCGCACGGCCTATTACCAGGACATTCTCGAAGGCCATCCGCCGGTGGACTGGTTCGAAATCGTTTCGGAAAACTACCTGGTCGATGGTGGCAAGGCGCTGTATTACCTGGAGGCCATTGGCGAGCGTTACCCGTTGGTGATGCACGGTGTGTCGTTATCCATCGGAGGCCCGCACCCATTGGATGGGGACTACCTGCAACGCCTCAAGCGCCTGGCGCAGACCGTTCGTCCGGCGTGGATCTCCGACCACCTGTGCTGGAGCCGTGGCAGCGCCCACCAACTGCACGACCTGCTGCCGCTGCCTTACACCGAGGAAAGCCTGCGACATGTCGCCGAGCGGGTTCGCCAGGTGCAGGACATTCTCGAACGTCCGCTGGTGCTGGAAAATGTCTCCAGCTACGTGCGTGTCGCGGAGGCATCGTTCAGCGAATGGGAGTTCCTTGCCGCGCTCAGCGAAGCGAGCGGCTGCGAGTTGCTGCTGGACGTGAACAACGTCTATGTCAGCGCCCGTAACCATGGCTTCGATCCCTGGACATTCATCAGCGGGCTGCCGAAAGCACGCATCCGCCAGCTGCATCTGGCGGGGCACAGCGATTACGGCGCCTACCTCATCGATACCCACGACCAGCCGGTGAACGACCCGGTCTGGCAGCTCTACCAGCGCACCTTGGCGCACCTGGGACCGGTGGCGACGCTGCTGGAACGCGACGACAACTTCCCTCCGCTGGACGAATTGCTGGCCGAACTGGGCAAGGCCAGGGCGCTGGGGCAAGCGGTGCTCGCCCGGGAGGCCGCATGCGTCTGAGCGAATGGCAGCGGCAGATGGAAGCCTACCTGCTGGACGATCGCACGGAGCCGAATGCAGCGCTGCGCGCCAGTCTGGTCGGCAGTTCCGCCCTCAGCGTCGATGAAGGTCTGGCGATCTACCACAACGCCTACCGTGCCCGGCTGGTCCAGGCCCTGGCCGAGGACTATCCGGCCGTGAGTGCCAGGCTCGGCGAAGCGTTCGAGGGCATGGCCCGGGATTACCTGCGCGTCTGTCCCTCCCGTCACTACAGCCTGCGCTGGCTGGGCGAGCGTCTGCCCGCATTCATCGAACAACGCGGGGATCAGGCCCTGGCCGAACTGGTGCGCCTGGAGTGGGCGTTCACCCTGGCGTTCGATGCCGCCCAAGGGGAGCCGTTGACGCTCGCGGACATGGCGGCGATGCCCGCCAATGACTGGCCCGGTCTGCGGGTTCACCTGCAACCCAGCGTGCAGTGGCTGGGTTGTCGCTATAACAGCGTGGAAGCCTGGCGTTCGCACAAGGAAGGCAGCGGCCTGCCCGGAAGCCGGACGCTGGATGAGATAAACCATTGCCTGATCTGGCGCCAGGGCCTGATCAGCCGCTACCGCAGCCTGGAAGAGGGCGAAGCCGAGGCGTTGAAAGGCATGGCCGTGGACGGGCTCTGCTTTGCCGAACTTTGCACCGTGCTGAGCGAGCGGAACGAGAACGCCGCGCTGCAGGCGGCCGTGTGGCTGAAGCGCTGGGTCAGTGAGGGTCTGTTGGCGGGGATTTCCGGCACAACGAACGATAGCTGAACTCTATCAGTCTCATAGAATGAAGAAGGATTATAGTGGTCTACGCTTGCTGAGAGTTTATGCGAACCGGGGGGGACACCTCATGTTGGCGTTGCTTCCACCAGTATTGCGGGAAATCCAGCTGCCTTTGCGGCTGCGCCTATGGAACGGGTATGAACTCGAACTGGGCCCCATCCCGAGCGTGACATTGGTGGTGAAGGACCCCGGCCTGATCACCCAGTTCGAACAACCTACCCTGGACGCCCTCGGAGAGGCCTTTGTCGAAGGCCGCCTGGAAATGGAGGGTTCAATCAGCGAGGTGATCCGCCTCTGCGATGCGCTCAGCCGGGCGCTGATTCCCGATGAAAACGCCGCCCCACCCGAGCGCCGTGCCCACGACAAGGACACCGATGCGGCGGCGATCTCCTACCACTACGACCTGTCCAACGACTTCTATGCGCTCTGGCTGGACCGCGACATGGTCTATTCCTGCGCCTATTTCGAAACCGGGCAGGAAGACCTCGAACAGGCCCAGCAGGCCAAGCTCCGCCACCTGTGCCGCAAGTTGCGGTTGAAGCCCGGCGATTACCTGCTCGACGTCGGTTGCGGCTGGGGTGGCCTGGCTCGCTTCGCCGCCCGTGAGTTCGGCGCGCGGGTGTTCGGTATCACCCTCAGCCGCGAACAGCTTGCGTTGGCGCGGGAACGGGTCAAGGCCGAGGGCCTGGACGACCGGATCGAACTCGAACTGTTGGACTACCGCGACCTGCCGCAGGACGGCCGCTTCGACAAGGTGGTCAGCGTCGGCATGTTCGAGCATGTCGGCCATGCCAACCTGGCGCTCTATTGCGAGCGGCTGTATGGCGCGGTGCGCCCCGGCGGCCTGGTGATGAACCATGGCATCACCGCCAAGCACACCGACGGCCGCCAGGTCGGCCGCGGGGCTGGCGAGTTCATCGACCGCTATGTGTTCCCCCACGGCGAGCTGCCGCATTTGGCCACCATGACCGCGCGGATCAGCGAAGCGGGCCTGGAAGTCGTCGATGTGGAAGGCTTGCGCCTGCATTACGCACGGACCCTGAATTTCTGGAGCGCGAACCTGGAGTCCCGCCTGGAGGAAGCGTCCCGGCTGGTGCCGGAACAGGCGCTGCGCATCTGGCGGCTGTACTTGGCCGGTTGCGCCTACGGTTTCGAGCAGGGCTGGATCAACCTCCACCAGATTCTCGCCGTGAAGCCGTACGGGGACGGTTCCCACGATTTGCCCTGGTCGCGCCGCGACCTGTACGCCTGAGCGCCACCGGGCGGAGCGGCGGCATCGAGCGCCGCGGGAGCGTGGCGAGGCGCGAGAGATGGCTTAACATGGGCGATCCGTTTCGCCAGAGTCGTTCATGCCAGCCATTCTCGTGCGTTTTCGCGTTGCCCTGATCGTTCTGCTGATCTTTCTCGGGTTGCTGATAAGCATGCTCCTCGCCGGGCGTTTCGCCGAGCGGCGCGCCTGGGAGGAGCGCAGCGTCGAGGCACGCGGACAGCTCGCCCTTTATGCCCAGACCATGCACACCCTGGTCGAGCGCTTCCGCTCGGTTCCGGCGTTGCTGGCGCTGGACAGCGACATCCGCAGCCTGCTCGACGACCCGGCCAATCCGGTTCTGCGCCAAGCGCTCAATCGCCGCCTGGAGCGGCTGAACACCGAGGCGGGCTCGGCGGTGCTCTATCTGCTGGACAGCCGCGGCGAGGCCATCGCCTCGAGCAACTGGCGAGAGTGGAGCAGCTTCGTCGGCAACAACTACGCGTTCCGCCCGTACTTCCAGGATGCGATCCATCACGACGCCGGGCGTTATTTCGCGGTGGGCGTAACCACCGGCATTCCGGGCTATTTCCTCTCCCACGTGGTGAAGGACGGCGGCGGCCGGTCGCTCGGGGTGCTGGTGGTGAAGCTGGAGCTGGAAGAACTGCAGCGCGAATGGGCCAGCCAGCCAGGCACCATGCTGGTCGCCGACAGTCACGACATCGTCATTCTATCCAACCGTCCGGCGTGGCGTTTCCGCTATCTGAACGAGTTGAGCGATACGGTGCGGGCCGAACTCGTGGAGTCGCGCAAATATGCCGAGCAGAACCTGCAACCGCTGCCCAGTGAGCCGTTGCAGACCGTCGCCGAGGATGCCGAGCTGCGTCGCGTGGATGGCCCGGAAGGCCGGCGCGTCTATCTCTGGCAGCGGCTGGCGTTGCCGGAGGAGGGCTGGAGCCTGAACCTGCTGATGGAGCCGACCCTGGTTGCCGACAGCGTGCGCAGCTACCGGTTGGCCGCCGCCGGCATCTGGATGACCCTCGCGTTCCTGCTGCTCTACCTGGCCCAGCGGGAGAAGAACCGGCGTCTCCAGCAGCGCAGCCGCGAGGAACTGGAACGCTTGGTGGAAGAGCGCACCGCCGAGTTGCGTACCGCCCAGGACGAACTGGTGCATGCCGCCAAGATGGCCGCCCTGGGGCAGATGTCCGCGGCGCTGGCGCATGAGATCAACCAGCCGCTGACCGCGATGCAGATGCAGCTCGGCAGCCTGCGCCTGCTGCTCGACAGCGGTCGTCAGGACGACGTGCGCGACGGATTGGCGCGGATCGATGGGCTGCTTCAGCGCATGGCCGCGCTCACTGGCCACCTCAAGACCTTCGCCCGCAAGAGCCCGGGCGGGTTGCGCGAGCGCCTGAGCCTGGATCATGTCCTCGAGCAGGCGCTGCAACTGCTGGCCCCGCGTATCCGCGCCGAACAGGTGGAGGTGGTCAAGCACCTGGAGCCGGCGGCCCAGGTCCTCGGCGACGCCATCCGGCTCGAACAGGTGCTGCTCAATCTGCTGCACAACGCGCTGGACGCCATGGCCGGGCAGGAACGGCGGATGCTGCGGATGACCATCGAGGCCCAGGGCGGGCAGTGGCAGCTCAGTATCGAGGACAGCGGCGGCGGTATCGCCGAGGAACATATCGCTAACGTCTTCGATCCATTCTTCACCACCAAACCGGTGGGCGAGGGGTTGGGCCTGGGGCTCGCGGTGTCCTACGGCATCGTCCGCGAACTGGGCGGCAGCCTGGAGGCCTCGAATGGCGAAGAAGGAGCGGTATTCACCTTGCGGCTTCCGGCTGCGCCAGCGTGACACCGGTCGCACTGACGGCAACGGTGCGCCGCCAGCGGCCGGGGAACATGGGCGGGGCAGGCGCCGCGTGGCTAAACTGCGCGGGCTTGCGGGAAGGCTCGTGAGGTCCAGGCATCGAGCAGGAGTAACGTCATGAACGGTCAGGTCATTTTTGTCGATGACGAAGCGGCTATCCGCGAGGCGGTGCAGCAGTGGCTGGAACTGTCCGGCTTCACGGTGCATGTGTGTATCGATGCCGCCCAGGCGCTGGCGCTGGTCGACCGGGACTTCCCCGGCGTGGTGGTCAGCGACGTGCGCATGCCTGGCAGCGATGGCCTGCAATTGCTCGAGCGCCTGCAAAACCTGGATGCCGACCTGCCGGTATTGATGGTCACCGGCCACGGCGACGTACCGATGGCCGTGCAGGCGTTGCGCCAGGGTGCCTACGATTTCATCGAAAAACCGTTCAATCCCGAGCGCCTGCTGGACAGCGTGCGGCGCGCGCTGGAGAAGCGCCGGCTGGTCTGCGAGAACCGCCAGCTGCGCCAGCAGTTCGCCCTCAAGGATCGCATCGAAGCCCAGTTGCTCGGTGTTTCCCGTCCCATGGAAAACCTGCGCCGGCAAATCCTCGAACTGGCCGGTACCTCGGTCAACGTGCTGATCCGTGGCGAAACCGGCAGCGGCAAGGAACGGGTTGCCCGCTGCCTGCACGACTTCAGCCCGCGGGTGGCCAAGCCGTTCGTGGCGCTGAACTGCGCGGCGATTCCGGAAAGCATTTTCGAGAGCGAGCTGTTCGGCCATGAAAGCGGTGCCTTCACCGGGGCCCAGGGCAAGCGCATCGGGCGGATCGAACATGCCGATGGCGGCACGCTGTTCCTCGACGAAGTGGAGAGCCTGCCGCTGGCGCAGCAGGTCAAGCTGCTGCGGGTATTGCAGGAAAAAACCCTGGAGCGCCTCGGGTCGAATCGCAGCATCCAGGTCGACCTGCGGGTAATCAGCGCGGCCAAGCCGGACCTGCAGGACGAGGTTCGCGCCGGGCGTTTCCGTGAGGACTTGCTGTACCGCCTCAACGTAGCGGAGCTGCGCATTCCTCCGTTGCGCGAACGGCGCGAAGACATTCCCCTGTTGTTCAACCATTTCGCGGCGGTCGCCGCCGAGCGCCACAACCGCGAACTGCAACCGCTGACGCCGCAGGAGCTGTCGCGGCTGGTCGCGCACAACTGGCCGGGCAACGTCCGCGAGCTGATCAACGCGGCCGAACGGTATGCCCTCGGCCTGACCTCTTCGGAAGAGACCCAGCAAGGGCCACAGTCGCTGGCCGAACAGATGGAAGCGTTCGAGGCGCAGTGCCTGCACACCGCCTTGCAGCGCTGCCAGGGCAATATCAGCGACGTGATGGCGCTGTTGCAGATTCCCCGGCGCACGCTCAATGAAAAGATGCAGCGCCACGGCCTCAGCCGCAGCAGCTACCTACCGGCGGGCAGCAGCGAGGAAGAGTGAGCCTTCGTCCGAGCAGGTGAGGGGAGCGGATTCTTGCCGAACGGCCTTTCTCCATCGGCGGAATTCCGCTCATTGTCGACACTGCTTCCCATCCGGAACGCTCTAAACCGCTGCCGAACGGCTTTGGCACGGCCCCTGCAATAACAGGCTTCGATTGCGCGGAACACCGCGACGGTCCAATAAAAAAGACAAGAGGCCTGTATGAACTGCCATCTCCTCCGCATAACCCCGACTTCTCTTCATCGGATGCCAACCGCCGGGTTCGCATCGGTGCTCGTTTCCCTGTGAAAAAGCCGGACGGGTACTCACCTGTGTGAGCTCGTCTACAGTGAAAAACTCTGCAACAACCAAATAACAACGACGGAGATTCTTCCATGAGACTGATCAAGCGTTTCAGCCTTCTCGCCGCTGCCGCGGCCTTCACTGCCAGCACCGCCGCGGTTGCGGCGCCGACCTTCATCAACATCCTCACCGGCGGCACCAGCGGCGTCTATTATCCGATCGGTGTCGGCCTGTCGCAGATCTACAGCAACGGCATCGAAGGCTCGAAAACCTCCGTGCAGGCCACCAAGGCTTCCGTGGAAAACCTCAACCTGCTGCAAGCCGGTCGTGGGGAACTGGCCCTGGCCCTGGGCGACTCGGTGGCCGATGCCTGGAACGGTGTGGAAGACGCCGGTTTCAAGGCCCCGCTGAAGAAGCTGCTCGCCATCGGTTCGACCTACCCGAACTACATCCAGATCGTGGCCAGCAAGGAATCCGGCATCAAGACCCTGGCTGACCTGAAGGGCAAGCGTATTTCCGTCGGCGCGCCGAAATCCGGCACCGAGCTGAACGCCCGCGCCATCTTCAAGGCTGCCGGCCTGAGCTACGAGGACATGGGCAAGGTGGAATTCCTGCCGTACGCCGAGTCCGTCGAACTGATCAAGAACCGCCAGCTCGACGCCACCCTGCAATCGTCCGGTCTCGGCATGGCCGCGATCCGCGATCTGGCCGCGACCATGCCGATCAGCTTCGTCGCGATCCCGCAGGATGTCGTCGGCAAGATCGACAACGCCGCCTACCAGGCCGCTGTGATTCCGGCCAGGACCTACGACGGCCAGGAAGAGGACGTTCCCACCGTAGCGATCCAGAACATCCTGGTGACCCACGAAGGCGTTTCCGATGATGTGGCCTACAAGATGACCAAGCTGATGTTCGACAACCTCGACCGCCTGGCCACTTCCCACTCCGCAGCCAAGGACATCAAGCTGGAAGCTGCCACCCAGAACCTGCCGATCCCGCTGCACCCGGGCGCTGAGCGCTTCTACAAGGAAGCCGGCGTGCTCAAGTGAGCCGTAGCCGTCAACGTTTGTTCCCGTTCAGCCCCCTCTCCGCGAGGAGAGGGGCTTTACCCGCGCAGAGACGCTAATAAAACCAGCGCTATCCTGACTCTGGGGATAGCGGCAGGTTTTGTTAGCGGTTTTTCCGGGCATCACCTGCAGTAGATGAGGGAAACCCTCCATGAGTGAGCATCATCAAGGCCTCGAGGCCGCGACAGGCAGTTGGCCGAAGGCGCTGTTCTTCGTCGCCCTGTCGTTTTCCACCTTCCAGGTTTTCACCGCCGCCTTCCCCCTGGTTTCCACCCAGGTGCTGCGGGCGGTGCACATCGGCTTCCTGCTGATGCTGGTCTTCCTCAGCTTCCCGGCGTTCGGCAAGAAACGCCCCTGGCAGCCGCTGGCCTGGCTGCTCGGCCTCGCCGGCATGGGCACGGCGGCCTACCAGTGGATTTTCGAAGCCGACCTGATCCAGCGCTCCGGTGACCTCACCAGCGGCGACATGGTGATCGGCCTGGTCCTGATGGTGTTGGTTTTCGAAGCGGCGCGGCGGGTCATGGGTATCGCGCTGCCGATAATCTGTGGCCTGTTCCTGGCCTATGGGCTGTTCGGTGAGTACCTGCCGGGCGACCTGGCGCACCGGGGCTATGGTTTCGACCAGATCATCAACCAGTTGGCGTTCGGTACCGAGGGTTTCTACGGCACCCCGACCTATGTATCCGCCACCTATATCTTCCTGTTCATCCTGTTCGGCTCGTTCCTCGAACAGGCCGGGATGATCAAGCTGTTCACCGATTTCGCCATGGGCCTGTTCGGCCACAAGCTCGGCGGTCCGGCCAAGGTGTCCGTGGTGTCTTCCGCGCTGATGGGCACCATCACCGGCTCCGGCGTGGCCAACGTGGTCACCACTGGCCAGTTCACCATTCCGCTGATGAAGCGCTTCGGCTACCGCCCGGCCTTCGCCGGCGCCGTGGAAGCGACCTCCAGCATGGGCAGCCAGCTGATGCCGCCGGTGATGGGCGCCGTGGCCTTCATCATGGCCGAAACCATCAACGTGCCCTTCGTCGAAATCGCCAAGGCGGCCCTGATTCCGGCGCTGCTGTATTTCGGTTCGGTGTTCTGGATGGTGCACCTGGAAGCCAAGCGCGCCAACCTCAAGGGCCTGCCGAAAGACCAGTGCCCGAACCCGTGGAAGGCGGTGAAGGAGCGCTGGTTCCTGCTGATTCCGCTGGGCATCCTGGTCTTTTTGCTGTTCTCCGGCCGCACGCCGTTGTTCTCCGGCATGGTGGGGCTGGCGCTGACGGCCATCGTGATCCTCGGCTCGGCGATCATCCTGCGGGTGTCGTCCAAGGGCCTGCGGGGCGCCTTCTGGGTGGCCCTGGGGCTGCTCTGCGCCGGGTTCTTCCAATTGGGCATCGGTGTCGTGTTCGCGGTGATCGGTGTGCTGGTGGCGACCTGCTGGTTCCTCAAGGGCGGCCGCGACACCCTGGTCATCTGCCTGCATGCGCTGGTGGAAGGTGCGCGCCACGCGGTACCGGTGGGCATCGCCTGTGCCCTGGTCGGCGTGATCATCGGCGTGGTTTCGCTGACCGGCGTGGCCTCCACCTTCGCCGGCTACATCCTCGCCATCGGCCAGGACAACCTGCTGCTCTCGCTGGTGCTGACCATGCTCACCTGCCTGGTCCTCGGCATGGGCATCCCGACGATCCCGAACTACATCATCACCAGCTCGATCGCCGCGCCGGCGCTGCTTGAGCTGGGTGTTCCGCTGATCGTCTCGCACATGTTCGTCTTCTACTTCGGCATCCTCGCCGACCTCACCCCGCCCGTGGCGCTGGCCTGCTTCGCTGCCGCGCCGATCGCCAAGGAAACCGGCCTGAAGATCGGACTGTGGGCGGTGCGTATCGCCATCGCCGGCTTCGTCGTGCCGTTCATGGCGGTGTACGCACCGGCCCTGATGCTGCAAGGCGACAGCCTGATGATGACAGCCTACGTGGCGGTCAAGGCCATGTTCGCCATCGCCCTCTGGGGTGTGGCGTCGGTGGGCTACCTGCACGGCAAGCTGTTCTGGTGGGAGCGCCTGCTCGGTCTGGCCGCCGGTGCCTGCCTGGTCATGGCCCTGCCGATCACCGACGAACTGGGCTTCGCCCTTGGCGTCGGCATGCTCGCCGTGCACTTCTGGCGCCTGCGCCGCGATGGCAAGCCGGTGGTCGCGTGATCGGTCTCTGCATGGGACTGGCCGGGGCAGTCTGGGCGGAACTGCCCGTCCCGGCCTTTACCCTGGCCTGGCGGCACACCATCGAAAAGGTGCGCTGGGAAGAGGATTACCGCGTGACGCCGAGCGGCCTGCTGCTCGGCGAGGCGCGAGTCAAGGGTTCTGGCGCCGGCATGGAAATACCGGACGGCGCCGAACTGCGCGAGGGCACCTGGCACTACCAGCGCCAGCTACCGCCCTTGCAGCCGCTGCGCTTGGGCAGAACGCCCGAGGCGGGGGATTACCAACTGTGTTTCGACCAGCGTTGTCACGACCTGAGTGAATGGCTCGGCTCGCCAAAAGCGAGCCAGCCGGCGCTGGAACTCTGGAGCTGTCCGGTCACCACGCCGGACAGCCCCGCGACCCACGAGGGAAGCGGGCAGGGCTGAGAAGCCCGCGTCGTATCGGAAGAGCCCCGGCCTGGTGCCGGGGTTTTTCTTATCCGCGTTCCCGATAGCTTCGACTATGGTGAAGGGCACCGTCTTTTCAGGAGGAAACCATGAGCACCCATACGGTTATCCACAAGGGAAGCTGTCACTGTGGACGCATTGCCTTCGAAGTGGAGGGCGAAATCGAGCAGGTCATCGAGTGCAACTGCTCCCATTGCAGTCGGAAGGGATACCTGCTGTGGTTCGTGGCGAAACAGCAGTTGCGGCTGGTCACGCCGGAGGCGGATATGGCGACCTATCGCTTCAACAAGCACGTCATCGACCATCACTTCTGCCCGGTGTGCGGTTGTGCGCCGTTCGGCTTCGGCAAGGACCTCAGCGGGAAGGAGACGGCGGCGATCAATGTCCGCTGCTTGCCCGAGCTGGATCGTTCCGGGTTGAAGGTGGTCCAGGTCGATGGTCGCAGCTTCTGATGGGTACGGTTCAAGGACGATGTTCTACGCTTGCAGTTCGAATCTTCGGCGAATCGGATGCCCAGCCATGAAAAAACACCTTGCGACGACGATTGCGACGGCGGTCTGCCTGCTGGCTCCTGTGGCCCATGCCCAGGTGATCCGGCCCGGCTTGTGGGAGGTCAGTTCCAACAAGATGCAGGTCGACGGCCAGGAACTGCCCGGTATGCAGGAGATGCTGGAGCGCATGAAAAGCCTGCCGCCCGAGCAGCGGAAGATGATGGAAGACATGATGGCCAAGCAGGGCGTTCAGGTGGGTGACAAGGGGGTGCGCATCTGCCTGACGGCCGAGCAGGTCAAGGCGGAGAACATTCCGCTGCAGCACCAGCAGGGTGGCTGCAAGAATGAATTCACCGAGCGCAGCGCCGAACGCTGGGCATTCCGTTTCACCTGTCCGGAGGCCAGTGGCGAAGGGGAAACCCGCTTCATCAGCGATCGCGAATATGTCACGCGGATAACCGGTACCCACCAACGCAGCGGCCAAGCGGCCCAGCAGAGCGAGATGGAATACGTCTCCCGCTGGATCGGCGAGGACTGCGGCAACGTTCCCCCGGTACGCCTGCAACCCTGAGCACGGCTGCGTCGACCTGACCGGCGCAGCGCTCGATTTTTCCCGACACGTTTGCCGCGCTTTTTTTGCGCAGACGGCTTGCTTAGCCCCATTTCCGCCTAGTAAATGCTAATCAGCCTCAATTGCGTTGACCTGGTCACGTCTCGATGCGATTATTTATCGATAATTATTAGCATTCGTCACTGGTTCTGTTGGCTTGGATAGCCCCAGCCTGACGATGCTCGCTTAAAAAGGTCGTCGCCGCTTCGGAGTCAGGCGGACGGGGACCAACGAATATCTACGGGGAAAAACAGTGATCAAGAAGACCGGTCTGGCCACCTGCGTGGCGTCCGCGCTTTCGCTCGGCCTTTTGCAAGGGGCCATCGCCCAGGAAAGCTCCGATGCGGCGGTACTCGATACGCTCACCGTGGTCGGTGACTCCAAGGAGGCCGAGCAGGATTCCTACAAGGCCAAGAGCAGCAGCGCCGCCACCAAGCTGGACCTGACGCCGCGCGAAACGCCGCAGTCCATCTCCACCATCACCCGTGCGCAGTTGGACGACTTCAAGCTCACCAGCGTCAACGACGCGTTGAAGAACACCACCGGTATTTCCGTGGAAGAGGTGGAAACCGACCGGACTTACTTCACCGCGCGCGGTTTCGACATCACCAACTTCCAGTACGACGGTCTCGGCACGCCCTTCGTCTATGGCAACCTCGACGGCAGCATCGACACCGCACCGTTCGAGCGTATCGAGATCGTGCGCGGCGCCAATGGCCTGATGACCGGCACCGGCAACCCGTCCGCCACCGTCAACTTCGTACGCAAGCGACCGACCCTCGAACCCCAGGCCCGCATCGACCTGACCGCTGGCTCCTGGGACCTGCGCCGCATCGACACCGACGTGTCGGGGGCGCTGACCGAGTCCGGCAACGTTCGCGGCCGTGTGGTCTACGCCAACGAAAACAAGAACTCCTACCTGGATCGCTATTCCCGGGAGAAGAATGTCTTCCACGGCGTATTGGAATTCGATCTGGACGACAGCACCCTGTTCTCCCTCGGCCATACGCTGCAGAAGACCGATTCCAACAGCCCTATGTGGGGTGCGTTGCCGCTGGTCGACAGCGCCGGCCAGCCCACCCACCTCTCCCGCTCCACCAGCACCTCGTCGGACTGGGCTTATTGGGACAACCAGGAAAACCGCACCTTCGCCGAGCTGAGCCACCGCTTCGACAATGGCTGGGAAGCCAAGGGTGTGCTGACGCGTGTAGAGAAACGAGGCGACTCCAAGCTGTTCTATGTCTATGGCACCCCGAATGCCCAGACCGGTTTAGGCTTGGCCGCCTATCCATCCCAGTACAAGGACGAGAACAAGCAGTGGATCGCCGATCTCTATGTCAGCGGGCCATTCGCCTTGGCTGGTCGAGAGCACGAATTGATGCTCGGCGTGAATTGGTCGAAATCGAATCTCGATGACGACTCATATTACGGCCGTGGCATAGGTACTGCGCTTCCGCCCATGTCCGAGTGGGATGGGAACTATCCTGAGCCTCCCTTCGATGCATCGACTGCCGGCAGCACCTTCGAAGACAAACAGAAGAGCGTATATTCCGCTGCTCGCTTCAGCCTGACCGACAAGCTGTCGCTGATCGCCGGTGCGCGGGCGACCAAGCTGGACAGCGATGGCGACAGCTACGGCGTCAAGAAGAAACGCTCGGATGACGACATCACGCCTTACGCCGGTCTGGTGTATGACATAAACGACCTCTTCTCGGTCTACGCTAGCTACACCGAAATCTTCGACCCTCAGTCGAGGCTCGATGCCAGTGGCAATCGTCTGGCGCCGGTTGAAGGGACCAGCTACGAAACAGGCGTCAAGGGTGAGCTGTTCGATGGCCGGCTGAATGTCTCCGCAGCGGTATTCAAGACCAAGCAAGACAACATTGCCGAAAGTGCTGGCTTCGTGAATGGCCGCCAAGCCTATTCGGGCGCTAACTACCTGAGCGAAGGCTACGAGTTCGAAGTCTCCGGCGAAGTGTTGCCGGGGCTGCAAGCCGTCGCCGGTTACACCTATGTCGATATCCAGGACGAGAATCACGGGCACGGCAAGACCTATGTACCCAAGCACCTGGTACGTGCTTCCGCGACCTACCGCGTTCCGTCCCTGGAGCAGTTGAAGGTCGGCGCCAGTGTCAATTGGCAGGACGATATCCACCGGGACGTGGATATCGGTGGTCGCCTGGCACGGGTCGAGCAAGACGCCTACGCCGTGGTCAACCTGATGGCCAGCTACGACATCGACCCGCATTGGACCGTCTCGGCCAACCTCAACAACCTGACCGACGAGAAGTACCTGACCAGTTTGTACTGGGACCAGGGCTATTACGCCGCACCGCGCAACGCCAGCATGTCGGTCAGCTGGAAGTACTGATCTCTCCCTCGAAGCCCCACGCGTAGCCTGCTGCCGTGGGGCTTTTTCATGTCCGGGCGTCAGGGTTTGAGGGCGTCCATCAGCGCATCCAGATTGTGCTCGTACAGGCCCAGGTAGGTACTGGCCGGACCTTCCGCCGCCAGGGCGTCGGAGTACAGCGTGCCGCCGACCCTGGCGCCGGCTTCAGCGGCGATCTGCTCGACGAGGCGCGGATCGCGGATGTTTTCGACGAACACCGCCTGCACGCCCTCATTGCGGATTTGCCGGATCAGGGCGGCGACCTCGGCGGCCGACGGCTCGTCGGTCGTGGACAGCCCTTGCGGTGCAAGGAACTGCAATTGATAGGCCTGCCCCAGATAGGCGAATGCGTCGTGGCTGGTGATGACGCGGCGCTTGCCCGCCGGCAGCCGGCCGAGGCTCTCCCTGGCCTTGGCGAGCAGGTCTTGCAGGCGCTGCAGGTAGGCGTCGCGGCGTTGGGCGTAAGTATCGGCATGCGCCGGATCGGCGGCCATCAGCGCCTGGGCGATGTTGCGTACGTAGATCTCGCCGTTGGCGAGGCTCTGCCAGGCATGCGGGTCCGGGATGCGATGTCCGTCCTCATCGATGGTTAGTGGCACCACGCCCCGGCTCGCGTCGATGCGTTGGCCGCGCGCCTCGCCGGAGGCCAGCAGCCGGTCGAGCCAGGGTTCGAAGCCGAGACCGTTGGCGATCACCAGATCGGCTGCCAGCAAGGCCTTGGCATCGTCCGGAGTGGGTTCGTAGACGTGGGCATCTTCGTCGGGGCCGACCAATGTCCGCAGCTCCACGTCGTTCCCGGCAATCTGCCGGGTGATGTCGGCAAGGATGCTGAAGCTGGCGACCACCTTCAGCTTTTCCGCGGCGGACAGGGAAAGCGGCAGAAGCAGGAGCAAAGCGGCGAATAACAGGCGCATCGAAGGGAACCTCAGGTAGCGATCGGCGAAGGGATACGGCGCAGCAAGCCGTGGACTGGCCCGGCCAGTACGGAGATCAGGTAGGCCGCACCAGCCAGCAGGACGATGCACGGCCCGCTGGGCAGCGCGGCGTAGTAGGAAAACAGCAGGCCGAGCCAGACGCAGGCGGCGGCGAGCAGGGCGGCGAGTATCAGCAGGACGGGCAGACGCCTGCTCCAGAAACGTGCCGCGGCGGCCGGCAGCACCATCAGCCCGACCACCATCAACGCGCCGATGGCCTGGAACCCCACCACCAGGTTGAGCACCACCAGCGTCAGGAACAGCCCATGGGCCAGCGGACCAAGCCGGCTGACGCTGCGCAGGAAGAGCGGGTCGAAGCTATCCAGGGCGAGCCAGCGATAGATCGCCACGAGCAGTACGAGGCTGGCGGACGCGACCAGCAACATGCCATGAAGCGTCGTTTCGTCCACGGCCAGGGCGGAGCCGAACAGCAGGTGCAGCAGGTCGAGTCGCTTGCCGGACAGACCGAGCAGGAGCACGCCGCTGGCCAGGGAGATCGGATAGATCGCCGCCAGGCTGGCATCCTCACGCAGGCCGGTGCGGCGGGTGATCCAGGCGGCCAGGCCAGCCATGGCCAGACCGGCGCCGAGACCGCCGAAGGTCATGGCCGGCAGACTCAGGCCGGCCAGCCAGAAGCCCAGCGCGGCGCCGGGGAGAATGCCATGGGCGATGGCGTCGCCGATCAGGCTCATCCGCCGCAGAATCAAAAAGACACCCAGAGGCGCCGCACTGACGGCCAGCACAATGCCGCCGAACAGCGCGCGACGCATGAAGGCGAACTCCACGAAGGGCTGCCAGAGCGCGTCCATCAGGCAACCCGCAGTCCACGCATGGAGAACGAATCGCGGGAATTTGAGGTGAAAAGGCAGCCATCTGCGGCGATTTGCAGGTTATTCGGGAAATAGCGGCGAACGGCGTCCAGATCATGGCAGACCACCAGCTGGGTACGGCCTTCGCGCTGCCAGCGGGCAATCTGCTGCCACAGGAGTGCCTGCCCGGCATCGTCGAGGGCGGCTGCCGGCTCGTCGAGCAAGAGCAGTGGCGCCTCGGTCAGCTCCAGGCGGGCGAGCAGGGCGCGTTGCAGTTCCCCACCAGAGAGCGCCTGCAAGGGGCGGTCTTGCAGCCCGTCCAGTGACCAGTTGGCCAGCGCCTGGTCCAGCCGCCGCCGGCGTTCGATGCGGGAAAGTCGGCTGCGCCAACTGCCTGCTGCGACCAGTCCGAGCAGGTCGATGGGAAACTGCCGGTCGAAGCTCTGTTGCTGGGCCAAGTAGCCGACCCCACCGAGCGAGGGAACCGCCAGGCGTAGTTGTCCGGCCAGGGGCTTGTGCAGACCGGCCAGTACCTTCAGCAGGCTGCTTTTGCCGCTGCCGTTGGCGCCGGTGATGGCTGTCAGGCTGCCGGCCGGCAGAGGCAGGTCCAGGGGCGGAGTGAGTGGCCGACCGGCCGGTCCCCATTGCAGGCCCAGGCAGCGGATCATCGGGTTTCCTCCCAGTTCCAACGGCTCTCCGCCACGGCATCGTGGGCATGCAGGCTTTCGGCATGGACGACGCGTACCCGGAAGCCCCGGGCCTCATCGAGGCCGCGCAGCGCCCGATGGAGGCGGCGCGCCGCATCCTCGCAGAACATCGTGTTCTGTCCGTTGGCCAGGGCGAAGGCTTGCTCGTCGGCGCGTTTCACCGCGGTTTGCACGGGCGTGGCCAACGCTGCTTCGGCGCAATCCACCAAGCGCTCGATGGGAAAGTCTGCGGCGTGCCCATCCAACCGCACGCGCAGGCTGGCGGTACTGCGCTGGCTGTGGGGCGTGGCGACGATGCCCTGGCTGCTACCCAGCCAGGCCAGCACTTCGGCGCGGTCCAGCGGGCCTTGGGCGAAATCCTCGACAAAGCGTTGCTGGATGAGCTGCCGGGCCAGCGCGGCAGAGCAGGGGCAGGTGGATGAATAGACGACCTCCACCTGCAGTTCCACGTGAAACCCAGCGGCATCCAGCCTCGCCAGAACCTCGAAGGGATAGGCCTTCCAGCCGCTGAGCGGGCTGACCAGCGCCGGGCGACTGAGCGGCAGCTCGCCACGCAGGCGCAGTTCCGAGCGCTGGGAAAGTCCTTCATGGCTGTGAAGAAACCGTTCCAGTACGCGCCGCACGAGCGGCGTGGTCAGCGGCTCGTGCTCCAAATCGGCCAACGCCAGGTACAGGCGCGACATATGAATGCCGCGGGCGCTGCCGTCGTCCAGGCTGACACCGGCGTCCGCATGGGCCTGGATGCGTTGCCCCTCCAGCAGCAGAGGTAGGGCGATGCCGCACATGCCAACCCAGTCGAGGGGCTGCTGCTGTTGGCTGGACTGGATGGCGATATCCGGCAGGGTTATGGCGTTCATCGGGATTCGCTCGGCAGCAATGGTCGAACGTAAATGTTATGTTATAACAATTACGGAAGCCAACCGGATTCAGCCATGACCGAAGAAGAACTGCTCCAACAGCCCCCCGAGGCCTACATGAACGAGGCCCAGCAAGCCTTTTTCAAGGACCTGCTGCTGCGCCAGCGCGAATCGCTGCGCAGCCGCATAGACGGCGAGTTCGACGAGCTGCGCGAGCAGGATCGCCCCGCGGACGACGTCGACCTGGCCAGCCGCGAGGAGCAGCGCCAGTGGCAACTGCGCCTGCTGGAACGGGAAAAGAAGCTGCTCGACAAGATCGACGAAGCCCTGGAGCGCCTGGCCCGGGGCGAATACGGCTGGTGCGC
This sequence comes from Pseudomonas indica NBRC 103045, assembly GCF_002091635.1. Taxonomy (GTDB): domain Bacteria; phylum Pseudomonadota; class Gammaproteobacteria; order Pseudomonadales; family Pseudomonadaceae; genus Pseudomonas_M; species Pseudomonas_M indica. The sequence continues at coordinate 24,836 of NZ_BDAC01000026.1, read as the reverse complement.
CGAAACCGGCGAGCCGATTGGTCTGCAACGGTTACTCCTGCGCCCCACCGCGACGCTCTGCATCGAGGCCAAGGAGCGCCAGGAGCAACTGGAAAAACACCTGCGTAACGTCTGATGAGGAATGCCATGAACCCACGCCTGCCTGTCACCGTGCTGTCCGGTTTTCTCGGCGCCGGCAAGAGCACGCTGCTCAACCACGTACTGAAGAACCGCGAGGGCCGCAAGGTCGCGGTGATCGTCAATGACATGAGCGAAATCAACATCGATGGCGGCGAGGTCCAGCGCGACGTCAGCCTCAATCGCGCCGAGGAAAAGCTCGTCGAGATGAGCAACGGCTGCATCTGCTGCACCCTGCGCGAAGACCTGCTGGAAGAAGTCAGCCGGCTCGCCCGGGAAGGTCGCTTCGACTACCTGTTGATCGAGTCCACCGGGATTTCCGAGCCCTTGCCGGTGGCCGAGACCTTCACCTTCCGCGACGAGCAGGACCGCAGCCTGTCCGACCTGGCGCGGCTGGACACCATGGTCACGGTGGTCGACGGGCTGAATTTCCTGCGCGACTACCAGGCGGCGGACAGCCTGGCCAGCCGGGGCGAGACCCTGGGTGAGGACGACGAGCGTTCGATCACCGATCTGCTGATCGAGCAGGTGGAGTTCGCCGACGTCATCCTGATCAGCAAGATCGACCTGATCGGCCAGGCCGAGCGCGACGAACTGCTGGCCATCCTCGGGCGCCTGAACGCCACGGCGGAGATCATTCCGATGGTCATGGGCCAGGTGCCGCTGGAGAAGATACTCGATACCGGCCGCTTCGATTTCGAGCGTGCCGCCCAGGCGCCTGGCTGGCTGAAGGAGATGCGCGGCGAACACGTGCCGGAAAGCGAGGAATACGGCATCGCCTCCACGGCATACCGGGCGCGCCGGCCCTTTCACCCGCAGCGCTTCTTCGATTTCCTCAACCGGGAATGGACCAATGGGCGCCTGCTCCGCTCCAAAGGCTATTTCTGGCTGGCCAGCCGGCCCCAGGACGTCGGTAGCTGGTCGCAGGCCGGTGGGTTGATGCGGCATGGCTTCGCCGGTCGCTGGTGGTGTTTCGTATCGCGCGACCACTGGCCCGTGGATGAGGAAAGCCTGGCGGCGATCACGCGCCATTGGACCGACGAGGTCGGCGATTGCCGCCAGGAGCTGGTGTTCATCGGGCAGAACATCGACTTCGCCCTGCTGAACGCGGAACTCGATAGCTGCCTGCTGACCGATGCGGAATGGAGCGAGGGTGTGGACGCCTGGCAACGTCTGCCGGACCCCTTCGCGCGCTGGACCGAGGAGGCTGCCTGATGCTGGCCCGGAAGTTGGCTCCAGCGGTGCGGCAGCGGCTGGATGCGCAGCCGGACGTGCTCGCCGATGCGCTGCTCGACGGGGTCAACCTGGCGGTGTGGCAGCGCGGCCTGCCGGAGGTCGTGGCAGGGTTCGCCGTCCGGTTGCTGGCCAGCGGCGAATCGCTGGCGCAATCCCTCACCCTGGAGATCGAGAACGAAGCCGAGCCCTCCTTGCAGGCGCTGGCCGGGGACTTCTCCGCGCTGCCCGGCCATGCCGAATTCGTCGCCGATGTGGCCTGGCTGGTGCGGGCCTACGCCTGCCTGCTGGAGGCCCGGCGCATCGGGTTGCGCCTGCGCGTGCTGGACAAGGCCATGTGCCCGCGCTTCCACGTCGACCACGTGCCGCTGCGGCTGGTGACCACCTATGCCGGGGTCGGCAGCCAATGGCTGGAAGAGGGGGCGATGGATCGCCGCCGCCTGGGTGATCCGGACGGCGAGCCGTCGGAGGGTATCCGGCAGATCGAGACCGGCCACGTGGCGTTGCTCAAGGGCGAGAAGTGGATCGGCAACGAAGGCGCCGGCCTCATCCACCGCTCGCCGCAACCGGCGCCGGGCGAACGTCGGTTGTTGCTGACACTGGATTGGCTTGGCTGAGTCGCTCAGGGCTTCAGCCAATTCCCCTTGCTCTGTTGCTCACAATAGGGCTTGAGGAAGGCGGCATCGCTGGCCACGCCGTAGTAATGGATATCCTGCCGGTACGGCATGTTGCTCGCCTGGGCGTCGCTGCAAATGCCGAAGGCGCCCTGTGGGCACTGTTCGACGAACTCCACCTCGACTTCCTGCCCCTGCAATTGCGGCTGGCAGAAGCCGCTGCGGAACAGCGCTTCGGGGATGCTGCGGTTCTGCTGGCAGACCTTCACGTCCAGTCGTTCGGCGCGGCTGTGCACGATGCAGGCCTCGGCCTGGGCGAACAGGGGCAGGGCGGCCAGCAAGGAAAGGAACCAACGGCGCATGAACGATCTCCCGATGACGGACGCGCACTTTAACAGAGTGGATTTGTCTGCGGCCCGGACAGGCCTCACCATAAGCCCATGCTCGAACACATTCCCACCCACCTGATCGCCGGCCCCCTGGGCGCGGGCAAGACCAGCCTGATCCGCCACCTGCTGGCACAGAAGCCGGACGGCGAGCGCTGGGCGATCCTGATCAACGAGTTCGGCCAGATCGGCCTGGACGCGGCGTTGCTGACCACCGATCAAGACGGCATCGCCCTGGGCGAAGTGGCGGGCGGCTGCCTGTGCTGCGTCAACGGCGCGCCGTTCCAGATCGGGCTGGGCCGGCTGCTGCGCAAGGCGAAGCCCGACCGCCTGTTCATCGAACCCTCCGGCCTCGGCCACCCGGGCGAACTGCTGCGGCAACTGCGCGAGCCGCCTTGGGACGGCGTACTGGCCGTGCAACCGTGCGTCATGGTGCTGGATGCCCAGGCCATGGCGGCCGGCCAGCCCCTGCCGGACAGCCAGCGCGACGCACTGCCGGAAGCGGCGCTGCTGGTCTTGAACAAGGCGGAACATCTCGACGAGGCGACCCGTGCCCGGCTGGCCGAGGCGTTGCCCTCCGTCACGCTGCATTGGACGTCCCAAGGAGCGCTGCCGCTGGGGCGGTTGCCCGGTATCGACCGGCGCCCGGGGGCGGGTGCCGCGTCCTTGCCTCAGCCCAAGGGGCCGGCGGCATTGCCGACGCTCTGGCGCGATCCGGGGCAGCCCATCTGCCAGACCCATACCCAGGCCGAAGGCTGGAGCATCGGCTGGCGCTGGCACCCGAGCCAGCGGTTCGAACTGATGCGTGTCCAGCTCTGGCTGGCCAGCCTGCCCTGGCGCCGGGCCAAGCTGGTGTTGCAGACCAACGCCGGCTGGCTGTCCGGCAATGCCCTGGACGGCCAGCCGATCCACTGGCAGGCCAGCGAATGGCGGAAGGATTCGCGCCTGGAACTGATCTTCGCCGTCCCGCAGGACGAAGCGGCGTTGAAGGCCGGGCTGGAGGCATGTCGCCTCTGACCCGGCCGCGGATCAATCCCGATCCATCCGCGAGTGGTGGCGGGTGTCCTTCATGAACACGTACACCAGCAGCGAGCAGGCGATGCAGCCGGTGACGTACCAGTAGAAGCCGCTCTCCATGCCGATGCTCTTGAACCACAAGGCGAGGTACTCGGCAGTGCCGCCGAAGATCGACACGGTCAGCGCATAGGGCAGGCCGACGCCGAGGGCACGGATCTCGGTGGGGAAGAGTTCGGCCTTCACCACGGCGTTGATCGAGGTGTAGCCGCTGACGATGATCAGCGCCAGCATGATCAGCAGGAACGCGTCCCACCAGTTCTGCACGCCTTGCAGGGCGCTGAGGATCGGGTAGGTGAAGAGGGTTCCGAGCACGCCGAAGGCGATGAGGATCGGACGCCGGCCGATCTTGTCGGACAGCGCGCCGATGATGGGTTGCAGCAGCATGAACAGGAACAGGGTGGCGGCCGAGATCATGGTCGAGTCGTTCTTGCTCATCCCGACGCTGTTCACCAGGTACTTCTGCATGTAGGTGGTGTAGGTGTAGAAGGCCAGGGTGCCGCCCATGGTCAGGCCGACCACGGTGAGCACTTCCTTGGGATAGCGCAGCAGGGTACGCAGCAGGCTTTCCTTCGGCTTGTCCTTCTTCTGGGTGAAGGACTCGGTTTCTTCCATGCCGCGGCGCAGATACAGCGCGGCGACCGCACAGAAGGCGCCGATGAAGAAGGGCACGCGCCAGCCCCAGCTTTCCAGTTGCTCGGTGCTGAGTGTTTGCTGCAGTGCGATCAGCACGCCGAGGGCGATGAGCTGGCCGGAGATCAGCGTGACGTACTGGAAGCTGGAGTAGAAGCCACGCTGCTCCTTGGTCGCCATCTCGCTGAGGTAGGTGGCCGAGGTGCCGTATTCGCCACCCACCGACAGGCCCTGGAGCAGGCGCGCCAGCACCAGCAGGATCGGCGCGGCGACGCCGATGGTTTCGTAGCCCGGCGTCAGGGCGATGATCAGCGAGCCGCCGCACATCATCAGGACCGACAGCAGCAGCGCCGCCTTGCGTCCCTTGCGGTCGGCGTAGATGCCCATCAGCCAGCCGCCGATCGGGCGCATCAGGAAGCCCACGGCGAAGATCGCGGCAGTGTTGAGCAGTTGGGCGGTCATGTCGCCCTGGGGGAAGAAGGCTTTGGCGAAGTACAGGGAGAAGGCGGCGTACACGTACCAGTCGTACCACTCGACCAGGTTACCCACGGAGCCGCTGAAGATGGATTTCAGGCGCTGCGAGGTGGTTCGGGGCACGGCAGGGGTGATCAGGGTGCTGGAATTGTCCATCACGTTCCTCTCTTGTCGTTATGGCGCCGGTCTGGCCGGCGTTGGGTGAGGAAGGCGATAGCAGGCGTCGTGCCAAGCCTGGAACCCGCGTAATCCGCGACTTTCAGGGCGGGCGGCCTCATTTCGGTAAGCAAGATCGTGCCGAAGCGGCCGGAACGGGAGCGGAAATCCGCTCACGTTCCGGCGCTTGAAAACCGGCTCGAGGACGCCTCGTCAGGGGTGGGCGTTGAACCAGGCGAGGATGTGCCGGGGCGAGGCGGAGAACCACTCATGGCCGCCCAGGGGTTCGGTGTAGCGGGTGGTTTCGATGCCCTGGTAGAGCAGCCGGTCGTAGTACAGGTCCATGCTCCACCAGGGCACTACGGCATCGACGAAACCGTGCAGGAAGGTGGTCGGCGGATGATTCGCCGGCAGCTCCGGCACCACGCACACCGGGCCGCTGCAGGTGGCATAGGATGCCGACTGGATGGCCAGCGCCTTGAACTGGCCGGGGAAGGACACCGCCATCCGGCTGGTGTTGTAGCCGCCGCTGGAGATGCCGGTGGCGTACTGGCGGCTGGGGTCGAGCCGGCCGAAATGCCCCTGGCGGATCGCCTGCAGCACGTTGCCGATGAACTGATAGTCGGTGCTCAGCTCATAGGCCTGCGCCAGGCCGGGTATGTTGGTCTGCCAGAACAGGTCGGCCGGGGCGCTGGGGGCGATCACCGCGTAACCGTTGTCCAGCAGCTTTTGGATCAATTTTCCCTCGTAGAAACCGCCGAAGGGCATGTTGCTGTAGTAGGTGAAGTCGTCCAACGGGAAGAACGAGCCCTGGTAGACCAGCACCACCGGCCAGCCCTTGGCCGGCGGCGTGCCCAGGGGCGTCTGGTAGATCACTTGGCGGATGCTCAGCGGCCCGGACGAAATCCAGGTGGTCTGGTAGCTGCAACTGACCTTGGCGGGCAGCAGCAGCGTCGCGCTTCGTTCGCTGCAACGGGAGTCGGCCCAGGCGATGCCGGTGCCGAGCAGGGCGAGAAGCGCACAGAGAAGCGAACGGCAGGTAGCAGTAGCAAAAGAGCGCAGCATGACGAGTACCTTCTTGTAGTTGTGTGACTCGATGGCTGAACGGCTCGCCCTGAACCACTCAGGCGGTGGGTGCGTGACACTCCGGCTCCCTTGGCAGCCTGCTTCCTGCGCTGCGGGAATGACGATCCTGCATTCTTGTCATCAAATCGAAACAGAAATTCCGATTCCGTCAAGGCGCTGATTCGCTGGGCTACGCTTGCAGGCAGCCGGCGGGCTCTCTGCGTCCTGTCTTCGTGAAGGGAGAAATTTTTTTCGCGCCACGGCTTGTCAGTTTTTCGGACTGGGCTACATTATTCGGAACCGATGTTCCGATTCCGAATAATAAGAACCCAACAGGAGGTCATCGTGACCAAGCAAGGACGAGGTCTGGGCGTTGCGACGCTGGCTATCTGCGGATTGCTGCCTTCGACGCAGGCGACGGCGTTCCAAGTGCGCTCGGGCGACTGGACGACTTCCCTCGACACGACGCTGTCCTACGGCCTCAGCTACCGCATGGAGGACCAGGACCAGAAGCTGATCGCCCGCGCCAACGGCGGCCGGGGCGACAATGCGGCGCTGATCAACAGCGACGACGGCAACCTCAACTTCAAGCAGGGCGAGCTGTTTTCCGAGGTGGTGAAGGTCGTCTCGGAGATGGACCTGCGCTACCGCGACACCTACGGCCTGTTCCTGCGCGGCCGGGCGTTCTACGACTTCGAACTGGAAGACGACGAGCGCCGGCACCGGCAGATCAGCTCGGACGGCCTCGACGAAGCCGGCTCGGACGCGGAAATCCTCGACGCCTTCGTCTACGGTAGCTGGACTCTCGACGACCACGCGCTGAATGCACGCCTGGGGCGACAGGTGATCAACTGGGGCGAAGGGCTGTTCTATCAGAACGGCATCGGCGTCACCAACCCGGTGGACATCAACGCGCTGCGGGCGCCGGGCTCGGAAGTGAAGGAGGCCTACATGCCCACCTTCATGGCCTACGCCTCCTTCGAGCTGCGCGAGAACCTGACCCTGGAAGGCTACTGGCAGCCGGGCTGGGCCTGGGAGTCCTCGAAGATCGACCCCTGCGGCACCTACTACTCGACCCTCGACGTGATCGGCGAGGGCTGCAACTACCTGTCCGTCCCGCCGTTGCAGGAGCCCCTGCCCGGCGGCCTGGCCTTCGACAGCCCGGAGCAGTTGCAGGACTACCTCGACACCCTGCCGCCCGGCCCCCTCAACGACCTGCTTCGCGCCTACCTGCCGACCACCTTCATTCCGCGTAGCCGTGACCTGGAGGCCGACGGTGCCGCCCAGTACGGCCTGGCCCTGCGCTGGTACGTACCGGAGCTGAACGACACCGAGCTGGGCTTCTACTACCTGCGTTACAACATGAACGTGCCCATGCTCGGCCTGACCGTCGGCCAGCCCACCGTCCTGCCGGTGGTCGGTGTGCTGCCGGTGGCGAGCAGTTCGAATTACTACGCCGAATTCCTGGAAGACCGCGACCTGTTCGGCATCAGCTTCAACACCACCATCGGCGGCGACAGCTTCCTCAACGGCCTGTCGCTGGCCGGCGAGCTGAGCTATCGCCCGGACGCGCCTATCGCCCTGGGACTCGGGGAATACCTGCCGACCGCACTGCTCGGCAACCTCGCCGGGCTGCCGGTGGGTACGCGGCTGGACGGCTACCGCGAGAAGAAGATGTACCAGGCGTCCCTGGTGGCCATCTACAACTTCAACGGCCTGCTGGACTCGGACTCCGCGACCCTGCTGTCGGAACTGGTGGCCAGCCGGGTCGAGGACCTGGAGGACGACGTCGACTACTACGACGCCACCACCCATGCCGTCGGCGCCCAGGCCAGCCTGTCGTTGAACTACACCAACGTGTTCAACCTGGTGAACCTGGTTCCCAGCGTCAGCTACCAGTACGGGATCAACGGCATCGCGCCGCAACTCACCAACGGCATCGTCGAGAACGCCCGCAGCTACTCGCTGGGGCTGGACGCCATCTATCAGGAGTCGCTGACCTTCGGCGTCAAGTACGTCGGCTACGCCGGCGGCGGGCTGGCCAACAAGCGCAGCGACCGCGACTACCTCAGCTTCAACGTCAAATACAGCTTCTGACAGGGACGGACACGCCATGACCCTTCGACTGATGAGCGCAACCCTAGCCGCCGTGCTGCTCGGCTGCGCCGCCCATGCCCTGGCCAAGGTCCCGGCGGACCAGGCCGCCCGCCTGGACGCCGACCTCACCCCGCTGGGCGCGGAGCGCGCCGGCAACGCGGCGGGAACCATTCCCGCCTGGGACGGCGGCCTGGCGCGCTCGGCGAATGCCTACGATCCGGCCCAGGGCTACAAGGACCCCTTCGTCGCCGACCAGCCGCTGTTCACCATCACCGCGGCCAACGCCGACCAGTACAAGGCGCAACTGAGCCCCGGCCAACTGGCGATGCTCAAGCGGTTCCCTTCCTGGAAGCTGCCGGTCTATCCGAGCCGCCGCTCGGCGTCCTACCCGGCCAAGGTCTACGAGGCGGCCAAGGCTAACGCGCTCACCGCCAGCCTGATCGAGAACGGCAACGGCATCGCCGATTTCCAGGTCGCCACGCCATTCCCCATCCCGCAGTCGGCGCTGGAAGTCCTGTGGAACCACCTGACCCGCTACCGCGGCGACAGCGTCAAACGCTACTACGCCCAGGCGGTGCCGCAGGCCAATGGCGACTACTTTATGACCAGCATCGAGGACCTGTTCCTGTTCAACGCCGATGCGGGCGACTACAGCAAGGGGAACGGCAATGTGCTGTTCTACTTCCGCCAGTCGGTGCTGGCGCCGGCGCGCCTGGCCGGCACCGAACTGCTGGTGCACGAGACCGTCAACCAGGTGAAGGAGCCACGCCTGGCCTGGCTCTACGCCGCCGGTCAGCGCCGTGTCCGGCGTACGCCCAACGTCGCCTACGACTCGCCCGGCACCGCCTCCGACGGTATGCGCACCACCGACAACTTCGACATGTTCTCCGGCGCGCCGGACAAGTACGACTGGCAACTAGTGGGCAAGCAGGAAATGTACGTGCCCTACAACAGCTACAAGTTCGCGGCCAAGACCAATACCTATGCGGACATCGTCAAGCCCGGTCATGTGAACCCGGACCTGCTGCGTTATGAACTGCACCGGGTCTGGCATGTGCGCGCCACCTTGAAGAAAGGCATGCGGCATATCTATAAACAACGCGATCTGTATTTCGACGAAGACAGTTATCAGATCGTCGTGGTCGATCATTACGATAATCGGGATAACTTATGGCGCGTCGGTGAGTCCTATACGATCAATTATTACGACCAGCCGTTGTTATGGACGAAAGGCGATGCCGTATACGACTTGATCAGTGGTCGTTATGTCATCGGCATTCTTTCCAACCAGGAACCGGCCGATGAATTTTCCATTGCCCTTAAACCCAGCGATTTCACGCCGGCACAATTAAGACGGGATAGTCGGCGTTAAACGTCGGACACTTCGAGATAATTAAGGACGAGACGGGAAAGTTCCTGCGGGATGGATTCCGCAGGCGTCATGCCGAGACTTCCGGTGAGGGTGTAGTAATTCATGCTGGCCAGCATCATATGCGCGGCAAGATCGGCCGCCTGGTCGGGATGCGGGTGGCGGATCGCCTGCGGCTGGGCCAGCACGATACGGCAGAACGCCTGGCCGATGGCGGCGTTGAGCTGGTGGAAACGCTGGCGGAACTGCAGGTCGCTGGAGCTGCGGCGGATCAAGGCGCGGAGCAGGCCTTCGCGCTGGGCGAACAGGGTGATGAGGGTACGGATGAAACGGTCGATGCGTTCGGAAGCGCTCAAGTCGTCCTGCAATAACGCTTCGATACTTTCGTCGATGGCACTCTGGCTTTCTTTGACGAAACGTTCGTGCACAGCATAAAGAAGGATGTCCTTGTCACCGAGCAAACGATAGAAAGTTCCCACCGATGATTCGGCAAGTTGGGCGATCTGGGATATTCCGGTTTCTTCGAACGTATTGTTGGCAAGCAGTTCGGCGGCCACGTTGAGGAAGCGCTCGAGGGCTTTCTTACTGCGGGCCTGAGTGGGGCTGGCAAGACTGTACATGGCGAATTCCCGAACCGTAGCGATCGGATTCTAGTCGCATTCCTCGACGCAAGGCAAACAAGCGATTAGCGGGTAATAGACGAATAAACAATTAATTGCCGACAGGAGAAAACCGACATGGACTTTATCGAACTGAGCGGTGGCCGCTTCGGCTACATCTGCACAGGGCAGGGCACTCCCGTGCTGCTGCTGCATGGCCTGGGTTCGTCGCTGCTGGACTGGCAGCCACAGATCGACCACCTGTCCCGGTCCTTTCGCGTCTATGCGCTGGACCTGCGTGGCCACGGCCGCAGCGAACCGCTGCGTGCCCGGCTGCGCCTGGCCGATCTCGCCGAAGACGTGGCCGAGTTCATCCGCGCGAAAGAAATCGAGCCCTGCTTCGTCGTCGGCATTTCCATGGGCGGCATGATCGGCTTCCAACTGCTGGCGTCGCACCCGGACATCGCGCGCGGCTTCGTCGCCATCAACAGCACACCGAGTTTTCCGCTGGACTCCTTCGCCTTGCGCTGCCGGTTGGCGCTACGCCTGCTGCTGATCCGCCTGCTTGGGCTGCGTGCACTGGGCTGGCTGCTGGCGCGCAAGCTGTTCCCCCATGCCGGCCAAGCCGCGCTGCGGGCCCAGACCGCGGCGCGCATCGCCGGCAACGACCGCACCTCCTACCTGCATGCGCTGCGGGCGATTCCCGGTTGGTCGGCGTGGCCGGCGCTGGAGAACGTCGCCACGCCGATGCTGATCGTCTCCGGCGACCGCGACTACACCCCGCTGGCCTACAAGCGCGACTATGTCCGCAAGCTGCGCAATGCCCGGCTGGTGGTCATCGAGGATTCCGGGCATGCCACCCCGCTGGACCAGCCGACCCAGCTCAACGCCGTGCTCGAACGCTTTCTGGCCGATCCGGACGCTGCCTTGGCCGGCTGAGCCGATTACACTAGCCCGCTGTCATTTCAGCGGCGCTTCGTCATGCAACTCTATCCCTGGGCACAGCCCACCTCGGCGGGCTTCACGCTGCGCGGCTGGCGCAGCGTGCCGTCCGGCAAACCCCTGCTGCATTTCCTCCACGGCAACGGCTTCTGCGGGCGCACCTACGAGCCCATGCTCCAGCACCTGGCGGAGTCCTTCGATCTCTGGCTGTGCGATGTCCAGGGCCATGGCGACAGCGACCACGGCGGGCGCTTCCATGGCTGGAACCGTAGTGCCGAGCTGGCGGTGGAGGCGTTCCAGGCCAACCGCGCAATGTTCGGCGAGGTGCCCTGTTTCGCCGCCGGGCACAGCTTCGGCGGGGTACTGACCAGCCTGATCCTGGCCCGCGAACCTGCGCTGTTCCAGCGCGCCGTGCTGCTCGACCCGGTGCTCTTCACACCCACCTTGATCGGCGTGATGGCGCTCTCCGACGTGGTCGGCCTGTACCGGCGCAATACCCTGGCGCGCAAGGCCCGCGCCCGTCGCCGCCAGTGGCCCGACCGCACCGCCGCCTTCGCTGCGCTGCAAGGACGTGGGATGTTCAAGGGCTGGAGCGATGAATCGCTGCGGTCCTACGTGAACCATGCGCTGAAAGACGTGGAGAATGGCGTCGAACTGAAATGCCGGCCCAGCCGCGAGGCGGAAATCTTCAGTTCCTTTCCCCGGCGGCTGTGGCCGTCGCTGGCCAAGGTCCGCACCCCGACCCAGGTGATCTACGGGCAGACGAGCTACCCCTTCGTCGCCAAGTCGGTGGCGCGCTGGTGTGCGTTGAATCCGGTGGTGAGCGGGCAGGTGGTGCCCGGTGGGCACTGCTTCATGCAGGAAGACCCGCGTGCGTCGGCGGAGCGGGTGGCCGACTTCCTGCTGCAGCGCGACTGATCGCTACTCGCCGCTCTTGCGCTCGTGCTCGCGGCGCCAGGTGTCCATCTGGATCACCTTGGCCGACTCGCTGGCCCGGGCGACGAACGGATGCGGCGCCATCTCGATGGGGCCGGGATGCACGCCGAACATGACGATGCTGCCAGCGTGGCGCTGCTCGCCGGTGACGGTGAACTCGAAGCCGTACACCCGCGCCAGACGCAGCCGGTTGCGGGCGTCGCGCAGCAGGGTGAAGCGGCGCAGGGCGACATTGCCGTCGAGCAGTTCCACGTCCAGCTTGTCGCAATGCTGCTTGACCCGCGCCAGGGCGTGTTCGCGCACGCCGTGGCCATGCCATAGCCAGGCGCCGACGGTGGCCAGCAGCATGAAAATGAACAGATTACCGAGGGTCAGCATGATTGCACCGTCCACGGGGGGAGAGAGCAGCTTAACCGATCCGTGACGGCCGCTCAGCTTCTGCGGTGAATGGACGCACGCCGATGTCGCAATTGCGCCAACTGCCTGTCCAGCGAAGCTAGGCGAATGAATTCGCCCCGACAAATATGTGCCACACCGGACCGCTCTTGGTAGGAGCCAGCTCTGCTGGCGAAGCTTCTGATTCGTTGAAAGGGATACGATGGATACCCCCATCCCGCAACCGTGTCCCTGTAAACGGCAAAGGAGGTCATATGGAACCGCGTCTGAGCCTGATCACCCTGGGCGTCGCCGATCTTCCCCGTGCCGTCGCCTTCTACCGCGACGTACTGAAATTGCCGCAACTGGACAGCCCGCCCGTGGTGGCGTTCTTCGAGCTGGGCAAGACCTGGCTCTCGCTGTTCCCGCGCAGCGACCTGGCCGCCGATGCCGGCGTGCCGGCCGAGGGCAGCGGTTTCCCCGGCTTCACCCTGGCGCACAACCTGCGTTCGCCGGAAGAGGTGGACGCGCTGCTGGCGGAGGTGGTGGCCGGCGGCGGTCGGCTGGTGAAGCCGGCGCAGCACGCCGAGTGGGGTGGCTACGCGGGTTATTTCGCCGATCCGGATGGCTTTCTCTGGGAGGTGGCTTGGAACCCGCACTTCCCACATCTCTGATGGCCTGCGGCTATCTGTCCCAGGGGCGGGAACTTCTGCTCCGGTAGGATAGCCTCTACTTGCAGTTCCACCCCTAAGGACGCCCGTGACCGCCTGCAGACGAAACCGACCTGCCGCATGGCTTGGCCTCTTCGCCATGCTCATGCTGTTCGTCGGCCCGTTGCTGTCCCAGGGGCTGGTCGAAACCTCCGCACCGTCCGCGCATGCGGGGCACATCGGCCACGGCAATCACCCTGAGGGGCATGCGGCCCATGATCCGCACGCCGGCCATGGCGGCGGGGCGATGCACGAACCCCACGATGCGCTCTGGGCCAAGTGTGGTTACTGCACGCTGCTGTTCAGTTGCCCGGCGCTGAGTCAGGCGCCGGTCGATCCTGCTCCACCGTCCTACGGTCTCGCCACGCCCTGTCCGCCGAGCCCGGCCAGCCAGGGCCATCCCCGCGCCGCCTTCTTCCCCGGTGCCCGCAGCCGCGCGCCGCCGCTGTCCGCCTGATCGCTTTCCCAACGCCGTTTCCGTTGCCGTTTCCGGCGCGTGCCTGCCTGCGCGCGCCGGACGCCCGGCATGACGGCCTCTGCCTTTGATCAGGAACACGATATGCCATTGGAAAACGCTTACGCCCGGCCGGCGCATGGCGCCTGCCCGTTCGCCCAGAAACCCTCCCGGCTGCGCTGGCGCCGGGCCTTCGCCGTCTTCGGCGGCCTGTTGCTGGCGCCCTTCGCCAGCGCCGAGGAGCATCAGCACGACCAGGTGATCATCCTGGCGCCGAAGGTGGTCACCGCCGTGGTGCAGAGTTCGCCGCTGACCATCGTCGCGGACCCCAAGGATGCCCGCCAGCCGGTCCCGGCCAGCGACGGTGCCGACTACCTCAAGACCATCCCCGGCTTCGCCGCGATCCGCAGCGGCGGCAGCAACGGCGACCCGGTGCTGCGCGGCATGTTCGGCTCGCGCATCAACCTGCTGGCCAACGGCGGCCAGATGCTCGGCGCCTGCCCGGGACGGATGGATGCGCCGACCTCCTACATCGCCCCGGAAACCTATGATCGCCTGACCGTGATCAAGGGCCCGCAGACCGTGCTCTGGGGCCCCGGCGCGTCCGCCGGCACCGTGCTCTTCGAGCGCGAACCGGAACATTTCGGCGAACTCGGCAGCCGCATCGACGCCAGCCTGCTGGCAGGCTCCAACGGCCGCTTCGACCGCTTGCTGGACGCCGCCGCGGGCGGCGAACAGGGCTACCTGCGGCTGGTCGGCAACCGCGCCCAGGCCGACGACTACCGCGATGGCGACGGCGACACCGTGCCCTCGCGCTGGAACAAATGGAACGCCGACGCCGCCCTCGGCTGGACGCCGGATGCCGACACCTTGGTCGAACTCACGGCTGGCAGCGGCGATGGTGAGGCCCGCTACGCCGGACGCGGCATGGACGGCGTGCAGTTCAAGCGCGAGAGCCTCGGCCTGCGCCTGGAGAAGAGCAACCTCGGCGAGCACCTGGAAAAGGTCGAGGCCCGGCTCTACTACAACTACGCCGACCACCTGATGGACAACTACAGCCTGCGCGACGCACCGGCCAGCGGGGCGATGGCTTCCAACGTCGACCGTCGTACGGTCGGCGGGCGACTGGCCGGCACCTGGCGCTGGGACGATTTGCAACTGATCGCCGGTGTCGACGGCCAGGCCAACACCCACCGCAAGCGCAGCGCCATGGGCATCGACACCTACGACGACAAGCCCTGGACCAAGGACGCCGCCTTCCACGGCTACGGCGCGTTCGGCGAGCTGACCTGGTTCGCCGGCGACCGCGACCGCCTGATCGGTGGCGCCCGGCTGGACCGCGCCACGGTGAAGGACTACCGCGACACCCTCGGCAGCGGCATGGCCACCACGCCCAACCCCACCGCCGACGAGCGCCGCGAAGACACCCTGCCGAGCGGCTTCCTGCGCTACGAGCACGACCAGGGCGGCGCCACCTGGTACGCGGGCCTCGGCCACGTCGAGCGCTTCCCGGACTACTGGGAACTGTTCTCGCCGCGCCAGGCGCCCACTGGCGAGGTGAACGCCTTCGACGGCATCGAGCCGGAGAAGACCACCCAGCTGGACGTCGGCGTGCAGTATCGCGACAAGCGCGTGGACGCTTGGGTTTCCGCCTACGCCGGGGTGGTCCGCGACTTCATCCTGTTCGACTACCGCAGCGGCAGCTCGCGGGCGGAAAACATCGACGCCCGCATCATGGGTGGCGAAATGGGTGCGGCTTACCACCTGACCGAGCGCTGGACCACCGACGCCACCCTGGCCTACGCCTGGGGCGAGAACCGCACGGACGATGAGGCACTGCCACAGATGCCGCCGCTGGAGGCGCGCTTCGGCCTGACCTACGCCACCGACGACTGGAGCGCAGGTGCTCTCTGGAGAGTGGTGCGGGCGCAGAACCGGGTTGCCGTGGGCAAGGGCAACGTGGTCGGAAAGGATCTGGAATCCAGCCCCGGTTTCGGCGTGCTGTCGCTCAACGGTGCCTATCGGGTGAGCGAACACCTGCGCCTCAGCGCCGGTGTCGACAACCTGCTCGGCAAGGACTACGCCGAACACCTCAACCTGGCGGGCAACGCCGGCTTCGGCTTCCCGGCGGACGATCCGCGCAGCATCCACGAACCCGGCCGGACCCTCTGGACCAAGGTCGATCTCTCGTTCTGACGAGCGCGGGCGCCCTCCGTTGAGGGCGCCCGCCGAGGAAAACCAATGACAAGAAAAACCGTGCCTTCGTTCTACAACCTGGCCTGGCGCTGGCATTTCTACGCCGGGCTGTTCGTCGCGCCCTTCATGATCCTGCTGGCGATCACCGGGATCGTCTACCTGTACAAGCCGCAGCTCGATACGCTGCTCTACGCCGACCTGATGCAGGTCCCGGCGGGCGAGCACCGGCTCGCCGCCGACGAGCTGCTGGCGCGGGTTCGCGAGGCTTATCCACATGCCCGGGTCAGCCAGTACCTGCCGCCGCCGGATGCCGGGCGCAGCGCCCAGTTCGTCGCCACGCTGGACGGCCGCGAGCTGAACCTGTTCGTCGATCCCTACCGCGGCACCCTGCTCGGCAGCCAGGACGCGCACAACAACCTGCAAGCCATCGCCCGCGCCCTGCACGGCGAACTGATGGTCGGCACCCTGGGCGACCGGTTGATCGAGCTGGCGGCGGGTTGGGGGATTGTCCTCGTGGTGTCCGGGCTCTACCTCTGGTGGCCGCGTGGGCAGGGTGGGGCGGGTGTGCTCTGGCCGCACCTGGCGAGCCGGGGACGGCTGTTCTGGCGCGACCTGCACGCCGTGCTCGGCTTCTGGGGCGCGTTGCTCACGCTGTTCATGCTGCTCACCGGCATGACCTGGACCGGCTTCTGGGGCAAAACCTTCGCCGACGTCTGGAACCGTTTCCCGGCGGCCATGTGGAACGAGGTGCCGACCTCCGACCTGGAGGCGCGCAGCCTCAACAGCGCGGCCCGGCAGAACGTGCCCTGGGCGGTGGAGAACACCCCGCTGCCGATCTCCGGCGCCCACGCCGAACACCAGGGCCACGCCGGACATGGTGTCGCCGCCCCGCAGATCAGCCTGCAACAGGTAGTGGACATCGCCGAGGCGCGTGGCGTGGTGCCTGGCTACGGCATCACCTGGCCCAAGGGCGAGAAGGGCGTGTTCTCCATCGCGGTGTTCGCCGACGACCCGCGCAACGACGCCACCCTGCACATCGACCAGTACAGCGGCGCGGTGCTGGCCGACGTGCGCTGGCGCGACTACGGTCTGGTGGCGCGCAGCGTGGAAACCGGCGTGATGCTGCACGAAGGCAAGATGTTCGGCTGGCCCAACCAGTTGCTGATGCTGGGCATCTGCCTGCTGATCCTGCTGAGCGCCGTCAGCGGCCTGGTGATGTGGTGGAAACGCCGCCCCGCCGGGCGTTTCGGCGTTCCGCCACTGCGCCACGACCTGCCGCTGTGGAAGGGCGGGGTGGCAATCATGCTGGTGCTCGGTGTCGCCTTCCCGCTGGTGGGATTGTCGATGATCGCGGTCTGGCTGCTCGACCGGCTGTGGCTGGCGTGGCAGCCGGAGCGGGCTATCACATAGAACCTGTTTTCAACGCAGCAGGGCCGACGCGCAGCAGATCGTAGGCAGGTTCACTCGTTCCAACTGCCCTTCAACTCCCGATAGCGCTGCTCCAGTTCCTCGCGGATCTGGCGGCGCTGCTGGGCCTGGGCGAAACGGCGCTTCTCGTCGGGCGTTACCGGTTCGCGCGGGGGGACCGGCGTCGGCTGGCGCTGGTCGTCCACCGCCACCATGGTGAAGAAGCAACTGTTGGTGTGGCGGACCGAGCGCTCGCGGATGTTCTCGGTCACCACCTTGATGCCGATTTCCATGGACGTGCGCCCCGTGTAGTTCACCGAGGCGAGGAAGGTCACCAGTTCGCCCACGTGGATCGGCTCGCGGAAGATCACCTGGTCCACCGACAGGGTCACCACATAGCGCCCGGCGTAGCGGCTGGCGCAGGCATAGGCGACTTCGTCGAGGTATTTCAGCAGGGTGCCGCCATGGACATTGCCGGAAAAGTTGGCCATGTCCGGGGTCATCAGCACGGTCATCGACAGTTGGGCATTTCCGGGTTCCATGGCTCGCTCCTCGACTGCTGCGGCTATGTCCGGGCACCTTCGAAAACTACCTGAGTTGCCTCGCCTGCGTTTTCTGAGGTACCCGTTTCAGGTTTAGCAGGTAGATGAACGAATCTCCCGGCGAAGCACTTTTATGGCCAGCCGAACTTGTGTTTGTAGATATATCGCCTAATAATGTTGATGAAGCAACCTGAGAGGTGATCCATGAGTTCTGCCGCGTTACGCCACGACATCCAGGATTTCGCGTCCGAAGACTCCCGCCGCGATCTCGCACGGGTCATCGGCGCCCTGTTCGAACGCTGGGGACTGGATACCGACCTGCAGATGCAACTGCTCGGCATGAGCCCGAAGAGCCGCAAGCAGTTGCCCCGCTACCGCGCCGGCGAAGCCGCACTGCCGGCCAACCGCGACACCCTGGACCGCATCGGCTACCTGCTGGGCATTCACAAGGGGTTGCGCCTGTTGTTCCCCGAGGACGAAGAGTTGCGCTTCAGCTGGGTACGCCGGCGCAACCGTGCCCTGGAAGGCGAGACGCCGCTAGAAGTCATGGCGCGCGACGGCCTGATCGGTATTGCCCGGGTTGCCCGCCTGATCGACTTCCAGCGAGGACGCTGATGGCCCTGCTCGATACCACCTGCGATTTTTCCGGCACCGTCTACCGCAACATCGTTTCGTTGCGCGTCTCGGCCAACCTGTTCGACGACCTGGTCGCCGACAGCCGGGCCCAGGAGGCGGCCAACGATGCGGAGATGCGCGTGCGCAGCGTCGGCCCCGGCGTGATCGAACGGGGTCTGGCCTACAGCGAAGCCATCGGCTACCCGTTCGAGGCCGACACCAGCGTTGCCAGCCGCTACGGCGACGGCACCGTGCGCGTCTGGTACGGCGCCCTCGACGAGGATACCGCCCTGGCCGAGACCTGCTACCACCAGATCCAGATGCTCCGCGACATCGAAGGCGTCGACCGGGTGGTGACGCGCTACCGCAAGGTCTGGCAGGTCCAGGCAGCGGGCCTGTTCATCGACCTGCGCGGCAAGGAAACGGAATTCCCCGAACTGGTCGCCGACGACTACGCCTACACCCAGGCCATCGGCAAGCGCCTGTCCCACGAAGGTATCCCCGGCCTGCTCTACCCCTCGGCCCGCTGGCCCACCGGCGAATGCCTCGGCGCCTTCCGTGCCGACCCGCTGTCCCAGCCGATCCAGCTCTACGACCTCACCTACCGCATCGACCCCGTGGCCGGCGTGGTGGCGGTCGAACGCGAACCCGGCAAGCTGCTGTGCCGCCTGAGCCTGGAGCAGCTCCGTCGGTGAAGCCATAACCGTAGCCCGGATAAGCGAAGCGCAATCCGGGGCGGGTACAGATTCGAGCATAGGTATGGGCCGAAAGACCGCCCCCTCACCCCAGCCCTCTCCCCACAGGGGAGAGGGCGTTGTGCGAGTGGGGCGATACGAATGGGGAACGCGCCGAAGAGCGTGATTTGAAGCCCGGATAAACCCCAGCGCAATCCGGGGCCCTCACTTCTCTCTCCTCACGCCTCCCACTCGCCCCTCACGCATGGTTCAAATACCAACGCCAGTCCTGCTCGCCCACTTCGCCCATGAACGTGCGGTATTCGGCGTGTTTGATCGCCAGGTAGACCTTGAGGAAGTCGGCGCCGAGGGCGTCGCGGGCCCAGCTGGAGTCTTCCAGGGCGTTCAGGGCGGTGAGCCAGTCGGTGGGGAGGAACTCCCGGGCCTGGGCGTAGCCGTTGCCTTCGATGGGGGCGCCGGGGTCGAGTTGCTGGCGGATGCCGTGGTGGATGCCGGCGAGGATCGCCGCTGCCGCCAGATAGGGGTTGGCATCGGCACCGCAGATACGGTGCTCGATGTGCCGGCTCTTCGCCGGACCGCCCGGCACGCGCAGGCTCACGGTGCGGTTGTTGATGCCCCAGGTCGGCGCCAGCGGCGCGTAGCTGTTGGCCTGGAAGCGGCGGAACGAGTTGGCGTTGGGGCAGAACAGTGCCAGGCTGTCGAGCAGTGTGGCGAGCATGCCGCCCACCGAGTGCTTGAGCAGCGGCGTGCCTTCCGGCGCCTCACTGGCATAAAGGTTGTTGCCGTCCGCGTCGGCCAGGCTCACATGCATGTGCAGGCCGCTGCCGGAGAGGTCGCCGAACGGCTTGGCCATGAAGCAGGCCTGCAGACCATGGCGGTTGGCCACACCCTTCACCAGGCGCTTGTAGCGCACCCCTTCGTCCATCGCCTGGAGCGCATCGAAACGGTGCTCCAGGGTAATTTCCACCTGCCCCGGTGCGTATTCGGAAATCGCCGTGCGCGCCGGCAGCCCCTGGGCCTCGCAGGCGGCGTAGAGATCGTCGAGGAACGGCTGTAGCTGCTCCAGTTCGTAGACGCCATAGACCTGCGTGGCGTGGGGCCTGGCGCCGTTCATCTGGCGCGCCGGCAGCGGTCGGCCGCCTTCGCCGCGCTCGCGGTCGATCAGGTAGAACTCCAGTTCGGCGGCCATCACCGGGTGGTAGCCGTCCGCCTTAAGCCCGTCGATCACCCGGGCGAGCACATGGCGCGGATCGGCCACCGTCGCCGGCAGGCCCTGGGTCGGGTGCATGCTCACCTGCAACTGTGCGGTGGGCGCGCTGCGCCAGGGTTGCAGTACCAGGCTGCCGGGCAGCGGGTAGGCCCAGCAATCCGCGTCGCCGACCTCCCAGACCAGCCCGGAGTCCTCCACATCGTCGCCGTTTATGGTCAGGCCGAGGATGGTGCTCGGCAGCGGACGGCCGCTTTCGTAGATGGCCAAAAGCTCTTCCCGGCGCAGCAGCTTGCCGCGCGGTACGCCGTTGGGGTCGATGATGAACAGCTCGAAACTCTTCACCTCGGGATGGGCGGCGAGGAAGGTCTGGGCTTCGTTGAGATCGGCGAATCGCATGGGAATGTCCTTGTCGTGCGTCCGGGGGCCTGGGTCAGGCGATGCGTGCGCCAGGGAGCGCGAGCAGCTCGCCGAGCGCCTGGTCGAGGGTGTCGGTCAGCCGGTCGACGTCCTCGGTGCGGGTGTCCGGGCAGCACAGTGTCATGTTGTGGAACGGCGTGATCAGGATGCCGCGGTTGATCAGGTACAGGTGCAGGGTCTGCTGCAGGTGATCGTGGAACGCCGCCTCGGCCTCGGCACCGGTGCGGGGCGGCTTGGCGCAGAACTGGAACTCGCAGCGCGCGCCCAGCTCGGTCACCGACCAGGCCAGTCCGTGCTTGTCGATCAGCCGGCGGAAGCCTTCGGCCAGACGCGCCGCCAGCGGCAGCATGTGGGCGTAGGCCTGCTCGGTCATCACCTCTTCCAGGTTGGCGCGCATGCAGTGCATCGCCAGGGCATTGGCCGACAGCGTGGTGCCCATGCCACTGTGCCCATGGACTTCGCCATGCTCGCCGGCATGCTGGCGGACGATCTGCATGGCCTGCGCCATCTCCGCCGTGCAGCCGTACACCGAACAGGGCACGCCGCCGGCGATGGGCTTGCCGAGGGTGATGAAGTCCGGCTGCAGGTTCCAGGCGCGGGTGCAGCCGCCGGGGCCGGTGGAGATGGTGTGGGTTTCGTCGATGATCAGCAGGGTGCCGTACTGGCGGGTGAGTTCGCGCAGCCGCTGGTGATAGCCCGGGTCGGGCAGGACCATGCCGATGTTGGTCATCGCCGGCTCGCACAGCACGGCGGCGACGTCGCCCTGGGCCAGCGCCGCTTCCAGGGCCTGGAGATCGTTGAAGGGAATCGCCCGGCTGTACTTGGCCAGGTTGCGCGCCTGGCCGAGCAGGCCGGGGCGGTGCACGGTGCGGCCTTCCTTGAAGCGCACCAGGGTGTCGTCGACGGTGCCGTGGTAGCAGCCGTCGAACACCAGCAGCGTGTTGCGCCCGGTGATCGCTCGCGCCCAGCGCAGCACGAAGCGGTTGGCGTCGGTGGCGGTGGTCGCCACCTGCCAGTAGGGCAGGCCGAAGCGTTCCGCCAGCCGTTCGCCGGCGACCACCGCGTCTTCGCCCGGCAGCATGGTGGTCAGGCCGTTGGCGCCCTGCTCGGCAATGGCGCGGGCAATGGGCGCCGGCGAGTGGCCGAACATGCTGCCGGTATCGCCGAGGCAGAAGTCCAGATACTCATGGCCGTCCACGTCATAAAAACGCGCGCCCTGGGCGCGGCTGACGAACAGCGGGCAGGGCGTGGACCAGTCGCTCATCCAGTGCATGGGCACGCCGCCGAACAGCGAATGGCGGGCGCGCTCGGCGAGGGTGACGGACTTGGGATTCTGCTCGAGAAAACGGGCCCGTTCGCGGGCGGCCAGGATTTCCACGGCGCGATCGGCGATACCGCTGGCGGTCATGTTGAACACCTCGTTCGTTTTTTTGCACGCATCATTGTTTTGTGATCACAGGGCTGTCAATAGGACCGTGAAGAAAAGCTTTTTGAGGTCGTTGCCGACCGGTTCCGGTGTATCCGCGCCAATCGCTTCTCTTGCCGGTGCCTTGAACGAACGCCAGACTGTCTCACCCGCGTTACAGATTCAGCCAAACCGGCTCGGCCGGCGAAGACAGGGAACCCCCCGAGGATGGCCGAGAACCTTCAGGAACAGATGTACCAGCGCCTGCGCGAGGGCCTGCTGGCAGGGCGCTTCGAGCCCGGCGAAGCGCTGAAGCTACGCGATCTGGCCGCGCGCTGGGGCACCAGTCCGATGCCGGTGCGCGGCGCCTTGCAACGGCTGGTCGCCGAAGGCGCGTTGGAGGGAGAACCGCAGCGCTCGGTGCGGGTGCCGGTCATCACGGCCGAGCGCCTGATCCAGCTCTACCAAGTGCGCCTGAGCCTGGAAGGAATGGCGGCCGAGGAGGGCGCGCGGCGCCTGGATGCCGCCGGTCGCGAGCAACTGCACGCCTGCACCGAGCGGATGGCTGCCGCCCTGGCGCGCCGCGATGCGCAGGGCTACCTGTACGACAACAGCCAGTTCCACCTGACGCTCTACCGCGCCAGCGGCAACCCGGTGCTGCTCCGCCTGATCGAATCGCTCTGGCTACAGGCCGGGCCGCTGTTCAACCGGCTTTTTCGCGAAACCGATCTGTCCCTGTTCAACGATTTCCACCAACACTGCCTCGATGCCCTGGACCAGGGCGATCCCGCGGCAGCGCGGCAGGCCATCGAACAGGACCTGCTGCACTTCCGGTCGATCCTGCTCGGCTTGTTCGAGGAAGCGGTTGAGTGATGGCTCAGCTTTCCAGCCAGACATCCCTGGCCCAGTGCCAGACGGAATCCCAGCGCTCGTCGGTCAGCTCGGCCTCATCGCCGGACCAGAGCACGACCTCGCCTTCCTGATCGACGCAGTAGTAATCGCCGCGATCCTCACAGATCGGCACCAGATCGCGCGGCACGCCCAGGTCCCAGGCGGTGGCGGCGATTTCCGGCAGGTAAGTGTGGGATTGCGGGTCGGTCACAGTCACCGGCTCCAGGCGGCCGTAGACCACGTCGCTGACCTTGAGCAGGAACTCGCGCAGCTCGAAGGGCAGGTTGATCAGCAACTGCTCCTCGATCTCCACCAGCAGATCGTCGTCCGGCAGTTCCAGCGGTACCGGAACCGGTTCGTTCAATTCGCGCAGCTGTTCGATGACTTCTTCCACAGCAGTTCCCTCCCCAGAGAAAAGGCGCGTTTATACACCAGTGGCCGGGGCCCGGGGGCTCGACGTGCAGGGTGAAGCCTGGCGCGTCTCGCGGGCCACGTGGCCGGATCGTTTCGTTGAGAGCCTAGTTGGTGGCCGCGGACTTGGGGCGTGCCAGCCGACGGTTAGCTTCCTGTGCGGACGATCAGTGATCAATGGCCATCAGGCGTTGTTGCAAACGGGTTAGAAAACCGACGTCGAATGCGGTTTGCCGGTGGCCGCCAGGCTGTTCTTCACGGCCCAGGATGACGGCTGTCCATAGCGGGCCGTTGCGCCGAACGAGCCAGCGTTCGGCGCAGGCGACGCCCTGGTCGAGGGCTGGCTGGCAGTCTTCGAGCCAGACCAGTTCGAGGCCGGGCTGGCCGTCGGCGGGAGGGATGGAGCAGAGGTTGTCCTTGCGCATGGGGTTGTCCTTGCCGTGGCTGGTCGAGCATTCCGCTTGGCGTGATTAGGCCGGATCGTTTTGGGGGAGGCCACGGACTTATCGTCACATCGATTACCCGACAGGGCCGAAGGGTGTTGGCAGTGCAATATGGCATCGGGGTTTTTTGATGGTGAATGTCTTGAATGCAGAGCTGGCCTTGAATCCGCCCCCTCACCCCAACCCTCTCCCCAGAGGGGCGAGGGGGCAGGTTTGTGTGGGCTCGGAGGTCCGGGTTCGCTTTCTTTCCTCTCTCTCCGCTGAGGAGAGGACTAGGAGTGGGGCTTGCTCCGAAGCTACGGCCAAGGCTTTGGGCGTTACGGCGGGAGAGTTGTTTTCTGGGCTGTAGACGCTCTGTGTAGGTCCCTGATCTCCGCCCCCTCACCCCAGCCCTCTCCCCAAGAAGGGCGAGGGGGCAGATCGTGCGAGTCCTCGGGTTTGAGGCTCGCCCGAGAGAAGAGTGGGGAAAGAGCAAGGTTCTGAATCTGCAAGTCCGCCCCGAATAGCCGTCTTGTCTCTTAGACGGAAGAGAAGAGCGATTGCCAGATTTTCGAGCCCGGACAATCCACTCCCTCGCCCCTCTGGGGAGAGGGCTGGGGTGAGGGGGCGGAGGTGGTCACAGCGCAGCAATCACGGCCATGCACCTCCCAGAAGAGCACCACCCAGTTGTAGCCACCCCGCCGCATTCCGTATAACCCCGGCTTTGCCGCCAAGGAACTTGCCATGCCGCTCATCTGGACCAGCCAGCATCACAGCGAACTCGACAAGGAATCCCTCTACGCCATCCTCGAGCTGCGCACCCTGGTTTTCGTGGTGGAGCAGAAGTGCCCCTATCAGGAGGTCGATGGTCAGGACTTGCAGGGAGATACTTGCCACCTGATGGCCTGGCAGGACGGTCGGCTGGTGGCTTACCTGCGGCTGCTGGACCCTGAGCGCCACGAGGGCGACGTGGTGATCGGCCGCGTGGTGATCGCCGCCGAGGCCCGTGGGCAGGGGCTGGGTCATGAACTGATGGTCCGCGCCCTCGAAGAATGCCACCAGCGCTGGCCGCAGCGGCCGGTCTACCTGTCCGCTCAGGCCCACCTGCAAGGCTATTACGGGCGCTACGGCTTCACGCCGGTCACCGAGGTCTACCTGGAAGACGATATTCCCCACATCGGCATGCGCCGGGCGTAAGAACCCGGGCTTTGCCCGGGCTCATATTTCGGTCACGCGCCGCTGACATCCGGCGAGGCCGCTCGCGGAGCGGCGGCGAACGTGGTCGTGACGGTGGGGTTGAACAGGCGTTGCAGGAGGGTCTTGAGCGTGGCCAGGAGGATCAGCACGCCAACCGCCAGGATCAGGAAGTGATCGGAGAGGAAATACAAGCC
>NZ_BDAC01000025.1 GCF_002091635.1 Pseudomonas indica NBRC 103045 | reverse complement strand
GCACCCCGGATACTGCCGAACTCCGAGAGCATTTCGGCTCCGGCAATACCGCCACCGACCGTCAGACGCCCTTTCCCATGCTGAGGCTGGTGGCCTTGATGAACGTGCGCTCGCATCTGATTCTCGATGCCCAACTGAGTCCCTATCGACGCAGAGAAATGCGCCTGGCCAATGAGTTTTTGCAGCAGATTCCCAGCCGTTCGGTGACGCTATTCGATAAGGGCTTCTGGAGTGCCGATTTACTGCTGAGCCTGGCCACGTCAGAGGAAGATCGGCACTGGCTGATTCCGGCCCGCAAGGCGCTGGTCAGTGAAGAAGTCGCTCGCTACGGCAAGGGCGACCGCCTGCTGCGTATGAAGGTGTCGGCTCAGGCCAGAAAGCGTAACCCCAACCTGCCAACGCACTGGGACGTGCGCGAGGTTAGCTACGAGGTAAAGGGCAAGATCAAAACCGTACTCACCTCGCTGCCTGTGGACACTTACAGCGC
The DNA here is from genome assembly GCF_002091635.1 of Pseudomonas indica NBRC 103045. Lineage (GTDB taxonomy): Bacteria > Pseudomonadota > Gammaproteobacteria > Pseudomonadales > Pseudomonadaceae > Pseudomonas_M > Pseudomonas_M indica. Next base: position 78,059 of record NZ_BDAC01000025.1, on the reverse strand, counting down.
CAAGGCCATCGCCACGTTGTATCGGGAGCGCTGGGAGATCGAACTGGGCTTCAGGGATATCAAGAGTTCTCTGCAGCAGAATGCAATGACCCTGCGTAGCAAGGTAAAGGAACTGGTTTACCAGGAGGTCTGGGGCTTGTTGCTGGCCTACAACATTATCCGCCGGGAAGCCAGCCAGGCTGCCGTCGCCTTTGGCCGCTCTCCATGTGAGATCCGCTTCAAACCCGTAGCCCACTACATCGCCGTGCAGCTGATCGTAATGGCGGCGGCCAACCCGATTTCAGCAACCGGAAGACGTTTGTCGGAGTTAAGGGCGGGAATCGGCGGGCTGTTTCTGGATCACCGCCCCAGGCCATCACGACCAAGGACGGTGAAGATTTCAAAGACCCGCTATCCCGTGGATCGGAAGGCCGCTCCGCTTAAGTGAACAGCATTACGCTCATCGAGCGGGTTTTTTGTTGCCGGCGATTCGTCAGCCTTCCGTGTTGTAGGCCTTGTCGAGAAAGGCCTGGTAATGCCGGGCGGTTTCCTCGGGGCGTTCGATCATGGGGGCGTGCCCGCAGTTTTCCATGATCACCACGGTCGGTTTCTTCAGCAGCGGCTTCATCACATCGATGCTGGAGACATGCAGGGCGCGGTCCTTTTCGCCCCAAAGCAGCAGGGTGGGGGCCTGGATCTTGGGTAGCTCCGGCTCCAAGGGAATGTAGCGCTCGATCAATTGCTGGAAAATCCGCTCGTAATGAGCGCTGTTGGCGATGGCCTGTTCGGCGAAATGGCGCTTCAGCGGCTCCGGCAGCGGTGGTGGCTCGAAGAAGACGAAGGCCAGCAGGCGATTGAAGTCTTCCGGGGTTTTCACCACCAGAGGGTTGGCATCGCCACGCTCGATGCGTTCGAACAGCTCGCTCTTCACCGGTGCGGTGACACCGGCGTTATCCAGGAGCGCAACCGATAGGACCTGCTCGGGATAACGGGCCGCGTAAAGCGCGGCGATATGTCCACCCATGGAATTGCCGATCAGATGCAAGCGGCTGATACCGAGCGTCTTGGCGAAGCTGGCGACTCGCTCGACCTGGGTGCCGACATCGTAGCTGGCTTCCGGCTTGTCGCTGTCGCCGAAGCCGGGAAGGTCCAAGGCGATGACGTGATAGCGTTCGGTGAAATGACGGGAAAAGCGCAGCCAGTTGTCCTTGTTGGCGCCGAAGCCATGGATCATCAGGATGGTTTCGCCATCCTGCGGACCGCCTTCGTAATAGTGGACGCTGATATCGCCGACACGTACCTGCCTGGGCGTGAGTCCGGCCAACTGACGCTCGACGAACTGGGCGCCGGCCATCAGCAGGGGCGGGTGCAGGTAGAGGGCGGCTGCCGCTGCGGATAGAAGGAAAAGGAAGGCGAACAGGGCTTTCTTCATCGGGGCTCCTTGCCGGTCGTGAATGCGGATTCGCTCGGGTTCCGTATCCTACCAGTGGCATATGGCATGGCGGTGTTCTGTCGGAGGCGTGACTTCATCTACCATTCGAAATGTCGGGTTCGAGTGGGGCGCCCCGTCATCCTTACCCTTGGCCACCCAGCTGTGGAACAATGCCCCAATCGATCATGTTGGAAGTCATTCATGCCCAAGTCGCTTAGATCCACGTTGGTCTTCCTGAGCCTGTTGCTGTCCTCGAGTGCTGTGCTGGCGGTGGGTAAATGCGAGCATCTGGTGGCGACGGGCAATCCGGAATACCCGCCTTATCTCTGGCGTGATCCGCAGAACCCTCAGCAATTGATCGGTGCCAACGCCGACCTGCTGAAGGAGATCGGCAAGCAGCTCGACGTGACCATTGACGTGCTCTACACCGGCCCCTGGTCGCGTGCGCAGAACGAAGCACGCAGCGGGCGGGTCGACTTGATCGCCGGGGCGTTCCTCACGCTGCCACGGCTGGAAACCATGGATTATGTGCATCCGGCGTTCTTCACCACCTCCAGTGTGGTCTGGGTGCGCAAAGGCGAAGCCTTCGAGTACAACGGTTGGGACGATCTGCGCGGACGTACCGGCGGCACGCTGGTGAACAACAGTTTCGGCCAGGCCTTCGATAGTTTTGCCAAGGCCAATCTGAGCATCGAGGAGGTGCCCAGTCTGACCCAGGCCTTGCAGAAGCTCCTGCTGGGGCGCACCGACTACGTGATCTACGAGCGCTATCCGGGCGCTGCCCTGGCTGCCACCCTGGGCATGCAGGAAGACCTCGAAACCCTCGAACCGCCGATTTCCAGCGAGGGTCTTTACCTGACGCTGTCGCATAACTCGGCCTGCAACGAGCCGTGGTTGCGCGGACAACTGGCGAAAAAGATGACAGAATTATCCGCTGCCGGTCTGCCAGACACCCTCTTGCAGCGCAATCTGGAGCGCTGGAAGGAGCAACAGATGCAACCGGCCAGTGCCCCGAATCAGTAGGAATCTCTTTTCGTGAGCAATCGACGTCCAATCGCCGCCATCGCCCTGCTGGCCCTGGCGGGCTGCGCCGCCGACCCGGCGCCGAACGAACAGTTGCGCCTGACCGAACAGGCGGTGGCCCAGGCCAGGGCGGTCGGTGCCACCGAAGAGGTACCCGAGCTGAAGCTGGCACAGGAGCGGCTGGCGCAGGCTCAGGAAGCCATGGCCGATGAATCCTACAAGGAAGCGCGCATGCTGGCCGAGCAGGCCGAGCTGGACGCACGCCTGGCCGAGGCCCTGGTCCTGACGAAGAAGAGCCAGGAGCAGCTCGCCGAGCTGAACCAACGGATCAATCGCCTGCGCAAGCAGTTGGGGGATCTACAGTGAAGCGGACCGTTTCGTTCATCGTTACCGCCCTGGGCGTGCTCCTGCTTTCCGCCTGCGCGAGCCAGCCGAACAGCGAGCAGGCGCTGGAAGAGGCACGCATCAAGTTCCAGAAGGTCAAGGAAGATTCCAATGTGCTGCGCAGCGCGCCGAAGGACGTGATCCGCGCGGGCGAATCCCTGGCGCGTGCCGATCGGCTTTCCAGTTACTGGGGCAGCGGTGAGGACGTCGCCCACTATGCGTATCTCAGCCAGCGCTACAGCGAGATTGCCGTCCAGCACGGCGAGTTGGTCATGAACCAGGAACGCGCAGCGCGGCTGGAACTGGAGCGCGAGCGGCTGCAACTGGCGCTGCGCGAGGCCAAGCTGCTCAGCGTGCAGCAGCAGGGCAAGTGGCTGGAAGAGCAGATGGTCAACCTCGCCGCCACCGAGACCGAACGTGGGCTGGTGATGACCTTGGGTGATGTGCTGTTCGATACCGGACGGGCCGAGCTCAAGGCATCGGCCAACCGCACCGTGCTCAAGCTGGTCCAGTTCCTCCAGCTCAATCCTCGTCGCGTCGTGCGTATCGAAGGCTATACCGACAGCAGCGGCGACAAGCAGGAAAACCTGGAGTTGTCCCGCGCCCGTGCCCAGACGGTGGCCGATGTGCTGACGGACCTGGGGATCGACACCAAGCGCATCCAGGTCGAAGGCTATGGCGAACAATATCCGGTGGCCGAGAACGCATCCTCGCGGGGCCGTGCGCAGAATCGCCGGGTCGAGATCGTTTTCTCCGATGAGAAGGGGCAGCTCGGCCCGAGCCGCTGAGTGGATGATTGCTTCGAACGCGACCCCGGCACATGCCGGGGTTTTTCATTATGCACAGGGCTACATGGGGGCGGCGGCCAATACAGTCCCTAGCCAAGCGGATGTATATCGGCCAGAATGTGTAACTGTTCCGGTGCACTTGAAGAGGGCTCGGATACTGTTTCGGTTCAGTGGAATGAAGGACGGCCGCCATGACCAATCTGTTGCTCTATCAGCGCATCGCCCAGCAATTGGCCGATGACATCCGCCGCGGTGTATACCGTCCCGGCGAACGCGTGCCCTCGGTACGCAAGATGAGTTCTCAGTTGAACGTCAGCCACGCCACCGTCCTGCAGGCCTACGCCAACCTCGAGGACCAGGGCCTGATCCGCGCGCGCCCGCAGTCCGGTTTCTACGTGCACCAGACCCCCGCGCTCACGGCACCGACGCCGGATATCGCCAAGGTGGAGCGGCCGAGCCTGGTCACCCGTGCCAGCATCATCAACCAGGTACTGACCGAGTCCCGCCGAGAGGGGGTGTTCCCCCTGGGTGCCGCCGTTCCGCATGTCGATTACCTGCCGGTGCGGGCTCTCCATCAGCAACTGGCCAAGGTGACCCGTTTCCACAGCCCGCGGGCCTTCAGCTACATGTTCAGCCCCGGTTTCGAACCGTTGCGCCGGCAGGTGGCTATTCGCATGCGTGATGCCGGCGTGGTGGTCGATCCGTCGGAAGTGGTCATCACCCATGGCTGCGTCGATGCCATCCAGATGTCGCTGCGGGTCCTGACCCGGCCGGGCGATCTAATCGCCACCGAATCGCCCACCTACTACGGCCTGCTGCAGTTGGCTGATCTGCTGGGCCTCAAGGTGATCGAGATTCCCAGCGACCCGACCACCGGGATCAGCCTGGAGGCTCTGCAACTGGCGGCCAACCAGTGGCCGATCAAGGCATTGGTGCTGACCTCGCGGCTGAGCAACCCCCTCGGCGGTACCGTCCCCGAAGCACGGCAAAAGCAGTTGCTCCGGCTGGCGGGTGATTTCGGCATCCAGATCATCGAGGACGATATCTACGGAGAGCTGATGTTCGAGCAGGGGCCGACCAAGTCGCTCAAGGCTCACGACCGTGAAGGCCGGGTGCTTTATTGCTCAAGCTTCTCCAAGACGTTGTCGCCGGGCGTGCGCATCGGCTGGGTCATCGCCGGCAAATACCAGGACGAGATTCAGCGTTTGCAGACCTTCACCACCCATTCGGCGTGCAGCGTCACCCAGATGGGCGTGGCGGCGTATCTGGAGAACGGCGGCTATGACCGCCACCTGCGCTATATCCGGCAGGAGTACCGCAAGAACCTCAGTGCCTTCCAACTGGCGATCCAGCAGTGCTTCCCCGAAGGTACCCAGATCACCCGGCCGAACGGTGGCTTCATCCTATGGGTCAGCCTGCCGGCGCGGGTGAATACCAAGGATTTGCATGTGCGCGCCCTGCATCAGGGCATCAGCATCGCCCCCGGCCTGATCTTCAGCAACACCGAGCAGTTCAACCACTGCGTGCGCCTGAACTGCGGTGTGCCGTGGAACCGTGAGACGGAACGAGCGCTGATGACCCTCGGGCTGCTGGCCACGCAGTTGTGCCAGGAGGCGGGCGGCACGTACTGATATCGCTTTCACCCGGACAGGCTCCTTGCGGGCCTGTTTTTACGAGAGCGGTTAACCCGATCGAGGCGAGCGCTTCGTCTACCGGTGCGAATGGATCATCGCACCCAGGAGGCGCCCCATGTCCCGTTATCTGTTTGCCCTTCGCCAACCGCTGTTGGCAGGTTTCTCCGCCGGCCTGTTGCTGGCTTTGGCTGCCTGCAGCGCTTCGCAATCCGAGACCACCGCCGAAGCGACCGCCCCTGCGGCACCGGAGGCGAGCCTCGCCGACATGGCGCGGGAGAGTGTGGTTGCACAGAAGAGCGAGCGTGTCGCTGGCTATGTCGCCAGCCCAGCGGTGAGGCCGATGCTCATGCCGGCACCGCTGGCCGATGCGTTGCCTCCGGGCTATCGCGACGAGGCACGTGAGCAATACCAGGCATTGGCCGACAATCCGGTTCACGCAGTGGCCGAGTCGCCGGTCTCCACCTTCAGCATCGACGTGGATACCGGCGCCTACGCCAACGTGCGGCGCTTCCTCAACCAGGGCCAGTTACCGCCGAAGGATGCGGTGCGTCTGGAGGAGATGGTCAATTACTTCCCCTACGCCTATCCGCTGCCGAAAGGGGACACCCCGTTCGGCATCGGTATCGAGCTGACGCAGACCCCGTGGAATCCCGAAAGCCGCCTGCTGCGTGTAGCGATCAAGGCCTCGGATACACAGGTGGAAGCCTTGCCGCCAGCCAACCTGGTGTTTCTCGTCGATGTCTCCGGCTCGATGGATCGGCGCGAGGGGCTGCCCCTGGTGCAAAGCACCCTGAAATTGTTGGTCGACCAATTGCGGCCCCAGGACAAGGTGTCGCTGGTGGTCTACGCCGGCGAGTCGCGGGTGGTGCTGGAGCCGACTTCCGGTGCGGAGAAGGCCCGCATTCGCGCGGCCATCGAGGCCCTCACCGCCGGCGGTTCCACGGCAGGGGAATCCGGCATCCAACTGGCCTATCAGCAGGCCAGCAAAGGCTTCATCGAGAAGGGGATCAACCGCATCCTGCTGGCCACCGACGGCGACTTCAACGTCGGCATCAGCGACTTCGAAACCCTCAAGCAACTGGCGGCGGATAAGCGCAAGACCGGGGTTTCGCTGACCACCCTGGGCTTCGGCGTCGATAACTACAATGAGCGGCTGATGGAGCAATTGGCCGATGCCGGCGACGGTAACTATGCCTACATCGACAATCTGCGCGAGGCGCGCAAGGTACTGGTGGACCAGCTCGGCTCGACCCTGTCGGTGGTGGCGAAGGACGTGAAGATCCAAGTGGAATTCAACCCGGCCCAGGTCAGCGAATACCGCCTGCTGGGCTACGAGAACCGTGCCCTCAAACGGGAGGATTTCAGCAACGACAAGGTGGATGCCGGTGAGATCGGCGCCGGGCATACGGTCACCGCGCTCTACGAGGTCGTCCCGGTGGGCGGAAAGGGTTGGTTGGAACCGTTACGGTACCAGTCGAAGCCACCGGCGACCGCGGACAAGAACGAGCTGGCGCTATTGCGGATTCGCTACAAGGCACCGGGGGAGACGAGCAGCCGGCTACTGGAGGTGCCAGTGCAGCCGGAGCCGGTCGCATCGATCGAGCGTGCCAGCGAGGACCTGCGTTTCGCCGCCGCAGTGGCGGCCTTCGCCCAGCAACTGCGTGGTGGCCGCTACACCGGTGAGTTCGGTCTCGCCGACAGTGCCCGTCTGGCGCGCGGGGCGAAAGGCGAGGATCCGTTCGGTCTGCGCGGCGAGTTCGTCCAACTGGTCGAACTGGCGCAGAGCCTGGATATTTCCAGTGACGGCACGTCCGACTGATGGCATCTTTCCCGCGAACGACCGGCCGCCTGTGCGCGGCCGGTCGAAGGAGACCGGCAATCACTCAGGACCGAGACCGTGATGGATGACGATGCCGCCTTGCTGCGGCGCTATCGCAATGGCGATGCCGGGGCCTTTGGCGTTCTCTACGAACGGCATCGCCTCGGCCTGTTTCGTTTCCTCTGCGGCCTGTGCGGCGACTCCGCGCTGGCCGAAGAAATTTTCCAGGAAACCTGGCTAAGCCTGATCCGCAGTGAATCGGTGCTGCGCGAACAGGTCAGCTTCAAGACCTGGCTGTACCAGATCGCCCGCAATCGTCTGATCGATCAATGGCGCAAGCAGGGGCGTCGGCAGGGCTTGCAGGAGGTATTCGACGAGCAACTGCATGGCGAGGCCTCCAGTGAGCCCGGCCCCGAGCAGCAGCTCAGCCTCAGCCGTGACCAGGCGCGCCTGCGCGCGGCGCTCGACGAGTTGCCGGGAGAACAGCGGGAAGTGTTTTTGCTACGTGCCCACGGCGATCTCGAACTGGCGGAAATCGCCGAATTGACCCGCACCCCGGCGGAGACGGTGAAAAGCCGCCTGCGCTACGCCTTGCAGAAGCTGCGCCGGTTGCTGACCGATCCGGCGGCGGCCGAGGAGGTATCCGCATGAATCAGACGCCACAACGGCCCGATTCCGCCGAGCTGGAATTGCTGCAGCATTACCGCCGGCACACGGCCGAGCAGCCTTCCGCCGAGCTGGATGCCCGTATTCTGGCGGCGGCCCGTGAGGCCGCTGCTTCCCGCCGCGAGACGCGGCCTGGCCTGTTCGATCGCCTGCGTGCCTGGTTGTTCGCCGGCAATCCCCGGACGCGCTGGTCGGTGGCCTTCGCCAGCCTGGCGACGATCGGCCTGGGGCTGCATACCCTTGAATGGCCGGGTGAAATGGATGCCGTGCCGATGCCCAGGGCACCCGCGCCGGTGAGCAGCTATGCCGCGCCGCCGATGCCTGAGGAACGAGCCTTGAGCCGGCGACAATTGGCTGAAGAAGCTCCCGCTGCGCCTTCGATGTTGGCCGAAAGGCAGAGCGCGCCTGCCAAGATGGCGCCCGATGTGGGCGACATGGCGGAGAGCTCGGAAGCCGCCGGGATCGCCGGTTCCCTCGCCGACGAACAGTCGGAAGAGCAACTGCGGCAGGCGCTGCAGAAGGTGCTCGAACTGCGGCGGCAAGGCGACGAGCAAGTCGCGGAACAACAGTTGCGTCTGCTGCAGGATCGCTACCCGCAACGGGATCTGACCGCCGAACTGGAGCGTCTGGCGCAGGAGGAAGCGCAGAAGCGCTAGCCTGGATGCGCTGGCCGGCGGTCGGCGCACTATCGAAAAGGAGAGGGGAGATGGGGAGCTATTCGTTCTGGAGTGCGCTCGTCGGCTATGCCGGCAGCCTGCCGTTGCTGCTGGTCTGGCTCGCCGGTGGGGCGTTGGCCCTGGCTCATTGGCGGCAACGGCCACGGGTGAGCCTGCTGTGCTTCCTGAGCATGGCGCTGATGCTGGTCTGGTTCGTGACACAAGCTGCGTTGTATGCGGTATTGCCCCAACTGCTGGAGAACGCCACCGACATGGTCTGGGTGTACGCAGCGCTGGGTGCGCTAGGCAGCCTGGTATCGGCCTGTGGCTTCGGACTGCTGCTCTGGGCACTGTTCGGTCGCCATGAGGCGTGAGCGATCCGGGGTCGAACGGTAGGCGAGGCGCTGTCACCGCCTGCCCCATCCCGGTGCGCTTGCCAGAACAAGGTGAGAGGGCCAGCATTGAGCTTATCCGTGTTCCCTTTGCGACTGCCGATGAACGTCCGTTTTCTCTGCCTGATTCCGTTTCTGTTCGCCCTCGGGGCCTGCGAGCCCGACAAACCGCCGGCAAAGCCGGCCAAGCCCGAGCCGGCTGCCGTTCCCGCACCCGCGCCGACACCTGTGCTACCGTCACCTCCGGCGGTCGAGCCGGCGAAACCGGCAGCCCCGGAAAAAGCCACGGTCAAGTCGCCTGAGTTGAAGCCGAAGCCCGCGGTCGCGGTGAAACCCACCCCGCCTGCACCGGCCAAGGTCGAAGAGGCGCCCAAGGCAAACCTGGATCTCAGCCTTCCGCCGGAGCTGGTGGAACAGGTCGAGCCGCTCGAGGACAAGCCCCTGGACTCGGTGTTGCCCTCGTTCTTCGTCGATAAGGCGCCGACGGAAAGCCCGTTCCAGCTCAATGGCCGCCTGATTACCAATGATCGCGAGGATGATTACTGGCAGTCGGTAGAAGGCGCTGAGTTGCAGTTCGAGTTCAAGCGCTGAGAGCACCTACCTATCCGCGAAGAGACCATCCGCCATCGCGAATGAATTCGTTCTCACACAGGTCCGGTGCTTTGCCGTAGGGGCGAATAAATTCGCCCCTACGAAGAGGTCTGGCGTTGCCTGTGTAGGAGCGAGTTCTGCTCGCGAAACGGAGCGTCGCCGAGCGCACGAATCGCCAGCAGAGCTGGCTCCTACGAAAAGCGACCGCGCGGGGGTGAATTCATTCGCCCCGACAAGCATCCGGTCGAGCGAGCTGTCCCTAGAACCGGTACTCGCCGTTCTGTATCGCCCGGTACAGATCGGCATCCAGCGGTTGGTAGCGGTCCTCGCCGGGCAGGCGGACGAACAGGGCGTCGTGGGTCGCGGTGGGGTCGTAGGCTTCGCGCTTGAGGTCGGTCTTCTTGTATTTGAAGGTCCCGGTGGTCTCCACTTTGGCCAGTAGCCGCACGAACAGCGGTATGGCGTAGGGCGGCAGTTCGCGGTCCAGGTGGGCGGCCAGTTCGTGCCAGTCCGGTATGAGGCCCGGCGCCGGGCGCAGCGCCGCCATGCCGCAGCGGCCATTGGTTCCCGGAATCTCTACCCCGTACACCACCGCGTCCTCGATACCGGGGAAGGCGCCCAGCACGCTTTCCACTTCGGTGGTGGAGACGTTCTCGCCTTTCCAGCGGAAGGTGTCGCCGAGCCGGTCGACGAACTGGGCGTGCTTGCAGCCGATGTCGCGCATCAGGTCGCCGGTGTTGTACCAGGCGTCGCCCTTCTTGAAGACGTTGCGCAGGATCACCGCCTCGCTCTTCGCCGGATCGGTGTAGCCGTCGAACGGCCACTTGTCGCTGATCTCGCTGATCAGCAGCCCGGCTTCGCCCTTGTCCGCCTTTTCCAGGAAGCCCTTGGCATTGCGGATCGGCCGGTCATTCTCCAGGTCGTAGCGGACGATGGCGTAAGTGGCGGGGGAGAAGCCCACGGTGTTGTCGAAGTTGAACACGTTGGTGAAGCCGATGTTGCCTTCGCTGGAGGCATAGAACTCGGTGATTCGCTCGATGCCGAAGCGCTCCTTGAATTCCGCCCAGATCGAGGGTCGCAATCCGTTGCCGATCATGCAGCGCAGGCTGTTGTCGCGCTCGTCCTCGGAGGGCGGCTGGTTCAGCAGATAGCGGCACAGTTCGCCGATGTAGCCGAAGCAGGTGGCGTTGTAGCGCCGTACATCCGCCCAGAAGGCGCTGGCGGAGAACTTGCGGCGCAGGGCGATGGCCGCGCCGCCCGCCAGGGCCGCGCTCCAGCACACGGTCACGGCGTTGTTGTGGTAGCACGGCAGCGTGAGGTAGAGGACATCCTGCTCGTCGAGCGTCAGGCCGGAGTGGCCGAAGCCGCCGTAGGCCTTGATCCATTTGCCGTGGCTCATGATCGACGCCTTGGGCAGGCCGGTGGTACCCGAGGTGTAGATGTAGAAGCAGGCATCCTTCATGCGCACCCGGAGGCTGTCCGGCGGATTAGCGTCGTCCCGGCCGAGGGCCAGGCGCATCAGATTGTGCCAGCCGGCCGGGGCTTCGCCGGGGGCGGCGAGGGTATCGTGATCGCCGACCCAGTAATGCCGGCCCTCGTCGACCAGCTCGCCCCGCACCTCGTCGAAGGCATCCCGCAGCTCGTCGCCGATCACGAAATGGCTCGGCTCGACCAGGTTGAGGCTGTGGGCCAGCACCTTGCCGCGCTGGGTGGTGTTGATCAGCGCACCGATGGCGCCCAGCTTGGCCAGCGCGGCGAGGATCGCCAGCAGCTCCAGGCGGTTCTCCAGCATCACCGCCACCACACTGCCGTGGCGTACCCCTTCGGCCTTGAACGCCCAGGCCAGGCGGTTCGCCCAAGCGTTGAAGGCGTCGTAGCTCAGGCGCCGCTGCTCATCCATCAGCGCCGGCCGTTCCGGGTGCAGGCGAGCGGCGCGTTCCAGTGCCCAGGCCAGGGAGAGGTTCCTGTCGCGGTTACGGATTCCGGCGTAGTAGAGCCCGCGCAACATGCGCGGCACACGTGGCAGGTGCAGCGGCAGGCGGGCCAGGAAGCGTACGGGAGAAATCAGATCGGCTTGGCTCATGGCAATCGGCACGTTCGGCATTGTCGTTGTTATTGCCGGCACTCTAGCCCAGGGACACTGCGCTCGCTTTGGCCCGGGCGCGGAACGGCCCGGGCAGATCGGCAAACCTTCAGCCGAGGAACAGATCCGGCACCAGCGGCCCGCCCTGCGGGTCGTAGCGGTATTGCTCGAAATCCGTCTGGCCCTGTTCGCGCAGGATATCCTCGTCGACCAGCAGGCGACCGGTGATGGCGCGGCTGCTGCTGGAGAGGATGGCGTGGGCGGCGTCGGCCATGATCGCCGGGGTACGGGCGCCCTTGAAGGCGTCGCGGCCACCCAGTTCGAACTCGATGGCGGCGGTGGCGATGATGGTCTTGGGCCAGAGCGCATTGACGCTGATGCCGTACTTCTTGAATTCCTCGCTCATGCCCAGGGTGAGCATGCTCATGCCGTACTTGGTCACGCTGTACGGGCCGTGCTGGGCGAACCAGCGGGCGTCCAGGTTCAGCGGCGGCGACAGGCTGAGGATATGGCCGTTGCCGCTCTGCTTCAGGTAGGGCAGCGCGGCTTGGCTGCAGACCATCACCGCGCGGGTGTTGATCTGGAACATCAGGTCGAAACGCTTGGGCTCCAGCCGTTCGACACCGAGCAGCTTGATCGCGCCGGCGTTATTGACCAGCGCATCGATTCCGCCGAACCGCTCGGCGGCCCGGGCCATGGCCTCGCGCACGGCGTTCTCGTCGCGGACGTCCAGTTGCAGCGCCAGGGCCTTGCCGCCGGCGGCCTCGACTTCCTCTGCGACGCTATGGATGGTGCCGGGCAGTTTCGGATGCGGCTCGGCGCTTTTCGCCGCCACCACCACGTTGGCGCCATCCCGCGCCGCGCGCAGGGCGATCTCCCGGCCAATGCCGCGGCTGGCGCCGGTGATGAACAGGGTCTTTCCGGTGAGTGACATGGCGGTTCTCCTGGTTGATTGCGAGGCGAGATATCGACGGCGCGCATGACGGTTTCAGGTTTCTTCGGCTTCCACCTCGATCAGAAGCTGGCGGCTCCTGACCTGATCGCCCCGGCTCACGCCGACCCGGCGGACGACGCCGTCCATGCCGGCCTTGAGCGGGTGTTCCATCTTCATCGCTTCCAACACCACCAGCAGTTGGCCCTTGCCGACCTTTTCGCCTTCGGCGACCAGCACCTCGACGATGGCGCCATCCATCGGTGCCTTGATCGTGCCGGAGTGCGCAGCGTTCTGCGCACCGCTCGGCGCATGGGTGAGGTCGCGCAATTCCAGGTTGCCGAAGGCACCGTGCAGCCAGATGCGCTCACCGTCGAGGTGGTAGGCAAGACGTCGGCGCACGCCGTCCAGTTCGAATGTAGCCCAGCGGCCGTCGCTGCCGATCAGACGCAGGTCCATGGATTGCTCGCCGCAACGTGCGGTCATTCGTGGCTGCGGGCCGCCGTCCAGCAGGTCCAGCTCCACCGTGTGCTTCTCTTCACCGCGGCCGAGCAGGTAGCGCCAGGGCGCGCTGTTGGCGCTGCGCCAGCCGGCCAGACCGGGCTGGTGTGCTCGCGTCAGGGCCGACGCCTGGTAGAGCAGGGCGGCGGCCACGGCCAGCTCGCCGGGAATTGGTGATTGCGGGTGCAGGCTCGGATCGTCGGCGAAATGCTCGCCGATGAAGGCGGTGGTCGCCTTACCTGCGGCGAAAACGGGATGCGCCAGCAGGTTGGCGAGGAAGCGCTGGTTCCCGGTAACGCCGAGCAACACGCAATCCTCCACGGCACGCAGCAGCTTGCGCCGGGCTTCGTCGCGGGTCTCGCCGTAGGCGATCAGCTTGGCCAGCATCGGATCGTAGAAGGGGGTGACGGACTGGCCTTCCTCGAGGCCGTGATCGATGCGGATGCCGTCGATGATGGCCGGCTCCCAACGCACAACCTGGCCGGTCTGCGGCAGGAAGCCATGCGCCGTATCCTCGGCATACAGGCGGACTTCGATGGCATGGCCACGCAGCGGGATATCGTCTTGACGCAGAGGCAGGGGCTGGCCCTCGGCGACACGCAGCTGCCAGGCCACCAGATCCTGGCCGGTGACCAGCTCGGTGACCGGATGCTCCACCTGCAGGCGAGTGTTCATTTCCAGGAAATAGAACGCGCCGTCGCGGTCGAGGAGAAACTCGACGGTGCCGGCCCCCACGTAGCGGACGCTGGCCGCCGCCTGTATCGCCGCTTCGCCCATGGCCCGGCGCAGCGCTGGCGTCATCACCGGGCAGGGAGCTTCCTCGATCACCTTCTGGTGGCGGCGCTGCACCGAGCAATCGCGCTCGCCGAGGTAGACCAGGTTGCCGTGCCGGTCGCCGAAAACCTGGATTTCCACGTGGCGTGGCTGGATCACCGCCTTTTCGAGGATCAGCTCGGCCGAGCCGAAGGCGTTTAGGGCTTCGGAACGGGCAGTGCGCAGTTGGACGACCAGTTCGTCGGCCGAATGCACCAGGCGCATGCCGCGTCCGCCACCGCCGGCGCTGGCCTTGATCATCAGCGGATAGCCGATGCGCGCCGCCTCGCGGACGAGGGTGGCATCGTCCTGTTCGGCACCTTCGTAGCCGGGAATGCACGGCACGCCGGCTTCCAGCATGGCGAGTTTGGACAGGCGCTTGCTGCCCATCAGGCGGATCGCCTCCACCGATGGCCCAATGAAGACGACCCCCGCCGCTTTGCAGGCTTCGGCGAAGGCGGTGTTTTCCGACAGGAAGCCGTAGCCCGGGTGGATGGCATCGGCACCGGTCCGGCGCGCGGCGGCGAGGAGGGCCTCGCCGTTCAGGTACGACTGGCCGACCGGGGCTGGGCCGATGCACACCGCTTCGTCAGCCAGTTGCACATGACGGGCCTCGCGGTCGGCCTCGCTGTATACCGCCACCGTGCGATAGCCGAGGCGGTGCGCGGTGGCGATGACCCGGCAGGCGATCTCGCCACGGTTGGCGATGAGAATCTTGGTGAACGCGGGCATAACGGCTCCTTGGTTAAGGGGGAGGGATGAGGTGGGAGGCGTGAGGGGAGGTGTCATGCCACTCATTCCCTCACCCCTGACACCTCACCCCTCACACCATTCCGGCTTGCGTTTCTGCACGAAGGCCAGGGTACCTTCGGTGCCCTCGGGGCCGGTGACGGCTTCGGCGAACCGGTCGGCGGCCTCGTCCAGCAGCGTGCCCAGTGGGGTGGTTTCGGTCGCCAGCAGGAGCTGCTTGGTCCGGGCGTTGGCCTGCGGCGCGCATTGGCGTATCTGGCCGAGTACTTCGGCGAGGCGCTGGTCCAGTGCCTCGGTGTTGGCTTCGCAGTAGTGCACCAGTCCCAGGCGCCACGCTTCCGCGCCGTCGAAGCGGGCGGCGGTGAGGGCCAGGCGGCGGGCCTGGGTCAGGCCGATGCGCTTGGCCACGAACGGTGCGATCTGCGCGGGCAGGATGCCGAGGCTGGTTTCCGGCAGGCCGAACTGCGCGCCTTCATGGGCGATGGCAATGTCGGAAACGCAAGCCAGGCCGAAACCGCCGCCGAGTACCGCGCCTTCGAGCGCGGCCACCAGTACTTGCGGAACGCTCTGTGCTTCTTCCAGCAGGCTGCCGAAGGCGCGGTTCAGGGTGCGATAGGCGTCGGCACCCGCGCTGCGGGCGGCGGCCATGTCCTTGATGTCGCCGCCGGCGCAGAAATGACCAGCGGTACCGCGCAGGACCAGGGCACGCACCTCGCGATCGCCGCCGGCAGCCGCCAGCACGGCGCGCAGCTCTTCCACCATGCGCAGGCTCATGGCGTTGCGGCAGTCCGGGCGGTTGAGGGTGATCTGCAGCACGCCGCGGTCGTAGGCCAGCAGCAGGGTTTCGCAGTTCGGCAGTTCAGTCATGCCGGATACCTCGTTGATTGGGCCGTTCCATGCCGGGGGAGAGATCGCTCCCAGGCTCCGCGTTCTTGATCGTTCCCATGCTCCGCGTGGGAATGCGGCTTGCGACGCTCCGCGTCGCTGGGACGCGGACGGTTCGACGCCTCGACGTGAGAACCACCGTTAGCCCTTCTTCTTCCCCGGCAGGATGCCCATCAGCTTGCAGATGATGCCGAGCATGATTTCGTCCGCGCCGCCGCCGATGGAAACCAGGCGCACGTCGCGGTAGGCGCGGGACACCGGGTTGTCCCACATGAAGCCCATGCCGCCCCAGTACTGCAGGCAGGCATCGGACACCTCGCGGCCGAGCCGGCCGGCCTTGAGCTTGGCCATGGAGGCCAGCTTGGTGACGTCCTTTCCGGCGACATACTGCTCGGTGGCCTGGTAGACCAGGGCACGCAGGGCCTCGATCTCGGTCTGTAGCTCGGCCATGCGGAAGTGGATGACCTGGTTATCGATCAGCGGCTGGCCGAAGGTCTGGCGCTCCTTGCAGTAGGCGATGGTGGCGTCGACGCAGTGTTCCAGGCCCTTGATCATATTGGCCGCGCCGAACAGCCGTTCTTCCTGGAACTGCAGCATCTGCATCATGAAGCCCGCGCCTTCCTGGCCGATGCGGTAGCGTTGCGGCACGCGCACGTTGTCGAAGAACACCTGGGCGGTCTCCGAACTGCGCATGCCGAGCTTGTCCAGGTGCGGGCTGACACTGATGCCCGGTGTCTTCATCGGCACCATGATCAGCGACTTGTTGATGTGCGGCTTGTCGTCCGAGGTATTGGCCAGCAGGCACATGAAGTCGGCCGACGGCGAGTTGGTGATCCACATCTTGCTGCCGTTGATCACGTAGTCGTCGCCGTCCTTGCGCGCCGTGGTCTTCAGCCCGGCGACGTCGGAGCCGGCACCCACTTCGGAAACGCCGATGCAACCCACCAACTCCCCGGCGATGGCCGGTCGGAGGAACTCTTCGCGCAGTTCGTCGGAACCGAAGCGCGCCAGGGCCGGGGTGCACATATCGGTCTGCACGCCGATGGACATCGGGATGCCGCCGCAATGGATGGTGCCGAACTCCTCGGCGGCGACGATGGAATAGCTGTAGTCCAGGCCCATGCCGCCGAATTTTTCCGGCTTGGAAATGCCCAGCAGGCCAAGGGCGCCGGCTTTCCGGAAGATGTCGTGGATCGGGAAGCGCCCGGCTTTCTCCCACTCGTCGACGTGCGGATTGATCTCTTTCTCGACGAAATTTCGCACGGTGCGGCGCAGTTCTTCGTGTTCCTGGGTAAACAGCATCTTGTTGTTCTCCTTGCCGTTTCCTCTCCCGTCGCACGGGAAGAGTTCGATTCGTGTAGCCCGGATAAGCACCAGAGCAATCCGGGTTTCTAAAAGCGCGCCACGCCGAAACTGTTGGCCTTCAACGGCCGCATGTCCGCCTCCGCGCAGATGTCCAGCAGGTAGCCGAGTAGCCTGCGGGTATCGCGCGGGTCGATCAGGCCGTCGTCCCACAGGCTGGCGGTGCCATAGAGTGCGCCGGACTGGCTGTCGAGCTTTTGCGCGGTGGCGGTTTCCAGCATGTCGAGCATCTTCGGGTCGGGGACCTTGCCTTCCTTCGCGTGTTTTTCCTCGGTGACGATGCGCAGCACCTTGCCGGCCTGGGCGCCGCCCATCACCGCCGTGCGGCTGTTCGGCCAGGCGAAGATGAAGCGCGGGTCGAGGCCGCGGCCGCACATGGCGTAGTTGCCGGCGCCGTAGGAGCCGCCGACGACCACGGTCAGCTTGGGCACCCGGGCGTTGGCCACCGCCTGGATCATCTTCGAGCCGTGCTTGATCACGCCGTTCTGCTCCGACTCGGTACCCACCATGAAGCCGGTGGTGTTGTGGAAGAACAGGATCGGCGTGTTGCTCTGGTCGCAGAGCTGGATGAATTGCGCGGCCTTGGCGGCGCCTTTCGGGGTAATCGGACCGTTGTTGCCGATGAAGCCGCAGGGCTGGCCCTCGATGGCCAGGTGGCCGCAGACGGTCTGGCTGTCGAACTCGTTCTTGAAATCGAGGAATGCCGAGCCGTCGGCGATCCTCGCGATAATCTCGCGCACGTCGTAGGGCTTCTTCGGATCGGCCGGGACCAGCCCGAGCAGGTCCTCGGCCGGGTACAGCGGCTCTCGCCAGGCGCGTTGCGAGCGGGCTGGCAACTGTGCGTTCCAGGGCAGCAGGGCGAGGATGTCGCGGACGATGCGCACGCCGTCGGCATCGTTCTCCGCCAGGTATTCGGCGGTGCCGGCGACCTGGGCGTGCATCGCGGCGCCGCCCAGTTCCTCGTCGGTCGCCACTTCGCCGGTGGCTGCCTTGAGCAGTGGCGGGCCGGCGAGGAACAGCTTGGCCTTGTCGCGCACCACCACCACGTAGTCGGACAGCCCCGGCTGATAGGCCCCGCCGGCGGTGCTGGAGCCGTGCACCACGGTGATCTGCGGGAGGCCCATGGCCGACATCCGTGCCTGGTTGGCGAAGCCGCGCGCGCCTTCGACGAAGATTTCCGCCGCGTAGTTGAGGTTGGCGCCGCCGCTTTCGGTGAGGGCCACCACCGGCAGCTTGTTCTCCATGGCGATCTGTTGCAGGCGCAGGGTTTTCTTCAGGCCGGTGGGGGAGATGGTGCCGCCCTTGATCGCGCTGTTGCTGGCGGTCACTAGGCAGCGCACCCCGGCGATGTAGCCGATGCCGGCGGTGATGCCGCCGCCGGCCTGGGTGCCGTCCTTGTCGTCGTGCAGCTTGTAGCCGGCCAGCGAACAGAGTTCGAGGAATGGCGCGCCGGGGTCGAGCAACAGGTTCAGGCGTTCGCGCGGCAGCAGTTGGCCGCGCTTGTCGAACTTGGCCTTGGCTTCGGCCGCCTTGTCCAGCAGCTTCTGCTCGATCTCACGGAAGCCGGAGACGGCCGCCAGCATGGCCTCGCGGTTGCGGGCGAAATCCTCGCCCTGGGTGTCGATCTGCGACTGGATGACCGCCATGACTCACTCCGCATCCTTCAGCACGTCGGGCAGGAAGGCCCGGTGGAAGCCGTTGTACGGCTGGTGCTGCCCAGGTTTCGCCTTGCCCAGGGGGAAGGCCCGGCCGCCGAGGCTGGCGCCGCCGTCGATGCGCAGGGTGGCGCCATTGACGAAGGCGGCACCGGGGGAGAGCAGGAAGACGATGGCGGCAGACACCTCCGATTCGGTGCCGATGCGCTTGAGCGGCACGCTTTCCCGCAGGGTGGGGATCACCGCGCGGAAGGCACCCTCGTAGGTGTCCATGCCGCTGGAGGCGATCCAGCCCGGCGCCACGGCGTTCACCCGTACCCCGGCATGCGCCCACTCGACGGCGGCGGTGCGGGTGAAGTTTTCCATGCCGGCGCGTGCCGCCCCGGAATGGCCCATGCCGGGCATGCCGCCCCACATGTCGGCGAGCATGTTGACGATGCCGCCGCCGGTCTTGCTCATGCTCTGGTTGAACACCTCGCGGGCGACCAGGAAGCCGCCGACCAGGTTGGTGCGTACCACCGTCTCGAAGCCTTTCTGGTTGATCGAGGCGAGCGGGGCAGGGTATTGCCCGCCGGCGTTATTGACCAATTGATGGATGGTGCCGCGCTCGGCCACCACCGCCGCGACCATGGCTTTCACCTGGTCCTCGTCGCGGATGTCGCAGGCATGCCAACTGGCGCTGCCGCCGTCCTCGCCGATTTCGCCAGCGGTCTTTTCCAGTTTTTCCGCCTTGCGCCCGACCAGCACCACATGCGCGCCCAGGGCCGCCAGTTCATGGGCGGTGCAACGGCCGATGCCACTGCCGCCACCGGTGACCAGGATGGTCTGGCCGGCGAACAGGCCGGGTCGGAAGATCGAGTCGTATGCCATTCGTTGTCGTCCTCGTCGTGGGGCTCGGCTATGCGGTGCCTTGGCTTATAAGCGCTCGGCCAGCGCCTGGGGCACCGGCACCGGGAATTCCAGAAGCTGCTGGGCGAACGCCTTGCCTTGGGGATCGATGCGCAGGCTGGCGACGCCGCCGCCGCCCAGACTGTTCTCCAGCAGGAAGTTAAGACTGTGCGTACCGGGCAGGTACCAGCGGCCGACCCGGCCGACGACCGGGTCGAGCACGTGGCGCATCCACTCCACCACGGCATCGTTGGTCAGTGCCTCGGCGATCCAGGGCAGGTATTCCGGCTTTCTCGCCATGACACCGATGTTGCTGTGGTTGCCCTTGTCGCCGGAGCGCGCCACTGCCAGCCGTACCAGCGGCACGCTGACCTGGGCCTGGCCTTCCGGCTTCGGCGGGTCAAGGGCCTCGGGCAGCTCACGGGTGTCCAGGGCGGCCTTGGGCGGTAGCGTCACCGCCAGGCGTTGGCCGTCCAGGTCGAGTTCGAGGTCGCAGGCGGCCTTGTCCACGAGGAAGGAAAACAGGCGGATCACCGGATAGACCGTAGGGCGCCCGCCGACGATGCCGGTCAGGCCCGGCGCCATACCGGTGGCAGCCTGGGCGATTTCGCGGGAGAACAGCACCAGCGCCTCCTTGCGCGGATGGCGCACGGCGAGCTTGATCACCACTTCGCGGGTGTCCTGGCGCATGGCGTGCGGGCCGTAGGTGGCCTCGCTGCCGAGCAGCTCGACGCTGGTCTCGCGATACGGTCCCCAGCCGCGCTCTTGGAACAGTTCCTCGGTCTTGGCAAGGATTGCCTGGCTCACCCGATGGGCTTTTTTCACCGCGTCGATTCCGGCGATCACGCAACTGGCGGTGCAGCGGAATCCGTCCGGCGCGGTGGCGCTGACCTTGTACTGGTCGGTAGGCGGCAAGCCTCGGGCGCCGGCCACGGCGACGCGGTTCGCGCCGGCCTGGTCGAGGCTGACGTGGGAGAAATCGCAGATCACGTCCGGCAAGCGGTAGGCGCGCGGGTCGCCGATTTCGTAGAGCAGTTGCTCGCCCACCGTGAACGGCGTGACCAGCCCGCCGCTGCCTTCCGGCTTGGTCACGACGAAGTGCCCGTCGGCCTCGACTTCGACAATGGGAAAACCGATGTGCTCGTAGTCCGGCACCTGCTCCCAGTCGGTGAAGTTGCCGCCGGTGCACTGCGCCCCGCATTCGATGATGTGCCCGGCCAATGCGGCCTGGGCCAGGCGGTCATAGTCGTCCCAGGCCCAGCCGAACTCATGGACCAGCGCGGCACTGACCACCGCGCTGTCCACCACCCGGCCGGTGATGACGATATCGGCGCCCGCCTCCAGCGCCGCGACGATGCCGGGGGCGCCGAGGTAGGCGTTCACCGAGACGCACATGGCCGGCAGCGGTTCGTCGCTGAACATCTCGCGTACATCGGCCTTGACCAGTTCGCCGAGCTTCGGGCGCAGGTCGTCGCCGTGCAGCACGGCGATCTTCAGCGCCACTCCGGCCTTGTTGCAGGCGGCGCGCAAGGCGGCGGCGCAAGCCTGCGGGTTGACCCCGCCGGCATTGCTGATCACGCGGATGCGCCGTTCGGCGATCGCCGGCAGCAGCGGGGCGAGGACTTCGATGAAATCGGTGGCGTAGCCGGCGTCCGGTTGCTTGAGACGGGCGCCGGCCATGATCGACAGGGTGATCTCCGCCAGGTAATCGAACACCAGGTAATCCAGCGGTGCGTCCTGCACCAGCTGGGCCGCGGCGGTGGAGGTGTCGCCCCAGAAGGCGGAGGCGCAGCCGATGCGTACGGTCTTGGTCATTGGAATTGTCCGCAGCGCTGTAAGGTGGTTCGACATTACCAAGCAAGCGCTTGGTTGAAAACCCCTCGGAAGAGGAATCTTGCCCGAAGTGTGCCCAAGCGCTTGCTCGGCTCGCCGGCTGCGCATAAATTTCGTCAATAACGACAAGCACTTGCCGGACAAACCTGAAAACGCCCGTCGATCGACCGGCGGGCGGGGTTTGCCGGAGCGGAACCACAGGCGGGGAGCGATAGCGTGGACGATCAACAAGCCCAGGCAGTGATGCAGGAGCTGGTGGCAAGCGGGCAGGTGACCGATCCGGACAGTGCCCGGGGCAAGTTGCTGCAAACAGCGGCCCACCTGTTCCGCAGCAAAGGCTACGAGCGCACCACCGTTCGCGACCTGGCGAGCGCGGTGGGCATCCAGTCCGGCAGCATTTTTCATCACTTCAAGAGCAAGGATGAGATCCTCCGCTCGGTCATGGAAGAAACCATCCTCTATAACACCGCGCTGATGCGGGCCTCCCTGGCCGAGGCGACCAACCTGCGCGAGCGGGTGCTGGCACTGATCCGTTGCGAGCTGCAATCGATCATGGGCGGGACGGGCGAAGCCATGGCGGTGCTGGTCTACGAATGGCGCTCGCTGTCGGAAGAGGGCCAGGCGTACATCCTGGCCCTGCGCGACACCTACGAAGCGCTCTGGCTGGAAGTGCTCGGCGAGGCCAAGCTGGCCGGCTATTTCAAGGCCGATCCCTTCATCCTGAGACGCTTCCTCACCGGCGCACTGTCATGGACCACCACCTGGTTCCGTCCGCAGGGGCCGATGAGCCTGGATCAACTGGCGGAAGAGGCGCTTTCGCTGGTGATCAAGGAAGTTTGACGGGAATCGACTAGGCTTCAAGCGAGCCGGTTAATTGGCTCGGGACATCTGGAAGTCCGCTTGGTGGCGCTGCCCCGCAGTTGCGTTTTTTCATGTCCTTCGAGGGTTCCGCTTGCGCGTGATATTGACCGTCCTGTTGGCCGCTCTGCTGGCGCTGGTAGTGCAACCTGCCTCGGCCGAACAAGTGGTGCGCGTGGGCGCCTATCATTTCCCCCCTTACGTGACCAAGCCGGAAAGCGACGCGCCCGGTGGTCTGCTGCCGGAGCTGCTCGGCCTGCTCAATCGCTCCCAGGGCGAGTACCGCTTCGTCCTGCTGCCCACATCGACTGCGCGCCGCTACCGCGATTTCCGCCATGCCCGCTTCGATATGATGATCTTCGAGTCGTCGGCCTGGGGCTGGCAGGGCGTCGATCTGACATCGCTCGATCTGGGGATCGAGGATGCCGAGGTCTATGTCGCCCGTGCCGAATCGGGGCGCGGGCAGGACTACTTCTCCGAGCTGAAAGGCAAGCGGCTGGCGCTCTACAGCGGCTACCACTATGGCTTCGCCGGCTTCAACGCCGACCAGGCCTTCCTGACCGAAAACTACCGGGCCATGCTCACTTATTCCCACGACAGCAACCTGCTGATGGTGCTGCGCGGGCGGGCGGATATCGCCGTGGTCACCCGTTCCTACCTGCAGGCGTACCTGGCCGAACACCCACGGCAGGGGAACGGGCTGCTGGTCTCCGAGCGGGTCGACCAGGAGTACCACCACCAGGCTCTGGTACGTCCCGGCGGGCCATTGAGCGCTTCGGCCCTCGCGGTGCTGCTGGACGATCTGCGTCGAAGCGGCGATCTGGACCTCCTGTTGCGGCGCTATTACCTGTCGATGCCCGAAGGTGCGCTGGTGACTCCCTGAACTGGCTGTCCAGCAGTCTCTGCGTTAGGCTGGCCTATATCTTTCTGTGATCGAGGTCGCGGATGCCGCATCCAGAGCGAGTGGCGTTATGGGGGCTATGGCTGTTGTTGGGCGCGATGGTCGGTCCGTCGATGGCCGCCGCCGCCGAACGGGTGCAGGTGAGCGGCGCGCATTTCCCGCCCTATGTGGGCAAGTTCGAGGAGGAGAAGGCCACCGGCCTGCTGCCCGAACTGCTCACGGCGCTGAACCAGATCCAGGGCCAGTACCAGTTCGTGCTGTTGCCGACGGCTGTGGCCCGGCGCTTCCGTGATTTCCAGCAGGGCCGGATCGACATCGCGATCTTCGAGAATCCCGAATGGGGCTGGCAGGGTATTCCCCATCAATTGGTCGACATGGGGCTCGAAGATGCCGAGGTATACGTCGCCCGCAACGAGCCGTCGCGCGGGCAGACCTACTTCGACCAGCTCAAGGGCAAGCGGCTGGCGCTCTACAACGGCTATCACTACCGCTTCGCCGGCTTCAATGCGGACCCGGAGTTCCTGCGCCGGGAATTCAATGCGACCCTGACCTATTCCCATGACAGCAACCTGCTGATGGTGCTGCGCGGCCGGGCGGACGTCGCCTTGGTCACCCGTTCCTACCTGGACGACTTTCTGGTCCGGCATCCGCAGTACGAAGGCCAGTTGCTGATGGCCAATACGGTGGATCAGGTCTATCACCACTACGCACTGTTGCGTCCGGAGTCGCCCATCGATGCGAAGGAGTTCGCCACTCTGCTCGACCATCTGCGCCGTGATGGCCGTCTGACGCGAATCTTCGAGCCCTACCGGATTCAGGTCATGCCAGTCGAAGGGGATAGCTCAGTAGCAACAGATGGGAAAGATTGACCGCGCCGTGCAGCAGCACCGTGACGCTCAACCGGCCGGTGGCATGGAACGCCAACCCGTAGCCCAACCCGGCCACACCGGCGACCAGGGCGAACGGCGGGCTGAACGGCAGATGCACCGCCCCGAACAGCACGCCCCCCAGCAGCAGGCCCGGCCATTCGCCGAAACGGGCGATCAGGCTGCGCTGTAGCCAGGCGCGAAACAGCAGCTCCTCCGTCAGTACCGTCACCCCCAGGTTCACCGCCAGCCAGACCGGCAGTTCGTCAGGCCATTTCGGCTGCCAACTGACCAACCCCAGCGCCAACGCCAGCAAGGGCACTGCCAGCAAGGTGGTGGTCATTGCCCCGTAGCCGAGCCGGAGGTTTCCCGAGTGAGGTTTGGGCTGGCCCAGCCACCAGGCCAGCAGCGTCAGGCCGACCAGCAGCTTGTCCCAACCCAGCCGCACGGCATAGGGCGGTGCGTCCGGGCTGAACGGCCGTGGCGCGGTCAACGGCCAGGGGCTGAAGCCCGGCAGCAGGTGGGCAGCCAGCGCGACGCTGGCGGAGAGGCTCAACGACCACCAGATCGGCCTGGGCAGATAGCGTTCGCCGACCAGCACCAGCGCAATGAACAGGATGCCGATAGCCACGCCTTGCGGAGCGATGAAACCCAGTGGAAAACCGCTGGCAAGCACCGCCAGCGGCAGGAGAAAACGCAGGTGAACAGGCATGTAACCCCCGATCGAAGGGGCGCAGTTTACCTGTCCGAAGGAATGGAATCGCGTCTCGTGACACAGGTCGCGCTTTGCGTATCGAGCAAGTCGCTGGAGCCTGGCGTCATGCAAGGCGTTAGGTGTTGCTAGAAGGTTCTGGGCCAAACCGATTACTGAGTTCAGTAGGGGCTCGGCAATTGGAGGGCCTGCTGGATCGCCCCCTCACCCCGGCCCTCTCCCCAGAGGGGCGAGGGGGTTGTTTGTGCGGGAGGCTAAGGCTTTGCGTTGGTCGTTACTTCGTTGGGGCTGATGGGCGTTCGGTCTTGGTCTCGGCAGTTGAGTGGCCTGCTGGATCGCCCCCTTACCTCGGCCCTCTCCCTAGAGCAGCGAGGGGGTTGTTTGTGCGGGGGCTAAGGCTTTGCGTTGGTCGTTGCTTCGCCTGAAGCGTATTCGTCGTTGCATCGTTCAGGTCATAAATCTGAAGCCTGCACGGCTGATCCCCTCGCCCCTCTGGGGAGAGGGCTAGGGTGAGGGGGCGGAGTCAAGCCTGGCACCATCCTCAAATCAGCCCCATTCCCGATCTACTCTCGCCTTGAGAGGAAAAGGTCGGGCAAAGCCCCAACAGCCTTTGAGCAGGCTCTTAACGATCCTGTGCATCCTTCGCATCCTGCTCGGCATTGCGCTCGTGGATGCGTTTCAGTTGTTCTTCGGTGAGGGGCAGCTTTTTCGCCGTGTCGCGCAACAGCAGCAGGCTGCCAAGGATGGAACCGATGGCGAGGATCAGAATCAGCCAGGCGTACCAGGGCATGGGAGGTCTCCTTGAACTCGATATTTTCACCATACGCCCTGGCAAGGGCTCTGTCAGGCGAGCCGGTCACGGACCGAATCAGGCCGGGCCACGATGGGGTACAATGCGCGCCGTTTTCGTCCTGCCCGAGAGTTGCCATGTCCTGTCAGACCCCGATCATCGTCGCCCTCGACTTCCCCACCCGCGAGGCCGCGCTGGCCCTGGCCGCCCAGCTGAATCCGGCGCAATGCCGGGTCAAGGTCGGCAAGGAGCTGTTCACCCGCTGTGGTCCGGCGATCGTCGAGGCGCTGCAGGCGCAAGGCTTCGAGGTGTTCCTCGATCTGAAATTCCACGACATCCCCAACACCACGGCGATGGCGGTGAAGGCCGCGGCGGAGCTGGGCGTATGGATGGTCAACGTGCATTGTTCCGGCGGCCTGCGCATGATGGCGGCCTGCCGCGAGACCCTGGATGCACTGAGCGGGCCCAAGCCGCTGCTGATCGGCGTGACCGTGCTGACCAGCATGGAGCGCGAGGACTTGGCCGGTATCGGCCTGGATGTTGAGCCCCAGGAGCAGGTGCTGCGCCTGGCCGGGCTGGCCGCCCAGGCGGGGTTGGACGGGTTGGTCTGCTCGGCGCAGGAGGCGGTGGCGTTGAAAGCTGCCCAGCCGGCCCTGCAACTGGTCACCCCCGGTATCCGTCCGGCTGGCAGCGCCCAGGACGACCAGCGCCGCATCCTCACGCCGCGCCAAGCCCTGGACGCCGGCTCCGATTACCTGGTGATCGGTCGCCCGATCAGCCAGGCCGCCGACCCGGCGCAGGCTTTGGCCGCCGTAGTCGCCGAACTGGCCTGACTCTTCGGAAGGGGCGAGGGCTTTACCCCTCACCCCTCACCCCTCACCCCTCACCCCTCACGCTTCACCCCCTCACTTTCAAGACCAACTTACCGAAGTTCTCACCGGTGAAGAGTTTCTGGATGGTCTGCGGGAAGGTCTCCAGGCCTTCCACGATGTCTTCCTTCGATTTGAGCTGACCGCTGGCCAGCCAGCCGGCGATGTCGCGCAGGGCCTCGGGGAAGCGCGAGGCGTAGTCGAACACCACCATGCCTTCCATGCGGGCGCGGTTGACCAGCAGCGACAGGTAGTTGGCCGGCCCTTTCACCGCCTGCTTGTTGTTGTACTGGCTGATCGCGCCGCAGATGACGATGCGGGCCTTGAGGTTGATGCGGTTCAGCACGGCGTCGAGGATATCGCCGCCAACGTTGTCGAAATACACGTCCACGCCTTTCGGGCACTCGCGCTTGAGGCCGGCGTGCACGTCTTCGTTCTTGTAGTCGATGGCCCCGTCGAAGCCCAGTTCCTCGACCAGATAGCGGCATTTGTCCTGGCCGCCGGCGATACCGACCACCCGGCAGCCTTTGATCTTGGCGATCTGCCCGGCCACGCTGCCCACCGCGCCGGCGGCGCCGGAAATCACCACGGTTTCGCCGGCCTTGGGTTCGCCTACGTCGAGCAGGGCGAAGTAGGCGGTCATTCCGGTCATGCCCAGCGCGGAGAGATAGCGGGGCAGCGGCGCCTGCTGCGGATCGATCTTGTGGAAGCCCTTAGCATCGCCCAGGTAGTAATCCTGGATGCCGGTGAGCCCGCTGACATGGTCGCCCACGGCGAAGCCCGAGTGACGCGAGGCGATCACCTTGCCCACGCCGAGGGCACGCATGGTTTCGCCGATCTGAACCGGCGGGATGTAGGACTTGGCATCGTTCAGCCAGCCGCGCATCGCCGGGTCGAGGGAGAGGTAGAGGTTCTCCACCAGGATCTGGCCGTCCGCCGGTTCGCCGACGGGGTTCTCCGCCAGGCTGAAGGTGTTGTCGTCGATGGCGCCGGTGGGGCGTTGGGCCAGGATGAACTGGCGGTTGTTTTGGGCAGGCATGGCAGGGCACTCCGTTGGCGGGAAAACACTGGTGATAGCCCTCGAGGCCCCGGGGAGCAAGTTCCGCAGGCGTGCGGAATGGCTGCCGATCCATTCGCGTGATGGGCGCTGTCGCTCTTCATCAGCGTTTCGCATGATTCTGCCAACAGCCGCTTGATAGTGCTGCCGCCTCGCCGGACAGCCTGGCTAGACTGAGGAAATTCCATTCCAACAGAGGACCGTCCCATGAGCATGACCTTTTCCGGCCAGGTGGCCCTTGTGACCGGCGGGGCCGCCGGTATCGGCCGTGCCACTGCCCTGGCGTTCGCTGCCGAGGGGCTGCGCGTGGTGGTATCGGATGTCGATGCAACGGGTGGGGAAGGGACTGTCGAGTTGATCCGCTCGGCGGGCGGCGAGGCCACGTTCATCCGTTGCGACGTGACCCGCGATGCCGAGGTCAAGGCCCTTATGGACGGTGTGGTGGCCGCCTACGGTCGCCTCGACTACGCCTTCAACAATGCGGGTATCGAGATCGAGAAGGGCAAGCTGGCCGAGGGCAGCGAAGCGGAGTTCGACGCCATCATGGGCGTCAACGTCAAGGGTGTCTGGCTGTGCATGAAGCACGAGATTCCGCTGCTGTTGGCCCAGGGCGGCGGCGCCATCGTCAACACCGCATCGGTGGCTGGCCTGGGCGCGGCGCCGAAGATGAGCATCTACGCCGCCTCCAAGCATGCGGTGATCGGCCTGACCAAGTCCGCCGCCATCGAGTACGCCAAGAAGAAGGTCCGGGTGAACGCGGTGTGCCCTGCGGTGATCGACACCGACATGTTCCGCCGCGCCTACGAAGCCGACCCGAAGAAGGCCGAATTCGCCGCCGCCATGCACCCGGTCGGCCGGGTCGGCAAAGTCGAGGAAATCGCCGCGGCGGTGCTTTATCTGTGCAGTGACGGGGCGTCCTTCACCACCGGTCATTCCCTGGCCGTGGATGGCGGTGCGACGGCTATCTAGCGTTCCGTGGGTTGAGCCTGTAAACGCTTCGCCAGCAGAGCTGGCTCCTACCAAGCGGATTCGACTCATCTGCGCCCAGGGACGTTCACGCGTCCCTGTCGTCTTCCTCAAGTCCCCCGGCGTCCAGCCGATAGCCCCGGATATCTGAAAACGACTTCGACGTAGCTGTTTTCACCGTGAAAGGCTTCACGCTCTTGTGCTGGCAAGGCGCCAGCGGCAACTCTTCACGGAGTCGCTACGCGTGTCGACGCGGACGCTTTTCAGCCTGGGGGCGAATACATGCCAGCGGTCTCGCACTACGGTTTTGCCAATCTGGGAATGGCGAAGAAGTTGGGTATCGGCTTCGGTCTGGTTCTGCTGCTCACCGGTGTGGTCGCGGCGATCGGGCTGTCTTCCCTGCAGGCGATCGAGCAGCGTTTCGAAAACCTCAAGCAGATGTCATCCATCAACCTGTCGGTGCTGCGCGCGCGCCTGCAGGAGCAGCGTTTCGCCCTGACCAACGACAACCAGTCGGTGGAGGCGCTGCGCCAGGGGCTGGAGTCGGTCCAGACGTTGACCGCGGAGTTGAAACAGGACTCGGCGGCGATGGCCGACGTGGAGCAGGCCCTGGCGGCGTATCGCGAGTCGTTCGACCGTTTCGTCGAGCTGACCCTGGCCAAGGACCTGGCGCTGGAGATGGCCAACTGGTCGGTGGAGAGCGTGGCCAATAACCTCGACCTGCTGCAGAGCGGGCTGGCCGACGATGGCGTCTACGAACTGAAGGAATCCCAGGGCACCAAGGGCGGCGAGTTCGTCGAGCAGGCGAACCAGCTTGGTCAGATTTCCCGGCTGATGCTGCAAGCGATGAACGAAGCCCGCCTGCGCATGGACCAGAGCCGCAAGGGCGGCGAGGACGTGGCTTCGACCCGTATCGAGCAGGCCGAGCAGGCGCTCCAGCAGGCCGAGCAGTTGAAGGAGGCGGTCACCGATCCGGGGTATCGCACCGTGCTCAACGAGGTCAGCGGCCACATCACCAATTTCACCGCCAAGCTGGCCGAGTACACCGACCTGCTCGCCAAGGAGCGTCAGGTCTATGCCGAGCTGCGCGAGCGCGCCGAGCTGGCGGTGCAACGAGTGGACGAGGCGTCGGCCGAGCAGGAGGCAGCGATGCAGGCGGAGCTGACCGCCAACTCCGTGCTGATCCTGGGTTCGTCCAGCCTGGCGCTGCTGGTGGGCGTGCTGGCGGCTTTCCTGATCACCCGCGCCATCGTTCGCCCGCTGACCAGCGTGATCCGGGTGGCCAACCGCATCGCCGAAGGCGACCTGACCGCCCGCATCGAAGTACGCGGGGCGGATGAGATCGGCCAGCTGATGAGCGCCATGCAGCAGATGGCGACCGGCTTGAGCGGCATCGTCAGCGGGTTGCAGGCGGGCATCGACCAGATCGCCTCATCGGCCAGGACGCTGTCCAGCGTGACCGAGCAGACCACCATGGGGGTCAGCAGCCAGAAGCTGGAGACCGAGCAGGTCGCCACCGCCATGAACGAGATGGCCGCCACCGTGCACGATGTGGCGCGCAACGCCGAGGAAGCGGCCCAGGCCGCCGAATCCGCCGACGCCAAGGTCAATAACGGGCACCAGGTAGTCAAGCAGAGCATCGCCCGTATCGAACAACTGGCGGCCTCGGCCGGCTCGGCGAGCCAGAGCATCGAGAGCCTCAGTCAGGACGTGCAGAACATCGGTGCGGTGCTGGACGTGATCAAGAGCGTCGCCGAGCAGACCAACCTGCTGGCGCTCAACGCCGCCATCGAGGCGGCGCGGGCCGGCGAGCAGGGCAGGGGCTTCGCAGTGGTCGCCGACGAGGTGCGCGCGCTGGCCAAGCGCACCCAGCAGTCCACGGCCGAGATCGAGCGCCTGATCGGCGCCCTGCAACAGGGCACCCAGACGTCGGTGGCGCAGATCCGCAGCAGCGGCGAGCTGGTCCGTCTGACCGTGGCCGATGCCCAGCAGACCGAAAGTGCCTTGGCGGCCATCGCGGCGGCGGTATCGGTGATCCATGAGATGAACCAGCAGATCGCCGCGGCGGCCGAGCAGCAGAGCGCGGTAGCCGAGGAGATCAACCGCAGCGTGACGGCGATTCGTGGCAGCGCCGATCAATCGGCCATGGCCATGGAAGGAACGGCGGCGTCGAGCGTGGAGCTGGCGCAGTTGAGCAACGAGTTGCAGGGGATGGTCGGGCACTTCCGCCTGTGAGGCAGGCGCGACGAGCGCCTGCCTGCGAGGGGTTCAGGCGGCCTTGCGCCAGTTGAGGATCAGCAGGGTCAGTACGCCGGCGATCAATCCCCAGAACGCCGAGCCGATGGACAGCAACGTCATTCCCGAGGCGGTGACCATGAAGGTCACTAGCGCCGCTTCACGTTCCTTCGGCTCCTGCATCGCATTGCTCAGGCCGCTGCCGATGGAACCGAACAGCGCCAGGGCGGCGATGGACAGCACCAGGGCCGTCGGCAGGGCGGCGAACAGCGCGGCCAGGGTGGCGGCGAAGATACCGGCGATCCCATAGAACAGGCCGCACCAGAGCGCGGCGGTATAGCGCTTGCGCGGGTTTTCGTGGGCTTCCGCGCCGGTGCAGATGGCTGCGCTGATAGCCGCCAGGTTGATGCCGTGGGAGCCGAACGGCGCCAGCAGCAGCGAGGCGATGCCGGTCACCGAAATCAGCGGCGAAGCCGGGACGTCGTAGCCGTCGGCGCGCAGCACGACGATGCCGGGGATGTTCTGCGACGCCATGGCGACGATGAACAGCGGAATGGCGATACCGACGATCGCCGGCAGCGAGAAGCTCGGCGTGGTCCAGACCGGCACGGCGACCTGTACCTCGAAACCGGAAAAATCCAACAGGCCGAGCAGACCGGCCACCCCGCCGCCGACCAGCAGTGCGGCGAGGATGGCGTAGCGCGGCGCCAGGCGCTTGCCGAACAGATAGGTGAAGAACATCGCCAGCACCAGCGCAGTGCTGTGTTGGGCGGCGAGGAAAATCTCGCTGCCGATGCGGAACAGGATGCCGGCCAGCAGCGCGGCGGCCAGCGAGCCCGGCAAGCGGCGCATCAGCCGTTCGAAACCGCCAGTGAGGCCGACCAGGGCGAGCAGGGCGGCGCAGACGATGAAGGCACCGATGGCCTCGCCGTAGCTGACCCCGGGCAGGCTGGTGATCAACAGCGCGGCGCCGGGGGTCGACCAGGCGACGACTATGGGCGCGCGGTAGCGCAGCGACAGGCCGATGGTGCACACCGCCATGCCGATCGACAACGCCCCTATCCACGAGGAAATCTGCGCGGTACTCAGGCCGGCGGCCTGGCCGGCCTGGAACATCAGCACCAGCGAGCTGGTGTAGCCGGTGAGCATGGCGATGAAGCCGGCCACCACGGCGGAGGGCGAGGAGTCGGCCAGCGGGCGCAGACGTGCGGGCGTGTCCATGGTGGGAGCGCTGTCACTCATGAAAGGGTTCCTTGTACATCGGCCAGGATAGGGTAAAGGGAGGCCACCAGCAGCAGCGCCATGCCGATGTTGAAGCAACGGCGTACGCGAGGGGCCTCCAGCCAGCGGCGCAGCAGGCTGCCGGCGACGGTCCAGAGCCCGACGCTCGGGCAGTTGACCAGGGCGAACAGGGCGGCGATCAGCACCACGTTGACCAGAAAATTCTCCTGCGGCGTGTAGGTGGTGATGGCGCCGATGGCCATGACCCAGGCCTTGGGATTGACCCACTGGAAGGCCGCGGCCTGGAGGAAGGTCAGCGGTTTGCCGCTGGCGGTGGCACCGCCCTGGGGCGCGCCGGCACCGGCGATCTTCCAGGCCAGGTAGAGCAGATAAGCGCCGCCGGCGTAGCGCAATGCGGTATACAGCGCCGGAAAGCGCTCGAACAACTGGCCGAGCCCGAGGCCCACCGCGATCACCAGCACCATGAAGCCCAGGCTGATGCCGAGCATGTGCGGCAGGCTGCGGCGCACCCCGAAGTTCACGCCGGAGGCGAGCAGCATCATGTTGTTCGGCCCCGGCGTGACCGAGGTGACGAAAGCGAAGGCGACGAAGGCGACCAGCAGTTCAGGGTTCATCGGGCAGGCTCCACGCAAGAGCCAACAGCCTATGCGTTGCGGGTACGGCCGTCGCGATACAGCGGGGGCAGCAATGGGCGATACAGTCGGCGAGGTTCGGCTACTGTACCGGTGGTTAGCCGCCGCTTGAAAAACTACTGTGTCGAGAACGGCCTGCAGTGCCAGCGAATCGAGGAAAGCCCATGGACGAAAACCCCTATGCCGCCCCTGCCGTGGAACTGGTGGACGGCGCCGCCGCGCATTCACTCGAAGGCTGGAACGCCTCGCAGCTGCACGTACTTGGCTGGCTGAGCCTGGTTTCCACCTTCGGCACCCTGGTGTTCCTGGTGATGTCGCTGGTGGGCGCTGCGCTGCGGATGCCCGACCTGGAGACCTATGGCGAGTGGATCGGGATCGCCATGGTGTTGCTGGGCAACTACCTGCTGATCCGCTTCAAGGGATTCGCCGAGGCCCGCTTCGAGGCGCGCGGGCTGGGCATACCGGTGTGGACGATCGTCGCGGTCAGCCTGGCGATGGAGGCTGTGGTGTTCGGCAGCGGCCTGGAAGCGCTGGACTGGCGCTCGATCACCTACCTCGTGCTGACCGGCATCCTGGGGTTGCTCACCCTCTGGTTCGGCATCCGCCTGCTCAAGGTGCAGAACGTTTCTCCGCCGTTCAAGGTGCTGGCCTGGCTGGAGATCGCCGTAGGCCCGCTGCTCGCGTCAGTCGTCCTGATGATGTTCGCGGTGATTCCCGCCCTGGCGGCCGGTGTAGCCATGGCCCTGGTGTTCTTCCGTGGCGCGGCGGAGCTGGAAGGACTGGGCGAGCCCCGTTGAGCGCTATTCGCGCTGACGCATTGCGCCGAGGGCCTGGTTCACTGCGAGCCAGCCTTGGACGGCCGTGTCGCCGGCCTCGGCGAAGGCCTTCTCCAGCAACCGGACCTGTTCGCGGCGCAGCGCCGCCTCCAGGCGTGCGCCTTCCGGGGTGAAGCCGAGCAGGCGTTTGCGTTTGTCGTCCGGCGCCGCGACGCTTTCCACCAGATGCATTTCCATCAGTTGACGCAGCGGTGTGTTCAGCGCCTGCTTGCTCACACCGAGGTAGCCGAGCAGTTCCTTGACGCTGAGCCCCGGATAGCGGGCGATGAAAAACAGTATGCGGTGATGGACACGCGACAGGCCGCGGCGGGCGAGCATTTCGTCCGGCTTGGCGGTGAACGCCTGGTAGCCGAAGAAGAAAGCTTCCATGGCCTGTTGCTGGACGCTTGTTTTTTTTAGGTCAGGCATATTGACGTATCTGTCCGGTGCGGCGTAGTTTCGGTCAAGCAGTTTGACTCATATTCCTTGCCTTCGCACCCCGGTGACATCCATGGCCTTCTCCGAACGCATCGCCCGCCTGAAAAGCTCCCTGATCCGTGAAATCCTCGCCGCGGCGCAGCGTCCGGAAGTCATGTCCTTCGCCGGTGGCCTGCCGGCCGAGCCGATGCTGCCGAAGGTGGACTGGAGCGCGATGCCGACGAGCGTCGGCCAGTACGGCATGAGCGAGGGCGAGCCGGCCCTGCGCGAGGCCATCGCTGCCGAGGCGCGTACCCTGGGCGTGCCCTGCGAGGCGAGCCAGGTGCTGATCGTCAGCGGCTCGCAACAGACTCTCGACCTGGCCTCCAAGCTGTTCATCGACCCGGGTACCGAGGTGCTGCTGGAAGCACCTACCTACCTGGCGGCATTGCAGGCTTTTCAACTGTTCGGCGCCAACTGCCTGGGCGTGCCCCAGGAAGCCGACGGCCCCGAGCTGGCCGCCCTGCGTCAGCGCCTGGAACAGCACAAGCCGGCCTTCGCCTACCTGATCCCGACCTTCCAGAACCCGTCCGGGGTGCGCTACAGCGAAGCCAAGCGTGATGCCGTGGCGGCCTTGCTCGATGAGTTCGGCGTGACCCTGATCGAGGATGAACCCTACCGCGAGCTGGTGTTCGATGCCGGCAGTGCCCAACCCATCGTCAGCCGTCTGAAGAAGGCCAGTTGGATCTACACCGGCACCGTCTCGAAGACCCTGCTGCCGGGCCTGCGCGTCGGCTTCCTGATCGCCAGCCCGGACCTTTTCCCCTACCTGCTGCGCCTCAAGCAGTCCGCTGACTTGCACACCAATCGCATCGGCCAGTGGCAGGCTTTGCAGTGGATCGGCACGGAGCAATACCGCGAGCACCTGGCCGAGCTGCGCGATTTCTATCGCGTTCGCCGCGACGCCATGCAGGCGGTGCTGCTGGAGCATTTCGCCGACTTGGCCGACTGGGAAATTCCCCAGGGCGGATTGTTCTTCTGGCTGACCCTCAAGCAGCGGATTGATACCCGCAGCCTGCTGAAACCGGCGCTGGAGCAGAACGTCGCCTTCATGCCGGGCGAACCCTTCTTTATCCAGCCCGATATGCATCCTGGCCATCTGCGGCTGAATTTCAGCCATGTGGCGCCGGAGCGCCTGGGTGAGGGGATCGGCCGTCTGGCCGCTGTCGTTCGCGCGGCCCTGAAGGCAGAGGCCGCCTAGGAAAAGGAGAACACACCATGTACAAGGTCTATGGCGATTACCGGTCCGGCAACTGCTACAAGGTCAAACTGATGCTCAATCTGCTGGGCCAGCCCTATGAGTGGGTTCCGGTGGATATTCTCAAGGGCGAGACGCGAACCCCTGAATTCCTGGAAAAGAATCCCAACGGCAAGATTCCGGTGCTGGAACTGGACGATGGAAGCTGCCTCTGGGAGTCCAATGCGATCCTCAATTTCCTCGCCGAAGGAACCGAATTCCTACCCACCGAGCCGCGTCTACGCACCCAGGTGCTGCAATGGCAGTTCTTCGAGCAGTACAGCCATGAGCCGTATGTCGCCGTCGCGCGCTTCATCAAGCTTTACCTCGGCCTGCCGGAAGAGCGTCGCGCCGAGTTCGAGGAGAAGCGCAAGGGCAGCTACAAGGCGCTGGATGTGATGGAGCGGCAGCTGCTGCGTACGCCCTACCTGGTCGGCGACCGTTATTCCATTGCCGACGTGGCGCTCTACGCTTACACGCACGTTGCTCATGAGGGCGACATCGACCTGCAGGGCTACCCGGCGATCTGCGCCTGGATGGACCGGGTTGCCAGTCATCCTCGGCATGTGACCATGCTGGGCTGACGAATCGAGGGCATGAAAAAACCGGCGCAAGGCCGGTTTTTTCTTGGGCGGCGATCAGCCGATCAGGCTGAGAAACTCGCTGCGGGTGGCGGCGCTCTCGCGGAATTCGCCGAGCATCACCGAGGTTACCATCGACGAGTTCTGCTTCTCCACGCCGCGCATCATCATGCACATGTGCTGTGCCTCGATGACCACCGCGACGCCGAGGGCTCCGGTGACCTGCTGCACGGCTTCGGCGATCTGCCGGCTGAGGTTCTCCTGGATCTGCAGGCGGCGGGCGTACATGTCGACGATCCGGGCCACCTTCGACAGACCGAGAACCTTGCCGTTGGGGATGTAGGCCACATGTGCCTTGCCGATGAAGGGCAGTAGGTGGTGTTCGCACAGGGAGTACAGCTCGATGTTCTTCACCAGCACCATTTCGCTGTTGTCGGAGCTGAACAGCGCGCCGTTGACGATTTCGTCGAGGGTCTGCTGGTAGCCGCGGCAGAGGTACTGCATGGCTTTGGCGGCGCGCTTGGGGGTGTCGATCAGACCTTCGCGGCTGGTGTCTTCGCCGAGCTGGCCGATGATCGCGGTGTAATGCTGTTCCAGGGACATGGATGGGACCTAGGGTGTTACGCAAACGCGAAGGGTAGGGCGCGCGCGGCGCGCTGGCAAGGGCGGCGGGTGGCCGGCCGGTCATTCATGCCGGGGCGTCATTCATCGCGCCCTTCGAGCATGGTGCGCTTGAGTAGGACGTAGAGCGCGCCGGTGCCGCCGTGCCGGGGCAGGCAGGAGGTGAAGCCGAGCACTTGCGGATGCTGGCGCAACCAGGTGTTCACATGGCTCTTGATCAGTGGTCGCTTGCCGTCGAGACGGGCAGCCTTGCCATGGGTGACCCGCACGCAACGGATTTCCAGCTTCGCCGCTTCGGCGAGGAAGTCCCAGAGCGTTTCCCGGGCCTTTTCCACGGTCATGCCATGCAGGTCCAGGCTGCCTTCGAAGGCGACCTGGCCAGCCTTGAGCTTGCGCATCTGGCCTTCCTGGACGCCGTCGCGCGCCCAGTAGAGCTCGTCTTCGGCGCCGACGTCGATGACGAACTGGTCGGACAGGCCATCGACTTTGGTCGAGGTCGGTTTGAGGGTGGCGGCCTGGCGGCGCTGGGCGATCTGCTGGCGGTCGGCCTTGGGTTTGCCGGTGTCGGCGCGATCATGTCGGATCGGCTTCACGCCGCGCATCTCGGACATGAAAAGGGAATTGTCTTTGTCGTCGTCTTGCATGGGGCCTCCGCGAAGGGGCCTAGTTTACCCGACGTCCGGGGTCGGATCAGCCACGCTTCTTCAGCAGGTGCGGCGCCAGGGTCAGGTCGCTCGGGCGGCGCAGCCGGCGCCGGCAAATGCGCCAGGCGAGAATGCCGAACCAGAGGAGGAACAAGCCGAGCGCCAACAGGATGCTGGCATCGGTCGGAGTGTCGTTGAGCCCGCCGAGCGCCGGCGGACGTCCCAGGAGGGTGGCGGCACCGGCCATCGCCAGCAGGATGCCGAAGGTGGCGAGCAGTGCCGCAACGGCCGCGCCGAAACGCCAGCGCCAGCGACCGGGTCGGCGCGGACGTACATGACGGGCGTCGTAACTATCGGACAACTTCATTCCGATCTTCCTCTTGGGAAAGGAGGTGAGACCCGCGGGGCCGGGGTGGGGTTCCGGGCCGCGTCGCACGGGTCTCGCTGGCCCCGCGACGCCGATTTCAGATCAGCGCCTTGGCCTGCTGAACGACGGTGGCGAAGTTATCGGCCAATATTGCCATCTCCATGCGATGCACGACGTCGGCCTGGATCACACCTTCGGGGCTGGGCAGATCGCGCGTGGCGCAGGCGCGGTCGACCAGGGTGCAGCGGTAACCATAGTCCTTGCAGGCGCGAACGGTGGTGCTGATGCTCGAGTGGGTCATGAAGCCGCAGACGATCAGGTCGAGGTGGCCCAACGCCTGGAGGCGGTCATGCAGCTCCGTGCCGGCGAAGGCGTTCGGCAGGCGCTTCTCGACCACGACTTCGCCCGGTTGCGGCGCGAGTTCGGGCAGGAATTGGCCACGCGGCCCCTGGGGATCGAACAGGCCGCCAGTGATACCGAGGTGCCGGACATGGACCACCGGGACGCCGGTCGCCCGCGCGGCGCCGAGCAGGCTGGCGATTTCCGCCGCTGCGGCGTCGAGACCCGGCAGGGCCAGGGCGCCGCTGCGGTATTCCTCCTGGGCGTCGATGATCAGCAGGGTGGCGTTGCTCAGGGTGGCGGGCGCATAGCCTCGGCCGCTGAGCTGGAACATGGTTTGCGGCTGGGACATGGCTGTTTCCTCGCAAATGACAATGTGCCAATTGTCGCCCCGCCGACGCCGGATGTGAACCGTCCCTGCACATCTCACCGCGACCGGGTCTCTTTCCGAGGCTGAGGAATGCGTCTGGCGAGCCCGCCAGTGCTGGCGGGCGCGGGGGGATCACGCCGGCAGATCGTCCGCTGTCGGCACGATCACGGCGAAGTTGTCGGCCAGTGCGGTCATCGCGGCGCGGTGCAGGATCGTTGCGTCCATCACGCCATCCAGGCCAACGAGCGGGCGGGTGGCACAGGCACTGTCGACCAGGGTGCAGCGGTAGCCGAGGTCCTTGGCGACCCGGACGGTGCTGCTCACGCACATATGGCTCATGAAACCGCAGACGATCAGGTTACGCCGGCCAAGTTCGCCGAGCAGGGGATGCAGCTCGGTCCCGGCGAAGGCGTTGGGCAGCCGCTTGGTGACCACCGTTTCGTTCGCCGTGGGCGTCAACTCGGCGAGTATGGCACCGCGCGGACCTTCCGGATCGAACAGGCCGCCGGGAATCCCCAGGTGCCGGACGTGGACGACCGGGGTGCCGGCAGCGCGGGCCCGTTCCAGCAGCGTGGCGATTTCCGCCAGCGCGGGCTGCAGGCCCGGCAGGGCGAGGTCGCCGCTGCGGTACTCTTCCTGGGCGTCGATGATCAGCAGGGTCGCGTCGTTCAGGCCGGCGGGCGGGTAGCCGAGGCCGCTCAGTTGGAAAAGACTCGGGTGGGACATGGGGAAGCACTCCGTTGGGTTGATGGCCCTATTCTGTAGCTGCGTAGATGCAGTGGAAACCGCTATGCTTGCCGACTTGAGCTGCAAGAATGCAGGGTTGCGATGACTTTCGACTGGAACGACATACCGCTGCTGCTGGCCCTGGCCCGCCACGGCAGCCTGGCCGGTGCCGGCCGCGAACTGGCGGTGGATGCGACGACGGTCGGCCGTCGTCTGGCGGCGGCCGAGCGGGCGTTGAAGGCGACGCTGTTCGTCCGCGAAGGCGGCCGCTACTGGCCGACCGATGCCGGAGAGGCCGCGCTGTCCCGTGCAGCGGTGCTCGTCGGGGAGATGCGCGAGCTGCTACAGGATGTGCAGGCCGAGCAGGGCCGCCTGTCCGGAACGGTACGGCTGACCTCGGTGGAGTTCATGTTCAGCCACTGGCTGATCCCGCGACTGCCGACATTGCTGGAGGCGTACCCGCAGCTCGATCTCGAACTGGTGGGCAGCAATCGCAACCTCTCCTTCACCCGGCGCGAAGCGGACCTGGCGCTACGCCTGGGCCGTCCCAGCCAGGACAGTGCGCTGGTCATGCGCAAGGCGGGCGAGGTGGGCTACGCTGTGTTTGCCGGCCCCGGGTTGGAAGACTGCCCGAGCGAGGGTTGGCCGCGGATGCCCTGGCTGGGCTACGACGAGAGCCTGCGTCATCTGCCAGAAATGCAGTGGCTGGAGCGATTGCTGAACGGTCGGCCGCCACGGGTGCGCCTGAGCAATCTGGCGGCCGCCTGCCGGGAGGGCTGTGGGCTGGCGTTGCTGCCCTGCCTGGTCGGCGAGGCGATGGGGCTGAAGCGGCTGAGCGAAGAGCCGGTCCTGCATCGTGAGCTATGGCTGCTCAGCCATGCGGAGCTGCGTCATACCGGCCGGGTCAAGGCCGTCAGCGATTGGCTGTGGGCCAGTCTGGAGACGTCGACGGCGCTGTTGCGCGGCGACGGATAATAGGGAAGCCGTCCGGAGGAGCCGGGCGCCGAAGCAAAAGGAGTTGCGATGTCTTATTTCAGCGAGCTTTCCGCCCATTTCTGGCTGCTGTTCGCCGTGGCGATCGCCATTGCGGTGATTCGCGAACTGCGACGCGGGTCGGACTAGGGAGCGGCGCCCGGGTGTGCCCCGGGCGCCTCTGGCTCAGTAGAGGCCGAAAATCTGGAATTGCAGGTACCAGACGCCCAGCGAGCCGAAGAAGTTGACTAGGATCGCCGGCAGGAACTTGAAGTGCACGCCGAAGCTGTAGCTCTTGTCCAGTGTCATGGCCATCACGCCGGCGGCGGAACCCACCACCGTGATCGAACCGCCGATGCCGACCATCAGGGCGTTCAGCGCCCACTGGTCGAGACCGAGTTGCGGGTTGGACATCAGCGCCGCGGCTTCCACCGGTACGTTATCCATCACGCCCGAGATGACGCCGAGGATGACGTTCACCGAGGTCGGCGACATCAGCTCGAACAGCCGGGAGATATAGGAGAGCCAGCCCACATGGTTGAGGCAGGCGACCGAAGTGATGATGCCGATGAAGAACAGCAGGGCGTTCCACTCCACCTTCTGCAATTGGTCCTGCCACGGCAGCTCGATGCCCCGGTGCGTCAGCAGCCAGGCATAGAGGGCAACGATGCCCAGGCCGATGCCGATGGAGAACTCGATGCCCACCTTCAGCAGGATGTTGCAGAGCACCGCGCCGACGATGGCGATGAGCCCGACCAGCGCCAGCCCCCTGCCGCCCGGCTTGATCGCCGAGTCCTGCTGATCGGCCACGCGGATCAGGTCGCCGCCGTTGACGCCGCGCAGGTAGAAGAAGTGCAGCGTGGCGGCGAACAGCAGCCAGCCGATCAGCGACGAGGGGATCAACAGCAGCAGGCCGGCGATGCTGATCTTGCCGGCCAGCAGCACCATGAGGCTGGTGGAAGTACCGAGGAACCACACACCGCTGTTGGACGCCACCACGATGTTGCACAGCGCCACGTGGGTGTAGCGCTGGTTCACCGAGATGTTCTTCACCGAGTTGCCGAAGATCATCGCCGTGGTGAAGTTGTTGATGAACGGAGAGAGCAGGGCGGACAGTGCGCCGGTGGCCCAGAACATGCCTTTGGCGCCCAGGCCCTTGCGCAGCAGGAAGCCGTTCAGCGCGGTGAACACGTTCCGCTCGTTGAGCAGCTCGACGATCATCCACATGAACGCCATGAAGGCGATCAGGCCGAACAATTCGCCCTTGGTTTCCTCCTGGGCGTGCAGGAAATACTTGAAGCCGTTGGGGTCGTTGAGGGCGTAGTGGGCGCCGATCACGACCAGACCGGACATCATGAACATGGCCGGCTTGAACTTATCCATTTCCAATTGTGCTTCAAAAACGATAAGCGTCATTCCAATAAGGAATATCGCCAGAACGAGCAAGCCCGTCAGCGAGAAGGGTTCGATGACCATTCAGGGGTTCCAGATTCAAAGGGATGGGAAGGGTTAAGAAATCGTTGCAAAGTATAACGAGGCGGCAATCGCTCCGGCACTGATACTTGCGGAGGATTGCGGCGTTTTTTTATGGCGATGCGCCGCCTCCGAGGCATCGGCTAAACTGCCGTCTTCTTTCGCCGGAGTACATTCGTGAGCCAACCCGTTTCCCGCCTGCGCAGCCTGCGCGACCACATCCGCTGGGCCGTCAGCCGTTTCCATGCCGAAGGGCTGTATTTCGGCCATGGCACCGACAATGCCTGGGACGAGGCGCGTCAGTTGGTGCTGGGAGCCCTGCACCTGCCTTGGGAAATCGCCGACAGCTACCTCGACTGTCGTCTCGAGGACGATGAGCGCGACCATCTGCAGGGGCTGCTGCGGCGGCGTATCGAAGAGCGGGTGCCGACCGCCTACCTGCTCGGCGAGGCTTGGTTCTGCGGACTGCCGTTCGTGGTCGACGAGCGCGTGCTGATTCCCCGCTCGCCCATCGCCGAACTGATCGAGCAACACTTCCAGCCCTGGCTGGCTCAGGAGCCGGCGAGGATTCTCGATCTCTGCACCGGCTCGGGCTGCATCGGCATCGCCTGCGCCTACGAATTTCCCCAGGCCGAAGTGGTGCTGGCCGACCTGTCCTTCGAGGCGCTGGAAGTAGCCAACCTGAACATCGAGCGGCATGGCCTGGAAGAGCGCGTCTACGCCGTGCAAGGCGACGGTTTCGGCGGGCTGCCAGGCCAGCGCTTCGACCTGATCGTGTCCAACCCGCCCTATGTGGATGCCGAAGACTTCGCCGACATGCCCGAGGAGTATCACCACGAACCGGCGATGGGGCTGGCCTGTGGCGATGACGGCCTGGATCTGGTGCGGCGCATGCTGGCCGAGGCGGCCGACCACTTGACCGAGAAAGGCTTGCTGATCGTCGAGGTGGGCAACAGCCAGGTGCATGTCGAGGCGCTGTACCCCGAGGTGGACTTCACCTGGCTGGAGTTCGAGCGCGGCGGTCACGGCGTGTTCCTCCTCGCCGCCGCGCAATGCCGGGAGCATCAGGCGCTGTTCAAGTCGCGGGTGAAAGCTTGAGGTAGATGCTCAGCTTGCGATTGGAGGCGTTTCCAAAACAGTGAAGTCGCCCCCGCAGGGGCATCCGAATCAAGGGATTTCAGCGCGTCGCGATCCAGATCAGCAGGCCGGCCTGGAACAGGGCGAATGCCACCAGGCAGGCGATGCTGAAGCGCAGGGTGCTGTCCTCGCGCTTGAGCAGGGCGACACGCTCCTGCAGCTTACGGATGCTGGACTCCTGCTCACGCATGGCCTGGTCGGCCTGTTGCAGCATGGCGGCGACGTCCAGCATGCCGAGCAACTGCACCTTTTCCTGATTCCACTCGCTGTGCAGGACGCCGACCTGGGGCGCGCCGTAGCTTGCCTTGAGCAACTGCGCGTCCTGGTAGTTCACTTCGAAACCCTGGGCACGGAGGAAGTGGTCGCGGCGCAGGCGGGCATCTTCATTCAGCACGTCCTTCACCGACAGAGCACCGCCTTCGACCTGGTAGTGCGCCCAGCGCCGCTTGGCCCAAAGGATGCCCTGGGCCATCAGGAAACGGCCCAGGCCACGGTTCAACGGTTCGATCTGCAGGCCGCTGTCGGCGCCGAAGCGGACCTCCTTGCTGCGGTGATCCGCCCAGACCTCCAGGAGGTTCTGTTCCTTGCGCAGGCGCTGGCCGGGCAATTGGATGCTCAGGCGCAGCAGGCTCTGTTCACGGCTGTGGCGCTCCACCCGGCCGAACTGCACGAAGCGCAGAGGGCGGGGGCCGGTGACGCGGTCGGTGGCGAGGGGCGCCAGACGCAGCAGGTAGAAGTGCTCCGGCCCCAGGTCCGCCCACGGATGGGCCTTCGGGGCTTCTTCTTCGAGAGTGGTCGGTGGAGTCGCTGAGTCGATCATCGCCAATGTCCGGTGGCCCATGCGCAACGAAACGCGCACGGCGGCGCTTTCTTGCCCTGTATATCGTCCGATTCTGCTCTGACTGAATGATAGCTATGCGCCAGTTTTTTCGATGAACGCGGCGATTCGCTCGACCAGTGCCCGCGCCAGGGGACGCTGCGGTTCGTGGTAGGAGGGCAGTTGTTGGGCGGCCTCGGCCGGGACGATGCGCAGCACATGGTTCATGCCCTCGATCACCGCCAGTTCGGCGTCCGGCTTGACCGCATGCAGTGCTTCGGCATCGGCAAGGCCGACCTGCAGGTCGTGGCTGCCCTGGACGATCAGCGCAGGAATGCGCAGGCGCGAGAAGGCGGCGGTCGGGTCCTGGTGGAACAGCGAGATCAGGTAAGGCTGCACGCTGGGACGGAACAGCACCTGCAACGCGTCCGGCACCTGCTCGTGGCGGCGGCCGGCCTTGAGTTCGGCGATCAGCGCCTCGCTGTAGGCCAGCAGTGGTGGGGGCAGGCGGCTTTCCAACTGGGTGCGCAGGACCTGGTCGATGGGGCGTCCGCTGCCGGCGATGGACACCAGCGCATCGGCCCCGGCGCGTTGCGCCGCCAGGCTGGCGATCAGGGCGCCTTCGCTGTGGCCGATGAGGATCAGCCGGTCGAAGCGCGGGTCGGCCTTGAGCCGTTGCCCCCAGGCCACCGCATCGTCCACGTAGCGCTCCACGCTGAGGGTGCGCTCGTCGGGGGCGGCGGGTTGGCTGGCGGCGATGCCGCGCTTGTCGTAGCGCAGGCTGGCGATGCCCTTGGCGGCGAGGCCCTGGGCCAGGCGCTTGAGGCTGTCGTTGCGGCCCATGGGGTTGTTGCCGTCGCGGTCGGTGGGGCCGGAGCCGGCGATCAACAGGGCGACGGGTACCGGTTCGTCGCTTTTCGGCAGCAGCAGGCTGCCTTCCAGCACACCGCTGCCGGTGTCCAGGTTCATCGGGCGGTGCAGGAGTGTTTGGGCCTGGACGCTGGTACCGGCAAGGGAAATGAGCAAGGCGATGACTCGCAGCATGGATGGACTACTGTAACGAGGAATGGATTGGACGCGCCGGCCCGCATAACGTTCGAAGGATGAACTGGCGGGAGGGCGCGAGTATACTGCTCGCCCTTCATCGAGGCCCATTTTCCGCGGAGCGCGTGCATGTCCGGCAATACCTACGGCAAGCTTTTCACCGTCACCACCGCTGGCGAGAGCCATGGTCCGGCCCTGGTCGCCATCGTCGACGGCTGCCCGCCGGGGCTGGAGCTGTCGCTGGAAGACATGCAGCGCGACCTCGATCGCCGCAAGCCGGGCACCAGCCGCCATACCACCCAGCGCCAGGAAGACGATGTGGTGGAAATCCTTTCCGGCGTGTTCGAAGGCAAGACCACCGGCTGCGCCATCGGCCTGCTGATCCGTAACACCGACCAGAAGTCCAAGGACTACTCGGCGATCAAGGACCTGTTCCGCCCGGCCCACGCCGACTACACCTACCACCACAAGTACGGCATCCGCGACTACCGTGGCGGTGGCCGTTCCTCGGCGCGCGAGACCGCCATGCGCGTGGCTGCCGGCGCCATCGCCAAGAAATACCTGGCGACCCAGGGCATCCAGGTGCGCGGCTTCATGAGCCAGCTCGGGCCGA
Source organism: Pseudomonas indica NBRC 103045 (assembly GCF_002091635.1). GTDB lineage: Bacteria > Pseudomonadota > Gammaproteobacteria > Pseudomonadales > Pseudomonadaceae > Pseudomonas_M > Pseudomonas_M indica. The sequence goes on along the minus strand of NZ_BDAC01000025.1, from coordinate 33,633 downwards.
TCGAGATTCCGTTCAAGACCTGGGACAGCGTCGAGCAGAACGCCTTCTTCAGCCCCGACCCGGACAAGGTGGCGGAGCTGGAGGCGTACATGGACCAACTGCGCCGCGACCAGGATTCGGTCGGCGCGAAGATCACCGTGATCGCCGAAGGCGTGCCACCGGGGCTTGGCGAGCCGATTTTCGACCGTCTCGATGCCGAGCTGGCCCACGCACTGATGAGCATCAACGCCGTGAAGGGCGTGGAGATCGGCGCCGGCTTCGCCAGCGTGTCGCAGCGTGGTACCGAACACCGCGACGAGCTGACCCCGGAAGGTTTCCTCAGCAACAACGCTGGCGGCATCCTCGGCGGCATTTCCTCCGGCCAGCCGATCGTCGCTCACTTGGCGCTTAAGCCGACTTCCAGCATCACCACGCCCGGCCGTTCCATCGACATCCACGGTAACCCGGTGGAGGTGATCACCAAGGGCCGCCACGACCCGTGCGTCGGCATCCGCGCCACGCCCATCGCCGAGGCGATGATGGCCATCGTGCTGATGGACCACCTGCTGCGCCACCGCGCTCAGAACGCCGGCGTGCGTGTGGCTACTCCGGTATTGGGGCAGCTTTGAGCGACAAGCCGCAAGCCACAAGCTACAAGCCGCAGGTGGTGGTTTCCGCGCCTCTGCTTGCCGCTTGAAGCTTGCTGCTTATGACTGCTCTCCCGTACTGGCGCCTGTCCGGCTTCTATTTCTTCTACTTCTGCCTGCTCGGCGCCACGGCGCCGTTTCTGGCGCTGTACTTTGCCCATCTGGGCTTTCCCAGCGCGCGGATCGGCGAGCTGGTGGCGATTCCCATGCTGATGCGCTGCCTGGCGCCCAATCTCTGGGGCTGGCTTGGCGACTACACCGGCCGGCGCTTGGCCATCGTGCGGCTGGGGGCGGTCTGTACGCTGTTCAGCTTCGCCCTGATCCTCATCGACAAAAGCTATGCCTGGCTGGCGCTGATCATGGCGCTGCATGCGTTCTTCTGGCACGCCATCCTGTCGCAGTTCGAGGTCATCACCCTGGCCCATCTGCAGGACCAGGCGTCGCGCTACAGCCAGATCCGCCTGTGGGGCAGCATCGGCTTCATTTTCACCGTGGTCGGGCTGGGCAAGCTGTTCGACTGGGTCAGCCTGGATGCCTATCCGCTGGCGATCCTGCTGATCATGGCGGGGATCGTCGCCGGCAGCGGCTGGATTCCCAACGCCCAGCCGCAGACCAGTGAGGATCGACCGGACCGGGGCGGCTTCTTCCGCCAGTTGCGCCAGCCCGGCGTGTTGGCCTTCTACCTGTGCGTCGGCCTGATGCAGCTCAGCCACGGGCCGTATTACACCTTCCTGACTATCCATTTGGAGGCGCTGGGTTACTCGCGGGGCGTGATCGGCTTGCTCTGGGCCTTGGGTGTGGTGGCGGAGGTCCTGCTGTTCATCGTCATGGCGCGGGTGCTGTGCTATTTCTCGTTGCGCCAGGTGCTGGCCGCGAGCTTCCTGCTGGCGGCGTTGCGCTGGCTGCTGCTGGGCACCCAGGCCGATCATTTATCGGTGCTGCTGTTCGCCCAGTTGCTGCACGCGGCGACGTTCGGCAGCTTCCATGTGGCGGCGATCCATTTCGTCCAGCGCAGCTTCGGCGACCGTCAGCAAGGCCAGGGCCAGGCGCTCTACGCGACCCTTGCCGGCGTGGGCGGTGCGCTGGGGGCACTGTACTCCGGCTACAGCTGGAACAGCCTGGGGCCGGTGTGGACCTTCGTCATCGCCAGTCTGGCGGCGCTGGCGGCAACCGTTATCATTGCCACCCGCTTGAAAGAGGAGAGGGCATGACAGTCAATCGCGAACAACTCGCCGGCGAGATCATCGAGGCCGGGCGCTTCCTGTACGGCCGTGGCTGGTCGCCGGCCACCAGCAGCAACTACTCGGCGCGCCTCAGCGACAGGGAAGTGCTGCTGACCGTGTCCGGCAAGCACAAGGGGCAGCTCGGCCCGGATGATGTACTCGCCACCGATCTGGCGGGAAACAGCCTCGAACCGGGCAAGAAGCCGTCCGCCGAGACGTTGCTGCATACTCAGCTCTACGCCTGGAAGCCGGAGATCGGCGCGGTGCTGCATACCCACTCGGTCAACGCCACCGTGCTGTCGCGCCTGACCCTGAGCGATTCGCTGGTGTTTTCCGACTACGAGTTGCAGAAGGCGTTTTCCGGAATATCCACCCACGAATGCCAAGTCTGTGTGCCGATCTTCGACAACGATCAGGACATCGCCCGCCTGGCGGCCAAGGTGCAGCCCTGGCTCGATGCGAACCCCGATTGCGTCGGCTACCTGATCCGCGGGCATGGCCTGTACACCTGGGGGCCGCGCATGAGCGATGCGCTGCGCCAGGTGGAGGCATTCGAGTTCCTCTTCGAATGCGAATTGAAGGTGCGTGCCTTGCAGGCGCGCTGAGCAGCAGGGGGCGAATTCGTTCGCCTGTCGATAATCCGTTGGGCGAATGCCCCGACGAAATCCATGGAGCCAGGGAGAACCGCATGAGCAGCCTGAGCGTCTACCACGAATCCAATCCCGAACTGCCGAACAAGGTCCTGACCCACGCCGAGGACATCGCCGCCACCCTTGCCGAGGTCGGCGTGCGCTTCGAGCGCTGGGAAGCCAGCGCGCCCATCGCCGCCGGCGCCAGCCAGGAGGAGGTGATCGCTGCCTACCGTCCGCAGATCGACAAGCTGATGCAGGAGCGCGGCTACGTCACCGTGGATGTGGTCAGCCTCACTGCCGATCACCCGCAGAAGGCTGAACTGCGTGCCAAGTTCCTCGACGAGCATCGCCATGGCGAAGACGAGGTACGCTTCTTCGTCGCCGGTCGCGGCCTGTTCACCCTGCACATCGACGAGTATGTCTATGCGGTGCTCTGCGAAAAGAACGACCTGATCTCGGTACCGGCCGGCACCCGCCACTGGTTCGACATGGGCGAACACCCGCACTTCGTGGCGATTCGCCTGTTCAACAACCCGGAGGGCTGGGTCGCGCAGTTCACCGGTGACGACATCGCCAGCCGCTTCCCGCGCCTGGAAGACTGATTCGCGGGAGTTCGCATGCCGATCAAAGCCATTCTCACCGACATCGAAGGCACCACCAGCGCCGTCAGCTTCGTCTTCGACGTGCTCTTTCCCTATGCCGCCCGCCATTTGCCGGACTTCGTCCGCCAGCACGCCGCGGAGCCGGCCGTGGCCGCGCAGCTGGACGCGACCTGTGCCGAGGCCGGCGAGCCCGGAGCCGACGCCGAGCGGGTCATCGATATCCTCCTCGGCTGGATCGCCGAAGACCGCAAGGCCACGCCGCTCAAGGCGCTGCAAGGCATGGTCTGGGAACAGGGCTACCGTGCCGGGCAGCTCAAGGGCCATGTCTACCCGGATGCGGTGGAAGCCCTGAAGCGCTGGCAGGAAGAGGGCTATCGCCTGTACGTCTATTCCTCCGGCTCGATCCAGGCGCAGAAGCTGATCTTCGGCTGCTCGGACGCCGGGGACCTGTCGCCGCTGTTTTCCGGCTACTTCGACACGACTTCCGGGCCCAAGCGTGAGGCGACCTCCTACGGGCGCATCGCCCAGGCCATCGGGCTGCCGGCGGCGGACATCCTGTTCCTGTCCGACGTGGTGCAGGAGCTGGACGCCGCCCGCGAAGCCGGCATGGCCACCTGTGGCCTGGCCCGGGAAGGTGGCGAACTGGTCGGCCATCCGACCGTGGCCAGCTTCGCGGTGATCGATCCCGCCGGGTTCTGACCCCGGCCGGGGTGAACCCATCGCACCGTGTCGCATCCTATGAGAAGAGTCTTTCCTTGAAGGAGTCTTCCCATGGATGCATTCGGTGGCCTGATCGGCCTGATCATCTTCGCCCTGGACGTCTGGGCGGTCATCAACGTGGTGCGCAGCAGCACCGACACCGGCAAGAAGGTGCTCTGGGTGCTGTTCATCGTCATTCTGCCGGTCGTCGGCCTGATCGTCTGGGCCCTGATGGGGCCGAGGTCGGTACAACCGGACCGACTGCCCTGAGGTCGCGGTGTTCGACGAGGGAGGCGGGAGCGGGCTGCTGTTCTACGGTGCGATCGGCCTGCTCCTGCTGGCGCTGCATCTCTGGGCTATCGTTCAGGTGGTCCGGAGCCGCTCCAGTCCGGGCATGAAGGCCCTGTGGATCGCCTTGCTGGTGCTCTTCCCACTGCTCGGGGTGTTCAACTGGTTCGTGATGGGGCCGCGGGCCGAATCATCGACATGAACCATGCACCGTACCTTCGTTCTTTTCCTCGCCCTCTGGCTCGCGCCGGCCTGGCTCCAGGCCGCTGAGACCGATGCCTGGGCGGCGCTCAGGGAGGGGCGGGCGCTGCTCATCCTGCGCCACGCTACCGCTCCGGGTGTGGGCGACCCGCCGAACTTTCGTGTCGACGACTGCAGCACCCAGCGCAACCTCGACGAACAGGGGCGCCGCGAGGCGCAGCGCTGGGGCGTGTTGTTGCGCAGTCAGTGGGTCGAGCGGCCGCGTCTCTACAGCAGCCGCTGGTGCCGGGCGCTGGATACCGCGCGGGAAATGGGTCTCGGAGCGGTGGAGCCGCTGCCGTTGCTGGATTCGCTGTTTGCCGAACGCGAGCACCGCGTCGAGCGCACGCTGGAACTGCGTCGGGCGATCAATGGCCTGCCGCGTGGGGAGCCGTTGGTGTTGATCACCCATCAGGTCAATATCACCACGCTGACCGGGATGTACCCGCGTTCGGGCGAGGGGCTCATCCTGGCGCTGCCGTTGGAGGCGGACGTCCGCGTACTGGCGCGTATCCCGCCGCCTTAAATCAACATCGCCTGTTCCGGCAGCGCCGCACCTTCCAATCGCAACAATTGCGCCTTGCGCGGCAGGCCGCCGCCGAAGCCGGTCAGGCTGCCGTTGCTGCCGATCACCCGGTGGCAGGGAATGATCACTGCGATGGGGTTGGCGCCATTGGCGGCACCGACGGCGCGCACGGCTTTCGGCCGGCCGATGCAGCGGGCCAGTTCGGCATAGCTGCTGGTGCGGCCGAAGGGGATGTCCAGCAGGGCGGTCCATACGGCCCGTTGGAATTCGGTGCCGGCCGGGGCCAGGCGCAGCTCGAAGCGCCGCCGGCGGCCGGCAAAATACTCGTCGAGCTGGCGGCAGACCTCGTCCAACTGGTCGCTGGCCGGCTGCCAGTCGTCGCTCAGTTCCCAGGGGCTGTGGGCGTCCATGTGCAGGCGGCGCAGGCCGGCGTCGTCGGCGGCCAGCAGTAGTTGGCCGATGGGGCTGTCGTGGTAGCGGTAATACATGGCATCAGGTCTCCGCGTAGCTTTGCCAGAGATAAACGGCGGCGTAGGCGCGCCAGGGGCGCCACGCCTGTGAGCGGGCCGCGAGAGTGCGGGCGTCGGTGCCGCCGAGCCCCCATACCGGCGCCTTGAGCAGGCCGAGGTCGGAGGCGGGGAAGGCATCCGTTTCGCCGAAGGCGCGCAGGGCAATGTATTCGGCCGTCCAGGGGCCGATGCCGGGCAGGGCACAGAGCCGTTCGACCAGCGCAGCGGCACCGTCGTTCACGTGCAGGGCGAGTTCCCTGTCGCGTACCGCCCGCGCCAGGCGGCGTAGGGTTTCCACCCGCTTGCCCGGCATACCGATGCCTTCCAGCGGATCGCCGGCGATGGCATCGGGGGTGGGGAACAGCCGTTGCGGCCCGTCTTCTTCCGAATCGTCCAGGGGCTCGCCGAGCCGGCCGACCAGCCGACCGACGATGGTGATCGCGGCTTTCACCGCAACCTGCTGGCCGACGATGGCGCGCACCGCCTGCTCGAACGGATCGAAGGCCGTGGGTAGCCGCAGGCCCGGGTAGCGGGCGATCAGGCTCGCCAGCAGTGGGTCCTGGCCCAGATGCGCGCCAATGGCTGCAGGATCGGCATCCAGGTCGAACATCCGCCGTACCCGCGCAATCAGCGGCTGCTCCAGGCCGGACAGCGACGGGCTGAGGGTCAGCTCCAGCACCGGGTGTTCGGCCAGCGGACGCACCCGCAGCCAGCCGCGCACGTCGCCCAGACGTACGCTGCGGCTGTAGCCATCCGCGGTCAGCCGCTCGACGCCGGGCAGCAGGCGGAGCTGGAAATGCTGGTGGAACTGCTTCCAGTCCCAGGGCTGTCGGTACGGCAGGTGCCAGCAGCGCGGCTGGACGGGGAGGGGCGCGAGGTCGTTCATGGGCGCGACGATAGCGCTTGCGCGGCGGGTTGTCTTCCCGGAAACGACTTTCGAATCGGCTCCTACTGAAGGCCAGTTGCCGCTATGTCGGCGGCAGGGCGCGCCGTGTCCGGGCTGCGTGGCGCTGCGGGTCGAAACGCCATCATCCCGGGCATGCAAGGTTCGACCTGTCATCCTCGCCGACGTAGAATGCGCGCCTTTCTTCGTGGGGCGGGCTTCGGCTACCGTCCGTATCGCAGCCTTATTTCAGGATCAGGGAGACTGACCCATGAGCGACTATCTGGAAACCCTCTACGAAGGCTACGGCCAGCGTTTCAGCATGGACAAGCTGTTGCACGAGGTGCGCACCGAACACCAGCACCTGGTGATTTTCGAGAATGCCCGGATGGGCCGGGTCATGGCCCTGGACGGAGTGATCCAGACCACCGAGGCCGACGAGTTCATCTACCACGAGATGCTCACCCATGTGCCGATCCTCGCCCATGGCCTGGCCAAGCGGGTGCTGATCATCGGCGGCGGCGACGGCGGCATGCTGCGCGAGGTGAGCAAGCACCGCAGCGTCGAGAGCATCACCATGGTGGAAATCGACGGCACCGTGGTGGACATGTGCAAGGAGTTCCTGCCGGGCCACTCCAAGGGCGCCTTCGACGATCCGCGCCTGAACCTGGTGATCGACGACGGCATGCGCTTCGTCGCCACCACCGAGGAGAAGTTCGACGTGATCATCTCCGACTCCACCGATCCCATCGGCCCCGGCGAAGTGCTGTTTTCCGAAAACTTCTACCAGGCCTGCCGGCGTTGCCTGAACGAAGGCGGCATCCTGGTCACGCAGAACGGCACGCCGTTCATGCAGTTGTCGGAAGTGCAGACCACCGCAAGCCGCATGAACGGCCTGTTCGCCGACTGGCACTTCTATCAGGCCGCGGTGCCTACCTACATCGGCGGTGCCATGACCTTCGCCTGGGGCGCCACCGACGCCGCCTACCGCAAGCTGTCGCTGGAAACCCTGCGCCAGCGTTTCGCCGGCAGCGGCATCGTCACCCGCTACTACAACCCGGACGTCCATCTGGGCGCCTTCGCTCTGCCGCAGTACGTGCTGCAAGCCATCGGCAAGCCGAGTAACGACTGACGGCACGCCGTGCGGACATGAGCGCCCCGCTGCGCTCGTGTCCGGCCTCTGGCGGAGGTGGCCGATCCCCGTCGCGCCAACATCCTCGCCGGAATGAGCGGTATCCCACATCGTCGCTCCGCTTCTCGACAAAATTTTCACACCCCGTACGGGACACTCTGCGCCTCGGGCCGCTTCGGCTCGCTGGTATTCAGAGCGCCCCATGTCGTCACCGCAACGAACACGCATCTTCCTCCTGTTGCTCCTGCCGGTCCTCGGCCTGGCGCTGGGGTTGGGCGTGCTTGCCTGGCGCCACTTCTATCCGGTGACCCTGGCGGCCGGCTGGAGCCTGCGCGTTCTGCACGACGGCCTGGAGAAGGTCAGCGCGCTGGTCGAAGACGATGAAGGCGGGTTGTTCGTCAGCCAGGAACTGCAGGATGGCAAGGGGCGCATCCTGCGGCTCCACGCCGACGGCTCGGTCGCCCATGTGCTGAACGGACTGTCCAAGCCGGACGGCCTGGTGCGCTACCGCGGCGGTCTGGCGATCACCCAGGAGGGCGGCCGGCTGCCGCTGTTCTGGCTGAAAGGGAACCGCCTGACCGCGTTGTTCAACGGCGAGAATTTCGAAGGGGTCGCCAGCGACGGGAACTATCTCTACGCCATCGAGGACAAACCCAGCGGCCGCCTTTTGCGCTACGACCCGGACACGGACGAAACCACCGTCCTGCGCGATGGCCTGGTGGAAGGCGAGGGCGTCTCCATCTGCCCGGACGGGCGCGTGCTGTACGTCGAAAAGGGCAAGGGCCGGGTGCGCGAATGGCGGGCCGAGGGCAACGACCGGACTCTGGTCGAGGGCTTGAATCAGCCGGGCTTCCTGCTGTGCAGCGCCAGTGGCGTCTGGATCAGCGAAGACGCCACGCACATGGCGCGCCTGCTCTGGCTCGATACCGACGGGCAACTGCAGGTAGTGGCCGATCATCTGCGTTCCGCCCAAACCCTTCTCGAAGTCGCCCCTGGCCGGTTCCTGCTGGCGGAGCAGGGCCGCAACCGCATTCTCGAAATCCAACGGACTCCCCAGGAAATCTGAACCATGGCCCAGACGGACGCCACCGCTCATTCGCCCGCCCACCCCGGCCTGCGCAGCCACCTCGGCTTCATCCTGCTGAGTGCCACCGCCTTGCTGCTGTTGTACAGCCTGTTGCGCGGCATCCTGCTGGTCTATAACCGCGAGCTGATCGGCGAGACGCCGGTCGCCACCTTCGTCGAGGCGTTCTTCACCGGGATGCGCTTCGACCTGCGGGTGGTGGTGTTCGCCTGCGTACCGCTGCTGCTGTCGATCCTCAGCGCCCGCGCCATGGCCGCGCGGCAGTTGCACCGCGTGTGGCTGACGGCATTCGCCAGCCTGACCTTCTTCCTCGGCCTGCTGGAGCTGGACTTCTACCGGGAGTTCCATCAGCGCTTGAACAGCCTGGTGTTCCAGTACATCCAGGAAGATCCGAAGACCGTCCTCAGCATGCTCTGGTACGGCTTCCCGGTACTGCGCTATCTGCTCGCCTGGGCGTTGGTCACTTGGATGCTGGCCAACCTGTTCAAGGCCCTCGACAACATGAGCCGGCCCGACCCGCTGGTGACCCGCAAGGCCGCCGCGGCGAAGCCGGTCGCCTGGTACTGGCGCGTCGCGGTGTTTTTCCTCTGCCTGGTGGTGGCCGTCGCCGCCGCTCGCGGGACGCTGCGCCAGGGTGCGCCGCTGCGTTGGGGCGACGCCTTTACCACCGATTCGATGTTCGCCAACCAGTTGGCGCTGAACGGCACCCTGAGCCTGTACAGCGCGGCGAAAAGCCGTTTTTCCGAAGAACGCGACAACATCTGGAAGGCGACCCAGCCACCGGCGGAGGCGCGCCAGACCACCCGCGACCTGTTGCTGGTCCCGGACGACCGCCTGGTGGATGCCGACACCGCCGCCGTGCGTCGCGACTACAACCCGCCGGAAGCCGGCACCCTGCCGATCCGCAACGTGGTGGTGATCCTCATGGAAAGCTTCGCCGGCCACTACGTCGGCGCGTTGGGCAGCCGCGACGGCATCACCCCGTACTTCGACAGCCTGGCGAAGGAGGGCACGTTGTTCACCCGCTACTTCTCCAACGGCACCCACACCCACCAGGGTATGTTCGCCACCATGGCCTGCTTTCCCAACCTGCCGGGCTTCGAATACCTGATGCAGAGCCCCGAAGGCACCCACAAATTCTCCGGGCTGCCGCAGTTGCTCAGCGCGCGGAAGTACAACGACCTCTACGTCTACAACGGCGATTTCGCCTGGGACAACCAGGCCGGCTTCTTCGGCAACCAGGGCATGACCACCTTCATCGGCCGTAACGACTACGTGAATCCGGTGTTCGCCGACCCCACCTGGGGCGTGTCCGACCAGGACATGTTCGATCGTGCCGCCGAGGAACTGGCGCAGAAGGATCGCAACAAGCCTTTCTATGCCTTGCTGCAGACGCTCTCCAATCACACGCCCTACGCATTGCCGGACAAGCTGCCGGTGGAGCCGGTCACCGGCCACGGTTCGCTGGACCAGCACCTGACCGCCATGCGTTACTCCGACTGGGCCCTGGGCCAGTTCTTCGAGAAGGCGCGCAAGGCGCCGTACTTCAAGGACACCCTGTTCGTGATCGTCGGCGACCATGGTTTCGGCAGTACCGAGCAACTCACCGAAATGGACCTGTACCGCTTCCACGTCCCGCTGCTGCTGATCGGGCCGGGCATCCAGGAAAAATTCGGCGACCGCCGCGACATTGTCGGCACCCAGGTGGACATCGTGCCCACCATCATGGGCCGTCTGGGTGGGGAGGTGCGTCACCAGTGCTGGGGCCGCGACCTGCTCAACCTGCCGGCCGACGACAAGGGCTTCGGCGTGATCAAGCCGTCCGGCAGCGACCAGACCGTGGCCTTCATCGACGATTCGCGCATCCTCGTGCAGCCGAAGGACATGCCGGCGCGCTACTACGAGTACCAGTTGGGCGCGGACTCCAAGAGCCGGCGCATCGACGGCACGCCGGAGGCCGCCGCGCTGAAGAAGAGCCTCGAGGCCTTCCTGCAGACGGCGACCCAGAGCCTGCTCGATAACACCGCCGGGGTGGTGGACGGCAAGCCCGACAAGGATTGATGTCGGGCCTGGCGGTGGTCTCAGCCGCCGGACAGCGCGGCAACCAGCATGACTTCTGCGCCGGCCGGCAGCGCGGCCTGCATGTCGCGCTCGATCTCGCCGTTGACGAACGCCTTGAAGTGCGGGCGCATGGCACCCTGTTCGTCGATGACACGAAAACGCAGACCGGGGTAGCGAGCGTCCAGTTCGGTGAACAGCGCGGTCAGGGTCGGGGCGTCGGGCAGATCCAGCTCGGCGGTCCCGCCGGTATAGCTCTGCACGTGGGTGGGTAGCAGGATACGCATCAGCTCACCTCGACGCCGTAGATTTCCGGCAGGTAGCGGGCCAGGCAGGTCCAGCGTTCGCCTTCGTCCGTGCTGCCCCAGACCTCGCCGCTGGTGGTGCCGAAATAGACGCCGACCGGGTCGTGGCTGTCGGCGCTCATGGCCTGGCGCTTGACGGTGAACCAGGCCTGTTCGGCAGGCAGGCCGCTGTCCAGCCGCTGCCAGGACGTTCCGCCATCCCGCGAACGGTAGACCGACGGTCGTCCCTGGGGCGATACCCGCGGCCAGACGTCGGTGGCATCCATCGGGAAGACCCAGAGGGTGTCGGGATCGCGGGGGTGCAGGGTGACCGGGAAGCCGATGTCATGGCGCACGCTGTCCGGCGTCGGCAGGTTGGCGCCGATGTCGGTCCAGGTATCGCCCGGGCGGTCGAGGCGGAAGATGCCGCAATGGTTCTGCTGGTAGAGCCGGTCCGGCGCCAGCGGATGGAGCTGGACGCAGTGCGGATCGTGGCCGTACTCGTGGTAGCTGCCGGGTGGCGGCTCGGGCAGGAAGTCGGCGCGTACCCCGTGGTTGAGCGGTTGCCAGGAGGCGCCGCGGTCGCGGGATTCGAAGGTGCCGCCGCTGGACATGCTGATATAGAGGTGGGCCGCGTCGCGGGGATCGACCAGGACCGAATGCAGCTTGGCGCCGCCGGGCGGGCCTTCAGCCGGATCGCCGGCCCAATCGCGGTAGCGCGGGTGCTGGTTAAAGCCTTCCACGCCCTGCCAGGTGCGCCCGTCGTCGTCGCTGCGGAACAGGCCCTGGGGCACGCTGCCGGCATACCAGACATCGGGTTCCGACGAATGGCCGGGGGTGAGCCAGAACACGTGGTCGAGCACCCGGCCGTTCGGCTCGCTGGGAAATGCAGGCGGCGCCTCGGCTTCCTGCCAGGTCTGGCCGCCGTCGGCGGAGCGGAACACCGTCGGCCCGAGATGGCCGGTGCGGGCCGCGGCCAGCACCACGCCGGGTCTGCGTGGGTCGGCGACGGCATGGTGGACGATATGGCCGAGGAAATGCGGGCCGGACAGGCTCCAGCGTTGTCGTCCGGCGTCGCCGGCGAGTTTCCAGAGGCCCTTGCGGGTTGCGATCCACAGGTCGACGGAGCGGGGCATGCGGTGTTCCTCCATGGCGTGGCCTGGCAGCAGTGTAGCCAACGGGAGCAAAGCCCCTGATTGGCGGTCGATACATAGTCGTTCGGCGAATGCCGGAATCGACAGATGGCCAAGTGCCGCCTGTCGCCGGTTTTGTGACAGGGTGTTTTGTCGCTCGGCAGAGAGCGGCCGATGGCCTACCCTGAAAGGGACGGTGTCTTGGGCGGCATTCGCCTGCCCGACGTCATTCACTGGTGCCGTTCCGGCATCGGCCTTGACCCCTCGGACGATCCTGTCCGAAGCCCTGCGGCACGCCGAGTGCCGTGATGCCGCTGCGAGTGGTGCGGCGGCAAGACGATGAAAGCGGTAAATCCATCCATCGCCTGAGAGGAGGTCGCTTCATGAGTACAGCCTTCCACGATGATGTCAGCAGCAATGTTCTGCGCCGCATGAAAGAAGGTGGTTTCGACTTCGCCCGCGTCCATCCCATCGAGTTCTATGCCATCTTCCCCGACGAGGACCGGGCCCGGATGGCGGCGAAGAATTTTCGTGGGGAGTCGTTGAACGCCCAGGTGAGCGCCCGGGAGGACGGCGCCTGGCACCTTCAGGTCAGTAAAGTGATGTATGCCACCCACGCCGGGATCGATGACTTCGAGCAGGACCTCGAGTCGGTCGTCGCGCCGCTTGGCGGCGTGCTGGACGGTTGGGGCGTGACTCAGGAAATCCTGATGCCGCGAACCTGACGCGCAGGATGCGCGATCCGGACCTGGCAGATCACCGGCCGGCAGGAATGCCGGCCCGGTGAACGAAATCTCCCGTCGTATCGAACATTCCCCGGCTACCCCGGGCTCGGCATGAGCTTTGCCTTCCGTCTGACCGGAGGTAGTCCATGACCGATATTCTGATTGTCACGCATGTCGATTATTGTCCGCCGGGGCATCTGGCCCGTGTGCTGGATGTGCAGCAGCGAGCGTTCACCGTGGTGCGCGCCGACCTGGGGGAACTGGAGGCGGTCGACCTCGACCGGCCCAAGGCCGTGGCGGTGATGGGCGGACCGATGAGCGTCAACGATCCGTTGCCTTGGATCGGGGCAGAAATCGCCGCGCTGCGGCACTTCATCCGGCGCGATATTCCCGTGATCGGCCATTGCCTCGGCGGCCAGCTCCTGGCCAAGGCGCTGGGCGCTTCGGTGCACCGCATGCCCTACACCGAGATCGGCTGGCAGCCCCTGAGCCGACGCGACCTGCCCGAGCGGAGCCCCTGGCTCGCCCACGCTCCGGAAGAGTTCCCGGTCTTCCAGTGGCACAGCGACACCTTCGGCTTGCCGGAGGGCGCCCGCTGGCTGCTGTCCAGCCCCTGGTGCCCGAACCAGGGCTTCTCCTGGGGCGACAAGGTACTGGCGCTGCAAGGGCACCCGGAGCTGGACGAGGAACTGGTGCGTCTCTGGACCACCGACTGGGCCCACCTGCTCGACGAAACCCAACCCAGCCAGCAGGGCCGGCCCTACATGCTGCAGGACCTGGAAAGCCGGGTGGCGGCGCAGTTGCGGGTTGCCGAGGGCATCTACCGGCACTGGCTGGGGTTGGCGTTCGGTGACTGAGCGGCCTCCTGTGGAGGGGCTGCCGTAGAATGGGGCGTCGGCATTTGCCAGCGAAGCGAAAGCGCACCGAAGTGGTGCGACATGCTTCGCTTCAATCGTTATATCTTTGAAATAAAAGGAGAATTTTCCCTGGCACGGGCCTTGCGACGTCACCCTCGAGTCCGGGTGATAAGGAGTCAATCATGGCCCGCGTCTTTTATGACGAGATGTACGATGCGAACGGCCACTGCCGGCCACACTACCAGGAGTTCGCCCGCTGGCTGGCGGACACCCCGCCGGAACTGCTGGCCCAGCGAAGGCGCGAAGCCGACCTGCTGTTCCACCGCGCCGGCATCACCTTCACCCTCTATGGGGACGAGCAGGGCACCGAACGCCTGATCCCCTTCGACACCATCCCCCGCAGCATCCCGGCCAGCGAATGGCGCATCGTCGAGCGCGGCTGCATCCAACGCGTCAAGGCGCTGAACATGTTTCTCGCCGATCTCTACCACGACCAACGCATCCTCAAGGCCGGCATCATCCCGCCGGAGCAGGTGCTGGCCAATGAGCAGTACCAACTGGCCATGCAGGGCCTGGACCTGCACCGCGATATCTACTCGCACATCTCCGGTGTCGACCTGGTACGCGACGGCGACGGCACCTACTACGTGCTGGAGGACAACCTGCGCACGCCGAGTGGCGTCAGCTACATGCTGGAAGACCGCAAGATGATGATGCGGCTGTTCCCCGAGCTGTTCGCGGTGCAGCGCATCGCGCCGATCGATCACTACCCGAACCTGCTGCTCGATACCCTCAGAAGCTCCAGCCCGCTGGACAACCCCAGCGTGGTGGTATTGACCCCGGGTCGCTTCAACAGTGCTTATTTCGAGCACGCCTTCCTGGCCCGGGAAATGGGCGTGGAGCTGGTGGAGGGTGCCGACCTGTTCGTCCGCGACGACCGTGTCTACATGCGCACCACGGCGGGGCCACGCCAGGTGGACGTGATCTACCGGCGCCTGGACGATGCCTTCCTCGACCCGCTGGCCTTCAACCCGGACTCCATGCTCGGCGTGCCTGGCCTGCTGGCGGCGTACCGTTCCGGTAACGTGGTGCTGGCCAACGCCATCGGTACCGGCGTGGCGGACGACAAATCGGTCTATCCCTTCGTCACCGACATGGTGCGCTTCTACCTGGACGAAGAGCCGATCCTGAAGAACGTGCCGACCTGGCAATGCCGCAAGCCGGAGGAGCTGTCCCACGTGCTGGCCAACCTGCCGGAGCTGGTGGTCAAGGAGACCCAGGGCTCGGGCGGCTACGGCATGCTGGTCGGCCCGGCTGCCAGCGCGGCGGAGATCGAAGCCTTCCGCACCCGGCTGAAGGCGCGCCCGGAGGCCTACATCGCCCAGCCGACGCTGTGTCTCTCGACCTGTCCGACCTTTGTCGAGACCGGTATCGCCCCGCGCCACATCGACCTGCGTCCCTTCGTGCTGTCCGGCCGCGAGACCCGGTTGGTGCCCGGCGGGCTGACCCGTGTGGCGCTGCGCGAGGGCTCCCTGGTGGTCAACTCCTCCCAGGGCGGCGGCACCAAGGACACCTGGATCGTAGAAGACTGAGTTCCGCACGCACCGGAACCCGAGAAAGGAAGTGCAACATGCTCAGTAGAACTGCCTCCGACCTGTACTGGATGTCGCGTTACCTGGAGCGTGCCGAGAACCTGGCGCGCATGCTCGACGTCAGCTATTCGCTGTCGCTGATGCCGCAGGACGGCCGTGGCGACGGCCTCGACGAACTGGCCATGCCGTTGCTGATCACCGGCACCCTGGACGACTACCTGAACCGCCATGGCGAGCTGCATGCCGAGCGGATGCTGAATTTCTTCGCCCTGGATGCCGACAACCCGGCGAGCATCTACAGCTGCCTGGCCGCTGCGCGCAGCAACGCCCATGCGGTGCGCGGACGGATCACCGCGGACATGTGGGAGAACATCAACGCCAGTTGGCTGGAAATGCGCGGCATTGCCGAGCAGGGCCTCGGCCGTTACGGCATCAGCCGCTTCTGCGAGTGGGTGAAGGAGCGCTCGCACCTGTTCCGCGGGGCCACCTTCGGCACCATCATGCGCGGTGAGGCGTACCGTTTCATCCGCCTCGGCACCTTCATCGAGCGGGCCGACAACACCCTGCGCCTGCTCGATGCCCGCTACGAAATGCTCGGCGAGGAAGCCGATGCGGTCAGCGATACCTCGGCCCGCGGCTATTACCAGTGGAGCGCCTTGCTCCGCGCGCTCTCCTCGTTCGAGGCGTTCACCGAGATCTACCGGGGCTCGCCGCGCACCCGCAAGGTCACCGAACTGCTGTTGCTGCGCCCGGACGTACCGCGCTCGCTGCGTGCCTGCGTGGACGAACTGAACCTGATGCTCGGCGGGCTGCCCGGCGACAACGGCCGCCCGGCGCAGCGCCTGGCCGCCGAGCTGGAGGCTCGCCTGCGCTACACCGGCATCGACGAAGTCCTCGGCGAGGGCCTGCATACCTGGCTCACCGATTTCATCCTGCTGGTCCGCCAGCTTGCCAGCGCCATTCACAGCTCCTACCTGGAGGCCGCATGAGACTTTCCATTCGCCACGACACCACCTATCACTACGACGATCAGGTTCGCGCGAGCATCCAGTATCTGCGTCTCACGCCCCAGGAGAGCGAGCGCCAGCACGTGATCAGTTGGCAGCTCGACCTGCCGCGCCCGGCCCGGGCGCAACGCGACCCCTACGGCAACATCCTCCACGTGCTGACCCTCGACGAACCGCACGAGTCCATCGTCATCGGCGCCCGTGGCCAGGTGGATATCGACGAGCACCAGGACGCCGAGCACGACCGGCAGTCGGCATTGCCGTTCCTGCGCTTCACCCGCCTGACCCAGCCGGACGAGGCGCTGCGCGAGTTCGCCGCCAGCCAATGCAAGGAGCGCCGCGACCGCAGCGCGCTCACCGACCTGATGCAGGCGCTCAATGCGCGGATCACCTACCAGCCGGGCACCACCCAGGTGGAAAGCACGGCGGCGGAGGCTTTCGCCGGCGGTGTCGGCGTCTGCCAGGACCACGCCCACGCCTTCCTCGCCTGCGTGCGCAGCCTCGGCGTGCCGGCACGCTACGTATCCGGTTATCTCTACACCGAAAGCAGCACGCACCTGTCCAGCCATGCCTGGGCCGAGGCCTGGCTTGGCGACGCCTGGTACAGCTTCGACGTGACCAACTGCCTGACCCGGCCGGAGCGCCATCTCAAGTTGGCGGTGGGGCTGGATTACCTCGATGCCTGCCCAGTACGCGGCATGCGCCGGGGCGGCGGGGGCGAGCAGATGCACGCCCGGGTGCTGGTATCGCCGCTGATGCAGGTGCAGCAGCAGTAGCCGAGTGGGGCGGCGGGTGCTCAAGGCATCCGCCGCGGGCCTTTCTCCTGGCGTGCTTCGCCGCTGCTGGCCGGCGGGTTTTCCGCCTGCAGGCCCGCCACCTTGATGTCCGGAAACTGGCCGCCGACGAACTCCAGGCTGCGGGTCGGGAAGGCGAATTTCACCTCGAGCTCCTTCAGGCCTTGCAGCAGGCCGAGGTTTATTTCCTGCTGGATATCCATGTACTTGTTGTAGTCGGAACTCAGCACGTAATAGACCACTTCGAAGGTGAGCTGGTAATCGCCGAAGGACTGGAAGTGGGCGCGGTCGAAACGGGTATCGGGGATCGCCTTGATCACCCGGGCGACCAGCGCCGCCACCTCGCGCACCTTGTCCGCCGGGGTGTCGTAGGTGATGCCGAACTTGAAGACGATCCGCCGCTGCTCCATGCGCTTGTAGTTGTGCAGGGTCTGCTTGAGCAGCTCGGAGTTGGCGCAGACGATCTGTTCGCCGCTGAGGCTGCGGATGCGGGTGGTTTTCAGGCCGATGTGCTCGATGGAGCCGGCCACCGAGCCGAACACCACGAAATCGCCGATCTCGAAGGGCTTGTCCACGCCGATCGACAGCGAGGCGAACATGTCGCTGAGCAGGGTCTGCACGGCCAGCGCGACGGCGATACCGCCAACCCCCAGGCTGGCCACCAACGCGGTGATGTTGACGCCGAGATTGGCCAGGATCGACAGCAGCATCACCGACCAGATGAGAATCCGCGCCAGGATCGAGATGAGCGTGGTGGTCACCGGGTTGCGCGGGCTGTCGCTGGAGAACAGCAGGTTCTGGGTCCACAAACGCACGCCGGTGTCCACCCAGAGCGCGACCTGCAAGGCGAGCACAATGAACCAGCCGTGGGACAGGGTGTCCTCCCACTTCGGCGTCAGTTCGATCAGCTTGAGGCCGAGCAGGAGCGAGAAGGCGAACAAGAGGAAGCGGCTGGTCCGCCTGAGCATTTCCACGGCAAAACCGTAGAACTTGTTCTGACGACCCGCGGCCCAGGTGGCCAAGCGCTTGCTCAGGATGCCGATCAGGCTGCGCAGAATCAGGTAGCTGACCAGGGTCACGGTCAGCACGATGGCGGTGTTCAGCCAGAAGAGCTGGTTGAGCCAGAAATCCCACTGTTGCATAGGTCCTCCAGAAATGAGCGCATGCCCTGCGGTCCGGCAAGGGCCTGAACGGGCGTTACTCTTTTCTGGCGGCGAGGGGGGCGGGAAAGTTCCCCTGAAGGTATCGCCGCGCCCCGCTGCAGACGGGGCGCGGCAGCGAGCGCCGTCACTGCACCTTGCGACCTGCCATGTGGGTCAGGTAGGCGATCAGTTGGTCCAGCTCGGTATCGCTGAGCGTGGTTTCGGCGAAGGCCGGCATCCGCGCCTGCGGCCAATGGCGCAGGTCCTGCGGGTTGCGGATCAGGCGCTTTAGAAAGCCGGCCTGGAGATACTCGGTGGGGTTGTAGGGAACGTTGAGGTCCGGGCCGAATTGCGCATCGCCCTGGCGGTTCAGGCGGTGGCAGGCCAGGCAGTTCTTCTGGAACTGGGCGAAGCCCGCCTGGACGTCGGCACTGGCCTCGGCGGCCGGCAGCAGCGCCGGGAAGCGCTCGGCCACCGGGGGCAACCTGCGGATCGTGGCGATCTGGTAGGGCCACTGTTCGGGCACGATGCGGTCGACCTGCGGATCGGTCCAGACCAGGAAGAACGGTCCGGCGCTCGGCTTGTCTTCACCGAGCGGCGGCCAGGGGTTCGCCGGGTCCTCGATGGCGAGCCAGGCACGCGAACCGGAGGTGGCGAGCAGGGGCGCAGCGGCCAGTTCGGCAACGAAACCGTCCAGGGCGACCACCTGGAGGTGATCGCCGGGGCGGATGCCTTCGAGCAGGCTGGCCAGCGGTACGGCGCGGTAGACGGTCTTGTGCTTGTAAGCGGTATCGTTGTCGATGGTCACTTCCCGAACGTCCGGGCGCGCCAGCAGTTGTTCCGTGGTCCAACTGCGGCTGCCGGAGGGGAGTTCGAGGGTGAGTTCGGCGGCGAGCGCCGGTTGGGACAGGACGAGGAGCAAGGCCAGCCATCGGAACATGAGAGTCTTCCCTAATGTAAAGAAGCGCTACGTTGCCTCGAAACCAGCCGCTGCGGAAGTCTTCAGTCGCTCAATTCTGCACTTCGTCCTGTTGCAGGGCCTTCTTGAGCCCGTAGTAGCTGCCGCCGTTGATCACCTGGCGATAACCCAGCGCGGTCAGCGAGTCCTGGGCGATCGACGAGCGCCGGGCGCTGGCGGCGTAGAGGACGATGGGGGTGTTCTTGTCCGGCGCCACCTCGGGAACCTTCGTCGTGACATCCTCCAGGCTGAGGTGCCGGGTATCGGGAAGGGCGCTGTCGGCGAACGTCTCGCGGGTATCGATGCCGATCAGGACGGCCTGCGGTTTTTCCAGGGCTGCCACCGCGGCTTGTTGATCGACTTCGGCGGCTGTCGCGGCGACGCTGAAAAAAGAGAGGGCGAGGAAAATAGGGGGCATGGACGGAACTCCTTAGTCATTGCGCGACGCACCCTAACACACTGGGGCGAGGCAGTCCTATGGCTCTAGAATGCGGGTTCCAACGATGAGAAACCCATCATGTTGATCAGCTTTTTCTGGAATTGACACCGTGTCGATCGGGACGATGACACAGGGTGTGCCGGCCGTAGTCGAACGGGAGTTCGTGCTGCCGAGCGTTCGCCAACGCTCCGTCTCCGATCCGCCATTGGGGCGGAAGACGGATAGCGACCGTGGGACGGTGGCCGACGTCAACCGACCAGACGGGTCAGGTTGGGAAGGATCAGAATGACCGTGGTGGCGAAGACGATCAGGCTCGCCTGCCGGACTTTGCGCTGCTTGAACATAGCCGTATGCCTTTTTTCTTGTTGGCTGGCGTGCATCCCGCGCTGACGGCCTGTCGGGCTGCTGCGCCACGCCTTGGCGTGGAAGATCGTCCGCTCCGGCAAGACCCGGCAGCGGTACCTGTCAATTCAACTCTAGGGCCCGCGTCGGCGAGCGCTTAGAAGCCTTGGTAACAAATCTTTGCTTCTTCCTGATGACCGGTTATGGCCGCCTGCCAGCGAGGCGGAGGCAACCGCGTGGCAGACGCGTTTCTCGCGGTTGACTGGCGCAGCGCCATGAAACGACCGTTCGTCTGAGCGGTCAGGTCAATCGTGCTGAGCGCTTCGGTCATTGAGCCCGCAGGGGGCGACGCTAAGGTAGTCCGACCAGATAGAACGCCCATTCCGGGCGGAGGACTCCATGACCGAAGCACTCATTTTCGACGCGGTGCGCACGCCTCGCGGCAAGGGCAAGAAGGATGGGGCGCTGCACAGCGTCAAGCCGGTCAACCTGATCGCCGGCCTGCTCCGTTCGCTGCAGGCGCGTAATCAACTGGACACCAGCCAGGTGGACGACATCGTCCTCGGCTGCGTGACGCCGGTGGGCGATCAGGGCGCGGACATCGCCAAGACCGCCGCGCTGGTGGCGGACTGGGACGAGCAGGTCGCCGGCGTGCAGCTCAACCGCTTCTGCGCCTCGGGCCTGGAGGCGGTGAACCTGGGGGCGATGAAGGTGCGCTCGGGCTTCGAGGACCTGGTGGTGGTGGGCGGGGTCGAGTCCATGTCGCGGGTACCGATGGGCTCCGACGGCGGCGCCTGGGCTATGGATCCGGAAACCAACCTGCACACCCACTTCGTGCCGCAGGGCATCGGTGCCGACCTGATCGCCACCCTGGAGGGCTTCAGTCGCCAGGATGTCGATGCCTTCGCCCTGCGTTCCCAGCAGAAGGCTGCCAAGGCGCGCGCCGAGGGTCTGTTTGCCCGGACGCTGGTGCCGGTGACCGACCAGAACGGCATCGTCCTGCTCGACCATGACGAATTCATCCGTGCCGACTCCACCCTGGAAGGCCTGGGGGCGCTCAAGCCGAGCTTCGAGATGATGGGGCAGATGGGCTTCGACGCCACCGCCCTGCGCAAGTACAGCCACGTCGAGCGCATCGAGCACGTGCACACCCCCGGCAACAGCTCGGGGATCGTCGATGGTGCGGCGGCGATGCTCATCGGTTCGCCAGCCAAGGGCCGCGAGCTGGGCCTGAAACCCCGCGCCCGGGTGGTGGCCACGGCGGTGACCGGCAGCGACCCGACCATCATGCTAACCGGCCCGGCGCCGGCGACACGCAAGGCGCTGGCCAAGGCTGGGCTGAGGGTCGACGACATCGACCTGTTCGAGGTGAACGAAGCCTTCGCCTCGGTGGTGATGAAGTTCATGAAGGACATGGGCGTGCCGGAGAGCAAGGTCAACGTCAATGGTGGCTCCATTGCCATGGGCCATCCGCTGGGGGCCACCGGCTGCATCATCCTCGCCACGCTGCTCGACGAACTGGAGCGCCGCAAGCTGCGCTACGGCCTGGCCACGCTCTGCGTGGGCGGCGGCATGGGCATCGCCACCATCATTGAAAGGATTTGACGTTCGCAGGGGCGTTCGCCTCTTCGAACCTGTCTACACGTTCCGCGGGATACTGAAATGACTGACGCCATCCGTTACGAAAAGGGCCAGGACGGGATCGTCGTCCTGACCATGGACATGCCTGGGCAGAGCGCCAACACCATGAACGCGGTGTACCGCGAGGCCATGGCCGGGATCGTCGACCGCCTGGAAGCCGAGAAAGATGCCATCGCCGGGGTGATCGTCACCTCGGCGAAGAAGACCTTCTTCGCCGGCGGTGACCTCAATGAGCTGGTCAAGGTCACCCGGGCCGACGCCACGGCGTTCTACCAGATGGTGCTCGGCATCAAGGCGCAGTTGCGCCGTCTGGAAACGCTCGGCAAGCCGGTGGTGGCTGCCATCAACGGCGCGGCCCTCGGCGGCGGCTGGGAAATCTGCCTGGCCTGCCACCACCGTATCGCCCTGGATGCGCCGGGCGTGCAGCTAGGCCTGCCGGAGGTCACCCTCGGCCTGCTGCCGGGCGGTGGCGGCGTGGTGCGCATGGTGCGCCTGCTGGGCATCGAGAAGGCATTGCCGTATCTGGCCGAAGGCAAGAAGGTCCGCCCGGATGCGGCGTTGAGAGCCGGGCTGATCCATGCCATCGCCTCCGACCGCGACGACCTCATGGCCAAGGCCCGCGCCTGGATCGTCGCCAACCCGAACCCGGTACAGCCCTGGGACGAGAAGGGCTACAAGATTCCCGGCGGCACGCCGTCCAGCCCGAGCGTCGCGCAGATGCTGGCTATTGCGCCGTCGGTGCTGCGCGACAAGACCAAGGGCTGCTTCCCGGCGCCGGAAAAAATCCTCTGCGCCGCGGTGGAAGGCGCCCAGGTGGACTTCGACACCGCTCAGTTGATCGAGACGCGCTACTTCACCGAGCTGACCACGGGCCAGGTGGCGAAGAACATGATCGGCACCTTCTGGTTCCAGCTCAACGAGATCAATGCCGGCGGCTCGCGACCGAAGGGCCATGAACCCTGCGTCACCCGCAAGGTCGGTGTGCTCGGGGCCGGCATGATGGGGGCGGGGATCGCTTATGTCTCGGCGGCGGCCGGCATCGACGTGGTGCTCAAGGATGTTTCCGTGGAGGCGGCGGAGAAGGGTAAGGCGTATTCGGCCAAGCTGCTGGAAAAGAAAGTCAGCCGCGGCCACATGGCTGCCGAGAAGCGCGACGCCATCCTGGCGCGTATCCGTACCACCGACAAGGAAGCCGACTTCGAGGGCTGCGACCTGATCATCGAGGCCGTTTTCGAAGACCGCGACCTCAAGGCCAACGTCACCGCCGCCGCCGAGCGGGCAGCACTACCGGATGCGGTCATCGCTTCGAATACCTCGACCCTGCCCATCACCGGCCTGGCCCGCGCGGTGCAGAAGCAGGAGCGCTTCATCGGCCTGCACTTCTTCAGCCCGGTGGACAAGATGCCGCTGGTGGAGATCATCCGGGGCGAGCGCACCCGCGACGAAACCCTGGCGCGGGCCTTCGACTACGTCCTGCAAATCAAGAAAACGCCCATCGTGGTCAACGACCGGCGCGGCTTCTTCACTTCGCGGGTGTTCGGCACCTTCACCAACGAGGGGCTGGCCATGCTTGGCGAGGGCGTGTCCGCCGCGATGATCGAGAACGAAGCGCGCAAGGCCGGCATGCCGGTGGGCCCGCTGGCGATCTCCGACGAGGTCTCGTTGAGCCTGATGAGCCATATCCGCGCGCAGACCCGCAAGGACCTCGAAGCCGAGGGTAAGTCCCTGCCGGAACACCCGGCATTCGCCGTGATCGACCTGATGCTCGACGAGTACAAGCGACCGGGCAAGGCGGCTGGCATAGGGTTCTACGACTACCCGGCCAACGGCAAAAAACACCTCTGGCCGGAACTCAAGGCCCGCTTCGAGAAGGCCGACCGGCAGATTCCCCAGGAAGACGTGCGCGACCGCATTCTGTTCATCCAGGCCATCGAGACGGTGCGCTGCATGGAAGAGGGCGTGCTCACGTCGGTGGCCGATGCCAACGTCGGGTCGATCTTCGGTATCGGCTTCGCGGCCTGGACCGGCGGTGCGTTGCAGTTCATCAACCAGTACGGGGTGAAAGACTTCGTCGCCCGTGCCCACTACCTGGCGGAGCAGTATGGCGAACGCTTCGAGCCGCCGGTGCTGTTGCTGGAGAAGGCGGCGAAGGGCGAGGGCTTCTAAGAGCCCGTTTTCAACGAAGTAGCCGACAAACCCTACTGCTCGGCGCAGGCATGTCGGAAAGGCCCGGTGAACGGCCTTTCCGGCTCGCAGGGCGGGGTGCCGGCGAGGTGCTTCAGGGTAACGCTGGCTTCGCTGTGGCGGGCAATCGCCGAATTGCATTCGATGGTTCTGGCCAGCGCGCCCGCCGAGGCGTTGCCGAAGCCGAGCAGGGACAGGCCGTTGGTCAGGGCGACCAGGCCGGCGACGGCAAGAAAGTGCTTCTTCTCCAGGGTCATGATCTTCGTGTCTTCGGTAGTCGGCGTGATGCCGTCGTTCAACTTTTCAGGAGTGCGCCGACCACCTGGCCGATCTGCGGCAGCAGGTTGAGGCTCGCGTCGCTGGTCGAGGCGGTACGCGCGCTGCCGACGCTCATGCTCAGCGCCAGCAGGGTGGCGGCGATGACCGTGTACAGGCCGATCCCGGCGAGGGCGCCGTTGCGGGCGTATTTCAGGGTGAGGCGGCTCATGGCGTGTCCTCCGCTCAGGCGGCGCGTTGGTTGATCCGGCCACGGAGGGCTTCGCGGATCGCACGCTGCTCGCTCTGCCGGGTGGGCATCTTCAGCGTCAGCAGGTTCCCGTCTCGGAGGTGGATTGCCAGTTCGGACTCGAAGTGCAACCCGGTCTCGTCCAGGGTGGCGTAGGTCACGCCATAGCCGTTTCGCAGCGGCAGGTTTTCGGCGGTGCTCATGAGGGTCTCCTTGTCGAGTGCGCCGCCGGAGCGGCGCATGTCTCAGTGACTGGCAGGGCGCTTGTCGTCCTTGCCTTGGGCGGCGGAGGTTTTCGGCGTGGGGCGGTAGTATTCGGACGGCAGGCTGCTGGCGAAGGAGGAGGCGGCGGCCAGGCTGGCGATGGCGGCAAAGGTATTCATGGCGATGTCCTCATATTGGATGGGCTCGAAGCCGACGCCTGAATCATTGCCGAGGGCCGTTCAGGGAAGAAGTGAATGGCAAAGATGGTGAGTATCGAGCGCAGTGATACGAAGCGGGCTGTCCGGCCTGTTCAGGATTTATGGAGCTGTGTTAAAAAAAGCGCACATCCGCTTCAACCCCAGGACCCGTCATGCCGCTCCGCATCTGCATTCTCGAAACCGATATCCTTCGCCCCGAATTGATCGACCGTTACCAGGGCTATGGCCGCATGTTCGTCGACCTGTTCGCCAAGCAGCCGATCCCGGCCCGGTTCGAGGTTTTCAACGTGGTGGAAGGTCGCTACCCGGCGGACGACGAGCGCTACGACGCTTATCTGGTCACCGGCAGCAAGGCGGACTCCTTTGGCAGCGATCCTTGGATCCAGACCCTCAAGACCTACCTGCTGGAGCGTTACCAGCGCGGCGACAAGCTGCTCGGCATCTGCTTCGGCCACCAGCTCCTGGCCCTGCTGTTCGGCGGCCGCAGCGAGCGGGCCGAGCAGGGCTGGGGTGTCGGTACCCATCGGTATCAATTGCATCATCAGCCGGAATGGATGACGCCTGGCCAAGAGGAGCTGACCCTGCTGATCAGCCACCAGGACCAGGTCACCCGCCTGCCGGAAAACGCCACGCTGATCGCTTCCAGTGAGTTTTGCCCGATCGCCGCCTACTGCATCGAGGATCAGGTCCTCTGCTTCCAGGGCCATCCGGAGTTCATCCACGATTATTCGCGCGCGCTGCTCGACCTGCGCCAGACCGCCCTGGGCGAGACGGTTTACCGTCAGGGTGTCGACAGCCTGGGGCAGGATCACCACGGCGTGACGGTGGCGGAGTGGATGATGCGCTTCGTTGCTCAGGGGAGGGCGGCGGAGGCCAACTAGAGATCAGCGCTCGGGCTGATCCTTCGGGCACCAGAAGGTGGTGCGCCCGCCGACCTGGGCGACCGACCAGGGGCTGCCGCAGCGGGGGCATCGCTCGTCTTCATGGCGATGCGGTGTGAGCCAGTCGGCGGGCAGCTCCGGCCGCTTTCCTTCATGCTCGATGGCGGTTTCCAGTACCTCGCGCATGCAGCGGAACAGGCGCACGAAGTCGTCTTCTTTGAGTGCGTTCAACGGTGTGCGCGGATGCAGGCCGGCCTGGAACAGCGTCTCGTCGCTGTACACGTTACCCAACCCCGCCAATTTGCTCTGGTCCATCAGCGCGGCCTTCAGCCCTCCGCGTTGCCCGAGGCGTTCACGGAAACCCCTGGCGTCCAGTGACAGCGCATCCGGGCCGATGCGATGGGCGTCCAGATAGTCCTGCACCGTTTCGACCAGCTCGATCCGGCCCAGCATGCGCCGCGAGCAGTAGCTGAGGCGCCGGTCGTCATCGAGTTCGAACACCACCGCTTCGGATTTCTGCAAGGTTTCATCGCTCTTCGCGAATTTCAGGTAGCCGGTCATGCCGAAGTGCATCAGCAGGGCGTGGCCGTCATCCAAGTGGATGAACAGGTTCTTGCCGTGCCGCTCGCTGTGCGCGAAGCGGCGGCCTTTCACGCCACGTTCCAGGGTGCTGGCCGGCTGCTCCAGCACACGCTTGTCGCGCACGGTCACGGCACGCACGGTCCGGCCGACGGCGTGAGCGTCGACCTGGCGCTTGTCGAGTTCGAGATCGGGCAGTTCGGGCATGTTCGTATAGGCGTCCGGCACGGATGAAAGTTCTCCCGTTTCGCTGGATGGCAGCAGGAGTGGACAGACCGAGCACTCCGCTGTCGGACCTAGAAATGTCCGGCAATCAGGAGGACCGCATGTCGACCGCTCGCTCCCATGCTTCGCAGCACTTCGTCGAACGCCAGCGCTGGCGCCTGTTGCGGCAGGTGGAGGACTGGCTGGAAACGCCAATGATCCTGCTCGGCTTCGTCTGGCTGGCCTTGACCGTGGTCGAGCTGGTGCGTGGCGTATCGCCGTTGCTGGAGGCGCTCAACCGCTGGATCTGGGCGTTGTTCGTGGTCGATTTCCTGCTGCGCTTCAGCCTGGCGCCGCGCAAGCTGGGCTACCTGCGGCGCAACGTGCTCACTGCCGTGGCCCTGTTGCTGCCGGCCCTGCGCACCTTGCGCGTGCTGCGTGTGTTCCGGGTGCTGCGGGCGACCCGTGGGGTCACCCTGGTGCGCATCCTATCCTCCACCAACCGGGGCATGTCGGCGCTGCGCCAGGCCATGCGGCGCCGCGGTGTCGGCTACGTCTTCAGCCTGACCTTGCTGGTGATCCTGGTGGGAGCGGCCGGCATGTATGCCTTCGAGCGCGACAGCGCCGGCTTCGGTAGCTACGGCGAGGCGCTCTGGTGGACCGCCATGCTGATCACCAGCCTGGGCTCGGAAGCCTGGCCACACACGGGCGAAGGGCGGGTGCTCTGCTTCATCCTCGCGCTCTACGGTTTCACCGTGTTCGGTTACGTCACGGCGACCCTGGCTTCGTTCTTCGTCGACCGCGATGCGGCGGACAAGCAATCCGCCACGGCCGGCCAGGCTTCCATCGAGAGCCTTCAGGAGGAGATTCGCCGCTTGCGCGAGGATATCCGCCGGCTGAACGACCCGTCGGGATGACGGAGTGAGAACGGTGTCGCGTATGCAGGTTGCGCTCGTCGGCCGACAGATGGCGGGCCTGCGCCAGGCGTAGACTCGAACAAAATGCCAGGCTCAGGGAGGGAGCGGGCGCTGAAGAGGAGAGCAGAACAATGAAAGCCAGGACACTCCTTGCCGTTTCGGCATGCGCACTCATGGTTTCGGTCATGGTGGTACCGGATGCCAATCCGCTGATCGGCTCCGCTTACGCTAAAGACGGTGGCGGTGGCGGTGGCGGTGGCGGAAACGGCGGAGGCGGTGGCAACGGTGGTGGTCATGGCGGCGGGCGTGGCGGCTCTGCCGGAGACGGCCATGGTGTCGGCAATGCGGTCGGCCGCAGCGAACAAGGTGTCGGCCAGGGCAAGGGGCATGGGGCCGCAACGTCGGAAGCGGCGAAGTCCAAGGAAACCACCGGCCTGGCCAAGGCCATGGCCGTCGTCGCCAGCACCCCGGCCGCCCTGGCCGCTGCTCTCGGCCTGCAGCAAGCCTCGGTATCGACGACCAAGCACGACGAGGCGACTGATGATGCCGGCTCGACCGACGATACCGACGATTCGACAGGCGAGAACGGCCAGGTAGCTGTCCAGTAAACGTCCGTAGAGGGTGAACTCATCGCCCAAACAAGAGCCCGGTCAACTTTGGCCGGGCTTTTTCGTTAGGTAGAGGCGACGACTCAGCCCAGGTGCTGTCTGTCCAGCTCGATGGCCTTGTCCAGCGTCTCCAGCAGCGCCTTGCGCACCTTCAGTTTAGTGTTCCGGTGCGCCGTCATGTTGATCTTCTTCATCTGCCGGGCGGTCGCCAGGGCAACGGGCATCAACTCGCCGACCGGCACCACGCGGTCAAGGAAGCCAGCATCCACGGCTCCCTGCGGATCGAACATCTCGCCGTTGATCACCGAGCGGTGGAAGGCCGACTTGCGCAGGCGGTCGCGGGCCAGTTCGATACCGACGTGGTGCATGGTCATACCGATCTGCACTTCGTTCAGCCCGATGTTGAACGGCCCTTCGACCCCGATCCGGTAGTCCGCTGAAAGCAGCAGGAAGGCACCCTTGGCCACCGCGTGACCGGGACAGGCGACGATGATCGGGTAGGGGTGGGCCAGCATGCGGCGCGCCAGGGTCGAGCCTGCCGCGACCAGATCGATAGCGTTCTGCGGGCCGGAGGTCATCACCTTCAGGTCGTAACCGCCCGACAGGATGCCCGGCTGGCCGGTGAGGATGACGATCGCCTTGTCCTGTTCGGCGCGGTCCAGCGCTTCGTTGAAGGCGGCGATCACATCCGGGGAAATGGCGTTGACCTTGCCGTTGTTCAGCGTCAGGGTCGCGATGCCGTCGTCGAGATGGTAGGAAATCAGCTCACTCATGGCGGGTTCCTTGTTGTGAAGTGGGGCAGACGTTACTCACCCGACCGGTGCAGGTAAAGCGCCGTGACTGACTGGCGAGTCAGCCACGGCGGGGCATCCAGCCATTTCGCAAGGCCTCTATCGAAGCGATCCGAACAGCCAATTGGTTTTCTCCCGGGGCCGTCCTTTAGCGTAGGCGCGAATTCGGAGAGCCCCTGAAATGTCATTGCAGTCTTTTCTCTGCGCGGGTTCGGCATTGCTCCTGCTGCTGGCCTCGGTGCTGATCGCCAACCGCGCCGTCATTCACAACCCGATCGGCGTCTTCATCCTGTTCGTCTGCGGACTGTTTCTCAGCCTGGGCTTCGTCCTCTTCGGCGGCCAGCGCCTGGACGAACCGCCCGCAACCCCGGAAGAGCCCCGTCCGGACTCGCCCTATCCTTAAGCGCATGAATCGCCTGAAAAAAAGTTTGCCTTCCGCAAATCATTCGACTACATTAGCGCGCCTCGACGGACCAGACGGTTCGACGAGATTCCGGTGAGGTGTCCGAGCGGTTGAAGGAGCACGCCTGGAAAGTGTGTATACGGGAAACCGTATCGAGGGTTCGAATCCCTCCCTCACCGCCACTTTCCGATTCAAGAGAACCCCTGATTTCGTTGCGAAGTCAGGGGTTTTTCGTTTATGCGGCAAAAAGCCGGGCCAAATCATCATTGCCCATGCTGTCCCGTCGACTCTGAGATCGCCCTGTTCGACAAATTCAAGCTGATCGACTGGGACATGGGAATGGGTGATCAGATGCTTCGCATAGCGCGGCTTAAGTTGCCGACCGCCTATGTGCGTGTCGAGCATCACATATGGACGACCGGGAATCGAGGGCTGAACGTGACGGTATTCGCAAGGGCCTTACATCTTGCCGAACTGGCGGAGTAACTGATGGCGTGTGCGGACAGGGCTCCCTGCGCCGTGAAGGACCGGGGCATAATTGGGTATGTTGGAGGTACATACAAATCCCCCGGCTTTAGCCGGGGGATGCTTACTTGTAACTTTGACCGCTTTTCATATGCAGGACTTGTGACGGCTAATTAAATCCTTCTTGCAGGCACGCTTTCTCCTTCTGGCAAGGTGACAATCAGTGGGATAGCATCTATTCCATCTCCTTTTCCTGCTGACTCGTCAACATAGGCTTTCCCTCCTCGCTCAAGAAAATCTCCCAGCCGCATTTCGACGGTGACATTTCCCTCTTGATGATACGGGGCCGTGCTTGCCTGTGCATCATTGCCTGCCATCACATTCAGCGAAGGTCCTAATTCATACGCGCGGTGTTGCACCGTCCAATAGGCCGAGGCAGTACCTGGCTGGCCGCCATAAGGATTCGGCCTTAGTCTTTCATGGTTTCGGATTAATGCACAAGAATTAGGGTTTCCGCTAACCCGGCCATCTACAAGGTACTCGGCTGGCATTGTGCGATATAAAGGTGTATCTCTTTTTAGCTTGTAGATCTCCATAGGGTCATGTGATTTCAAAAAGCGTTGCCGCTCTCGAGAATTCAGTTGGTCTACCGATGTAAGACGATTTCCCCCTTCGCTGACAGGACCAGCAGGAGCGGAAGTTCGCTGAGGTGAAGAGGTAGGAGATGCCGCTGGACTATAAACATTTCGATTGGAAGAGGCGCAGATGCCCATTATTGACTCCTTTATTCAAGGTTGAGGTGGGTTTTTATTGCACTGCATCTATCGATGAAATTCTCAAAATGCATCAATCCCTGTGGGCCCTTAAGGTCCATTATCGACACTCGGGTATGTATGATTAGACAGTTATCGGCATCGAGCCCCAGCGTTAAGCAGGGGTTCTTAAGGCTGAAGTTATTCAGCTTCAGCAGCTCTGAGCACAATTTATCGTGTTTTTCCTGGTAGTTGCCTAATGTACTTACAAAGTAAACCAGATTATTGCGGTCCCCATACAGCTTGACGGGCATGTTGTCGTTAACGGTAAAGCGATAAACCTCATCGTCGAACTGCTTTTCAGGTGCGGGGAGATTGTAATGTGCTATCAGTGAGTGTACGAATCGATCAAAGTTTGTTTGCATGGCATTTTCTTCTATGTAACCAAGAGTAACGCCAATGAGTGAGGCTGACTTGTGTTTGGTTCCATGATCAGAGTTGTGTTTGTGGTCTGGGTATTGAGATTAAGACGACTGGTGATAGGCGGTTGGTTGATCCACGGGCTGCAACCAAAGGGCGGGAGTGCAGCTGGGTATATTGGGAGGAGTGGAAGGCGTTGCCCGAACTCGTTGAGCCGAGTAGCAAAGCAAAAAATGCGGTGAATCTCTCAAAGCTTTTCTAAGCCTTGCCATTCGAGGCTTGCAGAGTGACTGCGCAAGAAGTTGCGCAGCTTGGGGTGGTTATCATCCGGGCCACCCTTCGACTGTCACCAAGGAATGGCATGATCTCCGCTGCTCGACTCGGCGATATGCACGTGTGCCCGATCCCTGGCCACGGCTCATCGCCCATCGTTTCCGCTTCGTCCGATACGCAAATCAACTTCCTGGGCGCCGCCCGCGTTGGCGATGTTTGCGGCTGCGGTGCCGTTATCACCACGGGCTTTCCCTCCATCATCGTCGACCATCGGCCCTTGGCCCACTTGGGTAGCCCGACCAGCCATGGCGGCCGCATCGTTTCGGGCAGCCCCGATACCTTTGGCGGCTTCACGTTTGGCGAGGCGGTGCCGCGTACCGTCGTGGATTTCGCCAAACTCGGCGCCGTGCGCCCGGATGGTTCGGTGGATGATCGGCTCATGGCCGAGCTGCTGGCCGATCCCCATCTGGAGCAACGCGCCTTGCTTTCGGGCGCTTTGGTACAACCGAGCAGCCCGCCCGCAACAACTGCCCGGGAGCCGTTGACGCCCGAACTGATTGCCGTTGCCGGCAGCCAGCACGACAACAGCTCGGGCAACAAAATGATGTTCATTGGCCAGGCCGTGCGCGAACTGGCCGAATTCAAGCGCAACAGGCCTGCCCTGGCGCGGACGCTGGTACTGTTCACCCCGTCGTACAACGATGCGATGCTCAACGCCGCTCGCGATTCCGCCAAGGCCTATGGCGCAGCGCTTGTCGAAGTAACGAGTGCGCAGGCGCTGATCGATTACCTCAACCAGGGCAGGGATCGGAAACGCTCGCCCATCGAACACCTGTCGCTGTTCAGCCACGGCGTACCGCAGCGTGTGGCTTTTGGTTACCAGCTCACGGAAGACTTTCAGATGTCCCTCGATGCACTGAACTACAACGCCATTTCACCCTTGGCGTTTTCCAGCTCCGCGCGGATCGACAGCTACGCCTGCCGAACCGGCATGGGCAACCGCTCGGAATTCCCCATCGAAGACGGCATCCAGTTCTTCCCGCAGACCAACGATAGCCTCGCGCAACGGCTGGCCGATCACTTGCAGATCAAGGTGGGCGCCTTTATTCGGCGGTCGGACTACAAGAACACTTGGGGTTCGTTCGAGGAGCGTCGCATGGGGAATCTTTGCGGGTTTAGTGGTGATGCCGCGCCCGGAGAAGAGTGGTGCAGGAAGTGGAAGGTATTGTCAAAGGAGCGAGCGGATAGCGACCGTCTGTATAAGTTCACCTACCAGACCATGGGAGCAATTAACCCCGTGATTTCAGGCGACACGCCCCTTGGTGTACCAGGAGGTCACTTTGAATTTCTACCGCAGTAAAGGCTTCTGGATTGCCTTCGCCATTTTTTCTCCTTTGCTGCTGATCGCGGCCAACTATGGATTCAAGACAATGACGAGCATATACAAGAAGGATTTGGGCAACGGCGTAGTGATCTATGCGGATGACTATGTGAAAACCGGACGTTGGGTGTTCGATTGCGAATATCGCCGCCTTATCAGTCGCGAACCGTTGCCCGTACCGATAGCCGCGCTCGAACGAGCTGGAAGGCTCACGATCGGCAAAATGTATGCATTGAGTGAGGCTGATGAAAAACTCGCGAGAGAGGTCATCAGGGCTGTCACAGCGATGCCCGATTGGTATAAGCGCCTGAGCTACCGTTATTCCTTCCTGGGCGAAAGCAGTGATCTCAATAGCCATACCTTTGATTTGATCGCATCGCATGAGGGGCGGAAATGGGGCCTGGAAGTCTGGCAAGAGATTGGCTACGACGGCGAGTCGAGCTTTGACATAACTGCCGAACCCTACGATCCCGAAACCTACGTGGACTATGCCAGGGCACTCCAGGCAGCTGCCAGGAGTTGTCCGGTTCCGCAGTGAAGTCATGCAGAGGGGTGCGGCCATATAGGCTGCGTCAGGTAGGCCGGCAAAGGGAAAGAGTCGACTCACCCGCTAACGAGTGAGCCTCTGAGATACGTTCTGCTATCCGATCCTTTGCCATTCGTCGCTTACATCGTAGGTGTGATTGCTAATTGCCACTATCTGGCTACGCTGATTGTGCTGCCTACTCTTTGGTGTACGCACGCCATGGAAGGCAGTTTCATTCACTACGATGGAAGGGAAACTCCATGGCCAACTACTACGTCAATGATAATGCTCAGCCGAATGGCGATCACGAAGTGCATGTGGATACGTGCTATTGGTATACCTTGATAGTTAGCAAGACATATCTTGGGAATTTCTCGAACTGCTTTGATGCAGTTCGAGCTGCCAGAAGCATTTATCAAAGATCAAATGGTTGTGCGTATTGTTCTGGTGCATGTCATACGAGCTAGTCTTGAGGCTGAATGCCCATTATTTCCGGTGTGATCTTGTGCCTTGGGGTGGTTGGCAAGTTGTAATAATGCCCCAAGGTGTTTTTGAGATTTTAATAAGGAAGACGGCTATGAAAATTAGGACGGAACATCAGAATCTTGGTGCCGCTCTCATGCAGGTTGCTGAGGATGATAATTTCACTGCAATAAACCCTCTTAGGGTGAAGGGGGATAAGATAAATAATGCTTTCCTGATTAATGCTGACGCTTGTCTTTTTCTTAAATATGGGCAAGAGCCTAAGTCTACTGGGGAGTATCAGTTTACATTTTCAGCAGAGCAGCTTGAAAATATTCGTGCTTCCAGTCAGCACTACCAAAAGGTGTTTCTTGGGCTTGTTTGTGTAGAAGATCAAGAGGTCTGCTGCCTGGATGTTGGGCAACTTAATGAAATGATTGCTGC
>NZ_BDAC01000024.1 GCF_002091635.1 Pseudomonas indica NBRC 103045 | reverse complement strand
GGATGGCGCTTGGAGCACGGATCAGCAGGCTCGCACAAACTGCCCCCTCGCCCCGAGGGTTGGGGGGATGCCTGGTTGTGAGGGGGCGGGGCGAGTCGTACACATCACCATCGGATCACGGCATGACAATGGGCGAATGAATTCGCCCCTACCACCCCCGTTCTGCGTGGCTATTCTTCCCCGAGCCGACCTCGTCCTATCCGCTCGAACCAGCATGCCAGAGCCCTCGCATGAGGCACGCACGACCATGGTCGTAGACCGGTAAGACCATGGTCGAATGGTTCGCTTGCAGGGGGAGGGCTACAAAAGGCGCCATAAAAAACAACTACTCACCGAGGTGTTAGTCATGAGCGCTGCTTCCCTCTATCCCGTGCGTCCCGAGGTCGCCGCCCGGTCGCTGACCGACGAGGCCACCTACAAGGCCATGTATCAGCAGTCGGTGATCAACCCCGATGGCTTCTGGCGCGAGCAGGCGAAGCGTCTGGACTGGATCAAGCCTTTCACCAAGGTGAAGCAGACCTCCTTCGACGACCACCACGTGGATATCAAGTGGTTCGCCGACGGCACACTGAACGTCTCCTACAACTGCCTCGACCGTCACCTGGAAGAGCGTGGCGACCAAGTGGCGATCATCTGGGAAGGCGACGACCCGTCCGAGCACAAGCTCATCACCTACCGCGAACTGCACGAGCAGGTCTGCAAGTTCGCCAACGCCCTGCGCGGGCAGGATGTGCACCGCGGCGACGTGGTGACCATCTACATGCCGATGATCCCCGAAGCGGTGGTGGCCATGCTGGCCTGTGCGCGCATCGGCGCCATCCACTCCGTGGTATTCGGCGGCTTCTCGCCGGAAGCCTTGGCCGGTCGCATCATCGACTGCCGCTCGAAGGTGGTGATCACTGCCGACGAAGGCGTGCGCGGCGGCAAGAAGACCCCGCTGAAGGAAAACGTCGACGAGGCGCTGACCAACCCGGAAACCGCCAGCGTGCAGAAGATCATCGTGGTCAAGCGCACCGGTGGGAACATCAAGTGGCACGGCCATCGCGACATCTGGTACGAAGACCTGATGAAGGTCGCCGGCAGCGTCTGCGCGCCGAAGGAAATGGGCGCCGAGGAAGCGCTGTTCATCCTCTACACCTCCGGCTCCACCGGTAAGCCGAAGGGCGTGCTGCACACCTCCGCCGGCTACCTGCTGTACGCCTCCCTGACCCATGAGCGGGTGTTCGACTACCGTCCGGGCGAGGTCTATTGGTGCACCGCCGACGTGGGCTGGGTCACCGGCCACAGCTACATCGTCTACGGCCCGCTGGCCAACGGTGCGACCACCGTGCTGTTCGAAGGCGTGCCGAACTACCCGGATGTCACCCGCGTGGCCAAGGTGGTCGACAAGCACAAGGTCAACATCCTCTACACCGCACCGACCGCGATCCGCGCCATGATGGCCCAGGGCAAGGCTGCGGTGGAGGGCGCCGATGGCTCCAGCCTGCGCCTGCTCGGTTCGGTCGGCGAGCCGATCAACCCGGAAGC
The DNA here is from genome assembly GCF_002091635.1 of Pseudomonas indica NBRC 103045. Classification (GTDB taxonomy): domain Bacteria; phylum Pseudomonadota; class Gammaproteobacteria; order Pseudomonadales; family Pseudomonadaceae; genus Pseudomonas_M; species Pseudomonas_M indica. The sequence goes on along the minus strand of NZ_BDAC01000024.1, from coordinate 82,296 downwards.
CTGGCAGTGGTACTACGAGACCGTCGGCCAGAGCCGCTGCCCGATCGTCGATACCTGGTGGCAGACCGAGACCGGCGGCGTCCTGATCAGCCCGCTGCCCGGCGCCACCGCGCTCAAGCCGGGCTCGGCGACCCGTCCGTTCTTCGGTGTGCAGCCGGCCCTGGTGGACAACCTGGGCAACCTGCTGGAAGGCGCCACCGAGGGCAACCTGGTGATCATCGACTCCTGGCCGGGCCAGGCGCGTACCCTGTACGGCGACCATGACCGCTTCGTCGATACCTACTTCAAGACCTTCAAGGGCATGTACTTCACCGGCGACGGCGCGCGCCGCGACGAGGACGGCTACTACTGGATCACCGGTCGCGTCGACGACGTGCTGAATGTTTCCGGCCATCGCATGGGCACCGCCGAGATCGAAAGCGCCATGGTCGCCCACTCGAAAGTGGCCGAGGCCGCGGTGGTTGGCATGCCGCACGACATCAAGGGGCAGGGCATCTATGTCTACGTCACCCTGAACGCCGGCGAAGAGCCTTCCGAGGCTCTGCGTCTGGAGCTGAAACAGTGGGTCCGCAAGGAAATCGGCCCGATCGCCACGCCGGACGTGATCCAGTGGGCGCCGGGCCTGCCGAAGACTCGCTCGGGCAAGATCATGCGCCGCATCCTGCGCAAGATCGCGGTTGCCGAATACGATTCCCTCGGCGACATCTCCACCCTGGCCGATCCCAGTGTGGTGCAGCACCTCATCGATACGCATCGCAGCATGCAGGCCGCCTGCGCCTGATCAAGCTGTCTGAAGACGCCCCGCCGGTCACGAGCCGTGCGGGGCGTTTTCTTTTTAGCCCTTGCCGCTAGATAGATTTGAGTCAAACCGATTACCGAGTTCAGTAGAGGCTTCTTGTTTCGCCTCCCGGCGAGTCACTTCTGGCAGTCGCCCCAGAAGTAACCAAGAGGGCTTGCCCCGGCATCCGGGCCTCGCTTCGCTCGACTTCCCTCCCTCCATCGCCGCTCCGGGGGGCGGCGCGAGGGGCCATCCCTGGCCAATCGCGCCTCTCGCGGCATCCATGCCGCTTGTCCCCCTACACGACGATTCCGCTCGGCCTCCTGACGGGGCGTCGGAGTTGGTCCCACCTCTTCTGCAATCTCTCTGGCAATGCCAAAGCGTCAGGATCACTTCGCTATGCCGGGCAACACGAATCGCCCCTCTCCCGTTTATGGGAGAGGGGCCGGGGGAGAGGGGCTGTCTACGAATACGGGAGAAATTGGGTTAGACGCTTAACGCATACAAAGCATTCTCTTTCCAGGGCCTTCCATCACTTCAAGCCTCGACTAACAGGTCACGCTTCCCTGATTTTTATCGGTAGACGAAACGGTCCGCCGTCGTAACACCCACCCGTAACGCTATGCGCTCCAACCGGGTGCATCGGGAACAATCGGCACCGCGATGGAGCAAAAAATGACAAGGCTGGAATAAAGATAAGGACAGTAAGTACCGTTCTAGAGAGGTTATGTAATTTCTGGATCACTAATTGCTAGAGATACTGGTTCTGGGTCATTCTCGTAATCAGCTTTTCCCTCCGCTGTCAACCTGCATCCCTGCCGCCTCCGGCGCTTTTGTAATTACTTGTCGCATTGAAGAAATATCGGCTTTGGGCCTGTCGCTAGAATGCCGCTCACCCAGCCGGAACCTCTGCGCCCGTCCGTTCGGCGAAGATGGCGACGCTTTCCAGCGGTCCATACTCCGCGTCGTTGCGTTGTCGCTGGACTGGAAGCGGCCTGGGCGAGTCCTATTCTGCCAATCGCTGAACCCTCATTCGAAGGAGTCATCACGATGAAAAAGATCGTACTTCTCGGCGCCATGGCGCTGTCCGTGCTGTCGCCGTTGGCGATGGCGGAAAAGCCCCTGCGCATCGGCATCGAAGCGGCCTACCCGCCCTTCGCCTACAAGACTCCCGAAGGCAAGATCACCGGCTTCGACTACGACATCGGTAATGCGCTCTGCGAAGAGATGAAAGTGGAGTGCAAGTGGATCGAGCAGGAGTTCGACGGTCTGATCCCGGCGCTGAAGGTGCGCAAGTTCGACGCGGTGTTGTCGTCCATGTCGATCACCGACGAGCGCAAGAAGTCGGTGGATTTCACCGGCAAGTACTACCACACCCCCGCCAAACTGGCGATGAAGGCCGGTACCGAGATCAAGGACCCGCTGGTCGACCTGAAGGGCAAGAAGGTCGGCGTGCAGCGCGCCTCCATCTATGACCGCTACGCCACCGACGTCTACGTGCCGGCCGGTATCGAAGTGGTCCGCTACAGCTCGCAGAACGAAATCTTCCTCGACCTCGCCGCCGGCCGCCTCGACGCGACCCTGGCCGACGTGGTGAACATCGACGACGGTTTCCTCAAGACCGACGCGGGCAAGGGCTTCGCCCTGGTCGGCCCGGACTACACCGACACGAAGTATTTCGGCGAAGGCGCTGGCATCGCCGTACGCAAGGGCGACAAGGCCCTGGCCGACAAGATCACCGCGGCCATCGCGGCGATCCGTGCCAACGGCAAGTACAAGGAAGTGCAGGACAAGTACTTCGACTTCAACGTCTACGGCGAGTAATCGCTTTCTCCGAAAGCGGCACGACAGGGTTCGCGCAGGAAGCAGCGTGAAGCGGAAGGAGGGCGATCCCTCCGGACGCGGGGCCGGAACGGTTCGGGAGGGATCGTTCGGGGCTAACCTGAATGTCGTGCCGCTTTTTCGTTTCCGGCGCCGCCCGGTTCCCGGGTGCGCTGCATGAGGACTTGAGATCATGCTGAACGGCTATGGGTCGACCATCGTCGACGGTGCCTGGCTCACCCTGTTGTTAGCCCTGACTTCCATGGCGGTGGCCATCCTGCTCGGCCTGCTGGGCGCGGCCTTCCGTCTTTCGCCGATCAAGTGGCTGGCGCTGCTCGGCGACGCCTATGCCACGGTGATCCGCGGCATCCCGGACCTGGTGCTGATCCTGCTGATCTTCTACGGCGGCCAGGACATCGTGAACCGCGTAGCGCCGATGCTGGGTTACGAGGACTACATCGAGATCGATGCCTTCGCCGCCGGTGTCGGCACCCTCGGCTTCATCTTCGGCGCCTACCTCTCCGAGACGTTCCGTGGCGCCTTCATGGCGATCCCGAAAGGGCAGGGCGAGGCGGGCGCCGCCTACGGCATGAGCGGGGTCCAGGTGTTCTTCCGCATCCTGGTGCCGCAGATGATCCGCTTCGCCATTCCCGGCTTCACCAACAACTGGCTGGTGCTGACCAAGGCCACCGCGCTGATCTCGGTGGTCGGCCTGCAGGACATGATGTTCAAGGCCAAGAGCGCGGCGGATGCCACCCGCGAACCCTTCACCTTCTACTTGGCCGTGGCGGCTCTCTACCTGGTGCTGACCAGCGTTTCCCTGCTGGCCCTGCGCTTCCTGGAGAAACGCTACAGCGTTGGCGTCAAGGCGGCTGAACTATGATCCTCGACTTCTCCGTGATCTGGGAAAACCTGCCGCTGTACTTCAACGGCGTGCTGGTCACCCTCAAGCTCCTGCTGATTTCCCTGGCCGTGGGCCTGACCGTGGCGGTGCCGCTGGCGCTGATGCGGGTCTCCCGACAGCCGGCGGTGAACTTCCCGGCCTGGCTTTACACCTACGTCATTCGCGGCACGCCGATGCTGGTGCAGCTGTTCCTGATCTACTACGGACTGGCGCAGTTCGCGGCGGTGCGCGAGAGCTTCCTCTGGCCGTATTTCTCCAACGCGACCTTCTGCGCCTGCTTGGCCTTCGCCATCAACACCAGCGCCTATACCGCGGAAATCCTCGCCGGCAGCCTCAAGGCCACACCCCATGGCGAGATCGAAGCGGCCAAGGCGGTGGGCATGTCGCGCTTCAAGCTGTACCGCCGCATCCTCCTGCCGTCCGCGTTGCGCCGTGCGCTGCCGCAGTACAGCAACGAGGTGATCATGATGCTGCACACCACCAGCCTGGCGTCCATCGTCACCCTGGTCGATATCACTGGCGCGGCGCGTACCGTCAGCTCGCAGTACTACCTGCCGTTCGAGGCCTACATCACCGCGGGTGTCTTCTACCTGTGCCTGACCTTCGTGCTGGTGCGCCTGTTCAAGCGCGCCGAACGCCGCTGGCTCGGCTACATGGCGCCGCGCAAAGCCTGAGGAGCCGTCCATGCAACGCATCGATCATTGCCTGTCCTGGATGACCCTGGGCAGCGAGCGCCGTCTCAGCGTGTTCCGCTACGGCCAGGGCGAGCGCAAGGCCTACATCCAGGCCAGCCTGCACGCCGACGAGCTGCCGGGCATGCGCACCGCCTGGTCGCTCAAGCAGCGGCTCGCCGCGCTGGAAGCGGAAGGGCGCCTGAACGGCGTCATCGAGCTGGTGCCGGTGGCCAACCCGATTGGTCTCGCGCAGTTCGTCCAGGGTTTGCATCACGGACGTTTCGAACAGGCCAGTGGGAAGAACTTCAACCGTGGCTTCGTCGATCTGGAGGCGCTGGTGCGGCCGCGTATCGGTAACGCTCTGGCCGACGACGCCAGCGCCAACGTGCGCCTGATCCGCCAGGCCATGCGCGATGCGTTGGAGGAATTGCCCGCTCCGGCCAGTGAGCTGGAAGGGCTGCAGCGCCTGTTGCTGCGCCATGCCTGCGACGCCGACGTGGTGCTCGACCTGCATTGCGATTTCGATGCGGCCATTCATCTCTATGCCTTGCCGCAGCACTGGCCGCAGTGGCGCTCCCTGGCTGCGCGGCTGGGCGCCGGTGTGGCGCTGCTGGCTGAGGACTCCGGCGGCAGCTCGTTCGACGAATCCTGCTCGCTGCCCTGGCTGCGCCTGTCGCGTGCCTTCCCGCAGGCGGACATTCCGCTGGCCTGCCTGGCTACCACGGTAGAGCTGGCGGGCGTGACCGATACCGCGCCGGAACAGGCGGATGCCCATGCCGAGGCGATCCTCGGTTTCCTCGCCGAGCAAGGGCTGATCGCCGGCGACTGGCCGGCGGCACCGGAGCGCTGCTGCGAGAGCATGCCCTTCGAAGGGACCGAGCTGCTGTTCCCTCCACATACCGGGGTGGTCAGCTTCCTGCGCCGGGCCGGCGAGTGGGTGGAGCGGGGCGACGCGCTGTTCCAGATCATCGATCCGCTCGACGACCGCTGTACCACAGTGCACGCCTCGGTATCCGGCGTGCTCTTCGCCATCGAGCGCCAACGCTACGCCCGGCCGGGCTACTGGCTGGCCAAGGTGGCCGGCCGCGATCCGATCCGCCAGGGTCGCCTGCTCAACGACTGATCCATTGCCTTCAGAGAATCGACACCATGTACAAACTCGAAGTCCAGGACTTGCACAAGCGCTACGGCAGCCATGAAGTGCTCAAGGGCGTCTCCCTGGCGGCCAAGGCGGGCGATGTGATCAGCATCATCGGCTCCAGCGGCTCCGGCAAGAGCACCTTCCTGCGCTGCATCAACCTGCTGGAACAGCCGCACGGCGGCAAGATCCTGCTCAATGGCGAAGAGCTGAAGCTGATCGCCAACAAGGACGGCGCGCTCAAGGCGGCCGACCCGAAACAGTTGCAGCGCATGCGTTCACGCCTGTCCATGGTGTTCCAGCATTTCAACCTGTGGTCGCACATGACCGCCCTGGAAAACGTCATGGAAGCGCCGGTGCACGTGCTCGGCGTGACCAAGAAGGAAGCCCAGGAAAAGGCCGAGCACTACCTGGCCAAGGTGGGCGTGGCGCACCGCAAGGACGCCTACCCGGGGCACATGTCCGGCGGCGAACAGCAGCGTGTGGCTATCGCCCGTGCCCTGGCGATGGAGCCGGAGGTGATGCTGTTCGACGAGCCGACTTCGGCCCTCGACCCTGAACTGGTCGGCGAAGTGCTCAAGGTGATGCAGGACCTGGCGACCGAAGGTCGCACCATGGTGGTGGTCACCCATGAGATGGGCTTTGCCCGCGAGGTGTCCAACCAGCTGGTGTTCCTGCACAAGGGCCTGGTGGAGGAGCGCGGCTGTCCGAAGGAGGTGCTGGTGAATCCTCAGTCCGAGCGATTGAAGCAGTTCCTTTCCGGCAGCTTGAAGTAAGCTTCTCCCATCTCGCCTAAACTGCCCTGACATGACCTCACATCGAATCGCCTTCCTGATCTGGCCCGGCACCAAGGCAATGACCCTGGCGCTGGCCGAGGAAGCCTTGCGCGTTGCCCAGCGCGTCCACCCCGACGTGGTGTACGAACTCCTGTTTCTCCAGGCCGAGCCTGTTGCCGAGGGTGACTGGCGGCTGCCGGGCGAGCCCTGGGCGGGCAAGCTGGAGGGCTGTCAGAAGCTGTTCCTGGTCGCCGACGAGCCGCCGACCCAACTGGCGCCGGCGCTGGCCAGTGCATTGCGCCAGGTGGTGCGTGCCGGTTGCGTGGTCGGTGGGCTGTCCGCCGGCATCTATCCGCTGGCGTTGCTCGGACTGCTTGACGGCTACCGGGCGGCGGTGCACTGGCGCTGGCAGGACGACTTCACCGAGCGCTTCCCCAAGGTGATCGCCACCAGCCATCTGTTCGACTGGGACCGCGACCGCCTGACCGCCTGTGGCGGTTTGGCCGTGCTGGACCTGCTGCTGGCGGTGCTGGCCCGCGACCATGGCGCCGAGCTGGCCGGCGCGGTGAGCGAGGAACTGGTGGTCGAGCGCATCCGCGAAGGTGGCGAGCGCCAGCGCATTCCGCTGCAGAACCGCCTTGGCTCCAGCCATCCGAAGCTGACCCAGGCTGTCCTGTTGATGGAGGCCAACATCGAGGAGCCGCTGACCACCGACGAGATCGCCCAGCACGTCTGTGTTTCCCGTCGGCAACTGGAGCGAATCTTCAAGCAGTACCTCAATCGCGTACCCAGCCAGTACTACCTGGAGCTGCGCCTGAACAAGGCGCGGCAGATGCTAATGCAGACCAGCAAGTCGATCATCCAGATCGGGCTGTCCTGCGGGTTCAGCTCCGGTCCGCACTTCTCCAGCGCCTACCGCAATTTCTTCGGCGCGACGCCGCGGGAGGATCGCAACCAGCGGCGCAGCAATCATCCGTTCGAGCTGGCGCCCTCGACGGTCGAGCGCGGTTGAAGACTGGGAACCCGGATATCTATCCGGGTTTTGTCTTTTTGGGGCCTGCTTTTTTCCGATTGGGGCGATGCGTCCGGCTGCCTTGCAGGGATGGCGATCGGGCTGCCGCTGGTGCCGGCCGCCATCGGAGTCGCTCCGTTTGGCGCGATCGGAGGGCGTCCAATCCGGTCCGGGCCCTTGTTTAGTCCTTCGTGGCGGCTTGTCAGGGCCCGATTTTCCGCTCTTTTGCGCTGTTGTCCGGGTGAAGGAAGCGATCTTTCGTCGAGCCTGGAAAAAGTCTCGCGGCTCCTGCGCTCCAGCACTGTCCAATGTTTAAACTGCGCCTTCCCGACGCTTTCTGTCGCATTTGCATAAGCTTCGGGATTTATCGGGTTTCGGCTGTAAGAAGTTGTCGCATGGCGGCAATGCCGACCCGGAATCAGTCCCTACAATCCATTCATCACTCGCCCCTATCCAGGCAGGAGAACTTCGATGTCCGCTGAACATGCGCCGGTAGCACGCGCCGATTTCGACCAGGTGATGGTCCCCAACTATGCCCCCGCCGCTTTCATTCCGGTGCGAGGCCAGGGTTCCCGAGTCTGGGATCAGAACGGGCGCGAGCTGATCGATTTCGCCGGCGGCATCGCAGTGAATGTCCTCGGTCATTGCCACCCGGCCCTGGTCGGCGCCCTGACCGAACAGGCCAACACGCTGTGGCACGTCTCCAACGTGTTCACCAACGAGCCGGCCTTGCGCCTGGCCCACAAGCTGGTCGACGCCACCTTCGCCGAGCGGGTGTTCTTCTGCAACTCCGGCGCCGAAGCCAACGAGGCCGCGTTCAAGCTGGCCCGTCGTTATGCCCACGACCTGTTCGGTCCGGAGAAGTGCGAGATCATCGCCGCCACCAACAGCTTCCACGGCCGCACCCTGTTCACCGTCAGCGTCGGTGGCCAGCCGAAGTATTCCGACGGCTTCGGGCCGAAAATCCAGGGCATCACCCACGTGCCCTATAACGATCTGGAGGCGCTGAAGGCCGCCATTTCCGACAAGACCTGCGCCGTCGTGCTCGAGCCCATCCAGGGCGAAGGTGGCGTGCTGCCGGCCGACCAGGCCTACCTCGAAGGCGCGCGCAAGCTGTGCGACGAGCACAAGGCGCTGTTGATCTTCGACGAAGTGCAGACCGGCATGGGCCGCACCGGCGAGCTGTTCGCCTACATGCACTACGGCGTGGTGCCGGACATCCTCTCCAGCGCCAAGAGCCTGGGCGGCGGTTTCCCCATCGGCGCCATCCTGACCAAGACCGACATCGCCGCGCATTTCGCCGTTGGCACCCACGGCACCACCTACGGCGGCAACCCGTTGGCCTGTGCGGTGGGCGAGGCGGTGATCGATGTGGTCAACACCCGCGAAGTGCTCGACGGGGTCAAGGCCAAGCATGACCGCTTCAAGACCCGCCTCGAGCAGATCGGCCGCGAATACGGCTTGTTCAGCCAGGTGCGGGGTCTCGGTCTGCTGATCGGCTGCGTGCTGGCCGACGCCTGGAAGGGCAAGGCCAAGGACGTGCTGAACGCCGCCGAAAAAGAGGCGCTGATGGTGCTCCAGGCCAGCCCGGACGTGGTGCGTTTCGCCCCCAGTCTGGTGATCGAGGATGCCGATATCGACGAAGGTCTGGCGCGTTTCGAACGAGCCGTGTCCAAGTTGATCCAGGGCTGAGTCCCCATCCCTTCGGGCCGTGCCGTTGGTACGGCCTACGCTTGAAAGAGCGAGCGCGGCACAGGGCAGTGCCGCGATCCATCCAGGGATGACCGTTTCCAGTGCTGCCGTGGCCCGGGGGCCATGGCCTTCTCTGAGCGCTTCGCCGAGGCCTCGGAGCTTTTCTTGAAAGAAGGAGTGACACCATGCTGGTGATGCGCCCCGCGCAAATGGCCGATCTGGCCGAGGTTCAGCGTCTGGCCGCGGACAGTCCGGTCGGTGTCACTTCGTTGCCGGACGATACCGAGCGCCTGCGCGACAAGATCGCCGCCTCGGAAGCCTCCTTCGCCGCCGAAGTCAGCTTCAATGGCGAGGAGAGCTACTTCTTCGTCCTCGAAGACAGCGAGAACGGCCATCTGGTGGGCTGCTCCGGCATCGTCGCCTCGGCCGGTTACTCCGAGCCGTTCTACAGCTTCCGCAACGAGACCTTCGTGCACGCCGCGCGCGAGCTGAAGATCCACAACAAGATCCACGTCCTGTCGCTCTGCCACGACCTCACCGGCAACAGCCTGCTCACCAGTTTCTACGTGGAGCCGCCGCTGGTCGGCACCACCGCCTCCGAGCTGAATTCCCGTGGCCGCCTGCTGTTCCTCGCCAACCACCCGGAGCGCTTCGCCGATGCGGTGGTGGTGGAGATCGTCGGCTACAGCGACGAGCACGGCGACTCGCCGTTCTGGGACGCCGTCGGGCGCAACTTCTTCGACATCAACTACGCCGAGGCCGAACGCCTGTGCGGCCTGAAGAGCCGCACCTTCCTCGCCGAGCTGATGCCGCATTACCCGATCTACGTGCCGCTGCTGCCGGATGCCGCCCAGGAAGCCATGGGCCAGGTGCATCCGCGGGCGCAGATTACCTTCGACATTCTGATGCGCGAAGGCTTCGAGACCGACCACTACATCGACATCTTCGATGGCGGCCCGACCCTGCATGCGCGCACCTCGGGCATCCGTTCCATCGCCCAGAGCCGTGTGGTGCCGGTACGCGTCGGCGAGCCGGGGAAGGGCGGGCGTCCCTATCTGGTCGCCAACGGCCAGTTGCAGGATTACCGCGCCATCGTTGCCGAACTGGACTGGGTGCCCGGCAAGCCGGTGACCCTCTCGGCCGAAGCGGCCGAGGCGCTGGGTGTCGGCGAAGGCTCCAGCGTGCGCCTGGTCGCGGTTTGAATTGAAGCGGCGAGCCGCGGCCTTCGGGCACCGGCTCGCGCGTGAAGCCTATAGCTGATCCGGAGGATCTATGATCGTTCGTCCCGTACGCAGTGCCGATCTGCCGGCGCTGATCGACCTGGCGCGCAGCACCGGCGCCGGTCTCACCACCCTGCCGGCCAACGAGGAGCGCCTCGCGCACCGGGTCGGCTGGGCGGAGAAGGCGTTCCGCGGCGAGGCCGAGCGTGCCGATGCGGACTACCTGTTCGTCCTCGAGGACGACGACGGCCGGGTGCTGGGCATTTCCGCCGTGGCCGGCGCCGTCGGCCTGCGTGAGCCCTGGTACAACTACCGCGTCGGCCTGACCGTCAGCGCCTCCCAGGAACTGAATGTGCACCGGCAGATTCCGACGCTGTTCCTGGCCAACGACCTCACCGGCAACTCCGAGCTGTGCTCGCTGTTCCTCCATGCCGACCACCGCACCGGCCTGAACGGGCGCCTGCTGTCGAAGGCGCGTTTCATGTTCATCGCCGAGTTCCCGGAACTGTTTGGCGAGAAGATCTTCGCCGAGATGCGTGGCGTGTCCGATGCCGACGGCCGTTCGCCGTTCTGGGAAAGCCTCGGCCGGCATTTCTTCAAGATGGAGTTCAGCCAGGCGGACTACCTGACCGGCGTGGGCAACAAGGCGTTCATCGCCGAGCTGATGCCCAAATTCCCGCTCTATACCTGCTTTCTCTCGGAAGAGGCGCGCAACGTCATCGGTCGCGTCCATCCCGACACCGAACCTGCCCTGGCGATGCTCAAGGCGGAAGGTTTCAGCTACCAAGGCTACGTCGACATCTTCGACGCCGGCCCGGCCATCGAATGCGAGACCAGCAAGATTCGCGCGGTGCGCGACAGCCTGCCGCTGGTGCTGGCGGTGGGGACGCCGGGCGAGGACGCCACGCCGTTCGTGATCCACAACCGCAAGCGCGAGGACTGCCGCATCACTGCCGCTCCGGCGCGGATGGCCGCCGGCACCCTGGTGGTCGATCCGCAGACCGCCAGGCGCCTGCAACTCAGCCCCGGTGCCCAGGTCCGCGCCGTGCCCCTGTCGGCCAAGCCGCTGGCGAACTAAGGAGCCCGATCATGACTACCCATTACATCGCCGGCGCCTGGCAGGCTGGCGAGGGCGACGCCCTCGAATCTCGCAACCCCGTCGGCCAGGCCGTGCTCTGGCAGGGCGCCGCCGCCAGCCCCGCGCAGGTGGACGCCGCCGTGCAGGCCGCGCGTGCCGCGTTCCCGGCCTGGGCCCGTCGTCCGCTGGAAGAGCGCATCGCGATCCTGGACACCTTCGCCGCTACCCTCAAGGCGCACGGCGACGAACTGGCCCGCGCCATCGGCGAAGAGACCGGCAAGCCGCTGTGGGAAGCCGCCACCGAAGCGACCAGCATGGTCAACAAGGTCGCCATTTCCATCCAGAGCTACCGCGAGCGCACCGGCGAGAAGTCCGGCCCGCTGGCCGACGCCACCGCCGTGCTGCGGCACAAACCGCATGGCGTGGTGGCGGTGTTCGGCCCGTACAATTTCCCGGGCCATCTGCCCAACGGGCACATCGTGCCGGCGCTGCTGGCGGGTAACGCCGTGGTGTTCAAACCCAGCGAGCTGACGCCGAAAGTCGCCGAGCTGACGGTGAAATGCTGGATCGAGGCCGGTATTCCGGCCGGCGTGCTCAACCTCGTCCAAGGTGCCCGCGAAACCGGCATCGCCCTGGCCGGACATGCCGGCATCGATGGGTTGTTCTTCACCGGATCGAGCCGCACCGGCAACCTGTTGCACCAGCAGTTCGCCGGCCGCCCGGACAAGATCCTCGCCCTGGAGATGGGTGGCAACAATCCGCTGATCGTCGATCAGGTCGCCGATGTGGATGCCGCGGTCTACACCATCGTCCAGTCCGCGTTCATTTCCGCCGGCCAGCGCTGCACCTGCGCCCGCCGCCTGCTGGTGCCGCAAGGCGCCTGGGGCGATGCGCTGCTGGCGCGGCTGGTGCAGGTCGCTGCGCAGATCAAGGTCGGCCGCTTCGATGAGCAGCCGGCGCCCTTCATGGGTTCGGTGGTCTCCCTGCTGGCGGCTCGCCAATTGCTCGAAGCCCAGGCCGCGTTGCTGGCCAAGGGCGCCGTTGCCCTGCTGGCGATGACCCAACCGGAGGCGGACGCCGCCCTGCTGACGCCGGGCATCCTCGATGTCACCGCGGTGGCCGAGCGCCCCGACGAAGAGTTCTTCGGCCCGCTGCTGCAAGTGATCCGCTACACCGACTTCGACGCCGCCATCGCCGAAGCCAACGCGACCCAATACGGTCTCGCCGCCGGCCTGCTGTCCGATTCCCGCGAGCGCTACCAGCAGTTCTGGGTGGAAAGCCGCGCCGGCATCGTGAATTGGAACAAGCAGCTCACCGGCGCCGCCAGCAGCGCGCCCTTCGGCGGGGTCGGCGCGTCCGGCAACCATCGTCCGAGCGCCTACTATGCCGCCGATTACTGCGCTTATCCGGTCGCCTCTCTGGAAAGCGAAGCCCTCAGCCTGCCCGCTACCCTGACCCCGGGAGTGAGTTTGTAAATGAAAGCCTATGAAGTGAATTTCGACGGACTGGTCGGCCCGACCCATAACTACGGCGGCCTGTCCTACGGCAACGTGGCGTCGCAGAGCAACAGCCAGGCGGTCTCCAGTCCGAAGGAAGCCGCCTTGCAGGGCCTGGCGAAGATGAAGGCACTGATGGAGATGGGCTTCAAGCAGGGCGTGCTGGCTCCGCAGGAGCGCCCGGATGTCGTCGCGCTGCGCAGCCTGGGCTTTTCCGGCAGCGATGCCGAGGTGATCCAGAAGGCCGCCAAGGAAGCCATGCCACTGCTGGCGGCCTGCAGCTCGGCCTCCAGCATGTGGACGGCCAACGCCTGCACGGTCAGCCCGAGCGCCGACACCGCCGACGGCCGTGTGCATTTCACCGCCGCCAACCTGAACTGTAAGTTCCACCGCTCCATCGAGCACCCCACCACCAGCCGTGTGCTCGGCGCCATGTTCGCTGACCCTCGGCACTTCGCCCACCACGCGGCGCTGCCGGCGGTGAGCCAGTTCGGTGACGAAGGGGCGGCCAACCACACCCGTTTCTGCAAGAGCTACGGCGAAGCCGGCGTGGAATTCTTCGTCTTCGGCCGCAGCGCCTTCGACAGCCGCTTCCCGGCGCCGCAGCGTTACCCGGCGCGGCAGACCCTGGAGGCCTGCCAGGCGGTGGCCCGCCTGCACGGGCTCGATGACGAGGGCGTGGTCTATGCCCAGCAGAATCCGGCGGTGATCGACCAGGGTGTGTTCCACAACGACGTGATTTCCGTGGGCAACGGCGAAGTGCTGTTCCACCACGAGGACGCCTTCCTCGAGACTGACCGTGTGCTGGCCGAGCTGCACGACAAGCTGGGCCGCCGCGGCGGCCGCTTCCAGGCGGTCTGCGTGCCGCGCGAGGCGGTCGGCGTCGAGGACGCCGTGCAGTCCTACCTGTTCAACAGCCAACTGCTCACACGCGCCGACGGCAGCATGCTGCTGATCGTTCCCGAGGAGTGCCGCCTCAACGAGCGCGTCTGGCGCTATCTGCAACGCCTGACGGCCGAGGACGGCCCGATCCGCGAGGTGAAGGTCTTCGATCTCAAGCAGAGCATGCAGAACGGCGGCGGTCCGGCTTGCCTGCGTCTGCGCGTGGCGCTCAAGGAAAACGAGCTGAACGCGGTGAACCCGGGCGTGATTCTCACCCCCGCGCTGTACGGGACGCTGACCACCTGGGTCGAGAAGCATTACCGCGATCGCCTCAGCGAAGCCGACCTGGCTGATCCACAATTGCTGGTAGAGTGCAGAACGGCATTGGATGAACTGACGCAGATCCTTAAACTGGGCTCGGTTTATCCCTTCCAGATCGATTGAGCTTCAAGTTCCAGGCGGCAGGCTGCACGCTCGCCCAGGCTTGCAGCTTGTGACCTATAGCTTGGAGCTGATGTGATGTCCGATACCCTGCAACTGATCCTCGAAGATACCGACGGCACCCAACTGGAAACGTCCTGCACCCGTTTCGCCGTGGTCTGGCAAGGTCGCGAAGTGTGGATTCAGCAGGCTGGTAACGGCCAGTTGCTGATCGGCGTGGACGTCGAGGACAGTGACACGGAATACGCCAACCTGCTGTTGCGTCCGCTGGCGACCAACCTGGTCAGCCTGCAATTGGAAATGGAGCCGATCGAGGCGGATGACGAGGAACACGTGCACGGGCCGGACTGCGATCACTGACCGGCCACGCAGGGCGGCCCCACCGCACCAGGATTGATCCAATGGTTGTAGAGGTATCCCTATGCTAGCCCTCGGCAAACTGCTTGACCTGACCCTGGCCGGCCGCGAGCCGACCGAGAAGATCCAGTTGACCGCCGAGGGGACGCGCCTGCACTGGCTGACGGAAGGTGCGCTGGAAATCACTCCGCCCGGAGCCGCCGATTGCGGGCTCGACCTGCTGCTCTCCGCCGGTATCCATGGCAACGAAACCGCTCCCATCGAGCTGCTGGACCGCCTGGTCCAGGGCGTCGCCCGTGGCGAGTTGAGGCCGCGCGCGCGCATCCTCTTCCTGCTCGGCAACCCCGATGCCATGCGCCGGGGCGAACGCTACGTCGAGCACGACATCAACCGGCTGTTCTGCGGCCGGCACGAGGAATCCAGTGGTTTCGAAGCGTTGCGTGCCGCCGAGTTGGAGCGCCTGGCGACGTCCTTCTTCAGCAAGCCGGGGCGCACCCGCCTGCACTACGACCTGCACACCGCCATCCGCGGTTCGAAGATCGAACAATTCGCGCTCTATCCCTACCGCGAGGGCCGTGCGCATTCGCAGCGGGAGCTGGCCCGGTTGAAGGCGGCGGGCATCGAGGCGGTGCTGCTGCAGAACAAGACCGGCATCACCTTCAGCTCCTTCACCTACGCCCACCTGGAGGCCGAAGCCTTCACCCTGGAGCTGGGCAAGGCACGCCCCTTCGGGCAGAACGGCATCGTCAAGCTGGACCGTCTCGAAACCCTGCTGGAGCAGCTCATCGAAGGGCGCGAGGCGGAGAGCGAAGAAGATGGTGGGCTGGACGGTATGCAGCTGTTCACCGTGGCCCGGGAAATCATCAAGCACAGCGAAGGCTTCCGCCTGCACTTGCCGGACGACATCGAGAACTTCAGCGAGCTGCCAGTGGGCTACCTGCTGGCCGAGGACATCGCCGACACCCGCTGGGTGATCGAGGAGGAGGGTGCGCGCATCATCTTCCCCAATCCCAAGGTGAAGAACGGTCTGCGCGCCGGCATCCTCGTGGTGCCTGCGAATCTCTGAACCGGGCATTTGCCCGGTTTTTTCACCTGGCTGTATCTATCGGCACGGAGGCGCTCCGGGTAGGGTGTCAAACCTGACACCTTGATCAAGGAGCCCCTCCGATGTCCGTCATCGATCTGCGCAGCGATACCGTCACCCAGCCCACGCCCGGCATGCGCGAAGCGATGCTGCAGGCCGAGCTGGGGGACGATGTCTACGGCGAGGACCCTACCGTCAACCGGCTGGAGGCCTACCTGGCCGGACGTCTCGGTTTCGCCGCCGCGCTTTTCGTCCCCACCGGCACCATGAGCAACCTGCTCGGTCTGCTGGCGCACTGCGAGCGGGGCGACGAGTACATCGTTGGGCAGCAGGCGCACACCTATAAATATGAAGGCGGTGGCGCTGCCGTGCTTGGCTCGATCCAGCCGCAGCCGGTGGAAGTGGAGACCGACGGCTCGCTCGATCTGGAACGGGTGGCCGCGGCGATCAAGCCGGATGACTTCCATTTCGCCCGGACCCGCCTGCTGGCGCTGGAAAATACCATGCAGGGCAAGGTGCTGCCGATGTCCTACCTGGCTGCCGCGCGCGATTTCACCCGGCGTCATGGTCTCGCCCTGCATCTGGACGGGGCCCGGCTGTTCAACGCGGCGGTCAGGCTCGGGATCGATGCCCGGGATATCGCCGGGCATTTCGATTCCGTCTCGGTCTGTCTGTCCAAGGGGTTGGGCGCGCCGGTGGGGTCGGTGCTCTGCGGCTCGTCCGAGTTGATCGGCAAGGCGCGGCGCTGGCGCAAGATGGTCGGCGGCGGCATGCGCCAGGCCGGCGTGCTGGCGGCGGCGGGGCTCTATGCACTGGAGCATCTGGTCGAGCGCCTGGCCGAGGATCACGCCAATGCTGCCCGTCTCGGCGAGGGCTTGCGTGCCCTGGGCTTCGAGGTGGAGCCGGTGCAGACCAACATGGTCTACCTGAATGCCGGCGAGCAGGCCCAGGCGTTCAAGGCGACCGCCGCCGAGCGGGGTATCCGGCTGACCGCGGCGCCACGTCTTCGCATGGTGACCCATATGGATGTGTCCGCCGGGGATATCGAACGGGTAATTGACTTCTTCGCCTCCGTCCGTCGCTGAGGGCGGCGTTGGCGTTCGTCGGGGCCATGACCCTTCGCCCGTAGTCGGCATCTAACGAACAAAGCACTACCCCGATGGCGCAGGGCCGATATAATGCGGCCCTTTGCCGGCGTTTCCGTGGCCGCTGTTTTCCCTGGATGAAACTATGAAAAGCGCAGAAATCCGTGAAGCCTTCCTCCGCTTCTTCGAAGAGAAGGGGCACACCCGCGTCGCCTCCAGCTCCCTGATTCCGGGCAACGACCCGACCCTGCTGTTCACCAACGCCGGGATGAACCAGTTCAAGGACTGCTTCCTCGGCCTGGAAAAGCGCGCCTACACCCGCGCCGTCAGCAGCCAGAAGTGCGTTCGCGCCGGCGGCAAGCACAACGACCTGGAGAACGTCGGCTATACCGCGCGCCACCACACCTTCTTCGAAATGCTGGGCAACTTCAGCTTCGGCGATTATTTCAAGCGCGACGCCATTACCTACGCCTGGGAATTCCTGACGTCCGAAAAATGGCTGGGCCTGCCCAAGGACAAGCTCTGGGTCACCGTCTACGCCAGCGACGACGAGGCCTACGACATCTGGACCAAGGAAGTCGGCGTACCGGCCGAGCGCATGGTGCGCATCGGCGACAACAAGGGCGCTCCCTACGCCTCGGACAACTTCTGGGCGATGGGCGACACCGGCCCCTGCGGTCCATGCACCGAGATCTTCTATGACCACGGCCCGGACATCTGGGGCGGCCCGCCCGGTTCCCCGGAAGAAGACGGCGACCGCTACATCGAGATCTGGAACAACGTGTTCATGCAGTTCAACCGCACAGCCGATGGCGTAATGCACCCGCTGCCGGCACCGAGCGTGGACACCGGCATGGGCTTGGAGCGGATCAGCGCCGTGCTCCAGCACGTGCATTCGAACTACGAGATCGACCTGTTCCAGAACCTGCTCAAGGCCGCGGCCGACGCCATCGGTTGCGCCGAGGAAGGCCAGCCGTCGCTGAAGGTGGTGGCCGACCACATCCGCTCCTGCAGCTTCCTCATCGCCGACGGCGTGCTGCCGTCCAACGAAGGCCGTGGCTACGTGCTGCGCCGGATCATCCGTCGCGCCTGCCGCCACGGTAACAAGCTGGGCGCCAAGGGCAGCTTCTTCCACAAGATCGTCGCCGCCCTGGTGGCCGAGATGGGCGAGGCGTTCCCCGAGTTGAAGCAACAGCAGGCGCACATCGAGCGCGTGCTGAAAACCGAGGAAGAGCAATTCGCCAAGACCCTGGAGTTGGGTCTGAAGATTCTCGAACAGGATCTGGCCGAGCTGTCGGGTTCGGTCATTCCCGGCAACGTGGTGTTCAAGCTGTACGACACTTACGGCTTCCCGGTCGACCTGACCAACGACATCGCCCGCGAACGCGACCTGACCCTCGACGAAGAGGGCTTCGAGCGCGAAATGGAGGCCCAGCGCGAGCGTGCCCGTGCCGCCAGCGCCTTCGGCATGGACTACAACGCGCTGGTCAAGGTGGAAGGCGAGACCGTCTTCACCGGCTACCAGGGCACCCAGGGCAGCGGCAAGGTCGTTGCGTTGTTCCGCGATGGTGTGGTCGTCGAGCGCCTGAAAGAAGGCGAGCAGGGCGTCGTAGTCCTCGACCGTACCCCGTTCTACGCCGAGTCCGGTGGTCAGGTAGGCGACTGCGGCTACCTGTCGGCCAATGGCCTGCGCTTCGACGTGCGCGACACCACCAAGGCCGGCAACGCCTTCCTCCATCACGGTGTGCTGGACTGCGGCGTGCTGGAAGTCGGTGCGAGCATCGAAGCGACTGTCGACGCCTCGGTACGCCAGGCCACCGCGCTCAACCACTCCGCGACCCACCTGCTGCACGCGGCGCTGCGCCAAGTGCTCGGCGAGCATGTGCAACAGAAAGGCTCGCTGGTGGACAGCCAGCGCCTGCGCTTCGACTTCAGTCACTTCGAGGCAATCAAGCCGGAGCAACTGAAGGCCCTGGAAGACATCGTCAACGCCGAAATCCGCAAGAACTCCGAGGTCGAGACCGAGGAAACCGACATCGACACCGCCAAGGCCAAGGGCGCCATGGCGCTGTTCGGCGAGAAGTATGGCGATCAAGTGCGCGTCCTGACCATGGGCGGCGGTTTCTCCGTCGAGCTGTGCGGCGGTACTCACGTCTCCCGCACCGGCGACATCGGCCTCTTCAAGATCACCAGCGAAGGTGGCGTGGCGGCCGGCGTGCGCCGGATCGAAGCGGTTACCGGCGCGGCGGCACTGGCCTACCTGAACAATGCCGAAGAGCAGTTGAAGGAAGCGGCGGCGCTGGTCAAGGGCAGCCGCGAGAACCTGCTGGACAAGCTGGTCGGCGTGCTGGAGCGCAACCGTCAGTTGGAAAAGGAGCTGGAACAGCTCAAGGCCAAGGCCGCCAGCGCGGCAGGCGACGACCTGGCCGGCTCGGCGATCGAGGTCAAGGGCGTGAAAGTCCTGGCCGCACGCCTGGATGGTCTGGACGGCGATGCGCTGCTGGCGCTGGTCGACCAATTGAAGAACAAGCTCGGTCGCGCAGTGATCCTGCTCGGCGGGGCGCTGGAGGGCAAGGTGACACTGGTCGCCGGCGTCACCCAGGACCTGACCGGCCAACTCAAAGCCGGCGATCTGATGAAACAGGCCGCGGCGGCAGTCGGCGGCAAGGGCGGCGGACGTCCCGACATGGCCCGCGGCGGCGGCAGCGATGCCGCGGCGCTGGACCAGGCGCTGGCGCTGGCCGTGCCCTTCGTCGAACAGGGGCTCTGAGTCCCTCGGCCAAGGCGCCGCCCCACGCCCGGCGGGCCTTGGCAGGTAAGCCGCGTTGAATGTTTAATGGGCGCCCTTCACGGGATTAGGCGGCTTTGAAATGGCTTTGATCGTACAGAAATTTGGGGGCACCTCGGTCGGTAGCGTCGAGCGGATCGAGCAAGTGGCCGAGAAGGTGAAGAAGTTCCACGAGGCGGGCAACGATCTGGTGATCGTGGTCTCAGCCATGAGTGGCGAGACCAACCGCCTGATCGACCTCGCCAAGCAGATCAGCGAACAGCCGGTACCGCGCGAGCTGGACGTGATGGTCTCCACCGGCGAGCAGGTGACCATCGCGCTGCTGGCCATGGCACTGATCAAACGCGGCGTTCCGGCGATTTCCTACACCGGCAACCAAGTCCGCATCCTGACCGACAGCGCGCACAACAAGGCGCGCATCCTGCAGATCGACGACCAGAAGATCCGTGCCGACCTCAAGGCTGGCCGGGTGGTAGTGGTCGCCGGTTTCCAGGGCGTCGACGAGCACGGCAACATCACCACGCTCGGCCGTGGCGGTTCCGATACCACCGGTGTGGCGCTGGCGGCGGCCCTGAAGGCCGACGAATGCCAGATCTACACCGACGTCGACGGTGTCTACACCACCGATCCGCGCGTGGTGCCGCAGGCCCGTCGCCTGGACAAGATCACCTTCGAGGAAATGCTGGAAATGGCCAGCCTCGGCTCCAAGGTGCTGCAGATCCGTTCGGTGGAGTTCGCCGGCAAGTACAATGTTCCGCTGCGCGTGCTGCACAGCTTCCAGGAGGGTCCGGGCACCCTCATTACCCTTGATGAAGAGGAATCCATGGAACAGCCGATCATTTCCGGCATCGCCTTCAACCGCGACGAAGCCAAGCTGACCATCCGTGGCGTGCCGGATACCCCCGGCGTGGCCTTCAAGATCCTCGGCCCGATCAGCGCCGCCAACATTGAAGTGGACATGATCGTGCAGAACGTCGCACACGATAACACCACCGACTTCACCTTCACCGTGCACCGCAACGACTACCATAACGCGCTGCAGGTGTTGGAAAGCACCGCCCGCGAGATCGGTGCCCGCGAAGTGGTTGGTGACACCAAGATCGCCAAGGTTTCCATCGTCGGCGTCGGCATGCGCTCCCACGCCGGGGTTGCCAGCCGCATGTTCGAGGCGCTGGCCAAGGAAAGCATCAACATCCAGATGATCTCCACCTCCGAAATCAAGGTGTCCGTGGTGATCGAGGAGAAGTACCTGGAGCTGGCGGTGCGTGCGCTGCATACCGCTTTCGAGCTGGACGCTCCGGCCCGACAGGGCGAGTGAGGCTTTGACCCGGAAGGCGCGGACGAAACCCGCGCCTTTCGTCTTTTTTGACTGGCCCGGAGGAACTTTCCTTTTATCCGGGCTGGTCAATACTTGGGTGTAGGTCCGGCCGTTCGGCCGAGCGCTGACACCATTTTTCTTTTTGCAGACTGTTGGTCCTGTACCGTGAAGGAGAAAGGAATGCTGATTCTGACTCGCCGGGTCGGAGAGACCCTGATGGTTGGTGATGAGGTGACTGTCACCGTGTTGGGAGTGAAAGGCAATCAGGTGCGCATAGGCGTCAATGCCCCGAAGGAGGTGGCCGTGCACCGTGAAGAGATCTACCAGAGAATCCAGAAAGAGAAAGATCAAGAACCAAGCCACTAATTTTTCTCTAATTTTTGGCTTTGCAAGCGGGGCAAAGATGGGTATGATGCGCCCCGTGTTGCGGAGAGGTGGCCGAGAGGCCGAAGGCGCTCCCCTGCTAAGGGAGTACACCTCAAAAGGGTGTCGGGGGTTCGAATCCCCCCCTCTCCGCCATTGCATTACCTAGGGTGTGATGCAGGTGCTGAAGCGGTAAGTGATTGAGCTTATTCGAAAAAGCACTTGATAATCGGATTTCGATCCCTATAATGCGCAGCCCACGCACTCATAGCTCAGCTGGATAGAGTACCCGGCTACGAACCGGGCGGTCGGAGGTTCGAATCCTCCTGAGTGCGCCATATCGAGGATGGCTTGCAGCGATGCAGGCCATTTTGTTTCAACCAGCGGTGATCTGGTCTAAAAGCACCACACGCACTCATAGCTCAGCTGGATAGAGTACCCGGCTACGAACCGGGCGGTCGGAGGTTCGAATCCTCCTGAGTGCGCCATATCGAAAAGGCCTGCAGCGATGCAGGCCTTTTTCGTTTCAGCGCTTTCCTCTCACGCAGCCGGATTCGTCGAAGCTCACTTGCCGGCTGTTTCCCTTCGCATCCCGGTAGTGGTAGCGGGTCTGGCCGTTCTGCCGGCTGATGCGGTCCGGCTTGCCCAACGCGCTTTCCACGTCTGCCCGTGTCATACCGGCGCGTATCTCTTGCTTGACCATTGCTTCCCGGCGGGCAGTGCCGGTCACCTGGTTGCCGCAGCCATCCTGGCGCTCGCCTACCACGAGCACCGCGCCCGTTTCCCGCCTCTCCTGGCGGGCGGCCTTGCCCGGCTTGGCCATCGGAACCGGCTTGCCTCCGCCTGGGGTGGGGTTGTGGGCATCCTGCAACTGCTGATCCTGGTCGGTGGGGCAGCCGTTCAGGGTGAAGGTGACATGGCCGGTCGCATCGACGCAGCGAAAGACGGTCGAAGCCAACAGGGTGGGAGAAGGGTAGAGCAGTGCCGCGCAGAGCGTGGCGCGTAGCAGTCCTTGCATGGGGAGTCCTCCTGACGAATGCCCGTACACGCTAAGGGCTTTGTCGGGAGGCTTCCTTGACGTCCGTTGCGTGTCTTCCATGACATGGTTGGCGTCGCAACGAAACAGGGTCAGGTTGCGCTGAGGTTTTTGCTGCAAACACTTGTTCTTGCCAAGTTTTTGTCACGCGCAAATGGCCGGCTCGGTGTATCATTGCCCGCGTCAGCCCCGCCGGGGCTTGTGGGATACCACCATGGACTTACCCAGTAGTTACTCCGAACCGCGATTGTTGAACGTAAAGACCGATTGAGCCCCTATGGCGTGCCCGCCAACTGGGGGCGGAGCGCGCTATGACTGAAGTAGAAGCCAAAAAGCCGCAAGAGAGCCTGCAAGACCGTCTGTCGCAGGTGATCGACCTCCTGCACCGGCACAAGCTGGTCGAAGACCTGACTCATCGCCAGGAAGGCCACCATCACGAACTGGTGGAAAACCTGGTCCATCGGCAGAACCTCGCCGAGCTGCAACGCAAGCTCGATGAACTGCACCCCGCCGACGTCGCCCATATCCTCGAAGCCCTGCCGCTGAACGACCGCCTGACCGTCTGGCAGTTGGTCAAGGCCGAGCGCGACGGCGACATCCTCCTCGAAGTATCCGACGCCGTGCGCGAGTCGCTGATCGCCGACATGGACGATCACGAGATCCTCGCTGCCGCGAAGGAGATGGATGCCGATGAACTGGCCGACTTGGCGCCCGAACTGCCGCGCGATGTCGTCCATGAGCTCATGGAATCCCTCGATGCCCAGCAGCGCGAGCGCGTGCGTTCGGCGTTGTCCTACGAGGAGGACCAGGTCGGTGCCCTGATGGACTTCGAGATGGTCACCATCCGCGATGACGTCGCCCTCGAAGTGGTGCTGCGCTACCTGCGCCGTCTGAAGGAACTGCCGGGGCACACCGACAAGCTGTTCGTAGTGGACTACGACGGCATCCTCAAGGGTGTGCTGTCGATCAAGCGCCTGCTGGTCAACGACCCTGAGAAGTTGGTGGCCGAGGTGATGGCCAACGATCCGGTGAGTTTCCATCCGGACGACGATGCCTATGACGCCGCCCAGGCGTTCGAACGCTATGACCTGATTTCCGCACCGGTGGTGGAGAAGAACGGCAAGCTGATCGGCCGTCTGACCATCGACGCCATGGTCGACCTGATCCGTGAGGAGAGCGAAAGCGAAGTCCTCAGCATGGCCGGTCTGCGCGAAGAGGAAGACATCTTCGCCTCGGTCTGGAAATCGGTGCGCAACCGCTGGGCCTGGCTGGCAATCAACCTGATCACCGCCTTCGTCGCCTCGCGAGTGATCGGCATGTTCGAAGGCTCCATCGAGAAGCTGGTGGCCCTCGCGGCGCTGATGCCCATCGTCGCCGGCATCGGCGGCAACTCCGGCAACCAGACCATCACCATGATCGTGCGCGCCATGGCGCTGGATCAGGTCGGCACCGGCAATACCTCGCGGCTGCTGCGCAAGGAACTGGTGGTGGCCTTGATCAACGGCTTGGTCTGGGGCGGTGTCATCGGCGCAGTCGCCTATGGCCTGTACGGCAGTTGGTCGCTGGGCGTGGTAATGACGGCGGCGATGACCCTGAACCTGCTGCTGGCCGCGTTGATGGGGGTGCTGATTCCCATGACACTGGTACGCCTTGGTCGCGACCCGGCCATGGGCTCCAGTGTCATGATCACGGCGATGACCGACAGCGGCGGCTTCTTCATTTTCCTCGGCCTGGCCACGCTGTTCCTACTCTAAAAGGAAGATTGCCGTTTCGACCAAAGATACGAAGCGGCAACGGCCTGTCTCGCTGCGACGTAATGACGCTTTTTCGTCTGGATATGTCCCTTTGGCGGGTCTGGCGTTTGCTTCAAACGCGCGTTTCAGGCTAAGGTTCGCCAGTTTGCCCGGGGCATGGCGCTCCGGGTGCTCCCCTTCTTCTAATTAAAAGAACGCGGCGGTCAGCCGCAGGTAAAGGAGCTACGATGACGTCCAGTCAACTCCTGCTCGAGGGTGTCGAGCTCATGCTGTTCGGCATGGGATTCGTCTTTTTCTTCCTCGCTTTGCTGGTATTCGCCATCCGCCTGATGTCCCGCCTGATTGGGCGCTTTGCGGCGGCCGCCCCGGTTCCTGCCGTCGCTCCTCTGCCGGTCAGGGCTGCCTCCGCACCGGAGCCGGAAGCCGATCTGCTCGCCGCTATCCAGTCCGCCATCCACCAGCACCGCGCCCGCCGCGGTTGATCCAGGTCCGATAGGGAGTTTTCGCATGACTGCCGTTAAACAAGCACTCGGTATCACCGATGTGGTGCTGCGTGATGCCCATCAGTCGATCCTCGCCACGCGCCTGCGCCTGGAAGACATGCTGCCGATCGCGCCGAAGCTCGATCAGGTCGGCTTCTGGTCGGTGGAGTCCTGGGGCGGGGCGACCTTCGATGCCTGCATCCGCTATCTCGGCGAGGACCCGTGGGAGCGCATCCGCGCACTGAAGAAGGCCATGCCCAATACCCGTCAGCAGATGCTGCTGCGCGGGCAGAACCTGCTCGGCTACCGCCACTATGCGGACGACGTGGTGGAAAAATTCGTCGAGCGTGCCGCAGTCAACGGTGTCGACGTGTTCCGTGTGTTCGACGCGATGAACGATCCGCGTAACCTGCAGACCGCCCTGCAGGCGGTGAAACGCCAGGGCAAGCACGCCCAGGGCACTATTTCCTACACCACCAGCCCGGTGCATACCCTGGAAATGTGGGTCGATCTGGCCAAGCAGATCGAAGACATGGGGGCCGACTCGGTGGCGATCAAGGATATGGCGGGCATCCTTACGCCCTATATCGCCTTCGAGCTGGTCTCGCGCCTGAAGGCCAGCCTGTCGATCCCGATCCACATGCAGTGCCACGCCACGGCCGGCCTGTCCACCGCCGCCATCCTCAAGGCCGTCGAGGCGGGCATCGATAACGTCGATACCGCTATCTCCTCCCTGTCCATGACCTACGGGCACTCTCCGACCGAGTCGGTGGTCGCCATCTTCCAAGGGACCGAGCGCGACACCGGCCTGAATCTGGAGCTGCTGGAGGAAATCGCCGCCTACTTCCGCGAGGTGCGCAAGAAGTACGCGAAGTTCGAGGGCAATCTCAAGGGCGTCGACTCGCGCATCCTGGTCGCCCAGGTGCCGGGCGGCATGCTCACCAACATGGAAAGCCAGCTCAAGGAGCAGGGCGCCCAGGACAAGTTCGACCAGGTGCTGGCCGAGATTCCGCGGGTGCGCGAAGACCTCGGCTTCATCCCGCTGGTGACCCCGACTTCGCAGATCGTCGGTACCCAGGCAGTGATCAACGTGCTCACCGGCGAGCGCTACAAGTCGATCACCAAGGAAACCGCCGGCGTGCTCAAGGGCGAATACGGTGCCGCGCCCGCGCCGTTCAACGCTGAGCTGCAGGCCCGCGTGCTCGACGGCGGCGAGGCCATCACCTGCCGTCCGGCCGATCTGCTCGATGCCGAGATGGACAAGCTGACCGCCGAGCTCAAGGGTATCGCTCAGGAGAAAGGCTTCAAGCTGGCCAAGGACGAGATCGACGATGTCCTGACCTATGCGCTTTTCCCCCAGATCGGCCTGAAGTTCCTGGAGAACCGCGGCAACCCGGCGGCCTTCGAACCGGCTCCGACCGGCAAGGAAATGCCTGCCCGCGAAGCCGGCAAGCCCGAGGTCTATACCGTCGACGTCAACGGCAAGTCCTTCGTCGTTCAGGTCAACGAGGGCGGCGACATCACTGGCATCAAGCCGCTGGGCGGTGCAGCCGCGGCGTCCTCCGCTCCGGCCAGCGTGCCGGCGGGCGGCGGCGAACCGCAGAGCGCGCCGTTGGCGGGCAACATTTTCAAGGTGCTGGTCCAGCCCGGCCAGGCGGTGCAGGAGGGCGATCTGGTGATCATCCTCGAGGCGATGAAGATGGAAACCGAGATCCGTGCCTTCAAGAGCGGCACCATCGGGAGCGTCAACGTCAAGGTCGGCGACGCGGTGGCGGTGGGCGACAGCCTGCTGACCATCGGCTGAGGAGTCATCGATGGAGAAGCTCCTCAAACTCTGGCAGAGCACTGGCCTGTATCACTTGGAACCGGGGCAGGCGCTGATGATCGTTGTCTGCCTGGGGCTGATCTACCTGGCGATCCGCAAGGGCTTCGAACCCTTGCTGCTGATCCCGATCGGCTTCGGCGGCATTCTGTCCAACATCCCGGTGGCCGACATGGCCGAAGGGGCGGGCGTACTGCACCTGTTCTACGAAGTGGGTTTGCCGACCAGTGTGTTCCCGCTCTTGATCTTCATGGGCGTGGGGGCGATGACCGATTTCGGCCCCATGCTGGCGAACCCCAAGACCCTGCTGCTCGGCGCCGCCGCCCAGTTCGGGATCTTCGGTACGTTGATC
This sequence comes from Pseudomonas indica NBRC 103045, assembly GCF_002091635.1. Classification (GTDB taxonomy): domain Bacteria; phylum Pseudomonadota; class Gammaproteobacteria; order Pseudomonadales; family Pseudomonadaceae; genus Pseudomonas_M; species Pseudomonas_M indica. Next base: position 55,943 of record NZ_BDAC01000024.1, on the reverse strand, counting down.
GGCGCCCTGGCGCTGACCGCGATGGGGATTCCCGGCATGGAGTTCACCCTGAAGGAGGCCGCGTCCATCGCCATCATCGGCGGCGCGGACGGCCCGACCTCGATCTTCGTGACCTCCAAGCTGGCGCCGGACCTGCTCGGTCCCATCGCCGTGGCGGCCTATTCCTACATGGCCCTGGTGCCGCTGATCCAGCCACCGATCATGCGAGCCCTCACCAGTAAGGAAGAGCGTGCCATCGTCATGCAGCAATTGCGGCATGTCAGCCAGGCCGAGAAGATCGTCTTCCCGCTGGTGCTCTGCCTGCTGGTCGGTCTATTGCTGCCGGACGCCGCGCCGCTGGTGGGCATGTTCGCCTTCGGCAACCTGCTGCGTGAATGCGGCGTGGTGGAGCGCTTGGCGGATACCTCGCGCAACGCGCTGATCAATATCGTGACCATCGCCCTGGGCCTGACCGTCGGTTCCAAGCTGTCGGCGGATGCCTTCCTGCAGATGAAGACCCTGGGCATCCTGCTGCTCGGCATGGTCGCCTTCTGTGGCGGTACCGCGGCGGGTGTGCTGATGGCCAAGCTGATGAACCTGTTCAGCACGCAGAAGATCAACCCGTTGATCGGCTCGGCCGGCGTCTCCGCGGTGCCGATGGCGGCGCGGGTGTCGAACAAGGTCGGCCTGGAGGCCAACCCGCAGAACTTCCTGCTGATGCACGCCATGGGGCCGAACGTGGCCGGTGTGATCGGTTCGGCGGTGGCGGCGGGTGTTCTGCTGAACTTCGTCGGCTGATAGAACGGGGCGGGTTCGTCGATGCGAACCCGCCAGTTCATTCCCTCGATCCGGCTGTAGGCGCGCTACCCGCGATAGGCCCGGCGCAGCGGCTCGAGTTCGATCTTCTTCATCTGTAGCATCGCGGTGAATGCCCGCTGCGATTTCGCTTCGTCCGGGTCGGCGATCATGTCGAGCAGTTCGGTGGGCGTCACCTGCCAGGACAGGCCGAACCGGTCCTTCAGCCAGCCGCACTGTTGGGCGCGCTCATCGCCGCCCGCGGACAGGCGCTCCCAGTAATAATCCACTTCCTCCTGGTTGCGGCAGTTCACTTGCAGCGAAATGGCTTCGTTGAAGGTGAATACCGGGCCGCCGTTGAGTGCGGTGAAGCTCTGGCCGTCCAGTTCGAACTCTACGGTCATCACTGCGCCGGCCGGGCGGCCATGGATTTCCCGCCCGGCTTCGCCGTAGCGGGTGATGGTGACGATCCGTGAATTGGGAAAAATGCCGGTATAGAACCGAGCGGCGTCTTCGCCCTGGTCATCGAACCACAGGCAGGGGGTGATGGTTTGGATGCGTTGCATGGCGTTCCTCCTTGTCGTCGCGGCAATGGGCTGCGATTGAAAGGTAGTCGTTCGGCAGGGAGCCGGATCGACAGGAGGAACGAAAAGAATGGCTTGCGACGTGTCGCACATCGCAAGCCGTGGGCCTCAGTCGCGCTCGATCGCCAGGGCCACGCCCTGGCCGCCGCCGATGCAGAGGGTGGCCAGACCCTTCTTCGCGTCGCGCTTGATCATTTCATGCAGCAGCGTCACCAGTACGCGGCAGCCGGACGCGCCGATGGGATGGCCGAGGGCGATGGCGCCGCCATTCACGTTGACCTTGGCGGCGTCCCAACCCAGTTCCTTGCCGACTGCCAGCGACTGGGCGGCGAAGGCTTCGTTGGCTTCGATCAGGTCCAGTTGGTCCAGGGACCAGCCGGCTTTCTCCAGGCAGCGGCGGGTGGCCGAGACCGGCCCGATACCCATGATCGCCGGGTCGACGCCCGCGTTGGCGTAGGCCTTGATCCGCGCCAGTACCGACAGGCCCAGGGCGGCGGCTTTGTCGGCGCTCATCATCAGGACGGCGGCGGCGCCGTCGTTGAGGCTGGAGGCGTTGCCGGCGGTCACGCTGCCGTCCTTCTTGAAGGCCGGCTTCAGCTTGGCGAGGCTGGCTGCGCTGGTATCCGGGCGCGGGTGCTCGTCGGTGTCGAAGGCCAACGGGTCACCCTTGCGCTGAGGGATCAGGATCGGCGTGATCTCATCCTTGAAACGGCCTTCTTCGATGGCGGCTACCGCTTTTTGTTGCGAGGCGGCGGCGAAGGCGTCCTGTTCTTCACGGGCGATGCCGTATTTGTCCACCAGGTTCTCGGCGGTGATGCCCATGTGGTAGTCGTTGAAGGCGTCCCACAGACCATCGGTGATCATGCTGTCGACCAGTTGGGCATGACCCATGCGCAGCCCGGTGCGGGCCTTCGGCAGCACGTAGGGCGACAGGCTCATGTTTTCCTGACCGCCGGCGACGATCACCTCGGCGTCGCCGCAGCGGATCGCCTGGGCCGCCAGGTGCAGTGCCTTAAGGCCGGAGCCGCAGACCTTGTTCAAGGTCAGCGCCGGGACGATATGGGGCAGGCCGGCCTGGATCGCCGCCTGGCGCGCCGGGTTCTGACCCGAGCCGGCGGTGAGCACCTGGCCGAGGATGACTTCGTCCACCTGCGCGCCGTCCAGGCCGGTCTGTTCCAGCAGGCGACGGATGACGGCCGCACCGAGTTCCGGGGCGGGGATGTTCGCCAGCGAGCCCTGGAAACTGCCGATGGCGGTACGGGTGGCGGCGACGATAACGACGTCTTTCATTGCGTCTCTCCAGAAGGCGCGAGCCTCGCAGGGCGAGGCTCGACGAAAAGGATCAGTCGAATTGCATTTCCGGTACGTGGTCGGGGATCACCAGCTCACCGGCGGTCCTGGCCCGGATTTCCTCCACACTAACACCTGGCGCGCGCTCCCGGAGGAAGAAGGCGCCGTTCTCGATCTCCAGGTAGGCGAGGTCGGTGAGCACGCGCTTGATGCAGCCGGCGCCGGTCAGCGGCAGGGTGCAGCGTGGCAGCAGCTTCGACTCGCCGTCCTTGGAGGCGTGGGTCATCACTACGATGATGTTCTCCGCGCCGGCCACCAGGTCCATGGCGCCGCCCATGCCTTTCACCAGCTTGCCGGGGATCATCCAGGACGCGATGTTGCCCATCACGTCCACTTCGAAGGCGCCGAGCACGGTCAGGTCTACGTGGCCTCCACGAATCATGGCGAAGGATTCGGCGGAATTGAAGATGGAAGCGCCGACACGGGCGGTGACCGTCTGTTTGCCGGCGTTGATCATGTCGGCGTCGATCTCGTCCTCAGTGGGGAAGGCGCCCATGCCGAGCAGGCCGTTTTCCGATTGCAGCATCACCTCCATGCCCTCGGGGACATAGTTGGCGACGAGGGTGGGAATACCGATGCCCAGGTTGACGTAGTAGCCGTCCTGCAGTTCGCGGGCGATGCGCTGGGCCATTTGTTCGCGGGTAAGTGCCATGGTCTATGCCTCTCGTTCGGTCAGCTGCGGACGGTGCGCTTTTCGATGCGCTTCTCGAAGGTGCCGCAGATGATGCGGTCGACGTAGATGCCGGGAGTGTGGATCTGGCTCGGGTCCAGTTCGCCGGGCTCGACGATTTCCTCCACTTCCACCACGGTGATCTTCCCGGCGGTGGCAGCCAGCGGGTTGAAGTTCTGCGCGGTATGGCGATAGACGACGTTGCCGTAGCGGTCGGCCTTCCAGCCCTTGACGATGGCGAAGTCGCCGGTAATGGCGTGTTCGAGGATGTAGCGACGGCCGCCGAACTCGCGTACTTCCTTGCCTTCGGCGACCGGTGTGCCGTGGCCGGTGGCAGTGTAGAAGGCCGGGATACCAGCGCCGCCGGCACGCATCTTCTCCGCCAGGGTACCTTGCGGCGTCAGTTCCACTTCCAGCTCGCCGTTGAGCAACTGCTGCTCGAACAGGGCGTTTTCGCCGACATAGGAGGCGATCATCTTGCGGATCTGCCGGTCTTCCAGCAGCACGCCGAGACCGAAGCCATCGACGCCGCAGTTGTTGGAGACCACGGTCAGGCCGCGGGTGCCTTTGCGTTTGATTTCGGCGATGAGGTTTTCAGGGATGCCGCAGAGGCCGAACCCGCCGGCCAGGACGGTCATGCCGTCCTCCAGGCCCTCCAGGGCTTCGGCGTAGGTACTCACGCGCTTGTCGAAACCTGCCATCGGTGTTTCCTCTTATTGTTGGGCGGTGGGTGCGTGCGAGGGAGTTTTCCGTGGCAGGACTTATTTGTTAAGTTGAATTTTCAAAAGTATTGATTTGATAAATCGAATAGTCGCTGAGGCTCTCCATGACCGTCAAACAGCTCCGTGCCTTTCTGGCTGTGGCGCAAACCCTCAGCTTCGCCCAGGCCTGCGAGCGGTTGCACCTGTCGCAGTCGGCCCTGAGCCTGACGATCAAGGCGCTGGAAGACAGCCTCGGTGGGCGCCTGTTCAGCCGCACTACCCGTGCCGTCAGCCTGACGCCGGAAGGTGAGGCCTTGGTGCCGCTGGCGCGGCGTCTGTTGGCCGAATGGGACAACGCCGAAGACGAGCTGCGCCAGCGCTTCACCCTGCGCCAGGGGCGCGTTGCCCTGGCGGCCATGCCGTCCTTCGCCGGCAACCTGCTGCCGCCGATCCTCAAGGACTTCCGGGCGCGCTATCCGCGTATCGGCGTGACGGTCAACGACGTGATCAACGAGCAGGTCATCGAGATGGTTCGCGACCGCCACGTGGAGCTGGGGATCGCCTTCGAGCCGGAGCCGAGCACGCCGCTGAGCTTCATGCCGCTCTACGTCGATCGTTTCGTTGCCGTGGTGCCGCTCGATTCCGCTCTCGCGGAGCGCGAGGAGGTGGGTTGGGCGGAGCTGCTGGAGCAGCCGTTCGTCACACTGCAGCGGCCTTCAACCGTGCGTGTCATGCTCGAGGAGCACCTGCGGGAGAGAGGGCTGAAGTTGCCGGTGGTGTTCGAAAGCCACCAACTCGCCACGGTTGGACGGATGGTCGGCAGCGGGCTGGGCGTGAGTGCCGTGCCTGCGCTGTGCCGGATGCAGATGCGCGAACTGGGTGCACGTTGTATCCGTCTGCGCGACCCGGTGATCGAGCGGCCGGTGGGTATCCTCACCAAGCCGGGGCACGAACTTTCCGTCGCCGCACAGGCGCTCGCCGATACCCTGCTGGCGGCTCGGCTGGATTTGAAGTGGGGCGAGGTTTCTCGAGAGGGCGAATGAATTCGGCCCTAGCGAGCGCGATCCGCTGTGCTTGACATGGGGCGACAACTCCCGCAGATTTCGTTTTACGTAACTGGTTTACGCAAAAACAAAAACGAGGCGCTCATCATCGGGCGTCCACCTTGCGCGCGGACAGGTCATGAACTTTCCTCTTCCTTATGGTTCTTTCTTCATTCGGGGCTGCCGGCCGGCATTCCCGTGTGGCTTCCGCGCAGCATCGCACGCATGAAAATCCTCGGTTTCCAATTGATCATGGGCGACTACCTCGCCCGCAGCGTGCGGGGGATTTCCTGTGCGCCGCCGCTGACCAGGCATTGACCGTCCACACCCTTTGCCTTGTCTGTCAGTTAGGAGCCGATCATGGCCGACCTGTTTGAAAATCCCATGGGCCTCATGGGTTTCGAGTTCATCGAATTCGCTTCGCCCACCCCGAATGTCATCGAGCCGGTGCTGGAGCACATGGGCTTCACCCATGTGGCGAACCACCGCTCCAAAGACGTGGCGCTGTACCGCCAGGGTGAGATCAACGCCATCGTCAACCGCGAACGCAAGAGTCACGCCGCTTACTTCGCGGCTGAGCATGGGCCGTCGGTATGCGGCATGGCGTTCCGCGTCAAGGACGCGCAGAAAGCTTACAACCGTGCCTTGGAGCTGGGCGCCCAGGCCATCGAGATGCCCACCGGGCCGATGGAGCTGCGCCTGCCGGCGATCAAGGGCATCGGCGGTGCGCCGCTGTACCTGATCGACCGCTTCGGCGAAGGCAGCTCCATCTATGACATCGATTTCGTCTACCTCGACGGCGTGGATCGCCATCCGGTGGGGGCCGGCCTGAAGATCATCGACCACCTGACCCACAACGTATACCGCGGGCGTATGGCCTACTGGGCCGATTTCTACGAGAAGCTGTTCAACTTCCGCGAGATTCGCTACTTCGACATCAAGGGCGAGTACACCGGTCTGACCTCCAAGGCGATGACTGCGCCGGACGGCATGATTCGTATCCCGCTGAACGAGGAGTCGTCGAAAGGAGCGGGGCAGATCGAAGAGTTCCTGATGCAGTTCAACGGCGAAGGCATTCAGCATATGGCTTTCCTCACCGATGACCTGATCAAGACCTGGGATGCGCTCAAGGCCCGTGGCACCCGCTTCATGACCGCGCCGCCGGAGACTTACTACGAGATGCTCGAAGGCCGCCTGCCGAATCATGGCGAGCCGGTGGACGAGCTGAAGTCGCGCGGCATCCTGCTCGACGGTACCTCCGAAGACGGTGAGCGCCGGTTGCTGCTGCAGATTTTCTCGGAAACGCTGCTCGGCCCGGTGTTCTTCGAGTTCATTCAGCGCAAGGGCGACAGCGGCTTCGGCGAAGGCAACTTCAAGGCGCTGTTCGAATCCATCGAACGCGACCAGATTCGCCGGGGCGTGCTGACCACGCCATGACGAACGGGCGAATAAATTCGCCCCTACACGGAATTGCCGCCCGCACCAACTGCCCCCTCGCCCCTCTGGGGAGAGGGCTGGGGTGAGGGGGGGGCTAAGTCGTACGCATTACTACCAGATCCCGCATGACAAATGGGCGAATAAACTCGCCCCCAGCACGGGCCAGCAGCCTCACACGAACTACCCCCTCGCCCCCCTGGGGAGAGGGCTGGGGTGAGGGGTGGGCTAGGTCGTACGCATCACCGCCGGATCACGCATGACAAACAGGCGAATAAATTCGCCCCAGCACGAACCAGCAGCCGCACACGAACTACCCCCTCGCCCCTCTGGGGAGAGGGTTGGGGTGAGGGGGGAGGGGCTAAGTCGTACGCATCACCCCCGGATCACGCATGACAAAACGGGCGAATAAATTCGCCCCTACACGGATTGGCAAGTCTTGGAGCGGACGGTCACAACACCGATTCGCGTGCTGGCCTTCTCTTTCCCGACAGGAGATGCGATAACGGACGTCTTCAGGCGCGCCAGCGCCAAGTCCGAGCCTTTCCTCATGATCCTGCGTCTTCCATCCCCGAGCGGTGCTCCGCATCCGCTCCTGGGTATCCTCTTGATCAGCGCGGCGGTATTGCTGTTCGCCGTGCTCGATAGTCTGTCGAAATACCTGTCCGCTTTTCACAGCGTGGTGATGCTGGTGTGGTTCCGTTATGCGGTGCACACCCTGCTGCTGGCCGGCGTGCTGCTACCGCGCCGTGGGCTTGGTCTGTTGCGCAGCAAGCGGCCGCTGCTGCAGGGGCTGCGCGGGCTGTGCCTGTTTGCCACCAGCATGCTGTTCATCAGCGGGCTGCGCTATCTGCCATTGGGCGAGGCGACGGCGATCAACTTCCTGGCGCCGTTGCTGGTCACGGTACTGGCGGTGCCGTTGCTGGGCGAGCGGGCGACCCGTGGTCAATGGGTCGCCGTCGGCGCAGGGTTCCTCGGCGTGCTGATCATCGTCCGCCCGGGCGGCGGCCTGATGACGCCGGCGATGTTGTTCCCGCTGGGTTCGGCGACCTGCTTCGGGCTTTACCAACTGATCACCCGGCGGATTGCGGGCACGGACGATGCCGCGACTACCAACCTGATCACCGGAGTGATCGGCACCCTGGGCACCAGCCTGCTGTTGCCGTTCTTCTGGGAGACGGCCTCTCCCGGCCATATTCTCGGCATGGCGGCCCTGGGCGTGATCGGCCTGTCCGGGCACATGCTGCTCACCTGGGCCTTTCTTTATGCCTCGCCGGTGCTGCTGGCGCCGTTCAGCTATGGGCAGATCCTCTTCGCCGGGTTGCTCGGCTACCTGTTGTTCGATCACGTACCGGATGCCGGTGCCTTGCTGGGCATGGCGGTGATCGCCTTGAGCGGCCTTGCCGTGGCGTTGAGGCAGCGGCGTCAGACGGGGCGGGGGTGAAGGCAATCAGGTTCTGCAAAGAGCCTTCGCCAGCAGAGCTGGCTCCTACGAAAAGCGGGCGGAGGTGGACTACCGCTTGTAGGGGCGAATTCATTCGCCCGGCGAGGGCAGCCCCAAAAGCCATCCCTCAGCAGAACAGCTCCTGCAAAAAAAAGCCCGTCGCAAGGACGGGCCAAATGCCGTAAACACAGGAGCGAAGCGGGGTCTTACAGGATCGACAGCGGGTAGTTGAAGATCAGGCGGTTCTCGTCGAAGTCGCTATTGTTCCAATCGCGACGGACGCTGGAATTGCGCCAGCGGACGTTGAGGTTCTTGAGCGGGCCGGCCTGCACGGTGTAGGCCAGTTCGAAGTCGCGAATCCATTCCTTGCCGTCGTCGACGCCGCCGGCATCCACGTCCTCGCCGTGGATGTAGCGGATCATGCTGACCAGCCCCGGAATACCGACGCCGGCGAAGTTGTAGTCGTAGCGCGCCTGCCAGGAGCGTTCGTCGGCGTTGTCGAAGCTGGAATTGAAGCTGTCGTTGCCGAGGGTGCCGCCGCTGGTGCCGCCGACGCGCATCCAGCCGTTATCGCCGCTGACCTTCTGCAGGCCGACGTAGAAGGCATGGCTGCCGACCTTGGCGGAGAACAGGCCGGAGAGGGTCTTGTTGTCCAGTTCGCCGGCCAGTTCGCTGCCATCCTCGCGGCCGATGAAATAGCCGACGTTGGCGCCGAGGGTCCAGTCGCCGAGAGGCTGGCTATGAACGACGTTGAAATACTGCTGGCTGTAGATGTCCTTCAGTTCGGCATTCCAGAGCCCGATGAGGGTGCGCTTGTCGTTGAACGCGTATTCGCCGCCGAGGTAGTTGAAGCGGTCGGAGGCGGCACCGAAGGCGGTCATGTCTTCCATGCTGGCGTCATTGCGGGTGCTGGTCTGGCGCATCTGGCCGGCATGCAGGGTGAGGCCGTCGATCTCGGTGGAGGTGAGCATGCCGCCCTGGAAGGTCTGCGGTAGCGAGCGACCATCGTCGGCGCGGAGGATCGGCAGCACCGGGAACAGTTCGCCGACCTTCAACTCGGTCTTGCTCAGCTTGGCCTTGGCGGCAACGGCGAGGCGGCCGAAGTCATCGGCGGGGCGGCCGTCGTCATGCACCGGGAGGAGCTGGGTGCCGCGGGTGCCCTTGCCGCCATCGAGCTTGACCGAGAACAGACCGAGGGCATCGACGCCGAAACCGACCGGGCCGGGGGTATAGCCGGACTGGACATTGAGAATGAAGCTCTGGGTCCATTCTTCGGCACGGCTTTGGCTGTTGCTAGGGTCGCGGAAGTCGCGGTTGATGTAGTAGTTGCGCAGGTTGAGGCTGACTTTGGTGTCGTCGATGAAGCCTTCGGCCTGGGCTGCGAGGGGCAAGGTGGAGAGGGTCAGGACACCAGCGGCGAGCAGGGCGCCGGTCAGGGGTTTGAGTGAAGGCATTTGTTATTTTTCTCCCAAGTTGCGGATAGCCGTCCCCCTGCGGGCATGGCCCGCATGAACAGGAACGTGTGAGTTGCCCTGGCTGAGGGCGTCAGGTCTGGCCGGGGTGTGTCGGCCAGGCGTTCGCTTCAGGCCGTTGGCCTTCGGCGAATTCGTCGAAACTGGAGGGCAGCGATCCGCATGGCAGGAACGGTTGATCCGTGGTGGCGATGCGGGTCATGCGGAGCGTTCGGATAGGGCGTCCGATCACTGTGGACATCAGATGAGTCCGATGCTGGTCAGGACGCCGTCCGGTTTGCCTTGAGGGTGCGGAAATAGCGAGGAAAAAGGGCTTCATAGTGCTGTCGAAGTCTCGTTCTTGTTATTTTTGTCATATGTCATCGTACAACTGTGAGGATTATCGTCAGCCCTTTTTCCGTTTGTCAACGGGGAAGACTGTCAATGAGCCAATGGTATAAGGGCGTCGAAGGGCATCGAGCGCTTCTGCTGGTAGGAGCGGGTCGTATGATGACGAGCAGGGAGGATTCTCGCCAGCCCGGGCGGCCGGCGAGCGATGGGGCGTTCAGGCCTTGTTCAGCGCCTGGGCGGCCGCGAGTACCGCATCGACATGGCCGGGGACTTTCACCCCGCGCCATTCCTGGCGCAGGACGCCTTCCTTGTCGATCAGGAAAGTGCTGCGGTCGATACCCATGTACTCCTTGCCGTAGAGCTTTTTCAGCTTGATCACATCGAACAACTGGCAGAGCGATTCATCCGCATCGGAAATCAGCTCGAACGGGAATTCCTGCTTGCACTTGAAATTCTCGTGAGACCTCAGGCTGTCGCGGGAAACGCCGAAGATCACCGTATTGGCCGCAGCGAACTCGGCGTGCCGGTCGCGGAAGCCCTGGCCTTCGGTGGTGCAACCGGGGGTGCTGTCCTTGGGATAGAAGTAGATCACCACCTGCTTGCCCTTGAGGGCTGACAGCGATACCTGCTGCCCATTGGTGGCCTGGGCGGTGAAGTCGGCGACGGCTTGGTCGAGGGCGACGGCCATGAAAATCTCCTTATGGGTTCTGCGGGCGCCAGGGCTCTATCAGGGCATCCAGGTTCAGCGCGTCGGCGAAGTCCAGGAACTGATCGCGCAGCCAACTGATCTGGGTGCCCGGCGGCAGGGTCACGGTGAGGGTGGCGTTGAGCATGGTGCCGCCGGTCTGCGGGGCCTGGTAGGTGTCGCACGTGAGGCTCTCCAGTTCCACCCGGTGATCGATGAAGAACTGGCACAGCTCGTTGAGGATGTCCGGGCGGTAGGCGGCGCTCACGTAGGCGACGTAGGGCAGCGATTGCGGGCGGCTTTCCAGCGCCGAGCTGCGCTTCACGCTGATGGTCAGCGAATGACGCTTGGCCAGGGTCGGCAGGCTGGTCTCCAGGCGCGCGAGTGCATCCCAACTGCCGGACACCTGAAGGATCAGGGCGCTGTACTCACCGTGCCGGGTCAGGCGGCTGCTCACCACCGCGCAGCGGTTCTCCTGGCTGGCGCGGCACAGTACGTTGGTCAGCTCCATGGGGTTGGCGCCGAGGGCACTGATGACGAGAAATTGTTCGCGGACGGGAGGGGTGGACATGCAGCATTCCTAAAGCGAAGGGAGGGCGGCATCGACTGTGTCGGCCAAAGCCGGAAGGTTAGCGAAAAGCGCTGCCCAGGGGAATGCTCGTGGCGTTGTCCTTCGCTTGTGCAAGGCAGGAGCCGACAGTACCATTACGGCTCTCTTTTTCCGGCAGGAGCGGTTGCATGATTTCGGGCAGCATGGTGGCACTGGTCACGCCCATGGATGCGCAGGGCGGTCTTGATTGGGACAGCCTGGGCAAACTGGTGGACTTCCATCTGCAAGAGGGCACCAATGCCATCGTCGCGGTCGGCACCACAGGTGAGTCCGCCACGCTGGAAGTGTCCGAGCATGTCGAAGTCATCCGCCGCGTGGTCGACCAGGTCAAAGGCCGGATTCCGGTCATCGCCGGTACGGGTGGCAACTCCACCCGCGAATCGGTCGAACTGACCCGCGCGGCCAAGGACGTCGGTGCCGATGCCTGCCTGCTGGTGACCCCGTATTACAACAAGCCGACCCAGGAAGGCCTGTACCAGCATTTCCGCCATATCGCCGAAGCGGTGGCGATTCCGCAGATTCTCTATAACGTACCCGGCCGTACCGCCTGCGACATGCTGCCGGAGACCGTCGAGCGGCTGTCCAAGGTGGCCAACATTATCGGCATCAAGGAAGCGACCGGCGACCTGCAGCGCGGCCGTGAGGTGCTGGATCGCGTGAGCAAGGACTTCCTCGTCTATTCCGGCGACGACGCCACCGCCGTCGAGCTGATGCTGATGGGCGGCAAGGGCAATATCTCCGTGACCGCCAACGTCGCACCGCGCGCCATGAGCGAACTCTGTGCCGCCGCCATGCGGGGCGATGCCGCCGCCGCGCGGGCGATCAACGATCGCCTGATGCCGCTGCACAAGGCGCTGTTCATCGAGTCCAACCCGATTCCGGTGAAGTGGGCGCTCCACGAGATGGGGCTGATCCCCGATGGTATCCGTCTGCCGCTGACCTGGCTCAGCCCGCGTTGCCACGAGCCGCTGCGTCAGGCCTTGCGCCAGTCCGGCGTCATGGCTCAATGAAGGAATCCTTGCGCATGAAGCGACTGACCGGCCTCTCCGCCCTTGCCTTGATCATTTCCGGTACCAGCGGTTGCGGCTGGCTCTGGGGCGACGACGGTTATTTCCGCGATCGCAGCAGCGACTACCTCGAGGCGCGCCAGACCGCGCCCATGCAACTGCCATCGAACGTCGACGCCAAGCGCCTCGATCCGCTGCTGCCGGTCCCGCAGCAGGTCGCCACCAACACTGCGACCGGCGAGTACGAGGTGCCTCGTCCGCAGCCGTTGTCGGTGCGTGGCGAAGCCAGCGAGTTCAGCCTGCAGAAGAGCGGCGACTCGCGCTGGGTCGTGGCACAGCGCGCGCCGGCTGAAGTCTGGCCCGTGGCGCGCCAGTTCTTCGAGGACAACGGCTTCCGCATTGCCGAAGAACATCCGCAGACGGGCGAGTTCGTTACCGCCTGGCAGCGTTTCGACGAACTGTCCGCCACCATGGCGCGTCGCCTGAGCAGCCGCGTTTCCGGCGTGTCGCCGGATAGCGAGACCCGCGTGCGGGTGCGTATCGAGCCGGGCGTACAGCGCAACACCAGCGAGATCTTCGTGGTCAGCGTCGAGCGTTCCGCCGGCAGCACCGCCGATATCGATTTCCCCAGCCGTTCCGTCAACACCAGCCTGGACGGCGCGCTGCTCGACGAGATGATGGCGAGCATGGCACGCAGTGTCGAGCAGGGCGGCTCCGTTTCGCTGCTCGCCGCACGGGACTACGATGCGCCCAGCCGCGTGAGCCTGACCGAGGACGGCAACGGCAACCCGGTGCTGAACCTGGGGGCCGATTTCGACCGCGCCTGGTCCGGAGTCGGCCGTGCCCTGGCGGCGGGCGACGTGTACGTCGACGACCTCAACCGCAGCCTCGGCGTCTACTACATCAACCTGGCCGAAAGCGCCCAGGAACGCGCCGAGCCGCCGGGCTTCTTCAAGCGCCTGTTCGGTGGCGGCGAGCCGGACAAGGAAGAGATCGAAGCGCGTGCCGAGCGCTATCAGGTCCGCCTGACCAGCGTTGGCGACAGCGTGCAGGTCACGGTGGAAAAAGACATCAACACGGTCGCTCCGGCCGACGTGGCACGACGCATCCTGGGGCTCATCCAGGAAAACCTGGGCTGAGCCTGACACGCAGACCAGGCCGCGCGGCAACCCGAAAGCAATAGGCGAAACCCTCCGGTTTCGCCTGTTTCGTTTGATAGAGACGGAAAATTCGACATGACCACTCCTACCTCCCTGAGCCTGAAGAAGATCTACTCGGGCAAAGTCCGCGATCTGTATGAGATCGATGCCAAGCGCATGCTGATGGTGGCCAGCGATCGTCTGTCGGCCTTCGACGTCATCCTCGACGAGCCGATCCCGGAGAAGGGCAAGATTCTCACCGCCATCTCGAATTTCTGGTTCGACAAACTCGCCGGCCTGGTGCCGAATCATTTCACTGGCGACAAGGTGGAAGACGTGGTCTCGGCCGAGGAACTGCCCCTGGTCGAAGGGCGGGCCGTGGTAGCCAAGCGCCTCAAGCCGGTGGCGGTGGAAGCCATCGTGCGCGGCTACATCGTGGGTTCGGGTTGGAAGGAATACCAGAAGAGCGGCACCGTCTGCGGCATCCCGTTGCCGGCCGGCCTGAAGGAGGCCGCCAAGCTGCCCCAGCCGATCTTCACGCCGTCCACCAAGGCGGCGGTGGGCGACCATGACGAGAACATCAGCTTCGAGCAGTGCGAAGCGATCATCGGCAAGGAGCTGGCCGCCAAGGTGCGCGACACCTCCATCGCTCTCTACAGCGCGGCGGTGGAATACGCGGCCACCCGTGGCATCATCATCGCCGACACCAAGTTCGAGTTCGGCCTGGATGAAGACGGCACCCTGACCCTGATGGACGAGGTGCTGACGCCGGACTCCAGCCGCTTCTGGCCGGCCGAGAGCTACGTGGAAGGCAAGAACCCGCCGAGCTTCGACAAGCAGTTCGTCCGCGACTGGCTGGAATCCACCGGCTGGAACAAGCAACCCCCGGCCCCGGCCGTGCCCGCCGAAGTGGCGCAGAAGACCGCCGACAAGTACCGCGAGGCGCTGGTCAAGCTGACGGGCTGATCGCGAAACGGTGCAGGAAAAGAGGAGCTTCGGCTCCTCTTTTTGTTGAGCGATCTGGAAGAGAAACTGGGTTCGATACCGCAATGGTATTCACTTAAGCACCGGTCAGACGCAACCAGTATGGTGAGGGTGAGCCGACCGTTTCGCGGTGTTTCGACCCTCTCCCCCAGCCCCTCTCCCGTGAACGGGAGAGGGGAGCAAACGTGCATGCCTTTAGCTGGGATGGTCCGATGGCTCCAAGCAATGCCACAAAAACACAAAAGCCCTCGCTTCTTTCGAAACGAGGGCTTTCGTTTTGTATGGCGGGGAGATAGGGATTCGAACCCTAGGTACCCTTGCGGATACAACGGATTTCGAATCCGTCCCGTTCGACCACTCCGGCATCTCCCCTGGGCGGCGCGCATCATACCAGTTCGTATCGCGTTGGCGAACCCCCGTTCGGCATTTTTTCTTCTGCTTTCAGGTGGTTGAGCCTGTGGCTGGCCTCCCGGGTGCCTGTTATCGGATGCTGGGACCTCGTGGTGGGGTGGTGGGTCGAATGTCTGAGAGCATCGATGAGGAAATGACCATGAGCCAGCCGCCGGAACCCCGAAAGCCGAGCCCGGAGGCGTCCCAGCCGGATAGCGCCCTCGATGAAGCCATTCCCGGGGGTAGCTACAACGTCGATCCGGATACCGCCGACAAGGCCGGCGTGGAGCAGGAAACCCTGGAGGACAAGGACAGCGTGCCGGCACCCGAAGGCGAGGGGACGGAGCGCGAGTGAGCTGGCCGGGGCGAACCCTGGCCGCTTCGGAGACTCTACCCAAGGGACGACTCCACAAAGGACAGTAGCCATGCAGAACTATCACCTCAGCCCGGCTGACGGCCGTTGGGTGCTCAGGGAAGAGGGATCGGATCGGGCGGTTCTGGAAGCCGCGACCAAGGAGGAGGCGGTGACGCGTATGCGCGAGTACATGCAGCAGCGCACCGGTTCGGTGAAGATTCATGGTCGCGACGGGCGGGTCGAAGAGGAGCGGACCTATCCGCGCGATCTGGACCCCCGCGCCAGCATGGGGTGATCGTCAGCCCTGGTCCGGCCAGTACCATGCGGGCTCGTCCAGCGTGCCTTGGCCAGCGATCTCGGTCTGGCCGAAATGCTTTTCCAGGACGATGGCGTTGCATTCCGGATGCTGGTTGAGCGCGGCGATCAACCGGCTGGCATGGGAGACCACCCAGACCTGGCTGCGTTCGGACGCACGGATGATCAGACGGGCCAGGGCTGGCAGCAGGTCGGGGTGCAGGCTGGTTTCCGGTTCGTTGAGCACCATCAGCGAAGGCGGCCGTGGCGTCAGCAGCGCCGCGACCAGCAGCAGGTAGCGCAAGGTGCCGTCGGACAGTTCGGCGCCGCTCAGCGGCCGTAACAGGCCTTCCTGATGGAACTCCAGGGAAAAATGCCCGCCCGCCTGGAAGGCGATGCGCAGCCGGGACCCCGGAAAAGCATCGCTCACCGCGGCATCCAGGGCCTCGCTGTCGCCGATCTCACGAATGGTCTGCAGGGCGGCGGCCAAGTCGCGGCCGTCGTGGTGCAGTACTGGCGTTCGCGTGCCCAGTTGCGGCAGGCGGGCCGGCGCGTCGGCGTCGCTGCGGAAGTGGTCGTAGAAGCGCCAGCCGCGAATCGTTTCGCGCAGCGCCAGGGTTTCCGGCGAGCTGCCGCCGACCTGGGCGAACAGACTGTCGAAGGTGGGCAGTTGCTGGCAGAGCACGTCCCAGCTGCGACCTTCACGCGCTTTCACCAGCGGCCCGTCGCGTTCCACCAAAGCGCTGGCGGGACGGTAGAACGGACCGGCCCAGATACTTTCCCGCTTGATCTCCGGGTCCAGGGAGAAGGCGCTGGTCAGGGGCGGCGGCAGGCCGAGGGAGATGGCGTAGCCGAAATCCTCCCCGGCGAACCCCAGGCGGAGCCGCACGGCCTGCTGGCGCGGGCCGCCTTCGATGGGCACTTCGCGGTTGCGCATGCGTCGGCTGATTTGTTCCGGTCCCGCCCAGAAGGTCGATTCCAGGCCGCCTTCCCGCGCCAGTGCATTGACTACGCCGCCCTGCGCCGTTTCGGCGAGCAGGCGCAGGGCGCGGTAGAGATTGGACTTGCCGCTGCCGTTCGGCCCGGTGATCAGGTTCAGGCGGGTCAGCGGTACCACCAGTTTGTTGATCGAGCGGTAGTTGGCGACGGCCAGTGTCGTCAGCATGTCGTCCGGTCCCTGGTCGCCGAGGTGGGTTTGCGCCAGACACTGGCCAGCCAGGGCTGTTGTTCGCGCGGCAGGCCGGTGGGGCGGTAATAGTGTTCGAGTTCGACGAACCCGGCTTCGGTCATGAAGCGGCGCCAGCCGCCGAGGTCGTGATAGCTGCCGTAGCGCGGGCCGTTCCAGCCTTCTTCGTTGTTCCCCCGCGGATTCGAGCTGAACAGCACGCCGTCCGGTTTGAGGCTGGCATGGAGTTGTCTGAGTACACGAGGCAACTCCTGGCCGGGGACATGGAACAGCGAAGCGTTGGCGAAGATGCCGTCGAAACGCTCCGCCGGCAGGTCGAGGTGGAGGAAATCCTGTTGCCAGACTTCACAGCCGCTGTCGGCCCGTGCCATCTCGACGAAGGGCGCCGCACCGTCCAGGCCGACCGCCGTATGGCCGAGATCGCGGAACACCTTGAGGTCGCGGCCCGGTCCGCAGCCGAGGTCGAGGAGGGTGTAGGGCGGCTCGCCCCGGATATGCCGCAGCAGCGCGGCGATGTTCTGGCTCACGTCGTGGTCGCGGGTACCCTCGCGGAAACCCTCGGCACTCTGTTCGTAGTGCGCGAGGGTGAGGGAGGCGATCCGTTCCAGGTCTTCGGGGGTGAGTGTCATATCGATTTGGGGGGAACGGGGCAGAGGTATCCGCCCATCATTTGCGAATCCATTTACCGTTCAACTGGATGTACTGCCCGCTCGGGGTCTTCTCGATGGCCTTCTGGCCGGCAATGGCTTCGACGTCGCCGAGCTGGATGCCGTTCTCCTTGGCCAGCCGCTGGTACTCGGTACGGCGCGCCTGGTTGATCAGCTTGGCGATCTCGTCCGCCTGGCCGCCGGGTTTGATCACCCCGAGGTAACCGTCGGGCTGTTCGCCCAACTGGCCGCTGGCCTTGGCCGAGCCCAGGGCGGACATGGCTTCGTTGAGGGACATGGCCAGGGCCGGCAGGCTCAGGCACAGCGCAAGCAGCAGGGTTCCGATCCGAATGTGCGATCTCATGGGCGGTCTCCTCAGAACAATCCGCTGTCTTCGTTGATGATGTTGTCCAGCGCCTTGTCCACCTTGATATAGATCTCGTGCTCGATTTTCACGTTCAGGTTGATGTTGATCGGCTCGTTGGGCATCGCCAGTTGCACGGTGGGCGTACAGGCACCGCACAGTGTGCCGAGTAGCAGAACGGCGATTAGGTTGCGTAACCCCATGGGCGGTCTCCTGGTCAGGGGGATGTGGGAGTATTGCCTCGACGCAGGGATTCCTGCACGCGTTGTTTGATGGTTTCGCTGACCCGATCGGTCAATTGCAGACTGGTCAGCAAAGCCGGGATGTTCTCTTCCAGGTTGACGTTGAAATGGATCGGCCGGCCCTCCTGCAAGGCGGGGTTGCGTCCTTCCAGGCGCAGCGCCAGCAGCAGCCGGCCCTGCTCGTCGTAGCTGACGCCGCTGGCCAGCACGTTGTAATGGAAGTCATCGAGGGCGTCGGCGACCAGTTGCATGGCCGGGTTGCTGCGCCCCAGGGCCTTGATCCGCTCCGAGCGGAGCTGCAGCCGGCCGCCCGGTTCGCGGGCCGCCAGGCTGCCTTGCTCCACGCGAATGCCCGTCGGGTCGATCAACAGCGGTAACTGGCCGTCCAGCGTGCCGGTGCCGGCCAGGTCTTCGGCGGGGTAGGCCTTGAACAGTTGTTCCAACTGCAGGCCCTGGAGTTTCAGCGGCAACCTGGCGCCGGGTTGTGCCAGGTCCAGGCTGCCGGCTTCCAGCCAGACGCGCCCGCCGAGAAAACCGGTTTCCGCGCGTTGCCAGTCCAGCTTCCCTTCGAGGGGTTTCGCCAGGGTGGCGACGTAGCGCCCCTGGCCGCGCAGCGGGCCGATGGGCACGCCGGGGTTGGCCTGGCGCAGGCTCAGTTCGGGGATGTCGACGTGCAGGCGCTGCTGGCGCAGTTGCAGGCGCAGGCTGCCATCCAGACCACTGATTTCGGTGCGGTCATAGATGCCGGCCAACCCTTTCAGGGTCAGGTTCAGGTCGGTTTCCGAGGCGCTGCCGCTGGGGAGGCGGAGCTTGGCGCGTGCCGACAGGCGGCCGCTGTTGAGGTCGAGCAGCGCCGGCCAGTCGGCCAGGGTCTTGGCCAGCGGGTTGCCGGCCCTGAGGAAGATTTCCGGCAGCTCGGCATCCAGGGCCAGGGGCACGCCGGAGGCCTGTTGCCCGGTCAGGTTAAGGCTGAGGCCGCTGTCGTTGAGCAACACACCCTCCAGTCGCTGCCCGGCCTGGCTGGCGTCGATTTCGCCCTGCCACTGCCAGCCTTGTGCGTGCAGGTGTTCCTGCTCCAAGCGCTGCGCCTTGAGGCGCAAGGGTCCCTGGATATGCCAGGCGAGCGGTTGGGCCGAGAAGACGCCCTCCACGCGCAGGCCGGCCAGTTCGCCGTCGAGCCGTTCGAGGCGCAGATTGGGTTCTGCCGCGCTACCCACGGCGATCCGGGAGGACTCTCCCAAGGTGAGCTTGAGTTGTTGCCCATCGACTTGGCCACTCACCAGCAGCTCGGTTTGCAGGCTCCGCAGCTCGATGCCTTCGAGGGACAGGCGCGCCACCTTGGCACCGATGCGGGTCTTGTCGAACTGCACCTGCCAGGGTGATTGAGTGGCCAGGTTCAGCGCGCCCTTCGCATTGAGGGCGAGCGGGCCGGTGGTGCGCAGATCGATGTCCAGCGGAAGTAGCGCGTCGGCATCGTTGACCGCGGCGGATCGTGCCTGCAACCGGAGCGTTTCCGGGCGCAGGGCCTCGGGGATCGCCGTCAGCCAGTCGCCGCTGGGCGCACTGAGCTGCAGGTCGGCATCCAGCTTGTCGGGGTACCAGCGTCCCTCGCCGGTATGCACGGTGGCCGACAGATCGCCCTGGATCTGGCCGATGCCCGGCAGCGGCCAGGGGACCGGCAGGTGGGCGGAGAGATTCGCCTGTCCCTCGGCATCGATCAGCAGCGCCGGCACGAGGGGCCCGTCGGGCAGGCGCAGTTGCCAGTCCGCCGTCAACCGCAGGGCATCCGGGGGCGTCGGGAGATCTTTCTTCGGGAGGGCGACCCACTCGTTCAACCATTCCAGCAGCCAGGGCGCTTCGGGCAGGGCGGGCAGGAGCAACTGGCCGCTCCAGGTCCGTCCGCCGGCTTCGCTCGCCAGCACGCTGCGCAGGCTCAGGCGCTCCGCCTCGCCAATCAGCAGGCGGGCGTCGAGGCTGGGACTATCCGGTGTGCCCTCAAGGTTGATCAATATCCGCAGCCGCTGTTCCGGTGTGCGTTGAAGCTCGGCTTCCAGTTGTATCGGCGGCAGGCGGGGACCGGCATGCGTCAGCTCCAGGGCGCCCTGGAGCAGGCAACGACCCTGTGCGCAGGGTAGTTCGACGGTCAGCTCGTCGATGCGTGTGTGGCGTGGCAGCCAGCCCAGCGATTGGGGATCGAACGGGGCCGAGGTGGCGGTGGCGACTGCGCTGGACGGCTGCCAGTCGAGGACCAGTCGGCGGGCGTCCAGTCGTTCCAGATGCAGGCCTTCGTCGCGACTCCAATCCAGCGCGATCCCTTCTGCTTCCAGACGCAACCGGCTGCCCTGAGCGTCCTGGCGCTCCAGCTCCAGATGAGCCAGTGCGAGACCACCGAACGAGGGACGCAGCCCTTGCCATTCCAGGCGGTCGATGCCTTGTGCGTCGAGGAAGCGGCCCCAGGCATACCAGACGCAGAGAGCCAGCACGCTCAGCGTGATCGCCAGGACTACCGTGACTCGCAGCCAGTTCCGCCGGCCTGCCATGCCTTTTCCTCGTTCTGTAGCAGCACCTAAGGTTGGCGGTGAGAGAACGGCAGATCAAGGAACCCGGTCAACGTTGGGGCTTCGGCAGGTCGGTCAGGGTGATTTCCGTCACCAGGGCGGTACGGGCGGGCGGTGTGCGGGCGAGGAGTGGGCAGAAGCGTTCCAGCGACTGGATCAGATCCCACTGCATATCCAGATCGGCGCCGAGCGTGGTGATCTGGTCGAGCATGCCCTGGGCGGCATTCTGCAAGTGAAGGTCCCGGCTCTTGGCGAGAAGCGCCGCCAGTTGCGCGAGCATGGCGGAGATGGCCGTCATGTTGCGCGTGGACAGGGCCAGGATGTTGGCCAGCAGCGCAATCTGGCTCGGGGTGGCTTGAGCGTGTTCGGCATCCATGCGGTCGATCTCCAGGTGCCTTCATTGGCACGCGGCCATTATAGGTTTGGCTGGAAAAATGTCGACTGTATCACTCTGTCTTTGTGATCGGTGGCGTGGTGAAAAATCGCTGAAACCCGCGTCGGAAAGGGCTCCGCCGGGTCTCGAAAGCCTGCCGGCGAAGGGACTTTTGCACAATAGAGCGATTGTTTGTCAACCCACTGTCACAATCCTTCGTAACTGGTTGATTCTCGGAAGGCTTTTAATAAGCCAATGAAAAATATGGATTTTTTCTTTGGTGAAAAAATCGTCAATCTAATGCGAAGGCCCGATTCATCGGGGTTTTGGACCCGTCTTATGGATTTGTCCACGGAGTTATCCACAGCTTCTGTGGATTGTCACAGGAGCAATTCTGAGAACAGCGTCGAGCAGTTTTGACAAGTCTTTACCCGCGAGAAAAAAGGAGTACAGTGCGCAGCCTCTTCGGCCTGCCTCTGTTCTCATGAAGCCTCGCCCGCTGCCATCCCCGACTCTCGAATCCACCGATGCCCGTCCCGGCTTGCCGTTGCGCGTCGCGCTCTGGCTGCTGGACAGTCCGCGCCTGGGCCATGCGCCGCGCGTCAAGCGCTTCGCCGGCGAGTTGCTCAAGCAGCCGGCGCGCCAAGGCGTGGTGGTTGCCCAGAGTCGCCTGGGGCAGTTGCTCTGCCGCGACTGTGGCAATGCCCGCGACCGTCGTATCGGCTTCGAACTGCTGCGCCAGGCCGCCCGCGCCGGCGACCGCCGCGCCCAGGTGGAGCTCGGCCGGCTCTGCACCCAGCCCCACGTGAACGAGCCGGAACAGGCGCGTTTCTGGCTGGAACAGGCGGTCGCCCAGGGCTCCCACGAAGCCCGTCGTTTGCTGAACCGCCTGCCAGTCCGTACCTGACCTGCCCGCGCGGCTGGGTATACTGCCCGGCAACCTCGCGCGGAGCCGTCCCATGCCTTTCGATCCCATCCCCCTGCTGATCGGTTTCGCCAGCGCGGCCGTGCCGTTCGGCCTGCTGGCCTGGATGCTGTGGCGTCGCGCTGCCGATCCGGCGGCCAGGGCGTTGCTGGAAGAGCGCCTGGCCAATGCTCAATTGGCGATGGAAGGGCTGACCGCCCAACTGGATGCCGCCCGCGACGAAACCGCCTACCTGAATGAAGTGAAGGCCGGCCAGCAGGCCGAGCTGGCGGCGCTGCGCCGCGAGGTCGAGCTGTTGCAAGTGGAGCGCACCAGCGCACGGGAAGCCTTGCAGGCCTGGAATACCGAGCGCGAGCGCAAGGATGCCGAACTGCGCCGGTTGGATAGCGAGCGGGCCGCCCTGGCAGCCGAGCTGCGCGAGCAGCAGCAGGCGCACGAGCAGCGCCTGGGAGACTTGCAGGCCGCGCGTGACGACCTGCGGGCGCAGTTCGCCGAACTGGCCGGGCGGATCTTCGACGAGCGCGAACAACGTTTCGCCGAGAACAGTCAGCAGCGCCTCGGCCAGTTGCTCGACCCGCTCAAGGAGCGCATCCAATCCTTCGAGAAGCGCGTCGAGGAGAGCTATCAGCAGGAAGCGCGCGAGCGTTTCTCCCTGGCCAGGGAACTGGAGCGGCTGCAACAGCTGAACCAGCGCCTGGGCGAGGAGGCGACCAACCTGACCCGCGCCCTGCAAGGGCAGAAGACCCAGGGCAACTGGGGCGAACTGGTGCTGGAGCGGGTGCTCGAACACGCCGGACTGGAGAAGGGTCGCGAGTACCAGACCCAGGTCAGCCTGAAGAGCAGCGAGGGCGAGCGCTTCCAGCCGGACGTGGTGATCCAGTTGCCCGGCGACAAGCAGGTGGTGGTGGACGCCAAGGTCAGCCTGACCGCGTTCCAGGCCCTGACCGCCGCCGAGGATGAGGAAAGCCGCACCCAGGCGCTCCGCCAGCATGTCCTGTCCCTGCGCAACCACCTGCGCGGCCTCTCGGTGAAGGACTACCAGCGCCTGGAAGGATTGCACAGCCTGGATTTCGTCCTGCTCTTCGTGCCCATCGAAGCGGCCTTCGCCGCCGCCTTGCAGGCCGATCCGGGGCTGTTCCAGGAAGCTTATGAAAAGCATGTGGTGATCGTCAGCCCGACCACCTTGCTCGCCACTTTGCGGGTGATCGACAGCCTGTGGCGCCAGGAGCGGCAGAGCCAGAACGCCCGCGAGATCGCCGAGCGTGCCGGGCAGCTCTACGACAAGTTCGTCGCCTTCGTGCAGGACCTCGACGAAATGGGCAGCCGCCTGCAGCAACTGGACCGTGCCTACGCCTCCGCCCGCAATAAGCTGGTGGACGGTCGCGGCAATCTGGTCAGCCGGGTGGAAAACCTCAAGCTGCTCGGCGCCCGTGCCAGCAAGACCTTGCCGGCCGATCTGCTGGAGCGTGCCGCCGGCGTCCTGCCGTTGTTCGACTCTGAGGCGGAGAGGGCGGAGTAAGGGCCAGTGGATGTAGGGGCGGATTTATCCGCCCGTGGAACGTCGCCGCACGCTTAACCCACTTGCCCAACCCGCTTACGGGCGGCAGGCTCCGCTGATAGGGCCCCTTCCCGCTCCCTCACGAATTCCCGTACCCATGTGGCCAGCGCCTTGCCTTCGATGAGCAACCGCCAATGGCCGGCCGGCACTTCCCGCACCTGTAGCTGCTCGGTCCAGCGCGGCAATTCCTCGAACAGGGCCGGCCGCACGAACAGGTCGCGGGTCGGCACGATCAACTGGACCGGCACCTGCGTGGCGCGTTGCCGAGGTCGGGTCAGGCTGCGGAAGAAGTTGGCGCGGTAGAGCTGCACGCCGTTGCAGCCATCGGCGAGCTGACAGGGATTGGCGTCCGGCGCGACGCCCTCCAGGCGACGGATCAGTCCGGGCCACAGCCGCGCCATGCCCAGCCGCCAACTCAGCTCCGGCAGCCACGGCAGATGGAAGAAAGCGATGTACCAGGAGTGCAGCAGTTGGCCGAGGGCTGCCCAACGGCGTCCGGGCTGGCGCAGGGCGCTGCGCATCCAGTGGCTGACGTGGTCGAGGCAGGGCCCGGAAAGGCTGGTGTAGGACGCCAGCAGCGGCGCGCAATGGGGCTCGGTCACTGTTTCCCAGGCCTGGATCGAGCCCCAGTCGTGGGCCACCAGGTGCACCGGGCGGCTGGGGCTGATCGCCCGTAATACTGCCTCCAGGTCGCGGCCCAGATGCCGAAGCCGGTAGTGGCGGTAACCGCGGGGCTTGTCCGAGGCGCCGAAGCCACGCACGTCGTAGGCGAAGACCTGGAACTCGTCGGCCAGTGCGTTAACCAGCGGTAGCCAGGTGCGGTGGTTGTCCGGGTAACCGTGCACCAGCAGCACGGGCACGCCGCGCGGGTTGCCCCAGCGGTAGACCGCCAGCTCGACGCCATCGCCGCGCACGCGCAACAGGGTTTTCTCCATGAGGTGCCTCCCGTTCGTTCCGGCCATTGTGAGAGGCCGGCCAAGTCCCGACAGCCGGCGGAAAGTCGGGTCGCTCCCTGGCTTGGACAGGCATGGGCGCGGGTGGAGCTGTCGGCGGAACGGTCGTGTCGCTATCATCGCCGTCATGAAGAAGACCCCCGAACGCCTCAAACGCCTGCTGGGCATGGCCGTTGCGCCGACAACCGCCGTCGCTCGGGAATTCACCGTCGACGAACTGGCCCAGGCTGCGCAGACCACGGTGCGCAATGTGCGCGCCTATCAAGATCGCGGCCTGCTGCCGCCCCCGGAGCGGCGCGGGCGGGTCGGCATCTACGGCAGCGAGCATCTGGCGCGTCTGCGGTTGATTGGCCAGTTGCTCGAGCGCGGCTACACCATCGCCAGCATCCGCGAATTGCTCGATGCCTGGGAGCAGGGACGCGACCTGGCCCATGTGCTCGGCCTGGAAAAGGCCATCCTCGGCCCCGGCCAGCCGGAAGCGGCGGACATGCTCGGTTTCGACGAATTGCAGGCGCTGTTCGGCGAGGCGTTGACCGAGGAGGTGATGGAGCAGGCGCTGGCCCTGGGGTTGCTGGAGTTCGCCGGGGATCGCTTGCGGGTTCCCAGTCCGCGTCTGTTCGCCGCCGGCCTGCAATTGTTCCGCGCCGGCCTGCCGCTGCCAGTGCTGCTGGCGCAGCTCGGCGAGATTCGCGGGCATGTCGAACAGGTCTCGGCGGGCATCGTGAGAATGATCGTCGGGCAACTGGTCAACCCGCTGCTCAGCGCCTCGCTGCCGCACGTGGACGAACTGGAGCGCCTCAGCGATCAACTGCTGCAACTGCGCCCGCTGGTAGAGCAGGTGGTCGAGGCCGAGCTGGCGCGTGGGCTGCAAGTGGCCGCCAACCGCGAACTGAGCGAGCGGGTCAGTCAGTTGCTGCAGGGCTTTCTCAAACCGGCCTGATCAGTTCACCAGAACCAGCGCCACCACCCCCGCGAGCAATCCGCCGGCCATCACCGGCAG
The DNA here is from genome assembly GCF_002091635.1 of Pseudomonas indica NBRC 103045. GTDB lineage: Bacteria > Pseudomonadota > Gammaproteobacteria > Pseudomonadales > Pseudomonadaceae > Pseudomonas_M > Pseudomonas_M indica. Next base: position 30,871 of record NZ_BDAC01000024.1, on the reverse strand, counting down.
GGTGCGCAGGGCCAGTTGGCGCCCTCCGATCAGGACGATCAGCCCACCTTTCACCAGGCTGTTGCTCAGGACGGCGAGGAAGATGCCCTGTACGGCGACATCGCCGGCCAACTCTTGGTGGGCGTTGCGCGCCAGGGACAAGGTAATGGCGTCGACGTCGGTCAGTCCGGCCAGCAGGGCGACGATGTACACCCCGGTCTCGCCGAGAAATCGCCGCGCCGCCTCCACCAGGAACAGGATCGCCACCAGCAGCGCGGCGAAGCGCAAAGCCGGGCCGATCTCGAACGGGTTCTTCAGGGGCGGTTCGGCTTCCCCGGCAACTTCCCGGCCGGTGTGGCGAAAATACAGCAGGGCGCCAGCGGCATACACCAGCATGGCGCTGCCCAGCGGCCAGAGCAGGGTTGGCAGCAGGTTGGCGTTGACCAGCCCGACTTCCAGTAACACCCGGGGAAACATCAAGGCAGAGGTCGCCAGCAACCCGGCTGCCAGCAGCGTGTTCAGCGGCCGGTGCACATGCAGGCGGGCCAGGGTCAGGGTCATGGCGGTGGACGAGACGATGCCGCCGAGCAGGGCGGTGAGCAGCAGTCCCCGGCGCGTGCCGACCAGGCGGATCGCCACGTAGGCGGCGAAGCCGATACCGGTGATCAGCACCACCATCCACCAGGTCACGTAGGGGTTGAAGACGGCCCACGGGCCATAGGTCCGGTCCGGCAGCACCGGCAACAACACCAGCGAGATGAACAGCAACTTGAGCGCACCGGACAGTTCGTCGGCGGACAACCGTTGCAACGCCGCGTGCAGCGGCTGTTTCAGGCTCAGCAGCAGGGCCACCACCACCGCGCCGCCGGCGGCCAGGGCGCGGTGGTCGAACAGCGCCAGGCTGCCGAGCAGGAAGGTCAGCAGCAGGGCGATTTCGCTGGTCATGCCCTGGTCGCGGGTAAGGACCAGGTCACCGATGTAGCCGGCCACCAGCAGCAGGCCGAGTACCGCCAGCACGGCGATCCAGGCCGGCGCCCCATAGTGGCTACCGAGCAAGGCCGCCACGCCGCCGAGCAGGCCGGCCAGGCCGAAGGTGCGGATGCCCGCCACCAGTCGGTTGTCGTCGATTTCGCGGGCACTCCAGCCGCGCTCGGCGCCGATCAGCAGGCCCAGCGCGAGGGCGGTGGCCAGGTTCAACAACAGCTCCGAGGTGATCGGCATGGCGCGTCCTTGAGAGGTTCTGGACGCAAGTCTAGCCGCCCGGCAATCCGGCGGATTGCCGCAGGTCAAGCGCCGCTCAGCGCAGCGCCACGTGGCGGCTGAGCAGCGCGCGCAGGGCGGCGGGCTTGACCGGCTTGCTCAGGTAGTCGAGGCCGGCCGCATGCACCTCGGTGACCAGCTCGGGACGGGCGTCGGCGCTGATCACCACGCCGGGCAGCGGTACGCCGAGGCGGGTGCGCAGCCAGGCCATCAGCTCGGTGCCGGTTTCGCCCTCGTCGAGGTGGTAATCCACCAATGCCAGTTGCGGGCGCACGTCCTCGTCGAGCAGATGCTCGCACTCCAGGCGGTTGCGCGCGGTCCAGACCTGGCAGCCCCAGCGCGACAGCAGGCTGTGCATGCCGGTGAGGATGCTGTCCTCGTTGTCGATGCAGAGCACCTGGGTGCCGCTGAGGGGCTGGCCGTCGATGGCCTGGGCGACCTTGGCGACGGCCGGCGCGGAGAGGCTCCTGGCGAGGGGCACGCTGACGCTGAACACGCTGCCGCGGCCGGGCCAGGAGCGCACTTCCAGGCGATGGCCGAGCACCCGGCACAGGCCGTCGGCAATCGCCAGACCGAGACCGAGGCCCTTTTCCGCGCGGGTCTGGTGGCTGTCGAGGCGCTTGAACTCCTCGAAGATTTCCTTGCGTTTGTCTTCCGGGATACCGGGACCGCGGTCCCAGACCTCCAGGCGCAACTGCTTGCCCTCGCGGCGTACGCCGAGCAGCACCTGGCCCTTGGCGTAGCGGAAGGCGTTGGTCAGGAAGTTCTGCAGCACCCGGCGCAGCAGTTTCATGTCGCTCTCCACCAGCAGCCGGCTGCCGCACACACGGAAGTCGATGCCTTGCTCCTGGGCCAGCACCTTGAACTCGGCGCCGAGGGTGTCGAACAGTGCACTGAGCGGGAAGGCGCTGCGCTCCGGCGTCACCCGGCCGCTTTCCAGGCGCGAGATATCCAGCAGGTCGGCGATCAGGTCTTCCGCCGAGCGCAGCGAACTGTCGAGGTGGCGGACGAGGTCCTGGGCCGCTGGCGGCAGGGCGTCTTCCTGGTGGGAGAGGGCGGCGGAGAACAGCCGTGCGGCGTTGAGCGGCTGCATCAGGTCGTGGCTGACCGCGGCGAGGAAGCGGGTCTTCGACTGGTTGGCCGCCTCCGCCGTGCTCTTCGCCTCGATTAGCGCCTGGTTCAATTGCGAGAGTTCCTGGGTCCGCTCGGCGACGCGTTGCTCCAGGCTTTCGTTGGCATCGATCAGCGCCTGCTCGGCCTGGCGGAAGGCGGTGATGTCGGTGAAGCTCATGACGAAGCCGCCGCCTGGCATGGGATTGCCGATCAGCTCGATGACCCGGCCGTTGGGGAACAGCCGCTCGGAGGTGTGCGGGCGGCCCTGGCGCATCCAGTACAGGCGGCGCTCGACATGACCCTCCACGTCGCCGGGGCCGCACAGGCCGCGCTCGGCGTTGTAGCGGATGATGTCGGCGATCGGCCGGCCGACCGAGATCAGGCCCTCGGGATAGGCGAACAGCTCCAGGTAGCGGTGGTTCCAGGCCACCAGGCGCAGCGACTGATCGACCACGCTGATGCCCTGGGTGATGTTCTCGATGGCGCCTTGCAGCAGGGCGCGGTTGAACTGCAGCACCTCGGAGGCTTCGTCGACGATGCGTACCACATCCTCGACCTGCATCTCGCGGCCTTCGATGGCGGCCTTGACCACCGCCCGGGTGGAGGAGGCGCCGAGTACGCCGGCGAGCAGGCGTTCGGTATGGGCGATCCAGTCGCTGTTGGCATTCTGCTGCGGTTCGAAGGTCTTGCCCTGGCGCTGGGCGAAGCGCTGGAAGCTGTCCCGTGCCCGTTCCTCGCCGACGAAGCGCGCGGCGAGGGTCAGCAGGTCGCCCACCTGCACCGCCAGCAGGCTGCGCCCGCTCGGTTTGACGCCGAACTCCTGGCCGATGAAGCGTCCAGCCTGCCAGTGCTCGGAGACCCGTGTGCGGGAGAAGTAGGAGACCCAGGTGAACAGCATGATGTTGCCGGCCAGGGACAGCACCACGCCGCGCGTCAGCGGGTCGATGTCCAGCCACAGCGGCTGGTAGAGGATCGTCCGCAGGCCGGGGAAGCTTTCCAGCGGCCAGCCGAAACCGCGTGCGGCCAGTGGCAGCACCAGGGTGTAGCCCCAGATGAAAGCGCCGGCGGCCAGGCCGGCGAACACGCCACGGCGGTTGGCCTGCTTCCACACCAGGGCGCCGAACATCGCCGGCGCCAACTGGCCGATGGCGGCGAAGGCGATCTGGCCGATGGTCGCCAGGCTGGCGCTGGAACCCAGCAGGCGGTAGCAGACGTAGGCCAGCAGCAGGATCAGCACGATGCTGACGCGGCGGGCGGTGAGCATCCAGTGGCGGAACGCCTCGAACGGCTGCTCGGTGGTCTTCCGGCGCAGCAGCCAGGGCAGCAGCATGTCGTTGGAGATCATCGTGGACAGCGCCACCGAGGCGACGATGACCATGCCGGTGGCCGCCGAGGCACCGCCGATGAAGGCCAGCAGCGCCAGGGCCGGATGGGCTTCGGCCAGCGGCAGGCTGATCACGAAGGAATCCGGGATCAGCCCCGGCGGCAACAGCATCTGCCCGGCCAGGGCGATGGGTACGACGAACAGCGCGGCCAGCAACAGGTAGGTGGGGAACACCCAGCGCGCCAACTTGAGGTCTTCGGGCGCGGTGTTTTCCACCACGGTCACGTGGAACTGCCGCGGCAGGCAGACGATGGCGATCATCGCCATGCCGGTCTGCACCAGCATCGCCGGCCAGTTCACCGCCTCGGCCCAGAAGGCATCCAATTGCGGGGCGTTGCGCGCCTGGCTGAGCAGATCGTCGAAGCCGTCGTAGAGACCGTAGGTGACGAAGGCGCCGACGGCGAGGAAGGCCAGCAGCTTGACCAAGGATTCGAAAGCGATGGCCAGGACCATCCCCCGGTGGTGCTCGGTGACGTCCAGCGTGCGGGTACCGAAGAGGATGGTGAACAGCGCCAGTACCACCGAGACGATCAGCGCGGTGTCCTGGGCGCGAGTGCCGGTGGAGTCGGCGCCGGCGCCGGTGAGCAGGTTCACCCCGAGGACGATGCCCTTGAGCTGCAAGGCGATGTAGGGCAGCACCCCGACCAGGCAGATCAGCGCCACCACCACCGCCAGGGACTGCGACTTGCCGTAGCGGGCGGCGATGAAGTCGGCGATGGACGTGATGTTCTCCTGCTTGCTGATCATCACCATCTTCTGCAGCACCCAGGGCGCGAACAGCAACAACAGCACCGGGCCGAGGTAGATCGGCAGGAATGCCCAGAGCTGTTCGGCAGCCTGGCCCACCGCGCCGAAGAAGGTCCAACTGGTGCAATACACCGCCAGCGAAAGACTGTAGACCCAGGCGCGCACTTTCGGCGGCATGGGCGCGCGGCGGCGGTCGCCATAGAAGGCGATGGAAAACATGATGGCCATGTAGGCCAGGGCGACCAGGGCGATCAGCCCGCTGGACAACGACATGCGAACTCCGACTGAAAAGGCCCGGCGACTGCACGGCGGGCCCCACCGATTCCTGCCCGGCGCAAGCGCGCCGGGACCTGTTGCCAGTTTCGCAGCAAACGGGCCGGCCGTCAGGCCACTGCGACCAAGGTAGAAGGCTCCCTTGAGCGGCGGAGAACGGGCTGATAGCGTTTGGGCGGGTCGATCAGGGATGGTCGATGAAGATCCCGGGTCGAGAGACCTTCGAAGGGCACTTCCCGGTGCCCCGAGGCTCTGATGTCAGCAGAGTCTCTTTTGCGTTGTCGAATTCAGGAGCCGCAGATGTTCAAAGCCAATCCAGTCATCCTGCAGCGTGGCGCGTTGCGCCTGGAGCCGCTGAGCGAATCGGACATTCCGGCGCTGGTGACACTCGCAGAAGCCAATCGCGACCTGCACATCTATATGAACGGCTCGCTGCGGCCGGACTGGTACCGCCAGGGGCTCGCCGAACAACGCGAGGAGCGCGCCCTGGTGTTCGCCATCCGCCTGGGGGATGCACTGGTCGGGACCACCCGTTTCGCCGACTTCATGCCGGTGCTGCCGGCGGCCGAGATCGGCTGGACCTGGCTCGACCGCGCCCAGCACGGCAGCGGGCTGAACGCCTCGATCAAGTACCTGATGCTCAGGCACGCCTTCGAGGAATGGGAGCTGGTGCGGGTGCAACTGAAAACCGCGGCGAGCAACCTGCGTGCCCAGCGCTCCATCGAGAAACTCGGCGCGCAGCGCGAAGGGCTGCTGCGCAACCATCGGCGGCTGGCCGACGGCCGCCTGGACGACAGTGTGCTGTACAGCATCACCGACCGCGAATGGCCGGCGGTGAAGGCACAACTGGAGGCCGGCTTCGTCAGCTGACGGGCCTGCTCGGCCTGTTGAAGGATGGCGGTCCGGCTGGCATGGTGGCAGGCCATCATTTGCGGGCAACGACATGGAAACGGGCGAACAGACACGCTTCTGGAGGGCCACCGGGCTCGGCGGTGTCGAACTGCTGCAGGCGCGCTACGTGGAGCAGTGCTTCGCGCCCCATGTGCACGAAGGCTACGTGATCACGGTGCTGGAGGACGGCGCCCAGTCCTTCCGCCATCGCGGCAGCGAGCACCTGGCCCCGGTGGGCAGCATGGTGCTGATCAACCCGGACGAGCTGCACAACGGCCGCAAGGCGGTGGAGCAGGGCTGGCGCTACCGCGGTTTCTATCCCGAATTCGAACACCTGCGCACGGTACTGGACGAACTCGGCCTCGACCGGGGCGGGCTGCCGTCGTTCAACTGCAGCGTTCTCTACGACCCCGAACTGGCCCGCCGCTTCCTCACCCTGCACCGCTTGCTCGAACAGCCGACGGAGACGCTCCAGCAACAGACCCTCTGGCGCGAGACCGTGCTGCTGTTGCTGCAACGCTACGCCAAGGTGCCGGAGGCGCCCGCTGCGGGTAACGAGCCCCAGGCCGTGCAGCGAGCCAAGGAACTGCTGGCCGCGCGGCTGAGCGAGCCGCCGTCGCTGGAAGAGCTGGCGGCTGCGGTGAACCTCTCGCCGTTCCACTTCGCCCGCATCTTCCGCCGCGCCACCGGCCTGCCACCGCATACCTGGCTCACCCAGCGGCGGCTGGAGCAGGCGCGGGCGTTGCTGAAGGAAGGTTGCGCACCGGGCGAAGTGGCCGCCCGCCTGGGCTTCGCCGACCAGAGCCACCTCAACCGGCAGTTCAAGCAGAGCTATGGCGTGGCGCCGGGTGTCTACCGGCAAGCCCATGGCCATGCAGGATCGCGTTCGCGACCGGGATAGCGTTGAGCTGATGCCCTTTGGGCTCGCTGATGACGAAAGCAGGGAACGGACCTGTAGGCGCGAATTCATTCGCGATAGAAGTACCACTACGCCGGATATTTTTCGCGAATGAATTCGCTCCCACGCACGGGTTTTGGTAGGGGCGAATTTATTCGCCCGACGAGGGTGAAAGTATGACCGCCACTGCGATTCCCTACGGCTTCTGGCCCAGCGCCTGGACGGCCGAGCGCGCTGCCTCGGCGAGCCGCGATTTCGCCGAACTGCGCGCCGGGCATGGCGGCCTGTTCTGGCTCGAATACCGTCCCGAGGACGGCCGTTGCACCCTCTGGTTCCAGCGCGGCGGGCAGACCTGGTGCCTGACGCCGGAGGGCGTCTCGCTGCGCAGCCGGGTCTATGAGTACGGCGGCGGTGCCTTCTGCCTGACCGGCGACGGCGTGGCCTTCGTCGACGAGGCGGACCAACAGGTCTACCGCCAGGCGCTGGATGGCGTACCGCGTGCGCTGACCGCGCAGGGCGGTTGCCGCTATGGCGATCTGCATTTCGCCGCGGCCCGCAACGCGCTGCTGGTGGTGGAAGAGAGCCATGAGCCGGGTGGCGTCGTGCATCGTCTGGTGAGCCTGTCCCTGGCCGACGGGCAACGCGAGGTGCTGGGCGAGGGCGCCGACTTCTACGCGTCGCCTTGCCTGAGCCCGGACGGCGAGCGGCTGGCCTGGATCGAATGGAACCGTCCGGAACAACCCTGGACCGCGACCCGCCTGTGCGTGGCGACGCGGGATGCCTCCGGCCGCTGGTCGGCGCCGATCGTCCTGGCGGCCGGGGACGAGTCCGTGCAACAGCCGCGCTTCTCGGCCGAGGGCCGGTTGCATGCGCTGTCCGACCGCCTGGGCTGGTGGCAGCCCTGGTGCGAGCGGGATGGGGTTTGGCAGCCGCTGGACTCGGCACCTGCCGACCACGCGCCGGCGCCTTGGCAACTGGGTACGTGCAGCTACCTGCCGCTGGCGGACGGCGGACTGTTGCTCAGTCGTTTCGAGGACGGCTACGGCGTGCTGGTGGAGCGCGATGCCGATGGGCAGGAGCGGCGCCTGGCCGAGTCCTTCAGCCGCTTTCGCCAGTTGGGCGCCGATACCGAGTGTTTCTACTGCATCGCCGCGGCTCCCGACCGCTTGCCGACGCTGCTGGCGATTCGGCGCGATACGGGCGCCGTGCAGATAGTGGCCGGCGGCGAGCAGCCCCTGGCCGAGGTGGAGTTGTCGCGGCCGGAGTCGCTGCGCTTCGCCAGCGGGGAAGGGGAGGCGAGCCATGCGTTCTTCTATCCGCCGCGCAATGCCGGCCAGACCGCTGCGCCGGGGACGAAGCCGCCGCTGGTGGTGTTCCTCCATGGCGGGCCGACTTCCGCCTGCTACCCGGTGTTCGATCCGCGCATCCAGTTCTGGACCCAGCGAGGCTTCGCCGTGGCCGACCTCAACTACCGCGGCAGCAGCGGTTTCGGTCGTGCCTATCGGCAGCGCCTGCGGGACAGTTGGGGCGTGGTGGACGTGGAGGATGCAGTGGCGCTGGTGCGGCATCTGGCCGAACGCGGTGCCATCGACCCGGCGCGGGCGTTCATTCGTGGCTCCAGCGCGGGGGGCTATACCGCGTTATGCGGCCTGGCCTTCACCGATGCTTTCGCCGGTGGCGCGAGCCTCTATGGAGTCAGCGATCCGCTGGCGTTGGGGCGGGTCACCCACAAGTTCGAGGCGGATTACCTCGACTGGTTGATCGGCGATCCCGAGCGCGACCTCGAACGCTACCGGGCCCGCACGCCACTGCTGCATGCCGGGCGTATCCAGGTGCCGGTGATTTTCTTCCAGGGCGGGCTCGACGCGGTGGTGGTGCCGGCGCAGACCGAGTCCATGGTCGCCGCCCTGCGCGAGCGCGGCGTGCCGGTGGAATACCACCTCTATCCCGACGAGCGCCATGGCTTTCGCCAGGCGGCCCACCTCAGTCATGCGTTGGAGCGAGAGTTTCGTTTTTACCAAAGGGTGTTGGCCGAAGCGCCGAGGCAATAGTCAGCCTTGCCGGGCGAATGAGTTCGCCCCTACATCGAGGGTCGGGCGCCGCCCCTTGTAGGAGCGAGCTCTGCTTGCGAAGGAGGGTTGCACAAAAGCTTCGCCAGCAGAGCTGGCTCCTACGGAACAGTGTCGGGTCGGATCTGTAGGGGCCAATTCATTCGCCCAAGGGACTGCTACCGACCCGCTGCTGGCGTCGCCACAGGCGGCCGAGCCAGCGCCAGGCGATCCAGCCGGCGCCGGCCAGGTAGACCAACCCGCCCGGCACCCACATGAGCAGACCGGCCAACTGCTGGTCCTGCAAGTCCCGCGCATCGCCATAGAACGGTGTGTCGCCGAAGGTCAGCAGGGCGCCGAGCAGGCCGGTGTGCATCAGCGTCAGCAGCATCGCCAGCAACGCCTGCGGCACCAAGCGCGGGTGCGCGTGCAGGCACGACCACCAGAACAGCCAGGCGCTGAACAGGAAGCAGGCGTGCTCGATCATGTGCCAGCCGGGATGTTCCAGCGCCAGCAGATAAAGGCGCGGCGTGTGCCAGATCCAGATCAGCGCGCCGTGCACCATGGCCGTTGCCACCGGGTAGCGGGCGGCCCGCAAGATGCCGTTCCACAGCGGTTGCAGCGTTGCCCCGAGCATCGCCCGCCATTGCGGCAGCGGCCGGCCCAGGGCCCAGAGCGGGGCCACTGCCAGCATGAACAGCATGTGCTGCAGCATGTGCAGGCTAGTGCTGGTTTCCGCCCAGTCGTCCAGCGGGCCGAAGGCGGAGAGCGCGGCGATGAGCATGGCGACGTGCATCCACAGCGCCTCGTGGCCATGAGGGCGAACCCGGCGTGCGCCGAGCCCGTAGAGCAGCCAGGCCGCTCCGAACAGCAGGGCGCCGACGAGGATCGGCAGGCGCTCGCCCCGCACGCTCTCCAACAGGCCATGGGCGCAGGCCGGCAGGCTGAGGGCGAGCAGGGCAGCGGCAACGATCACACGCATGGCGGTAGCCTCAACAGCGGCACGGCGACGACCAGCGTGGCCACCGCCCCCACCAGGTGCACGGTGGCGGCGAGGCGGGCGGCGAAACGTTCCGGAGAGCGTTTCCCCGCGCGGGAAGCGGCTCGCCAGGACCACCTCGCCAAGCCGAGGAGCAAGGCGACGGTGGCGACCGAAAACAGGCCCAACAGCAGGTTCAGCCAGTTCCACATCCCCAGCGAGAGGGCCGGCGGCGCCACCCGGCAGGCCACAGACAGCCCGCCATAGAGCGCGACGAACCACAGGCTCCAGATCACCAGCCCGAGGGCGATGTGGATCGGGTTATAGGGCGAGCGCAGCGGTCGCATCAGGCGGCCCCCCAGGTCGGCGGGAACAGCACCAGGGCGAAGTAGCCGATCCACAGCACGCCGAGGTTGTAGTACCAGAGCTGCTCCACCACCAGCGGTTCGTAAGGCGTCTCGACGCCGACGTAGCCGCACCTCACGCGCCAGCCCTGCAAGGCGCTGAGGACGGCAGCGAGCAGGCCGTGGACCAGGCTATAGCCGAGCACCACGGCGATCACCGCGTCATGTGCCGTCTGCCGTGGCGCCAGCTCGCCGCCGAGCAGCGCCCAGAGCAGCAGCACTGCATGCAGCAGGCCGAGCCCGGCGACGCCCGCCAACCCACCGGCCAGTCCGCGCGCATCGCCCTGGCGCAACCGCACCAGCAGCCGCCGCTGCCAGAAGGTGGCCACGGCCAGCAGCACGGCGCTGGCCAGCAGCAGGCGCTGGTCGAAGCCGGCCCGCTCCGGGACCTGCCAGTCCGGCGCCACCGTCCACAGGTAGAACCAGCCGAACAGCAACGACAGGTAGAGCGCACCGTCGGCCAGCAGCGTCACCGCCATCCCCCATAGGCCGGGCCCGTCGCAGGTACGCGAATGCAGCGGCGGATCGCCGGGCTGGGTCTTGGCGTCCGGCGCTGCCTTGGGATGGGCACCGTTCTCCCAGGACCAACGCAGCAGCACGCCGAGGCTGGTCAGCGCGAACAGCGCCGCCAGCCCGTAGGCGCGGGTCAGCAGGCTCAGGCAGACGCCAGCGATCAGCGCGGCGGCGATCACCGGCAGCCAACTGTTGCCCGGCAGGTGGATGATCTCGCGCGTCTGGCCGGTCAGCGGGTCCGAGCCCCAGGTCTCGCGGCGGCCGTGGTCGATCACCGCCAATGCGTGCTCGCCGTGGGCGATGCTCTGCGGCAGGCCCGGGTCGTCCCACAGCGGATGGCGTCCGCGAACCTCCGGCAGGCTGGCGAAGTTGTAGGACGTGGGCGGCAGGCTGGTGGCCCATTCCAGGGTGTCCGCGTGCCAGGGATTTTCCTTGGCCGGCAGGCCGAAACGGAAGTGCAGCACGATGTCCAGCAGCACCGTGGCGATGCCGATGGCCATCACGAAGCTGCCGATGGAGGAGATCAGGTTCGGCCAATCCCAGCCCAGGCCGGTGGGGTAGGTATAGATGCGCCGGGGCATGCCCAGCAGGCCGGTCCAGTGCATCACCAGGAAGGTCAGGTTGAAGCCGACGAACACCAGCCAGAACCCCCAGCGGCCGAGGCGCACCGAAGGCATCCGTCCAGAGAAATGCGGCAGCCAGTAGTAGAGCCCGGCCATCAGCGGGAAGAACATTCCGCCCACCAGCACGTAGTGCATGTGGGCCACGACGAAATGGGTGTCGTGCACCTGCCAGTCGAACGGCACCAGCGCCAGCATCACCCCGGTCAGCCCACCGGCGACGAAGATCACCAGGAAGCCCACCAGCCAGAGCATCGGCACGTGGTACACCGGCCGCCCCAGCCAGAGCGTCGCCAGCCAGGCGAAGATCTGCACCCCGGTGGGGATCGCCACCAGCATGCTCGCCGCCGAGAAGAACGCCTGCGCCAGTTGCGGGATGCCCACGGTGAACATGTGATGCACCCACAGGCCGAAGCTGATGAAGCCGGTACTCAGTACCCCCAGCACCACCCAGCGATAGCCCACGATGGGGCGCTGGGCGAACACCGGCAGCAGGGTCGAGACGATGCCCGCCGCCGGCAGGAAGATGATGTATACCTCCGGGTGGCCGAACAGCCAGAACAGGTGCTGCCAGAGCAGCGGGTCGCCGCCCCGCGCCACCTCGAAGAACGGCAGGCCGGCGGCGCGCTCCAGTTCCAGCAGGATGCTGCCGAGGATCAGCGGCGGGAAGCCGACCACGATCATCATCGCCATCACCAGGATGTACCAGGCGTACAGCGGCATGCGGTCCAGCGTCATGCCCCGGGTGCGGGTGCGCAGGATCGACACCACCAGCTCCACCCCGGCGCTTACCGCGGAAATCTCCACGAAGGTGATGCCCAGCAGCCAGAAATCCGAGTTCGGCCCCGGCGTATGCGCCGCGCTGGACAACGGCGTGTACATGAACCAGCCGGCCTTGGGGGCGATGTCGAGAAACAGGCTGGCCACCAGGATCAGCCCACCGAACAGGTAGCAGAAATAGCCCAGGGCCGACAGGCGCGGGAACACCAGGTCGCGGGCGCCGATCATCTTCGGAATCAGGTAGACCGCCAGTCCTTCCATCATCGGCACGGCGAACAGGAACATCATCACCGTGCCGTGCATGGTGAAGACCTGGTTGTACAGGTCCGGCCCCATGAAATCGCGTCCGGGCAGCGCCAACTGGGTGCGCAGCAGCATCGCCAGCAGGCCGCCGAAAAGGAAGAACAGCGCCCCGGTGACCAGGAAGCGCAGCCCCACCGTGGTGTGGTTGACCACCGTCAGTGCGCGCCAGCCTGTGGGGTTGCCCCACACCGCGTTGAAGCGTTCGTGCAGGCGTTCGGCTTCGGGGGAGGGCATGTCGCGGCTCATGGGGCGAGCGTCTCCAGCCAATCGGCGATCCGGTCGAGGGTTTCCGGCGTCACGTCGTCGTGGGCCGGCATGCCGTTGCCCGGCTTGAGCCGCTGGTGCTCGCGCAGCCAGCGGCGCAGGGCGCCGGGGCGGTTGTCGAGAGTGCCGGCGCCGAGGCTCGGGCGGGAGCCGACGTCGGTCAGGTCCGGTGCACGGCCACCTTCGCTGACCCCGGCGACCCGGTGGCAGCGCCCGCAGCGCTGCTCGAACACCGCGCCGGCCTCCCCTGGGGGCGGGGAGAAGCGCAGTTCGCGGCGCGCCGCCATCCAGGCCTGGAACGCCGGCTCGTCGTGGGCCACCACGTCGATCGCCATGTGCGCGTGCTGGCTGCCGCAGAACTCCGCACACTGGCCGCGATAGGTGCCCGGTCGGTCGGCCTGCAGGCGCAGCACATGGCGACGGCCGGGGATCATGTCCAGCTTGCCGCCGAGGCGCGGCACCCAGAACGAATGGATGACGTCCGCGCTGCTCACCGCCAGGTCCACCGGACGGCCGGCCGGGATGTGCAACTGGTTGGCGGTGACCACGCCGTCCGGGTAGCGCACTTCCCACCACCACTGGTGGCCGGTCACCTCGATGCGCAGCGGCGGTTCGGCCAGCGGCAACGGTAGCAACCGATGACCGGCGGGGATGCCGAAGGCCAGCAGCAGAAGGATGCTCAGGCCGGGCAACAGAAGGCCGCCGCCGACGATCCAGCGCCGGTTGATCCGCCGCGCCTGCTCGGCGCTGGTTTCGCGCGGCGCGCGGTGCATGGCATACAGCCAGAGCGCGGTCACGCCCAGCAGTACCAGGCTGGCGAAGCCCAGCATCGCCCACCAGAGCAACGTCACTTCGCGCGCCATCGGGCCGGCCGGATCGAGGGCGGACTGGGCGCCGCCGCAGGCCGTCAGACAAGGAACTGCCAGCGGGAAAACGGTCCATTGCAAGAGGGCACCGGTTCGGTGCCGCCGTCCCCGCCCATCACGGAGTGCCCCATGGCCGGAAACGCCGACCACGAGCCCATCGTCAGCCGCGCCGCTCTCGGCGGCCACCCGCTGCACCCGATGCTGATCCACTTCCCGGTGGCCGCGCTGATCGGCCTGGTCGGCGCCGATTGCGCCTACCTCTTCAGCGGCGACCCGTTCTGGGCGCGCGCCGCGCTCTGGCTGGCCGGCGTCGGCGCGGGAGGCGGCTGGATCGCCAGCAGCATGGGGCTGATCGACCTGCTGTTCGTGCGGCGCATCCGGCAAAAGATCACCGCCTGGTGCCACGCCATCATCGCCGTGATGATGCTCTCGCTGGCCTCGCTGAACTGGTTGCTGCGCTACCGCGAGGACGCCGACTCGGTCGAGCCTTGGGGCCTCTACCTGTCGCTGCTCACCGCGCTGCTCATCGCCCTGGCCTCCTGGCTGGGCGGCCGGTTGGTCTATGAACACGCGGTGGGGGTGGATGTGGACGTCTGAGCGTCCATGCCGGCCGGGTCGGGGGAGATTGTCGAGATCGGCCATCGTCAGAACGGCTTGGCCAATACCAGCCACAGGGTGACGGCGATCAGCAGGGTGATCAGCACGCCGATGCCCACGCATTCGCGGCCGACGCTGCGCTCCGGCACCCGCTCGATGCGCAGCACCAGCACGCCGCAAAGCGTGTGGCAGAGCACTAGTGCTGCCACCGTGGTGAGCTTGAGAATCAGCCAGGTGCCGAGGATGCCGTCGCGCAGGAACAGCGCCGTCCCCGACCCGATGGCCAGCAGCGCCGCCGGCGTGGCCACCAGGGTGAAAACCAGCCGCGTGAGGTGCGCGTGATCGCGGTAGAACAGCGTCTCGCTGCGCCGCGTGCCCGCCGCGATCAGCGCCGGCAGATAAAGCAGGGTTCCGCACCAGCCGAGCAGGCTGGCGAAGTGCAGGAGTTTCAGCAGATCCATGGTCGGCCTTCCATTCCGGGTTCGGCGCCCCGTGGCGGGCGCGGAGGGAAGAGCGGGGCGCGATGGCCGTCTGTGGGTGTGACAGCCGCTCCGTCGGACCGTTCGCTTTGGGGCGGAGACACCTGCGGGCACCACCTCTTCTCCGTGCGAGACAAACCCCTCTCCCCAGCCCCTCTCCCTAAAGGTGAGAGGGAGGTGTGCCTGGCATGGCGAGTTGGGGCCGATGCCGGGTCATTGCCCGAAGGTTTGCAGAAGAGATGCGGCCAACATTGGATAACGGCATGACACATGGGCGAATAAATTCGCCCCTACATGGATTCACTTAACGCAAACAGAGCCTTATGTGTCTCAACCGACATGGCCGACCGTCACCTCAGGAGCGGCGATGGCAACTTGCCGCTTCGTTTGCGGTCATATGAGCACCTGAACGCGAAGGAGTCCTTCCATGAAGTTTCGCTTGCTGCTCTTGATGGCGCTGCTGCTGCCGCTGACGGCTTGCACGGTGCACACGGGCGACTACGGAAGCGGCTACGGCCCGCCTTATGGTCCACCCCCCTACGGACGCTGGCGCTGGGACCCGGACCTGCGCGTCTACGTGAGCCTCGGCCATGCCCACCTCTACTTCGGCGATCGCTATTACTACCGCTGGCGTGACGGTGGCTGGTACTGGTCGCCGCACTACGACGGTCCCTGGAATGTCCGCGACTACCGCTACGTACCGCCGGGCCTGTACAAGAAATACCCCGCCCCAAAGGGCGCCCCGGGGTATGGAAACAACCCCGGTAATCGCTACCAGGGAGGCGGCTACGGCAACCAGCCGGGCCAGGGCAATTACAAATACCAGGACAACCGCTACCAGGGTCAGGGCAACTACCAGGGTCAGGGCAATCGCTATCAAGGCCAGGGCAACTACCAGGGTCAGGGCAATCGCTATCAGGGCCAGGGTAACTACCAAGGTCAAGGTAACTACCAGGGCCAAGGCAATCGCTATCAAGGCCAGGGCAACTACCAGGGCCAGGGCAACCGCTATCAGGGCCAGGGTAACTATCAAGGCCAAGGCAATCAGTACCAGGGCCAAGGCAAGCAGCAAGGCAACGGCCTGATCAACAGCGCCCCGCAGGGCCAGCCCATGAAGCAGGGGGGCGGCAACAACAAG
This sequence comes from Pseudomonas indica NBRC 103045, assembly GCF_002091635.1. Lineage (GTDB taxonomy): Bacteria > Pseudomonadota > Gammaproteobacteria > Pseudomonadales > Pseudomonadaceae > Pseudomonas_M > Pseudomonas_M indica. Next base: position 15,335 of record NZ_BDAC01000024.1, on the reverse strand, counting down.
GGGAACAGTGGCAAATGGCAGCCCCAACCCCAGGGGCAAGGTCAAGGGCAGGGCAAAGGCCTGTATTGACCCGGGCGCCCGCCTCTCCGAGGTGGGCGGCGTTTTTCGTGGTTCCATCCACGCCAATCGAAGTGGCCTGAAGGACGAAGTTCAAGTTCCGTGCGCGTGACGTCCCCCTCTCCCCCGGCCCCTTTCCCGTAAACGGGAGAGGGGAGATTCGTGCCGCTCGGCGCAGTGAAGTGATCCTGGGGCTTTGGCATTGCCAGAAGGCTTGCAGAAAAGGTTGGACCAACTCCGACGCCCCGTCAGTAGGCCGAGCGGAATCGTCGTGTAGGGGGCCGGCCGGGGAGGACGAGCGGCATGGATGCCGCGAGAGCTGCGATTGGCCAGGGATGGCCCTTCGCAGGGGGCCACCGAGGTCGGCCCCCGGAGCGGCGATGGAGCGAGGGAACCCCGGCGAAGCCGGGCAGGGACGCCTAGTTCGGATGCCGGGGCAAGCCCTCTTGGTTACCTTCTGGGGCGACTGCCAGAAGTAACTCGCCGGGGGGCGAAACAAGAAGTCTCTACTGAACTCAGTAATCGGTTTGGCTCTGGAGCTTCCGGCCACGTAGACAGAGCCAAACCTTTCCCTCACGGCCAGACCACCCCGCTGGTCGAGCGCCGCTCGAAAGCCGTGCTCACGCTCAGACTCGCTTCGTTATCCGGGTCGGCTACGCCCGCCGCCACCGAGCGGACATGCCGTGCGACGGCCGGGGTCGGGCTGCCGGTGCCGTTGTAGCTGTCCTCCACCTGTTCGGCGATCTGCTCCGCGCCGTACTCGGCGAACGGCTTGCCGGGGATGTAGGCGTAGGCGCTGGCTTCCAGGCCGAGGGCGGTCAGCGCGGCGGCGCCCGCCTGGTTGATGATCGAGTTGCGCATGAAGGCCGTCGGGTCGCTGCCGTGGTGTTGCGACTGCCAGGCGTGGGCGAGTTCGTGGATCAGCGTGTCGGAGCGGGGGCGGGTGGCGAAGCTGGCGACCGTGCCCTGGTTAAGCGCGACCCACCAGTCCGAGCCGACCGGGAACGCCACGGTGAACGGCCGGCCGCCGCAACCCAGCCCGTCGGTGATGATGATCCGGCTGAAGTCCAGGCTGCCGGCGTAGACGCTGCGCGCTTCCGCCTGCTCGGCGGCGGACAGGAAGCGCAGGTTCCTCGGCGCGGTGATGCCTGGGCACAGGGTGTCGCGCACGGCGTCCGGCACCCATTGCAGGACGCTTTCCAGGGCCTCGCGGACGCGGCGCAACAGGTCGCGCACGTTGTCCGGGACTTCCGGCGGCTCCGGTGGTATCCGGGGCGGCGTCACCGGCGGGACCGGCGGCACGGTGGGACGGGGCATCGTGGGCAGGGTCATGAAGACTTCCACGCGCCGGCTGGCGGCCGGGTCCGGGCTCGATACTGGGCGCGTCTCGCCCTGGGAGGAGGCATTGATCACGATGCGCGCGGCGGTGCCCGGCAGGATGCGGTCGATGGTGCGCAACAGCTCGTGCTTGACCGCTTCGGCGCGGCGCCGGCCGAGGTCGAGATTGGCCGCGTCGGTGCCCACCGGGTCGGTATGGCCGACGACATCGAGGTTGCTGATCGGGCTCGCGGTGCGCTGGCTGGCGACGATGCAGCGGGCGATGCGAATGATCTGCGGCTGGTGGCTCGGCAGCACCTCGGAGCGGTTGAATTCGAAGCGGTCGATCACTTCCGGGCTGCGCAGGCCGGCGCAGGCGCTGATGGTGCTTCCGCTCGAGCCGCCCGTCGGCGCAGCGGTGCCAGGCGTACCGAGGCGCTGCACGGCGCGGGTCAGCGCCGAGCGTGTCTGCGGACCGACGATGCCGTCCACCGTCAGGCCCTCCCGTGTCTGGAACTGCCGGATGGCTTGGCGCGTCTGTGTACCGGCCACGCCGTCCACCGCCAGGGAGAGCCCGAGGACCCGGTTCAGCGAACTCTGCACCCAGCGCACGAACTGGCTGGCGGCGCTGGCGACTTCCTCGTCGAGCAGGAAGGTCTCGGCCCATTCGCCGGTGTGTGGAGATTCGCTGGGCTCCAGCGATTCGTCTGCCTGTTCTGGCAGGGCGTCGTCCAGTTCGGCTTCGAAGTCGGGGAGGGCATCGAGGTCTTCCGCGGCTGCCGGATGTCGGGCGCGGTAGACCCGCAGGGCACGTTGCGACAGGCCCCGGCGCCTGCGGAAGACCGCCTGCACGGCCGGGTTGCTGCGCGGCAGCTTGTGGTTCTGCGCGTCGAGGACGGCGCCCGGAATCTCGAAGTTGTAGACGACCTCGTCGCTGGCCTCGTCCACCCCCACCGTCGGTCGCCGCAGCAAGCGGTCGACGCCGGCGAAGCCAGGCCGGCCGGTCAGTTCGCTGTTCAGATAGTCCAGTTGGGCATCCATGTCGAAGAGAATGCGGGCGCCCGCCGGCCGGCCCTGGAAGACGTGCTGGAAGAGTTCCCGCCGGCGTGCGGCGGTGGTCCATTGGGCGAGGCCGATGCCGGGCATGCAAGGCCCCTGGCCCGGATTGCTCCGCCCGCAGGGACGCGCCTTGCTCACCGAGCAGGTGCGGTTCATCACCTCCTCGGCGGAGAAGGTGGCGGTCGTGCCGTTGCAGTGGCGCGCCGTCAGGGGCGTGGCCATGCCGCTGCCTTCGATGCGGCTCGGCAGCACCCCCGACTCGGCGAACAGGTTGCCCACCAGCCCCGCCGCGCCGTTCACCGGAAAGCGGTATTCGTCTACCAGACGCCTCATCGCGTACAGGATGCGCTCGTCCTCTGACACCCGCGGCCAGTGGACGATGGGCCCGCGCGCCGTAACGAACGGCACCAGTTGGCGTACCCGTGGATCGGCGCGGGTCACGTCGGAGAGTACGCAGAGCAGCGGGTCTTCGCCGGTGCCGGTCACCAGGCGGGTCAGGTTGCGCCCGCAGAAGATCGCCTCGGCGACGATCAGGGCGTTGCGGTCGGCGTCGGCGGTCAGCGGTTCGACGCCCACTTCGCCCCGGCCCAGCCAGAGTTCCAGGTTGTGCCATTCGGCGTCGGTCAGTGGGGTCGCCCCGATCGGTTGGTTGGGCGCCTGTTGCAGCGCGCGCTCGCCGCTGGTTTCGAGTGCTTCCGCGCCTTCCGCGCCATCGTCGTCCAGCCCCTCGCTGGCGCCTCCGGCCAGAGCCGGGCGGACCAGATTGTTGCGGATGTCCAGCCACTCCCGGCTCAGCCGGGCGAAGTCCGCTTCACCCTGCGCCAGGGGGCGGCCGTTGCGTTCCGGGTGGCGGGCGAAGAACACCATGTTGGTCAGCGCGTTCGGGTCGCGTTGCCCGCCCGCGATGGCCAGGCGCACGGCGTTCGGCCAGAGTCCATTGCTCAGGGCTTCCATGACGGCGGAAGCCGCCGAGCCGACGGCGGAAAGCAACGCGCCGAGGGTGCCGGTCGCACTGGAGTTGGAGCCCGTGCTGGTGCCGGTACCGGCGCTTCCCGTGGCGCCGCTGCCTGCACCGCCGCCGGCCGAGCCACCGGGCGTGCGTCCGTGAGTCTGCAGCCAGAGCAGGTAGGAGGTGGGGTTCAGCAGCGGCGCCGGGCGGCGGCTGCCCACCGGGAAGCGGCTGTTGCGCCGGGTGCCGGGCACGTAGGTCTCGAAGTGGATCATGCTGCTGCCGCCGGGGTTGCGCCCGACATAGCCGATGACCTGGCCCGCCGTCACGCTGGAGCCGATCGCCAGACCCGCCCGCCGCAGCGAGTCGGGGGCGACCTCGCCGTAGTTCACCACCACGTTGCTGTGCTCCACCAGCAGCGCGTTGGTGGTCATCTGCTTGCCGCAGCAAAAGCCGTAGAAGCTGATGACGCGGCCGTCCTCGATGGCCACCACCGGGTCGCCGAGGTTGGCGAACAGGTCGATCCCGACGTGGTAGCGCGCGCCGCTGCTGCGGCTGGCGAGGAACGCCCGGCCCGCCTGGGCGCCGACATAGGAGCCGTCCGCTGCCCGATAGTTGACCTCGCGGCCGCGCGGGTGGCTGGTGACGATGGGCCAGTAGCTGCCCGCCGGCGGGTCCGGGGCGAAGGGCACCGGGTCGCGGGCCGGCACGGCCATTGGCGGCGCCGGCACGGCTTCGTCGGGGTAGCTCTCTTCGTCGTCCGCGGGCAGGCCCCATTCCAGGGCTTCGACGTCTTCGTCGTACTCCATCGCCGTGTCGGCCGCGGCGCGTGGCCGCACCACCAGGCGATTGCGCGCCAGGCGCCGACGGCGGCCGGCGCGGCGGCAGCGGACGCATTCGCAGTCGGGATGGGAGCAGTCGCTGCTTTCGTCGAATGCGTCGAGGTCGTCCTCGGTGATCAGCGTGGCGCTGGCCAGCGAACCCTCGCCGAAGGCGCGTTCGAGCAGGATGTCGCCAGGGCGCAACTGGCCGGCGACCGACTCGCCGGGCGCACCGACCACTTCGACGAACTGCTGGTAGTGCCGCCGCATGGCCTCGCCGTGGTAGCCCGCCAGGCTGTCGAAGAGGTCGGCGACGCCGGCCGGGGCGCCCGTTGCGTCGTACAGGGACTGGCCGGGGATGGCCTCGGCCAGTGCCGTTTCGATCAGCGCCTCGGCGTCTTCGGGTTCGTTCTCTGCGTAGGGGATGAAGCGTTCGTGTGCCATGGCGGTCTCCAGGGGAGATTCACGGGTGGCCTCCACCGCTGCGGCCAGCGGCCGTGCGGTCAGGCCGGCCCGGATGGGGATATCGGCGGTGGGGAACCCGCTGGCGGCGGGCGGGTGGGGCCGGGGTGTCAGGCGTTCGCCGGGGTAGGGCTGCAGCGGATGGGCCCGCACCCAGGCCCGGGTCGCCGCGACGGCGCGGGACAGGTCCAGGTAGCCGCTGCCGATCCGCATCGGGTCGTCGTCGGGCGCGGGCGGCTCGGTGCTGCCCAGCAGCAGGCGGCGCGTTTCTTCGATGGACAGCGCGCGGCCCGCCGCCTCGAACATGTTGGCAACGGCGCCGGTGACATGGGGCGCCGCCATGCTGGTGCCGGAGTTGGCCACCAGTGCCGGGCGCGGTGTGTGGGAGCGCCGGGGCGTGGATCGGGCCGCCCAGACCTGTACGCCGGGTGCGACCAAGTCCGGCTTGATGCGCCCGTCCACCGTCGGGCCGGCGCTGCTGAAGCGAGCCAGCGGGCGGTCCGGGTCCTCGGCGTCATAGGCACCGACCGCGATGCTGCGCTGGCTGTTGCAGATGGTGCCGGTGGTGCTGCGCGGGTCGGCATCCTGTGGGTGCAGGCGCGACTGGCAGGTGCGGCATGCCGAGTCGCGCTCCACCCAGCAGTTGTAGCGGCCGTCGATCACGTCGTCGCCGTACAGGCGCACCTGCCATTCGCCGGGCGGCGCGTCGGTTTCCAGGAAGATGTCGACGTGGTTGTCGCCGTTACTCGGGTCGCGGGCGCGGTGGTAGAAGTGCCCGACGGTCCGCGAACCGGACAGGATCGGCGCATCGCCGCCCAGGGGCACGGTCATTGCCCCGCGGCCATCCGGGGGGATCAGGGTCACGCCCAGGCCGTCGTGGCGCGAATACCAGATTTCCAACTCGTTCGGCGTGCGGTCCGCCGCACCGACCTGCCAGCGCAATCGGCGCGTCTCGCCGGGGCGCAACTGCCCGCCACTGTGCACGTTGGACGCGTAGTAGTTGCCGGCGCTCTGCACCACGCAGCGGCCGGGGGCCTCGTTGAGCAGTGCGTCGATACCCAGCTCGACCAGGGTCAGGCCGGTGTGCGGGCCGCCGTGCCGGCCGACGCTCATGTTCACCACCCAGGGGCGGCGACCGGCTTGCCGGCGGATCCAGTCCAACCCTTCGAGCAGGGTCACCGAGTCGCCCAGGTTGGCTTCGCCGTCGGTCCCGCGGGTCGCCAGGTGGACCAGCAGGAATTCGGCGCGGGGCGCCACGCCCATGGGGGAGCCGGGCAACCGGCCGTTGCCGGCGGCGATGTCCAGCACGTGGGTGCCGTGGCAGCCCTGTCCGCCCCGGTCGGCGACGCCGGGGTGATAGCCGAGCGCCGCATAGGGGCGCGGCGATGCCAACGCGGCATCGATGTCCTCGCGGCTGAACACATGCCCGTAGCCGTAGGGTTGGGGCACCGGGCCGGCCCGGCTGGTCTGGTCCCAGAGGGCGAGGATGCGCGTCGAGCCATCGTCGTTGCGGAAGTTGTCGTGGGCGAAATCGAAGCCCCAGTCGATCACCGCGACGATCACGCCCTCGCCGGTGGTATCGAGATCGGCCGGGCGCCGGTCCAGTGGGGCGGGGTCTTCCGGAGGGGCGCCATGGCCTTCGGCGGTCCCTTCGTCGTCGTTGAACGGGCGAGCCGCCTTCAGGCTGACCACCGCGTCGTCGGCCCAGGTTTCCACCACCTGGTCATGGGCGATGCGGCAGGTGGCGATGGTCTCGCCGAAGCGTGCGACGAGGCGCACGCCGGGCGGTGTCCGGGGCGGGGTGGCCAGGCGGATGATGGCCTCGATCTCGCCTGAATCCGTCTCGCCGAGCAATTGCCGGAGCGCGGGGTCCATGATGTGTCCTCGACCTTGAGGAATGGGAGGGATCGCTGTCCGGCGGGACGCGCGGTATTCCCGGTCCGATGCCGCCGCCTCTCGCCGTCGGTCGATGGCGAGGGGCGGCGGCACGAACCCTTACGCGGCGCTCGCCGTATCCTTGGGCTCCTCGCTCGTCCCCGTCGCCGGGCAGGTGCTGCCGGTGCTCAGCGTGCCCAGGCTTTCGCAGAGTGCCCTGAGCGCTTCGGTGCGCTGGTGCCTGCGCTCGTTGGCCTGCGCGATCAGCTCGTTGGCCCGCTTCAGGTCTTCCGCGTCCCGCTGCGACTCCGCTTCCGTCCAGGTGCGCAGGGTCTGGCTGATGTTTTCCAGGGGGTTGGCCGTGCTCCCCGCGGGCGCGCCGGTGGCCGGTCGCGTCGCGGGTGGGATGGCGGCGGCATCGCGGATCGCCAACTGGCGGGCAATGACCGGCCCGAGGATGCCTTCTCCCAACAGCGAACCGACCAGGGCGTGGCGGGTGGCGGTCTTCGAGTCGACGTTCTGGTTCGTCGCCAGACGGTGGGCGACGATGAAGTTCATGGGATTGATCTGTCCGAACATCTTGGCGTTCTCCTTTCGCGGGGCGATGGTCGCGTGCCTACTTGTCGAGCAGCAGGATCATCGGCAGGAGCATGTTCATGCTGTTGTTGGCGCCGCCCGCCGTCGCGCTGGCCTGGGAGGACATCATCATCATGATCAGCGGCAGGGTGAAATCCTGCTTCTTGACCTGCACGGCGCCCAGAATGTCGTTGGCCGTTTCGGTATCGGCTCCAGGCCTGGCCTCCAGCTCCGGCGACTTCTGCAACAGCGGCAGCAGCATGTTCATCTGGTTCTGCTGCTGCGAGGCGCCGCTCTGGTTCTTCAACTCCTTGCGCAGCTCGGCGATGCTCTTGTCCTGCACGTTGTCGATGCTGTTGAGCTTGCTGGTGGCGGACTTCACCTGCGCTTCCAGGCGCTTGATCGCCGCGGCGTTGGTGCGGATGTCCTGACCCACCCGTTCCAGGCTGGCCTGCAGGGTCGCGGTGGTCACCGGCTGGCGCGAGGGCTTGGGCTTGACGAAGCCACGGCCCTGGGCGGTGCGGCCGGCGCGGATGCGCGGCGGACGGCGGGTCCGGCGGCGTTTGCGTTCGTCGAATTCGTCTTCTTCGGTAAAGGCTTCGTCGACATCCTCGGCAAGGAATTCGTCTTCCTCGACGAATACATCGTCGTCCTCTGCCGCCATCTCGTAGATGCTCATATCTCACTCCTGTTGGATGGGCCGACGCTCACGCGCGGCATGCTGAAAGAGGGTTCTTCCGAACCCTCCGGTAAACCCGGTGACGGTTGCTGGAGGCGGGCGACCGCCGGTGCGACGTAGCCGGCGAACAGCTCCGCGTCGGGCTCGCACCAGCCCGGCTGGCCGTGCCCGCCGCAGAGTTCGCAGTCGTCGTCTTCGCCCCAGCACAGGTAGCAGGCGCCCAAGGCGGCGGCGAGGGTGTCGCCGATGCTCTGGGCGGCGTGCAGCTCTTCGGTCAGGTGGCGTATCCGGCGGCGCAGGCGCAGCGAGTCGGAGGGCGGCGGCAGGGTGTCCCTGACGATTTCTGCCTCCACCTCGGTCGCCTCGTCCTCCGGCTCCGGCGCGCCGCTGTCCTGGCTCATGAACTGGGCCATCAGGCGGATGCGCGGGTCCTCGTGCTCGGCGAACAGCGCGCTCATCGCGCCGGGGTCGGGTTGCTGTCCGCTGAGCATCTGTTGCAGCAGTTCCTGCATGCCTGGCATGGCGGCTTCCTCCGGCTCAGTAGGTGTCGTCGTCCAGCGCGTCGTAATCGAGGCCCTCGTAGAGCGAGAGGGCGTCGTCGTCCACCTCCTCGTCTTCGTCCCAGGCGTCGTCGTCCGCTTCCACGTAGACCACCTCGACCGGGCGCAGCGACTCGGCGGCCTCGGCGTCTTCGCGGGCGAACAGTTCGAGGACCCGGTCGGCCCGTTGCGCCGGATCGGTCGGGTCGACGACATATTCCCCGGCGTCATCCAGCAGGTAGGCCGGGGTGCCGCTGGTCTCGCCCACGCTGAAGCCGTGCATTTCCGCCTGCACCCGCTCCAGCAATTGGCCGAGCAGATTGGTGATGGCGCCGATCGGAACGCTCTGCCCGCCGACGTTGACGTTGCGCCGGCCGGCACCGCCCATCGCCAGCGAGCGGAGGCTCTGGCTCACCTCCGGGCGCGACAGCGTGCGCAGCAGTTGGGTGGCGGCCGGCGCGCCGGCGGCACGGGGCGGGGCGGCAGGCGCCGTTGGCCGGCGTGGCGGGGCCGCGCGTCGCGGAGCACGGCGGGCGCCTCCCGAGGTGGCGGCGCTCAGCGCTCCTCCGGCGATCCCGCCGGCCAGCGCGCCCCAGGGGCCCAGCGCGGCCCCGGCGGTGGCGCCCTGGACCACGCCCGGCAGGGCGCGCTTGGCCACCTGGCCGACCGCTTGGCCGGCCCGGCTCAGGGTGCTGAAGAAGCTTTCCAGGTCCTCTGCGGCGAGGCCGGGGTAGGTGGTTTCCACGAGCTGTTCGATGGTCTCCGGCGCCGCGTCGGCATAGGCATCCGACAGCACCTCGCGAATGGCCGGATAGGGATCGGCGTATTCCCCATCGTCTTCGACCCAGGCTTGCGCGTATCTCGGCATGGCCGTCACTCCTGTGGTGTGTTCCCCGTCCGTCGGGCCGGACGTGATCGACGTGTCGAGGGAACAGGAGCAGGCTTCGTGCCGGATTCGGTCTGCGTTGAAAATCAGTGGCGAATCAAAGGGTTGTCGCAGGTCGATGGAGGCGGGGCGGGGGAAACACGGAAGTACGCTTCAGTGTTTGCGGAGATGGGCTTCCGCAAACACGGCGTATTCAGGTACCGCTGCGAAAACCGGTGCCGTCGATCCCGTAATGGCGGAGCTTCTGGTGGAAACCGCGCTCGCTCATGCCGGCGAGCTTGGCGGCACGGTAGATGATGCCGCCGCATTCGTTCAGCACGGCGATCAGGTACTCGCGCTCGAAGGTCTCGATCAGGTGCTTCTTGGCTTCGTGGAAGGGAATTCCCGCCGTATTGGCGGCGGGTGCCGACGGGCGCGGCGGAGGTACCGGCTCCACGGGACGGGCCGGTTGGACGATGGGTGGGAGCTGGTCCAGCAGCGCTGCGGTGAGGGGCGCGCCGCCGCTGAGCACCACGGCCCGGTGCACGTAATTCGACAGCTCGCGGACATTGCCCGGGTAGTCCTGCTGGAGCAGCTTGGCGTAGAAGTCCGAGCGGATTTCCGGCGTGGACAGCCCGTAGGTCCGTGCGTAGCGGGTGACGAAGTGGCGGGTGAGGAGGGGGATGTCTTCCATGCGCTCGCGCAGCGGCGGGACCCGCAGGCGCACCACGTCCAGCCGGTAGTACAGGTCGGCGCGGAAAGCCCCGCGTCCCAGGGCCTCGCACAGGTCCCGGTTGGTGGCTGCGATCATCCGCACGTCGCAGCGGTGGGTCTGTGCCGAGCCCACCGGCACGTAGTCGCCGTCCTGCAGCACGCGCAGCAGCTTCACCTGCAGGCCGGGGCTGGATTCGCCGATCTCGTCGAGGAATACCGTGCCGTGGTTCGCCGCCTCGAACAGCCCCTGCTTGCGCTTGTTGGCGCCGGTGAACGCGCCGGGCACGTAGCCGAACAGTTCGGATTCCTCCAGCGAACTGGCGATGGCCCCGCAATTGACGGCGACATAAGGACGGTTGCGACGTTGGCTGCGCTGGTGGATGCGTCTGGCGAGAATTTCCTTGCCCGTTCCGCATTCGCCGGTGATCAGGATGGGAGCGTTGGTTTCCGACACATCGTCGGCGATCTTCAACAACTTCAATACCGATGCGCTGGCACCGACGAATTCGATGTCCGAATACCGACTCGGCGAATGGGCAGAAAGGTCCATGAGAGTCCGTTCTCCCTGGGAAGCCGCACGGAGGGGATACGACTGGGAAGGTGTATATAGTCCAGCCGCCAGGGCCGGGCAAGCGGCGAAGCGGAGCGGCTGAAAGGGCTCAAAACAGGACCTTTGCGGCATGGCGAAATAATGGCTTCGTCGCAGGGTGCGTCCTTGAGCCTTGCCTCGAACAAGGCCTTTTTTTGCTGGCGGAATGCCTCTGTTTCGCATTCGCCATGACGGGTCAGCGGGAAGATTCATTGGCGATAAGGAATGCCGGGCTTGTGCCTGGGATGAATGAGTGGGGCTCGCCTGTCCCGGAGTGCCGCCGGGGCTTAGCCGGGCTACGGTGGGGGTGTGGGCGAATGAATTCGCCCCTACAGGTTTCGATGCCGCGCGCACCGCTTTCGTAGGAGCCAGCTCTGCTGGCGAAGCTCTTGTGCGTATTCATTCGCGAGCAGAACTCGCTTCTACAAAAGGCCTGCCCGGCCCTGAGAGTGGGAGCGAATCCATTCGCGATAACGTCGCTGCGTCTTCGCGAATGAATTCGCTCCCACAGGTTTCGATGCCGCGCGCACCGCTTTCGTAGGAGCCAGCTCTGCTGGCGATGCTTTTGTGTGGCCCATTTCGCGAGCAGAGCTCGCTCCTACAGATTGCCCGTGCCTAACGACCTGTAGGGTCGAATTCATTCGACCGACATAGCCTCGCGGGCGAATAAATTCGCCCCTACAACCGGAATCCTGTGGGAGCGAATTCATTCGCGATGGATAGCGAGGCCGCATTCGCGGATGAGTCCGCCTGTATGTTGTGCCTGTCGGGGCGGATTTATCCGCCCGGCTGGGGTACGCCAGGCCCACCGAGCGAGTAGCCCGGATAAGCGCAGCGCAATCCGGGTTCGCTAGCCATGCGTGAAGCCGGTTGTGGCGAAAGCGTGATCCGTTCGTGAACGCTGACGATGCCAAATCAGGCCGCGCTTGTCCTTCGTCTTTCCCCGACCTATCCTGCGCCGGCCACGGTCAATCCCGTGGCCGGGTGTAGCGACCCGGAAGATACTGGTGCGATTGCGCCAACCAGCGCATGCGAAAGCTCTATGAGCAATTGCAGGTGCTGGTACGCCTGTGGTTTTGACTGCAATGCGTTATGGCAGATCGCGTGGGGAGACCCTCGGGTCTGCCGGGTTCAGTATCCCCGGTTCGCTAACCCTGCGCGGTCTGCCACCTTAATGTTTAGCGACGTTGGTGGCAGGTCTTCAAACCGATACTGGAGTCTCACCATGGACGAAGCCTTAACCCCTCTTACCTTCCTCCGCTACAACCGCCCTTTGCGCGGCGTAATGATCGATAACCAGCCCTGGTTCGATGCGCACGACTTCTGCCGCCTCATTGGCCATCGCCATCCCGAACGCATCAACCGGCTGATGGAGGACGACCAGACCCGCACCGTGCGCTTCCGCCATGCCAGCGGTGGCGAGGAAGAAGCACGGGTCATCAACGAATCCGGCGTCTACCGGGCGCTTGGTCGTTATCCCCACCCGGAAAACCGCAGCCTGCGCCGCTGGCTCAACGTGGAGGTGATTCCCGCCCTGCGCGATGTCTTTACGAGCGATGCACTGCAACCCCGCCGTACCCGGATGACCTGGGATTCACGGCAGGTCACGCTGCTGGAGTGGCAGGGCGAACTGTGGATACCGCTAAGTAGCATGCCGAGGTTCAGAGCGGACGATGGTGTGGTCGGACAGGGGCGGTGGCGGCGCTGGTTGAGGTAAGGGGGCTGGTCGCAGCCTGCGTCATGTCCAAGCTACGCAGGCTGTTTCGTTGGCAACAGGAAAAAACGGTTGTTCGAGAAGGTTGCTTCGGCCTCTCCAAGGTTGATTCGGTTTTTGGCCTCGGGGTTGTGATTTGAATTGTTCAGGGCATGCCTGATATGCACGGGCTTGTCCGAATTGCTTGTCGGACCAGTAAGTTTGATTCCCAGGTGATGCTCGGCGTATTTTCTTCGGGCTTTCACTACCTTGTATTCGGGAAGGCCCAGTGCTCCTGTCGAAGCAACCACCGCCAGTTCGCAGAGCCTTCCCGCCCGTGTTACCGAAAAGCGAAGATCTGCATGGTGGTCGTCGATAAGCTTTATGAGCGCTTTGCAGGTTTTGCAGGTGCAAGCACGAACTTTCTGTTCCATCTCTAAGGCTTGGCTGGATTCCTTCATCTCACCGATCTCCAACGGCATTTGCCTTCAGCGTAGTCCGGCCTCGTCTGTAGTTGTAATTCAGGCAGTCATCTTCCCAACCGCCCCAACGTCCGCTCCAGATTTTCCCGTGCCTGCCGCTCCCAGCGCTCCGCCAACGGGGCGTGCTGGTAGAGGCGGGGGAGTTCCAGCAGGTGGCGGAGTATCTTGCCGCGCCCGGCCTTGAACAGCGGTTCCGGGACCCAGGCATATTCGGTGCGGATGGCGCGTTCGTAGTCGGCGTAGGTGTCGGGCGGGGTGGCGAGGATGCTGAGGTCGATGTCCACCACCAGAGCGGCGTCGTTGTCCTCGGGGATGTCCTGGTGGCGGGTGGCAAGGATCAGTTGGCGCAGCGGCTCGGCGTGTTGATCGAGGCCGGCGCTGCGGAGCCAGGCGGCGGTACGTTCGGCGCTGGCGGCTTCGTTGTCTTGGCGGCGAGTGTCGTAGACCAGGTCGTGGGTCCACAGCGCCAGTTCCACCTGTTCGGGCCGTTCGGCCAGGTGTTGCCAGGCATCGAAATGCGCCAGGCAGGCGGCGATGTGTTCGTCGCTGTGGTAGTGGCGCTGCGGTTCGCCATAGGCGGCCTCCAGCTCGGCGAAGCTGCCGGCCGGAGCAGTGCCGCCCAGGCGTTTCCAGAGGGCGTCCCAGCGTGTCGGATCAAGCTTGCTCATCGCGCTTCTCCGGGTACAGCGGGTTGCCGCAACGGTTGCAGAACGCGGCGTGAAGCTCGTGGTGCGCCTTGTGGCAGCGCGGGCAGGGGTGGTGCAGGGACTCGCTGCGCATGGCATTGGCCAGCTCGGCGGTGAAGATACCGGTGGGCACCGCGATGATGGAGTAGCCGGTGATCATCACCAGGGTCGCCATGGCCTGGCCGAAGGCGGTTTGCGGGGTGATGTCGCCGAAGCCGACGGTGGTCAGGGTCACCACCGCCCAGTAGATGCTCTTCGGAATGCTGGTGAAGCCGTTCGCCGGTCCCTCCACCACGTACATGACGGTGCCGAAGACGATCACCAGGGTGGTCACGCTGAGCAGGAACACGGTGATCTTCTGCCGGCTGCCGCGCAGGGCGGTGATCAGGAAGTTGGCCTGGCTCAGGTAGGGCGTGAGCTTGAGTACCCGGAAGATCCGCAGCATACGGATCACCCGCACGATCATCAGGTACTGCGCCTCGGGGAACAGCAAGGCGATGAATGCCGGCAGCACCGCGAGCAGGTCGATCAGCCCGTAGAAGCTGAAGATGTAGCGCCAGGGGCGCGGGCTGGCATAGACGCGCAAGGCGTATTCGACGGCGAACAGCGCGGTGAAGCACCATTCCAGCGCCATGAACAGGTCGCCGTAGTTCCGGTGGTGACGCTCCACGCTGTCGAACATCACCACCACCAGGCTGGCGAAGATGATGCCCAGCAGCCAGGTGTCGAAGCGGCGGCCGGCGGGGGTATCGGTCTGGAAGATGATGACGTAGAGGCGTTCGCGAAGTGTCTGCGGCTGCATCGGTGGCTCCTTGCGTTGGCGGAACCTTAGCAGAGCCGGAGGCGGGCGGGCAGCGGTTCAGTGCCGGCCGGGATGCCAGGTGGCGGCGCCTTGCCTGAAGACGCGCTGGCCGGCGTATACCAGCCAGCAGGCGAGGATGAACGGCATGGTCAGCGCCGGCAGGCCGAGGGCGGCGAAGCCGGGTTGCAGGAGCAGGGCGAGCAGCAGGCCAATGGCCGGCGCCCAGGGCGCGCGGTGGGTCTGGCCGAGGGCGATGGCGGCCAGGGCGGCGTTGTAGCCGTGCAGGCCGAGCAGGGCGTTCTGCGCCGGCCAGCCCTGGAGCAGGGCCAGCGCCAAACCGAGCGCCGAACCCAGTGCGGCCCAGAGGGCGGCGCGGCGGTCGGCGAGGAGCAGGCCGGCGAACAGGCAGAGACCGGCCAGCGGGTGATCGAGGAATACCACTTGGCCCAGGCCCCGCGCCAAGGCGCCGAGGCCATTTGGCCAGTCAAGGGAGAGCGGGGCGGCCGGAAGCGTTTCGCGCGCTTCCAGTTCCAGGGGCCCGGCCAGTGCGAGCAGTAGCCAGCCGAGCAGCACGAAGGGCGAAGTGAGGGCCGGCAGCCACTGCCGTTCCCGCATGGCGCGCAGCAGGTGATGCACCGCGAGGCTCGACAGCCCGGCGGCGCAGACGATCAGCAGCGGCAGCAATGGGCTCCAGGCGAAGCTCAGGCTGGCCAGCAGGCCGAGCAGGATGCCGTTGTAGCCGTACAGGCCGGCGTCGATGTCGTCCCGGTCATAACCGCGCCGCCAGGCCACCAGGGTCCCCGCCAATCCCCCGAGCAAGGCGCCGCCGAGCAGGTCCGGCGCCCACAGCGCGATGGCCAGCAGGCAGAGCAGGCCGCAGCCAGGGTGGGCTTGGAGGAAGATTTGGGCGAAGCCGTTGAGCAGGGGCTTGGAGAGTGAGGGGAGGCGGGTGAAGGGGGAGGTGTGTGGCGGCATCGGTGGTGTGAGCGAGGTGGGTGGAATGGAGGTGGTGTATTCGTCCGGTTGGGCATTGGGCGAATGAATTCGCCCCTACAGACCGATCCGAACTGCTTTCGTAGGAGCCAGCTCTGCTGGCGAAGCTGCTCTACGGTCCGAATCGCGAGCAGAGCTCGCTCCTACAAAGGTGGGCCCGACTCTGTTGTAGGGACG
>NZ_BDAC01000023.1 GCF_002091635.1 Pseudomonas indica NBRC 103045 | reverse complement strand
GCCTGCTCCCCTCTCCCGTTTACGGGAGAGGGGCTGGGGGAGAGGGCCGAAAAAACCGCGAAGCTATCGGTGCCCCCTTTCCCTAATCCTCTCCCCAGAGGGGCGAGGGGACTGATCGTGTCTGACCAACGCTTAAGTGAACAGCATTACGCCCCGTGCGGGCTTTTTCATGCGTGCCATCTAGCGACCGACTCCCGGATTGCGCTGCGCTTATCTGGGCTACGGGACCGGGCGAATACGTGGCCCGGATAAGCCTTGGCGCAATCCGGGACGGCGAAATTCCGGCTTACACAGAGGCGGCCCCTCGCAGGCAATCCAACAGGCATTCCAGCGCCGGTTGCCGCTGGGCACGGCGCATGACCGCCACCAGTTCGCGGTGGAAGGTCAGTTCGCCCAGTTCGATCACCCGCAGCCGGGTCGGCCGTTGCAGCCAGAGCCCTGCACGCGGAATCAGGGAGACGCCCAGGCCGCACTCGACCATCCGCACGATGGCCTCCAGTTCGTCCAGCTCCAGCGCCTCGCGGACCTGCAGTCGCTGTTCGCGGAGAAAGCCGTTGACCAGCCGCCCGCCGAAGGAGGCGCGGTCGTAGCGTACGAAGGGCTGCTCGGCGAGCAGTTGCAGGGGATCGTCGCCGGGCAGGCTTTCCGGGGCGATGAGCACGAAGGGCTCACGGGCCAGCGAGACTTCCAGCAGCTCCTTGGGCAGGGCGAAGGGCGGCTTGATCAGCAGGGCGAGATCCAGCTCGCCGGCATCCACCTGGCCCAGCAGGTTGAGCGATACGCCTGGCACCAGCTTCAACTCGATGTGCGGCGCCTTCTCGCGAAAGCGCGGCAAGGCCTCCGGCAGCAGCCCGGTCTGCAACGTGGCGATGGCGCCGATCTTCAGCTCGCCGCGCCACTCGGCCACATCCGAGGGCAGCGCCATCTGTCCGTACAGGGAGAGCATCTGCTCGGCCAGCGGCAGGGCGTGCCGGCCGGCAGCGTTGAGAACGGCCGCCCGACCGCTACGGTCGAACAGGCGAACGCCGAGGCCCTGCTCCAGCACGCGGATTTGCGCACTGACCGCCGATTGCGTCAGGCCGATCCGCTGGCCGGCGGCGGCGAAGGTTCCCAGGCGGGCCACGGTGACGAAGGTCTTCAACTCACGCAGCATGTGGTCTCCATTTATCGAAATCTTTCGTGCTCGGCCGCAAGGATATTCGCTTTCCATCGAAACGGCTGCTGCTGAGAATGGGGCGATCCAACCAGGAGAACCGATCGATGAGCCTTGCCCCCTTTCATTTGGCGATACCCGTCTACGACCTGGCCGCCGCCCGGCATTTCTACGGCGAAGTCTTCGGCTGCCCCGAAGGCCGCAGCAGCGAGCATTGGGTGGATTTCGACTTCTTCGGCCATCAACTGGTGATCCACGAGGCGCCGAAGACCGATTCCCAGGAGCAGGCCCACAGCAACCCGGTGGACGGCCACGACGTACCGGTGCCGCATTTCGGCGTGGTGCTGGCCTGGGAGGACTGGGAACGCCTGGCCGAACGGCTCAAGGCGCGCGGCACGACGTTCGTCATCGAACCTTACGTGCGCTTCAAGGGGCAGGTGGGCGAGCAAGCCACCCTGTTCCTCCTCGACCCCTGCGGCAACGCGCTGGAGTTCAAGGCGTTCAAGGACATCGGCCAGTTGTTCGCGAAGTGAGGAGGGCTTGGGCGAATGAGTTCGCCCCTACAGAACAGGTCCGAACCGTTTTGTGGGAGCGAATTCATTCGCGATGGAGCCGCACCGGCCATGCTTTCGTAGGAGCCAGCTCTGCTGGCGAAGCGTCTCTACGGCCCGAATCGCGAGCAAAGCTCGCTCCTACAAGGCAAGGTGGGCCCGGTTTTTTGTACGGGCGAAAAATTCGCCCCAATCGACCATCTCTCAACCCCGCGGTTTCATCAACTCCGGCAATTGCGTGGCGAGCTTCTGGCCGTTCAGCGGGGCGCGGATAAAGCCGCGTTGGGTGCCGTCGGGGCCGATGATCACCAGGTTGCCGCTGTGATCGACGGTGTAGTTTTCCTTGCTGGTATCGCCCGGAATGAACGGAATGCTCACCGCATTGGCCAGCTTCTGGATATCCGCGAGATCGCCCGTCACGCCCTCGAAGCCGGCGTCGAAATAGCCCAGGTACTGCTTGAGCTGCTCGGGGGTATCGCGGTTGGGGTCGACGCTGACCAGCACCATGCGCAGGTCGCCGCGCATCGCTTCCGGCAGCATGCCCTTGATCTGCCGCAGCTGCGCCAAAGTCGTGGGGCAGACGTCCGGGCAGAAGGTGTAGCCGAAGAACAGCAGACTCCAGCGATCCTTCAACTGATCCATCCGCATCGGCTGACCGTCCTGGTCGGTCAGTTGCAGTTCGGGGAGCGTCCGGCTCTGCGGCAGCAGCACGATACCGGCGTCGAGCAGTTGGGTCGGATCGGCCTGGCGCGGCGCGTTGAGCACCTTGGAGAAGGTCAGGCCGATCACCAGGGCGATCAGGGCAACGAGGATGAAGACGGTTTTCTGGACTCGGGTCATAGGGCCAACAACAGGTAGTGATCGACGAGCAGCGCGATGAACAGCAGGAACAGGTACCAGATACTGTACTTGAAGGTGTTGATCGCAGCGTGCGGCCGGGCGTCACGGTACAGCACCCAGGCCCAGTGCAGGAAGCGCCCGCCGAGCAGCAGCGCACCGGCGAGGTAGAGCGGCCCGCTCATGTGGATGGCGTAGGGCAGCAGGCTCACCGCCAGCAGCACCAGGGTGTAGAGCAGGATGTGCAGCTTGGTGTAGCCCTCGCCGTGGGTGACCGGCAGCATGGGGATATCCGCCTTGGCGTACTCCGCCTTGCGGTGGATGGCCAGGGCCCAGAAGTGCGGCGGCGTCCAGGCGAAGATGATCAGCACCAGCAGCAGCGGTTCGGCGGACAGATGACCGGTGACGGCGACCCAGCCGAGCAGCGGCGGCGCGGCGCCGGCCAGGCCGCCGATGACGATGTTCTGCGGCGTGGCGCGCTTGAGGAAGCCGGTGTAGACCACCGCGTAGCCGAGCAGCGAGGCCAGGGTCAGCCAGGCCGCCAGCTCGTTGGTGAACACCAGCAGCAGGGACATACCCAGCACCGCCAGCAGCAGGGCGAAGCCCAGGGCCGCAGCCGGCGACACGCGCCCCTCGGCCAGCGGCCGCTTGTGGGTACGCGCCATGATCGAGTCGATGCGCCGGTCCACCACATGATTGACCGCCGCCGCCGCCCCGGCACAGAGGCCGATGCCGAGGTTGCCGAACAGCAACACGGTCCAGGGCACGCCGGCACGGGTGGCGAGGAACATGCCGACCAGCGAGGTGATCAGCATCAGCACCACCACCTTCGGCTTGGTCAGCTCCAGGTAGTCGCGCCAGCTCGCGTGGGCACTTCGTTCGCGCAGCAGGGTCGTCATGATGATCTCCTTATGGCGAGTGATCTCGGAGTGGGGGTCGGTTGCAGCGACACCCAGGCTTGCCGTTCCGGCTGACGGGCGGGCTGCGGAACGGAACGCAGCCGGTAATTGACCGCCACCATCACCAGCAGCAGGAGAGCCCCGCCGCCGTTGTGGGCGACTGCCACCGCCAGCGGCAGATGGAACAGCACGTTGCTGATGCCCAACCCGACCTGCACGGCCAGCGCCAGCAGCAACAGGCCGGCCAGCCGCGACAGGCCGTGGCGACGCAGTTGCCAGGCCAGCGCCAGCAGCACCAGGGTGACGGTCAGGGCGCCGAGACGGTGGGTCATGTGGATGGCGGTGCGGGCATCGCTGTCGAGTTGTCCGCCGAGGTAGTTGGGGCCGATGTGCTGGGTCAGGTGGAAGCCATTGGCGAAGTCCATCGCCGGCCACCATTCGCCGTGGCAGGTGGGCAGGTCGATGCAGGCCACCGCCGCGTAGTTGCTGCTGACCCAGCCGCCCAGGGCGATTTGACCGATCACCAGCAACAGGGCGAGCGCCGCCAGGACACGCAGCCGCCGGGGCACCCCGGGTAGGACGGGGAATTCCCGCGACAACCGCAGGCAGAGCAGGAACAACAACGCCAGGGTGGTGAAACCGCCGAGCAAGTGCGCGGTTACCACCTGCGGCCAGAGCTTGAGGGTCACCGTCCACATGCCGAACGCCGCCTGGGTGATCACCACGCCGAGCAGCAGCAAGGGCAGCTTCAGCGGCTGCCCGTCGCGGCCACGGCGGCGCAGCGAACGGATCGCCAGGACGAGGATCAGCAGGCCGAGAGTGCCGGCGAAGTAGCGGTGGACCATCTCGTTCCAGCCCTTCTCCGCCTCCACCGGCGCGTCGGGGAAGTGACGCTCGGCGTGGGCCAGTTGCGCCTCGGTCTTGGGCACGCCGATGAAGCCGTAGCAGCCCGGCCAGTCCGGGCAACCGAGGCCGGCGTGGGTCAGGCGGGTGTAGGCGCCGAGGAGCACCACCACCAGCGCCAGCAGGGTGGCGACGATTGCCAGACGGTAACCGGCTCTGCGCAGGGCTCTATCCATCCTCGTTCCCCCTGTCGGCTCAGCCGATCTTCGACAGTTTCAGCAGATGGCGAAGGTCGTTGAGGATTTGCTTGCCGTTCGCCTTGGCGTCGTAGCGCAACACCAGGTTGCCGTGCGGGTCGACGATCCACAGCTGCGCGCCGCCGAGGTCGTGGGTGCCGCGGGCATAGGCGTCGGCATCCAGACCGTAGCGTTGCAGTTGCGGGTATTCGCGTTCGAGGCGGGTAGCGAAGTCATCGTCCAGCGGCCGAGCGTTGGCCAGCGCATGGCCGGCGCGCGACGCCTCGCGGCCGAGGCCGATATGAATCTGCCGGGCCAGGTAGACCAGTTGCTGGCACTCCTGGGCGCAGTCCTGCGGTGCGGTGACCAGCAGTTGCCAGAGGTGCTCGTCGGCCGCCGTCACGCCGATGTCGGTGCGACCGAGGCCGTTGCCGATCAGCTCGCCGTGGTAGCTGCGCCCGTCCGGCACCCAGAAACGCCAGTGGTACATGCCCGAGGCCAGCAGCATGGGGCCGACCACCACGGCGATCAGCAGGATCAGCTGCCAGCGGCCACGTCGGCGACGTGCCGGGGCTTCAGGCAGGGCGATGGCTGGATTCATCTTTTTTCTCCCGCGCATTGTGCAGTCCGAGGTAAACGAACAAGCCGAGCAGGGCAGCCGCCAGGGCGAACCACTGCACGGCATAGCCGAGGTGTTTTTCCGGGCCCATGGCGACCACCGGCCACTCTGCCCGGTAGGCCGCCGGGCCCGGTTCGAGACGGATTTCGTAGGGCAGGCCGCCACGCCCGAGGCGCTGCCAGAGCACCGCCGGCTCGACCGCCGTGACCAGTCGCGGCCAACCGTCGGTCGCGGCATCGGCGCGCAACTGGAAGGGTTTGCCGGCTGGCACGTAGACCCAGGCGGTCAGCGCCAGGGGTTGTTCCGGGGTGTCGAAGCGCGGCGGCTGGCGCCGGTCCGGCCAGGGCAGCCAGCCCCGGTTGACCAGCAGCCAGAGCCCGCTCGGCTGGTCGTAGAAGGGTTGCAGCAGCTCGACGCCGACCTGGCCGTCACGGCTGCGGTTGTCGAGGATCAGACTGTGGTGGTCGTCGAAGAAACCCTCCAGGCGCACCCGCAGGAACGCCGGATCGCGGCTGCGCTCCAGCTCGCTGACCGCCACCGGCGCGGCTTGCAGGCGCGCGGCCTGGGCGGCGAGCAGGGCGCGTTTCTCGTCCGCCCGCTGCAACTGCCAGAACCCCAGCCAGACGAGCAGCGGCAACAGCGCCAGCACCACCAGGGTCGGCGCCAGTCCGGGCCGGAAGCGGCTCATGCCGTGCTCCCGAATCCGCGAAGACGACTGGCTATAATGCACGACGTTCCCCCCTTTCCCCTGGATCCCCGCATGCTCAAGGCCGCAATCGTCCTCTTGCTGCTCGCCACTGTGGTCAGTCTGTTCAGCGGCCTGTTCTTCCTGATCAAGGACGAGGGCCGCACCAATCGGCTGGTCAACGCCCTGTTCGTCCGCGTGACCCTGGCCACCCTCACCCTGGCCCTGATCGCCTGGGGTTTCTACAGCGGCCAGCTCACGACTCATGCCACCTGGTAACGCTCTTCCTGTCTTGTCGCTTGCAACTTGCAGCTTGCCGCTCCCCTAAAGCACATAGACGAAGGTGAACAGCCCGATCCACACCACGTCCACGAAGTGCCAGTACCAGCTGGCGGCTTCGAAGCCGAAGTGGTGCTCGGGGGTGAAGTGCCCGCGCAGGATGCGGACCAGCATCACCGTGAGGATCAGCGCACCGAGGGTCACGTGGGCGCCGTGGAAGCCGGTGAGCATGAAGAAGGTGGCGCCGTAGATGCCCGAGCCCAGGGTCAGGCCGAGTTCGGTGTAGGCATGCACGTACTCCTCGGCCTGCAACACCAGGAAGGTCACACCCAGCAGGATGGTCGCCGCCAGCCAGAGCTTGAGCTTCTGCCGCTCGCCCTTGCGCAGGGCATGGTGGGCGAAGGTCACGGTGAAGCTGGAGGTCACCAGCAGGATGGTGTTGATCAGCGGCAGCTTCCACGGATCGATGATGCCTTCCGGCGCCGGGAACAGCTTCGGGTCCGGGTTGTTCAGCAGCGGCCAGGTGTACTCGAAGTTCGGCCAGAGCATGTTGCTGATGCCCTTGTCGCCTTCGCCGCCCAGCCAGGGGCCGGTCCAGTAGCGGATGTAGAAGAGCGTGCCGAAGAAGGCGGCGAAGAACATCACCTCGGAGAAGATGAACCAGCTCATGCCCCAGCGGAACGAGCGGTCCATCTGCGCGCTGTACAGCCCGGCGCGGCTTTCCTTGATGACGTTGCCGAACCAGCCGAACAGCATGTAGGCGACCAGCAGGCCGCCGATGAAGAAGATCAGCGGGCCGTTGGATTCGTCGCGCCCGGCCTTGAGGTCGTTGAACCAAGTACCGAGGCCATAGAGGGTGGTCGCCAACCCGATGGTGGCGATGATCGGCCATTTGCTCTGGGCGGGGACGTAGTACTGCTCGTGAGTTGCCATTTCTCTTGTTCTCCTTAGCCGCCGTTGTGGGCAACGGGCGGCTGGCGGGCAGTGATGTCGAACAGCGTGTAGGCAAGGGTGAGGTGGCGGACGTCGGCGGGCAGGTCGCGGTCGACGATGAAGCGCACCGGCATCTCGATGCGCTCGCCCGGTTGCAGCACCTGCTGGGTGAAGCAGAAGCACTCGGTCTTGTGGAAATAGGCGGCCGCCTTGGACGGCGACACGCTGGGAATGGCCTGGGCGGTCATCGGCTTGTCGGTGGGGTTGTAGGCCACGAACAGTATTTCGTTGGTGGCCCCCGGCTTCACTGTCAGCTCCTCGGCCTTCGGGCCGAATTCCCAGACCATGCCCGCCGAGTTGGTGGCGAGGAACTGCACGCGCACTTGGCGCGCCTCGTCCACCTGCTGCGATCCCTGGTAGGCCCCGGCGGTCTTGCCGTTGATGCCGAAGGCCTGGCACATGACGTCGTAGATCGGCACCAGGAGAAAGCCGAAGGCGAACATCGCCACCACCACCAGCAACAGGCGCTGGACCAGGCGACGGGTGCTCAGGGCTTCACTCATGGCCGCGACCTCACTTCACTTCCGGCGGGGTGCTGAAGGTGTGGTAGGGCGCCGGCGACGGCACGGTCCACTCCAGCCCGTCCGCGCCGTCCCAGGGCTTGGCCGGGGCGGGTTTGCCGCCACGGATGCACTTGATGACGATGAACAGGAAGAGGAACTGGGTCGCGCCGAAGGTGAAGGCACCGATGGACGAGACCATGTTGAAGTCGGCGAACTGCAGGTTGTAGTCGGGAATCCGCCGCGGCATGCCGGCCAGCCCGACGAAGTGCATCGGGAAGAAGGCCATGTTCATGCCGATGAAGGACAGCCAGAAGTGCAGCTTGCCCAAGGTCTCGTCGTACATGTGCCCGGTCCACTTGGGCAGCCAGTAGTAGGCCGAGGCGAAGATGCCGAAGATTGCCCCCGGCACCAGTACGTAGTGGAAGTGCGCCACCACGAAGTAGGTGTCGTGGTACTGGAAGTCCGCCGGGGCGATGGCCAGCATCAGCCCGGAGAAACCGCCGATGGTGAACAGGATGACGAAGGCCACGGCGAACAGCATCGGCGTCTCGAAGGTCAGCGAGCCCTGCCACATGGTGCTCACCCAGTTGAACACCTTCACCCCGGTGGGCACGGCGATCAGCATGGTGGCGTACATGAAGAACAGCTCGCCGGTGAGCGGGATGCCTACGGTGAACATGTGGTGCGCCCAGACGATGAACGAGAGGAAGGCGATCGCCGCGGTGGCATAGACCATCGAGGTGTAGCCGAACAGCGGCTTGCGCGAGAACGCCGGGATGATCGAGCTGACCGCGCCGAAGGCGGGCAGGATCATGATGTATACCTCGGGGTGGCCGAAAAACCAGAACACGTGCTGGAACAGCACCGGGTCGCCACCGCCGGCGGCATTGAAGAAGCTGGTGCCGAAGTGGATGTCCATCAGCATCATGGTCACCACGCCGGCCAGCACCGGCATCACCGCGATCAGCAGGAAGGCGGTGATCAGCCAGGTCCAGACGAACAGCGGCATCTTCATCAGGGTCATGCCGGGGGCGCGCAGGTTGAGGATGGTGGCGATCACGTTGATCGCGCCCATGATCGAGCTGATGCCCATCAGGTGGATGGCGAAGATGAAGAAGGTGACGCTTTCCGGCGCGTAGGTGGTGGACAGCGGCGCATAGAAGGTCCAGCCGAAGTTCGGCCCGCCGCCCTCGGTGAACAGGGTCGAGACCAGCAGCGTGAAGGCCGCCGGCAGCAGCCAGAAGCTGAAGTTGTTCATCCGCGGCAGGGCCATGTCCGGCGCGCCGACCATCAGCGGGATCATCCAGTTGGCCAGGCCGACGAAGGCCGGCATCACCGCGCCGAAGACCATGATCAGGCCGTGCATGGTGGTCATCTGGTTGAAGAATTCCGGCTGGACGATCTGCAGCCCCGGCTGGAACAGCTCGGCGCGGATGACCATGGCCATGCTGCCGCCGAGCAGGAACATGCAGAAGCTGAACCACAGGTACATCGTGCCGATGTCCTTGTGGTTGGTGGTCAGCACCCAGCGCATCAGGCCCTTGGCCGGGCCGTGGTGGTGGTCATGCCCGGCATGACCGGTATCAGTGTCGATCACTGCACTCATCTCGGTCTCTCCTATTCCTGGGCCTGTTTGAAGGTCAGCACGTCTTTCGGTGTGACCATGTCGCCGACCTTGTTACCCCAGGCATTACGCTCGTAGGTGATGATCGCGGCGATGTCGACTTCCGACAGTTGCTTGCCGAACGCGGCCATGGCGGTGCCCGGCCGGCCGTTGACCACCACGTTCAAGTGCTCTTCCTTCGGCCCGGTGGCGACTTTCGAACCCTTCAGGGCCGGGAACATCGGCGGCAGGCCTTCGCCGGTGGGCTGGTGGCAGGAGGCACAGTTGGTCAAGTAGGCCTTCTCGCCGCGCTCGACCAGCTCTTCCATCGTCCACTCCTTGCTGGTCAGCTCCTTCAGCTTGGCCGCTTCGGCCTTGCGCTCGCCCATCCAGGCGTCGAAGTCTTCCTTCGACTTCACCTCCACCACGATGGGCATGAAGCCGTGGTCCTTGCCGCACAGCTCGGTGCACTGGCCACGGTAGAGACCGGGCTGGTCGACGCGGGTCCAGGATTCGTTGACGAAGCCGGGGATGGCGTCCTTCTTCACCGCCAGGGCCGGCACCCACCAGGAGTGGATCACGTCGGCGGCGGTGACCAGGAAGCGCACCTTGGCGCCGGCCGGCAGGACCAGCGGCTGGTCCACCTCCAGCAGGTAGTGCTCGTCCTTGTCGACCTGATTGCTGATCTGCTCGCGCGGGGTGGCCAGGTTGCTGAAGAACTCGACGTCCTGGTTCAGGTACTTGTAGTGCCACTTCCACTGGTAGCCGGTGACCAGCACGTCCAGTTCGGATTCGGACGGGTCGTAGATGTGGATCAGCGTCCGGGTCGCGGGCACGGCCATGCCGATCAGGATCAGCAGCGGGATCACCGTCCAGAGCACCTCGACGCGGGTGTTCTCGTGGAAGTGGGCGGGCTCCTGGCCGGTGGAGCGGCGGTGGATGATCATCGACCAGAACATGGCCCCGAAGACCACGACGCCAATGACGACGCAGATCCAGAAAATGGTCATGTGCAGATCGAAGACGGAGCGGCTGACCTCAGTCGCCCCCGGAGACATGTTTACAGTCCAGGCAGCCTGCGCCTGGCTGAAAATCGACCACAGCAGGAGTCCCATCCAGACTCGTGGATGTCGCATCATTGCGGGTTCCCCTTATCGTTCTTGTTATCCCGCCGGCTGAGCCGACGGCCAAGGGAGCGGCTGCTAAGAAAGCTGACTTTAACTGCCGAAACCTCGGCCTGCCGGAGCGCAGTCGGGCTTCATCAGGTAGCGCCTTTCGAGTCGGAGTATAGACGGGGACTTTCGGCTGGCAACGCGTCCCGCGCTTTCCTCAACGGCCGCGAACGCCTGTGCTAAACGCCACGGACGGCGCGGGCCGCAGCGCAGAGCGGGAGCGCGGTTATAGCGACCTCGCATAACCGGGGAAAAATTATGACAATCGAGTCTTAGCTCGGCCGTCTCGCAAGCTAAGGTCTTTGTTCCACTTCTCGCAGTCGTCACCCCACAGGAGTCGTCATGAACACCGCCGCCTTGCGCGAGCTCATCCGCAACGCCCAGCAGCAGGAAACCGCCAGCGGCCAGCTCGCCGGCCAACTGGACGCCCAACTGGCCCACCTGCATCCGTCGATCCGCCTGCCGCGCAGCGGCGCGCGGGACCTGCTGGGGCGCTTCGTCTCGGCCTACATCGACCAGGTGCCGGACGTACTCGACGCCGCCAACAGCGTCGCCCGCGAAGCCGGCATCGAGGCGCAGATCAGGCCGGTGCTGAAGATCGCCGAGCAGTTCTTCCTGCACCCCCCGGCGGCGGTGACGGAGCACCCTGGCCTGGCCGGGCTGCTCGACGAGGCCTACCTGGCCCACCGCCTGGTGGAAGAAGTGAACGACCGCTACATCGCCCACCTCGGTCAGCCGCTGATCCCGCTGGATACCACCGTGGCCAACCTGATCGCCCACCAGTTGATCGGCGAGCCCTTCGCCAACCAACTGGACGAAGCGGTGCACCATGCCGTGGACAACTTGCTCGACGACACCACCTTCGCCCAGGCGTCGGTACAGGCCTACCGCGAACGCCTGAACGCTCCACAAACCGAAGCGGCCTGGAGACGCTGGCCCTGTCTGTCCCGGCAACTGGGGGTCGAACTGGTGCTGGACCAGTCGCGCGCGGCCGTTTGAGGCCACGCCCGCTCCGAGTCAGCGCAACCGTAATCTCCGCCATCACGGTCTTGGCCACTTCGACATGACGCAGCCGGGCCTTGACCGTTGGTATGCGCCGCGGCTCAGGCAGCGCCTTAGGGCACCCGTCAGCCGCGATGACGGCTGCGGAAGAAGTCGATCAAACCCTGGGTCGAGCCGTCTTCCGCAACGCCTTTCTCGCTGCCGACCAGCCGTGAATACACGTCCTGGCCCAGCTGCTTGCCGAGCTCGACGCCCCACTGGTCGAAGGCGTTGATGCCCCAGATCGCGCTCTGGGCGAACACCTTGTGCTCGTACAGCGCGATCAACGCACCCAAGCGCCTGGGGCTGACCCGTTCGAGCACCAGGGTGTTGCTCGGCCGGTTGCCGGGAATGACCTTGTGCGGCGCCAGGCGCTGCACAAGGTCTTCGTCGAGACCCGCGGCACGCAACTCGGCTTCGGCCTCCGCGCGGGATTTGCCGAGCATCAGCGCCTGGCTCTGCGACAGGCAGTTGGCGAACAGCCACTGGTGATGATCGGCGACCGGGTTGTAGCTGCTCACCGGCACGATGAAGTCCGCCGGGATCAGCGGGGTGCCCTGATGCAGGAGCTGGTGGTAGGCGTGCTGGCCGTTGCAGCCCACGCCGCCCCAGATCACCGGGCCGGTGCCGGTGGTCACCGGGCTGCCGTCCTGGCGCACGCATTTGCCGTTGGACTCCATATCGAGCTGCTGCAGGTGCTTGGTGATGTTCCTCAGGTAATGGTCGTAGGGCAGGATGGCGTGGCTCTGCGCGCCCCAGAAGTTGCCGTACCAGACGCCGAGAAGGGCCAGCAGCACCGGCATGTTGCGTTCGAAGGGCGCGCTCTGGAAGTGCTGGTCCATGCGGTAGGCGCCGGCCAGCAACTCCTTGAAGTTGGAGATGCCGATCGACATGGCGATGGGTAGGCCAATCGCCGACCACAGCGAATAGCGCCCACCGACCCAGTCCCACATCGGCAGGATGTTCTCCTCGCGAATACCGAACGCCAGCGCCGCCTGGGTGTTGCTCGATACGGCCATGAAATGCCGGTGCAATTCACCCTCGCTGCCGCCCTGGGCCAGGTACCAGCGGCGCACGGCCTGGGCGTTCTTCAGGGTTTCCAGGGTGTTGAAGGACTTCGAGGAAACGATGAACAGGGTGGTTTCGGCGCGCAGCTTGGCCGCCAGTTCGTGGAACGAGCTGCCGTCGATATTGGCCAGGTAATGGCAGCGCACACCGCGCTGGGCGAACGGCAGCAGGGCCTCGGAGACCAGTTGCGGGCCAAGGAAGGAACCGCCGATACCGATATTCACCACATCAGTGATCGGTTTTTCCGTGTAGCCGCGCCAGAGGCCGTCGTGCACCCGCCCCACCAGCTCGCTCATGCGGTTGAGCACGCGCTGCACCTCGGGCATCACGTCCACGCCATCGACCAGCACCTTATCGCCGATCGGCCGGCGCAATGCCGTGTGCAAGGCCGGGCGATTTTCCGAGGCGTTGACCAGGGCGCCATCGAACAACCCCTCGATCGCCTGCTGCAGGCCCGCCTCCATGGCCAGGCCGACCAGCAGTTCGCGAGTGCGGGTATCGATCAGGTTCTTCGAGTAATCGAGAAGCAACCCGCAGTCGTTCAGCGAGAACTCGGCGAAGCGCTGGGGATCTCCGGCGAAGGCCTGGCGCAGACTGAAATCGGCCAGCTTTTCGCGATGCGCGGCGAGGGCCTGCCAACTGGCCAGGCGGGTGACGTCGGATGATGAAGGAGAGTGCGGCATAACGGCTCCTGCGGACAAGGGATACGCGGCTGGGTAATTCAGAGTGCGTCGAGTTCATGCCAATACGGCAGGTCCGGACCGACCCGCGAACAGGTCAGCGCGGCGGCCCGGATCGCCAGCTCGAGCATGCCGTCGAGCTGCTCGCGGGATATGTCGGCCAAGCCCTGCGCGCTGTCCAGGCCATGGCGGGCCAGGTAGGCGAGCAGCGCGGCCTGGAAGGTGTCGCCGGCACCGACAGTGTCGCGGGTCTGCACCGCCTGGGCCGGTACCGACCAGTGGCCGTGCCGGCGACTGTGCACGCTGGCGCCGTCGCCGCCATGGGTGAGGAACACCAGTTGGCAGCGCTCGCCGAGCCACTGGCGGGCGACGTCCTGGGGATCGCGCTCTGGGTAGAGCAAGCCCAGGTCCTCCTCGCTGACCTTGATCAGGTGGGCGTGGGCGGAGAAGGCTTCGATACGCCGACGCCACAGCTGGATATCCGGCTCGACGTTGAGCCGCACGTTGGGGTCCAGGCTGATCAGGCGCCGATCGCTTTCCCGGCCGACCAGCTCGAACAGGGTATCGGCGATCGGCGTCACCACCAGGGAATAGGAGCCGACATGCAGGCCGCGCACTCGCGCATCCAGCTCCGGCAGGTGCTCGCGGCGCAGCAGGCGGTCGGCGCAGCCCTCGCCGCGGAAACCGTACTGCGGCGAACCCTGGGCATCGACACCGACCATGGCCAAGGTGGTGGGTGCGTCGCTGGAGACCAGGTAATCGCCGTTCACTCCCTCCTCGGCCAGCACCTGGCGCAAGCGGACACCGAGGTAATCGGTGGAGAGCCCGCCGAACAGCGCCGAAGCGACACCCAGGCGGCGCAGGCCGACCGCGACATTGAAGGGGGAGCCACCGGCCAGCGCCTTGAACGCCAGCTCGCTGCTGCGCACGCCGGGCGCCAGACTGAAGAAATCGAACAGGGCTTCGCCGCATACCAGGTACATGGGATGTCTCCACATCGACAGATCATTGAAAGACTGCTGCGCTCGGCCCGGACCCTTTGCGCCGTCCATGGCGCCACGGCCGGTTAGAACCAGGTTTCCATTTGCACGCCGAATTGCCAGAGGCCACCGGCCTGGAAGCCCTCCTCGCCGAAAGCATCGGAGGTGCTGTAGTTATCCAGGTCGGACGACCAGTCCATGAGGCTGGCGAACACCCGCAGTTCGGGGCGGGTGAAGAAGTCGCCCATGTCCGGCTTGAACGTGGGGGCCACGGTCAGTTTCCAGAAGTCGCCATCGACCGCATTGCGCTGCCGATAGCCCTTGGGGTTGAGGTCCATGGTTTGCCAGCTCATTTCGTAGACCATCTCGAAGTTGCTGCTGATTTCCTTGGCCAGACGCAGGTTGAGGGTCAGCCAGCGGTAATCGTCGCCGTCGACGTATCTGTCCCGGCTCTGCTCGGCCAGCAAGCTGGGGCCGATACGCCAGCCACGGGCCAGGGGCGTCTGGCCATAGAGCGCCAGGCGCAGGGCTCGGGCATCGTCGAGCAGTTCGCCGTCCGAGCCCAGGTTCTTGACCTCCGCACCGAGGCCCTGGCCGTAGAGCAAGGCTGTCTTGAAGAAGCCCTCGCGACCGAAGAAGTCCTTCTGGTGATAGGCCAGCATGCTATGCACGCCGGATTCGGCAGGGGTCAGCCCGGCGGCGTTGCTGCGGCTTTCGTTCTTGTTCGAGCCAATGGCATTGACCATCCACTGCCAGCGGTCTTCGGCGAAGAACTGGTTGGCGGTGAGGATGTAGCTTTCCACGTCGGCGTCACCGCCGCTGGCGCTGAAGTCACCGTAGTCGCGACCCATCAAGGAGAAGTTGGAGCGCCAGTTGTCGCCGAGCTGCACATCGTAGATGCCGCCGCCGGTACCGGCGAGATAAACCACATCCGAGTCCAGCCAGTGGATGTCGAAGGTGTCCCGGTCGTAGCGCTTGCCGGCCCACAGGGTGGCGTTTTCCAGCATGGGGTTACCCTTGAACGCCGCGATATGGTCGAGGGCGGCAAATGCCTGGCGCACGTTCAGGCTGCTTTCTTCGGCCGTCCAGTCGTTGGAGCTTTCCACCCCATCGGCGATCGAAACGGTGAATTTCGAGCGGGTGCCATTCTGCGCGTAGGCCTCTTTCGACAGGTCGATGCGCATGTAGGTGTCGTCTTCGTTGCCGAGCCGCCCGACAGCGCCGCCGACCGAGCCGGCCGGCGTGACATAGGGGCCGCCACGTCCGCCACTCAGCTCTTCGTTGATCAGCAACCCGGAACGGGCATAGCCGTTGAAACTGAAACCATCGGTGAGTTTGCTGGGGTTCTTGGTCTCGCTGCGGCCCAGCTTTTCTAGGGCCTCCTGGCGGGCTTCGACTTGCGCCAGGCGGGCGTCCAGAGCCGGAGCCAGGGTCGCGGCCTGCGCGGCAGGGGAGGAGGCGGAAAGATCGGGGCGCTCGCCTTTGAGGCGCTGCAGTTCCAGGGCGATGGCCTGGGCCTGTCGTTCGGCGGCGGAGGCGCGCATTTCAGCCGCGCTGGCCCTGGCTTCCAGCGCAGCTAGGCGCTCTTCCAGGGTCATGGGGGCGGCGGCCTGAGCCAGCGGGGCGAGCGGCCAGGCGCCGAGCAATCCGGCCAGTAGCCAGGGTGAGGCATGCTGCATGGTTTTTCCTCTTTTGTTTTTATTCTGTGCACCAACCGTGGGGCTTGGTCCGGCGGTCGGCAAAACCAGGGAAATGAGGTGTACATCTCAAGATGCACTGCTATATTAGCGATGTTAACGTTATCTTCAACAAAAATAAAAATGAAGGAGTTCTTATGCAACGACTCAAAGCAATTCTTCCCACTGCCTTGCTGGCGCTCTGCGGCGGCCTGCCAGCCTTGGCCGGCGCGGCCAACCTGACCATTTCCTGCGGCGCCGTGGGCGCTGAGTTGCAGTTGTGCAAGGAAGCCGTCGAGGCTTGGTCGCAGCAGACCGGGCACAAGGTCGAGGTGGTGTCGACGCCCAATTCGGCGACCGAGCGCCTGTCGTTCTATCAGCAGATCCTCAGTGCTCAATCTGCCGACATCGACATCATCCAGATCGACGTGGTCTGGCCGGGGATGCTGGCCAATCACCTGCTGGATCTGCGCGAGGTGCTTCCAGAGAACGCCACCCAGGGCTATTTCCAGGCGCAACTGGACAACGCCACCGTCGACGGGCGCCTGGTGAGCATGCCTTGGTTCACCGACTCGGGCCTGCTGTACTACCGCCAGGACCTGCTGGAGAAGTACGCCAAACCGGTACCGCAGACCTGGGACGAGCTGACTGCCACCGCGCGCGCCATCCAGCAGGCCGAGCGCGACGCCGGCAACGCCAACCTGTGGGGTTATGTGTTTCAGGGCCGCGCCTACGAGGGCCTGACCTGCAACGCCCTGGAGTGGATCGGCAGCCAGCCGGGCGGCAGCCTGATCGACGCCCAGGGCGAGATCCGGGTCGACAGCCCGGCCACGCGTACGGCCTTGAGCCTGGCCAAGAGCTGGGTGGGCGACATTTCTCCACGCGGCGTGCTCAATTACACCGAAGAAGAAGGGCGCGGCGTGTTCCAGTCCGGCAATGCGCTGTTCATGCGCAACTGGCCCTATGCCTGGGCCCTGGTGCAGAGCCCGGACAGCGCCATAAAAGGCAAGGTCGGGATTGCCCCGCTGCCCAAGGGCGGCGAGGCCGGCATGCACGCCTCCACCCTCGGCGGCTGGGGCCTGTCGGTGTCGCGCTACAGTGCCGAACCCAAGCTCGCCGCAGAGCTGGTGGCCTACCTGACCAGCGCCCAGCAGCAGAAGCGCCGCGCCCTGATCGGGGCATACAACCCGGTCATCGAGTCGCTCTACGAAGATCCCGACCTGCTCGCGGCCATGCCGCACTACAGCCAACTGCGCAGCATCCTGGCCGACGGCGTGATGCGCCCTGCGGCGATCACCGCCGACCGCTACCCACGGGTTTCCAATGCACTGTTCGATCGCGTGCACGGCGTGCTCTCCGGCGAGGCCAGCGTCGACCAGGCGGTGACCGAGCTGGGCAGCGACCTCAAGCGCATCAAGCGCCGCCACTGGTAAACAACCAAGGAACCGCCATGACCACCTCTATCTCCCGGGCTCAGTCGTTTTACGACGAGCCCCTGCCGATCAAGGAAACGCCCGTGCAGCGCCGTCGCATATGCGCCGCCTGGCTGTTCCTGACGCCGATGCTGCTGTGCCTGCTGCTGGTGGCCGGCTGGCCATTGCTGCGCACTTTCTGGTTCAGCCTGACCGATACCAGCCTGAGCGACACCGGCGCCGGTGCCTTCGTCGGACTGAGCAACTACCTGGCGCGCGATGGCGATGGCTGGTCGGGCATCCTGGTCGATCCGCTGTGGTGGAACGCGGTGCGCAACACCCTGCACTTCACCGCGGTGTCGGTCAGCCTGGAGATCATGCTGGGCCTGGCGGTGGCCCTGCTGCTCAACGTGCGGTTCGCCGGCCGGGCCCTGGTGCGCGCGATGATTCTGATCCCCTGGGCGATTCCCACCATCGTCTCGGCGAAGATCTGGGCGTGGATGCTCAACGACCAGTTCGGCATCCTCAATCACCTGCTGCTCGGCCTGGGCCTGATCGACGCGCCCCTGGCCTGGACCGCCGACGCCAGCCTGTCGATGTGGGCGGTGATCATGGTCGATGTGTGGAAGACCGTGCCCTTCGTCGCACTGCTGATGCTGGCCGCCCTGCAGATGCTGCCGGGCGATTGCTATGAGGCGGCCCGGGTCGACGGCATCCACCCGCTGAAGGTGTTCTGGCGGGTCACCCTGCCGCTGCTGATGCCGGCGCTGCTGGTCGCGGCGATCTTCCGCATCCTCGATTCGCTGCGGGTATTCGATGTCATCTACGTGCTGACCTCGAACTCGTCATCGACCATGAGTATGTCGATCTACGCCCGCCAGCAACTGGTGGAGTTCCAGGACGTCGGCTACGGCAGCGCTGCCTCGACCCTGCTGTTCCTGATCGTCGCGGTGATCGCCGTGTTCTATCTCTACCTCGGTCGCCGCCAGATGGAGGTGCGCCCATGAGCCCGCGTCCGTTCAAGAAAGCGCTGCTACGCCTGGGTTTCTACGGCGCGATCGGCGTGTTGCTGCTGTATGCGGTCTTCCCCTTCTACTACGCCGTACTGACCTCGCTGAAGCCGTCCAGCGCCTTGTTCCAGGTGAGCTACTGGACCGATAAGGCGGACCTCTCCAATTACGCCGCGGTGCTGCAACAGGCGTCCTTCGTGCAAGCCATCGGCAACTCGGTGTTCGTCGCCGTCTGCGTGGTGGCGCTGGCGCTGTTCCTCAGCCTGACCGCTGCCTATGCCCTGGGTCGGGTCAAGTTTCGCGGCCGTGCCACGGTACTGCTGCTGGTCCTGGGCGTGTCGATGTTCCCGCAGGTCGCGGTGCTCTCCGGGCTGTTCGAGGTGATCCGCGCTCTCGGCCTGTACAACAGCGCCTGGGCGCTGATCCTCAGCTACACCATCTTCACCCTGCCATTCACCGTCTGGGTGCTGACTACCTTCATCGGGCAACTGCCCGGCGAACTGGAGGAGGCGGCGATCATGGACGGCGCCTCGCCCTGGGTGGCGCTCACCCGGGTGCTGCTGCCGCTGCTCTGGCCGGCGCTGGTGACCACCGGCCTGCTGGCGTTCATCGCCGCCTGGAACGAGTTCCTCTTCGCCCTGACCTTCACCCTGACCGACCAGCAGCGCACGGTGCCGGTGGCCATCGCGCTGATTTCCGGTGGCAGCCAGCACGAGCTGCCCTGGGGCCTGCTGATGGCGGCCTCGGTCATGGTCACCGTGCCGCTGGTACTGCTGGTACTGGTGTTCCAGCGGCGCATCGTGTCCGGCCTCACCACCGGCGCGCTCAAGGGCTAAGCCCACAAGAACAAGGAATCACAGCATGAGCAAGTTGCAACTCGACAATGTGAACAAGCAACTGGGCGGCCTGCGCATCCTGCGCGACATCAGCCTGGAGATCGCCAGCGGCGAATTCGTGGTGTTCGTCGGCCCCTCGGGCTGCGGCAAGTCGACCCTACTGCGGCTGATCGCCGGTCTGGAGTCGATCTGCGCCGGCGACCTGCTGATCGACGGGCGCCGGGTCAACGACCTGGAACCGCGCGAGCGCGGGGTCGGCATGGTGTTCCAGTCCTACGCGCTGTACCCGCACATGAGCGTGTACGACAACATCGGCTTCGGCCTCAAGCTGGCCAAGACCGATAAGCGCAGCCTGCGCGAGCGGGTGCTGGAAACCGCACGCATCCTGCAACTGGACAAACTCCTGCAGCGCAAGCCGAAGGAGCTGTCCGGCGGCCAGCGCCAGCGCGTGGCCATGGGCCGGGCGATGGCGCGCGAGCCGGACATCCTGTTGTTCGACGAACCGCTGTCCAACCTCGACGCGGCCCTGCGCGTGCAGATGCGCAACGAGATCGCCCGCCTGCATGATCGTCTGGGCACCACCATGATCTACGTGACCCACGACCAGGTCGAGGCGATGACCCTGGCCGACAAGATCGTCGTGCTCAATGCCGGGCGCATCGAACAGGTCGGCACCCCGCGCGAACTCTACGAGCGGCCGGCGAGCCGCTTCGTCGCCGGTTTCCTCGGTTCGCCGCGGATGAATTTTCTCCCGGCGCGCCTGCTCGCCCCCGGCCCGCAGAGCCTGATCGAAACGCCGGCGCTCGGCCGCCTGACGGCCCTGACTTTCGACAGCAGCGCACTGGCAGCCGACAGCCCGCTGAGCCTGGGCGTGCGCCCCGAGCATCTGGCGCTGCAGGCGGCACCGGGCAGCGCCGGATTGGTCGTGACCGGGGTCGAATACCTGGGCTGCGAAACCTATGTGCACCTCGATGTCGGGGAGGACGAGCCGCTAATCTGCCGCTGCCAGACGAACGCCCCCTGGCGCGTCGGCGACCGTGTCGAGGTGCTGGCGGACGCCGGCAACCTGCACCTGTTCGACGTCGAGGGAGCGGCCCTGCCGCGCCGCCCCGCGCCCGACGCCGCATCTCCGCGTGCCCTGGCCCAGGGCTATGCATGACCAACTCCATCAATCCAATGAGCCATTGCATGCCTGTTTCCCCCGACCTCGCCCAGCGCGCGCTGAACGAGGGTAACGCACGCCTCGTGCACGACTATCGTCCCGCCTACCACCTCGCCCCCCGGGCCGGCTGGATGAACGACCCGAACGGCGTGGTGTATTTCCGTGGCGAATACCATGTGTTCTACCAGCACCACCCGTTCGACCCGAATTGGGGTCCGATGTACTGGGGGCACGCCAAGAGCCGCGACCTCGTGCACTGGCAGCACCTGCCCATCGCCCTCGCGCCGGGCGATGAATTCGATCGTCACGGCTGCTTCTCCGGCAGCGCCGTGGTCTGCGGCGACCGCTTAGCGCTGCTCTACACCGGGCATACCTGGCTGGGTGAGGTGGGCGACGAGCGCGCCATCCGCCAGGTCCAGTGCCTGGCCACCAGCGACGACGGCGTGCACTTCGCCAAGCAGGGCGTGGTCATCGACGCCGCCCCGGATGCCGCCATCATGCATTTTCGCGACCCTAAGGTCTGGCGCGAAGGCGAGCACTGGTACCTGATCGCCGGCGCGCGCCTGGGCGACCAGCCGCTGCTGCCGCTGTACCGCTCCAGCGACCTGCGCACCTGGGAATTCCTCGACTATGCGAGCCGCGGCGGCGAGGGCGACGGCTATATGTGGGAGTGCCCGGACCTGTTCCGCCTGGACGGCCAGGACGTGCTGCTCTACTCCCCCCAGGGCATGCAGCCGGATGGCTTCGAACGGCTGAACAAGTACCAGACCGGCTACCGCGTCGGTCACCTCGGCAGCGACTGGCGCTTCGACGGCGGGCCCTTCATCGAACTGGATAACGGTCACGACTTCTACGCCGCGCAGACCCTGCTGGCCGCCGACGGCCGCCGCCTGGCCTGGGCCTGGCTGGACATGTGGGACAGCCCCATGCCGAGCAAGGCCCACCACTGGTGCGGCATGCTCGGGTTGCCGCGCGAACTGCAGTTGCGCGACGGCCGCCTGTGCAGCCAGCCCGCGCGCGAACTGACGGCCCTACGCCAGCAAGCCCTGCTGGCGCAGGGCACGGCCTGGTGGGACGGACAGGGCACGCAGCCGGTACCGCAGGTAGGCGGCGACCTGCTGGAACTGGAGGTGCACTGGGACCTGGCCGGCTGCGCCGACGGCAGGCTGGGCATCGCCCTGCGCTGCAGCGCCGACGGGCGCGAGGAAACCCTGCTCTACTACGACGCCCAACTGCAGCGTCTGGTGCTCGACCGCAGCCGCTCGGGTGCGGGCGTCGACGGCCAGCGCAGCGTAGCCCTGGCGCCCAGCCGGGAAGCGCTGCTACTGCGGATATTCCTCGACCGCTCCTCCATCGAGGTATTCGCCGCAGACGGCAGCTTCAGCCTCAGCAGCCGCATCTATCCGCGCCCGGACAGCCTCGGGGTGAAGCTGTTCGGCAGCGCCGACGGCGGACGGGTGGCGATCCGCAACGCCTGGCGCCTCGGCTGCGGCTGGCTCTGAAGCACACGCCGGCGCAGTCGCGACAGGCGTCGGCGCTGTGTCATGATTCATCGCCCACCCTGTCCGGTAGCCCTGCATGACTACAGTGAAAGATGTCGCCCGGCTGGCCGGCGTTTCCCTGATGACGGTCTCGCGGGCGCTCAACAATCCCGAGAAGTTGAGCCCCGAGACCTACCAGCGGGTGCGCCGCGCCATCGACGAGCTGCAATTCGTGCCCAGCATGTCGGCGCGCAAGATTCGCGGCGACAACCTGCTGACCCGCACCATCGGGGTGTTCGCCCTGGACACCGCAACCACCCCGTTCGCCGTCGAGCTGCTGCTGTCCATCGAACGGACCGCGCAGCAGGCCGGCTGGAACGTGTTCGTGCTCAACCTGCTCAGCGATCCACCCAGCGAGCAGAGCGTCGACCTGATGCTCTCGCACCGTCCCGACGGCCTGATCTTCAGCGCCATGGGGCTGCGCCGGGTAAGCATCCCCGAACGCCTGAAGAGCAAACCGCTGGTGCTGGCCAACTGTTTGGCCGAGGACCGTGGCCTGACCAGCTACGTCCCGGACGACGAAAGCGGCCAGTACCGCGCCGTGCAGCACGCCTTACACCAGGGCTACCGCCGCCCGCTGTGCATCAACCTGCCGAGCCAGAGCCTGGCCTGGGGGCTGCGCCAGAAGGGCATGCAACGGGCCTTTGCCGAGGCCGGCCTGCCGCCCTCGGCGCTGTTGCAGTACGACCTCTCGACCCATGACGCCTATGACGAAACGCCGGGTATCCTCGAGCGACACATCGTCGAGGGTCGGCCGCAGTTCGACATCCTGATCTGCGGCAACGACCGCATCGCCTTCTGCGCGTACCAGGTGCTGCTGGCCCGCGGCCTGAAAATCCCCGGCGATGTCGCGGTGCTCGGCTACGACAACATGATCGGCATCGCCGAACTGTTCCTGCCGCCCCTGACCACGGTGCAGCTGCCCTACTACGAGATCGGCCAGCGCGCCGCGCGCCACTTGATCGATGCGCTCGAAACCCCCGGTCCCCAGTTAGTGGACTGTCCGCTGGTCATCCGCGCATCGCTTTGAGCGCCCGCTCGGCAGCGCGTGGATGGATATCAGGGCTCTGCCAACCGGGTCTGGTCCGGATCGTTCTTCTTCACGCCCCGGATGTTCAGCACGGCCAGGCAGACCTGCAGGGCGATCAACGCCCAGGCCGAGGCATACCAGCCCCAGATCACCCAGAGCACGTTGCTCAGCAGGAAACACCAGAAGCCCCAGGTACGCCGGCGCTTGTTCAGCGAGCCGATCAGCCAGGCGGCGATCACCGTGGCCAGCATGGCCGGCCATTGCAGCAGGTCGAGAAAGGTCTCCACGGCACCTCCAGACAGGGCCGCCCGTCTCTCGATGACGGGCGGCCGCTTCCCTCTGGATTGGGGCCTGGCGCAGCGGATTAGTTCCGTTCTCAGGCGCCCAGGGCCAGGCGCCGGCGGCGACCTTCCAGCCGTCGTTTCAGGGCGTGCTGCTCGATGATCAGGCGTGCCCCGCTGGCCCGATGGGCGCGCTGCCACTCATCCAGCAGCTCCATGCAGGCATGGTCGATGTAGCTCAGGCGATCCAGCGGCACGTGCAGGTGACAGTCCGGCTGTACCGATTCCAGCGCCTTGGCCAGTTGCGGCACCTTGAGGAAGGTCGCCGCGCCGATCATGCGCAGTTCCGCGTGGCGGCTGCCTTCTTCCTGGACCAGGTTGATCTTCAGCCGCGACGCGCGCCAGGCGAGCTGGGCCAGGGTCAGGGCGAAGCCGATCAACACGCCGGTGAGCAGGTCGGTGGAAACGATCGCCAGGGCCGTGGCGGCGTAGATGAACATCGCCATGCGGCCATAGCGTCCGAGGTAGCGCAACGCCTTGATATCGACCAGCTTGATCCCGGTATAGACCAGCACCGCCGCCAGGGCCGCCACCGGAATCTGCTCCAGCAAGCCGGCGAGCAGCACCACCGAGGCCAGCAGCCAGACCGCATGGAGCATGGCGGACAGCCGGGTACGGGCGCCGGCCTGGACGTTCGCCGAACTGCGCACGATCACCCCAGTCATCGGCAAGGCGCCGAGCAGGCCGCAGAGCATGTTGCCGATACCCTGGGCTGACAGCTCGCGGTCGAAATCCGCACGCGGCCCCTGGTGCATGCGATCCACCGCGGCAGCGGACAGCAGCGTCTCGGCGCTGGCGATGAAAGCCACCGCCAACGCGGCGATGAGAATGCCCGGCTCGGCCAGGCTCAGCAGGTCGCCAGGCCGCAGCCAGTCGATGGCCTCGCCGAGGTTGGCCGGCACCTCGACCCGGCGCACATCGAGCCCCATCCATAGGCCGACCAGGGTCGCTGCCGCCACCCCGAGCAGCGCGCCCGGCAACAGGCGCAGGCGACTGGGACGGAAGCGATCCCACAGCGCCATCAGGCCGATGGTCAGCAGGCCCAGCAGCCCGGCGGCGAACCCGTCCCCCGCACCGATCAACGGCAGCGCCTCGCGCAGGGCGGCGGGGAACGCCTGCAGGTTGTCCAGGCCGGAAGCCTGGGGAGACGCATCCAGCATCACGTGGAGCTGGGACAGCACGATCAGCACGCCGATGCCGGCGAGCATGCCGTACACCACCGCCGGCGCGGTGACGCGGAACCAGCAGCCGAGGCGCAATCGCCCGGCCAGCAACTGGATCGCACCGGCGAGCAGGAGGATCGGCCCGAGCATGGCAGCGCCGTATTGCTGCACCAGCTCGAAGACCAGCACGGTCAGACCGGCGGCCGGCCCACTGACCTGCAACGGCGCGCCGGCCAGGAAGCCGACCACCAGACCGCCGACAATACCAGTGATCAACCCCTTGGCCGGCGGCAGACCCGAGGCGATGGCGATGCCCATGCACAGCGGCAGGGCGACGAGAAAGACCACCACGGACGCCAGGGCGTCCCGTGGCAGCGTGGATTTCAGGGTTTCGACAGACATGGCGCTGTCTCCTCACAAAAAGTCGGCACGTGATTCGCCGCGACGCGGAGCGCAAGGCTCGGCATCGGGCGTCGAAGGCAGTGAAGAAAAGATCAGGTGACCGGCAATGCGATCGGCAGCGGTGTGATTGTTGTCAGCTGCCGCCCATGCGGCAGGCGGTCACTGCTGGTAGCGCGGTCTGGGTGTCGCCAGGGGCACCGGCCCCTCGCCATCAAGCGGGCGGAAGGCACCGAGCTCGGCGTCGTAGGCTTTGATCTCGCTGGTTTCGATGCAATAGACCCAGCCGTGGATAAACAACTGGCCGCTGGCGATGCGCGAGGCCACCGAAGGGTGGGTACGGAGATGGTCGAGCTGCGCCACCACGTTCTCTTCGGTCAGCACGTCCAGCGTTTCCTGGTCGCCGCAGCAATGGCAGTTCTCCGCCACCACCGTCTTGGCCACCTCGCAATGCCGCAGCCAGGCCTTGACGGTGGGCATGCGCTCGAGGGTCTGCGGGTCCATCACCGCCCTCATGGCGCCGCAGTCGGAGTGACCGCAGACGATCACGTGGTGCACGCCCAGCGCCATCACCGCGTACTCGATGGCCGTGGACACGCCACCGTTCATCTGTCCGTAGGGCGGTACGACGTTGCCGACGTTGCGAGTGACGAACAGATCGCCCGGCGAACTCTGGGTGATCAATTCGGGGACGATGCGCGAATCCGCGCAAGTGATGAACATGGCGCGCGGCCGCTGGGCGTTGGCCAGTTTCCGGAACAGCTCCTCCTGCTGCGGGAAGACTTCATGCCGGAAACGCTGGAAGCCTTCGACGATATGCCGCAGCGCCTCCTCCGCACCCTCCGCCTGGGGCAATACACCGGTGGGCTCGGGTCGAGTGGGTTCGCGATCGTTCATTTTTTCGGACCTCCATGGACGAATGAGACAAGTTTCGCATTTTCGAACCTGACGAGAGCTGGACGGCAGGCTGTGACCCTGTGGTCACATCGTTCGCAAGGCTAAGCCAAAAAACTTAAGTGAAACTGAATCGGACCGCTCTAGGACGGGCATTACGGGAAGGCACATGGCCATTCCCGCACAGCCCCTGCGGGTGGCGAAATGGCATTCTCCAGCGGCTATCGCCAGCAGAGCTGGCTCCTACGAGGACGAAGGAGATGATTCATCCAGGGCTAAAAGTGTAGGGGCGAATTCATTCGCCCATCGAAGCCTCGCGACCCTCGCCAGAACCTCACAACAACGACATCTGCCCACCCGGCGGGGCGAAGCGGCTGCAATCCAGGGGACCGTAGTCGCGGCGATTGAGGCCGAGCCGGCGGATGGCGATCTGGAAACGCTGCGCCAGCAGGTCGGCATAGATGCCTTCGCCGCGCATGCGGGTACCGAAGCGGCTGTCGTAGTTCTTGCCGCCCCGGCACTGGCGGATCAGGCTCATCACGTGCTCGGCGCGGTCGGGGAAATGCGCCCGCAGCCATTCCTCGAACAGCTCGGCGATTTCATGAGGCAGGCGGATCAGCACGTAGCCGGCCGAACGGGCGCCGGTGTCGCGCGCGGCCTCCAGCATGCGCTCCAGCTCCATGTCGTTGATCATCGGGATGATCGGCGCGCACAGCACGTTCACCG
The DNA here is from genome assembly GCF_002091635.1 of Pseudomonas indica NBRC 103045. Classification (GTDB taxonomy): domain Bacteria; phylum Pseudomonadota; class Gammaproteobacteria; order Pseudomonadales; family Pseudomonadaceae; genus Pseudomonas_M; species Pseudomonas_M indica. The sequence continues at coordinate 57,751 of NZ_BDAC01000023.1, read as the reverse complement.
GCACACCGTTCTCATGCAGCACGCGTAGCGTCCGCAGGCGGGCCGACGGCGAGGCGGTGCGGGGCTCCATGATGCGTTTCAGTTCGTCGTCCAGGGTGGTCAGGCTCAATGCCACACTGACCAGCCGTTGTTCGGCCAGTTGGCTGAGCAGGTCGAGGTCGCGCAGGATCAGCGAACTCTTGGTGATGATGTGCACCGGATGGCGGTAGCGCAGCAGCACCTCCAGCGCGCCGCGGGTCAGGCGTTGCTCCCGTTCGATCGGCTGGTAGGCGTCAGTGTTGATGCCCAGGGCGATGGGCTGCGGCACGTAGCCCGGCTTGCTCAGTTCCTGTTCGAGGGAAGCGACGAGGTTGGTCTTGGCGATCAGCCGGGTCTCGAAATCGATCCCCGGCGACATGTCCCAGTACGCATGACTGGGCCGCGCGAAGCAGTAGATGCAGCCATGTTCACAGCCCCGATAAGGATTCACCGAACGGTCGAAACCCACGTCCGGCGACTTGTTGCGGGTGATCACCGTCTTCGCCGTCTCGCTGCGCACCTCGGTGGCGCGGCAGGGCGGGACTTCCTGGAACCAGCCGTCGTCGTAGGCTTCGGCGCGGGTCGGGGCGAAACGGTTGTGGGGATTGCTGGCCGTGCCGCGGCCACGCGGGGGAAGGGTTGGATAGGACATGGCAAGGCTCACCGAATACTGTTTATTCATACAGTATGGCGAGCCTTTTCGTTTTCGTCAGCCCTTCCCGACCAGCGTGCGTTAGGGCGGATCATCCGCCTGGCGTAGCTTCGTTGGGCGAATGAATTCGCCCAACATCAATAACGCCGCGCAGCCCGACAGCGCTATTCCTTCGGCTTCTTCAGCTTCGGATTGGGGAAGAACTGCACCGGCTGCACCTTCGGGTTGGCCGGCTTGGGCGCGGTCTTGTTGACCCGCGTGCTCAGCTCCTTGGGTACCGACTGGCCCTGGGCGTTGAGCGTGTCGGCGTAGCCGCAGGCGACGCATTCGCGGTGCGGCACGCCGTCCTCATCCCACATCTTGATGGTGTCCATCTGGCTGCACGCCGGGCACACGGCTCCGGCGATGAAGCGTTTCGCAGTCACCTTGGAAGGCGCGTCGCTCATGCCGCCTCCTGGCTCAGGCCGAGGTGGCGCAACAGGGCATCGATGGACGGCTCACGACCGCGGAAGTCGACGAACAGCACCATCGGCTCCTGGGAGCCGCCACGGGCCAGGATCGCCTCGCGGAAGGCCCGGCCGGTCTCGGGGTTGAACACGCCTTCTTCCTCGAAGCGCGAGAAGGCATCGGCGGACAGCACCTCGGCCCACTTGTAGCTGTAGTAGCCCGCCGCATAACCGCCGGCGAAGATGTGGGCGAAGCTGTTGGCGAAACGGTTGTACGCCGGCGGACGCAGCACCGCCACCTCGTCGCGGATGCCTTCCAGCACGTCCAGCACGCTGCGGCCGTCGCCATGGGTGGCGTGCAGCTCGAAGTCGAACAAGGAGAACTCCAACTGGCGCACCATCATCAGGCCGGACTGGAAGTTCTTCGCCGCCAGCATCTTGTCCAGCAGGTCCTGGGGCAGCGGCTCGCCGGTTTCGTAATGACCGGAGATCAGCGCCAGGCCTTCCGGCTCCCAGCACCAGTTCTCCATGAACTGGCTGGGCAGCTCCACCGCGTCCCAGGCCACGCCGTTGATGCCGGAGGCACCGGCATGCTCGATGCGGGTCAGCAGGTGGTGCAGGCCGTGGCCGAATTCGTGGAAGAGGGTGGTCACTTCGTCGTGGGTGAGCAGCGCCGGCTTGCCGCCCACCGGCGGGGTGAAGTTGCACACCAGATTGGCCACCGGGCTGACCAGCTCGCCCTGGGCGGTGCGGCGCTTGTCGCGGGCACCGTCCATCCAGGCGCCGCCGCGCTTGTTGGCGCGGGCGTAGAGGTCGAAGAAGAAGCGGCCGACGTGCTGGCCGTGCTCACGAATCTCGAACAGGCGCACGTCCGGATGCCAGCTGTCGAAGCCGGACAGCTCATGGATCTGGATGCCATACAGGCGCTCGACGATGGCGAACAGCCCGGAAAGTACCTTGTCGATGGGGAAGTAGGCGCGCAGCGCTTCCTGGGAAATGCTGTAGCGCTGCTGGCGCAGCTTCTCGCTGTAATAACCGACGTCCCAGCTCTTCAAGTCGGTGCAACCCTGCTCGGCGGCGAACGCCTTCAGCTCGGCCAGGTCCTGCTCGGCGAACGGCTTGCTGCGTACCGCCAGGTCGCGGAGGAAGTGCAATACCTGCTCGCTGGACTCGGCCATCTTGGTGGCCAGGCTCAGTTCGGCGAAATTGGCGTAGCCGAGCAGCTTGGCCAGTTCCTGGCGCAGGTCGAGGATTTCTTCCATCAGCGGGCCGTTGTCGAACTGGCCGGCGTTCGGCCCCTGGTCGGAAGCGCGGGTGCAGTAGGCCGCATAGACTTCTTCGCGCAGGGCGCGGTCATCGGCGTAGGTCATCACCGCGTAATAGCTGGGAAATTCCAGCGTGATCAGCCAGCCGTCGAGGTTCTTCGCCTTGGCGGCCTCGGCCATCTGCGCCTTGGCCGAATCGGTCAGCCCGGCCAGGGCGGCTTCATCGGTCACCTGCTTGGTCCACGCCTGGGTCGCGTCGAGCAACTGGTTGGAGAAGCGGCTGGACAGCTCGGACAGCTTCATCTGGATCTCGGCGTAGCGCTTCTGCTCGGCTTCCGGCAGATCGATACCGGACAACCGGAAGTCGCGCAGAGCGTGGTCGAGGATGGTCTTCTGCGCCACGTCGAACGCGCTCGCCTCGGGGCTTTCGGCCAGCGCCTTGTAGGCATCGAACAACGTGCGGTTCTGGCCCAGTTCGGTCCAGTAGGCGGACAGCTTCGGCAGGCAGGCCTCATACGCCTGGCGCAGTTCCTGGCTGTTGCGCACCGCATTCAAGTGGCTGACCGGGCTCCAGGCGCGGCCGAGGCGCTCGCCCAGTTCGTCCAGGGCCAGCACCAGCCCGTCCCAGCTCGGTGTGCCAGACTGTCGGGAAAGCAGGTCGGCGATGGCCGCGCGATTGTCGGCGAGGATCGCATCGATGGCCGGCTCGACGTGTTCCGGAAGGATGGCGGAATAGGGTGGCAGGTCGAAAGGCTGCAGCAAGGGGTTGTTCGCAGACACGGCGTCTTCACCTGTGGCAATGGACTTCAAGCTGTGACCACGGTCGACCGGGGTTGCTCCCCCGATACCGTTTTGACAGCGGGCTATGCGCGCCATCTTAATTACAATCGCCTTCCACCGCAGCCCAAGAGGTTTCTATCGTGTCGATTCGCACCTACCAGCACTTCACTCCGCAGCTCGGCGAGCGGGTCTTCGTGGACGCCTCCGCCGTGGTACTCGGCGACGTGGAGATCGGCGCCGACAGCTCCGTCTGGCCCCTGGCGGTGATCCGCGGCGACATGCACAGCATCCGCATCGGCGAACGCACCAGCGTGCAGGACGGCAGCGTGCTGCACATCACCCACGCCGGCCCCTTCAACCCCGGCGGCTACCCCCTCACCATCGGCGACGACGTGACCATCGGCCACAAGGTCATCCTCCACGGTTGCAGCATCGGCAGCCGCGTGCTGATCGGCATGGGCAGCATCGTCATGGACGGCGTGGTGATCGAAGACGAAGTCGTCCTCGGTGCCGGCAGCCTCGTCCCGCCGGGCAAGCGCCTGGAAAGCGGCTACCTCTACGTCGGCAGCCCCGCCAAACAGGCCCGCCCGCTCACCGACAAGGAACGCAGCTACTTCCGCTACAGCGCCGACAACTACGTACGGCTGAAGGACCAGCACCTGGTGGAGGGGTATCAGGGGTGAGGCGGGATGGCTGGCGGCGCGCCGTCAGCCGTTCCTCTGGTAAATGATCTTCCGGGTGCCGTTGTCGCAACTGCCCACCACCATGCTCTGATCCTCCACCTCGTCGTTGGGCACGATCTCCAAGGTGTAGGTCGTGACGCCCGCGGCCTGAATCTTCACTTCGATCTCTTCCTTCAACGCCTCACAGGGCTTGGGCGCGGCCAGCAGCGGCGTGGCCAGGAGGCTGAGGGTCAGGGCAAGGGGGTAGCGGGGCATGAACGGCTCCTCGTTGTTCAGTCGGCTGTTGCCGAGGCCGGCGTTTCCCCGCCGGCCTCCAGTTGCTGCAGTCTCCGCTGCCGCTCTTCCGCCGACAACCTCCCCAACCGCTCCACCGCCCCGTAGAACCTCTGCCAGTCCTTCCCCTCCCGTTCGAACAGTGCGGCGAAGGCGGAGACCCAGCGGTCGTAGAGGCCGAAGGGGAGGAGTTTGGCGTTGTTGAGAGGGCTTTCGATCCAGGTGTCGTAGCGGCGGTCGCCGTGCCATTGGCTGTCGCGCAGGTGGCGATAGTCCTGGCGCAGGCGTTCGAAGGTGGCGGCCTTGCGTTGGCGCTTCTCGGCGTCCGGCAGGTCGCTGGCGTAGAGCCGTTGCAGTGCTTCGCGGGTGGCGAGGACGAGGGCGGTGAATTGTTCACGCTGGCGCAGCGCGGCCGGGTCGGCCGGAGGCAGGCCGCGGTGGGCGCCCCATTGGCGCAGGCCTTCGCGCTCGACGAAGCTGGCGAAGGATTCGTTGAAGGCGGTGTCGTCACGCACGTAGAACATCTGGTGCGCCAGTTCATGGAAGATCGTCGCGGCGAGGCGGTCGTCGTCCCAGTGCAGCATGGAGTTGAGGATCGGGTCGTCGAACCAGCCGAGGGTGGAGTAGGCCGGGATGCCGGCGACGTAGGTGTCCCAGCCGTCTTGCTGCAACACGGCCGCCGCACCGCGGGCCGTACCCTGGCGATAGTAGCCGCGGTAGGCGACACAGCCAGCGACCGGGAAACAGTGGGTCAGCGGTTCCAGGGACAGCTCCGGTGTGGCGAAGACGTTCCACACCACGTAGGGCCGGCCGATATCGGCGTAGAGGCGGTAGCTGTCGTTGTCCGGCAGGCCCAGTTCGGCACTGGCGAAGGTACGGGCCTGGAGCGCCAGGGCCAGGCGCTGGCGCAGGCGGGCGTCGCGGCTGTCGTCCCTCACCAGCCCGGCGATCGGTTCGCGACGGCTCAGCAGGTCGAGCTGGCCTTCCAGCAACTGGCCGTAGTAGGCGACGCTGGAACAACCGTTCAGCCAGACGACGAGCAGCAAGGGAACCCAGGGCCGGGCGAAACGGTCGAGAGAGGGGGCTGGAAGGCGCGGCATCTGCGGTCCTTGAGTCCAAACAGGTCTTTGCCATGCTCGAAGAGCGACGCGGCAGCGCAAGCCTGAGCGCTCCGCGTGGCGAATGTCCATACCTGATCCTCACTGCCTCTGCGGAGTTCAGCATGCGTGGTTTTTCTGTCTCTTTCATTCTCATCGGCCTGCTCGCGCTCTCCGGCTGCGGCCTGTTGATGCCGCGCCCCGATCCCAACCAGGCCTGGGTCGATCTCGATCCCGCCCACGCCAGCCGCCTGCACGCCGCCGAAGTGGACGAGCGGCCCTGGGACGACCGCCGCTATTTCCAGGTACCGCCCGGTGCCCATGAGCTGGGCATGCGCTACCAGTTCGAGGTCAGCGGCGACGATATCGGCCTGGACAGCCAGCCGCACCAGCGCGATTGCCGCCTGCGTCTGCGCTACGACAGTTTCGGCGCCGGCCAGCGCTATCGCCTGCAGGCTGGCCAGGTGGGCTTCCGCGCCTGGGTGAAGCTCTACGATCAGGACGACCGCCTGCTGGCACGAGGGCAGGAGATGCGCTGCGGCGGGGTCTGAAACGCTATGCTGGAAAAACCCGCCACCACCGCCTCGAGATCGCCATGCGCCTGCTGCCCGCCCTGTTCCTGCCCACCCTGCTGACCGCCTGCGCCAGCCCGCTGCCGCGCCATGACCCGCAACAGGCCTGGATCGACCTCTACACCACCGCCGACAACCTGCTGATGGCCCAGCGCCTGGATGACAAGCGCTGGGGCGACGGTCGCTATTTCCAAGTCAGCCCCGGCGCCCACGAGCTGGAGGTCACTCTGCGCTTCGAGGTGGCCGGAGGGGGCGCCTTGTCGAATGTCAGCGAACCCATGCAGATGACCTGTGAACTGCAAATCCGCTACGACAATTTCGTTGCCGGAAAACGCTATCGCCTGGAGGCACGCCCCATGATCATGAAGGCCCAGGCCTGGCTGTACGACGACCAGCGCAACGTGCTGGCCCGGGGCAAGGTGTTGCGCTGCGGGACGTTCTGATCGCACTGAACCTACGCGAACGCCTTCACTCGAATGAACAGGGCCGTCGCTTGCGAGGGTCCCGCGCTTGCACGTGACGATTACCGCGCGTGCAAGCGCTGCTTTCCGCTCGCTTCCAAGGCAGGCGCATGAATTTCCTCGAATGGATGACGGTACTGGGCACGCTGTTGCTTATCCTTGCCCTGGCGTCCGCATACCTGCGCTGGCTGCCGGTCACCACCTCGGTGATCTACCTCGGCTTCGGCCTGCTGATCAGCCAGATGGGCGTCGGCCTCTGGCAAGTGGATTTCTTCGCCGTGACGCCCTGGCTGGAGCACCTCACCGAAGTCGCCGTGCTGGTCTCGCTGTTCTTCAGCGGGCTCAAGCTGCGCCTGCGCTTTCGCGATCCCGCATGGGTCGGCGCCGCCCTGCTGACCGGGCCGGTGATGCTGGTCAGCATCCTCGGCGTGTGCCTGTGCTGTCGCTACCTGTTCGGCCTGGATTGGGGCGTGTCGCTGCTGATCGGCGCGCTGCTGGCACCCACCGATCCGGTACTGGCCAGCCTGGTGCAGGTGAACCACGCCCGCGACTGCGACCGGGTGCGCTACGGACTGACCGGCGAGGCCGGGCTGAACGACGGCATGGCCTTCCCCTTCGTGGTGCTGGCCTTGCTGGTAATCGAGCATGACCGGCTGACCGCCGACTGGCTCGGGCAGTGGACGCTGCACCGCTTGCTCTGGGCGATTCCGGCGGGCCTGCTGCTGGGCTTCTTCCTCGGCCGGGTGGTGGGCCGGCTGGCGATCTACCTGCGCGCCCGGCATGCGGACACCGCCATGTCGCCGAACGATTTCCTCGCCCTGGCGCTGATCGCCCTGTCCTACGCCGGCGCCGAGATGATCGGCGCCTGGGGCTTCCTTTCCACTTTCGCCGCCGGCGTCGGCCTGCGTCGCGCCGAGGTGGACTCTTCCGGCCGCTCGCCGGTACCAGCCGAGGAGCTGACCCTGCACTCGGTGCCGCGCGCGTCCGGCGAAGCCGCGCCCATCGACGGCCAGCGCATCGCCGAGCCGAAGATCGCCGCCGGGGTGCTGATCGGCGACATCCTGACCTTCGGCAACCTGCTGGAGCGCAGCCTGGAGGTGCTGTTGGTTACCCTGCTCGGCGTGCTCCTGCCTGCCCACTGGGATAGCCGCGCGCTGTGGCTCGGCCTTGCCCTGTTCTGCGTCATCCGTCCGCTGGGGGTGCGTCTGCTGATGCCCGCCTCGGTGGTGAGCGCCGAGCAGCGCCGGCTGATCGGCTGGTTCGGCATCCGCGGCATCGGTAGCCTGTATTACCTCGCCTACGCGCTGACCCACGGCCTGCACGACCCGGCCACCACCGAGGTGGTCGGCCTGACCTTGTCGGTGGTGGCGCTGAGCATCCTGGTCCATGGGCTGAGCACCCAGCCGCTGCTGGAACGCTACGAGCGGCGCAACGGGCCCTCGTTGCCGGAATGCGCCAAGCCGCGCGAATGAGGTGGGCGACGGGTTGCCCTTGTGTTTGCCCATCGCCGCCCGCACATCCCTGACTCATGCAAGGGGAAGCCCATGAGCCGACTGTCCGATATCTCGATTTCCATCCTCGACCTGGCGCCGGTGCGAGACGATGGCGACGCCGCCCAGGCCCTGCACCATTCGCTGGCCCTGGCCCGGCATGTGGAGCAGCTCGGCTTCACCCGTTTCTGGGTCGCCGAGCACCACAACATGGAGGGCATCGCCAGCTCCGCCACGGCCGTGCTGATCGGCTACCTGGCGGCCGGCACCTCGCGCATCCGCCTCGGCGCCGGCGGGGTGATGCTGCCCAACCATTCGCCTCTGGTGATCGCCGAGCAGTTCGGCACCCTGGCGGCGCTCTATCCGGGGCGGATCGACCTGGGGCTCGGCCGCGCGCCCGGCGCCGATCAGTACACCGCCCACGCCCTGCGCCGCGACCGGCTCGGCACGGCCGACGATTTCCCGAAGGATGTCGAAGAGTTGCAGCACCTGCTCGGCCCGCGCCAACCCGGCCAGCGGGTGATCGCCATGCCGGGCGTGGACAGCCAGGTGCCGATCTGGCTGCTCGGCTCCAGCCTGTTCAGCGCCCAGTTGGCGGCAGCCAAGGGCCTGCCGTATGCCTTCGCCTCGCACTTCGCGCCGCGCTACATGCACGAGGCGATCCGCCTGTACCGGGAGAACTTCCAGCCATCGGATGTACTCGACAAGCCCTACGTGATGCTCGGCGTACCGCTGGTCGCCGCCCCCACCGACGAAGAAGCCGAATACCTGGCGACCACCGCGTTCCAGCGGGTGCTGGCGCTGCTGCGCGGGGAAAGCCTGGTGCTGCGCCCGCCAGTGCGGAGCATGCAGGGCCTGTGGCTACCCCACGAGCAGGATGCGGTGGGCAGTTTCCTCGGCATGGCGGTGATCGGCGGGCCGGAGAAGGTGCGGGCGCGGCTGGACATCCTGCTGGAGCAGACCCGGGCGGATGAGCTGATCTTTACCTGCGATCTGTACGAGCAGGAGCATCGTCGGCGTAGTTTCGAGATTCTGGCGGGGTTGAGGTGAGGGGTCATTGAAGGGCAGGGTGGGGTGTTTGATCGTGGGCTGATTGGGTGCCTGGTAGATCGCCCCCTCACCCCAGCCCTCTCCCCAGAGGGGCGAGGGGGTAGTTCGTGTGGGCTCGCAAGTTCGGAGTAGACCTGATCTCTTTGCTGCTAGAGATCACCTGTCCCAAGGGACGAAGGGGTGATTCGTGTGGGCTCGCAGATGCGGGGACATTTCCCCCTCGCCCCTTTGGGGAGGCCAGGGTGAGGGGGCGGAGGTAGGGTCAGCACGGCGTTTGAAATGTGCGCTGTACCTTCCACCCATCAACCCAGCAGCAAAACCCCAGGTCACCCAGACGACTCTCAACCGAAACAGTGAGAGCGAACCCATTCGCGAATGAATTCGCTCCCACCGTCCGCTGCCTCACCCGCGCTGGTAGACGATCTCCTTGGTACCGCCTTCACAACTGCCGACCACCTGCTTGTCGGTCGCGCTGCCTTTGTCCACGACCTCCAGGCTGTAGGCGCTGACACCCTTGGCCTGGAGTTTCGCGTCGATTTCCGCCTTCAGTTCGTCGCATGGCTTACCGGCAGCCAGCGCCGTACCGGCCAGGCTGGACAGCGCCAACACCCCTATCAGTTTTTTCATCGATAACGCTCCTTCGCTCCATGAACACGACGGCCCTTACAGGACCGCGCCAGCAAAACGCCACAAGGCGCTTAAGCACAGACAGGGCCGGCTCCGGTTGGTTCTGCCTCGGGTAGATGTTTCAACTGTCGGCGATGCGGAAACCCACCTTCACGGTCACCTGGAAGTGCGCCACCGCGCCGTTGCGGATGTGTCCACGGGTCTCGGTCACTTCGAACCATTCGAGGAGCTGCAGGCTCTTCGAAGCTTCGGCCAGGGCGTTGTTGATGGCGTCTTCGATGCTGGTGGTGGAAGACCCCACCAGTTCGATCTTCTTGTAGGTGTGATGGTCGGACATGGCCGTCTCCTCATGGGTGGATACACGGGACCGGCGGCGCCGGAGCCTGGTTTTCACTCTAGCCGCCGATAGGGGAAGTCGCAGGATTTGAAGACCTGGTTGAAGTAGGTCCCGAGGGAGTCGGCGGCAAGCAGCTCGCGGACGATCTCCCCCGGAACGCCCTCGTACTGGTAGAGGCTGCCGTTGCTGAACTCCACCTCCAGCACGCGCCGCTCGGGGTCGTAGCCGACCGAGCGCAGGCTGGAGGAGTTGACCCGGGCGCGCTGCATGGCCTCACTCCGGCCCGGCATCCCGGCGGAAGCCTTCCACCTGCATCCGCCACAGGGTCGCGTACAGCCCGCCCTGCTCCAGCAGACGACCCGGCGGGCCGTCTTCGACGATGCGGCCGTCGTGCAGCACCAGGATGCGGTCGAAGTTGGCCACCGTGGACAAGCGGTGCGCCACCGCCAGCACCGTGCGGCCCCGCACCAGCCCGGCCAGGGCGACCTGGATCTCGGCCTCGGAATGGGTATCCAGCGCCGAGGTGGCCTCGTCGAGGATCAGGATCGGCGCGTCCTTGAGGAAGGCCCGGGCGATGCCGAGGCGCTGCCGCTGGCCGCCGGAGAGCATCACCCCGCGCTCGCCCACCAGGGTGTCGTAGCCCTCCGGCAGGTCGCGGATGAAGCTGTCGCAGAAGGCCATCCGCGCGGCCTCTTCCACCTCCGCGTCGCTGGCGGCCGGGCGGCCGTAGCGGATGTTCTCGCGGATGCTGCGGTTGAACAGCGCGGTCTCCTGCGGCACCACGGCGATCATAGCGCGCAGGCTGTCCTGGCTGACCGCGCGGATGTCGTGGCCGTCGATGAGGATGCGCCCGCCGCCGACATCGTCGAGACGCTGGATCAGGTGCACCAGGGTCGATTTGCCGGCGCCGGATGGGCCGACGATCCCCACCTTCTGCCCGGCCGGGATGTGCAGGTCGAGGCCACGGAAAACCTCGCGGCCGTCCGGGTAGCTGAAACGCACGTCGATCAGATCGAGGGTACCGTCGGCAGCCTCCAGCGGCCGGTCGGGGTCGTCCAGCGCGTGGGGCTGGACGATCACCCGCAGGGTGTCGGCGATGGCGCCGAGCTGCTGGGTCGCGTCCACCAGGGCCAGGGCCAGGTCGCGCGAGCCGTGGAGGATGCGGAAGGTGAGGGCGCTGACCAGCACCACGTCGCCGGGCGTCACCCGTCCGGCGCGCCAGAGCACGATGGCCCAGAGCAGCATGCCGCCGGCCATCACCGCCAAGCAGAGGTCGTGGATCACCCGCGCTTTTTCCAGGTACATCCAACTGCGCCGATGGGCGCGGGCCTCGATGCCGATCTCCTGGGCCAGCCGCTCGCTCTCGCGGTCACGGGCGGAGAACGCCTTGATGGTCCAGACGTTGGACACCGCATCCACCAGCTCGCCGCCGACGTGCGCCGCCTGCGCCGCGTAGCGTTGGTGTCGGGAGCGGCCACGGATGCCGAAACCGGTGATCAGCAGCGCCACCAGCAGCACGAAGCCGATCAGCGCCACGGCCATGCGCCAATCGACGGTGAACAGCACCACCACGGCACCGAGGAAGTCCACCACCGGCGGGGTGATCTTCCAGGCCAGGCCACCGTAGATCGAACCCGCCGCCGTACCGGTGGCGGTAATGCGGTTGCCCAGGGCACCGGCGAAATGCTCGTTGAAGTAGCGCATCGGGTGGCCGGTCAGGTACTTGAACAGGTCGATGCGCAGGTCCACGCAGCTCGCCACCACGGTCCGGCAGCCGAGCCAGCCACCCGTCCGCCAGAGGGCGTTTTCCAGCACGATCAGGCCGAGGAACAGCGCCAGCGGCGTCCACACATCGGCGCTGCGGCGCTCGCCTCCGGCCGCCATGGCATCCACCAGCAGCTTCATGCCGTACTGCACCGCCACCGCGCTGGCGGCAGCACCGACGATCACCGCGGCGAGCACGCCGAAATGCCAGGGGCGCAGGCGCACGTAGCGCCAGAGGAACGGGATCGGCCGGCTCGGCAGCACTTGCTCGCGCCGGCCGAGCGGGCGGGCCATGATGTTCACGACAACGCCGAGGCCAGCCGGCCCCGTTCTTCGCGCAGCCTCTCCAGGCGCGCTTGTTGACGACGCAGCTCCTGCTCCAGCTCCGCACAGACCGGCCGTGTGCCGTCCGCATCGGGATAGCCGAGCAGGCCCGCCGGGCAGTGGCGTTCGTTGGTCCAGCCGGGATAGTCGAGCACCGGATACAGGCAGATGCCCTCCACCGGCACGCCACGCTCCAGGGCCGCCATCACCTGCTCGGCGACGTAGCGCAGCCAGGGACCGCGCGCCTCGCCCTCGGCTCCGGTTTCGGCCACCAGCAGCGGCCGCCGATAGCGCTGGTAGACCTCGGCGAGGATGCCCTGGAACGGGCGGTAGGCCGGATGCCCGGGCGGGATGGTCGCGCCACCGTGGAACCACTGGTTGTCCGAGTAGTAGTTCATGCCGAGGATGTCGAGGTACTCCGGCCGCCCGCCGAGTCCCGGCCAGGCGCGCCCGGTGAGCAGGTCCCAGGCTTCGTACTGGGCCTGGCGATAGGCCTCGGCGGCGGCCTGGTCGTCGGGACGGTCGCTGGCAGGCGCCACATGGATCACCGGGTCGATCTGGACGAAGCGTGCCTTCGGCGCCTCGGCGCGGATCGCCTCGATGGCGGCGATGCTGGCGCGCACCAGTTGGTGCTTGAGTTCCTGCCCACGCCCCTGGGCCATGGGGTTGAAGTGCGCCTGGTCGCCACCGGCCCAGGCCCAGTAGGAAATCTCGTTGACCGGCGCATAGAAGGGCACCTCGATGCCCTCATCGCGCACCAGTCGCGCCACGGCACCGGCGAAACGGGCGAAGCGCTCGACGAAGGCCGGCTGCCAGATGTCGAGGTCGTCCGGCCAGCCGTAGTGGCAGAGGTCCCAGATCACCTGTACCCGCTGCTCGCGGGTGGCACGCAGCATGGACAGCAGGCTCGACCACTCATAGCGTCCGGGTGCCGTCTCGATCAGATGCCAGCGCACCCCATCGCGCACGCTGCGCAGGCCCTGGCGGCGCAGGGCGGCGTAGTCCGCCGGTGCATGGCGGTCGTGGCCGGTGGCGGCGATCAGGTCGAGCCGGCGACCATCATGGCGCCGGTGAGTAGAGCATTCGAAGCCGCCCATGAAGAAGCTGTCGAATAGGGAGGGTAGGTACATCGTCTCTCCTGCCTGTTTCGCGATTCCGTCAGGTGGCCTGCCGGGCCAAGGGCTCTTCCAGCTCGACCTCGGCCTGAGGGTGCTCCGCCTCCTCGATGCGCTTGTACAGCGCCAGCGCCTGGCCGACCACCTGGTCCATGTTGTAGTAACGATAGGTGCCCAACCGGCCGAGGAAGGTCACCCCCGGCGTGGCGTCGGCGAGAGCCTGGTAGCGCTTGTACAGCTCGGCATTCTCGGGGCGCGGGATCGGGTAGTAGGGATCGCCCTCGGCGGAGGGGTATTCGTAGGTCAGGCTGGTCTTGTGGTGCTGCTGGCCGGTGAGGTGCTTGTACTCGGTGATGCGGGTGTAAGGCACATCCTCGGCGGGGTAGTTGACCACCGCCACCGGCTGGAAGCGCTCCCGGTCGACGGTCTCGTGCTGGAACCGCAGCGAGCGGTAGGGCAGCTTGCCGTAGCAGTAGCCGAAGTATTCGTCGATGGGCCCGCAGTACACCAGGTGGTCGTACTGCACCTCGTCGCGGATTTCCTTGAAGTCGGTGTTGACCATCACCTTGATGTTGGGATGGTCGAGCATTTTCTCGAACATCCGCGTGTAGCCGTGCAGGGGCATCATCTGGAAGCTGTCGCCGAAGTAGCGGTCGTCGGCGTTGGTGCGGGTCGGCACCCGCGAGGTCACCGACTTGTCCAGTTGCGAGGGATCCAGGCCCCACTGCTTGCGGGTATAGCCTCGGAAGAATTTCTCGTACAGCTCGCGGCCGATCTGGTTGATCACCACGTCCTCGGAGGTGCGGATATCCGCCACCGGCTCGGCACGGCTGGCGAGGAAACGCTCCGCGCCAGCCTCGTCGAGATCGAGGCCGTAGAGGCGGTTGAGGGTGGTGAGGTTGATCGGGATCGGTACCTGCTGGCCGTCCACCTCCGCCAGCACCCGGTGCTCGTAGGGACGCCATTCGGTGAAGCGCGAAAGGTATTCGACGATGCGCGGGGCATTGGTGTGGAAGATATGCGGCCCGTAGCGGTGCACTAGGATGCCGTCGTCGTTGTAGTGGTCGTAGGCGTTGCCGCCGATGTGCGGGCGGCGGTCGACCAGCAGGACCCGCTTGCCCAGCCCGGCCGCCAGCCGCTCGGCGAGCACGCTGCCGGCGAACCCCGCGCCGACGATCAGGTAGTCGAAGCCCTTGCGGCCGACCGCGTTCAGTTCATCGCGCATTCGATCTTCTCCTTCATCTGGGCCCAGGTGGTATCCCAGGACATGTCGGCCAGCACCGCATCGGCGGTGCGCAGCAGGCGGTCGCGGTCGGCGGCGTCGCGCAAGGCAGCTTCACAGGCGCCGACGAATTCGTCGGCGCTCCCGGCGATGCGCACCACGCCGCTGTCGCCGTAGGTACGCACCACGTCGGTGATCGGCGTGGACACCACCGGACAACCGCCGGCGAGGTATTCGGGGGTCTTGGTCGGGCTGATGAAACGGGTCGATTCGTTCAGCGCGAAGGGCATCAACGCCACGTCCCAGCCGGCCAGGTACTGCGGCAGCTCGTCGTAGACCTTGCCGCCGAGGAAGTGCACGTTGGGTCGCTGCGGCAGGCTGGCCGGGTCGATCTTCACCACCGGGCCGATCATCACGAACTGCCAGTCCGGTCGCCGCTCGGCGACGGCGGCGAGCAGCTCGACGTCGAAGCGTTCGTCGATCACCCCGTAGAAGCCCAGGCGCGGACGACCGATCGACGCCTGGTCGGCCGGGTCCGGCTGCGGATCGCGGGCCGCACCGAAATGGGCGATGTCGACGCTGCTGGGGAAGGGGTGGGCGTTGGCATGCAGCTCGCGCTTGGCCTCGTACAGACTGTAGCCGCCGGTGAACACCAGGTCGGCCCGGGCCAGCAGCTCACGTTCGCGCGTCACCAGCTCCGGCGGCGCGCCGCGGAAGGCGGACAGTTCGTCCATGCAGTCGTAGACCACCGCGTCCGCCTTCAGGTGATCGGTGAAGGCCAGGCTCATCGGCGTGTAGTACCAGAGAATCAACCGCTCCCGGCCGCGTTCGGCAAGGAAGCCATCGAGCAGTTCGCGCTGCGCCTGTTCCGCCTCCCGTCCTGCCCAGCCATGCGGCAGACGCGGCACCAGCACCTCGACACCGCCTTCCTCGCGGCGGGATTCCAGCCAGGGTCGGGGCTCATCGCTGGCGATGGGTTCTTCGAAGAACAGCACCGGATAGTCGCGGGCGAAACGCGCCATCAGGTGCTGCGGCCGCTGGTAGACGAAGCTCCAGCGCAAGTGCGACAGGCACAGCAGGATCGGTGCGTCGGGTGCGTACTGAACGTCCGGCGCCGGCGCTGCACCGGCATTCGACGTGCGGGATTTACCGAGGTCGTATTGGAAAGGCCCCGCCCAGCTCATGGTTCTTCCTCGTAGTACGAGCGGCACGCAAGGCTTCCCTGCCGCCCTCGTGGGCAGCGTCCACGGATGATTGAACGACGTGGCGGCCGGATCGGGAGTCCATCCGGGAATCGGGTCGGACCCAGCCGCCTCTTAGTGGATGGCGGAAACGGCCCTGGGTTCCTTCCGGTCATCCGAAGCCGCAACGGCCCCTGCGAGACGAATCCACCGGAACTCAAACGGCCCTTGGCCCGTCGGAATCCCTGTAACTGATCGAGCCCTGGCACTCATGCCACACCCTGTTGCGCCTGCCGCCACGGGGTAGGGGGCGGCTTGCGCCGACGCGCTCGGCTCGGGTCCGGGACGGAACGCAGCGATCGGGCATGACGAACGACCGACCTGCTCGAAAAGGGGGTAGCAGCGATGATTTTGGTAACCGGGGGTGCGGGTTACATCGGTTCGCATACCGTGCTGGAACTGCTCGAAGCCGGCCACCGGGTCGTGGTGCTGGATAACCTGTGCAACAGCTCGCGGCTGGCGCTGGAGCGCGTGGAGCAACTGACCGGGAAACGGGTCGAGTTCGTCCTCGGCGACATCCTCGACCGCGACCTGCTGGAGCGCGTCTTCCGCGATTATCCCATCGAAGCCGTGATGCACTTCGCCGGGCTGAAGGCGGTGGGCGAGAGCGTCCGCGAGCCGCTGCACTACTACGAAACCAACGTCGGCGGCAGCATCGCGCTGTGCCAGGCAATGCGCAGCGCGGGGGTCTACAAGCTGGTCTTCAGCTCCTCGGCGACCGTCTACGGCGAATCGGTGAGCATGCCGATCCGCGAGGACTGCCCTACCGGCATCCCCACCAACCCCTATGGCCAATCCAAGCTGATGGCGGAAAACGTCCTCAAGGGACTGGCCAACTCCGATCCGTGCTGGTCCATCGGCCTGCTGCGCTACTTCAACCCCATCGGCGCCCACCCGTCCGGCCGGATCGGCGAAGACCCCAACGGCATCCCCAACAACCTGCTGCCCTACATGCTGCAAGTGGCGGTGGGGCGCCTGAAGCGCCTCAGCATCTACGGCAACGACTACCCCACCGCCGACGGCACCGGCGTGCGTGACTACATCCATGTGGTGGACCTGGCCAAGGGGCATCTCAAGGCCCTGGAACGACTCGACCGCCAGCAGGGCGTCTCGGTCTGGAACCTCGGCACCGGCCAGGGCTACTCGGTGCTGCAAATGGTGCGCGCCTTCGAAGAGGTGATCGGCCGGCCGCTACCGCACCGCTTCGTCGCCCGCCGGCCGGGAGACATCGCCCAGTGCTGGGCCGACCCCGGCAAGGCCCTGCGCGAACTGGGCTGGCGCGCCGAACGCGACCTGCACGCCATGCTCAGCGACGCCTGGCGCTGGCAGACGCAAAACCCGGACGGTTACCGCGAACCGGCCCGCAAGCCGGAGAAGGTCAAGGTTTCGCTGGCCAGCTAAGGCGACTTGGGCAGCATGGGCGCATCTTGCGCCCTTTTTTTACTCCGTAGATCAGCTTCCGAAGCGGGCCTCAGTTGAGCCCGCAACCACGCCGCCAACCGCTCGGCACGGGGGTCGTTGTGCCGGGCCGGCACCCACAGTGCCAGTCGCGCCGGGGTTTCGACGAAGCCCCAGGGGGCGATCAGACGGCCGGCGGCGAGGTCGTCCGCCACCAGTTGCTGGGGGGCGATGGCCACGCCGAGGCCCGCCACCGCCGCCTCCAGCAGGTAGTACAGGTGCTCGAATCCCTGTCCGTAGCGCAGCGCCGTGGGTGGCAGGCCGTTGGCGGCGGCCCAGTTCGGCCAGGCCTGCGGGCGCGAGGCGGTGTGCAGCAGGGCCTCGCTCAGCAATGCGTCCGGTGCCGCGCCGCTCAGTTCGGCTGATCGGGCATAGCGGGGGCTGAGCACCGGGCCGATGCATTCGGCCGCCAGTTCGAAGACCTGCATATCAGCCGGCCAGGGCTTTTCGGCGAACAGCAGGGTGGCGTCCACGCCGGGGCGGCGCGGGTCGAGGTCGCCTTCGCTGGACGAGAGTTGCAGGCGCAGTTCCGGCAAGGCGCGGTTGAGCCGGTCCAGGCGCGGAATGAACCAGCGCGCCAGCAGGCTGCCCGGACAGCCGAGGACGAACGGGGCATCGGCCTGGTGCCGTTTCAGCTCGGCGCAAGCACCGCGCAACCGCTCGAATGCATCGGACGCGGCATCACGCAGGCGCACGCCGGCACCGGTAAGTTTCACCCCACGGCCATCCTTGTCGAACAGACTGACCCCTAGTTGTTCTTCCAGCGCACGAATCTGTCGGCTTATGGCCCCGTGGGTGACGTGCAACTCCGCGCCGGCGCGGCTGATGCTTTGCAGGCGAGCAGCAGCCTCGAAGGCTCGCAAGGCATTCAGCGGAGGTAGGTCTCGGCTCATATGAATGGGAGTTTTCCTGACAGGTCAGGGCACTCTATTCGCTTTCCCAGCAAGCCGCCACCAAGGCACTAGTGTCGCTCGATCCGATGATCGACACCGCTGGTGGAGATTTGCGGCTCGTCTCCGCGCCAGTCGAGCTGCTGGCCAGTACCACTGATATCCACCTGCGCGGGGCCCTCGAAGCCGAGGGTCAGAATATTCTCCGCGCCATATACCATGACTTGCGCCGGCCGCTCGGCCTCACCATGCAGAGTGGCCTTCACCCGATGCCCGGTGCTGCTCACATCCAGTTGGTTAATCCTTCCGGCTTGTACCTGGTTTCCAACGCCGGTGATTTCCACACGGCTGGCGTCGCCAAGTTCGATCCTTTGCTCCGAGCCATGCACTATCACCTGGCCGCAGCCGCCACTCAGGCGAAACCGATTGCCGTTGCCGCTGATGCTCACGTCCTGGCCGTTACAGGGAACGTCGCGGGATACGCCGATCCCATCCAGCTCCGTCGTTTGTGCCTGGGCCGCTCCCACCATCACAGCAAGTGTCATTCCCGCCATCTTCATTCCGTGCTTCATAACGTTTCTCCGTTGCCGGCCCGGTGCCGTGTGACTGCGACCGTCCAGCATGAACCGAAGTTCTGCGCATAGCGTTAAATCAATCACACTTTCTTAGTTTCACTACGGACGAGAGAGGGAGTACTGACTCGTGAGGTTTTCTGACATATCGTCGCGCTCTAATCGCTTTTCCCACAAACACGCACAGGTAGAATGACCCCATCGCTAACACCCGCCCTTTCCACTGGAAGGGACAACGCAGGAGCGCTGCCATGACCTCATACCGCACCGGCCCCGACGCCACCGGCCTGTTCGGCCAGTTCGGCGGGCAGTACGTCGCCGAAACCCTGATGCCGCTGATCCACGACCTGGCCGCCGAGTACGAGAAGGCCAAGACCGATCCGGCGTTCCTCGAGGAACTCGCCTACTTCCAGCGCGATTACGTCGGCCGGCCGAGCCCGCTGTACTTCGCCGAACGCCTCACCGAACATTGCGGCGGCGCGAAGATTTACCTCAAGCGCGAAGAGCTGAACCACACCGGCGCGCACAAGATCAACAACTGCATCGGCCAGATCCTCCTGGCCCGGCGCATGGGCAAGCAGCGCATCATCGCCGAGACCGGCGCCGGCATGCACGGCGTGGCCACCGCCACCGTGGCCGCGCGCTTCGGCCTGCAGTGCGTGATCTACATGGGCACCACCGACATCGACCGCCAGCAGGCCAACGTCTTCCGCATGAAGCTGCTGGGCGCCGAGGTGATCCCGGTCACCGCCGGCACCGGCACCCTCAAGGACGCGATGAACGAAGCCCTGCGCGACTGGGTGACCAACGTCGAGACCACCTTCTACCTGATCGGCACCGTCGCCGGCCCGCATCCGTACCCGGCCATGGTCCGCGACTTCCAGGCGGTGATCGGCAAGGAGACCCGCGAGCAGCTGATGGAGAAGGAAGGGCGCCTGCCCGATAGCCTGGTCGCCTGCATCGGCGGCGGCTCCAACGCCATGGGCCTGTTCCACCCGTTCCTCGACGATGCCAGCGTGAAGATCGTCGGCGTCGAAGCCGCCGGCCACGGCATCGAGACCGGCAAGCACGCGGCCAGCCTGAACGGCGGCGTGCCCGGCGTACTGCACGGCAACCGCACCTTCCTGCTGCAGGACGAAGACGGCCAGATCATCGATGCTCACTCGATCTCCGCCGGTCTCGACTACCCGGGCATCGGCCCGGAACACGCCTGGCTGCACGACATCGGCCGCGTCGAGTACACCTCGATCACCGACCACGAGGCCCTGGCCGCCTTCCACCAGTGCTGCCGCCTGGAGGGTATCATCCCCGCGCTGGAGTCGTCCCACGCCCTGGCCGAAGCCTTCAAGCGCGCGCCGACGCTGCCCAAGGACCACCTGATGGTGATCAACCTGTCCGGCCGCGGCGACAAGGATATGCAGACCGTCATGCACCACATGCAGGAACAGAAGGAGTCCGTCGTATGAGCCGCCTGCAGACGCGCTTCGCCGAACTGAAAGAACAGAACCGCGCCGCCCTGGTGACCTTCGTCACCGCTGGCGATCCCGGCTACGACGCTTCCCTGGCGATCCTCAAGGGCCTGCCGAAAGCCGGTGCCGACGTGATCGAACTGGGCATGCCGTTCACCGACCCGATGGCCGACGGCCCGTCGATCCAGCTCGCCAACATCCGCGCTCTGGCGGCCAAGCAGGACCTGGTCAAGACGCTGCGGATGGTCCGCGAGTTCCGCCAGGACGACCAGAGCACCCCGCTGGTACTGATGGGCTACTTCAACCCGATCCACAAGTACGGCGTGCCGCGCTTCATCGCCGACGCCAAGGAAGCCGGCGTGGACGGCCTGATCGTGGTCGATTTGCCGCCGGAGCATAACGTCGACCTGTGCGAACCGGCCCAGGCCGCCGGGCTGGACTTCATCCGCCTGACCACCCCGACCACCGACGACAAGCGCCTGCCCAAGGTGCTGAACGGCAGCTCCGGCTTCGTCTATTACGTCTCGGTGGCCGGCGTCACCGGCGCCAATGCGGCGACCCTGGAGCACGTCGAGCAGGCCGTCGCCCGCCTGCGCCGGCATACCGAGCTGCCGGTGTGCATCGGCTTCGGCATCCGCACCCCGGAGCACGCGGCGAGTGTCGCCCGTCTGGCCGACGGCGTGGTGGTGGGTTCTGCCCTGGTGGACCGCATCGCCAAGGCGGAAACGCCCGGGCAGGCCGTCGAGGATGTCCTCGGCCTGTGTCGCGAACTGGCCGAAGGCGTGCGCGCCGCACGCTGACCGCTTGTCGAACGAACCGCTGTCTCCCGCCAAGGGAGCAGCGGTTTTTTCATGCCCGACGGAAAGTGCGAAACCTTCGCCTGCCGCTCCGGTCCATCCGGTTCCATGCCCGGAGATCGCCATGCCGCTGAAAAAACTCCATCACGTCGCCCTGATCTGCTCGGACTACCCGCGCTCGAAGCACTTCTACACCCAGGTGCTGGGGCTGGAAGTGATCGCCGAGACCTACCGCGCCGAACGCGACTCCTGGAAGCTCGACCTGCGCCTGGGCGACAGCCAACTGGAACTGTTCTCCTTCCCCGGCGCGCCGCCCCGGCCGTCCTACCCGGAGGCCCGTGGGCTGCGACACCTGGCGTTCGCGGTGGACGACCTGGACGCGGCAATCGCCGAACTCAATGCCCAGGGCGTGGCCACCGAACCGGTGCGTAGCGATGCGCTCACCGGCAAGCGCTTCACCTTCTTCGCCGACCCGGACCATTTGCCGCTGGAACTCTACGAAGTCTGAGAGCCCCGTGTTTTACGATGAATGGAGGCACCTCTGGCCGTAGCGGCGGTCAAAAACACCACACTCATCGACACGGGAGACCATGCCATGGGCCTGTTCAATTCACACCAGCCCACTACGGCCGAGCAGATCGAGCGAGAAATCCACAACCTGATGGCCGCCCTCGACGAACTCAAGCAAGGCGCCAGCAAGGAATCGCGGCACACCCTGGACAACCTGCGGGCGCGGGCCGAACACCTCTGGGAATATTCCTCCCCGCGCCTGGAGCGCATGTCGCTGCAAACGCGCCGGGCGGGGCAACTGGCCAACCAGTACGCCCACGAGCATCCCTGGTCCACCGCCGTGCTCGGCCTGGGCCTGATCGTCGGCGCCGCCACCCTGGTCGGCCTGATGTTGTCGCGGCGTTGAGCGGATAGCCCGACGGCATGAAGAACGCTGAAACCCGTGTGCTCAAACTCGCCCTTTACGGGGCGCATTCGAGCCTGGGCAGCGCGCTGCTGAGCGAGTGGCTCAGCCGTCAACATGAAGCGGTAGCGGTGGTCGGCGACCTTAACGCCATCGACGTACACCCCGGCCTGCGCGCCAAGCTCGGCGATCTGTACGACCCGCTGAGCGTCAGCGAGAGCGTGGCCGGGATGGATGCCGTGGTGATCTATCACCAGGCGCCGAACCTGCCCGACGGCGCCGCCGACAGACCGCCGAACAGTGCCGGTTCTCCCCTGGACATGCTGGCGGCGCTGAACGTCGGCCTGCCCCGGGTCGGGGTGAAACACCTGTTGCTGATCATCGAGGCCGACCTGATCGGCGACGCCGAGCGACATCTGCTGCTCGACGGCCCGCTGGACTGGACCCTGGTCACGCCGCCGCCGATCACCTGGCGCTTCGACCTCGACGATTTCCGCAATGCCGCGCATGCCGACCCGGATAGCGAGCTGTATCGCCTGCGCCGCTTCGCCGCCGCCCTGGCCGACGAACTGGAGTCGCCGCAGCACCTGCGCCAGCGGATTACGATCCGCTATACGGCTCCCGACGACGTTGCGTTCTCTTCGGCCAGCTCCGCCTGTAACCAGTCGACGAAGCGCTGGGTCAACCGCTGACGCCGCTTGCGCTCCGGCAGCACCAGGTAATAGCCGTACGACGAGCGTACCCGCTCTTTCAGCAGCGGACAGAGCAGCCCCTGTTCCAGCAGGTCATCGACCAAGTGGCGCCAGCCGATGGCCACGCCCTGCCCGGCGAGCGCCGCCTGGATCAGCAGGGTGTAGTTGTCGAAGCGCAGCAGACCCGGCGCGGGTGCCTGGGCGATGCCGAGGGCGCGGAACAGGCCGCTCCAGTCGAACCAGCGACTACGCGTTTCCGGCTTCAAATGCAGCAGCGGAAAATCTGCCAGGGCCGACGGCGCCAGGGGCAGTTGCCGGCCTTCCAGCAGGCGCGGGCTGGCGATGGGGAACACCTCTTCGATGAACAGCAGTTGCGCTTCGCCGTGCTTGAAGCGGCCGTCGCCGAAAGCCACGGCGACGTCGATGTCGGAGCGCAGCAGGTTGAGCCCGCGGTCGCTGGTCACCAGACTGACATCGATCTCCGGGTGGAGCTGGTGGAAGCGCGGCAGACGCGGCATCAGCCAGTAGGCGGCGAAGGCGAAGTCGGTGGCCACCTGCAACACCTCGTGCTGCGGCCGGGCGGTGACCGCCTCGATGCCTTCTTCGATGGCCGCCAGCCCGGCTTGCACATGCTCCAGCAGGACGCGGCCGGCTTCGGTGAGTTCGATACCCCGGTAAACCCGATCGAACAGCCGCGCGCCGAGCTGCTTTTCCAGCCGCTTGATCTGCTGGCTCACCGCCGGCTGGGTGGTACCCAGCTCCAGGGCGGCGGCGGTGAAACTCAACTGGCGGCCGGCGGACTCGAACACCCTCAGCAGGTCGAGCGGCATCGCGGAAGAGGTTTCTTGCATAAGCCGTGCTTATCCGAGTCATCCATTCGTGTGTGGTTTACCCGTACTGGCCGAGAGGCCAATGATGGCTGCCAGCACTATCGCATAACTACAGTGAATGAGATAACCCAGGCAATGAAGCGCCCGAACATCCTCTTCATCATGGCCGACCAGATGGCCGCGCCGATCCTGCCGATCCACGACCCGGCCTCGCCGATCAAGATGCCGAACCTCGGCCGGCTCGCCGCCGAGGGCGTGGTCTTCGATGCCGCCTACTGCAACAGCCCGCTGTGCGCGCCCTCGCGTTTCAGCCTGGTGAGCGGCCAGTTGCCGTCGAAGATCGGCGCCTACGACAACGCCGCCGACTTCCCGGCCGACGTGCCGACCTATGCCCACTACCTGCGCCGCCTCGGCTACCGCACCGCGCTGTCCGGCAAGATGCACTTCTGCGGCCCGGACCAGTTGCACGGCTACGAGGAACGCCTGACCAGCGACATCTACCCGGCCGACTACGGCTGGGCGGTGAACTGGGACGAGCCGGAGGTGCGGCCGAGCTGGTACCACAACATGTCGTCGGTGCTGCAGGCCGGCCCCTGCGTGCGCACCAACCAGCTGGATTTCGATGAAGAAGTGCTGTTCAAGGCGCAGCAGTATCTCTACGACCACGTACGCGGCGACGATACCCGGCCGTTCTGCCTGACAGTGTCGATGACCCATCCCCACGACCCCTACACCATCCCGGCCGAATACTGGAACCGCTACCAGGACGACGACATTCCGCTGCCGCGCCAGACGATTCCCCAGGCCGAGCAGGACCCGCACTCGCAGCGCCTGCTCAAGGTCATCGACCTCTGGGACAAGCCGCTGCCGCCAGAAAAGATCCGCGACGCCCGCCGCGCCTACTTCGGCGCCTGCAGCTACATCGACGACAACATCGGCAAGCTGCTCGGCACCCTGGAAGCCTGCGGCTTGGCCGACGACACCCTGATCGTGTTCTCCGGCGACCATGGCGACATGCTGGGCGAGCGGGGACTCTGGTACAAAATGCACTGGTTCGAGATGGCCGCGCGGGTACCGCTGCTGATTCATGCGCCGCGCCGCTTCGCAGCCCATCGGGTGGGCGCGGCGGTATCGACCATCGACCTGCTGCCGACCCTGGTCGAACTGGCCGGCGGCAGCCTGGAACCGCACCTGCCGCTGGATGGCCGCTCGCTGCTGCCGCACCTGGCGGGCGAGGGCGGCCACGACGAAGTGTTCGGCGAATACATGGCCGAAGGCACCACCAGCCCGCTGATGATGATCCGGCGCGGGCGCTACAAATACATGCACTCGGAGCAGGACGCGCCGTTGCTCTTCGACGTGCTCGAAGACCCGCAGGAGCAGCGCAATCTGGCGCTCTATCCGGCCTATCGCGCACTGCTCGACGACTTCATCGGCGAGGCCCGCACCCGCTGGGACATCCCGGCAATCCATGCGGCGACCCTGGCCAGCCAGCGCCGCCGTCGCTTCGTCGCCGCCGCGCTGGAGCAGGGTACGCGCACCAGCTGGGACCACCAGCCTTGGGTCGATGCCAGCCAGCAGTACATGCGCAATCACATCGATCTGGACGATCTGGAGCGCCGGGCGCGCTATCCCAGGCCGTAGAAAAACAAAACGGGCGCATCGCCCATCCGAGAAAAACCAGGGGAGGAAGGCATGAAAAGACTCAACGCAGTACTCGCCGGCGGCTGTCTGCTGTCGGCCGCCACGTTCCACGCCCAGGCCGAGGACGCCAGCTGCGCCACGGTGAAGCTGGCCGATCCGGGCTGGAGCGACATCGCCGTGACCAACGGCATCGCGACCTTCCTGCTCGACGGCATGGGCTACCAGACCAAGGTCGATACCCTCGCGGTGCCGATCATCTTCGGCGGGCTCAAGGACGGTCTGGTGGATGCCTTCCTCGGCAACTGGATGCCGGCCCAGCAGAGCTACCACGACAAATTCGTCGCCAACGGCGATGTGGAGCAGTTGGCGAAAAACCTGGAGGGCACCGAATTCACCCTGGCGGTTCCGACCTATGTCTGGGAAGCCGGGGTGAAGGATTTCGCCGACCTGAACAAATTCGCCGACCGCTTCAACCAGAAGATCTACGGCATTGGCTCGGGCGCACCGGCCAATCAGTCGCTCCAGCAGATCATCGCCAAGAACGAGTTCGACCTGGGCAAATGGCGGCTGGTGGAGTCGGGGGAACAGGCCATGCTCTCCGAGGTGTCCCGCGCGGTGAAGCGGCAGCGCTTCATTGTCTTCCTCGGCTGGACGCCGCATCCGATGAACGTGCAGATCGACATGCGCTACCTGAAGGGCGGCGAGGCCTACTTCGGCAGCAGCGGCAGCGTCTACACCCTGACCCGCAAGGGCTACCGGCAGGCTTGCCCGAACGCCGCCCGGCTGCTCGCCAACCTGAGCTTCACCCAGGAAATGGAGAACAGCATCATGGCCTCCGCGCTGGAGAAGAAGGGCAGCAACGCCGAGGCGGTGAAAGCCTGGATCGCGGCGCATCCCGAGGTGCTTGACCAATGGCTGGAAGGCGTGACCACTCGCGACGGCGGCGAAGCCCTGGCAGCGGTGAAGGCCAAGATGTGAATCCGGACTACGCGGCGCTTGCCGGGCCACGGTTGTAGGGGCGAATTCATTCGCCCGCAGCTCCGGCCGATGAAAGATCCCGCTCCCAGTACTCGAGCCCTTGGGAGCGGATTAATCCGCGATTCGCACCTCCAATGCCTTGACCCTCGCCGCCCGGCATGGTGCGGTAACGGCTTCCGTGCCCGAGATTGTCCATGCACCGTCCCGACCTGATCACGTTGCTCCCCTTCCTTGCCTGGTTGCCCCGGCAGAACCGCGCCAGCGTCGGCCAGGACCTGCTGGTCGGCCTGACCGGCGCCATCCTCGCCCTGCCGCAATCCATCGCCTACGCACTGATCGCCGGCCTGCCGGCGGAATACGGCCTCTACGCGGCCATCGTGCCGGTAATCGTCGCCTGCCTGTGGGGCTCGTCCTGGCACCTGATCGGCGGGCCGACCGCGGCCATTTCCATCGTACTGTTCACCAGCGTCAGCCCGCTGGCGGCTCCCGGCAGCGCCGATTACGTCGGGCTGGTCCTGCTGCTGACCTTCCTCGCCGGGCTGTTCCAGTGGTTGCTCGGCCTGCTGCGCTTCGGCGCGCTGGTCAACTTCGTTTCGCACTCGGTGATCCTCGGCTTCACCCTTGGCGCAGCCGTGGTGATCGCCCTCGGCCAGGTACCCAACCTGTTCGGCCTCGACCTGCCCAGCCAGGCCACCGCGCTGCAAAGCCTGCTGGCGCTGGGCGGGCACCTGCGCGAAATCCATTGGCCGTCGCTGCTGGTGGCGCTGGTGGCACTGGCCGTGGCGCTGCTGGTGCGGCGTTTGCTGCCACGCTGGCCGGCGTTGCTGCTGGGCATCCTGGCCGGTGGCGCGCTGGTGGCGGCCCTGCCGCAGTGGATGAGCGGCGTGCCGCTGGTCAGCGCCTTCGAAGGCCGGCTGCCGCCCTTCAGCCCGCTGCAGTTCGATCTGGATACCCTGCTGCGCCTGCTGCCGGCCGCCGTCGCCTGCGGCATGCTCGGGCTGGTCACCAGCCTGTCCATCGCCCGTGCCCTGGCCGGCCGCTCGCAGCAGATGCTCAACGCCAACCTGGAAGTGCGCGGCCAGGGCCTGTCCAACATGGTCGGCGCCTGGTTCTCGGCCTCGCTGTCGGCGGGCTCGTTCACCCGCTCGGCGCTGAACCAGCAGGCCGGTGCCCACTCGCCACTGGCCGGGGTGTTCTCCGCGCTCTGGGTCGCCCTGTTCACCCTGTTCGGCGCCCGCCTGATCGAACACATCCCGCTGCCGGCCATGGCGGCGAGCATCCTGCTGATCTGCTGGGGGTTGGTGGACATCCATGGCGTTCGCGCGCTCTGGCGGGTGAGCCGTTCGGAATTCCTGGTGATGAGCCTGACCTTCGCCGCCACGCTGCTGCTGGAGTTGCAGACCGCCATCTACGCCGGGGTGCTGGCGTCGCTGTTCTTCTACCTCAAGCGCACGTCGCGACCACGGGTGCAGCAATGGCGGGAAGGGGAAGACGACGTACTGCGCCTGGAGGGTTCGATCTTCTTCGGCGCCTGCCCTTATCTGCAGCACCGCCTGCAACGTTGCGAAGGAGCACGGGTGATCGTCGAGGCGCAGCAGGTCAACTTCATCGACTACGCCGGGGTCGAGATGCTGCACCAGGAAGCCCGCCGCCTGCTCGGCCAGAACCGCAGCCTGACGCTACGCCAAGCCCGCCCGCAGGTTGTGGAGGAGTTGCTGAAACTGGAAGGACCGGAGCATTGCCCGGTCCTGTTCGAAACCTGATCAGCCGGCCAGAACCAGTCTGCGAACCTCGGCCAGCACCGGCGCACTGTCCGGACGCACGCCGCGCCAGAGGAAGAATGCCTCGGCGGCCTGCTCCACCAGCATGCCCAGGCCATCCAGCGCCCGCGCCGCGCCGTGTTCGCTGGCCCAGCGGCAGAAGGCGGTGGGTTCCTTGCCGTACATCATGTCGTAGCACAGCGTGTGGCCCGGGCGGATCAGGCTCGGCGAGATCGGCGGCAGGTCGCCGGCCAGGCTGGCGGAGGTGCCGTTGACGATCAGGTCCACCGGCTCGTCGATCCAGTCGAAACCGCTGGCCACCACCGGACCCAGGTCGGCGAACTGCCGGGCCAGCGCCTCGGCCTTCTCCACCGTGCGGTTGGCGATGACCAGGCTGGCCGGGCGCTCCGCCAGGAACGGCTCCAGCACGCCACGCACCGCGCCACCCGCACCGAGCAGCAGGATGCGCTTGCCAGTCAATGAGCAGCCCGCGTTCACCGTCAGGTCGCGCACCAGCCCGGCACCGTCGGTGTTGTCGCCGAGCAGGCTGCCGTCGTCGAGCTTCTTCAGGGTATTCACCGCCCCGGCGCGTTCGGCGCGGGCGGTCAGGCTGTCGGCCAGGCGGAACGCCTCTTCCTTGAACGGCACGGTGACGTTGGCGCCCTTGCCGTCGCGGAAGAAGGTACGGGCGAACCCGGTGAAATCGTCCAGCGGGGCGAGCAGGGCCTCGTAGGTCAGCGCCTGGCCGGTCTGCTCGGCGAACAGCCGGTGGATCAGCGGCGACTTGCTGTGGCCGATGGGGTTGCCGAAAACGCCGTAGCGGTCCATGGAAATCCTCGGTGAAAGTGCTTCAGCGCCCCGCCATCACGACTGGCCGGCGAGCCAATCGCGATCGGTCAGGAAATAGTCCGTCAGACGCGCCTCCGGGGTACCCGGCTCGGGCTTCCAGTCGTAGCCCCAGCGCACCTGCGGCGGCAGCGACATCAGGATCGATTCGGTACGACCGCCGGATTGCAGGCCGAACAGGGTGCCGCGGTCGTAGACCAGGTTGAACTCGACGTAGCGGCCACGGCGGAACGCCTGGAACTCGCGCTCGCGCTCGCCGTAGGGGGTCAGCTTGCGGCGCTGGATGATGGGCAGGTACGCCTCGATGTAGGCATCGCCGATAGCCCGGATGAAGGCGAAGCAGGTCTCGAAATCCCACTGGTTCAGGTCGTCGAAGAACAGGCCGCCGATGCCGCGCGGCTCGTTGCGGTGCTTGAGGTGGAAATAGCGGTCGCACCATTCCTTGAAGCGCGGGTAGACATCCGCACCGAAGGGTTCGCATGCCTTGCGGGCAACCTGGTGCCAGTGCACGCAATCCTCTTCGACGGCGTAGTAGGGCGTCAGGTCGAAGCCGCCGCCGAACCACCAGACCGGCGCCTCGCCTTCCTTCTCCGCGCTGAAGAAGCGCACGTTGGCGTGGGAGGTCGGTACGTGGGGGTTTTCCGGGTGGATCACCAGGGACACACCCAGGGCTTCGAAGCCGCGACCGGCAAGTTCGGGACGATGGGCACTGGCCGACGGCGGCAGGCCGGCACCGAACACGTGGGAGAAATTCACACCGCCCTTTTCGATCACGGCACCGTCGGCGATCACCCGGGTACGACCACCGCCACCGGCCGGGCGGGTCCAGGCGTCTTCACTGAAACGCGCGCCGCCGTCTTCGGCTTCCAGGGCGGCGCAGATACGGTCCTGCAGATCGAGCAGATAGGCCTTCACGGCCTCGGTTTGAATACTCACGAGAATCACCTTGCAACAGGGCGGAGGCAGAGCCCATGCGGGCTGGCGGCCGAACAGGGGCGCTAGCATAGCATCGCTGCCGGCGCTTTCGTTGTTGACGCGGGTCAAGCGCTGGGGTTTGGATAGGCCCTTTCCGCGCGGTGTGCCGTGCTTTATTCCTTTCGGCGGCGGACCGGCGCCTCCCTTCGCGTGCATTCATCAAGGAGTCTTTTTCCGATGGCCAAGCGTATCCAGTTCAAGGCCCACGGCGGGCCGGAAGTCCTCGAATTCGTCGATTACACCCCGGCGGAACCGGGTCCACGCGAAGTCCGCGTGCGCAACAAGGCCATCGGCCTCAACTTCATCGACACCTACTTCCGCAGCGGCCTCTACGCGCCACCGGCCCTGCCGTCCGGCCTGGGCAGCGAAGGCGCCGGCGAGGTCGAGGCGGTGGGCAGCGAGGTGACCCAGTTCAAGGTGGGCGACCGCGTCGCCTATGCCACCGGCCCGCTGGGCGCCTACAGCGAACTGCACGTGCTGCCGGCGGAAAAGCTGGTCCGGTTGCCCGACTCGATCAGCTTCGAACAGGCGGCAGCGGTGATGCTCAAGGGCCTGACCGTGCAATACCTGCTGCGCCAGACCTATCCGCTGAAAGGCGGCGAGACCATCCTTTTCCACGCTGCCGCCGGCGGTGTCGGCAGCATCGCCTGCCAGTGGGCCAAGGCCCTCGGTGTGCAATTGATCGGCACCGTGGGTTCGGCGGAAAAGGCCGAACGCGCCAAGGCCCTGGGTGCCTGGGCGACCATCGACTACAGCCGCGAGGATGTGGTGAAGCGGGTGCTGGAACTGACCGATGGCAAGAAGTGCCCGGTGGTCTACGACTCGGTGGGCAAGGACACCTGGGAAACCTCGCTGGACTGCGTGGCCCCGCGCGGCCTGCTGGTCAGCTTCGGCAATGCCTCCGGCGCTGTCACCGGCATCAACCTCGGCATCCTGGCGCAGAAGGGTTCGCTGTACGTCACCCGACCGACCCTGGCTGGCTATGCCGATACCCCGGAACACCTGCAGGCCATGGCCGACGAGCTGTTCTCGATGATCGAGAGCGGCAAGATCCACGTGGAAATTGGCCAGCGCTTCGCCCTCGAGGACGCGGCCAAGGCACAAACGGAACTGGCCGGCCGCCGTACCACCGGCTCGACGGTACTTGTGCCGTAAGGGGTGAGGAGAGAGGGGGAGGGGTAAAGGCTTTTACTCCTTACCCCTCACGCCTCACACCTTATCCTCTTACTACCCGCCCACTGACCAAGTCACGGATGATACTGGGGTTCTTCCGACCGCCCAAGGCGCCGCCGAGCACGGCGTCGAGGCGATCATGGAAGTACTGCTCGACCCGCAACCGCGTGCGCGCCGCCGGTCGGCCGCCCGGATTGGCCGAGGTGGACACCAGCGGGCCGGTGAGGGCGCAGAGGTCGCGCACCAGCGGATGATCGGATACGCGCAAGGCGACGCTGTCGTGCTGGCCGGTGATCCACTCGGGCAGACGGTTCTGGTGGGGAACCAGCCAGGTGTTCGGCCCCGGCCAGGTGCTGGCCAGGCGGTCCTGCCAGGCTTCCGGCAGGTCCTCCAGGAGGAAATCGAACTGGCGGATGGAGTCGGCGACTAGGATCAGGCCTTTTTCCACGGGCCGATCCTTCAGCGCCAGTAATCGATAGACGGCTTCCCCGTTCCAGGGATCGCAACCCAGTCCCCACACCGCCTCGGTCGGATAAGCCACTACGCCCCCCTCCCGCACTACACGCGCCACGTACTGCGCACGCCAACTGCTGACCATGTTCCGGCCCCCGAATACTGACTGGGCGGCAGTGTACAAGGCTCAACCAGCACGATACACCCAGCAGCCGGCTTCACAGGCCACCTGGCCCGCCAACTCCAGCTCGGTGAGGGCGACCAGGGTCCGTGGCAGCTCCCAGCCGAGGTTCATCGCCAGGCTTTCGCTGCTCTGGGGTGCGGCCCGCAGCAGCGCCAGCAGCGGATGCCCAGCCTGGGCGGAGGGAGCGGCAGCCGGCGCCTGGACCTGCCAGCCGCGCAGGGCTTCGAGGATGTGTTCGATGGTCTCCACCAGGGTGGCGCCTTCCCGTATCAACTGATGACAACCGCGTGCGCCCGGATGGTGGATGGAACCGGGAATGGCATAGACCTCACGACCTTGTTCGGCCGCCAGCTTCGCCGTGATCAACGAGCCGCTGGACGGGCTGGCCTCGACAACCAGCACGCCCAGCGACAGGCCGCTGATGATGCGGTTGCGCCGGGGGAAGTTGCTCGCCTGGGGCGGGCAATCCAGCGGCAGCTCCGACACCAGCGCACCGCCGCGGGCGACGATCCGTTGCGCCAGCGCCTTGTGCCGATGCGGATAGAGGCAGCGCAGCCCTGTTCCGAGCACCGCGACGGTCAGCCCGTCGCCATCCAGCGCTCCCTGGTGCGCGGCGCCGTCGATCCCCAGAGCCAGCCCGCTGGTGATCACGAACCCGGCACCGGCCAGGCTGCGGGCGAAGGCGCGGGCAGTGTCCAGCCCAGGGGCGGACGCGCGACGGCTGCCGACCATGGCCAGTTGAGGCCGTTCGAGAATGGCGGGATCGCCTTCGACGAACAGCAGGGGAGGCGCGTCGGGCAGTTCGCCAAGCAGGGCAGGGTAGCGTGGGTCGTCCCAGGTCAGCAGGTGATGCCCCGGCTGCTCCAGCCATGCCATGGCAGCGGCGGCACGTTCGCGGATTTCCGCACTGCGCCGAGGCTCGGCGCAACTGGCGGGCAAACCCAGGGAGCGCCAGGCACTGGCCGGTGCGCTGAGGGCGGCGGAGGCGCTTTCGAAGGCATCGAGCAGGCGGCGGAAACGTCGAGGGCCGAGTTCCGGCAGGCTGTGCAGGCGCAGGCGGGCTTCGAGTTCGGCGGGAGTGAGGGAAGTAGTCGTCGCGAGCGACATCGCGATCATCCTTGATCTGTCGCGCCGCAAATGCGGCAGGGGAAAAGAAGAAGCCCCACGCGAGGTGGGGCTTCGGCTGTTACGGGTTGCGGACCTTGTCCATGACCGCGAGCTGGCGGCTGGCGGCGAGCACCAGGCCGTAGCTGAGTTTCTCGTAGGTGCGGAACACCATCAGCAGGCCGGAACGCTCGTCCGGGATCTTCACCGATTCGCCGGTCACGCGGTCGCGTACGGTTTCGCCGGTCTTGTACACCGCCAGGACGTTGCCTTCGGCCAGGCCGTCGCGCTTGCCCTTGTTGATGGTGACCACGTCGAACTGGCCGATCTGCGTCACACCACGCGGCACATCGAGGATCAGGCCCTGGATGTCGCTCGACGGAGCGCTGGGCATGAAGGTGGAGTTCACCGCACGCTCCTCGGTGGGGAACAGGCGGTCGCCCAGACGAACTTCCTGGGTGGTGCGCAGCAGGCTCATGGTGGCGATGTCGCCTTCCTCGGCGACCACTTCGCCGGTACCGATGTCATCGGCGTTGATGCCGAGGAATTCCTTGGTATCCGGGTCGGTGTAGATGCGGCCCTGGCGGAAGATGCCGTACACGGGCTGGCCTTCCTCGAAGATGCCGCGGGCATAGATGCGATCACCGGCGCCGCTCACCACGCGCTCGGCGTTGCCGGCGACGATGTAGGGTTGGCCCTCAAACTGCTCGGGCGTATCGACGATACGGTTGGACAGCAGGAAGCTGTTGATCTTTTCCAGCGGGATGGTCGGGATCGCTTCGGCCATCGGCGTGCTGCGCACCTTCGGCGACAGCTTGATGGTCCCGCGCGATTCGCCGCGGTTGAGCATCAGGCGCGGCTGGCCATCGACATAGACCAGGCTCAGCGTATCGCCCGGGTAGATCAGGTGAGGGTTCTGGATCTGCGGGTTGGCGTGCCAGATTTCCGGCCACTTCCACGGCTCGCGGAGGAACTTGCCGGAAATGTCCCAGAGCGTGTCGCCCTTCACCACGGTATAGCGGTCCGGATGACCATCCTTCAGCTCTACCGCAGCCTGCGCCAGACCGCCCGCGGCGAGGAGCAGCAGGGCGAGTAGTGATTTCCTCATGCGGTGAATCCCTTTATTATGTGTATTCACGTGGAGCGCCCTAGCGCCGCGGAAATCCCCAGGGAACGCGGCGTGAAGCCGTTTTTCAATGCTGCTCATCATCTTAGCAGTGGATTTTTACTTAATTCCATAAGTGCATCACAAACGTATATGGCGATCCTGAACATCCTCGAATTTCCCGATCCGCGGCTGCGTACCATCGCCAAACCGGTGGAGACGGTGGACGACTCGCTGCGCCAACTGATCGACGACATGTTCGAGACCATGTACGCCGCCCCTGGCATCGGTCTGGCCGCGACCCAGGTGAACGTGCACAAGCGCCTGGTGGTGATCGACGTCAGCGAGGACAAGACCCAGCCGCTGGTGTTCATCAACCCCGAGTTCGAACCGCTCACCGATGAACTGGACCAGTACCAGGAAGGCTGCCTGTCGGTACCCGGCTTCTACGAGAACGTCGAGCGTCCGCAACGTGTCCGGGTCAAGGCCCTCGACCGCAATGGCGAAGCCTTCGAAATGATCTGCGAAGGCCTGCTGGCGGTGTGTATCCAGCACGAGTGCGACCACCTCAACGGCAAGCTGTTCGTCGATTACCTGTCCAGCCTCAAGCGTGATCGCATCCGCAAGAAGCTGGAGAAACAGCACAGGCAACAGGCCTGATGCGCTCATACTGAAGGCTTGCTCCGGCAAGCCTTTTTCTTTCAGCCCTCAGCGAGAGACCATGACCCAGCCCCTGCGCATCGTCTTCGCCGGCACCCCGGAATTTGCCGCCGAACATCTCAAGGCCCTCCTCGACACCCCGCACCGGATCGTCGCCGTCTATACCCAGCCCGACCGCCCCGCCGGTCGCGGACAGAAGCTGATGCCGAGTCCGGTCAAGCAGCTCGCCGTTCAGCACGACATTCCCGTCCTCCAGCCGAAGACCCTGCGCGACCCGGATGCCCAGGCCGAACTGGCCGCCTTGCAGCCGGACCTGATGGTGGTGGTGGCCTACGGCCTGATCCTGCCCCAGGCGGTGCTGGATATTCCCCCCCTCGGCTGCATCAACAGCCATGCCTCGCTGCTGCCGCGCTGGCGTGGCGCGGCGCCGATCCAGCGCGCCGTGGAAGCCGGCGATGCGGAAAGCGGGGTCACCGTGATGCGCATGGAAGCCGGCCTGGACACCGGCCCGATGCTGCTCAAGGCGAGCACCCCCATCGAAACCGGCGACACCGGCGGCAGCCTGCACGACCGCCTCGCCGCCCTGGGTTCGAAAGCCGTGACCGAAGCTGTCGATGCCCTGGCCGCCGGCACGCTGGTGGGCGAGGTGCAAGACGATGCCCTGGCCACCTACGCGCACAAGCTGAACAAGGACGAAGCCCGTCTCGACTGGAGCCGCCCGGCCGTCGAGCTGGAGCGCCGCATCCGTGCCTTCATGCCCTGGCCGGTCTGTCACACCACCCTGAACGGCGAAACGCTGAAGGTGTTGGCTGCGGCCCCAGGCGAAGGCCGAGGTGCCCCCGGTACCATCCTCGCCGCCAGCAAGGATGGCCTGACCGTCGCCTGCGGCGAAGGCGCCCTGCGTCTGACCCGCCTGCAACTCCCCGGCGGCAAGCCGCTGGCCTTCGCCGATCTGTTCAACAGCCGCCGCGAACAGTTCGCCCCGGGCCAGGTGCTGGGCGCATGAGTCCCAACCCCCGTCTGGCCGCCGCCCGCGCCCTGGCCGCCGTGCTGTCCGGCAAGGCATCGCTGGGCAGCAGCCTGCCGGCGCAACTGGACAAGGTCGAGCCACGCGACCGCAGCCTCACCCAGGATCTCGCCTACGGCGCCGCCCGCTGGCAGCCGCGCCTCGCGGCGCTGGCCGAACAGTTGCTACAGAAGCCGTTCAAGGCCGCCGACAAGGATGTCGAAGCACTGCTGCTGATCGGCCTCTACCAATTGCTCTACACCCGTATCCCCGCCCACGCCGCCATCGGCGAGACCGTGGGCTGTGCCGACGCGTTGAAGAAAAGCTGGGCCAAGGGCCTGCTCAACGCCGTGTTGCGCCGCGTGCAGCGCGAAGGCGAAACCCTGCTGGCCGGGCTGGAACGCGATCCGGTGGTTCGCACCGCGCATCCGCGCTGGTTGCAGAAATCCTTGAAAGCCCACTGGCCCGAGCATTGGGAGGCGGTCTGCGCGGCAAACAACGCCCATCCGCCACTGATCCTGCGGATCAATCGCCGCCACGGCAGCCGCGAGGATTACCTGGCGGAGTTGCAGTCCGCCGGGATTCCCGCCCACGCCTGCGCCTTCAGCCGCGACGGCATCGTTCTCGACGAGCCGCGCGATGTCACGACCCTGCCGGGCTTCGCCGAGGGCCACGTCAGCGTGCAGGACGAAGCTGCCCAACTGGCCGCCGACCTGCTCGAACTGGCCCCCGGCCAGCGCGTGCTGGACGCCTGCTGCGCACCGGGCGGCAAGACCTGCCACCTGTTGGAGGCGGAGCCGAAGCTTACCGAAGTGGTGGGTATCGACTTGGAAGCCAAGCGGCTCGAACGCGTGCGGGAGAACCTCGGGCGGCTTGGCCTCGACGCTCGCCTGATCGCTGCCGATGCGCGCGATACCGCCACGTGGTGGGACGGCAAGCCGTTCCAGCGCATCCTTCTGGACGCACCCTGTTCGGCCACCGGCGTGATCCGGCGCCACCCTGACATCAAGCTGACCCGCCAGGCCGACGACATCCCGGCCCTGGCCATGCTCCAGGGCGAACTGCTCGATGCGCTCTGGCCTACGCTGGAGGTCGGCGGTGTGCTGCTCTACGCCACCTGCTCCACCTTGCCGACCGAGAACACCGAGGTCATCGAGGCCTTCCTTGCCCGTACGCCCGGTGCGCGGGAGCTGGACGTCGCCGGTACCTTCGGTCTCAAGCAGCCCCACGGGCGCCAGTTGCTGGCCCAGGAAAACGGGCATGATGGCTTCTATTACGCAAAACTGATCAAGATCGCCGCGTCATCCCGCGGCTGAGGAAAGGAACCGATGAAGATCATCATCCTCGGCGCCGGCCAGGTCGGCGGAACCCTTGCCGAGCATCTGGCCAGCGAGGCCAACGACATCACCGTGGTGGACACCGATGGCGACCGCCTGCGCGACCTCGGCGACCGCCTCGACATCCGCACCGTGCAAGGCAAAGGCTCCTTTCCGACCGTACTGCGCCAGGCCGGCGCCGAC
Organism: Pseudomonas indica NBRC 103045; assembly: GCF_002091635.1. Taxonomy (GTDB): domain Bacteria; phylum Pseudomonadota; class Gammaproteobacteria; order Pseudomonadales; family Pseudomonadaceae; genus Pseudomonas_M; species Pseudomonas_M indica. The sequence continues at coordinate 21,305 of NZ_BDAC01000023.1, read as the reverse complement.
GACGCCGACATGCTCATCGCGGTGACCAACAGCGACGAAGTGAACATGGTCGCCTGCCAGGTCGGCTACACCCTGTTCCATACCCCGACCAAGATCGCCCGGGTCCGTGAGGCCGCCTACCTGACCCGTACCGGCCTGTTCGACAACGAAGCCATTCCGGTGGATGTGCTGATCAGCCCGGAACAGGTGGTGACCAACTACATCAAGCGCCTGATCGAATACCCCGGTGCCCTGCAGGTGATCGACTTCGCCGAAGGCAAGGCGCAGTTGGTGGCGGTGCGCGCCTACTACGGCGGTCCGCTGGTCGGCCAGGAATTGCGCCAGTTGCGCCAGCACATGCCCAACGTGGACACCCGCGTGGCCGCGATCTTCCGCCGCAACCGGCCGATCCTGCCGCAGGGCGACACGGTGATCGAGGCCGACGACGAGGTGTTCTTCATCGCCGCCAAGGGCCACATCCGCGCGGTGATGAGCGAGATGCGCCGCCTCGAGGACAGCTACAAGCGGGTGGTGATCGCCGGCGGCGGGCACATCGGCGAGCGCCTGGCCGAGGCCATCGAGAGCCGCTACCAAGTAAAGATCATCGAGATGAACCCGGCCCGCTGCCGTTACCTCTCGGAGGCCCTGGACAGCACCATCGTTCTGCAGGGCAGCGCGTCGGACAAGGATCTGCTGGTCGAAGAGAACATCAACGACGCCGACATCTTCCTCGCCCTGACTAACGACGACGAGGCCAACATCATGTCCTCGCTGCTGGCCAAGCGTCTCGGCGCGCGGAAGGTGATGACCATCATCAACAACCCGGCCTACGTCGACCTGGTACAGGGCGGCGAGATTGATATCGCCATCAGCCCGCAGTTGGCCACCATCGGCACCCTGCTGACCCACGTGCGGCGCGGCGACATCGTCAGCGTGCACTCGCTGCGCCGGGGCGCGGCCGAGGCTATCGAAGCCATCGCCCACGGCGACGCCAAGTCGAGCAAGGTCATCGGTCGTGCCATCGAGGACATCGCCCTGCCGCCGGGCACCACCATCGGCGCGATCATCCGCGACGAGGAAGTGCTGATCGCCCACGACGACACCGTGATCGAATCCGGCGACCACGTAATCCTGTTCCTGGTGGACAAGAAACACATCCGCGACGTCGAACGGTTGTTCCAGGTGGGACTGACATTCTTCTAGCGGCACGCTCGATGCTTGCCGCTGACAGCTCTCGAAGGATCTTCCGATGATCGAATCCCTGGAAAAGATGCTGACCAAGGGCGTGGACAACGCCCTGCTGCGCTTCGGCCTGGGCAAGGGCTATCTGGACGCCGGCGAACCGGCGCGGGCCGCCAAACATCTGCGGCGTTGCGTCGAGTTCGATCCGAACTACTCGGCCGCCTGGAAGCTGCTCGGCAAGGCGCTCGACGCCCAGGCCGACCCGGACGGCGCCCGTCAGGCCTGGGAGAAGGGCCTGGAGGCCGCCCGCGGCCACGGCGACAAGCAGGCGGAGAAGGAAATGACCGTGTTCCTGCGCAAGCTGGAGAAGCGCAGCAAGCCGTAGCCAGGCCTGTGCTTGGCGGGCGCGAAATCATTCGCGCCCTCCCTCGGCTCAGAGTACCTGTTGCGCCACCGCATCCACCGCCGCCTTGGCGATATCGACGATTTCATCCGCCTCGGCCTTGGTCAGCACCAGCGGCGGGGCGAAGCCGAGGATGTCGCCATGGGGCATGGCGCGGGCGATCATGCCGCGCGACAGGCATTCGGCCGAGACCTTCGGACCGACCTTCAACGCCGGATCGAACGGTGTCCGCGCCGCTTTGTCGGCCATGAACTCGATCGCCGCGAGCATGCCATCACCGCGCACTTCTCCCACCAGGGGGTGACCTTCGAATGTCTGCCGGAGCTGGCGGTTGAGATAGCTGCCCACGTCGGCGGCATTGGCCGTGATGTTTTCCTTCTCCAGGATGTCCAGATTGGCCAGGGCCGCGGCGGCGCAGATCGGGTGGCCCGAGTAGGTCCAGCCGTGGCCCATGGCGCCCTGGGTTTCGGAAGCCTTTTCGATCACGCTCCAGACCTTCTCCCCGACGATGACCGCCGACAGCGGTGCATAGGCGCTGGTCAGGCCCTTGGCGGTGGTGATCAGGTCCGGGCGCATGCCGTAGCGCTGGCTGCCCATCTTGTCGCCGAGACGGCCGAAGGCGCAGACCACTTCGTCGGCGATCAGCAGGATGTCGTACTTGGCCAGCACCGCCTGAATCGCCTCCCAGTAGCCCTTGGGCGGAACGATGATGCCGCCGGTGCCCATCACGGGTTCGCCAATGAAAGCGGCGACGGTATCCGGTCCCTCGGCAAGGATTAGCTTTTCCAGGTCCTCGGCGCAGTAACGGACGAAGGCGGCCTCGTCCAGGCCGGCCGGCGCCTTGTAGAAGTGCGGGCAGGCGGCGTGCTTGATGTCCGGGGCCGGCAGGTCGAAATGCTGGTGGAAGCTGGGAAGGCCGGTCAGGCTGCCGGTCATGATCCCCGAACCGTGATAGCCGCGCTGACGCGAGATGATCTTCTTCTTCTGCGGACGGCCGAGGACGTTGTTGTAGTAGCGCACCAGTTTGATCTGGGTTTCGTTGGCATCCGAGCCGGAGAGGCCGTAATAGACCTTCTTCATGCCTTGCGGCGCCCAGTCGATAATGCGGCTGGACAGCTCGATGATCGCCTCGGTCGAATGGCCCACATAGGTGTGGTAATACGCCAACTGCCTGGCCTGCTCATAGATCGCCTCGGCCACCTCGGTACGACCGTAGCCGATGTTCACGCAGTACAGGCCGGCGAAGGCATCGAGATATTCGCGACCCTGGTGGTCGCGGATGCGCACCCCGGACGCCCCGGTAATGATCCGCCCCGGCAGTGCGCCGGAGGCATGGTCATGGGCGTGGGTGGACGGGTGCATGAAGTGGGCGCGGTCCTGCTCGAACAGGGTTTGCAGATTATCCATGGCGATCTCCTCGGCGGGCCTCGGCCCGGTGGTATGCCTGTCGGCTGATGGGGTTCAGTAGCGCTGCCCCTGGTGGTGCAGGCAGAAATACTTGGTCTCGACGAAGGGCTCGAAGCCTTCGCTGCCGCCTTCGCGGCCCAGTCCGGATGCCTTCATCCCCCCGAAAGGGATCGGGTGGCCGGTGAATTGGGTGCCGTTCACCGCGATCATGGCGAAGGCCAGCCGGCGCAGCAGCGTCCAGGTGACATCCAGCCGATTCGAGCAGACATAGGCAGCCAGGCCGTACTCGGTGTCGTTGGCCAGGGTCACGGCCTGGTCCAGGCTGTCGAACGGCAGCACGCCGGCGATGGGTGCAAAGTTTTCCTCGCGATAAATGCGCATGTCCGGCGTGACGTCAGCCAATAACGTCGGCTGCCAGAACCAGCCGCCCAGGCCATGGGGTTCACCGCCGGCCAGCAGCCGCGCCCCTTTGTCGAGGGCATCGCGCACACGAGCGGCAGTGGCATCGACGGCCGCCTGGTGCATCAACGGGCCGATCTGGCTGCGCTCGTCCAGCCCGGGGCCGACACGCAGTGCCCGCACCGCCTTGGCGAAGCGCTGCAGGAAGGCTTCGTAGACGGGGCGCTCCACCAGGATGCGGTTCGCCGCACAGCAGTCCTGCCCGGAAGTCTGGAACTTGGCTTCCACCGCCACCTGGACAGCATGATCGAGATCGGCATCGGCGCAGACGATGAACGGCGCGTTACCACCCAGCTCCAGCGCTACTTTCTTCACGTCGTAGGCGGCGGCCTGGAGCACGAGTTTCCCCACCCGCGTCGAACCGGTGAAGCTCACCGCGCGGACGCGGGTATCGCCGACCAGGGTTTCCATGGCCATCTGCGGCTCGCCGAGCACCACATTGAAGACACCCGCGGGAAAACCCGCCTCCTCGGCGAGTTGGGCCAGGGCGAAGGCCGAATAGGGCGTTTCGTGGGCGGGTTTGACCACCACCGTGCAGCCGGCGGCCAGCGCCGCAGCGGCCTTGCGGGTGATCATCGCGCTGGGGAAATTCCACGGTGTAAGCAGGGCACAGACCCCCACCGGCTCCTTCACGGTCCCCAAATGTGCACCGGGGATGTGGCTGGGGATGTTCTGGCCGTAAAGGCGGCGCGCTTCCTCGGCGAACCAGGGAATGAAGCTCGCGGCGTAGCGAATCTCGCCCCGCGCCTCACGCAGCGGCTTGCCCTGCTCCTCGCTGAGAATGCGCGCCAGGTCTTCTTCGTGTTCGAGGATCAACTCGGCCCAGCGGCGCAACAGCCCGGCACGGATATCCAGACGCTCGTCGCGCCAGCGGGGGAAAGCGCGTTCGGCCGCGTCGATGGCGGCAACGATCTGCGCCTGTTCGAGCATCGGCACATGGCCGATGGTCTCGCGGGTCGCCGGGTTCTGCACGGCGATGCTGGCACCGCTGCCGCTGTGGACCCATTGGCCATCGACGTAGCAGAGCGATTTGAACAGCAGGGGATGAGTCAGGGGCATGGCGATTCTCCGGCCGGATGGCGTGGAACCATCCTAGGGAGAATCGCCCTGCGCTTTTTTCCTTAGCGGGCGGCCATGACCGCAGTTCTTTCTGTTGTGCCGGGCCTGCTCGCCGCTTTTTTCTATGCGCGCCGCTCAGGCCAGCGCTGGCCGTTGCGGCAACAGGCGCATCAGGCCGTTCAGCAGCATCCCGTAGAGCGGCACGAACAGCAGCAGGCTGACGCTCAGCTTGACGCCGTAGTCCACGGTGGCGATTTCCACCCAATGCTCGGCCATGAAAGGGTTGCTGCTATGCCAGAAGGCCACGGAGAAAAACGCGAAGGTATCCAGCAAATTGCCCAGCACGGTGGAAGCCGCCGGGGCGATCCACCACTGGCGCAGGCGACGGAGCCGATCAAAGACCTGGATGTCGAGCACCTGTCCCAGTACGTAGGCCAGGAAGCTGGCCAGGGAAATCCGGCCGACGAAGCTGTTGAATTCGCCCAGCGACGCGGCGCCCTGAAAGGCACCGTCCTGGAAAAGCACCGAGACGACATAGGATGCCAGCAGCGCCGGCAGCATGACCCGGGCGATGACCTGCCGCGCCGGGGCCTTGCCCAACAGGCGTACGGTGAGATCGGTGGCGAGGAAGATGAACGGGAAGCTGAACGCGCCCCAGGTGGTTTGCCAGCCGAACAGGGTCATCGGCAACTGCACCAGGTAGTTGCTGGCAATGATGATGACGATGTGGAAAGCGATCAGCCCGGCCAGGGTGCCGCGTCGGTGCGAAGGGGAAAGCGTGTGCATGGAGCGCATCCTTTTTGAGTCATGGGGTGAGGGAACCCATTGCCGCAACCGGGATGGCTGCGTGCGGCGCGCATTCTAACTATTTCCTGACTCCTGGGATAGGTTACTGGTCGGCGATCAGTTCCGCCGGCACGCTGCCTTCGTCTGTCTTGATGGTTTTGGTGACGATATAGGTGAAGTAGCGCTCGATGCCGAGGTCTTCCAGCAAAAGCTGGTCGATGAAGCGCTGGTAATGATCGATGTCGCGCGCGCGGACCATCGCCAGGTAATCCACGCCGCCGCCGGTGGCGTAGCAGAAGGCGATCTCCGGCGCGGACGCCAGCCGCTCTTCGAAACGGCGCATGTCCTGGGCGGTATGCCGGGCCAGGGTGATTTCCACCAGCACCTGCTGGCTCTTGAACAGCGCTCCCCAGTCGATCTGCGCGCGATAGCCCTTGATCAGACCGGCCGCTTCCAGCTTGCGCACACGCTCCCAGGCCGGCGTGACCGAAAGATTGATCGCCTCGGCCAAGGCGGATTTGGTGGTCCGCCCTTCCTCGGCGAGGATGCGCAGGATCTTCAGGTCGTAGCGATCGAGCTTGTGCACGGTTTCATTCCTGGCGCTCAGCCAACGATATCGGCGATCACCGCCAGGGTATCGCCGCTCTTCACCAGCCCCGGAAAATGTCGGGCAGCCAGCAGGCCACTGCGCTGCGCGCGGTATTCCGCAGCCGGAACGCCGGTGCGCCCGAGGCTGTACACACGGGCGACGACCTCGCCTTTGATCACGCTGTCGCCAAGATCGCGGCACATCTCCAGCAGACCGTCGTCTTCGCTGGCAACGAAGCAGTCGCCATCCGGCATGTCCAGCATCACCGACTTGGCCGTATCGACCTCGCCACGCAGCAAGCCGAAGTGGATCAGCACGTTGCGCACACCGCGTTCGGCGATGGCCAGGCTTTTCGCCGTGCTGGAACCGCCGCCGCCGAGTTCGGTGGTCACGAACACCTTGCCTTGCTCTTCGGCGGCGCAGTCGTACATGCCCACGGCATCCAGCTCCAGCATGCGCATGCAGTAGGGCGCGGAGAACGCCCGCATGCCGGCTTCGCAGCGGGCCTGCTGGGCCTTGTCCGGCAATACGTGGCAGGCGGCGAACGGCAGGAAGTCCAGCGTCTTGCCACCGGAGTGGATGTCCAGCACCACATCCGCCATGGGCAGCAAATAGCGCTGGAAGTAGTCGGCGATCTTTTCCGTCACCGTGCCGTCCGGCTTGCCGGGAAAGCTGCGGTTGAGGTTGCCCTTGTCGATGGGTGAGGTGCGCGTGCCGGCCCGCACCGCCGGCGCGTTCATGAACGGCACGATGATGACCCGTCCGCTCACCGCATCGACATCCAGCCCTTGGGCCAACTTGCTCAGCGCCAGCGGTCCCTCGTATTCGTCGCCATGGTTGCCGCCCGTGAGCAAAGCGGTGGGGCCGGTGCCGGTCTTCACCACCGTCAGCGGAATCATCACCGCGCCCCAGGCCGAGTCGTCGCGGGAGTAGGGCAGTTTGAGGAAGCCGTGCTGCACGCCGTCGCGATCGAAATCGACCGTGGGGCTGATGGGGTTGTCGCGCAGTTCTCTCATCTTCAGTCCTTCACGAACAGTTGGCGCGGTACCTGGCAGAAGGTGTCCACACCGGTCTCGGTGATCAGGATGCTTTCGGTGATTTCCAGGCCCCAGTCGTCCATCCACAGGCCCGGCATGAAGTGGAAGGTCATGCCCGGCTGCAGCACGCTGTCGTCGCTCGGGCGCAGGCTCATGGTGCGCTCGCCCCAGTCCGGCGGGTAACTGATACCGATCGGATAGCCGCAACGGCTGTCCTTGTGGATGCCGAACTTCTGCAGTACGCCGAAGAAGGCGCGGGCGATGTCACCCGTGGTGTTGCCGGGCTTGGCCGCATCCAGGCCGGCGGCGATGCCCTCCACCACGGCTTTCTCGGCATCGAGGAAGTGCTGCGGCGGTTTGCCCAGATAGATGGTGCGCGACAGCGGGCAGTGGTAGCGCTTGTAGCAGCCGGCGATCTCGAAGAAGGTACCGGCGCCCGGCTGGAACTGGCTGTCGTCCCAGGTCAGGTGCGGCGCGCTGGCGTCCGCGCCGGTCGGCAGCAGCGGCACGATGGCCGGATAGTCGCCGCCGTATCCATCGGCACCGAGGGTGCCGACGCGGTAGATCTCGGCCACCAGTTCGTTCTTGCGCAGCCCCGGCTCGATCCGCTCGTAGATCGCCGCATGCATCTTCTCGACGATGCGCGCGGCTACGCGCATGTAGGCGATTTCCTGGCTCGACTTCACCGCCCGCTGCCAGTTGACCAGCCCGGTGGCATCGACGAAGCGTGCGCCTGGCAGGTGCTGCTGCAGGGAACGGTAGGCGGCGGCACTGAAATAGTAGTTGTCCATTTCCACGCCCAAGGCCAGGCCATCCCAGCCCCGCGCGGCGATCACTTCGTGCGCGAGGTAGTCCATCGGATGCCGCTCCGTGGACTGCACGTAGTGGTCGGGATAGCCAACGATATTGGCCGGCTCCATGAACACCGTGCGGCGCGCGCCATTGGCATCCTGCCCGCGACCGAACCAGACCGGCTCGCCGTCCAGCGCCAGCAGCACGCACTGGTGGACATAGAACGACCAGCCGTCGTAGCCGGTCAGCCAGGCCATGTTCGACGGATCGGTGACGATCAGCAGTTCGATACCGCGGGCCTGCATGGCCGTGCGCACCTTGATCAGGCGTTGGGCATATTCCTCTCGGGAAAAGGGGAGGTTGACGACGATCTCGGACATGATGCGGTGCCCTCGCGAGGTGAATGTGGTTCAGCTGGAAAAGACGAAGCCCTTGCCCGCCGCTCGCGCCCGCTCGAAAGCGAAGTTGGCGATGGCGGTGTCCTGGGCGCCGGTGCCGGTCAGGTCGCACAGGGTGATCTGACCGGCATCGGTACGGCCTGGCCGTTGCCCGGCGATCACCTGGCCCAGTTCGATGCAGGTGGAAAGATCGGCGACGGTTCCCGCAACCAGGGCGTGGTGCAGTTCGCCAAGCACGCGGGTCTGGCTCAGGCGGTCGGCGACGTAGCGGTCGACAGCGCCCAGGACGGCGGGGGCGATCTCGTTCTTGTGCTCGGCGTCCGAACCCATGGCGGTGATGTGCAGGCCCGGCCGCAGGTGATGGGGCTGTATCAGCGGCTCGCTGCTGGGGGTGGCGGTCACGGCGATATCGGCATTGGCCAAAGCATCGTCGACGCTATCGCAGGCGGTCGCCGACAGATCCAGCGCGCTTTCGGCCCAATCGGCGAAGCCCCGCGCCTTGACGGCATCCCTAGCCCAGACACGAACCCTGCGCAGCGGCCGCACCAGCCGCAAGGCCTGCAATTGCAGCCGGGCTTGCTCGCCGGCACCGATGATCGCCACCTCGGCGGCGTCTTCCCGTGCCAGCCAGCTCGCCGCCACCGCCCCGGCCGCCGCAGTACGCACGGCGGTCAGGTAGCCGTTGTCGAGCAGCAGCGCGTCGAGCAGGCCGGTGTGGGCGCTGAGCAGCATCATCATGCCGTTCAGGCTGGGCAGGCCGCGTTTCGGATTGTCGAAAAAGCCCGGGCTGACCTTGATGGCGAACCGCGGCACGCCGGGCAGGTAGGCAGTCTTCACGTCCACTTCGCCGTTGTGCTCGGGAATGTCCAGGCGCAGGACCGGCGGCATCGCCACGGCTGCCGTGGCGAGCAGACGGAAGGCGTTTTCCACCGCCGCAAGGCTTTCCAGGTCGAGCGCCACACAGGCACGCAGATCGTTTTCACTGAGCAGAACGGTGTCAGCCATAGAGCCTCCCGCAGGGTTCCGAGGGACGGACGCGCATCAACGATCCGCGCCGTTGAGCACCCGCAGGTGCTGTTCGATATCCACATTGCGCCCACTCACCACAACCACCGTTGGGCCACGCGGTTCGACCACGCCCTCGAGCAGGGCCGCGATACCCACCGCCGCCGCACCCTCCAGCACTTGGCGTTCCTCGCGGTAGGCATGGCGAATCCCGGCGGCGATCAAAGGCTCGTCGAGCAGGTGCACCCGGTCGCAGAGTTCTCGGGTGAGGGCGAAAGTGTGGCGATTGTCCAGGCCGATACCACCGCCGAGGGAATCCGCCAGCGTCGGCAATTCCTCGACCTCGACGGGATGACCGGCCTGGAGGCTGGCGTACATGGCTGCGCCACGGCGCATGCTGACGCCGTGCAGGCGGATGTCCGGATCGATACCTTTGAGCGCCAACCCGATGCCGGCGAACAGACCGCCGCCGGAAAGCGGCACCAGCACGTCGCGGACATCCGGGCATTGATCGAGGATTTCCAGACCGAGGGTGCCCTGACCGGCAATGATCGCCGGATGATCGAAGGGGGGCAGGAAGATCGCCCCCTGGTCGCGGGCGATCCGCTCGGCTTCTGCCTGGGCGTCGTCCTGGCTGTGCCCGACGATGCGCACCTCGGCACCCAGGCTGCGAATCGCCTCGACCTTGTTCGCCGGCACCAGGTCCGACAGGCAGACGACGGCCTTCACCCCCAGCTGGCTCGCCGCGTGGGCCAGGGCCCGGCCATGGTTGCCGGTGGATGCGGTGACGACCCCACGCCACTTCTCTTCGTCGCTCAGTTGGGCGAGGGCATTGGTCGCACCACGCAGCTTGAAGCTGCCGGTGATCTGTTGCGATTCCAGCTTGAGCCACACCGGAACGCCCAGCCGGCGGCTGAGGCTGGGGGAGAGATCGAGAGGCGTCTGCCGTACCAGGCCCTGGATGCGCTGGCGGGCGGCATGGAGCGCGTCGAGTGGAATGGCGGCCATCTGAACCGAGTCCCATCGAAGGATAGATGGGGGCCGAGTGTAAGAGGCGGTTTTCCCACCGCCGAATGTACTAGGACGCTATTTTTCCGGGCGAGGGGCGAACCGTTCGGAGCCGGTCGCCTATCAGAAATCGTGGATTTTCGGATACTGCCCGAACACCTCGCGCACGCTCCGCAGCCCCTTGTACACCTGCGCTTCGCTGCATTCGGCCCCGACGCACAGGCGCACCGCCCGTGGCCGGGGCATGCCGGGTGGGATGAACGGATCGGGCAAGGTCAGGGCAACGTGCCGATGGCGCAGTTCACGCAGCAGGCTGTCGGTTTCCCAATGTTCCGGTACGCGCAACCAGGCGTTCAGCGAATAGGGATGGTTACCGAGCAGATGGTCGCCCAGCTCCTTCTCGACCGCTGCCTGACGATTGGCCAGCAGGACGCGTTGCCGCTTCACCAACGCCTCGGCGTCGCCGCTATCGATCCAGCGTGTCGCGATCTCGCCGAGCAGCGGCGTGGCCATCCAACTGTTCACCCGCAGGATGCTTTCGGTGCGCAGGGCCAGCCGCTTGGGCATGGCCAGGTAACCGATGCGCAGCCCGGCCATCACCGACTTGGTCATGCTGGTGCTGTAGAACGACAATTCGGGCAGGTAATGGCTGATCGGCCGGACCTCCTGTTGACCGGCCAGCAATGGGCCGTAGACGTCGTCTTCGATCACGTGGACGCCGTAGCGCCGGGCGATTTCGGCGATCTCCCGGCGGCGTGCATCCGGCATTACGCAACTGGTGGGATTGTTCAGGTTCGGCGTGCAAACCAACGCGGTGATCCGCTCGTTGCCGCACATGTCCTCGAAGTGTTCCGGGTCGAGGCCATGGCGGTCCATTTCCAGCCCTTTGAGGGTGAAGCCGAGTACCTGGGAGCTGCCGATCACGCCGTGGTCCGACAATCCCTCGCAAAGCACCACGTCGTCGGGCCCGGCCAGGGAGGCGAGGGCCAGGAAGATACCGTGGGCCGCACCATTGGTAAGCAGCAGGTCCTGGCTGTCCACCTCCAGCCCGAGGCGGCGCAGCCAGCGCACCCCGGCCTCGCGATGCGTTTCGAAACCAGCGATCGGGCGGAACGCACGAATCCAGGGCTGGTTGGCTTCGCCGGCCAGTTCCAGGCAGGTGCGCTGCCAGAGGCGATCATGATCCGCAGTGTGGACGATCCGGGCGATGGAAAAGTCCAGCAGGGCCCGCTCGTTGTGATCGAGCATGGAGCTGGCGACCTTCTCGCTGGTCCGCCGGGACACGAAGCTGCCGCGGCCCACCTCGCAGCGCACATGCCCCTGGCGCTCCAACTCCTTGTAGGCATTGGTCACCGTCTGCACGCTGATGCCCAGGGAATCGGCCACCTGGCGCTGTGGCGGCAGGCGCTGGCCATCGCTGAGGACACCCTCTTCGATGTCGGTGACGATGGCCTGCACCAGGCGCTTGTATTTCGATTCGCCATAACGCGTGGCGGACAGGGCCTCCTTCCAGCGTTGCATCCTCGCACCCCGTAGTGGCTTGACTGGCGCACAGCATCCCGCGTCCCGGGGCCTCCTTCAATTGTCCTAGTGCAATACCACGACGAAACCCGCTTTTGTATGCTCGGCCCAGGGTCGGGAAATCCCAATGACGAAACGAGAACAAAATCCCCGCCCAGCGCTCTTTCACTCTGCCTCCTAACACAGCGTTCCGCCCTTTGGCGGGCCCACAATAAAACAGGAGATTCACGATGAGCCGCGTCATTCCCACCACCTACCGTCGCCTGACTGTCGCCCTCGGCGCGCTCGGCATTGCCTTCGCCGGCTGCCTGGCGCAGGCCGATACCCTGGCGAAGGTCAAGGAAACCAGCAGCGTCCGCATCGGCTATGCCAACGAAACGCCATTCGCCTACACCGCGCTCGACGGCAGTGTGACCGGCGAATCGCCGGAGATCGTGCGTAAGGTGTTCGAGCGCATGGGCATCAAGACCGTCGAGCCGGTACTGACCGAATGGGGCTCGCTGATTCCCGGCCTGCGCGCCGGACGTTTCGACCTGATCGCCGCCGGCATGTACATCACTCCCGAACGCTGCAAACAGGTGGTGTTCACCGATCCGCACTATCAGTTGCCGGATACCCTGTTGGTCGCCAAGGGCAACCCGAAGAAGCTCGGCAGCTACGCGGATATCGCAGGCAACCCCGACGTGAAGCTGGCGATCATGTCCGGCACGGTGAACCTCGGCTACGCCCGGGAGGCAGGTATCAAGGACGAGCAGATCCTCCAGGTGCCGGATACCACCGCCCAGTTGCAAGCGGTGCGCAGCGGTCGCGCCGATGCCGCCGTGGGCACTCAGCTGACCATGAAGGGCTTGGCCCAGAAGGGCGGCGACAAGGTGGAGGCCATCGCCGAGTTCAAGGACGACCCGGCCCATACCGGCTATGGCGCCCTGGCGTTCCGCCCGGAGGACAAGGCACTTCGCGACGCGGTCAACGAAGAGCTGAAGAAATGGCTCGGCAGCGAGGAGCACCTGAAAACCGTCGAGCCATTCGGCTTCGACCGCTCCAACCTCACCGACAAGACCGCCGCCGAGCTGTGCGGGCAGTGAAGCACCGGCGCCCCTCGCGGGCGCTTTCCCTGCGGCTCGCCATGCCCTGATCGGTACGCGTTATGAATGAATTGATTCCCCTTCTGCTGCAAGGCGCCTGGATGACGGTCCAGGTAACGTTCTGGGGTTCGCTGCTGGCCATCGTATCGGCCATCGTCGCCGCACTCGGCCGGCTTTCGTCGGTCCCCGCGTTACGCTGGCTGGCGATCACCTACATCGAGGTGTTCCGCGGCACGTCCCTGCTGGTGCAACTGTTCTGGCTCTACTTCGTTCTGCCGATGCCGCCATTCAATATTGAGATGAGTGCCTTCGCCGTGGCCATCCTCGGCCTGGGCCTGCACATCGGCGCCTACGGGGCAGAAGTCATGCGGGGCGCCATCCGCTCGGTGGCCAAGGGGCAGTACGAGGCCTGCCAGGCGTTGAACATGAGCCCGTTCAAGCGCTTCTACCGGATCGTCCTGCCGCAGGCGCTGCTGGCGGCCATTCCTCCCGGCACCAATCTGCTCATCGAGCTGCTGAAAAATACTTCGCTGGTATCGCTCATCACCCTGTCCGACCTGGCGTTCCGTGCCCGACAACTGGACCAGGCGACCTTCATGACCCTGGAAATCTTCGCCCTGACGCTGCTGCTGTATTTCCTCCTGGCGCAGGTCATCAACCTCGGCATGCGCATGCTGGAACGCCGCCTGAGCCGCGGCCGGATGCAAGGGGGCCTGTCATGAACCTGTTCGACTGGTCCTTCGCCTGGCATATCCTGCCCGACCTGCTGCGTGCTTCCCTGAATACCCTGACGATCACCCTGCTCGGTTTCGCCATTGCCGTCGCGGCCGGCCTGCTGCTGGCCATCGGCCGACGCAGCCGCCACCTGTGGCTGTCCTGGCCGGTCGCGGGGTTGATCGAGTTCATCCGCAGCACACCGCTGCTGATCCAGGTGTATTTCCTGTTCTACGTCTTTCCCAACTACGGCCTCAACCTCACTGCGATGCAGGCGGGCATCCTCGGTATCGCCCTGCATTACGCCTGCTATACCGCCGAGGTCTATCGTGCCGGGCTGGATGCCGTACCGCGCGGCCAGTGGGAAGCCGTGACCGCCTTGAACATGGCGCCACTGACCGCATACCGCGACATCATCCTGCCGCAGGCCCTGCGCCCGATCCTGCCGGCACTGGGCAACTACCTGGTAGCGATGCTGAAAGACACGCCGGTGCTGTCTGCCATCACGGTGGTGGAGATCATGCAACAGGCCAAGAACATCGGTTCGGAGAGCTTCCGCTATCTGGAACCGATCACCATGGTCGGCCTGTTCTTCCTGATTCTCAGCCTCGGCCTCGCCTGGTTCGTACGTCGGCTGGAAGGGCGCCTGGAGCTGGCCCCCCGATGAATCCGACTTCCCTGCACCTTGCTGACCGTTGAGGGAGAAAGCCATGCCACAACCCATCGTCCGCTTCACCGACGTCACCAAGCGCTACGGCAACCTGACCGTGCTGAACAACCTCAACCTGGACGTGGAAGCCGGGGAAAAGGTCGCCATCATCGGGCCCAGCGGCTCGGGCAAGTCGACCCTGCTGCGAGCCCTGATGACCCTCGAGGACATCGATGAAGGCATCATTACCGTCGATGACGAACCCCTCACCCACATGCCTGCCCGGGACGGCCGCCTGGTGCGCGCCAACGCACGCCACCAGCGGAAGGTACGCGGGAAGATCGGCATGGTGTTCCAGAGCTTCAACCTCTTTCCGCACATGAGCGCCTTGCAGAACGTGATGGAAGCGCCAGTGCAGGTGCTCGGCCTGGACAGGAAGGAAGCCCGCGAGCGGGCATGCGAGCTGCTGGACATGGTCGGCCTCGGCGAAAAGCACGATCATTACCCCTCGCAGCTCTCCGGTGGCCAGCAACAGCGCGTGGCCATTGCCCGCGCGCTGGCGATGCGACCCAAAGTAATGCTGTTCGACGAAGTGACCTCGGCGCTCGACCCGGAGTTATGCGGCGAAGTGCTCAGCGTGATCCGCCGACTCGGTGCCGAGCACAGCCTGACCATGCTGATGGTCACCCACCAGATGGGCTTCGCGCGCGAATTCGCCGATCGTATCTGCTTTTTTCATCAGGGCCGCATTCATGAGCAGGGCACACCGGCGGAGCTTTTCGGCAACCCCCGGGAAGATCGCACACGCTGTTTTCTCAGCGCGGTGAACGAAGCTCAGTGAGACTCATCGGCACCGAGAAAGCGCAGGCCGGCACCCTCGGCGTCGACCCGCATCACTTCCATCTGCAGGATCGGTGCTTCGATGGGCAGGTCCTGCACCTGGCCGGTGACCTGGCTGCCGGGTTCCAGCGCAGCGAGTTCGGGGTGTCGGACGTAGACACCGCCGTCCGACAGGTCACGAGTCTGGGCGATCAGCTCGCCGAAGCTCGGGTGGCTGATCTTGATGCGGCATTTCATCGGTGTACGGGGGAACTGTCGCTGGTTGGCCATGGCTGGGCTGCCATCCGTGGAAGTTAGCGGTTAATACCTCAATTACACGGCGCAGGCTAGCCAACCCTGGGTTGGCCGGCCCTCAGTACCACTTTTTCTCGCCGTCCGGGCGTTTCTTGAAACGTTTCATCGTCCACATGTACTGGCTCGGATAGGCCCGCACGTACTTTTCGATCACGCCGCTCATGGCCGCCACGGCGGTTTCGGTGTCGTCGCTGTACATCGCTTCCGGCGCGGCTTCGAGGATCACCTTATAGCCCGAGCCGTCCGGCAGACGAACAGCATGGAGGAACACACCAACCGCCTTGCCCCCCGCAAGCATGCCGGGCACGAATTTGCTGGTCAGCGCCTGGATGGCGCAGAAGGGCACGAACACACCGCTGGACCGGCTCGGTTCCGGATCGGCG
This sequence comes from Pseudomonas indica NBRC 103045, assembly GCF_002091635.1. Lineage (GTDB taxonomy): Bacteria > Pseudomonadota > Gammaproteobacteria > Pseudomonadales > Pseudomonadaceae > Pseudomonas_M > Pseudomonas_M indica. The sequence goes on along the minus strand of NZ_BDAC01000023.1, from coordinate 5,715 downwards.
GGAATGCCCACGGCGCCGCCCTTGCGGACTTCCTTGATGACGCTGAGGATGCCTTCCTTGGTGGAAGGGGCGACCCGGTTACCCATCTGCACGCGCTGCTTCTGCAGCAATTCGTCCACCGCCTTCAGCTTCGGCGGGCGGTAGAAGATGATGGGTTTGCACTGCGAGCAATAGAAGTGATTCAGCACTTCCCAATTACCCAGGTGGCTAGTGATGCCGACCACGCCCTTGCCGGACGCCAACGCGGAATGCAGGACTTCGAGCCCCTCCACGTCGCGCACCAGGCGCAGGGACTTTTCCGCTGGCCAGATCCAGGCGCAGGCGCTTTCGGTGAGCGTCCGGCCGATATCCATCAGGCTGCGGCGCAACAGGTCTTCCAAGGCGGATTTTTCCAGCTCCGGAAAGCATTTTTCCAAGTTGATGCGCGCAACCTCGCGTGACCGGTTCGGCAGGCGCCACATCAGCCAGCCGAGCGCCGCACCGACCGCCTGCACCACGCGCCAGGGCAACAGCGCGAAGAGGCGCAGAAAACCCACGACCAGCGCGCCCTTGAACTTCTCCACAGCGAACTCCCGGAAGATGTCGAAAAAAGGCGGCCATTGTAACGGATCGTCCGCGACCTGAACGGGCTTCCGGTCGCGCTCCCTACCCGAGTGCCGCGTAGCGATCGCAATCCTGGGTATGGTCCATCACCATGCCGGCCGCCTGCATGTAGGCGTAGCAGATGGTCGGGCCGACGAAGGTAAATCCCTTTTTCTTCAATGCCTTGCTCATGGCCTCGGCTTCGGGCGTCACCGCTGGCACTTCGGAGCGGTCGCGGAAACGGTTGATCTTCGGCTCACCACCGACGAAGGACCAGAGCAGCTCGACCGGGTCTTCCAGTTCCAGCCAGGCCCGGGCGTTCTGCCGTGCGGCATTGAGTTTCAGGCGGTTGCGGATGATGCCGGGGTCCTGCATCCGCTCCTCGATCTCGGCATCGCTCATCGCGGCCAGACGGGCGGGATCGAAACCGAACAGGACTTCACGATAGCGCTCGCGCTTCTTCAGCACAGTGATCCAGGACAGTCCAGCCTGGAAGCCCTCCAGCAGGAGCAACTCGAACAACTTGCCGGGGTCGCGTTGCGGCACGCCCCATTCCTCGTCGTGATAGGCCATGTAGAGAGGATCATCGGTACACCAGAAGCAGCGTGGCATAAGGCTTTCCATGCGGTAGAGGCGAGGTTTAATCGGGTATACTTCGGCGCTTTATGACGTCGACGAAGCGGCTGGGATACGCCCGTCGCTTCCCAGCTCCAGCACAGGTGAAAATTCGTGAGCCAGACTACGCCCGCCGTGCGCACCTTCCAAGACCTGATCCTGGCCCTCCAGCAGTATTGGGCCGAGCAGGGCTGCGTGGTGCTCCAGCCCTACGACATGGAAGTAGGCGCCGGTACCTTCCACACCGCCACTTTCCTCCGCGCCATCGGCCCGGAAATCTGGAACGCCGCCTACGTGCAGCCTTCCCGTCGCCCAGCCGACGGCCGCTATGGCGAAAACCCCAACCGCCTGCAGCACTATTACCAGTTCCAGGTGGTGCTCAAGCCGAACCCGGAGAACTTCCAGGAGCTGTACCTGGGCTCGCTGAAGGCCATCGGCATCGACCCGCTGGTCCATGACATCCGCTTCGTCGAAGACAACTGGGAATCGCCGACGCTCGGCGCCTGGGGCCTGGGCTGGGAGATCTGGCTGAACGGCATGGAAGTCACCCAGTTCACCTACTTCCAGCAAGTCGGCGGCATCGAGTGCTATCCGGTGACCGGCGAGATCACCTATGGCCTGGAACGCCTGGCCATGTACCTGCAGGGCGTCGACTCGGTCTACGACCTGATCTGGACCGATGGCCCGTTCGGTACCGTTACTTACGGCGACGTGTTCCACCAGAACGAAGTGGAACAGTCCACCTACAACTTCGAGCATGCCAACGTGCCGGAGCTGTTCCGCCTGTTCGATTTCTACGAGTCGGAAGCCAACCGCCTGATCGAGCTGCAACTGCCGTTGCCGACCTATGAAATGGTGCTGAAGGCCTCCCACACCTTCAACCTGCTGGATGCACGCCGTGCCATTTCGGTGACCGAGCGACAGCGCTATATCCTGCGCGTGCGCACCCTGGCCCGCGCGGTGGCGCAGAGCTACCTGCAGGCGCGCGCCCGCCTCGGCTTCCCCATGGCCACCCCCGAATTGCGTGAAGAAGTGATGGCCAAGCTGAAGGAGGCCGCGGAATGAGTGCACAAGATTTTCTCGTCGAACTGGGCACCGAAGAGCTGCCGCCGAAAGCCCTGAAATCCCTCGGCGACGCCTTCCTCGCCGGGATCGAGAAGGGCCTCAAGGGCGCCGGCCTGGCCTATGCGTCAGCCCGTGTGTTCGCTGCCCCGCGCCGACTGGCCGTGCTGATCGAGCAACTGGCTACCCAGCAACCGGACCGCAGCCACAGTGTCGACGGCCCGCCGCTGCAAGCCGCGTTCGACGCCAACGGCAACCCGACCCAGGCTGCGCTCGGTTTCGCCAAGAAATGCGGCGTCGATCTGGAGCAGATCGACAAGAGCGGACCCAAGCTGAAATTCAGCCAGACCATTCCCGGCCAGCCGGCCGTCGGCCTATTGCCCGGTATCGTCGAGGCCTCACTGAACGAGCTGCCGATTCCCAAGCGCATGCGCTGGGCTGCACGCAAGGAAGAGTTCGTTCGTCCGACCCAGTGGCTGGTGATGCTGTTCGGCGATCAGGTCGTCGAGTGCGAGATCCTCGCCCAGAAGGCCGGCCGCGAGTCCCGTGGCCATCGTTTCCACAGTCCAGGCAAGGTGCATATCTCGCGTCCGTCCACCTATCTGGAAGACCTGCGAGGTGCCTATGTACTGGCCGATTTCGCCGAGCGCCGCGAGCTGATCTCTGGCCGTGTCGCCGAACTGGCCGCCGCGCAGCAGGGCAGTGCGATCGTTCCGGCTGATCTGTTGGACGAAGTGACGGCCCTGGTGGAATGGCCGGTACCGCTGGTCTGCTCCTTCGAGGAACGCTTCCTCGAAGTACCACAGGAAGCGCTGATCTCCACCATGCAGGACAACCAGAAGTACTTCTGCCTGCTGGATGCCAAGGGCAAGCTGCTGCCGCGCTTCATCACCGTGGCCAACATCGAAAGCCAGGACCCGGCTCAGATCGTATCCGGCAACGAGAAGGTCGTGCGTCCGCGCCTCACCGACGCCGAGTTTTTCTTCAAGCAGGACAAGAAACAGAAGCTGGAAAGCTTCAATCAGCGTCTGGCCAACGTGGTATTCCAGGCGCAGCTGGGCTCGGTGTTCGAGAAAGCCGAGCGGGTCTCCAAACTCGCCGCGTTCATCGCCGAGCGTGTTGGCGGCGATGCCGAGCGCGCAGCCCGCGCCGGCCTGCTGTCCAAGTGCGACCTGGCCACCGAGATGGTCGGCGAGTTCCCCGAAATGCAGGGCATCGCCGGCTACTACTACGCCCTCAACGACGGCGAGCCGGAAGATGTTGCCCTCGCTCTGAACGAGCAGTACATGCCACGCGGCGCCGGCGCCGAACTGCCGACCACGCTGACAGGCGCTGCCGTGGCGGTTGCCGACAAGCTGGATACGCTGGTCGGCATCTTCGGCATCGGCATGCTTCCCACCGGCAGCAAGGACCCTTACGCCCTGCGCCGTGCCGCCCTCGGCGTACTGCGCATCCTGATCGAGAAGCAGCTCGACCTGAATCTGGCCGACGCCCTCGAATTCGCCGCCCGGCAATACGCCGACAAGGTCAAGTCGGACGGCCTGGTGGCCCAGGTCCAGGACTTCGTCTTCGACCGTCTGCGTGCCCGTTACGAAGACGAAGGCATCGACGTTGCCGCCTACCTCTCGGTGCGTGCACTGCAGCCCGGCTCCGCGCTGGACTTCGACCAGCGCGTACAGGCCGTGCAGGTGTTCCGTCAGTTGCCGGAAGCTGAAACCCTGGCCGCCGCCAACAAACGCGTATCCAACCTGCTGGCCAAGTTCGAAGGCGAGGTTCCGGTGAATGTCGACGGCTCGCTGCTTCAGGAGCCCGCCGAGAAGGTCCTGGCCCAGGCCCTGGCGGCGGCTGACGAAGCCGTGGCACCGCTTGCCTCGGCACGCTGCTACCGTGAGGCCCTGGAGCGCCTGGCGAGCCTGCGCGAGCCAGTAGATGCCTTCTTCGACGCAGTCTTGGTCAACGCCGAAGACAGCGCCGTGCGGGCCAACCGCTATGCGTTGCTCGCGCGTCTGCGTGGGTTGTTCCTCGGCGTTGCCGATATTTCGCTACTGGGCTGAAAGCACGGGCTCTGGTCTTTCGAGATCTGGAGCCCCGTTGCACGAATACGTATGAAACTGATCGTTCTCGACCGTGACGGAGTCATCAACCAGGACTCCGATGAGTTTGTGAAGAACCTGGACGAGTGGATTCCCATTCCCGGTTCCATCGAAGCCATTGCGCGCCTTTCCAAGGCCGGCTGGACGATAGCAGTGGCCACCAACCAATCCGGCGTGGCGCGCGGGCTGTTCGATATGACCATGCTCACCGACATGCACCTGAAGATGCAGAAGCTGGTGATGGAGCAGGGCGGGCGTATCGATCTGATCGTGCATTGCCCCCATGGGCCCAAGGACGGCTGCGAATGCCGCAAACCGAAGCCCGGCATGTTCCGTACCATCGCCGAGCATTTCGAACTTCCCGATCTCCAGGGCGTACCCGTGGTCGGAGACAGTCACCGCGATCTGCACGCCGGGCTTATGCTGGGCGGCACGCCCTACTTGGTGAAGACCGGCAAGGGCTTGCGCACGCTGGAAAGCAACCTGCCCCCGGGTACCCAGGTCTTCGATGACCTCGCCGCCGTGGTCGACCACTTGCTCAAGGACCGATAGATGAGCTTCACCCTGCGAATCAGGACCTTCCTGTTCTACCTCCTGCTCTCTGCCAGCGCCTTTTTCTGGGGCATTCTCAGCGTCCTGATCGGGCCCTTCCTGCCGTTTCGTGCACGCTACCGCTTCATCGTCCAGGCTTGGTGCCGCATGGCTGTCTGGCTGGCCCGCGTCATGGTGGGCATCCGCTATGAAATAAAAGGGCTGGAGAACATTCCCGAGCGCCCCTGCGTGATCCTGGCGAAGCATCAGAGCACCTGGGAAACCTTCTTCCTCTCCGGTTACTTCGAGCCTCTGAGCCAGGTGCTGAAACGCGAACTGCTGTTCGTCCCATTCTTCGGCTGGGCGATGGCGCTGCTGCGCCCCATCGCCATTGATCGCAGCAATCCCAAGGCAGCCCTCAAGCAACTTGCCAAGCAGGGCCACGAAAGGCTGGAACAGGGCGCCTGGGTACTGGTGTTCCCCGAAGGTACCCGTGTACCGGCCGGACAGATCGGCAAGTTTTCCCGGGGAGGGGCGGCACTGGCCGTCAACGCCAACCTGCCGGTCCTGCCCATCGCCCACAACGCCGGCGAATTCTGGCCGAAAGAGGGCTGGAGCAAGCGCCCCGGCATCATCCAGGTGGTGATCGGCCCCGCGCTGTATGCGGAGTCCACCGGTCCACGTGCCATTGCCGAACTCAACGACCGCGCCTTCGCCTGGGTCGAACAGACCCAGCGGGAAATCGGGGCCCTGCCACCGACCGCCGTACCGATCGATACCGCAGCGCCTGTCTGAACGAAGGTAGCGACCAATAAAAAAGCCGGCCCGAGGG
>NZ_BDAC01000022.1 GCF_002091635.1 Pseudomonas indica NBRC 103045 | reverse complement strand
GGGCATGGCTCCCGTAGGGTCGAATTCATTCGACCGCCGGAGCCTCGGAGGCGAATGAGTTCGCCCCTATACCGGGCTCTTGTGGGAGCCAGCTCTGCTGGCGAAGCTCTACCTGGCCCATCGCGAGCAGAGTTCGCTCCTACAGATAAACCCGGCGAACTCCCCGCTCAGAGCCGGAAATTGCCCATCTGCCGCGCCAGGTCTTCGGCCAGGCGGCTGAGGGTGCGGCAATCCTCGCGGCAGGCGCGGACTTCGTCGGCGGTGGCGTGGGCCAGGTCGGCGATGCCCTGGACGTTGCGGTTGATCTCTTCGGTGACGGTGGTCTGTTCCTCGGTGGCCGCCGCCACCTGGGTGTTCATGTCGCTGATCCGCTCCACCTGGTCGGTGATCGCGCCGAGCGAATGACCGGTGCGCTGGCTCGCCTCGACGCCGGTACCGGTGGCCGACTGCCCGGCGTGCATCGAGCTGACCGCGGTGTCGGCGCCCTGCTTCAGGCGCTGGATCATCTGCTGGATTTCATCGGTGGAGGACTGGGTACGGCTGGCCAGGGTCCGCACTTCGTCGGCGACCACGGCGAAACCGCGTCCCATCTCCCCGGCCCGGGCCGCTTCGATGGCGGCATTCAAGGCGAGCAGGTTGGTCTGTTCGGAAATCCCGCGGATCACCGCCAGCACCTGGTCGATGGACGCCACCTGCTCCGCCAGCTCGGTGACCGCCTCGGAGGCGCTGCCGATCTCGCCGGACATCCGCTCGATCAGCGCCACCGACTGGCCGACCACCTGCCGCGCGCCGCTGGCCTCGCTGCGTGCCGTCTGCGATGCCTGGGCGGCGGCGCTGGCGTTGCGGGCGATCTCCTGCACGGTCAGCCCCATTTCATGAACGGCGGTGGCCACCATGTCGGTCATTTCCTGCTGGCGACCGGCGCGACCGGCGGTGTTCTCCACCACCTGCGCCACCTGCCCCACCGCCAAGCGCAGGCGCTCACTGGTGGCCAGCACTTCGCCGATCAGGCTGCGCTGGCTTTCCAGGAAGCGGTTGAAGCCGCGCGCCAGATCGCCCAGCTCGTCGGCACGGTCTTCGCGCAGCCGGCGGGTCAAGTCACCGCCCCCACCGCCGATTTCCACCAGCGCCGCCGTGACCTGGCGGATCGGCCGCACCAGCCCGCGCGCCAGCAGCACCACCAGGCCGAGGAACAGCAGCGCCACCGCCACGCCGATCAGGCTGGTCATCCACAGCGCCTGGCGGGCCTCGGCATAGACCTCCGATTCCGGCACCTCGCTGACCAGCAGCCAGTCGAGGGCCTGCAGCGGCTGGGCGATAGCGAGGAACGTCTCGCCATCGCGCTCGAACGACACGGCCTTGCTCGACGCCCCGAGCAACCTCCTGGCGGCGTCGGCACCCACCAGTTGCGCCAGCTCGCGGCTGTCGTTGAACTCCGCCTGCGGATGCACCTTCACCCGGCCGTCGGCGCTCACCAGATAGACGCGCCCGGCCTGGCCGAAGCGGAAGTCGCGGATCATGTCGGACATGGCGCCGAGGCTGAAGCCGAGCCCGGCCACCCCGAGCGTCTTGCCCTCGGCGGCGATGCGTTGGTTGATGAACAGCGTCGGCTGGCGCGTGCCCTGGTCGATGTCGACTTCCAAGGAGCGGTCCTTGCCGGAATCGACGAAGCCATAGAACCAGGCGTTTTCCTTCGGCCCGCGACTGAGGGTGCGGTCGAGCCCCTTGCCGGTGAAGTAGTGGCCGCTGTCGAGGGCGACGATGAAGGTGATCAGCGCCTTCTGCCGCGCCTGTACGCCGGCGAGGTAGCGGCTGAAGCTACCTTGGACACTGGCATCCTCCCCGTTGGCCAACCAGTCCGCCACCAGGCTGTTGCCGGCGATACCCTGCGCCGCGGTGAGCGGCTCGGCGAGAACCCGCTCGAGATCGTTGCGAATCGCCAGGATGCTGGCCGGCAGGGCTCCCTCGATCAGGTAACGCTCGGCCAGGCGATTGGATACCGCCGAATAGATGCCGACCACGATGAGGATACTGGCCAGCAGGGCGGCGCCCATGCTGAGGATCAGCTGCCATTGAATACTGCGTTGCCAAAGGCGCATGTGGGGTCTCCGGATTCTGGCGGCCAGCACTGTATACAAAACATGTACACAATATTACAAGCAAGGCCGATGAAAGCCGTATCGGCAGATCGCCGGGCCACATGAGGAAAGGTCATCCTGTCCGGACGTGCGGTCACCGTCCGCCGCTCAAGGCAGCATGTCCTGGTCGGCTTTCAACCCGGCCGGAGAGCTGTCGGGAAACCACTGGTAATGAATGCGCGCGAAGCTGCCGTCGTGTTTCATGTCGTCGAGAGCCGCCTGCCAGCGCTGTACCAGCGCCTTTTCGGTCTCCAAGGAGAAGGCGATGTAGCTGCTGGTGCGCATGAAGGTGTGTACAGGCTGAAGCGCATCCGGCGGCGCGCCGACTTCTTTCAGCAAGCCCGGCAGCAACTGGTCCTCGTAGACCATCAGCGGGACCCGGCCGAGCAGGGTCATGCGCACCATTTCATGCGGCTTGGGCACCAGCTCCAAGTTGGTGAAACCCAGCCGCACCAGGACCTGGTGGGAATACCACTCGCGCGGCACGGCGATACGGCTCAGTTGCCGCGCCTCCTCCAGGCTGGAGACCGGCAGGGGTTCGCCCTTGCGCGCATAGAGGCTGGTGCTGGTACTGACGATCGGCCCGACCCAGCGGAACAGGGTTTCCCGGTCCGGCGTGCGGACGGTCACGAACAGGCCGACGTTGGGCAGGGTGGTGGCCATCTTGTAGCCGCGCGCCCAGGGCACGACCTTGATCTCCGCCCGGGTCTCGGTGCGGCGCAGGAGTTCTGTCACCACGGCGACCGCCATGCCGTCGGGCACACCGTCGTGGCTGAAGTTGATTGGCGGGTTCTCTTCCGTATACAGCAGCAATTCCGCCGCCCGCGCATCGGTACAGAGCAGCAAAGCCATCACCAGGCGCAACCACCACGCTGCCATCGTTCTCACCACTCGTACGTCCCCGGCCCGGTCAGTGAGGCCATCGAAATAATGGCATTCCAGTGCCCGTTTACCCATGCCAGTCGTCCGATGGCCGGGGTCATTCAGTCACCTCGAATTCCACCCGGGCGGTCTGCCCCGCCTCATCGAGCACGCTGAGCTGATAGCGCCCGGCGCGGCTGAACGCCTGGTCGAACGGCTGACCGGAGACGCGTTCCGCCAACGGGACGCCGTTCAGGAACCACCAGTACCGGCCGCTGCCGCCGAGCGCCGAGAGGCTCAGCCGCAGGGGCTCGGTGCTGCCCGCCGGACGGCGCAGGTTGTCGCCCTCGCGCACGCCGACTATGGATAACGGCGCGGCGACCGACGCCTGCCGGGGCAGACACTCCGGGTCGCTGGCCGGCAGGCGCGCGCTGCGCCGTTCGCGACGCGGCAGCCAGGGCTCCAGCGGCGCCGGCCAGAACACCCGCTCGGACGCCGTGGCGCCGGGGCAACCGCTGTCCACTTGCAGGCCCTGGGCATTGGTCCAGATCGTCTGGCGCAGGCCGAGCCCCAGCGGTTGATCCGCGGCCAGCAGCGTCGGCGGCGTGGTGCCGTCGAGTGTCCAGGCGAAGCGCTGGCGGCGGCAGTTCGGATCGTTCCGGGCCATGGGTTGGCCGAGCGGCCAGCAGATCGCGGCCACGCCGATGCTCTCCGGCACCGGCTCCACCGGCACGCCGATACCGCGCTGGCTGTCGCGGTTGACCAGCAGGTCGTGCACTTGCAGCAGCAAGGGCGCGGCCGAGGCCAGGCCGAACTGGCCGGGCACCGGAGTGCCGTCCGGCCGGCCGATCCAAATGCCGATCAGATGCCGCGGGCCGACGCCGATTGCCCAGGCATCGCGGAAGCCGTAGCTAGTGCCGGTCTTCCAGGCCAGGCTCGGGCGTTGCACCAGTTGGGCACGGGGGTCGCGGTCCGGGCGTGCCTGGCCGCTGAGGATGCGCCGGATGATCCAGGCCGCACCGGGCGACAGCAGGCGTCGCTCGTACAGGGCATCCCCGGGATGGAAGCGCAGGTGGGCCGTGCGGCCTTGCCGGGCGAACGCGCCGTAGCCGCTGACCAGATCTTCCAGGCGGCTGCCCGCCCCGCCGAGAATCATCGCCAGGTTGGGCTCGGCCAGCGGCGGCAGGGCGAGCGGCACGCCGGCGTTACGCAGTTCACCGGCGAAGCGCTTGGGCCCGTAGGCCTCCAGCAGTTGCACCGCCGGCAGGTTGAGCGAGGTGGCCAGGGCTTCGCTGGCAGACACCGGCCCGGTGAAACCGGCGGCGAAATTGCCCGGCCGGTAGTCCCCGTAGCGGCGCGGCACGTCCTGCAGCAGCGATTCCGAATGAATCAGTCCCTCGTCCAGGGCCAGGCCGTAGAGGAACGGCTTGAGCGTCGAACCCGGCGAGCGCGAGGCGGCGATCATGTCGACATGACCAAAGCGGCGGGCGTCGCCGATATCCACCGAGCCCAGGTAGGCGCGCACCTTCATGCTTTCGTGCTCGACTACCAGGATCGCCGCCGAGGTGCGTTCCGGCAGGCGCGCCCGCCAGCCCATCAGCAGCTCTTCCAGGCGGCGTTGCAGCGCGGCGTCGAGCGTGGTGCGGATCAGCGGCGGGCTGCCGGGTACGTTCAGGCGCCGGGCCAGCAGGGGTGCCAGCCGGGGTTCCTGGCGCGGGGCGAGGAATACCGGTTCTTCGAGGGCCTCCGTCACCGCCCCTTGCGGCCAGACCTGGAATTCGGCCAGACGCCGCAACACTTTTTCCCGCGCCGCCTGCGCCCGCTCGGGATGGCGATCCGGACGCAGCCGGCTGGGCGCCTGGGGCAGCACCGCGAGCAACGCCGCCTCGGCGCGGGTCAGTTGGCTGGGTGGCTTGCCCAGGTAGGCCCAACTGGCCGCCGCCACGCCTTGCAACGTGCCGCCGAACGGCGCGCGGTTGAGATAGAGCTGGAGAATCTCGTCCTTGGACAGGTGCCATTCGAGTTGCAAGGTGCGCCAAAGCTGGCGCAGCTTGCCGCCGAGGCTGCGCTCGTGGGGATCGAGCAGACGCGCCACCTGCATCGACAGCGTGCTGCCACCGGACAGCACCCGCCCTCCACGCAGGTTCTGCCAGGCGGCACGGGCCAGGGCCAGCGGGTTGACGCCGGGATGACTGTAGAACCAGCGGTCCTCGTAGGTCAGCAGCGCTTCAAGGTAGTAAGGCGACACCTCCGCCGCGCTCACCGGATAGCGCCAGACGCCGTCACGGTCGGCGAAACGCCAGAGCGGCGTGCCGTCCTCGGCCAGTACGACCCGCGCCAGATCGTCCTGGGGCAGCGGCAACGGGAACAGCCGATCCGCGCTCCATAGCGCCGCCAGCGCGAGCAACGGCCAGAGCAGCCAGGGACGACGCCAAATCAACGAACGCCAATATTTCGACACTTATTCATCCATTCGTCGGAATTTTGTCGATTTATCGCCAACAGCGGTTTCGCCACCTTTACAGCCCCTGTTGCACACCCTAAACAGATATCAAACTGACATCACTGGAATCAGCCGATCCACGGTCAGTGGCGCGCCCATTTCATTTTCGGCTCGAACCGTCCCTTCTGGAGACACACATGGACATGTACCGCTTTCGCCGGAACCTGCTCGGCGCCGCGTTCCTATCGGCGCTTTCCATCCCCTGCGCGTTCGCCTTCACCCCAACCGTGGAGATCACCGAGCCCAGCGGCATCCACTATGTCGCCGGTTTCCCGGCCAACGTGAACGTCACCTTGAGCCTCTCGGTGTTCAACACGAGCAACAACAACTGCATCACCAACGGCATCAAATCGATCACAGTGAATGCACAACGCGGCGACGACCCGGCGACCACCATCCACACCTCGTCCAGCGACCCGATCAACAATTCGACACAGCTTTGCCCGGCGCCCTATGGCTTCAACTGGAGCGTAGCGGCACCCGGCAGCTACACCCTGCTGGTGACCGTGAAGCACGGCAACGATACCGGGGTCGATACCGAGACCGTCGAATTCCTCATGCTGACGGTGGAATACCCCGCCCCGCCGGCGGTCGCCAACGCCTATATCAACAGCGTGCCGCTGTACAAATCCGCCTCCGGCAAGAAGCGCGGCTGCATCATCTCCAAGATCGCCGAGAAACACGCCAAGCTCGCTGGCGAGCAGGGCGGCTACGGGGCGAAAGGCGGCCCCTACGACGAACCGGCGATTCGCCAGGACGTGGACCTCTACTACGCCGGTGCCGGCTGCTGATCCCGCTGTCGTGCCGCCCGGATTCGTCCGGGCGGTACCCTTGCCGCTTCGCTCTCCCCGGTTCGCTTTTGAACCCACGCCCCTTCTCCGCTCTCCAAGCATCATCCGCACCGCACACCGCCACGCGCTCCGCTTGCGGTACAGTAGCCGCGCCGTGAAACCCACGGGTGCCGTCAGGTCCAGAAGGATATGCAGATGCAGGTAGAAGGCTTTTTCGAATGGCTCGGCCAGGTGCTGGGGTCGTTCATCCGCTTCATCGTCGAGGGGCTGCGCGGCTTCTTCTCGCTGCTCGCCGATGCGGGCAGCAGCTTCATCAACGGCCTTTCCAAGGCGCTGGGCATGAGCCCGTCGCTGCTCGGCATCATCGTCCTGATCATCGGCTTGCTGCTGCTCTTCGCCGCGTTCCGCGCCTTCATGCGCAAGTCCATCATGTTCGGCCTGATCTGGCTGCTGCTCGCCCTCTGGGTCCTGAGCCTGGTGGTCAGCTGACCGCGCAATCCGGCTACCTCCCGGATTGCGCTTCGCTTCGGGCTACATGAGCCCCTTCCCTTCTCAGCGTGGCTTGACCACCAGCACCGACGGCGCATCGCCCAGGGCCTGCCATTCCGGCCGGTACATGGACTCCGCCTGGGGCGGCGGCACGCGGTAGCGGCCGGGCGTCACCGCGCGGGCCAGGTAGAGCAGGTGCGTGCTGCCGTAGCCATCCAGGTCCAGAGCAGCGACGTAGCGATCGTCGCGGAACTCCTGGTGCCGCAGGCGGGCGTTCTGCATGTTGTTCGCCCACTCCTTCACCTGGCTGCCGGCGTCTTCCAGGCTGGCCGAGCTGTTCGCCAGGTTCTGGTTTTCCAGTTCCAGGCCGGCCGGCAGCAGGTCCACCACCAGGGCATCGGGCACCCGCTCGTTGGCTTCCACGACGAGGTGCACCAGCACCAGTTCGCCGCTCTCCAGGCCGTTGAGGTTCAGCGGCTTGCCGTCCAGGCCGAGGTATTCGCGGAAGATGTGCAGGTTGTTGCCGTGCGCGGCAGGCGCCTCCACCGGATAGCCGGAAACGCTCAGGCGCTGGTAGAGCGGCTCGCTGCCCAGGTTGCGCAGGGTCAGCGGCTCGGCGAGCGCCGCGCCGTCCAGCTTGAGGCCCGGTTGCTGCGGATTGATCTCGCGGGTCTGGCCGGCGACGTCCAGCTCGGCGCGCCAGTTGCCCTCGGGCTTGCCGAGCAGGCCGCGCCCGGCGAGGAACAACGCGTTGCGCTCCTGGGTGGACAGCCAGCGCTGGCCGGCCAGCGCGTCCGACAGGGCGAACAGCCGCTCTTCCCGCTGCCCTTTCGCCAGGTCGTGCTCTTCCAGCAGGGCGTAGATCAGCGCTTCGTCGCGCAGCTCGCTGCCGTAGTCGGCCAGCCACCAGTCCCGCTCGTTGCGGTGCATGTTCAGGCCGGCGTACAGCGCTTCGTCGGCGCGCGGCTGGTCGCCCATGCGTTGCAGGGCCACCGCCAGTTGCACCATCGGCAAGCCGGAGCGGGCCTCGCTGCGGCGTTCGTACAGGGTGCGCAACGCACCGAGCGGCGCCTGTTGGCTGCGCGCCAGGACGTAGCCGGCATAGGTCTGTACCGCGAAGCGGGTGTGCTCGGAATTGCCGCTGTAGCCGACCTCGATCAGGCTGCGTTCTTGCAGGTAGCGCAGCAGGCGTTCGCTGGCCTTCTTCAACGGCTCCGGCGGCACGGCGAAACCCTGCTCGCGGGCACGCAGGAGGAAGTCGGTGACATAGGCGGTCAGCCAGTATTCTTCCTCACTGTCCGGTCCCCAGAGGCCGAAGCCGCCGTTGTAGCGCTGCATGCCGAGCAGGCGCTCGATGCCCAGCTCGATCTTCTTGCGCCGCTCGGCGTCCGGCTCGCCTTCCAGGCCGAGGCGCTTGAGCGTCGCCTCGTCGGCATAGAGCGATGGGTACAGGCCGCTGGTGGTCTGCTCCAGGCAGCCGTAGGGATAGGCCTTGAGTGCCTGGATGTGCTCGCCGAGGTTAAGCGGCGGACGGCTGGACAGGCTCAGCAGCGCCTCGCGGCCGGCCGGCTCGAATTGCGCCAGGGTGCCTTCCGGCAGGCTCCAGGCTTCATCCTTGAGCACCGCGCGGAACTGCTTGAGCAGCGCCGGATAGGCCGGACGCACGCCCAGGGTCCATTCGCGGGTGAACGGCGGCAGGCTCTCGCCCGGCAGGTCGAGGCCATCGACCGCGACCTTCACACGGCCCTGGCCGAACCCGCCCAGGGCTCGAACCGGGATACGCAGGGTGCTGCGCTGGCCTTCGGCCAAATCGAGGCGCTGGCTGGCGGCGACGCCGTCCAGGCTCAATTGGCCCTCGGCGCTCAGTTGCACATCCAACTGCTGCGCCTTGCCGGACAGGTTGGTCAGGTCCAGCGCCAGGGTGGTCTGGTCGCCACCGGCGAGGAAGCGCGGCGCCGACAGCTCGGCCACCAGCGGCGCGGCCACCACGGTCTTGGCCTCGGCCATGCCGTAGCGCTCGTCGGTCCAGACCTGGGCCATCAGGCGCAGCTCGCCGTTGAAATCGGGAATATCCAGGCTGACTTCGCCCTCGCCTTCGGCATTCAGCGCCAGCGGCTGGCTCTGCCTGGCGACGATCAGCACGCTGGTATCCGGCCGCTTGCCACCGGCCGCCAGGGCGGCGTCACCACCGTAGGCGAGTTTGGCGATGCGCCCCTGGCCGGCTTCGATCAGTTGCCCGTAGACGTCCAGTTGGTCGGCACCGTAGGCCTTGCGCCCGAACAGCGCGGCGAACGGGTCGGGCGTCGGGTATTCGGTGATGTTGAGAATGCCGACGTCCACCGCAGCGACCAGCACATGGGCCTGCTTCGGCACGCTGCCATCGGCGTTGCGTGCCTTCACCTTGACCGTCAGCGCCTGCTTCGGCCGCATCTTCTCGGGGGCTTCCAGGCTCAGCGACAGCTTGCGCGGGGCACGGTCCAGCGGCAGGTGCAGCAGGCCGACGGCGCGCTTGGGCGTGGCCTTGGCCGCCTTCTCGCCCGGGCGGATCACCAGGGCGCTGACGTACAGGTCGTGGCGCGCCCAGTCCTTGGCGATGGGGATGTCGAACGCCTTGCCTTCCGCCGGCACCTCGATGGCCTGCCACCACAACGGTCCGTCGCTGGATTCCACCAAGAGGTAGCCGCTGCCGGCCGCCGGCGGGGTCACGGTGACCTTGGCGGTGTCGCCATCGGCATAGGCGGGCTTATCCAGCGCCAGCTTGACCTGGTCCGGGCGTACCGCGCCGCCCTCGGCGTTGTCCTGCCAGCGCCAGCCGGCCCAGAAGCGCAGACTGCTGAGCAGGCCGGTCTGCGGGTCTTCCACCTCGACGCGGTAGGAGCCCCATTCCACCGGGAAGGCAACCTTGGCCGTCGCGCCGGCGGCCAGCTCGAGGGTTTCCTCGCTGAGATTCAGGTACTTCTCGTTGTAGTGGTAACTCCAGCCGTCACTGTCGGAGAAGTTCCAGTAGTAGTCGCGCCGTTCGCGGATCAGGCGCACTTTCAGGCCATTCGCGGCGAGCTTGTTGCCCTCTGGATCGGCCACCAGCACTTCGAATTCGGCGAGGCTGTCGGCGTCCACCTCTTCCCCGTCGAACAACCCGCGCACGCCCGGCAAGCGCTCGGCCGGCCAAACGGGTTGAACCAACCGACGGGTGATGGGACGGCCACCGGATTCCTGCAGACTGGCCTGGAGGATCAGCTTGAGCGGCGACTTGGCGTCGGCCCAGCGGGATTCCACGGAGAGCGTGGCGTTGCCTTCGGCGTCCAGCGTGGTTTCGTCCAGCTCCAGGTCCTGGGTCAGTTCCTCTTCGGTGACCGAGCCGAACTGGTAGCCGGGCAAGGCCGCGACGGCGTCGCGCAGCGGACGGACATAGACCTGCCCGGTCAGGCGGTTGCCGACCGCGGGAGCGCCGTAGAGATAACGGCCGTTGACCGCGAACTGCGCGTCCACGCCCGGCTGGAGCGGCGTGTCGCTGCCTTTCAGCTCCAGGGCGAGGCGCTCCGGCAGGAAATCCTCGACGAGGAATTCGTAGAGCTGCGGCTTGCCGTCGCCGAGGTCGTAGACCAGTTGCCAGCGCCCGGTCGGCGCTTCCGCAGCCAGTTGCAGTTGGTACTGGTACAGGCCGTTTTCGTCCGCCTCCCAGACGAAGCGGCGGCTGACTTGTTCGTCCGGCCGGCGCACTTCGACCGTCACCGGCTGGGCTTTCGCCGCGCGACCGTCGGCATCGCGCAGCAGAGCGTTGAGCAGCACGGTCTCGCCCGGCCGATAGAGATCGCGCGGGCCGAAGATGAAGAATTGCAGCGGGTGCGCCTGCGGTCCGTCGATCTGGAACTCGGCCAGGTCGAGTGCCGCGCCGGCGAGGCGCAGCAGGCTGGTCTGGCCGCCCTGGCGGGCCAGCAGCACGTCGGCCTTTTCCGCCAGCGGCAGTTGCGCGTGGCCCTTGTCGTCCGTCTCGCCACTGGCCAGGACGCGGCCATCTCCGTCGAGCAGTTCCAGGCTCACCTTGTCCAACGCCTTGCCGCCGTCCAGCGCCTGGGTGAAGACATCCAGGCGATCGCGGTAGCGGTGGGCGGACAGGCCGATGTCGCTGAGGCTGAACAGGGTCGCCGGCTGCGAATAGTTATAGGTGCCGGCCTCGCGCATCACCGCCAGATAAACACCCGGCTGCTTGAACGGCTCCAGCCCGGCGATGGGCAGGAGCAGGGTCTCGCGGGTGTTGCGCGCCGGGTTCAGGTCGAAACGCCCGCCATAGACCAGTTCGGCCATCGGCAGCAGCTCGCGCGATTCCCAGTTGTCCAGGTTGCTGCTACGTCCCCAACGGCTGAGGAACTTCGGCAGCGCCTCGTCCTTGATACGGAAGAATTCGACGTTGACCTTGTCCACGTTCAGGGCGATCACCGGCAGCCCTTCGGCCAGACGTGTCGGCAGCAGCGAGCCACGGCTGGCGAAGCCGACGGTCGCTTGCAGGTCGCGGGTTTCCAGGCGGCTGACGTGCTCGGCGGCGAGTTTGGCGCCGTTCACCGCGCGCAGCCCGGCATCCACCGTCAGCACCAGCTTGCGCTGGGGCTCCAAATGGCGCAGGCGCAATTCCATGAGGTTGTCGGAAAGCTCCCAGGCGCCGTCCACCTTGCCGGCCTTGCTGTCGACCAGATGCAGTTTGTCGGCGAACTTCTGCTCCGGGTCCAGCGGCACCGAGAAGGTCACGGACAGGGCGCTGGCGCCGTCCAACTGGACCTCGGACACATCCACCACGCTCAGCTCGCGACCGGCATAGCGCTTGCCGAGAGCGGCGAGATCCTGGGCCGGCTTGGGCTTGGCCTGTTCGACGACGGCGGCGGGCGGTGCGGAGGACGAAGGTTCGGGGGTGGAGGAATCGCAGCCGCTGAGCAGGCTCAGGGCGAGGGCCAGAAGCAATCCTTTCTTCGGCATGGCAGGCTCCCGGAAGGGGTTGTGCAAAAAGGTTCCACACTATAGCCGAGCGCCAGCAGAGCAGCGACAGCCGGCTGCGGGAAGCGGGCGGTCGCTCACGGAACGCGACGGCGTTCCCATTTCCGCCACGACGCCGGCTCCTGTAATGTTGCGCACTCGCCCGCCCCCCTGACACCGATCCAAACGGGAACCCGATGCTGTACGACGCCTGGCGGCACGCCCCGACCCATCGCAAGGTCTGGGCGCTGGCCGCCCCCATGATCCTGTCCAATCTGTCCGTACCGTTGGTCGCGCTGGTCGACAGCACGGTCATCGGCCACCTGCCCCATGCGCATCAACTGGGCGCGGTGGCGGTGGGTGGCAGCCTGTATACCCTGCTGGTCTGGCTGATGGGTTTCCTGCGCATGGGCACCACCGGATTCGCCGCCCAGGCCAGCGGTCGCGAGGACGGCGGAGCACTGCGCCAGGTATTGCTGCAAGGGTTGCTGCTGGCCCTGGGCTTCGCCCTGCTGCTCGGGTCGCTGGCGATCCCCTTCACCGGTTTCGCCCTCGACCTGATGCGCCCTTCGGCGGCGCTCGACGAACTGACCCGCGACTATTTCCATACCCGCCTGCTCGGCCTGCCGGCGGCGCTGGCCAGCTACGCGCTGATCGGCTGGTTCCTCGGTACGCAGAACGCCCGCGCGCCGCTGGCGATCCTGCTGACCACCAACCTGCTCAACGTCACGCTGGACCTCTGGTTCGTGCTCGGCCTCGACTGGGGCGTGGCCGGCGCGGCCCGCGCCTCGGTAATCGCCGAGTGGTGCGGCGCCCTGCTCGGCCTGGCGCTGACCCGCCATGCCCTGCGCGAGCATCCGGGCCGTCCGGACTGGCACAGCCTGGGCCGCCTCGCCAGTTGGCGACCGTTGCTGGCGGTGAACCGCGACATCTTCATCCGCACCCTGGCGCTGGAGCTGGTGTTCTTCCTCGTCACCCTGCAAGGCACACGTCTGGGGGAAGCGACGGTCGCCGCCAATGCCCTGCTGCTCAACGGGCTGCTGCTGACCGCCCACGCCTTGGATGGTCTGGCCCATGCGGTGGAAGCGCTCTGCGGACATGCCATCGGCGCGCGCGACCGTACGGCGCTACGCCGCTCGCTGGTGGTCGCGGGTGGCTGGTCGCTGCTGGCCAGCATCGCGTTCGCCCTGTTCTTCCTGCTCGCCGGGCAGGGTTTCGTCCGCCTGCAGACCGACATCGCCGAGGTGCGCGCGGTGGCCTTCGTCTATCTGCCGTACCTGGCCCTGCTGCCGCTGGTGGCGGTGTGGAGCTACCTGCTCGATGGCCTGTTCATCGGCGCCACCCGTGCCCGCGAGATGCGCGACGCGATGCTGGTCGCCGTGACCCTGGCGGTGCCGTTGGGCTGGGCCCTGGGCGGACTGGGCAACCATGGCCTGTGGCTGGCCTTCCTGACCTTCATGCTGCTGCGCGGAATCTGCCTCGGCCTGCTGGCTTGGCGCCTGAATCGGCGCGATGCCTGGTTCGCCTCGCCCTGACTAGCGAATCCCGGTACCCACGTCGCGGTACTGGCATGCGCCGGCCAAGCGCTGTACCGTGCTGACGCCCGGCCGTGATCGGCCTCCCGACTTTCGAATACCGACCCACGCAAAAGGAATGCCCCATGGCCAACGCCATCGCCGCCTACCTGCATTACCTGTCGATCTTCGTCCTGTTCGCCCTGCTGACCATGGAACACGTGCAGTTCAAGCTGCCCATGGACCTGCCCCGCGCCCGCAGCCTGTACATCACCGACATTGCCCTCGGTATCACCGCCGGCGTGGTCCTGGCGACCGGCCTGCTGCGCATCTTCTGGCAGGGGAAGGGCCTGGAGTTCTACCTGAAGAACGGCTTCTTCCATGCCAAGGTCAGCCTGTTCATCCTGATCGTGCTGCTGTCGATCCTGCCGACCTTCACCATCCTCAACTGGCGCAATGCCCTGAAAGCCGGTCAGGTTCCGGAGATCAGCGCTTCGAAGGGGCGGCTGGTCATCATGTTCATCCGCCTGGAGCTTCTGCTGCTGCTGATGATGCCGCTGATGGCGGTGTTCATGGCGCGGGGATTCGGGATGGGTAGCTGAGGACCGCCGAGGCGCCCGAGCTTCTCGTAGGGGCGAATGAATTCGCCCCACGGCGGCCCCGTTTTTCGTAGGAGCCAGCTCTGCTGGCGAAGCTTTTGCGTAACCCCGTTCGCGAGCAGAGCTCGCTCCTACAAAAGCCAGCCCCCTCGCCGGGCGAATAAGTTCACCCGGCGAGGGGGGACTCACGACGACAGGTAGGACGAACGGGTCAGGCCCAGGCGCAGCGCATCCAGGTACTGGGTACGCTCACGGGCGCTGAGGCGGGCGCCGGCCACCTTGTCGCGGTAGTAGGTCATCAGCTCTTCCGGCGACAGATGCACATAGCGCAGCATGTCCTCGATGGTGTCGTGGGTCTCGATGCCGGCGTGATAGACGCTGCCGTCGTCGCGCTGGTAGATGTTCACCGAATCCGTGTCACCGAACAGGTTGTGCATGTCGCCGAGGATTTCCTGGTAGGCGCCGACCAGGAACACGCCGAGCAGGTATTCCTCGCCGTCACGTACCTCGTGCACCGGCAGGCTGGTCTCGATGCTCTGCTCGTCGACGTACTGCTTGATCTTGCCGTCGGAGTCGCAGGTGAGGTCCTGCAGCACGGCGCGGCGCAGCGGTTCCTCGTCCAGGCGGTGCAGCGGCAGGATCGGCAGCACCTGGCCGATGGCCCAGGTGTCCGGCAGGCTCTGGAACACCGAGAAGTTGCAGATGTACTTGTCGGCGAGCTTGTCGTTGAGCTCGTCCAGCACCTGGCGGTGCGAGCGCTGGCGGGCCTTCAGCGAGTTGTGCAGGCGGCGGCAGAGGGCGAAGTAGCACTGCTCGGCCAGGGCCTTGTCGGACAGGCTCAGCTTGCCTTCGGCGTACTGGGTGGCGACGTCGCTCATATAGTGGGTCGCGCGCCAGTAGGTCTCGGTGACCATCTCGATGTCGGTCGGACCGAGCAGCTCGGCCAGCCAACGCACCGGCTCCGCCAGGCTTTCCTTGTCCTCGATCACCGGGATGGCGTCGTTGTGCTTCTCCACGTCGGTGACTTGCATCACCAGCACCGCATGGTGCGCGGTGAGCGAGCGGCCGCTCTCGGAGAAGATGTGCGGGTGCGGCAAGCCCTGGGCGTCGCAGAATTCCTTGAGCATGCCGACCACGGTACCGGCATAGTCGTCCATGTCGTAGTTGATCGAGCTGGCGTTGCGCGAGTGGGTGCCGTCGTAGTCGACACCCAGGCCGCCGCCGACGTCCACGTGATCCACCGGCAGGCCGAGCGCACGCAGTTCGGCATAGTAGCGGATGGCTTCCTTGAAGCCGTGCTGGTAGTCGGCCAGGTTGGCGATCTGCGAGCCCATGTGGAAGTGCAACAGGCGGATGCCCTGGTCCAGGCCCGCGGCGCGGAAGCGCTCGACCACCGAGATCAGTTGCGCGGCGGACAGGCCGAACTTGGATTTCTCGCCACCGGTATCGGCCCACTTCGAGGAGGCCAGGGAGGACAGGCGCACGCGCAGGCCGACCTGGGGCGCGACCTTGAGATCGGCCGACTCCTCGATCACCAGCTGTACCTCGGATTCCTTCTCGATGACGATGAAGACGTTGTGGCCGAGCTTCTGCCCCATCAGCGCCAGGCGGATGAACTCACGGTCCTTGTAGCCGTTGCAGACGATGGTGCCGCCCTTCGGCGCCAGTGCCAGCACCGCCAGCAGCTCGGGCTTGGAGCCGGCCTCCAGGCCGATGGAAACGTTCTGGGTGGCGATGATGTTTTCCACCACCGCCTCCTGCTGGTTGACCTTGATCGGGTACAGCGCGGTGTAGCGGCTCTGGTATTCCAGGCGCGCGATGTTGGCGTCGAACGCCCCGGTCAGTTGGCGAACGCGGTCCTGCAGGATGTCCGGGAAACGCACCAGCAGCGGCAGCGACAGACCGCTGGAGCGAAGTTCGTCGAGCATCGAATAGAGATCGATCGGCTGGTCCGCCTGGCGGTTCGGGCGAACCTCCACGCGTCCCGCGTCGTTGATGGCGAAATAACCGGCTCCCCAATGCCGGATGCCATAGACACTGCGGCTATCGGCCACTGTCCAGCTGCTGCCATCGTCCTTACGCGTACGTCGTGCGGACATCGGTTCCCCCTGTCGAGATGAGAATGGCCCCGCCATGCCGTGGGCGGGACAAGGTTAATTACGGGAAATGACGTTTGTGAGGTGTGGACCGGCACCTCGTCCGAGAGTTTAGAACCCACCCGGGATTCACGATGCCATCGCCCCTTCGACAAGGCGATCGCACACGGGAACGGAGGGTGTTCCGGGGCGACTCAGCCGCCGGACTTCTTGGCCTTGAAACCGCGCTTGGCGAGTTCTTCGAGCAACAGCTCGACGTGGTCGCCCTGGATCTCGATGACACCGTCCTTCAAGGCGCCGCCGGTGCCGCAGCGGCGCTTGAGCGCACTGGCCAGCTCCTTGAGCGCATCCTCGGCCTGCGGTACGCCGCTCACCGTGGTCACCGTCTTGCCGCCCCGGCCCTTGGTTTCGCGGCGTACGCGGGCGATACCGTCGCCAGCGGGAACGGCCGTTTGCTTGCAGATACAGGCATCGATGGGCTGGCGGCATTCCGGACAATGCCGGCCGCTGTCGGTGGAGTACACCAGACCGCCAAGAGCAGCGAAGGACGAAGCTTTCTTGACCACCGGGCGTTTCCTCGTAGGGGTCAGGATAGCGACTGGCCGGCGAAAGCCGACCGCGAAGCCCCACTCAGGCAGGGGCAGCGCAACCGAGCCGGGCGGCTCGGCTTGAAAAGGCGGCGAAGTTTACCGGCATTGGCGACGAATGCTAAGTACAGAATTGCGCCAATCTGCATTGGATTGGCGACACCGCAGGTAACGGGCCATCGGCATGCGCCGGAGTGGAATAAAAACGCCGCCAACCTGAGGTCGGCGGCGCTCGTATCGGCAGATTCAGACGGCGCGGCGTACCCGCGTCCGTCGCTTACCGGAACGGCATCAGCGCAGCCAGTCCTGCGGACCGACTTCTGCCATGACACGCCGCGGGACGTTCTTCGCCGGGAAAGGCTTCAGATTGCCGCCACGGCTGGCCGCCACCGCCTTTTTCATGGCGTCCAGTACGGTCAGGTCCTGGGTAAAGGCCTGCGCCTTCGGCAGACTGCTGGGGCGGGGGTTCTCGCCAAATACCAGGTTGGCGGTGCAGACCCGGCCGAGCTGCCCCTGGCACTGGCTCGTGACCGTAGCCAGCGGCGCGAAGACATAGCCGGCATTCTTCGCCGCGTCGCCGCTGCCATAACGAATGATCGGCGTATCGACATTCTCGTAGTAGTTCCCCTCTGCCAACACCCGCGCAGGCTTGGTAGCCGCCAGCCCGTGCCAGGTGCCGTGCTGGAAGTAGTTGTTCAGCATATGCACGATCGGCGCCTGGCCGGCAGCCTCAGGCGGTGCGACGTCTGGCGAACGACCGCGGAAGTGGTGGAACCAGTTGCCCACGAGGGAGACGTTCTGGTTCCTAGCGGAAATGATCAGGCCGAAATAATGTGTACCGTCGCAGTACTGGCCCATGTTGCTGGAGCCGTCGAAGTCGTTGTTGGAGATGGTGACATTGGTGGCCTTGCCCCAACCGACGGTAATCCACTGCCGGCCGATACGGGTGAAGCGGTTCTGGTCGATCCAGACCTTGTCCGCATCCTGCACCTCGATACCGTCACCGGCGAAGACGATGTTTTCATTGATATCGGTGATCGACAGGTTGCGGATGACGACGTTCGAGGCCAAACGGACCGCGAAGCCACGGCCCTTGATCCCGGAATTCTTGCCCACTCCCATTACCGTGGTGTTGGAGCCGATCGCCAGGGAATTCAAGCCCCATGAGTTGTAGGTAATGGTGCCTGCATTCGTGTGCCCGTTGCATTGGCCCCTGTAGGAGTTATTGTCCGAGAGCAGACGACTCCATTTCGAAGGCGGCACACCCTTGGCGGTACAAACCTTCTCGTCGGAGTAATAGCAACCGACACCGTTTGCCATCTTCGCGAGGCCCTTGGCGTTATAGTCGATGATGCCCTTGATCTTGATGATCTTCGGCGTCGTGTCATAGCACACCCGCCCATCGCCGGACAGTTTCTTCGGATCGCACAGCGCCTTTTCCAAATCCTCCGCGGTAGAAACCTCGATGACCTAGCCACCCTTGCCGCCCGTGGTCTGGTGACCGAACCCCGGCGGCACATCGCTTTTCGCCGCAAGCGCAAGCGGTGACATCAAAGCCAGCGCGCTCAGCGCGCTGATACCAACGACACCGTTCCAGTGTCGGGACAACATTTCGTATCGACTCATGATTTTTTCTCATCGTTCTTTGTGGAAGACCGCCCGTTTTTCCTGGGCGTCTCCTCCCCAACAGAAGATGCCGCACAGGCCGGTCCCGACGGACGCTAGTGCAGGGAAAACGAGGAAGATGTGAGGTCGATGCGTTTCTTCGACAGAGATCGGACCCGTTTGAAAAAGTGTAAACCGCGTCACCACAGCCTCATGATCCACTCGCTCCATAGAAGGAGAGAAAGTGCCGGCGCTCTGCTTCTGCCTGGTTGACTACTTCGGCTCTGTCCCCGAAAAAGAAACGCCACCGATGCGATCGGTGGCGTTCTGTCGCGGCCAGGGGCAGAAATCATCTTCTGCTTTCCGGGCTTATTTCATCATCAGCAAAAATCAGCGAAGCCAATCCTGCGGTCCTGCTTCGGCCTTGACACGTCTCGGTACGTTCTTGGCCGGATAGGCCTTGAACACCGACTTGCCACCAGCCGCGACTTTCATCGCATCCAACACGTTGGCGTCGAGAGTAAAAGCTCGCTCTACCGGCAAAGAGTACGGCTTAGGATTCGCGTTGAACACCAGATTCGCGGTGCATTCACGCTTGAGTTTGGACTTGCACAACTGCTTCTCTGTTGCCAACGGGGCGAAAACATAGCCGGCGTTCTGCCCCTTTGAATCCGAATCCGGATACCTGAGGATCGGAGTTTGAACATCTTCGTAATAGTTCCCTTCCACGAGTACGCGGGCAGGTTTATACGCATCCAGTCCATGCCAGGTGCCGTGCTCGAAATAGTTGTTCGCCATGTGGACGACGGGCGCCGGACCATCGCCATCCGGCGGCATGACTATCGGCGCACGCGACCGGAAGTTGCGGAACCAGTTGCCAACGATCGTGACGCTCTGATTCTGGCCCGCGACGTAGAGCTCATAGGCGTGAGCGCCATTACAGCTCTTCCCTTGCTTGCTGGTGCCATCGAAGTCGTTATCGGAAATCGTGACATTAGTCGTTTTTGCATAACCCAGGGTGATGAATTGACGCCCAACATGGCTGAACCGGTTCTGGTCGATCCAGACCTTATCTGCATTCTCGAGCAGAATGCCATCACCTACGAAGACAATGCGTTCATTGATATCGGTAATCGACAGGTTACGAATAATGATGTTGGAGGCGTTACGTACCGCGAATCCACGCCCCTTGATGCCGGAGTTCTTACCAACGCCCATTACGGTGGTGTTGGAGCCGATTGCCAACGGCTTCAGACCAAGGTTGTTGTAAGTGATATTGTCGACACCGGTATGGCTTTTACAGTGACCGCTATAAGAAGAGTTATCCGCCACGAGAACATCCCACTCTTTGGCCGGCACACCTTTTGCAATGCAAACCTCTTCGTCCGCGTAATAGCAGCCTGCGGATGTTTTCATTTCCTGCAAGTCCGCCGCATTGTAATCGATGACACCCTTGATCTTGATAATCCGTGGGGAGGAGTCTGAGCAAACACGCTTATCACCGGACAGCTTCTTGGGATCGCAGAGCGCACTTTCCAACTCCGCCGCCGTACTGACCTCAATCACGACGCCGCCTTCGCCACCTGTTACTCCCTGCCCAAAGCCCAATGGGGCTTTCGCGGCCACTGCCAATGGCGACAACATCGCCATTCCTGCGAAAGCACCTACACAGATCGCCGCCTTGCCCCAGCGCTGGGGCAATGTTTCATTTTCTTTCATGATTTATTTCCATAACCAATACGAAATAACCGCACATCGCCCTGGCCATGACACTTCCTTGAGCAAGGAAGCCCCGACAAACGGTACGAGACGGAAACTAAAGGACAGGAAATGTTGCATGATGTGACGTTGGCGCTGTTCTCTGCAGATCGGCTAGCGATTCATACAAAATGCAAACCATGTCACTCAAAATCAGCGACCTGCTAGAGGTACGACTAGATAAATTATACCGGAGCCTGCTTGCCTCATACTAAGCCCCGAGATAGCGTCTCAGGGCTTCCAGGGAGTCCGGGCAGAAGAGCTTGTCACAGGCTTCCACAAGCACATCGTGGGGAGGGGTGAAGCGCGCCTCCAGCACCTCTTCGGGCTGCAGGACCAGCGGCTGGTCGGATACCGCGGAGAACACCGCGCACCACAGGCGATTGTCCGGCTGGTCGAAGAAGAAGCGGCCGTGCTCGTGCAGCTCGACGCCACTGACGCCCAGCTCCTCTTCCAGTTCGCGGGTGGCGGATTCGAGGTACGTCTCACCCGCCAGCACCATGCCACCGGCGGCCACGTCCCAATAGCCGGGATAGAGCGCTTTGCTGAGGGTCCGCCGGTGCACGCAGAGCAGCCCGGCGGAGTTGAACAGGAGGATGAAGGTACCCCGGCCGACCAGCCCCCGCTGGCGCAACTCGGCGCGTGGCAGACCGCCGAGCGGGCGGTCCTGTTCGTCGACCCAGGCGATCAGCTCGGCGTCGGAAGCGGCCCGGTGGGCCGCCTCGCGTTCGCTCCAGGCGCTCATCAGCCCTGCTCGAGCAGGTTGCGCAGATCGATGATCGCGGCGTTGGCGCGGGAGATGTAGTTGGCCATCACCAGCGAGTGGTTGGCCAGCACGCCGTAGCCGCTACCGTTCAGCACCATCGGGCTCCACAACGGCTCCTGTGCCGCCTCCAGCTCGCGGATGATCTGACGCACGCTGATGGTGGCGTTCTTCTTCGCCAGCACATCGGCGAAGTCCACCTCGATGGCGCGCAACAGGTGCGACAGCGCCCAGGCCTGGCCACGCGCCTCGTAGAACACGTTGTCGATCTGCAGCCAGGGCGTTTCCACGGTTTCCTCGCTGACCCGCGGCACTTCTCCGGGCTTCACTTCCTCGGGTTTCGCGTCGGTGTTCAAACGCACCCGGCCGACGCTGGCCGACAAGCGCTGGGACAGCGAGCCGAGGCGGGTGGCGACGTCGCCCAGCCAGTTGTTGAGGTTATCGGCACGGGTATAGAACTGCGCCTTGGGCTGGTTCGGGTCGGCCAGCTTGGCCAGGTAGCGATCCAGCGCCCGCAATCCTTCGCGGTATTCGGATTCGGAAGCGGGCAGTGCCCAGCTCTTGTTGTCGAAGTTGAAACGCGGCTCGGCGCGGGCCAGGTCGGAGTCCTCGGTGGACTGCGACTGCGAGCGGGCAAAGTCCTTACGCAGCGCGCGCGACAGGTCGCGGACCTGGACCAGCACGCCGTATTCCCAACTCGGCATGTTGTCCAGCCAGAGGCCAGGCGGCGCCAGGTCGTTGGACAGGTAGCCGCCCGGCTTGTCCAGCAATGTGCTGGCGACTTTCTTCAGGGTTTCCACCGTGGTGTAGCCACCCACCAGTTGCCGCTGTGCACGCTCGGCCGCGGCCTGGGCGTTCTGCTGGACCGGGAAGAAACCGGGCTCCTGGCTCCAGTACCAGCCGAGCACCAGGGTGATCAGCAGGTAAAGGCCGAGCAGCAACCCCAGAGCGCGGCTCAGCCAGACGCCGCCGAAGTAGCTGCGCACATCATCCACCGAGTCGTCGACGCGGTCGCGCAGACGGCCGGCGCGGTTCTTCCAATCCAGCATGGCAATGTCCTTTCGATCAGTCAGGCAGGGTTCTGACCGCAACGCCTCGGGTGGGTTGCGGCCAGAGGCTGCACTATAAGTGAAGTCTGCCGGTCGGCGCAGCGCGACACCGCAAACTAAGAGCGGGTCGCGGCAGGGAAACAGCCGACGAACGGTGCCGAACCGCTGGCGTCAATAACTCATCGATATGCGCAGATCATGCGAACAAGTGATAGCATGAGGCCACCATCAGAAGCCGGACCACGGCCCCTACTCGAAGCCAGGCCATGATCGATCAAGAAGATCCCAGCCGCGACCGCCTCAAGCATCATTTCGCCCAGCGCGTGATCCATCAGGCGCGGCATGTGCTGGAGGTCTGGCAGCGGTTGCAGTCGAGCGAATGGACCGCCCCGCACATGGCCGAACTGGCCGAGGCCAACGAACGGCTGCTGCGCTATGCCGAGCGTTTCGAGCAGGCCGGGCACGCTCAGCTCGCCCACGGCATCGCCCACTGCCTGCATGCCATCGAAGCCAACCATGGACGCATCACCAGCGCGCTGATAAGCGAACTCAACCTGCTGATGCAGCGCCTGTCGCGCACCGGCCTGCGCCATCGCGACCGTCTCGAACAGACCTTCCTGCCGCCGCTGCGCAAGCCGGTCTACCTCGCGCTCCAGGACGTCGAGCGCGCCGAACGGCTGGGCCAGCAGCTCGAGTTCTTCGGTGTCAACGCACAAGCCCTTGGCGATGCCAATGCCTTTCGCAGCGCCATGGTCGAGCGCCATCCGGCGGCGATCGTCATGGAGATCGATTTCTCCGGCACCGGCTGCGGGTTGCGTCTGGCCGCGGAGGTCCAACAGGACCTGGAACAGAAGCTGCCCATCCTGTTCTTCAGCCACGAGGACACCGACACCCCGACCCGGCTCGCCGCGGTGCGCGCGGGCGGCGAGGAATTCTTCACCGGGACCCTGGACGCCTCCAGCCTGCTCGAACGCATCGAGGAACTGACCCACGTCACCCAGTACGATCCGTACAAGGTCCTGGTCATCGACGACTCGCGGGCCCAGGCGACCCATACCGAGCGCGTGCTGAACAGTGCCGGCATCGTCACCCGCACCCTCACCGAACCGATCCAGGCGATGGCCCAACTGGCCGACTTCCAGCCCGACCTGATCATCCTCGACATGTACATGCCGGAGTGCAACGGCACCGAGCTGGCCAAGGTGATCCGCCACAACGACCGCTATGTCAGCGTGCCGATCATCTACCTCTCCGCCGAGGACGATCTCGACAAGCAGCTGGATGCCATGAGCGAGGGCGGCGACGACTTCCTGACCAAGCCGATCAAACCGCGCCACCTGATCGCCACCGTGCGCAACCGCGCCGCCCGCGCGCGCAACCTGAAGGCCCGCATGGTGCGCGACAGCCTCACCGGCCTGTACAACCACACCCACACCCTGCAACTGCTGGAGGACGCCACCTTCCGCGCTCGCCGCGACGGCCAGCCGCTGGCTTTCGCCATGCTCGACATCGACCATTTCAAGCGGGTCAACGATACCTACGGGCATCCCATGGGCGACCGGGTGATCAAGAGCCTGGCCCTGTTCCTCAAGCAGCGCCTGCGCAAGACCGACCACATCGGCCGCTATGGCGGCGAAGAATTCGCCGTGATCCTGCCCGACACCGACGCGGCCTCGGCCTTCCGGGTGCTGGAAGAAATTCGCCAGCGGTTCGCCGAAATCCATTACCCGGCCAAACCGCAGGACCTGACCTGCACCTTCAGCTGCGGCGTCGCCGAATGGTCTGACGGGGTGGACAGCAAGATGCTGTCCAAGCAGGCCGACCAGGCGCTCTACCAGGCCAAGCACGGTGGCCGGAACCGGACGGTGATTTTCTCCGGCTGACGCCAGGGACAACTCGCAAGGCCAAATAGTGGCCTTGCGCCACTTCTGTCATCATCCTGCAACCAAACCGCAATAACGTCTGGCTACCGCCGTTCCCCGGTATTGCCTAGATGCGCCTCAAGCTGCTCACCAACCTCAACACCCTGCTCCTGGTCACCGTCTGCCTCGCCCTGGGCGCCACCCTCTGGTGGTCGCAACGCGCCCTGGAGCGCCCCTATCTGTTGATGGCGAACTACCTGAGCCTGTCGCAGCAGTTCCAGAACGATGTGGCGCAAAGCATCCACGACTACCTCGCCAGCGGCGATGCCCTGCGCCACAGCGCCGCCAGCCAGGCCATCGATGAGCTGGAACGGGAGCTGGATAGCCTGCCGGAGCCGTTGGCCGATTCGCTGCGACCGACCTTTGGAGAACTGCGCGACTTTGTCGCCACCGACCTGCTGGCCGCCGGAAAACTGGCTGGCGATCCGCAGGGCCTGCTGTTGCAGGCGGAGCGGGAGATTGGCGGGCTCCTCGACCAGCTTGCCCAGTACGCCGACAGCAGCACCCAAGCAGCCGCCGCCGACTATCGCCCTCCGCTGTTCCAGATCGCCCAGCACCTGCAACGTCTTGCCCATGCCCGCGACAAACTGGTGGCCAGCGGGCGCGTCGAACTGGCCGCGGATGTCGAGCGGGAAATCGCCGCCCTCCAGCGCCAGGCCGAACGCCTGGACGCCCTGCCCCTGCTCGGCGTGGAAGAGCGGAGCCCCTCCGATGGCAACGCGTTCGCCGCGCTGCTCGGCCTGGACAGCGACACCGAAGAACAGCAGGCCGAAGACCGGGGAATCGCCCTCAAGCGCGAGCTGAACAGCCTGATCAAACGCTACCCGGGCGAGCTGGCCCGCACCCGGGAGCTGATCCAGCGCCGCACCGAACTGGCCAATACCACCCGCCAGAAGCTGGCCGCCCTGCAGCAGGCCCTGGCCGCGCTGGAACCCGCCGTACGGGCCGAGCATGGCCGTATCCAGGGCGAGGTTCGCCTGATCCAGGGGCTGATGATCGTCCTGATCCTGCTCATCGCCTTGACCATCGACACCATCCAGCGCCGCCTGGCCCGCGTCCTCGGGCGCCTGGTTCCAGCATTGTCGGCCTGGGCCGCCGGCGATTTCGCGATGGATATCCGCCTCGACGCACGCACCCGCGAACTGCGCGACATCGAAGACTCTCTCAATCACCTGCGCGCCTACCTGGTCGATCTGGTCGGCACTATCCGCCGGCATGCCGAGCAGGTCGCCGGCAGTAGTCGCACCCTGGCCGGGCTGAGCAGCGGCCTGCACAGCGGCGCCGAACGCCAGGCGGGCGACACCGCCCTGATCCGCGACGCCCTGGGCGAACTGGAGGCCACCATCCAGCAGGTTGCCGACGATGCCAGCCAGGCCGCCAACGCCAGCCGCCAGGCCGGGCGCTCGGTGGAACAGGGACAAGGGGTCATCGACCAGAGCCTGGCGGGCCTGCACGGGCTGGTCAGCGAAGTCCAGGACAACGCCCAGGCCATCGAGCGCCTGGCCGAGGAAACTGCCACCATCGGCAACGTGCTGACCGTGATCCGCGCCATCGCCGAGCAGACCAACCTGCTGGCGCTGAACGCCGCCATCGAGGCCGCCCGTGCCGGCGAGCAAGGGCGCGGCTTCGCCGTGGTCGCCGAGGAAGTCCGCTCCCTGGCCCAGCGCACCACCGGCGCCACCGAGGAAATCCAGCAACTGATCGCCCGCCTGCAACAGGCCGCCCGTCAGTCGGTGGAGGCCATGCGCGCCCAGGTCGAGCATGCGCAGGACACCGCCCTCCAGGCCGAAGCCGCCGATGGCGCGCTGGTGGAAGTGGTCGAAGCGATCCGCACCATCGCCAGCATGGCCGAACGCATCGCCGAAGCCACCGCCCAGCAGAGCGGCGCGGTGAGCGATATCCGCGATCACAGCGAACGCATCCACAGCCTCGGCAGCGACAACCTGCAGCGCATCGGCGAAGGACGCCACCAGGGCGAACAACTGCTCGAACTCGGCGGCCGGCTGCATACCGCCGTCCAGGCGTTTCGCGTTTAACAGGCCGAGGCAGACACAGTCGGCATTCGGACAATCCCGTTTACAGCCCGGGCCTGCAGCCAGGCGCCTCACTCCGCTATCATGCGCGGATTACGGTTTAGCGAGATGCCCATGCCCCGCCTGCTGACCCTGTTGCTGTTCCTGGTCGCCCTCCCCGCCGCCGCGGGCCTCTTCGACAGCCGCCCCAGTCCCACCCTCGGCGCACCGCTGAATAACAGCAGCGACTTTCTGCCAGTGCGCGAAGCCTTCCGCCTGAGCCTGGTGGAGAGCGGCCCCGAGTCGGTGAAACTGCGCTTCGTCGCCGCCGAAGGCTATTACCTCTACCGGCACCGTTTCGCCTTCCGCACCGACCCGGCGGACATCGCCCTGGGCCAACCCCGGCTGCCGGCCGGCGAAGCCAAGACCGACGACTACTTCGGCGACGTCGAGGTCTACTACGGCGTGCTGGACGTCGACCTGCCGGTGGATAACCCGCAGCAGCGACCTTTCGCCCTGGAAGTCACCTACCAGGGTTGTGCCGACAAGGGGCTTTGCTATCCGCCGGAAACCGAACGCATCGCCATCGGCGACCTTCCGAGCGGCGCCTCCGCCCCAAGCACCAGCGAACCCGCCCGCCAACCCCGCGATCTGGACTGGAAGGCCCTGGCGCTGTTCTTCCTCGCTGGCCTCGGCCTGACTTTTACCCCCTGCGTCCTACCCATGCTGCCGATCCTTTCCGGCGTGGTGCTGCGCGGGCAGATCGGCGGCCTGCGCGGCCTCGCCCTGTCGCTGGCCTACGTACTGCCGATGGCGGCCTGCTTCGCCCTGCTCGGCGCGCTGATGGGCGTGTTCGGTGCCGAACTCAATCTCCAGGCGCGCCTGCAATCGCCCTGGGTGCTGGTGCCCTTCGCCGCCTTCTTCGGCCTGTTCGCCCTGGCCATGTTCGGCGTCTTCGAAATGCGCCTGCCGCATTTCATCAGTGCGCCGCTCGACCGCCTGGCCGGCAACACTCGTGGCGGTTCGCTGTGGGGGGCTGCGCTGCTCGGCGTGCTGTCCAGCCTGCTGGTCTCCCCCTGCGTGTCCGCCCCGCTGGCCGGCGCCCTGCTCTATATCAGCGCCAGCGGCGATGCGCTCGGCGGCGGGCTGAAGCTGTTCGCCCTCGGTCTCGGCATGGGCACCCCGCTGGTGCTGTTCGCCCTGGGCGGCGGCGCGCTGCTGCCGAAATCCGGTATCTGGATGGTATCGGTGCGCAACGCCTTCGGCGTCCTGCTGCTCGCCGTCGCCGTGTGGTTGCTCGAACGGGTGCTGCCGGGCCCGCTGACCCTGGCACTGTGGGGCTTGCTCGCCGCCGGCGTGGCACTCTGGCTCGGCGCCCTGGAATTCACGCCGAAGACGCACCGGCAGAAGCTCGCCCAGCTCGCTGGCCTCGCCCTGCTGGTCTATGCCCTGGCCAGTTGGGTCGGGGCGCTGCAAGGCCAGTCCGATCCCCTGCGCCCACTCGGTCGTGTCCCGCTCGCCGGCAATGCTCTACCGGCCAGCAGCGCAGGCGAATGGCGCACCATCACCCAACCCACCGAGTTGGATACCGCCCTGGCCGAGGCCAAGGCGGCCGGCCAGCCGCTGCTGCTCGACTGGTATGCCGACTGGTGCATCAGTTGCAAGGTGATCGAGCGTGAAGTCCTGACCGCTCCCGAAGTAGCCAGCCAACTCGGTGCCTTCCGCCTCGTCCGCTTCGACATGACCGAGAGCAACCCGGCCCAGCGTGCCCTGCTCGATCGCTATCGGCTGTTCGGCCCTCCGGCCATCCTCTTTTTCGCCGACAACGGCGACGAAATCGCCGAGCTGCGGGTGATCGGGGAAATCGATGCGGCGAACTTCGCCGAACGTCTGCAACGCAGCAAAGCGCTTCGCTGAGCCCTTCCTCATATTTCTGCCGTAAATGCCGGCCAATGTGCCGGCATTTACGGCAAACGCGCCATGACTGGACAGTCACTCCGCTTTTCCGGCATAGTCCTCGCCAGCCGCGAAACCTGACAAGGATAAGTAACCGACCATGGCTACCCTACTGGTCCTGCATGGCCCCAACCTGAATCTTCTCGGCACCCGCGAGCCGGGCGTCTATGGCGCCGTCACCCTCGACCAGATCAACCAGGATCTGGAGCGCCGCGCCCGCGAGGCCGGCCACCACCTGCTCTACCTGCAGAGCAATGCCGAGTACGAACTGATCGAGCGCATTCATGCCGCCAGGGGCGAAGGTGTCGACTTCATCCTGATCAATCCCGCCGCATTCACACATACCAGCGTCGCATTACGTGACGCGCTGCTGGCGGTGAGCATCCCATTCATCGAAGTGCACCTGTCCAACGTGCACAAGCGTGAACCTTTTCGTCATCACTCCTACTTCTCCGATGTTGCGGTAGGGGTGATCTGCGGCCTCGGCGCCACCGGCTATCGCCTGGCCCTGGAGGCGGCACTGGAACAACTGGCCACGTCCTGAACGCACTCGCGAGCGCAAGCACGCAAGGCGGGAACAGACGCGAAGGCGTCGGGAAACGGCCGGAACCCCCTGACCACACTTGGGAGTCGACCCTTAATGGATATCCGTAAAGTCAAGAAACTGATCGAACTGCTGGAAGAGTCCGGTATCGACGAGCTGGAGATTCGCGAGGGCGAAGAGTCCGTGCGCATCAGCCGCCACGGCAAGACCGTCGCTCCGCAGCAGGTCTACGCTGCCGCACCCGCCCCGGTCGCCATGGCCGCCGCCCCTGCGGCAGCGCCTGCTCCGGCCGCCGAAGCCGCTGCCCCGGCCGCGCCCAAGCTGAACGGCCACGTGGTTCGCTCGCCGATGGTCGGCACCTTCTACCGTTCGCCGTCCCCGACTGCCTCTTCTTTCGTCGAGATCGGCCAGAGCGTCAAGAAAGGCGACATCCTCTGCATCGTCGAAGCCATGAAGATGATGAACCACATCGAGGCCGAAGCCAGCGGCGTCATCGAATCCATCCTGGTGGAAAACGGTCAGCCGGTGGAATACGACCAGCCGCTGTTCACCATCGTCTGAACCGCGGAGAGCCTGCGATGTTGGAAAAAGTCCTGATCGCCAACCGCGGCGAGATCGCCCTGCGCATCCTTCGCGCCTGCAAGGAGCTGGGCATCAAGACGGTGGCGGTGCACTCCACGGCGGACCGCGAGCTGATGCACCTGTCGCTGGCCGACGAAACCGTCTGCATCGGGCCGACCTCCGCCGCCCAGTCCTACCTGAACATTCCGGCGATCATCGCCGCTGCCGAAGTGACCGGCGCGACCGCGGTCCACCCGGGCTACGGCTTCCTTGCCGAAAACGCCGACTTCGCCGAGCAGATCGAGCGCTCCGGCTTCGCCTTCGTCGGCCCGACCGCCGACGTGATCCGCCTCATGGGCGACAAGGTGTCGGCCAAGGACGCGATGAAGAAGGCCGGCGTTCCCACCGTACCGGGCTCTGACGGCCCGTTGCCGGAAGACGAGGAAACCGCCCTGGCCATCGCCCGCGAGGTCGGCTACCCGGTGATCATCAAGGCTGCCGGCGGCGGCGGCGGTCGCGGCATGCGCGTGGTGCACAAGGAAGAGGACCTGATCAAGTCGGCGCGTCTGACCCGTACCGAGGCCGAGGCCGCGTTCGGCAACGGCATGGTCTACCTGGAGAAATTCCTGGTGAACCCGCGTCACGTGGAAGTCCAGGTGCTGGCCGACGGCCAGGGCAACGCCATCCACCTGGGCGATCGCGATTGTTCGCTGCAGCGCCGTCACCAGAAGGTCCTGGAAGAAGCCCCGGCACCGGATATCGACGAAGGCGCACGCGCCGAAGTGCTCGACCGCTGCGTCCGCGCCTGTATCGAGATCGGCTACCGCGGCGCCGGCACCTTCGAGTTCCTTTACGAAGACGGCCGCTTCTACTTCATCGAGATGAACACTCGCGTCCAGGTGGAGCACCCGGTCACCGAAATGGTCACCGGTATCGACATCGTCAAGGAGATGCTGCGCATCGCCGGCGGCGAAAAACTGTCGATCCGCCAGGAAGACATAGTCATCCGCGGCCATGCCCTGGAGTGCCGGATCAACGCGGAAGACCCGGACAACTTCATGCCCTGCCCCGGCAAGGTGCAGTACTTCCATGCAC
This sequence comes from Pseudomonas indica NBRC 103045, assembly GCF_002091635.1. GTDB lineage: Bacteria > Pseudomonadota > Gammaproteobacteria > Pseudomonadales > Pseudomonadaceae > Pseudomonas_M > Pseudomonas_M indica. The sequence continues at coordinate 55,428 of NZ_BDAC01000022.1, read as the reverse complement.
CGGGCGGCAACGGCATCCGTGTCGACTCGCACCTGTACAGCGGCTATGCGGTTCCGCCGAACTACGACTCGCTGATCGGCAAGCTGATCGCCTACGGCTCCAGCCGTGACGAGGCCCTGGCGCGCATGCGTAACGCCCTGGAAGAGATCGTGGTGGACGGGATCAAGACCAACATCCCGCTGCACCGCGACCTGGTCCGCGACAAGGGCTTCTGCAAAGGCGGCATCAACATCCACTACCTGGAAAAGAAACTGGGTATGGATAAGCACTAACTGCAAGCTGCAAGCTGCAAGCTGCAAGCTGCAAGCTGCAAGCTATATGATGTGCAACCAACGAGGGAGCGGCCAGTCCGCTCCCTCGCTTTTTTCTTGCAGCTTGAAGCTTGTGGCTTGAAGCTGCTCCCAAAGGGAGCTCCCCCATGCCGTGGCTACAAGTCCGCCTCGCCATCACCCCGGAACAGGCTGAAACCTACGAAGACGCCCTGCTCGGCGTCGGGGCCGTGTCGGTGACGTTCATGGATGCCGAGGACCAACCGATCTTCGAACCGGACCTGGGCACCACGCCGCTCTGGTCCCACACTCATCTTCTCGCCCTGTTCGAGGCCGATGTGGACCCGGCCAATCTGGTCGCCCATCTCGAGCTGCTCACCGGCGGCCCGCTGCCGGAGCACCAGATCGAACGCATCGAAGACCAGGACTGGGAGCGCAGTTGGATGGACAACTTCCAGCCGATGCGCTTCGGTCGCCGCCTGTGGATCGTCCCGAGCTGGCACGCCGCACCGAAGCCCGACGCGGTCAACCTGCTGCTCGATCCGGGCTTGGCCTTCGGCACCGGCACTCACCCGACCACCGCGCTCTGCCTGGAGTGGCTGGATGGCCAGGACCTCACGGGTCGCCAGTTGCTGGACTTCGGCTGCGGCTCGGGCATCCTCGCCATCGCCGCCCTGCTTCTCGGCGCCGAACGCGCCGTGGGCACCGATATCGATCCCCAGGCCCTGGAGGCCTCGCGGGACAATGCCGAGCGCAATGGCATCGCCCCCGCACGCTTCCCGCTTTACCTGCCGGAAGCGCTGCCGGCCGAACAGGCCGACGTGGTGGTTGCCAATATCCTCGCCGCCCCGCTGGTTTCGTTGGCACCGCAGATTACCCGACTGGTTAGGCCCGGCGGCCTCCTGGTGCTGTCCGGCGTGCTCGCCGAACAGGCGGACGAGGTCCGCGCCGCCTACCAGGACGCCTTCGAACTCGATCCGACCGCGGAAAAGGACGGCTGGGTTCGCATCAGCGGCCGCCGCCGCTGATTTCTGCCCGGCGTTTCGGTGACGCCGGGCAAGTTCCGCCGCAGCCCCTCTGCCGCAGCCGCGAGCGCTTGCGTTAGACTAGCCGCTTGTTTTCGCCGGACCGCCGGCCGCCGGACCCTTGCATGACCGAAACCTTCGTCACCCAATGCCCCCATTGCCAGACCAGCTTCCGCGTCAACCGCGCGCAGCTCGGCGCAGCCCATGGCGCAGTACGGTGCGGTGCCTGTCTGCATGTCTTCAATGCCGCCCGGCATCTGCTCGGCGCGCAACCGGCTGCCACACAACCGGCGCAGCCTCCCATGCCGCCCGCCAAGCCTGCTGCGCCGCCGGTCACGGCATCGCCCCCCCCGGCGCAACCGGCCCAGGCAGCGCCGGCCGTTGTACCGCCTCGGCCGCTACCGACGCCTCCGGCCGGAAAGCCGGCCAGCGATACGCTGTGGATTCACGACGACCTCGACCTGGACAGCCTCGACTTGGATGAAGAGCTGGCGAAGCTGGAACGGGAAGAGCAGGCGCTGCTGTCGAAGGAATTCCTCGCCCTGGAGAAAGCGCCGAAACCCGGGGAAAGCCTGCTGAAACCCCAGGAAGAAGCGCCGAACCGACACGACGAATCCTGGGCCGAGGCCCTGCTCAACGAGGAGCCTCCAAGCCGCCCGGCCAGCCTGACACCGCCGCCGGCTTCGTTGCCGCCGAAGTTCTCCGCTCCGGCTGTCGCCCCGGCACCCGAGGAGATCCCCGAGGTTCCGGCGAGCGCCAAACCACGCAGTGAACCTTTGATTTCCAGGTTGTCCGCCGATGAGGGCGACGAGGAACGGGGCGACCTGCAACTGCAGGCCGAACGCGACGACGATCCGTTGGGCGATTTCTACGGTTTCGACGACGTGACCGCCGAAGCGCCCACTACGGATGATGACGAGCCCGAGTCCGAAGCGCCTCGGCAGTCCTCCCGCCAGGAACCGGCACTGCGCGACGACAGCCTCTACGACCTGGCAGACGAACCGCTGCAACTGGACTGGCAACGACCGAAGAAACCCTGGGGTCGCTGGATCGGCTGGGGCCTGCTGAACCTGCTGGCCCTGCTCGCGCTCGGCGGGCAGTACGTCTGGTATCACTTCGACGAACTGGCGCGCCAGGACCGCTATCGCCCCTGGTTCGAGCAGCTTTGCCCGGAACTCAGCTGCACGCTGCCGTCCAAGGTGGATATCGCCCAGATCAAGAGCAGCAACCTGGTGGTCCGCAGCCACCCGCAATTCGCCGGCGCGCTGGTGGTGGATGCCATCCTCTACAACCGGGCGCCTTTCGCCCAGCCGTTCCCGCTGCTGGAACTGCGCTTCGCCGACCTCAACGGTCAACTCCTGGCCAGTCGCCGGTTCAAGCCGAGCGAATACCTGGGCGGCGAGCTGGCCGGACAGACGGAAATGCCGCCGCAGACGCCCATTCACATTTCCCTGGATATCCTCGACCCGGGTGCCAAGGCCGTGAACTACAGTCTCAGCTTCCACTCGCCCGAGTAGGCCATTCGCCCGGCCTTTCGGGCCCCATCATTTCCGCCATTTATTAAGCACCAGCGAACCGTTGGCGATAAGCCGGCGGCTGTTCAGAATATATACAAAAACAGCGCAAAGACTGTTCAGAATATATACAAAACAGCCTTTATCCGGTCATCGAGAGCGGGTATCATGCCCACCCTTTTTCATAGTCCCCCGATCGAACCTGAGCGCAGTCTCCAAGCAGGGAAGACACATGGCGGTACGCATCGGCCCTTACACGTTGCCCAACCGGTTGATCCTCGCCCCCATGGCAGGCGTCACCGACAGACCGTTTCGTCTGCTGTGCCGTCGCCTCGGCGCCGGCCTGGTCGTGTCCGAGATGGTCACCAGCGACGTGCGCCTGTGGAACAGCCGCAAGTCGCGACTGCGCCTGCTGCACGAAGGGGACCCGGAGCCACGCTCGGTGCAGATCGCCGGGGGTGACCCGCAGATGCTCGCGGAAGCGGCCCGGCGTAACGTCGAGTTGGGCGCCCAGATCATCGACATCAACATGGGCTGTCCGGCCAAGAAGGTCTGCAACAAGGCCGCCGGCTCCGCTCTGATGAAGGACGAAAGCCTGGTCGAAGCGATTCTTCAGGCAGTGGTCGCCGCGGTGGACGTGCCGGTGACCCTGAAGATCCGCACCGGCTGGGACCGTCAGAACAAGAACGGCTTGCGCGTGGCGAAGATCGCCGAGCAGGCCGGGATCGCCGCGCTGGCCGTGCATGGCCGTACCCGCGCCGATCTGTACACCGGCGAAGCCGAGTACGACACCATTGCCGCGATCAAGCAGGCGGTATCGATGCCGGTGTTCGCCAATGGCGACATCGACTCGCCGCGCAAGGCCCGCACGGTGCTCGAACGCACCGGCGCCGATGCGCTGTTGATCGGCCGGGCTGCCCAGGGGCGGCCGTGGATCTTCCGTGAGATCGAACATTACCTGGCGACCGGCAACGAACTGCCGCCGCCGTCGTTGACCGAGGTGGAACGCATTCTGCTTGAGCACCTGGCCGCGCTTCACGCCTTCTATGGCGAGGAAATGGGCGTACGCATCGCCCGCAAGCATGTCGGCTGGTATCTCGCAACTCTGCCGGGCGCCAGGGAGTTTCGCGCCCATTTCAATCGTTTGGACAATACGGACGCGCAATGCGCCAACGTTCGGCAGTACTTCGCCGAACGTCAGAACGGAGAAGAGGTGGCCGCATGACGACGATGACCGAGACTTTAGTGAGTGGAACCGCACCCGTGAGCGACAACGTCAACCTGAAACAGCACCTGACCACGCCGAGTGAAGAGGGCCAGACCCTGCGCGGCAGCGTGGAAAAAGCGCTGCGCAACTATTTCGCCCACCTCGAAGGGGCCTCCGTCACCGACGTCTACAATCTGGTGCTTTCCGAAGTGGAAGCCCCCTTGCTGGAAACCGTCATGAATTACGTGAAAGGTAACCAGACCAAGGCCTCCGAACTGCTCGGCCTCAACCGCGGCACGCTACGCAAGAAGCTCAAGCAGTACGACCTTCTCTAAGCCTCAAGCGGCAAGCCACAAGCCTCAAGTCGAGGCGTTTCTTCTTGTAGCTTGCCGCTTGTAGCTTGCAGCTAAAACCCTGATGGAATCGTTATGACCGACCAGACCACCCGCATTCCCGTCCGCCGCGCACTGATCAGCGTTTCCGACAAGACCGGTATCCTTGACTTCGCCCGCGAACTCGTCGCGCTCGGGGTGGAGATCCTGTCCACCGGCGGGACCTACAAGCTGCTCAAGGACAACGGCATCGCCGCGGTGGAAGTCGCCGATTACACCGGCTTCCCGGAAATGATGGACGGCCGGGTCAAGACCCTGCATCCGAAGATCCATGGCGGCATCCTTGGCCGTCGCGACCTCGACGGCGCGGTGATGGAGCAGCACGGCATCAAGCCGATCGATCTGGTGGCGGTCAATCTCTACCCCTTCGAAGCCACCGTGGCCAAGCCCGATTGCGACCTGCCCACCGCCATCGAGAACATCGATATCGGCGGACCGACCATGGTCCGTTCCGCGGCGAAGAACCATAAGGACGTTGCCATCGTGGTCAACGCCGGCGACTACGCCGGTATCGTCGAAAATCTCAAGGCCGGCGGCTTGACCTACGCCCAGCGCTTCGACCTGGCGCTGAAGGCCTTCGAGCACACCGCCGCCTACGACGGCATGATCGCCAACTACCTGGGCACCATCGACCAGAGCCGCGATACCCTCTCCACAGAGAGCCGCGGCGCCTTCCCGCGCACCTTCAACAGCCAGTTCATCAAGGCCCAGGAAATGCGCTACGGCGAGAACCCGCACCAGAGCGCGGCCTTCTACGTCGAGAGCAAGCCGGCCGAGGCCAGCGTCGCCACCGCGCGCCAACTGCAGGGCAAGGAACTCTCCTTCAACAACGTCGCCGATACCGACGCAGCCCTGGAGTGCGTGAAGAGCTTCGTCAAGCCGGCCTGTGTCATCGTCAAGCACGCCAACCCCTGCGGCGTCGCCGTGGTGCCGGAAGACGAAGGCGGCATCCGCAAGGCCTATGACCTGGCCTACGCCACCGACACCGAATCCGCGTTCGGCGGCATCATCGCCTTCAACCGCGAACTGGACGGCGAAACTGCCAAGGCCATCGTCGAGCGCCAGTTCGTCGAAGTGATCATCGCGCCCAAGGTCACCCAGGCCGCTCGCGACGTGGTCGCCGCCAAGGCCAACGTACGCCTGCTCGAGTGTGGCGAGTGGCCGGCCGAGCGTGCACCGGGCTGGGACTTCAAGCGCGTCAACGGCGGCCTGCTGGTGCAGAGCCGCGACATCGGCATGATCCAGGCGTCCGACCTCAAGGTGGTGACCAAGCGCGCCCCCACCGAGCAGGAAATCCATGACCTGGTGTTCGCCTGGAAGGTGGCCAAGTTCGTCAAATCCAACGCCATCGTCTACGCCAAGAACCGCCAGACCGTCGGTGTCGGCGCCGGCCAGATGAGCCGCGTGAACTCCGCCCGCATCGCCGCCATCAAGGCCGAGCACGCCGGACTGGAAGTGAAAGGCGCGGTGATGGCCAGCGACGCCTTCTTCCCGTTCCGCGACGGCATCGACAACGCCGCGGCGGCCGGTATCACCGCGGTGATCCAGCCGGGTGGCTCGATGCGCGACAATGAAGTCATCGCCGCCGCCGACGAAGCCGGCATCGCCATGGTATTTACTGGCATGCGCCATTTCAGGCATTGATCCGGCCGCACTGAAACCGGCATCTGCTGTGTTGCCCTGGGTTCCTCCAATGCTCATTGCCAGTCGGCAACTCCGCTTGTCGAAACCCAGGGCGCCTTGCATCTACCGGCTTCATTGCGACCTCACTTCTGAATTGCCAAGTTTTTCGTAGGATGGATAACACTCTGTTTATCCGCCGAACGGGCCGCAGGCTCGGCTCCATAGGGAGAAATTCATGAACGTATTGATCATCGGCAGCGGTGGCCGTGAACACGCCCTGGCGTGGAAAGTCGCCCAGGACCCGCGTGTGGAGAAGGTCTTCGTCGCGCCGGGCAACGCCGGTACCGCCACCGAGGCGAAGTGCGAGAACGTCGCCCTCGACGTATTGGCGCTGGACAAGCTGGCCGATTTCGCCGAGCAGAACGTGCAACTGACCATCGTCGGCCCCGAGGCTCCGCTGGTCGCCGGTGTGGTGGACCTGTTCCGCCGCCGCGGCCTGGCGATCTTCGGCCCCACCGCCGCTGCCGCCCAATTGGAAGGCTCCAAGGCCTTCACCAAGGACTTCCTCGCCCGCCACAAGATTCCCACCGCCGCCTACCGGAACTTCACCGACGTCGAACCGGCACTGGCCTATCTGCGCGAACAGGGCGCACCGATCGTGATCAAGGCCGACGGCCTGGCCGCCGGCAAGGGCGTGATCGTCGCCATGACCCTCGAGGAAGCCGAAGCCGCCGTGCGCGACATGCTCTCCGGCAATGCCTTCGGTGACGCCGGGGCGCGGGTGGTGATCGAAGAGTTCCTCGAAGGCGAGGAAGCCAGCTTCATCGTCATGGTCGATGGCCAGAACGTCCTGCCGATGGCCACCAGCCAGGATCACAAGCGCGTCGGCGACGGCGACAGCGGTCCCAACACCGGCGGCATGGGCGCCTACTCCCCGGCACCGGTGGTCACCCCGGACGTGCACCAGCGCGTGATGGACGAAGTGATCTGGCCGACCGTGCGCGGCATGGCCGAGGAAGGCAACGTCTACACCGGCTTCCTCTATGCCGGCCTGATGATCGACAAGACCGGCGCGCCCAAGGTGATCGAGTTCAACTGCCGCTTCGGCGACCCGGAAACCCAGCCGGTCATGCTGCGCCTGGAATCCTCCCTGGTGCTGCTGATCGAGGCCGCCCTGGCCAAGGCCCTGGACAAGGTCGAGGCGACCTGGGACCCGCGCCCGACAGTGGGCGTGGTGATCGCCGCCGGCGGCTACCCGGGCGACTACGCCAAGGGTGACGTGATCGAGGGACTGGACGCCGCCGCCAGGATCGACGGCAAGGTATTCCACGCCGGTACCGCGCTGAAGGACGGCCAGGTCGTCACCGCCGGCGGCCGCGTGCTGTGCGCCACCGCCATCGGCCCGAGCGTGTCGTCCGCCCAGCAACAGGCCTACCGCCTGGCCGAGCAGATCCGCTGGAACGGCAGTTTCTACCGCAAGGACATCGGCTACCGCGCCATCGCCCGGGAACGTGGCGAGAAATAAAACGCAGAAAAAGCGAAAAAAGCGTGTCGAAGTCGGACTTATGTCTGACTTCGGTGCGTTACTCGGGGGCGGGCGCTTGTCTATAATCGGGCCACTTACTCACGAAGGGACTTCGCCGTGCGTCGGCTCAGGAATGCCATAGCCCTCTTCGTCAGCCTCCTGCTGACCCTGCTCTGTCAGTTACCTGCCCAGGCGCAGGAGGGACAGTGGTTCGCGCTGATCGACCACGACGCCACACTGCAGCTCGGCGACATCCGCTCCCCCCGCTACCATTCGCAATTCACCCCGGTCGAACTCGACCAGCTCTACACCCCGGGCGGTCCCAACGCCCTCTGGCTGCGCTACCGCCTGCAGCCCGAAGACCGCGAACAACTGATACGGGTCTTCGCGCCCTACCTCGCCTATCTCGACCTGTACGTGATGCGCGGCGACGAACTGGTCGCCCATACCCGCACCGGCGCGCGCCTGCCCTTCGCCGACCGCCCCCTGCCCAGCCGCGACTTCCTGTTGCCGCTCCCCATTGCCCGCGAGCCGCTGGATATCTATCTGCGTCTGGCTTCGGAACATGCCCTGCGCCCCACCGTCAGCCTGCAATCCGCCGCGATGATGGCCGCCGACGATAACCGTCCGCTGCTCATCGGCCTGCTGGTCGGCGGCCTGGTCATGCTGGTCCTGTATAACCTGCTGCGCTTCGTCTACACCCACGCCCTGAGCAGCCTGTGGCTGGCCGGCACCCAGCTCGCTATCCTCAGTACCGCGCTCAGCCTGCTGGGCATCAGCACCCCCTGGCTCGGCGAATGGCAGACCGCCCAGCCGCAGATCGCCAACCTCTCCATGCTGCTGGCGATGCTCGGCGCGCTGGCCTTCACCGCCAGCTTCTTCCGCCGGGTCTGCTCCAATACGCCGCTCACCGGCCTGCTTATCGGCGAAATCGTGGCGATCGGCCTGATCTGCCTGGTACTGCTGATCGCCACGGACCTGCAATTCAACCAACTGGTCTACCTGCTCTCCGCCCTGGCCGGGCTCACCATCCTGCTGGTGTCCGCCTACCACTGGGCCCATGGCTACCGGCCGGCCCGGCTGTTCACCCTGGCTGTACTGATCTTCTGCTTCGCCTTCATCGGCACCCTGCCGGTGCTGTTCGGCTACTGGCAGGTGAAATCGGACTGGCTGGTCTACGGCCTGCTGGCCGTTTCCACGGTCAGCGGCATGATGCTCAGCCTGGCCCTGGCGGAACGCCAGCGGCGCATCGTCCAGGACAAGTTCACCGCCAGCCGCGCCCTGGCAGCCAGCTCGGCCGAACTGAAGGCCAAGGCCGAATTCCTCGCCAAGATCAGTCATGAAATCCGCACCCCGATGAACGGCGTGCTGGGCATGACCGAGCTGTTGTTGGGCACGCCGCTGTCGGCCAAGCAGCGCGACTACGTACAGACCATCCACAGCGCCGGCAACGAACTGCTTACGCTGATCAACGAGATTCTCGACATATCCAAGCTGGAATCCGGGCAGATCGAGCTGGACGACGTCCAGTTCGACCTCAACGCGCTGGTCGAGGACTGCCTCGACATCTTCCGCGCCAAGGCCGAGCAGCAGAAGGTGGAGCTGATCAGCTTCATGCAGCCGCAAGTACCGCGGGTGATCAGCGGCGACCCGACGCGCCTGCGCCAGACCCTGCTGAGCCTGCTGGATAATGCCTTCAAGCAGACCGACGAAGGCGAAATCCTGTTGGTGGTCGCCTTGGACAGCAGCGGCGACAGCCCGCGCCTGCGCATCGCCGTGCAGGACAGCGGCCGACCGCTGGAAGCCAGCGAACGCGAGGCGCTGCTCAACGCCGAGCTGCACAGCAAGGATTTCCTCTCCGCCACCAAGCTCGGCGGCCGCCTCGGCCTGATCATCGCCCGCCAACTGGTAGGCCTGATGGACGGGCAGTTCGGCATCCAGAGCGGCGGCAGCCAGGGCAACACGCTCTGGCTGACCCTGCCGCTGGACGCCGAGCGCCTGGAACAGCCGGTCACCGACCTGGACAGCACCCTGCAAGGCGCCCGCCTGCTGGTGGTGGACGACAACGACACCTGCCGCAAGGTGCTGGTGCAGCAGTGCAGCGCCTGGGGCCTGGCGGTCAGCGCCGTGCCGTCCGGCAAGGAAGCGCTGGCCCTGCTGCGGACCAAGGCGCACCTGCGCGAATACTTCGACGTGGTTCTGCTCGACCAGGAAATGCCAGGCATGTCCGGCATGCAGCTGGCGGCGAAGATCAAGGAAGACCCCAACCTCAGCCACGACATCCTGGTGATCATGCTCACCGGCATCAGTAACGCGCCGAGCAAGATCATCGCCCGCAACGCCGGCATCAAGCGCATCCTGGCCAAGCCGGTGGCCGGCTACACGCTCAAGACCACCCTCGCCGACGAACTGGCCCAGCGCAAGAAAGGCGCCGGCACGCGCCTGCCGCCGACACCGGTCAGCGAGCCGCTCGCCGTGCCCAGCGACTTCCGCATCCTGGTCGCCGAAGACAACACCATTTCCACCAAGGTCATCCGCGGCATGCTGAGCAAGCTCAACCTGCAGCCGGATACCGCCAGCAACGGCGAAGAAGCCCTCAGTGCGATGAAAACCAAGCAGTACGACCTGGTGCTGATGGACTGCGAAATGCCCGTGCTCGACGGCTTCTCCGCCACCGAGCAACTGCGGGAATGGGAAATCCGCGAGCAGCGCCCGCGCACGCCGGTGGTGGCGCTCACCGCGCACATCCTCGCCGAGCACAAGGAGCGCGCCCGCCAGGTCGGCATGGATGGTCACATGGCCAAGCCGGTGGAACTGTCGCAATTGCGCGAGCTCATCGAGCATTGGGTGACGGAAAAGGAATTGCGCCGCCAGCACGTGCTGCCCTGACGCCCCCCTGACAAGAGCCCTTTATGCTTTCCGAGTTGTTCAGCCTTTACCTGAGACTACTGGTGCTCTACAGCCCGTTCTTCGTGCTGTCCTGCTTTATCGGCCTCAGCCGCGGCTACACGGTGAAGGAGCGCAAGCGGCTGGCCTGGAAGGTCGCCCTCGGTGTGCTGGTCGCCAGCGTGCTGCTCTACCTGTTCGGCCGGCACATCTTCGTGCTGTTCGGCATCACCATCGATGCCTTCCGCATCGGCGCCGGCAGCGTGCTGTTCATTTCCGCGCTGGGCATGGCCCAGGGCAAGTCCGCCGTGCAGAGCGACAACGTCCAGCAGGACGTGACCATCGTGCCGCTGACCATCCCCCTCACCGTCGGTCCCGGCACCATCGGTGCGCTGCTGGTGATGGGCGCCACCCAGCCGCACTGGGACGACAAGCTGCTCGCCGTGCTGGCGATCCTCCTGGCCAGCCTCACCGTCGGCCTGGTGCTGTACCTGTCGAACCGCTTCGAACGCCTGCTCGGCGACCAGGGCCTGCAGATCGTCAGCCGCCTGATGGGGCTGTTCGTCTGCGCCCTCGCCGCACAGATCATCTTCACCGGGGTGAAGAACTACCTCGCCACGCCCTGATCGTCCCATCTCCGGCGATCGCCATCCGCCAGCACGGCTACGCCCCAAACGGGGGCAAACCGCTGGCGGCAACCGGACAACCCGCCCCTGCCTCGCACCAAACGAGTGCGATGCATTTCGCAGACGATCCCTGCATTTCTCCGCAAAACCCTTGAACTCGGGCGTTTGCAGCGCTTGGCACGGATGCTGCCATTGGCTCTGTGACCCGCTGGGTCTCACCCCTAAAAAGATGCGCATGGATTGGAGCCCGCCACATGAAACGCCGTCCTCTTCTGAAATCCACCCTGGCCGTCAGCGCTCTGCTGCTCAGCGGCCTGTTCCCGTACAGCACCCAGGCCGCCGAGACCATCAAGGTCGGCATCCTCCACTCGCTGTCGGGCACCATGGCCATCTCCGAGACCTCACTCAAGGACATGGCGTTGATGACTATCGACGAGATCAACGCGAAGGGCGGCGTGCTCGGCAAGCAACTCGAACCCGTAGTGGTCGACCCGGCCTCCAACTGGCCGCTGTTCGCCGAAAAGGCGCGCCAGTTGCTGACCCAGGATAAGGTGGCGGTGACCTTCGGCTGCTGGACCTCGGTATCGCGCAAATCCGTGCTGCCGGTCTACGAAGAACTCAACGGCCTGCTGTTCTACCCGGTGCAGTACGAAGGCGAAGAGCTGTCGCCGAACGTCTTCTACACCGGCGCGGCGCCGAACCAGCAGGCCATCCCGGCCGTCGAGTACCTGATGAGCGAAGACGGCGGCGGCGCCAAGCGTTTCTTCCTGCTCGGCACCGACTACGTCTACCCGCGCACCACCAACAAGATCCTGCGCGCCTTCCTGATTTCCAAGGGCGTGGCGGAGAAGGACATCGAAGAGGTCTACACCCCCTTCGGCCACAGCGACTACCAGACCATCGTCGCCAACATCAAGAAATTCTCCGCCGGCGGCAAGACCGCGGTGATCTCCACCGTCAACGGCGACTCCAACGTGCCCTTCTACAAGGAACTGGCCAACCAGGGCCTGGAAGCCACCGACGTGCCGGTGGTGGCCTTCTCCGTGGGCGAAGAGGAATTGCGCGGCATCGATACCAAGCCGCTGGTCGGCCACCTGGCCGCCTGGAACTACTTCCAGTCGGTGGAAAACCCGGTCAACACCGCATTCGTCGACAAGTGGAAAGCCTACGCCAAGGCCAAGGGCCTGCCGGGCGCCGACAAGGCGGTGACCAACGACCCGATGGAAGCCACCTACGTCGGCATCCACATGTGGGCCCAGGCCGTCGAGAAAGCCGGCAGCACGGATGTCGACAAGGTTCGCGAAGCCCTCGCCGGCCAGACCTTCGCCGCACCATCCGGCTACACCCTGACCATGGACAAGACCAACCACCACCTGCACAAGCCGGTAATGATCGGCGAGATCCAGGAAGACGGGCAGTTCTCCGTGGTCTGGGAAACCTCCAGCCCGATCCGGGCCCAGCCGTGGAGCCCGTTCATCCCGGGCAACGACAAGAAGCCGGACTACGCGGTGAAGTCGAACTGAGCAGGAAAGCCCTTTTCCCGTCCCTCTCTCCAGCGATGAGAGAGGGCTTGCTCCCCTCTCCCGCTTGCGGGAGAGGGGCCGGGGGAGAGGGTGTCCCTAGCCCGGACGCATCCAGGCTACGGCTCCATTCGAAGGACCTTGCAATGCCCACTGCCGTCATACGAATCCTGCTGTCACTGACCTTGTTGCTGCCGCTGACCAGCCATGCCGACGACGCCGCCGATTTCGCCCGGGCCAACCCGGCCAAGCAGGCCAAGCTGCTGGAAAGCTGGGGAGCCGAGCCCGATCCCGCCCGCCTGCCGCTGCTCGAGGCCTTGCAACAAGGGCGCATCGCCCTGGATGGCGAGAAACATCCCTTCGTCGACGAGTCCGGCACGCTGAAACCGCTCGAAGGCAGCGCCGAACCCGTGGGGACAACGCGCAAACTGCGCCTGAACAACCGCTTGCGCGGCCTGCTCAACGGCGCCCTGGCCAGCCACGCGCTGCTGGCCGACGATGCCGCCGCCCGCCTGGCCGCCGCCCAGCAACTGCAAAAGAGCGCCCGCCCCGCGCAATTGCCCTTGCTCAACCGGCGCATGGTCGCCGAGCAGGACGAAGCCGTGAAGAACGCTCTCGCCCTGGCCCTGGCCAACCTGCAACTGACCGATCCGGACCCGGCGATCCGCCTCGCCGCCGTGCGCCTGCTCGGCGAAACCGGCGACCCGCTGGCACGCACCCGCCTGGAGGGCCTGCTCGAACCCGGCGCCGAACAGGACGCCGCGGTGCGCACCGCCGCCGAGACCAGCCTGGCGCAGATCAAGCGCCGCCTGCTGGTGGGCGAACTGCTCGGCCAAGCCTTCAGCGGCCTGTCCCTGGGCAGCATCCTGCTGCTCGCCGCCCTCGGCCTGGCCATCACCTTCGGCCTGCTCGGGGTGATCAACATGGCCCACGGCGAAATGCTCATGCTCGGCGCCTACACCACCTACATGGTGCAGTTGCTGTTCCAGCGTGCTGCGCCGGAATACCTGGCGATCTACCCGCTGGCCGCGCTGCCGGTGGCCTTCTTCGTCACCGCCGCCATCGGCATGGCGCTGGAACGCACCGTGATCCGCTTTCTCTACGGCCGCCCGCTGGAAACCCTGCTGGCGACCTGGGGCATCAGCCTGATCCTCATCCAACTGGTGCGCGTGGCGTTCGGCGCGCAGAACGTCGAGGTCGCCAACCCGGCCTGGCTGTCCGGCGGCATCCAGGTGCTGCCCAACCTGGTGCTGCCCTACAACCGCCTGATCATCATCGGCTTCGCCCTGTTCGTGGTGGCGCTGACCTGGCTGCTGCTGAACAAGACCCGCCTCGGCCTCAACGTCCGTGCCGTCACCCAGAACCGCAACATGGCCGCCTGCTGCGGCGTGCCCACCGGCCGGGTGGACATGCTCGCCTTCGGCCTCGGCTCCGGCATCGCCGGCCTCGGTGGCGTCGCCCTGAGCCAGATCGGCAACGTCGGCCCCGACCTCGGCCAGAGCTACATCATCGACTCCTTCCTGGTGGTGGTACTCGGCGGCGTCGGCCAGCTCGCCGGCAGCGTGCTAGCGGCCTTCGGCCTGGGCATCGCCAACAAGATCCTCGAACCGCAGATCGGCGCCGTGCTGGGCAAGATTCTGATCCTGGCGCTGATCATCCTGTTCATCCAGAAGCGCCCGCAGGGGCTGTTCGCACTGAAAGGGAGGGTGATCGATTGAGCCGAGTCCCACTGACGCGTGGGCGAATGAATTCGTCCCTACAGATGTGCAACATCGCGGTATTCGCGCACCCCGCCCGAGGTGACCGCCGATGAACCAGCCCCTTGCCCTCACGGCCGCGCAGAAAGCCGGCCCGGCCGTCACCACGCTGGTGCTCGGCGCGTTGCTGGCGCTGCTCGTCGCCCTGCCCCTGCTGCACCTGTTACCGCCGGACAGCGCCCTGCACGTCTCCGCCTACACCCTGACGCTGGTGGGCAAGATTCTCTGCTACGCCATCGTCGCCCTGGCGCTGGACCTGGTCTGGGGCTACGCCGGCCTGCTGTCCCTCGGCCACGGGCTGTTCTTCGCCCTCGGCGGCTACGCCATGGGTATGTACCTGATGCGCCAGAGCGCTGGGGACGGCCTGCCGGCCTTCATGAGCTTCCTCGCCTGGACCGAACTGCCCTGGTACTGGTACGGCACCAGCAGCTTCCTCTGGTGCCTGGCCCTGGTGGTGCTGGTGCCCGGCCTGCTGGCGCTGGTGTTCGGTTTCTTCGCCTTCCGTTCGCGGATCAAGGGCGTGTACTTCTCGATCATGACCCAGGCGCTGACCTTCGCCGGCATGCTGCTGTTCTTCCGCAATGAAACCGGCTTCGGCGGCAACAACGGCTTCACCGGGTTCAGCCGCATCCTCGGTTTTTCGATCACCGCGCCAGGCACCCGCGCCGTGCTCTTCCTCGCCACCGTGGCGCTGCTCGCTGGCAGCCTCTACCTCGGCTGGCGGCTGGCACAGAGCAAGTTCGGCCGGGTACTCACCGCCGTGCGCGACGCCGAGAACCGCCTGATGTTCTGCGGCTATGACCCACGCGGCTACAAGCTGTTCGTCTGGACCCTGAGCGCCGTGCTCTGCGGCCTCGCCGGCGCGCTCTATGTGCCGCAGGTGGGCATCATCAACCCCAGCGAAATGGCGCCGACGCAATCCATCGAAGCCGCCGTCTGGGTCGCGCTCGGCGGACGCGGCACCCTGGTCGGCCCGCTGCTCGGCGCCGGAATCGTCAACGGCATGAAGAGCTGGTTCACCGTGGCCTTCCCGGAATACTGGCTGTTCTTCCTCGGCGCGCTGTTCATCGTCGTCACCCTGTTCCTGCCCAAAGGCGTATTCGGCCTGTTGAAGAAGGGGCAACCATGAAAGCCAGCGCCATCCCCGAACTCATGCTCGAACCCATTCTCGATGCCGGCAGCGGACGCGACGCCGTCGGCCTCGGCTCGCGCGCCGGGAAGCAGCTTGACGTCCGCCACGGCACCCTCCTCACGTTGGAAGACATCAACGTCAGCTTCGACGGCTTCAAGGCCCTGCGCGAGTTGACGCTGTACATCGGCGTCGGCGAGCTGCGCTGCGTGATCGGCCCCAACGGCGCCGGCAAGACCACGCTGATGGACGTGATCACCGGCAAGACCCGCCCGGACAGTGGCACCGCCTGGTTCGGCGAAACCTTCGACCTCACCCACATGAGCGAAGTCGAGATCGCCCAGGCCGGCATCGGTCGCAAGTTCCAGAAGCCCACGGTATTCGAGGCGCTGTCGGTGTTCGAGAACCTCGAACTGGCGCTGAAAACCGACAAGTCGGTCTGGGCCAGCCTGCGCGCCCGCCTCTCCGGCGAACAGCGCGACCGCATCGACGAGGTACTCGCCACCATCCGCCTGGACGGCTCGCGGCAACGCCCGGCCGGCTTGCTGTCCCACGGCCAGAAGCAATTCCTCGAGATCGGCATGCTGTTAGTCCAGGACCCGCAACTGCTGCTGCTCGACGAACCCGTCGCCGGGATGACCGACGCCGAGACCGAATTCACCGCCGAGCTGTTCAAGTCCCTGGCCGGCAAGCACTCGCTGATGGTGGTGGAACACGACATGGGCTTCGTTGGCAGCATCGCCGACCACGTCACCGTACTGCACCAGGGTCACGTTCTGGCCGAGGGCTCGCTGGAGCAGGTGCAGGCGGACGAGCGGGTGATCGAGGTGTATCTGGGACGATAAAGGCAGCGGCAAGTTTTAAGCTGCAAGTAAAAGCGGTGTTTTTTGATGGCTGGTGATCGTTCCCACGCTCCGCGTGGGAATGCAGTTCGCGACGCTCTGCGTCGCTGGGGACGCAGAGCGTCCCGGTATGGGCTCCCACGCAGAGCGTGGGAACGATCGGGAGAACCACATGCTGCACGTTGATCAACTTCACCAGTACTACGGCGGCAGCCATATCCTCCGGGGGCTGTCGTTCGAGGCGAGGGTCGGCGAGGTCACTTGTCTGCTCGGCCGCAACGGCGTGGGCAAAACCACCCTGCTGCGCTGCCTGATGGGCCTGGTTCCGGCGAAGGAAGGTCAGGTGAACTGGGAAGGCCGGGCGATCACTGCGCTCAAGCCGCACCAGCGCGTGCAGGCCGGGATCGCCTATGTGCCGCAAGGGCGCGAAATCTTTCCCCGGCTGACGGTGGAAGAAAACCTGTTGATGGGCCTGTCGCGTTTCAGCGCCAGGGACGCCAAGGCGGTGCCCGACTTCATCTACGAGCTGTTCCCCGTCCTGCGGGAAATGAAACAGCGCCGTGGCGGCGACCTTTCCGGCGGCCAGCAGCAGCAACTGGCCATCGGCCGTGCCCTGGCCAGCCGACCGCGGCTGCTGATCCTCGACGAACCCACCGAAGGCATCCAGCCATCGGTGATCAAGGAGATCGGCGCGGTGATCAAGAAGCTCGCCGCGCGGGGTGACATGGCCATCCTGCTGGTCGAACAGTTCTACGACTTCGCCGCCGAACTGGCCGACCAGTATCTGGTCATGTCCCGTGGCGAGATCGTCCAGCAGGGCCGGGGAGACAGCATGGAAGCCGACGGCGTACGCGGGTTGGTTGCCATATGACAGCAGCGGCAAGAGAAGAGCGGGAGGCGCCGGCGTTCACCCCGTCCTGGCATGCCGAGTTGGAGCTGGCCTATGCCCGTATCGGCGAGTGCACCCGGCCGGTATTGCGTCGTCATCAAGGCCCCTTGCGCGTGCAGAAGCACCTGTATGCGGAAGGCCCTGAAGTCTGCCAGCACATCGTCGTGCACCCGCCCGGTGGCATCGCCGGTGGCGATCGACTGGCCATTTCCGCCCATGTCGGCGAGGGCGCCTGGGCCCAACTCACCAGCCCCGGCGCGGCCAAGTGGTACCGCGCCACCGGTCCGGCCCGGCAGACCCTCGACCTGCGGGTCGCGGCCGGCGCCACCCTCGAATGGCTGCCGCAGGAAACCATCGTCTACTCCGGTGCCCAAGCCGAACTGGAGTCCCGCATCGAACTGACCGGCGATGCCCGTCTGTTCTATTGGGATATCGTCGCCCTGGGCCGTCCGGCCAGCGGCGAACGCTTCGACGCCGGGCATTTCCAGGCACGCCTGGACATCCGCCGCGACGGCCAGTCGCTCTGGCACGAGCGCCAGCGCGTGGTGGGCAGCGACGGGCTGCTCGACTCCCCCATCGGCCTGGCGGGCCAGCCGGTCTTCGCTACGCTGATCGCCAGCGGCGAAATCGACGCCGCGCGGCTGGACGCCTGCCGCGCGCTACCCAGCGCAGTACGCGGCGACCTGACCCAACTGCCCGGCCTGCTGGTCGCCCGCTGTCTGGCCGCCGAGGCATTGCACGCCCGCGCCTGGCTGATCGTCCTCTGGCGCCTGCTGCGCCCCGCGCTGCTGGGCCGCGAGGCCTTGGCGCCACGCATCTGGAATACATGAACGAACCGACATTCGCCGGCGGGAAAACCGCGTAGCGTTTTCCGCCGATGCAACCGACAGCGGGACAAGGCCGAGCCCTTGCCCTTCACGATTGGAGTGACGAGATGGATCTGAGCCCTCGCGAAAAAGACAAGCTGCTGATCTTCACCGCCGGCCTGGTGGCCGAGCGCCGTCTCGCCCGTGGTCTCAAGCTCAACTACCCGGAGGCCATGGCCTATATTTCCGCCGCCCTGCTGGAGGGCGCCCGCGACGGCCAGACCGTCGCCGAGCTGATGCATTACGGCACCACCCTGCTCAGCCGCGAGCAGGTGATGGAAGGCGTGCCGGAAATGATTCCGGAAATCCAGGTGGAAGCCACCTTCCCCGACGGAACCAAGCTGGTCACCGTGCATCAACCGATTCCCTGATTCAGAGGAACCGCCATGCACATCCGTGACGCCACCGATGCCGACCTCGCCGGCATCCTGGAGATCTACAACGACGCCGTGCTCAACACCACGGCGATCTGGAACGAGAAGACCGTCGACCTGGCCAACCGCCGCGCCTGGCTGGCCGAGCGCAACGCCCAGGGCTACCCGGTGCTGGTCGCCGTCGACGAGCAGGACCAGGTGCTCGGCTATGCCTCCTTCGGCGACTGGCGCACCTGGGACGGCTACCGGCACACCGTCGAGCACTCGGTCTACGTGAAGAACGACCACATCGGCGCCGGGATCGGCAAGGCGCTGATGCGTGCCCTGATCGACCGCGCCCGTGCCCTCGGCAAACACGTCATGGTGGCCGGCATCGAGAGCGAGAACCGCGCCTCGATCCACATGCACCAGCAGCTCGGCTTCGTCCACGTCGGCCAACTGCGCGAAGTCGGCACCAAGTTCGGCCGCTGGCTCGACCTGACCTTCATGCAACTGATCATCAACCCGCAACGGAGTGCGACCTGATGTCCAACCTGACCATTACCCGCGTCGCCGCGGACGACTTCGAGCGCTATCGGCCGGGACTCGCCGAGCTGCTGATGGATGCCGTGCGGCACGGCGCCTCGGTGGGTTTCCTCGCCGATATGCACGTCTCCGAAGCGAACGCCCTGTTCGACCGTTACCTGCCGGGCCTGCATGACGGCTCACGGTTGCTCTGGGTGGCCGAGGCGGGCGGCCGGGTGCTCGGCAGCGTGCAGCTCGCCCTGTGCCAGGATCGCAACGGCCTGAACCGCGCCGAAGTGCAGAAGCTGCTGGTGCTGTCCAGCGCGCGCCGGCGTGGCATTGCCCGGCAACTGATGCAGCGCATGGAGGGCGAAGCGCAGGAGCTGCAACGCGGCCTCCTCTATCTGGACACCGAGGCCGGTTGTCCGGCGGAGAAGTTCTACCAGGCGATGGGCTACACCTGCATCGGCGGAATGCCCGACTACGCCTGCGGTCCGGACGGCGTGTACCGGGCCAATGCCATCTACTACAAGACCCTGTCGAGGAGAGTGTCATGATTCCCGGCGAATACCGGATCCAGGACGGCGAGATCGAACTCAACGCCGGCCGCCGCACCGTCACCCTGAACGTCGCCAACAGTGGCGACCGGCCGATCCAGGTCGGCTCGCACTACCACTTCTTCGAAACCAACGACGCCCTCGCCTTCGACCGCGCCGCCGCCCGCGGCATGCGCCTGAACATCCCGGCCGGCACCGCCGTGCGCTTCGAACCGGGCCAGACCCGCGAGGTGGAACTGGTGGAACTGGCCGGCGACCGCCGGGTGTTCGGCTTTGCCGGGCGCATCATGGGCGATCTTTAACACCTGGGTAGGATGGGTTGAGCGAAGCGATACCCATCATTTCTCGATGGTTCCCACGCTCTGCGTGGGCACCCATACCGGGACGCTCCGCGTCCCAGCGACGCAGAGCGTCGCGAGCTGCATTCCCACGCAGAGCGTGGGAACGATCATCGCCCCTATGAAAAGGCACCAAGGAAACACCGTCATGAAAATTTCCCGCCAAGCCTACGCCGACATGTTCGGTCCTACCGTCGGCGACAAGGTGCGCCTGGCCGATACCGAGCTGTGGATCGAAGTGGAACAGGACTTCACCGTCTACGGCGAAGAAGTGAAATTCGGTGGCGGCAAGGTGATCCGCGACGGCATGGGCCAGGGCCAACTCTGCGCCGCCGACGTGGTCGACACGCTGATCACCAATGCGCTGATCCTCGACCACTGGGGCGTGGTCAAGGCCGACGTCGGCCTCAAGAACGGCCGCATCGCCGCCATCGGCAAGGCCGGCAACCCGGACATCCAGCCGGGCGTCACCATCGCCATCGGCGCCGGCACCGAGGTGATCGCCGGGGAAGGCATGATCCTCACCGCCGGCGGCATCGACACGCACATCCACTTCATCTGCCCCCAGCAGATCGAAGAAGCCCTCATGAGCGGCGTCACCACCATGATCGGCGGCGGCACCGGACCGGCCACCGGCACCAATGCCACCACCTGCACTCCCGGCCCGTGGCACATGATGCGCATGCTCCAGGCCGCCGACGCCTTCCCGATGAACCTCGGCTTCACCGGCAAGGGCAATGCCTCGCTGCCCGAACCGCTGATCGAACAGGTCGAGGCCGGCGCCATTGGCCTCAAGCTGCATGAAGACTGGGGCACCACCCCGGCGGCCATCGACAACTGCCTGGGCGTGGCCGACCGGTATGACGTGCAGGTTGCCATCCACACCGATACCCTCAACGAATCCGGCTTCGTCGAAACCACCCTGGCCGCTTTCAAGGGCCGCACCATCCACACCTACCACACCGAAGGCGCCGGCGGCGGCCACGCGCCGGACATCATCAAAGCGTGTGGATTCCCGAATGTGCTGCCCAGTTCGACCAATCCGACCCGGCCGTTCACCCGCAACACCATCGACGAACACCTCGACATGCTGATGGTCTGCCACCACCTCGACCCGAGCATCGCCGAGGACGTGGCCTTCGCCGAGAGCCGCATCCGCCGCGAAACCATCGCCGCCGAAGACATCCTCCACGACCTCGGCGCCTTCTCCATGATCAGCTCCGACAGCCAGGCCATGGGCCGCGTCGGCGAAGTGATCACCCGCACCTGGCAGACCGCCGACAAGATGAAAAAGCAGCGCGGTGCTCTGGCCGAGGACGTCCCTGGCAACGACAACTTCCGCGCCAAGCGCTACATCGCCAAGTACACCATCAACCCGGCGATCACCCACGGCATCAGCCATGAAGTGGGCTCCATCGAAGAGGGCAAGTGGGCCGACCTGGTGCTCTGGCGCCCGGCCTTCTTCGGCGTCAAACCCTCGCTGATCCTCAAGGGCGGGGTGATCGCCGCCAGCCTGATGGGCGACGCCAACGCCTCCATCCCCACCCCGCAACCGGTGCACTACCGGCCGATGTTCGGCAGCTTCGGCGGCAGCCTGCATGCCAGCAGCCTGACCTTCATCAGCCAGGCCGCCTTCGACGGGGGCGTCCCCGAACGGTTGGGCCTGAAGAAAACCATTGGCGTGGTAAAAGGCTGCCGCAACGTGCAGAAGAGCGACCTGATCCACAACGGCTACACCCCGGCCATCGACGTCGACCCACAGACTTACCAGGTCAAGGCCGACGGCCAGTTGCTCTGGTGCGAGCCGGCGGAGGTGCTACCGATGGCGCAGCGGTATTTCCTGTTCTGACGATTGCAAAGTGGCGCGGTACGGACGAATGAATTCGCCTCCACGGCGGACCCGCTTTTCGTAGGAGCCAGCTCTGCTGGCGATGCGGTGGCGAGGCCCGATTCGCGAGCAGAGCTCGCTCCTACAAAAGCGCAACACCGAGCCCCCGTAGGGGCGAATTCATTCGCCCAGATTCCAGGCGACACGTCGCCCGAGCGCTCATCGCGCGACGCCAAACCCGGATCGCGAGTTCCCGGCCTCCTTTCTTATTTTTCCGCTTCTTGCCGCAGGTTCGACAGTCCTTGTGTGACTGAGCTGGCAGTCCTGTGTACCAAGAAAGCAATCCACCGGCATCAGTGATATCAGGGGAGGCTGAATTACAGGTGGAGTCATTGCACCATGAACATCCTGCCGGGTTTTCCGTCCTTCCTGCTGGCGCTGACCGTTAGCACCAGTCTGTCGCTGGGACTCTCCGGCTGCCTGTTCAAGTCGTCGTCCGGCTCGTCGCGCTCGTCGACCACAACCGAGGTCTCGACAGCGGCCAACGAACCAACCCCCAGCACGCCCACGCCTTCCGTCACCACGCCAACGGTACCGACCACGTCCGTCACGGAACCCAGCGCCCCGGTCACCGAAGAATCCAGCACGCCCGTCACGACGTCGCCCAGCCAGGCCTCCGGCTTCCTCCATCCCGGCCTGCTGCACACCGAGGCGGACTTCGAGCGCATGCGCAGCAAGATCCAGGCGGGCGAGGAGCCCTGGGCCAGTGCCTGGCAGGGCCTGATTACCGATGGTTCCTCCAGCCTGGGAGCGAAGCCCGCACCGCTGTCGGTGATCATCCGCGGCGGTGACGGACAGAACTTCGGCCGCGTCATCAGCCAACTGCGTTTCGCCTACGGCCTGGCACTGCGCTGGAAAATCTCCGGCGACGAGGCCTACGCCAAACGGGCGGTGGAATTCCTCAATGCCTGGTCCTCGACCCTCACCGCCATCACCGGCAACGCCGACCGCTTCCTGGCGGCGGGCCTCTACGGCTACCAGTTCGCCAATGTCGGCGAGATCATGCGCACCTACGACGGCTGGGCGGCCGAGGACCGTGCCCGCTTCAAGAGCATGCTGCTGGATATCTTCTACCCCCTCAGCCACGACTTCCTGGTCAACCACAACGGTGCCTGTATTTCCAACTACTGGGCCAACTGGGACCTGGCGAACATCGCCAACGTGCTGGCCATCGGTGTGTACGCCGACCGCGAGGACCTCTACCAGGAAGCGCTGGATTACCTCTACTACGGCAAGGGCAACGGCGCGCTGGACAACCTGGTGTACTACCTCCACGCCGGCAACCTCGGACAGTTCCAGGAAAGCGGCCGCGACCAGGGGCATACCACCCTCGGCGTCGCCCTGTTCGGTGCCATCGCCCGGATGGCCTGGAGCCAGAACGAGGATTTGTTCGCCTACGACAACTACCGGCTGCTCGCCGCCTCGGAATACATCGCCCGCTACAACCTGATGGAAGAGGTACCCTTCGTTCCCTACGGCCCGAACTGCCGGAGCGCCGGCCTGCAAACGGTGATCTCCGACGCCGCGCGCGGCCACCGGCGGCCCGCCTGGGAACTGATCTACAACCAGTACCAGAACCGCATCGGCATCGCCGCGCCCTGGTCGGAGAAAATGGCCCAGGCGACACGCCCGGAAATATACGGCAACGGTGATCAAGTGGGCTGGGGCACGCTGACCGAAAGCCGTGACCCGCTCCCCTCCGGTGGCGCGCCACGCGGCCTGACCAGCGAACTGCATGCCGGCTCGGTGATCCTCTCCTGGTGGGGAGCGACCGGTGCGGAAAGCTACTACCTCAAGCGCGCCACCTCGGCATCCGGCCCGTTCACGCGGATCGCCATCCGTACCGCCAGCCAGGACCAGACCTTCACCGACACCGCCGTCGTGCCGGGGCGGGACTACTACTACCAGGTGACGGCGATTTCGAGCCAGGGCGAGAGCCCCCCGTCCAACACCGCGAAGGCCGAGATCGGCCCCCGTCTCAAGGTGCACCTGACCTTCGACGAAGCCAGCAACGACACCCTGCGCAACGCGGTGGACGGTAGCCAGATCGGCCAATTGCACAATGGCGCCCAGCTTGGCATCGGCCTCCTGGGACAGGCCCTGCAACTGGACGGCACGGACGACTATGCAAGCCTGTCAACAGGCATCGCCGCGAACCTGGCCGACTACACCGTGGCCGCCTGGGTGAACCTCGACGAGGCACGCACCTGGGCCCGCCTGTTCGACTTCGGCGACAGCGACCAGCGCTACATGGCCCTCGCCCCCTCCCGCGCCCAATACGCCATCACCCGCATCAGCGGCTACGCGGACCAGACGATAACCAGCAGCGGCATCGCCACCGGCCGCTGGGTGCACCTGGCCGTCACCCAGGAAGGCAACGTCGGCACGCTCTACGTCGATGGCGCCAAGGTCGGCAGCGGCGACTTCACCCTCGCCCCCTTCCGCCTCGGCAAGACCCGGCAGAACTGGCTGGGCCGCTCCCAGTACAGCGCCGATCCCTTCCTGAAAGGCCGGATCGACGACTTCCGCCTCTACAGCGGCCCGCTGTCGGCTGAGGAGATTGCCGAGTTGGCCAAGCAGTGAGGATGCTCCACCGGCCCGACACGCCGGTGGATGCGGAGAACGGCATTTTCGTCGATCACACCACACTCATGACGTGACCCACCCCGACGAACCGCACGACGATACCTTCCTAGAATCACCAGGCATTTTCCAACGCCAGGGATGGCAGCCATGCGTGAGCGACGCACTTCCGTGCCGGACGGCACGTTCTTCTTCACGGTCCATCTGGCCGATCCTTCGCTCTCCCTGCTGACCGACCACATCGACATCCTGCGCGACGCAGTGCGTCGGGTCAGAACAGCGCATCCTTTCGAAATCCTGGCCATGGTGGTGTTGCCGGACCATCTGCATGCGTTATGGCAGCTGCCGGAAGATGACAACGAGCATGCCCTGCGTTGGAAATTGATCCAGAGCGAGTTTTGCCGACGAACACCCCATCTGGAACCGATTCGCCTGTCCCGACGGCTGCAACGCGAGCGTAGTGTCTGGAGAAGTAGCTACCGACTCCGCCCGATTCGAAACGATGAAGAACTGCGGCAACACACCGCACTCATTCACGCCAACCCGGTGAGGCACGGTCATGTGCAGCGACCGGAAGAATGGCCGTATTCGACGGTTCATCGCACACGCACCGTATCGAAGCCGTGACGCGCCCCAACCCGTCCTGCCCCACGTACACTTGCGCTTTCGAAAAGGACTCATCCATGAAACGGATCGACTACGGCGCAGATATTTTTACGCTGGCGGATTTTCTCTCGCCAAGCGAATGTGGGCAGTACATCGCCCTGAGCCAACGCATGGGTTACGAGGAGGCGGCTATCCAGACACGGAGCGGCGCTGAACTCATCAAGGACGTGAGGAACAATGATCGGGTGATCTTCGACGACCCAGCCCTGGCGCAGCATCTGTTCGAACGTGCCCGCCCCCTGTTGCCGGATGACTCACCCGATTGGCGTCTGTCGGGCTTCAATGAGCGGTTCCGTTTCTACCGCTATGTGCCCGGCCAATTCTTCACTTGGCATAAGGACGGTTTCTACCGCCGTAACGACGACGAAATCAGCCAGTACACGTTTCTGATCTATCTGAACGATGGCTATCAAGGCGGCGAGACCGAGTTCAAGTGGGATATCGTCAAGCCGGAAGCCGGCATGGCGCTGGTGTTTCCGCACTTGATGATGCACCAGGGAAGAACGCTGGATGTCGGGGTGAAGTACGTGCTGCGAACCGATGTCATGTACGAGCGGCACCGACCGACCCGCCACTATCTGAGCTGACTATCCTTACTCCCACGCCGGTTGTAGCCGGCATAGCTCGCCTGTTGCTTGTCCTGCTCGCTCTGGCAGGCGATGCACAAGCGCACGCCGGGAACGGCCGCGCGGCGGGCTTCGGGGATTTTCGCGCCGCATTCCTCGCAGTGGCTCAGGCTCTCACCCTTCGGGAGCTGGCTGCGGGCACGCTGCACGGCATCGTCGATGGTGCTGTCGATCTGTTCCTGGACGGCGCCGTCATGCGCCCAACCGGTAGCCATGGCTTTCTCCCGACGGTCTGACAAGAGCAGATATGGCCGGCGACGCCGCGGTTTTCAAGGGGGCGCGGCGTTGCCGGACAACCGTGCGTCGCCTTCGCGCCGTTACTCCTTCACGTCCATGTATTCCCGCGCCCAGACGATGTAATCCTCGGGCTGGGTGTACTTGTGCGTCAGCTCGGTGGCATTGAGGTCTGAGGCGGCGACCTGGCGCTGCTCGCGCAGGCAGTCGTAGGTAGCCTTGATCGCGGCGAAGTAGGCGGCGTGGCCGTTGACCACGATACGCACGCCGAGGCTCGCCAGACGGGCGTCGTCGCGCAGCGCCGGGTTGCCGTAGGTCACCAGCATCAGCGGGATGCGCAGGTGCGCGGCAATGGCCTCGAGGTGCTCGAAGTCGTTGACGCCCACCAGGCAGATGCCGTCCGCCCCGGCGCCCTGGTAGGCGACGCAGCGCTCGATCACTTCGTCCGTGCCGATCACGCCGGCATGGGTCCGGGCAATGATGCTCAGGGCCGAATCGTCGCGCGCCTCCAGGGCCGCGCGAATCTTGCCGACGCCTTCGTCCACCGGGATCAGGTCAGTGGATTTGCGTCCGAACTGCGCCGGCAGCAGGGTGTCTTCCAGGGTCAGCGCGGCGACGCCGGCACGCTCCAGCTCGACCACGGTGCGCATGGCGTTGAGGGCATTGCCGTAGCCGTGGTCGGCGTCGGCGATCACCGGCAGGCGGGCGACCCGGCCGATGCGGGTGGCCTGTTCGGCGAACTCGCTGAGGGTGATCAAGGCGAAGTCCGGTGCGGCCAGCACCTGCAACGAGGCGACCGAGCCGCCGAGGATGCCGACCTCGAAGCCGAGGTCGGCAGCGATACGCGCGGACATGGGGTCGAACACCGAAGCGGTGTGGTAACAAGCGCTCGATTCGAGCAGGGAACGGAACGATTGGCGCAAGGCGTGGTGCGAAGTTTTCTGCATGACAGCTTTTCCAAGTGCAGTGAGGTGGGCCCGGTCGGGCCGCGATCTTTCTATCCGGGTCCCGGCAGTAGATACGAAATACCCGGCCATAGGCCAGCCCCCGATACCGATCGCGCCGAAAAGGCATGGCCGCTCCCTGCTTTCGACTGCCTGCGGACGCGGCGGTTTGACCGGGCCCGACGACAGAAGCCGTTCGAATGCCGAAGCCCCGATGCGACAGCAGGACCGTGCACCCGGCCCGCTCCTCGCATACACTGCGCGGCCGTTTTTTTGCCGGACCCGCGAACGATGAACACAGCCCTTCCCGCCCGTGCCTGCGGCATCGACTTCGGTACCTCCAACTCCACCGTCGGCTGGCTGCGCCCCGACGCCGAATCGTTGATCGCACTGGAAGACGACAAGATCACCCTGCCCTCGGTGGTGTTCTTCAACTTCGAGGAGCGCCGTCCGGTCTATGGCCGCCTCGCCCTGCACGAGTACCTGGAGGGCTATGAAGGCCGGCTGATGCGCTCGCTGAAGAGCCTGCTCGGCTCCAAGCTGCTGAAGAGCGAGACCACCCTGCTCGGCAGTGCGCTGCCGTTCACCGAGATCCTCGGGCTGTTCCTCGGCGAGTTGAAGAAGCGCGCCGAAGCGGTGGCGGGCCGGCCGTTCGAGGAAGCGGTGCTGGGTCGCCCGGTGTTCTTCGTCGACGACGATCCAGTGGCCGACCGCGAGGCCGAGGACACCCTGGTGGGCGTGGCCCGCAAGCTCGGCTTCAAGGAGGTGTCGTTCCAGTACGAACCGATCGCCGCGGCGTTCGACTACGAATCCATCATCCAGCGGGAAGAGCGGGTGCTAATCGTCGACATCGGCGGCGGCACCTCGGACTTCTCCCTGGTGCGCCTGTCGCCGGAGCGCCGCCAGGTGGCGGACCGGCAAAGCGATATCCTCGCCACCGGCGGCGTGCACATCGGCGGTACCGACTTCGACAAGCAGCTCAGCCTGCAGGGCGTGATGCCGCTGTTCGGCTATGGCAGCCGGATGAAGAGCGAGGCGCTGATGCCGACCAGCTTCCACCTCAACCTCGCCACCTGGCACATGATCAACGCGGTGTATGCGCAGAAGTCGCAACTGGCGCTGAAAAGCATGCGCTACGACATCGTCGATCCCACCGGCATCGACCGTCTGTTCAAGCTGATCGAGCAGCGCGCCGGGCACTGGCTGGCGATGCAGGTGGAAGACGCCAAGATCGCCCTGACCGACAGCGACCGGCAGCGCATCGACCTCACCCGCATCGAGGACGGCCTCGCCGCCGAGCTGAGCCGCGATCTGTTCGAAGCCTCCATCGAACCGTTGCTGGAGCGCGTGCGCGCCAGCGTCAGCCAGTTGTTGGCCAACGCCAGCGTCACGGCGGAGCAGGTCGATACGCTGTTCTTCACCGGCGGCTCCAGCGGCATCCCGGCGCTGCGCCAGGGCATTGCGGCGATGCTGCCCAACGCCCGCCCGGTGGAAGGCGACACCTTCGGCAGTATCGGCAGCGGCCTGGCCATCGAGGCGAAGAAGCGCTACGGCTGATTGCCAGCAGCGCGCCCCCTCCGCCGATGCGCTACGCTTGCCGCCTCACCGACTGATCCAGGGAGGATCGCAGCATGGCTTCACGCATCGTCGAATTGCCCGCCTTCAGCGTCGTGGGCATGGAGTACCAGGGAGACCCGATGAACGGCGACATCGGCCGTCTCTGGCAACGCTTCGTCGCCCGCGAGCACGAGATCGCCGGTGTCTCCGAACCACGGATCGCCTATGGCCTGTGCCGGCTCACCGCACCCGGCGAAATGCACTATGTCGCCGGCTTCGGCGTCGAGGCGGAACACTCGGTGCCGGAAGGCATGCAGCGCTTCGAGGTGCCGGCACAGAAGTACGCCGTGTTCACCCACAAGGGCACGGTGGAGGGGATCGGCGAGAGCTTCCAGGCGATCTACGCCAGCCGCCTCGCCGAACTGGGCCTGGAGCCCCGCCAAGGGGTGAGCTTCGAGCGCTACGACGAGCGCTTCATCGCCGCCGACGACCCGGCCTCGGAAGTGGACCTGTACATCCCGATCTACTGATCCGCGCCAGGATGCGTGACCGTTCATGGTTTGCGGCGACGGACAGCGTTAGCGTTCCGACCTGTCCCGTCGCCCCTCGAGATCCTGCCATGCCATACCTTCATCGCCTCATTCCCTTGACCGTCGTGCTGTCGCTGGCCGGCTGTGGTGCCAGCGAAACCGCGACCACCGCCGCCCTGCAGGCGGAACAAGCCAAGCAGGCGCAACAGCAGATGGACCAGCTCAAGCAGCAGGTGGAACACGTCAACGCGCAGAGTATGCAACGCCTGCAACAGGCGGCCGAAGAGTCGGACTGAGCCCTCCCCTCGTTCAGCCAGACCGGCGGCCAGGACGCAGCCCCCGGACGAATGGTCTAAGGTGAAAACCACACCCCGGCATTCATGACGGGCGGCCCTCCGTCCGCCCTGGGAGCGCCATGAACGAGACCGGCAAGACCCAGCGGTTCCATGGCCGCCTGCTGATGGTCGGCCTGGGCAGCATCGGCCAGGGCGTGCTGCCGTTGCTGCTGCGCCATATCGACCTGCATCCCGAGCAGATACTGATCGTCAGCGCCGACGACGATGGCGAACAGGTCGCCCGGGAATACCAAGTGGAACACCTCACGCTCGGCCTCACCCGGGACAACTACGCCGAGGTGCTGAAACCCCGTCTGCGAGCCGGCGATTTCCTGCTCAACCTCTCGGTGGATGTCTCCAGCGTCGCGCTGATCGAGCTCTGCCGCGCGTGTGGCGCGCTTTACCTGGATACCTGCATCGAGCCCTGGGCCGGCGGCTACACGGACAGCCGCCTGCCGCTTGCCGCACGCTCCAACTACGCCCTGCGCGAGGCCGTGCTGGACCTGCGCCGCCAGTCGTCCGGCGGACCGACCGCGATCATCACCCACGGCGCCAACCCCGGCCTGGTCTCGCATCTGGTCAAGCAAGCGCTGCTGAACATCGCCGACGACCTCGGTCAACCCCAGGCCGCCCCGACCCGACGCGAAGACTGGGCGCGGCTGGCTCAACGCCTGGGCATCCGCACCATCCACATCGCCGAGCGCGACACCCAGTGCGCCCGGCAGCCCAAGGCCATGGGCGAGTTCGTCAACACCTGGTCGGTAGCCGGCTTCGTCGGCGAGGCCTGCCAGCCGGCCGAGCTGAGCTGGGGCAGCCACGAGCGGCATTTCCCGACGGATGCTCACCGCCACGACAGCGGCAGCCAGGCGGCGATCTATCTCGAACGCCCCGGCGCCGACACGCGGGTCAGGAGCTGGACGCCCCTGGCCGGGCCGCAACTGGGCTTCCTGGTGACCCACAGCGAATCCATCTCCATCGCCGATTACTTCACCCTGGGCGAAGGTGCCCAGCCGGAGTACCGACCCACCGTGCACTACGCCTACCACCCGTGCGACGACGCGGTGCTCTCCCTCCACGAACTGGCGGGCCGCAACTGGCACCTGCAGGAGCGCCAGCGCATCCTCGAAGAGGACATCGCCGATGGCCGCGACGAACTGGGCGTGCTGCTGATGGGCCACGGACGCCGGAGCTACTGGTACGGCTCGCGCCTGTCGATCGCCGAAGCCCGCGCGCTCTGCCCGCATAACAGCGCCACCAGCCTGCAGGTGACCGCCGCGGTGATGGCCGGGGTGATCTGGGCGATGCGCCACCCCGACCGGGGCATCCTCGAGCCGGACGAACTGCCCTACGCCACCCTGCTCGATCTGTGCCGGCCATACCTCGGCGAAGTGGTGGGCGTGTATAGCGACTGGACGCCCTTGCAGAACCGCGATCACCTGTTCGAGGAGGACCTGGATCGCACGGACCCGTGGCAGTTCAAGAACTTCCGCGTCGTCTGATCGCCGGTCATGATCCACGCCACCTTCCGCTTCTACGAGGAACTCAACGACTTCCTCCCCGCCGCGCGGCGGCGGCGCGACTTCGGCGTCGTCTGCGCGCCGACGGCCACGGTCAAGCACCTGATCGAAGCGCTCGGCGTGCCACACACCGAAGTCGAGCTGATCCTGGTCAACGGCGAGTCGGTGGGCTTCGAGCGGCGTTTGGCGGACGGCGACCGGGTGGCCGTCTACCCCACCTTCGAGTCGCTGGACATCAGCCCGCTGCTGCGCGTGCGCGAACGGCCACTACGGGCGCTGCGCTTCATCGCCGACGCCCACCTCGGCGGGTTGGCGCAATTGCTGCGCATGGCCGGCTTCGATACCCGCTACGAGAACCCTTTCGATGACGACCGCATCGTCGAACTGGCCCTCGCCGAACAGCGCATCGTGCTCAGCCGCGACCGTGAACTACTGAAACGGCGCAGCCTCGACCACGCCTGCTACATCCATGCGCTGCAACCGGACCGGCAACTGGCCGAGCTGTTCCAGCGCCTCGACCTGGCGCGCAGCGCGCGGCCGTTCAGCCGTTGCCTGCGCTGCAACCTGCCGTTGCGGGACATAGACAAGGCCTTGGTGGCCGAGCGCCTGCCGCCCGCCGTGTGCGAACGGCAGCGGCGCTTCTTCGTCTGCGACGGCTGCGGCCGGCTGTACTGGGAAGGCTCGCATTGGCGCGACATGCGCGCACGTCTCCAACCGCTACTGGACGGTGCCTACTGATCCGCTAAAGCCCCGCCTCGCGCAGGCGCGCCGCATGCTCGACGAACAACGCCACCGGATCGATGCCCTGGCCGACGGCGCCGGCGGTCTGGTTGATGATGTCCAGATGATCCAGCGGATAGTCCGAGCGGATCACCTTGCCCAGGTGAGAACTGAAGCGCCCGACCATGCCATCGTTCTGCCCCTTCTCGATCTGGAAGCAGCGCGACAAACGCCGGCACAGTGCATGGGAGGCATCGAAGCGGTTGCGTCCGCGGTCGGTCGCCGGCTGCAAGGTGCCGGACCAGGAGTAATAACGCACGCCGTTCACCTCCTCGGGACCCTCGCCGCCCCACACCTCCGGCAGGCCCTGGGGATACTTGGCGTTGAAGGCCGCCACGCCTTGCTGGGTCAGCGCCTGGCGCGAGGCAAGCACGTCCTGGGGCAGACGGATGCGCTCATCGCGGCGGTCCAGGCGATCCATCAGCTTCGCCACACCTTCGATAGCACCTCGGAACAAGCGTTCGCGCGGGGTATCCAGGCCCAGCTTCAACTGCAGGTAATCGGCCAGTTCGGAGCCCTGGTTGGGCCCGGCCACCGAGGTGACCGACGCGACCCACTCCGGACGGCGGGCCGCCACGTAGCGGGCGGTCAGGGCGCCCTGGCTGTGGCCGATCAGGTGCACCCGTTCGGCGCCGCTGCTGGCGAGGATCGCAGGTATCTGCTCGAGCAATTGCTCCCCACGCAGCTCGTTGCAGTGCACCGCCGACACCCGTGGCAGGAACACCTGTACGCCGTGCCGCCGCAGCGCACTGTCGATGCCGAACCAGTAGGGATAGCCGGCCACCCGGACGAAGCCGAGCAGGCCGTGGACCAAGACCAGGGGAAAGCGGGTTCTCGCGTTCAGCGCCATCTCGTCGCTCCGAAAAGACCGGTTACCGTCATCGGACCGCGTTACGCCCGCATCGTTGGCCACAGTCGCCAACGCCGCCGAGCGGCGGCGTCGGAAGCTCGTGGATGGTTGCCGCCTGGGACGGCTGGATCAGAACAGCAGCTTGAACAGGGCAATCACCACGATCAGACCGATGATGAAAATGACGCCTGCGGTGCCACCGATGAATTTCAGCATGAGCGTTCTCCTCGATTGGCGCTGTCTCTGTTCTGACCCGCCCGCTCCTGCCGGGGTTCGCCGCCATCGATCCACGAAGGCGGCAAGACAACGGATCAGGACCCTATCGCGTGCATCCACAGCGGCAGGGTGACGGCCGCCAGCACCGTGGAGAGGAACACCGCCGAGCTGACCGTGCGGCTGTCTTCCGGCGTCTTGACGAAGGCCAGCACGTTGACCCCGGTGGGGCAGGCAGCCATCAACACCAGCACCGTCCGTGCCGCCTGGTTGAGGCCCGGCAGCAGGCCGCTCAGCCACCACACCATGAGTGGGAAGAGCAGCAGCTTGGCGGTGGTCAGCGCCAGCACCGCCGCACTCGGGCGCAGGCGATAGCGCGACAGGCTGATGCCCAGCACGATGAGCGCACAGGGCAAGGCGGCCTGGGACAACCAGGTGAACATCCGCCATAGCGAATCCGGCAGCGCCACGCCGGACAGATTGAGCAAGGCGCCCAGCAACAGGCCGATGATCAGCGGGTTGGCCAGGTTCTTCAGCAAGGCACGCCCATCCACCCGCTCGCTGCCGCCGAACGCGGCATAGAAGCTGTGCAGGGAAAACAGCACCAGGCTGTGGAACACCAGGATGGCGAAGACGTAGACGAGATTTTCTACGCCGAGCAGCGTGGTCACCAGGGGAATGCCCACCAGCACGTTATTCGAATAGGCGGCGGTCAGGCCCAGCGGCGTGGCGCCGCCGCGCCGGCGGTGGGCAACCAGATTGACCAGACCGAACACCACCAGCACCGGAGCGAAATAGGCCAGCAGGAGGAACGGCGACAAGCCATCGCCCAACGAGGCCTTGGCGATGCCGACGAACAGCACGGCCGGCATGAACAGCTTGAAGGTGATGCTGGCCAGGCCGGTGGCCGCCTCCGTGCTCAACCACTGCCGCCAGCCGAGCAGATAGCCCAGCACAATCAGGCCAAAGATCGGCAGAATCGCCTGTACCGCCACCATGGAAACACGCTCCCCGGACTACTGGACATGAGGCCCCGCCCGCGTGCAAGGCGCGAAACAGAGGGCCGCACAGCATACGCGCGGCCTCCGATCCTGGCGACTACGACGAACTTCCCATTGCCGTCCCGGCTCCAAAAGAGTGTCAACCCAACGATGCTCACGAGAGGAGCCACGACATGTTCAAGCCACTTCTTCTGGCGGCAGGGGTGCTGGCTTCGGTGGCGGGTTGCGCCACCAAGGTCGAGAATCCGGTCGATTACGTCACCTTCCGCAACGAGCCCCTGGTCAAGCAGGTGGACAAGGGCATGAGCAAGCAACAAGTCCGAGAGATCGGCGGTCCGCCCTCGACGGAGATGCAGCGCACGAACGTAGAAGGGACCTGTAACAACTACGTCCTCAACCGCGACGGCCACCAGCAGCCCTACCACGTCAGCTTTAACGCCGCCGGCGTGGTCGATGGCAAGGGCTTCATGACCTGCGAAGAAATGGAACGCCACGAACGCGCCGCCCGCACCTGACGGCCCGCGCCGGCCGCACCACCGGGCGGCCGGCGCGAAACTTTACGGCAGTGGGCAGTCGAACCCTATGTACTCCCTTTGCAGAGGAGACTTCCCATGCCACGGGGTGAGAAATCCAAGTACACCGACAAACAGAAGCGCAAGGCCGAACACATCGAGGAGAGCTACGAAAAGCGTGGCGTTTCCGAAGGCGAGGCCGAGGCGCGTGCCTGGGCGACGGTGAACAAGCAATCCGGCGGCGGCGAGAAGGGCGGCTCCGGGCGGAAGAAAAGCGAGACGGCCAAGCGCGCCGACCGCAAGGACTCGGCCCGCCGCGCGGTGGCCACCAAGCACGGCCATTCGCCGAACCGCGGCTCGGCATCGGCCCGCTCGCGCTCCACGTCGCGCAGCACCTCGCTCACCGACATGACCCGCGACGAACTGATGCAGCGCGCCCGCGAACGCGACGTGCGCGGCCGCTCCAAGATGCGCAAGGACGAACTGATCCGCGCGCTGAGCTGATCGGACATCGCCACCCGTAACGGGCTCGGCCAGGCCGCGCCCGAGGAGGGATCATGTCACCTGATGCACCGGCCTCACGCCCCGACCCGAACCAGCCGGACCTGTTGCCGGGCGATGCCCATGCGCCCTTGCCGCCCGACCGGCAGACCATTCCGCATCCCGCCGGACAACCCCGCGACAAGAGCGGCCCACGAAGCGAATCCTGACCGTACCGACCGCAAGAGCCGGACTCGAACCCTGATTTAGTCGAGGAGAAAAACCATGAGCCATGTGCAGTTGACCGACGTCCAGACGCTGCGCGAACGCGCCCGCCAGCACGTGGAGAACGGTGCGGTGACCGAAGGCTACACCGCCGACCGGGAGACCGTGCTGCGGCTGCTCAACGAAGCGCTGGCCACCGAACTGGTCTGCAACCTGCGCTACCGCCGCCACTACCACATGGCCAGCGGCCTGAAGGCCAGCGTCGCCGCCGACGAGTTTCTCGAACATGCCGAACAGGAACTGGAGCATGCCGACCGTCTGGCCGAGCGCATCGTGCAGCTCGGCGGAGCGCCGGACTTCAACCCCGAAGGACTGACCCGACGCTCCCACGCGCAGTACGTCGAAGGCGCCAACCTGCGCGAGATGATCGTCGAGAACCTGGTGGCCGAGCGCATCGCCATCGACAGCTACCGCGAGATCATCCAGTACCTCGGCGAGCACGACCCCACCACCCGGCGCATTTTCGAAGACATCCTGGCCCAGGAGGAAGAACACGCCGACGACATGGCCAGCCTGCTGGACGGCCTCGGCTGAGTCGTCGAAAGCCCGCAAAGGCCTTTTGCAGAGCGGCTACGACTAACGTCTGGTCCCGACTAAAGTCGCCTGGAAGCCGGAGCGGGACCCTATAGAGTGGCCTCCACAAGTACAAGTGGAGGTCCACCCCCATGCAAGATCCCATCTACGCGCGCATTCAAAGCAATCCGCGCTTCCAGGAGCTGGTCGGCAAGCGCGAGCGTTTCGCCTGGCTGCTGTCCGCCGTGATGCTCGGCCTGTATCTCGCCTTCATCCTGCTGATCGCCTTCGAGCCCCAGGTACTCGGCACGCGCATCAGTCCCGATTCCACCACCACCTGGGGCATCCCCATCGGCGTCGGCCTGATCCTCGCCGCCTTCGTGCTCACCGGCATCTACGTCTACCGTGCCAACGGCGAGTTCGACGAACTCAACGCCGCCATCCTCGACGAGGTGAAGAAATGATCGCCCGCCTGCTCTCCGGCCTTGCCCTGCTCGTGCTGGCTCCGTCCCTCTGGGCCGCCGGCGCCCTCGAAGGCGAGGTGCAGCGCCAGCCGCTGAATGTTTCCGCCATCGTGATGTTCATCGCCTTCGTCGGCGCCACCCTGTGCATCACCTACTGGGCGTCCAAGCGCAACACCTCGGCCGCCGACTTCTACACCGCCGGCGGAGGTATCACCGGCTTCCAGAACGGCCTGGCGATCGCCGGCGACTACATGTCGGCGGCATCCTTCCTGGGCATTTCCGCGCTGGTGTTCACCTCCGGCTACGACGGCCTGATCTACTCGATCGGCTTCCTGGTCGGCTGGCCGGTGATCCTCTTCCTGATCGCCGAACGCCTGCGCAACCTGGGCAAGTACACCTTCGCCGACGTGGCCTCCTATCGCCTCAAGCAGAAGGAAATCCGCACCCTGTCGGCCAGCGGCTCGCTGGTGGTGGTGGCCTTCTACCTGATTGCGCAGATGGTCGGCGCCGGCAAGCTGATCGAACTGCTGTTCGGCCTCAACTACCACGTCGCCGTGGTGCTGGTGGGCATCCTGATGGTGCTCTACGTGCTGTTCGGCGGCATGCTGGCGACCACCTGGGTACAGATCATCAAGGCCGTCCTGCTGCTCTCCGGCGCGACCTTCATGGCCGTGATGGTGATGAAGCACGTCGGCTTCGACTTCGGCACCCTGTTCGCCGAAGCGGTCAAGGTGCACGCCAAGGGCGAGGCGATCATGAGCCCCGGCACCCTGGTGAAAGACCCGCTGTCGGCCATCTCCCTGGGCCTTGCGCTGATGTTCGGTACCGCCGGCCTGCCGCACATCCTGATGCGCTTCTTCACCGTCGCCGACGCCAAGGAAGCACGCAAGAGCGTGTTCTACGCCACCGGCTTCATCGGCTACTTCTACATCCTGACCTTCATCATCGGCTTCGGCGCGATCCTGCTGGTCAGCACCAACCCCGCCTTCAAGGACGCCACCGGCGCCCTGCTCGGCGGCAACAACATGGCCGCGGTGCACCTGGCCAACGCGGTGGGCGGCAGCCTGTTCCTCGGCTTCATCTCGGCCGTGGCCTTCGCCACCATCCTCGCGGTGGTCTCCGGGTTGACCCTGGCCGGCGCCTCGGCGGTCTCCCACGACCTCTACGCCAGCGTGCTGAAGAAGGGCAAGGCCAACGAGAAGGATGAACTGCGTGTGTCGAAGATCACCACCGTCGCCCTCGGCGTGCTGGCGATCGTCCTCGGCATCCTGTTCGAGAAGCAGAACATCGCCTTCATGGTCGGCCTGGCGTTCTCCATCGCCGCCAGCTGCAACTTCCCGGTGCTGATCCTCTCCATGTACTGGAAGAACCTGACCACCCGCGGCGCGATGATCGGCGGCTGGATGGGCCTGATCACCGCGGTGACCCTGATGATCCTCGGCCCGACCGTCTGGGTGCAGGTGCTGGGCAACGCCCAGGCGATCTTCCCCTACGAATATCCGGCCTTGTTCTCGATGATCGTTGCCTTCGCCGGGGTCTGGTTCTTCTCCGTCACCGACAAGTCGAATGCCGCCGAAGAAGAACGTGCACGCTTCCTGCCGCAGTTCATCCGCTCGCAGACCGGCTACGGCGCTTCCGGCGCAGTCGCTCACTGATCGCGCCCCCTCGCGACACCCCAGGCAGCCTTCGGGCTGCCTTTTTCATATCCGCCCGCTGGCCCCCAGCCATCAAAACCTGTCCAACCGGACAGCCCCACCAAATACCGCTCGATTTCGCCGAAAGCCGCGCCGCACAAGGGCTTCACCTTCAATCACTCGCGTCGATTTCCACTATCAGCCCGTTCTTCTTCTCCAATTTCCCCGCGCGAGTAGCCTATGCAGCGTACTCACTCGATTCCCTCCATGGAGGCCCCAACATGAACAGCAAATTGATCCTCGGCCTTGCCTTCAGTCTCGTCACGGCACACGCCTTCGCTCTGCCGGAAACCCAACCGCAACCCCTGCTGGGTGAAGCCAAGGGTGGCAGCGAAGTCCTCAAGGAAAACGGTTTCGACCGCACTCCCCTGGGCGGCGGGCTCGCCGAAGGCGGTTCCGACCGCGTGCTGGAACGTAACCGCATCGCGGAAGACGGTTTCGACCGCACCCGGACCAACCAGGTAGCCGAAGACGGCTATGACCGTACCTTGGAAAACCGCGTTGCCGAAGATGGCTCTGATCGCACCGGCGTCAACCGCGTCGCCGAAGACGGCTACGACCGCACCCTGGAAAACCGCGTTGCCGAAGATGGCTTCGACCGCACCGGCGCCAACCGCGTCGCCGAGGGTGGTGCCGACCGTCTGCTGGAACGCCATCGTGTGGTGTAAGCCGCGGCGACCGCCGCAGTAGAAAAGCCCGGGGCCGTTGGACCGGGCTTTTTTCTTTCCCCTCATCCCTCCCGCTTCACAGCACCGCAGCCAAACCAAAGCCAGTTCGACGCCTGAAACACCCCTTTGCTAAAGTGCGGCGCCAATTCCGTTCGCCTCGGCAGTCATCGCCATGTCGCCCCGCAGTGCCCAGAAACAGCAGACCCGCAAGGCCCTGATGGATGCCGCCCGCACCTTGATGGACAGTGGGCGAGGCTTCGGCAGCCTGAGCCTGCGCGAAGTGGCGCGCAGCGCCGGGATCGTCCCGACCGGTTTCTACCGGCACTTTCCGGACATGGATGCGCTCGGGCTGGCGTTGGTCGCCGAAGTGGGCGAGACCTTCCGCGAAACCATTCGCGCGGTCCGCCAGAACGAGTTCGAGCGCGGCGGGTTGATCGACGCTTCGGTGCGCATCTTCCTCGACGCGGTGGCCGCCAACCGTGGCCAGTTTCTCTTCCTCGCCCGCGAGCAATACGGCGGCTCGCAGCCGGTGCGCCAGGCCATCGCTGAGCTGCGCCAGCGCATCACCGGCGACCTTGCCGCCGACCTGCGCCTGATGGCCCGCCTTCCGCACCTGGACGACCCGGCCCTGGAGGTCTTCGCCGACCTGGTGGTGAAAACGGTCTTCGCCACCCTGCCGGAGCTGATCGACCCTCCCGCCGCCGACCTGCCCCCGCACCTGCGCCCGGAAGAGAAGATCACCCAGCAACTGCGCTTCATCATGGTGGTCGGCAAGCATTGGCAGGGGCTCGGCGGCAGATAGCACCGCAATGGTGCAAATGCTCACCTGACGCACCATTACAAACCTGACCCGTGCACCAGCTTTAACCCAGGCTCCCGCAAAGGCCGCTCCAGCACTGCGCCGCCCGGCTTGGCAAGCCCCTTGCTCTGTTTCCGGCACTGCCCATTTGCCGGATTCATCCATGCTGGTCATCCACACACGCATCGGCGCACAGGACCACCACGATGCCGAACTGCTGCTGACCTACGAAGCCCGCAGCAAGAGCCGGCTGCGCTGCTTCACCACCGACGGCGAGGACGTTGGCCTGTTTCTCGAACGCGGCCAGCCGGCGCTGCACGACGGCGAGTGCCTGCGGGCCGAGGACGGCCGCATCGTACGCGTCCGCGCCAAGTCGGAGCCGCTGCTTCACGTCACCTGCGCCAACGCCTTCGAGCTGACCCGAGCGGCCTATCACCTGGGCAACCGCCACGTCGCCCTGCAACTCGGCGACGGCTGGCTGCGCCTGCCCGACGACTATGTGCTCAAGGCCATGCTGGAACAGCTCGGCGCCAGCGTGGAGGCCGTCGAAGCACCCTACCAACCGGAACAGGGGGCCTACGGCGGCGGCCATCATCATTCCCATGCCGGCGAGGCCGAATTCAATTACGCGCCGCGCCTGCACCAGTTCGGAGTGGGCCGGTGAATCCGGCCTGGGCCCTGCTACGCCTGGCCAGTCCGCAGTTGCCCATCGGCGGCTACAGCTACTCGCAAGGGCTGGAGATGGCGGTCGAGCAGGGTTTGGTCAAGGACCCGGACAGCGCCCGCCACTGGATCGGCGACCAATTGCTGCTCAACCTCGCGCGCTTCGAGGCGCCGTTGTTGCTGGCCCACTGCGAGGCTGCCGCTGCGGGCGATTGGCCCAAGCTGGCACATCTCGCCGGGCTGCACCGCGCCAGCCGGGAAACCCGCGAGTTGCGCCTGGAAAGCCGGCAGATGGGCTACTCGCTGAAGCAGTTGCTCGACGGCCTGCCGGAGCTCGATGCCCCCTCCCGCCACCTTTTCGAACAGATCGAGGAACCCGGCCTGGCCCTCGGCTGGGCCCTGGCCGCCCGAGCCTGGCGGATCGCCCCGCAAGATGCCCTCGCCGCCTGGCTCTGGGGCTGGCTGGAAAACCAGTTGGCGGTGCTGATGAAAACCCTTCCGCTCGGCCAGCAGGCGGCCCAGCGGCTGACCTCCGAGCTGTTGCCGGTGCTCGAACAGGCCCAGCGGGGCGCCACCGGGATCGCCCCGGAGCATTGGGGTAGCGCCGCCTTCGGCCTGGCGCTCACCAGCATGGCGCACGAACGACAGTATTCGCGGCTGTTCCGTTCCTGACGGACGGCCGAAGCCCACGACAGCCCTCGGGCGGGCAGACACGATGAAAAGGAGCGATACCCATGAACAGCCAACCCCTGCGCGTCGGCATCGGCGGCCCGGTCGGTTCCGGCAAGACGGCCCTGACCCTGGCGCTGTGCCGTGCCCTGCGCGACCGCTACAACCTCGCCGTGGTCACTAACGATATCTACACTCAGGAAGACGCCCAGTTCCTGGTGCGCAACGAAGCCCTGGAGCCGGAGCGCATCATCGGCGTGGAAACCGGCGGCTGCCCGCACACGGCGATCCGCGAGGACGCCTCGATCAACTTGGAAGCGGTCGAGCAGCTCAACCGCCGCTTCCCCGGACTCGACCTGATCATCGTCGAATCCGGTGGCGACAACCTTTCCGCCACCTTCAGCCCGGAGCTGTCCGACCTGACCCTCTACGTGATCGACGTGGCCGCTGGCGACAAGCTGCCGCGCAAGGGTGGGCCCGGCATCTGCAAGTCCGACCTGCTGGTGATCAACAAGATCGACCTGGCGCCCCTGGTCGGCGCGTCGCTGGAAGTCATGGAGCGCGATACGAAGACGATGCGCGGCGACAAGCCGTTCGTCTTCAGCAACCAGAAGATCGGCCAGGGTCTCGACGAGATCATCGCCTTCATCGAGCGCCAAGGCATGCTCACCGCGGCCTGAGCCCTGTCAGGAGAAAACCATGAAACTACGCAAAAGCCTCTACGCCCTCGCCCTGTTCCTCACGCCGGCCGTAGCCTTCGCCCATCCCGGACACGATCACGCAGGGTTGCTCGCCGGCCTCGCTCACCCCGTGTTCGGCCTCGATCATCTGCTGGCGATGCTCGCCGTCGGCCTCTGGGCCGCGCAACAGCAGGGCGCAGCTCGCTGGGCACTGCCGTTGACCTTCGTCGCCACCCTGCTGGTGGGCGGGTTGTTCGGTTTCGCCGGCGTCGAAATGCCATTGATGGAAACCGGCATCGCCGGCTCGGTGCTGGCCATCGGGCTGCTGGTGGCGCTGGCCGTACGCCCGCCGCTGGCCATCGCCGTCGGCCTCACCGCGCTCTTCGCACTGGCCCATGGTGTCGCCCACGGCCTGGAACTGCCAGCCCTGGCCAGCCCCTGGGGCTATGCCGCCGGTTTCGTCGTGACCACCGCCGCGCTGCACGCCGCTGGCTATGCTCTGGTCCGCCTCCTTCCGCAGGCGGCTGCGCCCCTGGTGCGCCTGGCCGGCATCGGCTCGGCCGGC
The DNA here is from genome assembly GCF_002091635.1 of Pseudomonas indica NBRC 103045. GTDB lineage: Bacteria > Pseudomonadota > Gammaproteobacteria > Pseudomonadales > Pseudomonadaceae > Pseudomonas_M > Pseudomonas_M indica. The sequence goes on along the minus strand of NZ_BDAC01000022.1, from coordinate 13,869 downwards.
GTCGGCGCCTGGCTGCTGGCCGGCTGAAGCGTCCCGATGTCGCCGTTGCGCCGGCTCCGGCGCAACGGCTCCCACTGGAAAACGCCCCTCGCGCGTTCTTCACACCTTTGTCATAGTCCAGGCGTTCGATTCGTTCGTCGTATATGACCGATGGAAGTCCACGCATGCTGCGCTTCGCCCGTTTCGTCGTCGCACCCCTGTTGCTGATCGCCATTGCCCTCGGCCTGCTCGGGCTCACCAGCCGCCCGGCGAGCCCGCCTCCCGTGCTGACGGCTCTCGGCGACCAGCCGCTGGTCATCGCCCATCGGGGCGGCAAGGGACTCTGGCCGGAGAACACGCTGTTCGCTTTCGAGCGCGCCTTGGAACTGGGTGTGGACATGCTGGAAATGGATCTGCACCTGTCCGCCGACGGCGAGCCGGTGGTCATCCATGACACGACGCTGGAGCGCACCACCAACGGCGAGGGCCCGGTTGCCGCGCACAACCTGGCCGAACTGCAGGCCCTCGACGCCGGCTACCGCTGGAGCGCCGACGGAGGGCAGAGCTATCCCTATCGCAACCAGGGCACCCGCATCCCCAGCTTCACCGAAGTGCTGCAGCGTTTTCCGCGGGCGCCCAAGCTGGTGGAACTCAAGGTCGCCGATGACGCCTTGGCGGAACGCGTCTGCGAACAGTTGAAGCGCAGCGGGCAGACCGACCGGGTCGTCGTCGGCAGCTTCCACGAGAGCGCCTTGCGGCGTTTCCGCGAACAGTGCCCGGACGTCGCCACCTCCGCCGGCGCCAGCTCGGTGCGGCTGTTGGTGGCCCTGAACTGGATCGGCCTCGGCAAGCTGCTGTCGCCGACCTACCAGGCGCTGCAGATTCCCGAGCAGCACGGCGACCTGCGCATCGCCACGCCCGGGCTGATCGCTACCGCACGCGAACGCGGCCTGCACGTGCAGTTGTGGACGATCAACGAACAGCCGGCCATGCACCGTCTGCTGGACATGGGCGCCCAGGCCCTGATCACCGACTATCCCGACCGCGCCTTGCAACTGCTCGGACGCTCGACCCGCATCAGCGCCCTGAGCGACGAGTGAGCGAACAAAAACCGATCAATGCTGTCCAGCCCCCGCCGCACCGGCCTCCGGAGCGGCTTTACCCAAATTGATCACAGCGTTATCCACAGGCTGTGGGGAAAACTCTTTGGCCGGCTTCACTGCCATTTTTTCGCCGCCGCGACACCCGCCGAAAAAATCTTGACGCCAGGCGCCATGCCGTGCCGCGGCAGATTGCCACAGCCGCTGCACAAAACCTGAGCAGTTGCTCCCAGCCCAACGGAAACCGGGCCCAAGACGGCTTTTCCCACGCTTACCCACAGAGTTTTCCACAGTTACCGTGGAGAACTTTCCGCTGGACTTTCCAACCGGTGGATGGTTGCGCTGGACGGCCACGCCGTACAAAAGCCGAACAACCCACGGCAAGCCAGGAACGGCGCCGGCCCGGTCATTTCTTCCATAGGTTATCCACAGGATTTACCACAGCAAGCGGGGATAACGCAGGCAAGCCTATGGCGGTCAACTCATTGAAATCGGAAGAAAAACAACCTGCGGAACAAAAAACGAGCAGCCCGCCGCAAGTGGCGGGCAACAGGGCCTCGCGCCCCTTACCCGCAGTTTGTCCACAAGCTGCTCCACAGATTCTGTGGGCAATGCTGCGAAGAGGTGATTTCGAGGTCAGCTCAAGGCCAGCAGGCGACGAGCGGCAACCAGGTCTTCGAGGGCATAGCCGACCGACTTGAACAGGGTGATTTCGGCTTCGTTCCGCCGTACGCCGCGCCCTTGCAGCAAATCCCGCAGCTCGGTATCGAGGCTGGCGGCGTCGAGCCTGCCGTCGGCCATCGCGAACAGCAGGTCGCCCGCTTCGTCCAGCGCGCCGGAACGGGTGTCGACTACCACCCGCGCCCGTGCAACCGCTGCCGAATCGGTCTCGCGCATGCTCGGCAGGAAGGCGCCGACCAGATCCAGGTGGCAGCCCGGCTGCAGCCACTCACCTAGCACCAGCGGCTCCCGCGAGGTGGTGACGCAACTGATGCAGTCGGCCTGCCCGACGCTGGTGCGCAAGTCGTCGCAGGCCTCGGCCGGATATCCCTCGGCGCGCAGGCTGTCCACCAGCGCATTCACCTTCGCCGGCTGGCGTCCCCAGATTTCGACCTTCTCGTACTGCCGGACCACCGAGTGGGCACGCACCATGTGCGCGGCGAGGGTGCCGCTACCCACTACCAACAGGCGCTTCGCATCGCGCCGCGCCAGATGTTCGGCCGCCAGCGCGGAGGTGCAGGCGGTACGCCGGGCGGTCATCTCCGAGGCTTCGAGCATGGCCAGGGGCTGCCCGGTGGCATCGTCGAACAAGGCGAACAGCGCAGCCACCGAGGGCAGGCCCTTGGCGCCGTTGCCGGGATAGACGGTGACCAGCTTGACGCCGATGCCCTGCCCGCTCTGCCAGACCGGCATGCACAGCAGCGAAGCCGCCTCCGGCAAGGCGTGACTGGCGCGCAACGGCGCCTCGCAGGGGGCGGCCAGGCCGATCCGCAGTGCCTCGATCAGCTCGGCGTAATCCAGGCGCGCGGCGACATCGGCATTGCTGAAGAAACGAACGGAGTGCATGAGAACCTCATGGCGCGAATCGATGAAGGAACGAGGCCGGCGAAGATAGCCGGCCCCGGTCGAGCGGAGCCGCCTTGCGCAGCTCCTTCGTCAGCGGGCTCGAAGCCCGCCCTGGTCAGTGGCCGCCGAGATAGGCGTTGCGCACGTCCGGGTTGGCCAGCAGCTCCTGGCCCGTGCCGGTCATGCGGATTTCGCCGGTGACCATCACATAGGCGCGGTCGCTGAGCCGCAGCGCGTGGTTGGCGTTCTGCTCGACGAGGAAGATGGTCATCCCCGACTGCGCCAGCTCGCGCAGGGTCTGGAAGATCTGCTTGACCACGATGGGCGCCAGCCCGAGGGAAGGCTCGTCGAGCAGCAGCAGCTTCGGCCGGCTCATCAGCGCACGGGCGATGGCGAGCATCTGCTGCTCGCCGCCGGACATGGTCATGGCCCGCTGGTTGCGCCGCTCCTTCAGACGCGGGAACAGGTCGAACATGCGCTGCATGTCTTCGTCCGCATGGGCCATGCCGACGGGAATGGTGCCCATCAGCAGGTTCTCTTCCACGCTCATGTCGGGGAACACCCGGCGGCCTTCCGGCGACTGGGCCACGCCGTTGGAGGCGACGTAGTGGGCCGACTTCTGCGTGATATCGGTCCCGCGGTAGACGATCTGCCCGCCGCTCGCCCGCGGCTGGCCGAAGATCGACATCAGGAGGGTCGACTTGCCGGCACCGTTGGCGCCGATCAGGCTGACCGTCTCGCCTTCGTCGATGTGCAGGCTGACCTTCCGCAGCGCCTGGATCGGACCGTAGTGGACGTCGACATCCTTGAATTCGAGGAGGGTGCTCATGCCACTTCCTCCTCTTCCGCGCCCAGGTAGGCGGCGATCACCTTGGGATCGTTGCGGATCGCTTCCGGCGCCCCCGCGGCGATCACCACGCCGTGGTCGAGCACGACGATGTGCTCGGAAATGCTCATGACCATGCCCATGTCGTGTTCGATCAGTAATACGGTGAGGTCGTGTTCGTCGCGCAGGCGGCGGATGATCGCGCTGAGCGCCTCGGTTTCCGCCGGGTTGAGGCCGGCGGCGGGTTCGTCGAGGCAGATCAGCTGCGGCCGGGTGCACATGGCGCGGGCAATTTCCAGGCGGCGCTGCTGGCCGTAGGACAGTTCGCCCGCCAGACGGTTGGCGCAATCGACCAGGTCGACCACTTCCAGCCAGTAGAACGCATGGTCCAGGGCCTGGCTTTCCGCACGGCGGAAGCCGGGGGTGTTGAGCACGCCGGCGAGCAGGTTGCGGTTGACCCACATGTGCTGCGCCACCAGCAGGTTTTCCACCACCGACATTTCCTTGAACAGGCGGATGTTCTGGAAGGTGCGCGCGAGGCCCGCGCGGTTCACCAGATGGGTGCCGCCGAACATCTTGTACCAGAGGCGGCTGCCCAGTTGCCGCGGCTTGACGAAGTCGTCCGGACGGAAGGGCTCGCCGAGCACCTTGATCACGTCGGTGGTCGTGCCCCGGGCATGCAGTTGGATGCTGCCGCCGGTGGCCTTGTAGAAGCCGGTCAGGCAGTTGAACACGGTGGTCTTGCCGGCGCCATTGGGGCCAATCAAGGCCGAGATGGAGTTGCGCTTGATGTTCAGGCTGACATCGTTGAGCGCCTTGATACCGCCGAAATGCATCATCAGGCTGTCGACGGTGAGGATGTTTTCCTGGCTCATGGGGCCACTCCTTTACGCGGGGTGAAGCCACTGCGACTGATCCGGATCAGGCCACGCGGCCGCCAGATCATCATCAGCACCATCAGCACACCGAACAGCAGCACACGGTAGTCGGCGAAGCTGCGCAACAGCTCCGGCGCCACGGTCAGGACGAAGGCCGCGATCACCACTCCGACCGTCGAGCCCATGCCGCCGAGCACGACGATGGCGAGGATCAGCGCCGATTCGAAGAAGGTGAACGAGGACGGGTTGACGAAGCCCTGGTAGCTGGCGAAGAACACGCCGGCGAGGCCCGCCGTGGAAGCGCCGATCATGAACGCCGAAAGCTTCACCAGCACATGGTTGAGGCCCATGGAACGGCAGGCGATCTCATCCTCGCGCAGCGCTTCCCAGGCGCGACCGACCGGCATGCGGGTCAGGCGGTGCTTGATGTAGAGCACCAGCATCACCACCAGGAACAGCACCACGTAGATGAACAGGAACTTGATGTTGGGGTTGTAGGCGATGCCGAAGAACTCATGGAAGGGCACGCCCCCGTCCTTCGCCCGCCGGCCGAACTCCAGGCCGAGGAAGGTCGGCGACGGCACCGACATGCCGTTCGGGCCGCCGGTGAAGCTGAGCCAGTTGTTCAGCACCAGGCGGATGATCTCGCCGAACCCCAGGGTGACGATGGCGAGGTAGTCGCCGTGCATGCGCAACACCGGGAAGCCGAGGAGCATCCCGGCGCATGCCGCCATCAGCGCCGCCAGCGGCAGCACGCTCCAGAAGCCCAGGCCGAGGTGCTGGTAACCCAGCGCCAGGCCATAGGCACCGATGGCGTAGAAGGCGACGAAGCCGAGGTCGAGCAGGCCGGCGAGACCGACCACGATATTCAGCCCCAGGCCCAGCAGCACGTAGATCAGGCCGAGGATGACCACGGTCAGCAGGTACTTGCTGGCAAAGAACGGGAAGATCACGGCCAGGACGATCAGGATCGGAACGATCCACAGCAGCCGGGACTTGTGATCCGGCGGCAGCACATGAACGCCGGAGCCCGCCGTTTCGAAGCGATACAGCATGCGCTCGCCACGCGGCGATTGCAGGAACAGGCTGAGGCAGAAGCGCCCGATCACCACCGCGCCGACGAGCCAGCCGACCCGGTCGAACTGCAGATTGAAGTTGTAGCCGCTGAGCACCACACCGACGATGGGGCCGAACACGATCAGCGCCAGCAGGCCGGCGAGTACCGCGTCCAGCAGGGATTTCTTGATATCGATGGCAGAAGAAGACATGACTTACACCTTCGCCACCTGGGGACGTCCCAGGAGCCCTTGCGGTCGGAAGATCAGGATCAGGACCAGCAGCGAGAAGCTGAACACGTCCTTGTAGTCGGTGTTGACCATGCCGGAGAACTGCGCCTCGGCCACACCGAGGATGATGCCGCCGAGCATGGCGCCGGGCAGCGAGCCGATGCCGCCGAGCACTGCGGCGGTGAACGCCTTGATGCCGATGATGAAGCCGGCGTAGAAGTCGAAGGTGCCGTAGTTCATGGTGATCAGCACGCCGGCCAGCGCGGCCATGGCGGCACCGATGACGAACACGTAGGAGATCACCCGGTCGGTGTTGATGCCGAGGATCGACGCCATCTTGCGGTCCTGCTGGGTGGCGCGACACATGCGGCCCAGCCGGGTGCGCTGGATGATATAGGTCAGCGCCGCCATGCCGGCGAACGCCGCGACGAGGATGAAGACCTTGGTGTAGGTGAGCTGGACGAAACCGTCACCGATGGCGAAACGGAACGAGCCGTCGAGCAGTGTCGGAATACCCTGCTGCCGGGCGCCCTGGCTGATCTGCACGTAGTTCTGCAGGATCAGCGACATGCCGATGGCGCTGATCAGGGGGGCCAGACGGGTGGAGTTGCGCAGGGGCTTGTAGGCGATGCGCTCGATCACCCAGCCATACACACCGGTCACGCAGACGGTGAAGAGCAAGGTGCCGAGGATCAGCAGCGGGAAGGACTCCAGGCCGAAGAAGGCCAGCAGAGCCAGGGCGATCGCCGACAGGTAGGCGGAGATCATGTACACCTCGCCGTGGGCGAAGTTGATCATGCCGATGATGCCGTAGACCATGGTGTAGCCGATGGCGATCAGACCGTAGACCGACCCGAGGGTCAGCCCGTTGATCAGCTGTTGCAGGAAAATACCGTCCATGCCTCAGTCTCGTCTTTTGGAATAACCGGTCTCGAACAAAGCCGGCTTTCGCGAGTGATATCGGACGGGTACCACTGAAAACTTCGCTGCTTGAACCCGACCGCTCCGGCTGACCAGGCGGCTACCGGGCGACTTCGCAGCGATGCAGGCGGATGAAGGCTTCAGCGGTTCCCGGAATGCACCGGTGCACCGGACGATTGCCGTCCGATGCACCGGCCGAGCGCTAGCGCTTACTTCTGGTGGTATTTGCCTTGCTCATCCCACTCGTACATGACGTAGTCGGAAACTTTCAGGTCGCCCTTCGAGTCCCACTCCTTCTTGCCCATGACGGTGGCGACCGGGTTGGCCTTCAGCCACTCGGCGGCCTTGGCCGGGTCATTCTCGCCGGCGCCGTTGAAGCCGGCGGCGAGCGCCTGCAGCGAGGCATAGGCGTAGAGGGTGTAGCCTTCCGGCTCGAAGCCGTTGGCGCGGAACTTCTCGATCACCGCCTGGCCGTCCGGAATCTTGCGCGGGTCGGCGCCGAAGGTCATCAGGGTGCCCTTGACGTACTGCGGGCCGCCGGCGGTGGTGACCATCTCGTCGGTCACGATGCCGTCGCCGGAGATGAAGGTGGCGGTCAGGCCCTGCTCGCGCATCTGGCGTACCAGCGGACCGGCTTCCGGATGCAGGCCGCCGAAGTAGACGACATCGGCACCGGCGCCGCGGATCTTGGTGACCAGGGCGTTGAAGTCCTTCTCGCCACGGGTCAGACCTTCATACAGGACTTCCTTCACACCGCGCTTGTTGAGCTGCGCCTTGGTCGCGTCCGCCAGGCCCTGGCCATAGGTGTCCTTGTCGTGAAGGATCACCACTTTCTGCGCCTTCAGCACGTCGATGATGTAATCGCCGGCCACGATGCCCTGCTGGTCGTCACGGCCGCACATGCGGAACATGCCGGACAGCCCGCGCTCGGTGACCTGCGGGTTGGTCGAGCCGGGAGTCATGGCGATGATGCCGGCCTCGTCATAGACCTCCGAAGCCGGGATGGTGGAGGAAGAGCAGAAGTGGCCGACCACGCCGATGGCCTTGTCCTGGTCCACCAGGCGGTTGGCGACGGCCACAGCCTGCTTGGGTTCGCAAGCGTCGTCCGCCTTCACCAGTTTGATTTTTTCCCCATTCAAGCCACCTGCAGCGTTGATGTCCTCCGCCGCCTGGGAAGCGCCTCGCCAGTATTGCTCGCCGAACGACGCGTTGGCGCCGGTATGCGGACCGGCAACACCGATCACCACGTCAGCATGCGCCAGCGGTGCAAGACCGAGTGCGCTGGTTACCGCGAGAGCCAGAAAACCTTTCTTGTAAATCTTCTGCAACATGGAGTTTTGCTCCTGATGGGTTATGTGATGGCTTGGGGTGTTCAGCAAGTGGCGTGCCACTGTTCCAAACGAAACGAAAAATCTCGGATCGGTTTCCTCGTCATGATGAAAAGGCTTGAGATACGGGCACGTGCAACCCAGCCAACAGAAAGGTGCAACCATCGCGAACGCAAAGCGCAACCAAATGGAAAAGACAGCGCAACCCTCTCCCCGAGGAAGTGCAACCTGCCGTAACCACCACTGTCACTGAACTGCACACACCTGGTGCACCCGCACCACGGCACGCACCGTAACAGGCTAGCCCAGAGCCGGCCGCTTGCAGCGAAACGGCCCCATTCAAATCACCACGCGCAAGCACTGCCCGGCGTGATAAAGCGAGAACCCTGCTTCATACAAGCCGCTGCGCACCCCCACCGCGGACACCGCCCGCATGGGCTGGAACGGCATGGGCAGGACTTCGGCATCGCCAGTGCACAGGTAATCGGCGAACGCCTTGCCGACCACGCTGCCAGTGGTCACGCCGCGCCCGTTGTAGCCGGTCACCGCGACCAATCCGGGCGCCGGCTCGAACAGGCGCATCAAATGCTCCGGCGTAAAGGCGATGCAGCCGGTCCAGGTGCACTCCCACTCCACCTTGCCCAGGCGAGGGAAGTAATGGGACTGGATGCGGTCGGCCCAGGCACGTATGAACCACTCGGGCTTGCGCGCGCCGTTACCCAGGCTGCCGAGCAACAGGCGCCCGTCGGCATCGCGGCGGATGCTGCTGAGGACTTGGCGGGTATCCCAGGAGCCCTGCCCGCCCGGCAGGATGCTCGCCGCCTCGGGCCCTTCGAGCGGCACCGACGCGACCTGATAGTAGTAGCCGGGGAAGAAACTGCGGCGCAGCTCGGTCCACTCGCCCTCGGTATACGCGTTCGAAGCGATCACCACCTGGGCCGCCCTGACCGCTCCCTGGGCGGTGACCACCAACCAGTCGCCGTCGCCCTGGCGCTCCAGGCGCAGCACCGGGGAGCGCTCGTACAACTCGCCACCGAGGCTGCGCACCGCCCTGGCCAGGCCCTGGGTGTAGCCCATGGGATTGAGCGTACCGGCCCGGCGGTCGAGCAGTGCCGCGGCGATCCGGGTGGTACCGGTGGCTTCGCGACAGGCCGCACCGGTAAGCAGCTCGACCGGCGCGCCGCGGCGGCGCCATTGTTCGCAGCGGCTTTCCAGATCGGCCTGGCCGCGGCTGTTGTGAGCCATGTGCAGGGTGCCTTCGCGGCGCAACTGGCAATCGATGCCATAGCGGTCGACCAGCGAGAACACCAGCGAAGGCGCAGCACCCAGGGTTCGATTGAGCTTCTCGCCCACCGCCTGTCCCAGGCGCGCTTCGATTTCGTCCGGAGGAATCCACAGCCCGGCATTCACCAGCCCGACGTTACGGCCGGAGCCCCCAGTGCCCGCCTGCTGGGCCTCGAGCACGCACACCCGCCGCCCCTGCTCGAGCAGGTGCACAGCCGCGCTCAGACCGGTGAAGCCCGCACCGATCACACAGACATCGGCCTTGCGCTCGCCATTCAGGACCGGCGCGTTCTGCCGCTCGGGCGTCAAGCGCTCCCACAGACATTCCTGACGCAAGCTCATGTTCGGACTCCTCGCTCGATTGGCTCATCTATTCCGTCGCACCCGGGCGGAACGCCCTGGAAGCGAAACGTGACAGTAGTAGCCGGCTTCGAAATTGCCAACAAACGACATTTCCTCCGAACATCATTCCGTTTGGTCATGCGACCGGAATACCGAAATAGAGCCCCTTCAGAGCAACAGACTGCGGTCGAAGACGAACACCTGCCGCGCCCTCGGCGTAAAGCGCAGAACATGCTGGGGCCGCCCCATGGGCGGCCTGTTGAGGGTGCCGGTGTCCTCGATCCAGCCGGCCTTCTTCATCCGCTCCAGACGCCCACGCAAACTCGAATGCTGGACCTCCTGGCCGATCGCCACCTGGAACGCGACCAGCGCATCCGCCACGGTGAAGCGCTCCGCCAGCAGATACAGCGGCAGCGCGCTATAGGCCGACTTGCCGGCCAGCCGCTCGCAGGCCTGTTCGACCAGATGCCGGTGATCGAAAGGCAGCGGGAAGCGCTCCTGACGAACTTCGTCCAAGGGCACGAAACGCAGGTCCTCGTCGCCAGCCTCGACACCCGACCCGACCAGCGCCAGGTAGCACACGCTCAGCGACCAGCCGCGCGGATCGCGCACGGCATTACCCACAGTGGCCACCTGCTCCAGGTAGGCGGGCTCGATCCGCGCTTTGTCGCGCAAAGCACGGCAGGCGGCATCTTCGAGACTGCGGTCAGCACACAGGCCGTTGATCAATACGCCCGGCAACGCCCAATGCCCTTCGTAGGGCGCCTGGGCACGGCGGATCAACAGCAACTCCAGCCCCTGCCGGGGATCGAGGCGCAGCGCAACGATATCGACGCTGGCCAGTATTTCGGCGGAACTCATCGAACCTCCCGATCCAGAAATCGTCATCCGCTTTACCGACATCCCGCCGGCAAAAATTCCAAAGCCATCCTAAGCCGAGCCCGGCGACTTATTCCACCATGTATAGAAACTTTGACTCAGCTCAAATTTTACGGTTGACGACTTTTTACACGTCATGAATTATATAGCCAGACATCAGGACGAACCGGAGCCCCCATGAAAATCGCCAGCTTCGATGTGGACGCCCAGAAAGGCTTCACCCCGCTCTGCCCGGAGGAACTGCCGGTGCCGGGCGGCGACGAAATCGCCGAAGCGCTCAACCACATGGACAGCCGCGCGGACCTGCGCCTGGGCAGCAAGGACGCCCACAGCCCCCGAGCCGCCTGGGTGGTGGCCACGCCGGAAGAAATGCTGCACCCGCTGCCGCTGGCCAACGCCGACCTGACCTGGGTCAGCCACTGCGTTCCCGGTACCCGTGGCTTCGAGCTGCTCGACGGCTTGCCGCAGCCGGCGGACTACGACTACTTCGTCTGGAAGGGCGTCGAACCGGATCTCCACCCCTACGGCGCTTGCTACCACGACCTCGCCGAGCGCCGCAGCACCGGGGCCATCGAATACCTCCGGCAGAACGCGGTCGATCTCGTCCTGGTCGGCGGCCTCGCCCTGGATTACTGCGTCAAGACCACAGCCCTGCAACTGCGGCGCGCCGGCTTTCAGGTAGCCCTCTACCTGCCCGCCTGCCGGGCCCTCGCCGCCAACAGTGGCGAGCAGGCGCTGGAGGAGCTGCGCAACTCCGGTGTTCGCCTATGCGAAGACCCGACCCAACTGGATGCCGCCATCGCCGCAGCAGTCCCGAATCTGGAGAAGAAGTGATGGGCGAGAGCGTATTTGCCGACCGTATCGTGCAGAACCTGCTGGATACCGATTTCTACAAGCTGACGATGATGCAGGCGGTCCTGCACAACTACCCCAACGCCGAGGTGGAGTGGGAATTCCGCTGCCGCAACCGCGAGGACCTGCGCCCTTACCTGGCGGAAATCCGCTACCAGCTCGAACGCCTCGCGGAACTGGAAATCACCGCTGACCAGCTCGCCTTCCTCGAACGCATCCCGTTCATGAAGCCGGATTTCATCCGCTTCCTGCGCCTGTTCCGCTTCGATCTGCGCTACGTCCAGACCGGCATCGAGGACGACCAGTTGTTCATTCGCCTGCGCGGCCCGTGGCTGCACGTCATCCTCTTCGAGGTGCCGGTCCTGGCCATCGTCAGCGAAGTGCGCAACCGCTACCGCTATCGCGACGTGCTCATAGAACAGGTCCGCGAACGACTCTACGAGAAGCTCGACTGGCTGCGCCGCGAGGCCAGCGCCGAGGAACTGGCGGAATTCCAGTTGGCCGACTTCGGCACCCGCCGGCGCTTCTCCTACCGCGTCCAGGAAGAGGTGGTGCACATCCTCAAGCGCGACTTCCCAGGGCGCTTCGTCGGCACCAGCAACGTCCACCTGGCGCGGGAATTCGACCTCAAGCCCATCGGCACCATGGCCCACGAATGGCTGATGGCCCACCAGCAGCTCGGCCCGCGCCTGATCGACAGCCAGAGCGCCGCGCTGGATTGCTGGGTGCGCGAATACCGCGGCCTGCTCGGCATCGCGTTGACCGATTGCATCACCATGGATGCCTTCCTGCGCGACTTCGATCTGTACTTCGCCAAACTGTTCGACGGCCTGCGCCACGACTCCGGCGATCCGCTGGCCTGGGCCGAGAAGGCCATCGCCCACTACCACAAGCTGGGAGTCGATCCGCAGACCAAGACCCTGGTGTTTTCCGACGCCCTCGACCTGCCCAAGGCGCTGGCGATCTTCCGCGCGCTGCGTGGTCGGATACAGGTGAGCTTCGGCATCGGCAGCAACCTGACCTGCGACATCCCCGGTGTCGAGCCGATGAATATCGTGCTGAAGATGACCGCCTGCAACGGCCAGCCGGTCGCGAAGATTTCCGATGCACCGGGCAAGACCCAGTGCCGCGACGAGAATTTCGTCGCCTACCTGCGCCATGTCTTTCAGGTAGGTTCCTGAACCGCCGCCAAGGAGTAACACCATGCAAGAGCTGCAAAGCGCCATCGCCGACGAACTCCAGGTCCGACCGCCCTTCACCGGCCCGTCGGACATCGACGCGGAAGTCCAGCGACGCATCGCCTTCATCCAGCAGTGCCTGCGCGACGCCGGCCTGAAGACGCTGGTCCTCGGCATCAGCGGCGGGGTCGATTCGCTGACCGCCGGCCTGCTGGCCCAGCGCGCCGTCGAGCGCCTGCGGGCCGAGACCGGCGACGACGGCTACCGCTTCATCGCCGTGCGCCTGCCCTATCAGGTCCAGAAGGACGAGGCCCATGCCCAGGAATCGCTGGTCTGCATCGCGCCGGACGAGACCCACACCGTGAACATCGGCCCGGCGGTCCAGGCCCTGGCGGCACAGATCGAAGCCCTGGAAGGGCTGACACCCGGCAGCGCCGACTTCGTGCTCGGCAACGTCAAGGCACGCATGCGCATGGTCGCCCAATATGCTATCGCCAATGCCCGCCAGGGATTGGTGATCGGCACCGACCATGCCGCCGAAGCGGTGATGGGCTTCTTCACCAAGTTCGGCGACGGCGCCTGCGACCTCGCCCCGCTCAGCGGGCTGGTGAAGCACCAGGTCCGCGCCATTGCCCGCGCCCTGGGCGCACCGGAACACCTGGTGGAAAAAATCCCCACCGCCGACCTGGAGGACCTCAGCCCCGGTAAGCCGGACGAGGAAGCCCACGGCGTCAGCTATACCGATATCGACGCCTTCCTCCACGGGCGCACGGTGCGCCCGGAAGCGGCGGAAATCATCTGCCGGACCTTCGAGAAAACCCGCCACAAACGGGAGCAACCGAAGGCACCGTGACTCCGCATCAGGGACATCCGCACTGCGCAACTTTCTGCCAGCATCCTGTGGATAACCTTGTGGATGAACGCTGGTAGCCGTTGCGCTGCCTGACCTTCCGCCCACTGCGCAAAAACTTGCGCAGTGGTGCGCAACTTCTTGCGCACTTTTTTGTGATCGCCTTCGCATCGGGGCTTTTCGGCGCTCTTATCGTTCTGCTATCCCTTTGAATTACTTGGTCTTTTCTCTTCCTGGCACGTCCCTCGCTATGTCCCCGGCTCCCGGACCACTTCCGGTCCATGACCCAAGGCAAGGAGAGCTCTCATGCCAACACCCGCGTACCTGTCCCTCGAAGGCACCAAACAAGGTCTGATCACCGCTGGCACCTTCACCGAGGACTCGGTCGGCAACATCTTCCAGGAAGGTCATGAAGACCAGATCCTGGTCCAGGCTTACAACCACCAGGTCATCATTCCCCGCGACCCGCAGTCCGGCCAGCCCACCGGCCAGCGCGTGCACAAACCGCTGATGATCACCAAGGTCTTCGACAAGTCCTCCCCGCTGATCTTCAACGCCCTGACCTCCGGCGAGCGTCTGAACAAGTGCCGTCTGGAGTGG
>NZ_BDAC01000021.1 GCF_002091635.1 Pseudomonas indica NBRC 103045 | reverse complement strand
GCCGACACAACCCCTTTCTCTTACTCAACCCTTTGATTATCAAGGAGTTTTTCATTCAGGCTGCGCCGGAAGTGGCGCGCATTATAGAGCCATTCGAACAACCGTCAACGACTTTTTTGACCATTCGCTTCGAAAAAGATCATGTGCTACGCCAAAGTTCCTCCCCGTGCTCTATTCTGTAGGCCGATATCGACTAAATGATGTTTATGTCTGGCTAAATGATGCGTTTTGCGTCTTATTGTCGTTACAGGTGCTACCTAGACTGGTCGGCAACTCAATCGCACCTGGAGAAAACAACAATGAACGTCCTCCTGCTCGGCGCCGGCCACATCGGTTACACCATCGCCCAACTCCTGCATAACTCCGGCGACTACAAGGTGCTTGTCGCCGACCGCGACGAAGAATCGCTTAAGAGTATCGCCAGTCTGGGTATCGCGACCCGTCAACTGGACTCATCAGATAGCAGCGCCCTGGAAACCACCCTGCGTGCATTCGATGCCGTCCTTAACGCTCTGCCGTACCACATGGCAATTACCGTGGCCACGGCGGCCAAGAAGGCAGGCACTCATTACTTCGATCTGACCGAAGACGTCCACGCCACCAAGACCATCCGTACCCTGGCCGAAGGCTCCCAAACAGCGTTCATGCCCCAGTGCGGTCTTGCTCCTGGCTTCATCGGCATTGCCGCCCATTCCCTGGCCAGCCGTTTCGACAGCATTCGCGAAGTGAAGATGCGTGTCGGCGCGTTGCCTGAGTTCCCAACCAACGCCCTCAAGTACAACCTGACCTGGAGCGTGGACGGCCTGGTCAACGAATACTGCCACCCCTGCGAAGCCATCCGTAACGGCCGACTGCAATTGGTACAGCCGCTGGAAGGCCTCGAGCATTTCTCTCTGGACGGCGTGGAATACGAGGCATTCAACACTTCAGGCGGCCTGGGCACTTTGTGCGAAACGCTGGAAGGCAAAGTCGAAGTGCTGGACTACAAGACCGTTCGCTATCCCGGCCATCGCGATCTGATGAAGTTCCTTCTCGAAGACCTGCGTCTCGCCGGCAACCAGGAGAAGCTGAAGGACATTCTTCGCGGTGCCGTACCAAGCACCATGCAGGACGTCGTCCTGGTGTTCGTCACCGTCAACGGTCTGCGCGACGGCAAGCTGGTTCAAGAGGTGTTCAGTCGGAAGATCTTCGCCGCCGAACAGAATGGGCGCCTGACCAGCGCCATCCAGATCACCACGGCGGCCGGCATCTGCGCCGCGCTCGATCTGTTCCGCCAAGGCCAACTGCCGCAGTCCGGCTTCATCAGCCAGGAGCAGGTTTCGCTCGAGGCTTTCCTGGCCAACCGTTTCGGCATGGCGTACGAAGCCCATACCAACGAAGCTCGAGAAGCTGCCTGAGCGATACAGTGACATGGCTGCCGTTTTTCGCGGCAGCCATGTGCCCAGGAAAACAGGCGGACTGACGCGTAAGACCCGCTCCTGAGCTGTTACCGATACGCCTCGCGGCGTACCGGCCAAAGCGTCAGCCGCCGTGCCCAGAATAAGAATAAAAAGAGGAATGACCATGAACGGCTCCACCGCCGCGCTGGAAATCCGCAACCTGCACAAACGCTACGGCGATCTCGAGGTGCTCAAGGGCATCTCACTCACCGCTCGCGACGGCGACGTGATCTCCATCCTCGGTTCCTCCGGTTCCGGCAAGTCCACCTTCCTGCGCTGTATCAACCTGCTGGAAAACCCACACCAGGGCCAGATCCGGGTCGCCGGCGAAGAGCTCAAGCTCAAACCCGCCCGCAACGGCGAACTAGTCGCCGCCGATAACAAGCAGATCAACCGCCTGCGCAGCGAAATCGGCTTCGTTTTCCAGAACTTCAACCTCTGGCCGCACATGACGGTGCTCGACAACATCATCGAGGCACCGCGCCGCGTGCTCGGCCAGAGCAAGGCGGAAGCCACCGAAGTGGCCGAGGCGCTGCTGGCCAAGGTCGGTATCGCCGACAAGCGCCACGTCTATCCCACCCAGCTTTCCGGCGGCCAGCAGCAGCGCGCGGCGATCGCCCGCACCCTGGCGATGCAGCCGAAGGTCATCCTGTTCGACGAGCCCACCTCGGCCCTCGATCCGGAAATGGTACAAGAAGTGCTTAACGTGATCCGCGCGCTGGCCGAAGAGGGCCGCACCATGCTGCTGGTCACTCACGAAATGGGCTTCGCCCGTCAGGTTTCCACCGAGGTGGTATTCCTCCACCAAGGCTTGGTCGAAGAGCAGGGACCGCCGCAGCAGGTGTTCGAGAACCCGCAATCGGCGCGCTGCCGGCAGTTCATGTCGATGAACGAACCGGCTCTTTCAGCCTGAACACCTTTCCCAGGTACTTCCTCCAGGTGATCGATATGCTTCCCGACCTCCACGGATTCGGGCCGGCGCTGGCCGCCGGCACCTTGATGACCATCAAACTGGCACTTTCGGCGCTGTCGCTGGGTCTAGTGCTCGGCCTGCTCGGCGCACTGGCCAAGACCTCGCCCTACAAGCCGCTGCAATGGGTGGGCGGCAGCTATTCGACCATCGTGCGCGGCGTGCCCGAGCTGCTCTGGGTGCTGCTGATCTACTTCGGCACCGTCAATCTGATGCGTGGCCTGGGTGAATGGTTCGGCAATCCGGAGCTGGAACTGAGTGCCTTCGCGGCTGGCAGCATCGCCCTTGGCCTTTGCTTCGGCGCCTATGCCACCGAAGTTTTCCGTGGCGCGCTGCTGGCGATTCCCCGGGGACATAGCGAGGCGGGCCACACCCTCGGCCTGTCCAAGGGCCGGATCTTCTGGCGGCTGATCATGCCGCAGATGTGGCGCATCGCCCTGCCCGGCCTGGGCAACCTGTTCATGATCCTGATGAAGGACACGGCGCTGATCTCGGTGATCGGCCTGGAGGAAATCATGCGGCGCTCGCAGATCGCGGTGACCTCCAGCAAGGAGCCGTTCACCTTCTACCTGGTGGCCGCCTTCATTTACCTGAGCCTGACGGTCATCGCCATGGTAGGACTATCCATCATGGAGAAACGCGCGAACCGCGGCTTCCGGAGGGCCATGGCATGAACTGGGAGCTGATCATCAAATGGCTGCCGCGTCTTGCCGAAGGCGCGCTATTGACGCTGGAGCTGGTAGGCATCGCGGTGATCGCCGGGCTGCTCCTTGCCCTGCCACTGGGCATTGCTCGTGCTTCGCGACACTGGTACGTGCGCGCCTTCTCCTACGGCTACATCTTTTTCTTCCGCGGTACACCGCTGCTGGTGCAGTTATTCCTGGTCTATTACGGCGTGGCGCAGTTCGAGGCGATTCGTCAGGGGCCGCTCTGGCCATACCTGCGCGATCCCTATTGGTGCGCAGTGCTGACACTGACCTTGCATACCGCCGCCTACATCGCCGAAATCCTGCGTGGTGCCATCCAGGCGGTGCCCCATGGGGAGGTGGAGGCAGCGCGGGCATTGGGCATGTCGCGGGCACAGGCGCTGTTGCATGTGATCCTGCCGCGCGCGGCGCGTATCGGCCTACCGGCCTACAGCAACGAGGTGATCCTGATGCTCAAGGCCAGCGCCCTGGCCAGCACCATCACCCTGCTGGAACTGACCGGCATGGCGCGGACCATCATCGCCCGCACCTACCTGCCGGTGGAAATCTTCTTCGCCGCCGGGATGTTCTACCTGCTCGCCGCCTATGTACTGGTACGTGGCTTCCGCTTGCTGGAGCAACGTCTGCGGGTGGATGCCTGTCGCTCACGCTAATGCCTGTCCGGGGGCGCAGTGAGAAAGGCATCCACATTTACTGCTCCGTCTTACACAATACCTCGCTGAACCCCTGACGCGTGGATGCCGTCTCGATGTCTGATCTGCCTTCCTTCCGCCTGGACGATATCGATCGCCAGTTGATCGCCGCATTACAGCTGAATGCGCGCGAGAGCGTGGCCATGCTGGCGCGCAAGCTCGGCATTGCCCGTACCACGGTGATTTCCCGACTCGCCCGCCTGGAGAAGAACAAGGTGATTACCGGCTACGGCTTGCGCCTCGGTCAGAGCGTCCTGGACGGCGGGCTACAGGCTTACGTGGGCATTACTCTGCAGCCGCGCTCGGGCAAGGAAGTGCTGCGCCGACTCACCAACATGGCGGAAGTCCAGCAGCTCTGCACAGTGAGCGGCGAGTTCGACTTCGTTGCCTGGTTGCGAGCGGAATCGCCGGAGCGGCTCGACCAGCTTCTGGATGAAATCGGCGCAGTAGATGGCGTGGAAAAAACGACCACGTCGATCATTCTTTCCTGCAAGCTGGATCGGGGTCAGAAGCTCTGAGGACTCGCGACGGAGCGAATCCGTCGCGGGTTGTTCAATGACCCTGCAAGGCCTGTTCGCGAATCTGGCTCAGGCTCTGGCGCGGAGTCAGCGCTTCAGGATCGAGGCGAATCTCGATCAGCGCCGGCCTGCCGGCTTCCACGGCGCGCTCGAAGGCGGGCGCGAATTCGGCCGTGCTGGCAACGACTTCGCCATGCAGGCCATAGGCTCGCGCCAGCGCGGCGAAATCCGGATTGTGCAGCCCGGTGCCGGAGACCCGGCCTGGGTAATGACGTTCCTGATGCATGCGGATGGTTCCGTACATGCCGTTGTTCACAACGATGACGATCAGGTTGGCGCCGTATTGCGCGGCGGTCGCCAGCTCCTGGCCGTTCATGAGGAAGCAGCCGTCGCCGGCAAAGGCGATCACCATACGCTCCGGCGCGGCCAGCTTGGCGGCGATCCCGGCGGGTACGCCATAGCCCATCGAGCCATTGGTGGGGCCGAGCTGGGTACGGAAGTGGCGGTATTGATAGAAGCGCTGCACCCAGACGGCATAATTGCCGGCGCCGTTGGTAAGGATGGCGTCGGCGGGGAGACACTGACGGAGCCAGGCGATGATTTCCGCCATTTGTACCGGGCCGGGAGAGGCGGGGCAGTCGAGATTGGCCTGGTAGTGCTCGTTCAGGCTGCGGGTCCAGGCGGCATAACCTGGCTCCTGCTGCGGCTCGAGGCCGGCAGCCTGCGCGGCGAAGGCTGCCATGCCGCTGTTGATCCCCAGCGTCGGCTGGTAGACGCGACCCAGTTCCTCGATGCCGGCATGGATGTGCACGAGGCTCTGCCGAGGTACCGGTACGTCCAGCAGGCTGTAGCCGCCCGTCGTGATTTCCCCCAGGCGCGCACCGACCACCAGCAACAGATCGGCATCGCGCACCGCCTGGGCCAACTTCGGTCCGGCGGCCAGGCCAAGGTCTCCTGCATAGTTCGGGTGCCGGTTGTCGAACAGGTCCTGACAGCGGAAGGAGGCGGCTACCGGAAGCTCCCAGCGCTCGGCAAAACGGCGAATGTCGTTCACAGCCGCCGCATTCCAGTCGCCACCGCCGAGAATCATCAGGGGGCGCTGGGCGCGCTCCAGAAGACGGGACATTTCGCCCAGGTCGCTTGCAGACGGGTGCGCCTCGATGTGTTTGGCGGGCCCCGCATCGGAAACTTCGACGCTATCGGTCAGCATGTCCTCCGGAAGCGCCACCACGACCGGCCCCGGTCGGCCGTTGATGGCTCGGTGAAAGGCCTGGCTGATCAGCTCGGGGAGGCGTCGGGCGTCATCCACCTGGACGACCCACTTACACAGCGGGCCGAACATGCGACGGTAGTCGATCTCCTGGAACGCTTCGCGCTCCGCCTGATCCCGGGCCACTTGGCCGATGAACAGAAGCATCGGCGTGGAATCCTGGAAAGCGGTGTGCACACCGATCGAAGCGTTGGTCGCCCCCGGGCCACGGGTGACGAAGCAGATGCCCGGCTTTCCGGTCAGCTTGCCATACGCCTCGGCCATGTAGGCCGCGCCACCTTCCTGGCGGCAGACCACCAGTTCGATGTCGTCCTGTGCGTCATGCAGCGCGTCCAGCACGGCCAGGTAGCTCTCCCCCGGTACGCAAAAGGCACGCTCTACTCCATTGATGCGTAGCGCATCGACCAGAATCTGTCCGCCAGTGCGGGGGCGTATCGAATGGACCACGGGAGACTCCTGACCAGTTGGATTGCAGGTAAGTGTAGGTATCCGCCCGTTTCCTTCACGGTTCTACAGCCCCAGCACCTGCACTCGTGGGTGTTTCAACGTCTCGCCCCGATGACACCAAGGATCGAGACAGGCCTCAAACGAAAATATCGACTCGGTTCATTCCGGATGCGACTGAACGGTCACCGCCTGAAAAACGGCACCTCGCTGGCGGAAGACGGGGCGCCAGCGAAGTGCCTGGAAACGAAACGTCAGCCGAGGCTGGCCAGCCCCAGTTGTGCCGCGCACTGCTCGAGCGAACGCCGCTGGGTCTCGGCATACAGCGCCAGTTCATCATTCACCGAAGCCCCGAGGTCACGCTCGAACTGCTCGCGGTTGGACAGTTGCGCATAGCTGTCGCGTCCCTGGTCGCCCAGGTTGGACTGAAAGATTCCGGCCGCGCTAACCGGCAGGAAATCCTCGTACACCAGCGGCTCGACACTCAGGTAGCCGCCACGCAGCAGGCTCTCCAGATCACCGGGCAAGCTGCCGTCCGCTTTTCCGGCCATACCCTTGCCGGTGACGAAGTAGCGGAAATAGGCGAGCCCATGGCGACGCATCAGGTCATAGTCGTCCGGGAAATCGGCGAAGTGGTCGCCAAGCACGCGCTGGTAGGTTTCCGGATCGTCTTCCCCGCGAATGACTTCGCGGGTGGATTGCAGGAGCTGGTCGTACAAGGCCCGACCTTTCGGGGTCAGGGCCACGCCACGTTGTTCGATCTCGCCGAAACGAGCTGTATGACTGCCGGCCGTCACGCGACCCTCGCCGATGAAGTCCACTTGCTCCTGCAGCGCCTTGAAGCTGGTCTGGCGCAGCAGAATCGGGCACTTGCGCCGCGGCGGTCCTTCGATGATCGCCTTCGGCGTGATACCGTGGCGCGGCATGCCGACCTGTACGGCATCAATATCCAGGGTGCGTGGTGTGAGGTGGTTGATGTGCGGCCCCTTGAACGCCACCACGTCGGCGATCAGCCGGTGTTGATCGTGCAACTGCCGGTAGACCTCGGCACTGACGGTCGCTTCGCGGTGCCAGCGGAAGGTCTCCAGCGCCTCTTCGACGAACGTCTCCGCTTCCGCTGCGTTCAGCCCGCCAACGCGCTCGAACTGCTCGATCAGTTCCAGCACGCGCGGCGTGAAGATGCTGCGCCGGGCCAGAATCGCGCGCGACGTCTCGCGCAACGCGGGGTTGTCGATCAGTTCCAGGCGCAACAACGAGGTGAAGACCCGGAACGGCGAACGCTGCAGCGCATCCTCATGAATGGCGCGGAAGGCCGTAGAGTGCACCGGTACCCCGGCGCAGGACAGGTCGTAATAGCCCACCGGGTACATACCCATCACCGCAAACAACCGGCGGATGGTGGCCAGCTCTTCCGCAGTACCGACCCGGATCGCCCCGTGGCGCTCCATGTCCAGGCGCTCCATTTCACCGGTCCGCCGTAACTGCTCGGCCAGGGCCGGCTCGGCTGCGAGAGTCTCGCAATTCACCTCACCCACCAGCTCCAGCAGCGTGCCGTATAGAGGCACCTCCGTCTTGTACATCGCCGACATGGCCTGGGAGAAACGGGTGCGAATGTCATCCGGATTAACGAAAGCCTGAACGCTCATGTGAACACGACTCCTGGAGCCGCCGAGACCACAGCCTCGGCAAAGATAGATTCCACGTGGTAATGCAAAGCCATTCTCTGCAACCGGAACATCCCTTACAAACGACTAATCTTCTTTTGATCATTCCCCAAAGGAATCAAATGCCGATCATTCGAGCGCAGCCAGACAGCGTTCGAAGATGTCGAACCCTTCCTCCAGGCAAGCGCGTTCGATGGTCAGCGGAGCCAACAGGCGGACGACATGCCGCGCCTTGCCGCTGGGCATCAGCAGCAACCCCTGCTCCCGTGCGGCCGCCAGCAATACCGCCATCCGCGCCGTACCGGGCGTCCCGTCCGCCGCGCGCAGCTCGATACCACGCATGGCGCCGACACCGTTTAGACGGCCGAGCACGCCGGACCACGGCATCCCTTGCCAACGCCGGTAGCGCTCGAGGATGACGCCCTCCTGCTGCTCCCCCCAGCCGGACAGATTGGCGTCGCTCATCTGTTCCAGGGTGGCCAGGGCGGCGGCACAGCCCAGCGGATTGCCCGAGTAGGTACCGCCCAATCCACCCTTGGGTAACGCATCGAGCAGTTCGCGGCGACCAACCACTGCCGCCAGGGGCAGGCCGCCCGCCATGCTCTTGCCGAGCAGCAACAGGTCCGGCTCGATGCCCAGGCGTGAGAAGGCGAAGCGCTGGCCGGTACGACCGAAGCCGGACTGGATTTCATCGATGATCAGCACGATTCCGTGCGCATCGCAGAAACGCCGCAGGTCCTGGGCGAAAGCCGGGTCCAGGGCCAGGAAGCCCCCCTCCCCCTGCACCGCCTCGACGATGATGCAGGCCACCTCGGACTTATCGATTTCGACGCTGAACAGACGGTCCATGGCCTGCAGGCCCTGCTCGCGCGTCACGCCGGTGTCGGCGCTGGGATACGGCAGGTGATAGACCGGCCCGGGGAGGTTGCCCACCTTCTGTTTATAGGGCGCCACCTTGCCGTTGAGGTTGAGCGTGGCCAGGGTGCGGCCGTGGAACCCCCCGTCGAAGGCGATCACCGCGCTGCGTCCGGTGGCGGCGCGGACGATCTTGAGCGCGTTTTCCGCCGCCTCGGCACCGCTGTTGGTGAGCATGCCGGACAGCGGATAGCTGACCGGAATGAAACGATCCAGCGCTTCCATCAACTGCCCGTATCCGGCATGCGGCACGGCGTTGAAGGCGGAATGCGTCAGCCGTCCGGCCTGCTCGCGTACCGCCTCGACCACCTGCGGGTTGCAATGACCGAGGTTGAGCACGCCGATACCTCCGACGAAGTCGATGTAGCGCTTACCGTCGGTGTCCCAGACTTCCGCGTTGCAGCCGTGGGACAGGGTGATGGGATGGACGATGGCCAGGGACTGGCTGATATGGGCGTGGCTCATGCCGCGGCCCCCTGGCTCGACAGACCGGACATGACGCCGCACGGGGTGATCGCAGACATGGGCAGTTCCTCTCGCTGGATGGTGAGGCACCTATGAAAGCGAGAGGCGCACAGCCCCACAAACGAAAAAAAATCGCCGGGTCATTCCTTTTTTTCGGGAAGCGACGGCTTCAGAGCTGACTGCGAATCCACTTCACGAACGTCCGAATCTTCGGCACCTCGGCGGCATGCTCGGCATACGCCATGAAATGCCTACCGTTGCTGCGCATCGGATGATCCCAGGGGATCACCAGCTTGCCCTCCGCCAGCTCGTCTTCCACCAGGTAGCGCGGGACCAGCGCCACGCCACAGCCGGACTGTGCGGCACGGATGCACATATAAAAGGTGTCGAAACGTGGGCCATGGTAGCTGTGCTCGGTTTCCAGTTCCTGGCCGAGGAACCACTCGTGCCAGGCCTCGGGGCGCGAACCGCACTGCAGCAAGACCATGCGCGTCAAGTCCAGGGCGCTGCCCAACGGTTGCCCGGGCAGGATGTCCGGCGAGCAGACCGGCACTACCTCCTCGCCGAACAGCTCGATGCACTCCGCCCCCGGCCAGGTGCCCTGACCGAAGAAGAACACCACGTCGGCCTTGCCTTGCAGCAGGTCGAAAGGCTCCAGCTCGTTATGGATATCCAGATGGATGTTCGGGTTGCTGGCACCGAAGCCCTTGAGATGCGGAATCAGCCAGCGCGCGCCGAAGGTGGGCTGGGTGGCCACGGTCAGCACCTCGGTCTCTCCGCCATACGACAGGATGTAGCGGGTAGACATCTCCACCTGATTGAGAATCTTGTTCACCTCGCCCAGGTACAGCGAGCCAGCCGGCGTCAGTTGCAGGCGCCGGCGAATGCGGCGGAATAGCAGGTGCTGAAGCATCTCTTCCAGTTGCGCGACCTGCTTGCTCACCGCGCTCTGGGTCAGGTGCAGCTCTTCCGCCGCACGGGTGAAACTGAGGTGGCGGGCGACCGCCTCGAAGCATTGCAGGGCCGTCATCGACGGCATCAGGCGCTTGGACATGGCTGATCTCGGAACGCGCGAATTGATGAATCCAAGGAATGACGTGGCGAATAAAGGTCGCTTGTAGGCCACCAGCAGGCGGATTAATACTGACCCGATCCGAAATAGCAACCAACAACGAAGGAGAGCGCCATGGTCGACGGACTCTTGAGCCGCCTCGGCGTCAGTGCCAGTGCGATTACCAACGGTACCCACCCGGTCCACACCCCCATCGATGGCAGCCGGATCGGCAGCGTCGCCCTTGAGGACAAAGCCGCCGTGCTGGCCCGGATCGACCGCGCCGAGCAGGCCTTCAAGGCCTGGCGCAGCATTCCGGCCCCGCGCCGTGGCGAACTGGTGCGGCTGTTCGGCGAAGTGCTGCGCGAGCACAAGGCCGACCTCGGCGAGCTGGTTTCCTGGGAAGCCGGCAAGATCACCCAGGAAGGCCTGGGCGAAGTGCAGGAAATGATCGACATCTGCGACTTCGCCGTCGGCCTGTCGCGCCAGCTCTACGGCCTGACCATCGCCTCCGAGCGTCCCGGCCACCACATGCGTGAGACTTGGCACCCGCTCGGCGTGGTCGCGGTGATCAGCGCCTTCAACTTCCCCGTCGCGGTCTGGGCCTGGAACGCTACCCTGGCGCTGGTCTGCGGCAACCCGGTGATCTGGAAGCCATCGGAAAAGACCCCGCTCACCGCCCTGGCCTGCCAGGCCCTGTTCGAGCGCGCCCTGAAAGCCTTCGGCGATGCGCCGCAAGGACTCAGCCAACTGGTCATCGGTGACCGCGCCGCCGGCGAAGCGCTGGTGGACGATCCGCGCGTGGCCCTGGTCAGCGCCACCGGTTCCACCCGCATGGGTCGTGAAGTCGGCCCGCGCGTGGCGGCCCGTTTCGGTCGCAGCATTCTCGAGCTGGGCGGCAACAACGCGATGATCCTCGCCCCCAGCGCCGATCTGGACATGGCCGTGCGCGCCATTCTGTTCGGTGCGGTGGGTACCGCCGGCCAGCGCTGCACCACCCTGCGCCGCCTGATCGCCCACGAATCGGTGAAGGACGACATCGTCGCCCGTCTCAAGGCCGCCTATTCGAAGATCCGCATCGGCCATCCGCTGCAAGGCAATCTGGTCGGCCCGCTGATCGACCGCCAGAGCTTCGAGGCCATGCAGAACGCCCTGACCAAGGCCCGCGCCGAAGGCGGCCAGGTGTTCGGTGGCGAGCGCCAGTTGGAAGCGCAGTTCCCCAACGCCTACTACGTGTCGCCGGCCATCGTCGAAATGCCCGGACAGACCGAGGTGGTGCGCCACGAGACCTTCGCCCCGATCCTCTACGTCATGACCTACACGGACTTCGACGAAGCGCTGCGGATGAACAATGAAGTGCCGCAGGGCCTGTCTTCCTGCATCTTCACCACCGACGTGCGCGAGGCCGAGCAGTTCCAGAGCGCGGCGGGCAGCGACTGCGGCATCGCCAACGTCAACATCGGTACCAGCGGTGCCGAGATCGGCGGCGCCTTCGGTGGCGAGAAGGAGACCGGTGGAGGCCGCGAATCCGGCTCCGACGCCTGGAAGGCTTATATGCGTCGGCAGACCAACACGGTGAACTACTCCCGTGAGCTGCCCCTGGCCCAGGGCATCGTCTTCGACTGATCGCCCCCACGCCAACGCGCCAGACGGCCCGCTCATCCGAGCGGGCCGTTTCGTTTGTGGCATCACGTCCGTCCGAATTGTTTCCGGCTTTATCCCTTCCGTTTGTCGCGGTTCGGCTTCACGACCGCCCGGCAACCCCGGCCCAGAGCCCCGCGACAGCCCGCAAAGCGAAGCGGCACGCGGACTTCCGCCTTCCTCGTTAGTTCTATGGCAACCGACCAACGGTCCCCCGCTGAGGCTCAACCTCGGATTTACTCCGCCGATAGCCAGTGAGCGTCCCAGGCCAGGGCAGGCAACTCGCGAGTGGGTCGGTGACGCACTGGCTGTTGTGTGCCCCCTGTGGGCGTGTGTTAGCGATCGAATCCTGCCTGGAAGTGCAATGAAGAAATCCGATTTCCTGAAAAACCGCCTGCGTCTGGCGTTGTCCGTGCTCGGCCTGCTTGTCCTGCTGGGTGCCGGCCTCTCGTACTGGCAGTGGCAGGGCCGCGACGCGACGGCCGATGCGACGGCGCCCGGCAGCATCGAAGCGATGCTGGCCGAGCTGCACGAATCCACTTCGCCGTGGCGCGAGCAGCGCCGCGATCTTTCCGCCCTGGTCGACGACATCCGCGCCGGGCGCATCGCTACGGCCGCGCTGAGCGACGAGGCGGTCTACGTTTCCACCCACGATGGCGGGCGCTACTGGGTGCCGGACCAGTCCGGGCGCATCGGCGAGATGATCCTGCGCGACTACGGCCAGGGTAGCGCCGCGCTGTTCCCGGTCAGCCTGTTCGACACCGACGGCGAGGCCCCGTGGTATCGCCGCGCTCTGGTGTTCTGGCCGTTCTACCTGCTGTTCGCCGGCGGCCTGATCGTTGCCGCCCTCAAGCTGCAGCCGTTCAAGACGCAGCGCAAAGGCACCGGCATTTCCTTCGACGACGTAGTTGGCGCCAGTGAAGCCAAGCAGGCGTTGCAGGACGTCACCGCCTACCTGCGCGATCCGGCCGCCTTCGCCGCCCTCGGTGCGCGACCACCCAAGGGCGTGCTGCTGACAGGCGAGCCCGGCACCGGCAAGACCCAACTGGCCAAGGCCCTGGCCACCGAATGCAATGCCCACTTCATTCAAGTCACCGGCAGCGACTTCTCGTCGATGTACTTCGGTGTCGGTATCCAGAAGGTCAAGTCGCTGTTCCGCACTGCACGCAAGAATGCGCCGTGCATCATCTTCATCGACGAGATCGACGGCCTCGGCCGCCGCTCCGAGCAGAGCCGCTCCAGCGACACCGAAAGCAACCGCATCATCAACCAGTTCCTCACCGAGCTGGACGGCTTCGAGGCCGCCGCCGGCGTGCTGGTGCTGGGCGCTACCAACTTCCCCAACTCGCTGGACCCGGCACTGGTGCGCGAAGGCCGCTTCGACCGCTCCATCGCCGTCGCCCTGCCGACCCTGGGTGAGCGCCAGGCGCTGTTCCGCCTGTATACCGGCAAGATTCGCCTGGCCGGCGAAGCGGATTTCGAGCAACTGGCACGCAACACCGTGGGGCTGACCCCGGCGGCGATTTCCTACATCGTCAACCACGCCGCGCTGCTCGCGGCGCGGGCCGGCCAGCAGCAGGTCGAGATGAACCATCTGGTGGACGCCATCGAAACCTGCCGCATCGGCGAACAGCCGTCGGCAGTCACCCCGCTGTCGGAGACCGACCGTACCCGCATCGCCGTGCACGAAGCCGGTCACGCCCTGGTGGCCGCCGCACTGAAGGTCGGCCGAGTGGAGAAAGTCACCATCCTGCCGCGCGGCCAAGCCCTCGGTGTGACCCTGGTGACGCCGGTGGAAGACAAGCGCCTGCACCTGGAATCCGAGTTGCGCAACCGCATCAAGATGCTGCTGGCCGGCCGCGGTGCCGAGCAGTTGCACTTCCATGAGGTATCTTCCGGCGCCGGGCAGGACTTGCAGGAAGCCTCCAAGCTGGCGCTGTCCATGGTCGGTGCGCTGGGCATGGGACCGAAGGGGTCGTTGCTGAGCCTGCAAGCCGTGCGCGAGGCGCATATCGACTGCGATCCGCGCGAAGCGCTGGAAGCCGCCGACGCCTTGCTGCACCAGCTCAACCAGGAATGCCTGGCCCTGCTGCAACGGCTCAAGCCGGCACTCGACCTGGTCACCCAGCGCCTGCTGGAAGAAGAAACCATCCCCGGCGAAGAAGTGCTGGCGGCCATCGAGAACCTGCCGCAGCAGGACGTCGCCGCCCTCGGCGCGCTGGTGGGCCATGGCCGGCCGCATCTGGAGCGGGTCGCCGCCTCGGCCTTCGAAGTCCCGTTGAATGGCGCTGCGCCGGATTTCGAGCCACACGCCGATGACGACGGCGACGATCAGGGAGGCATGTGCCGGGCCTGACCCGGCACTCCCTCAAGGCAGGACGATCAACCGATTGGGCAGCTCGTTGCGTTCGTGTGTCGCCGGCACGTGTTGCTGGAGCAACTCGCCGCAGCCCCGGATGCAACCGAGGAAGCCTTCCAGGGTCCGCCCACGGCGAACCTCTGCCGTGAAAACGTCCACCAGCGCCTGCCAGGCACCGTCGTCGATCCGGCTGGAAATGCCCCGGTCGACGATGATCTCGACGTAACGCTCCGCTTCCGAGACGAAGATCAGCATGCCGGTGCCGGCCTCGGTGTGATGCAGGTTGTGCTCGAGAAATTGCCGGCGGGCCAGATTGGCGGCCCGCCAATGCCGCACCGCGCGAGGAATCAGCCGGCTGGTCAAGGACGGGATACGCCCCAGCAGGGCCAGCAGCGCAAAGGTCAGCCACTGCACCAGCAACAGTTGCGCGGCACTCAGCCAGCCACCGAAGAAATTCGCCGCTCCGGGAAGCATCAGGGCGACGAGACTGGCCCAGAGCAACGGGATGTAGGCGTAATCGTCCGCCCGCGTCGCCAGCACCGTTACCAGTTCGGCATCGGTATGGCGCTCCACCTCGGTGATCGCATCGGCCACGCGTTGCAGCTCGGCTTCGCTCAATAGCGTCATCTGTCCCCTCGATTCATCCTGTCGCGCCGGCAGGCCTCACCAGCCGCCGGAGGCACCACCCCCGCCGAAGCCACCGCCTCCACCGCCGAAACCGCCACCCCCTCCCAAGCCGGAGCCCCGGCCCATGCCGCCGAGCAGCGCTCCCAGGAGCAAGCCCCGGCCACCGCCGCCGCCCAGCAGGGCAATGACCACCAGCATCATGAAGAAGAACCCCAACGCCATGAGCCCCGGCGGTTGCTTGGCTGCCGCGGGATCGACCGAGCTGGCCAGGGGCTCGCCGCCGAGCACCTGGATCATCGCCGCCGCGCCTTCGCTGATACCCCGGCTGAAGTCGCCCTGGCGGAACGCCGGCAGGATGACGCCGTTGATGATCAGGGCGGATTGCGCATCGGTCAGGCGCTCTTCGAGGCCGTAACCGACCTCGATACGTACACGCCGCTCCTCACGTGCCACGATCAACAGGGCGCCGTTGTCCTTGCCCTTCTGGCCGATGCCCCAGTGGCGTCCCAGCGCCACGCCGAACTCTTCGATACTCCGGCCCTGGAGGTCTGGCAGCGTCACCACCACCACCTGCTCGCCCGTGGCCTGCTCGTGGGCGGCGAGCATGCCGGACAGGCGTTGTTCGGCCGCCGGATCGAGCATGTCCGCCCGATCCACCACACGGCCGGTCAGCGGCGGAAACGTCGGCTCCGCCGCCTGCACCCGGGCAAGGCCGCAGAGCAGCAGAACAGCCAGGCACAGAAGGGCGCGAAGGCGCATCAGAACTTCACTTGCGGCGCCTGTTCCGCATCCTTGGCGGTGGCCTCGAAGCTCTCGCGGATCGGCATGTCGCTGTACAGGATCATGTGCCAAATCCGGCCGGGAAAGGTGCGGATTTCCGTGTTGTAGCGCTCGACCGCCGCGATGAAATCACGCCGGGCCACGGCGATCCGGTTCTCGGTGCCTTCCAGCTGGGATTGCAGGGCGAGGAAGTTCTGGTTCGCCTTGAGGTCGGGGTAGCGCTCGGACACCGCCATCAGTCGGCTCAAGGCCCCGGTGAGCTGGGCCTGGGCCTGCTGGAATTGCTGCAGCCGCTGGGGATCGTCGAGGGTATTGGCATCCACCTGGATGGAGGTCGCCTTGGCCCGCGCCTCCACCACCGCGGTCAGGGTCTCCTGCTCGTGGCTGGCGTAACCCTTGACCGTTTCCACCAGGTTGGGAATCAGATCGGCCCGACGCTGGTACTGGTTTTCCACCTGCGCCCAAGCCGCTTTCACCTGCTCGTCGTAACGCGGGATGTTGTTGATGCCGCAACCGGTCAGCAGGGCTGCCAGCCAGAGCAGAGGAATCAGTCGCCAAGTCGCCTTCCACGTTGTCCGCATCGTTGTCTCCCGGTTGGTTCGACAGTTCGTTAGGCCGTCGAAGTCGGCGAGAGTTTAGTCGATGGGTTTCCCGGCTTCCCTCGAATGGTGCTCAGACCACCCCCGCCTCACGCAGCGCGGCGATGCGTTCGGGGCTCAAGCCCAGCACCTCGCCGAGCACCCGTTCGGTGTGCTCGCCCAACAGCGGCGGGGCGTTGCGATATTGCACCGGTGTTTCGGAGAGGCGGATCGGGCTGGCCACCTGGGGCACCGTGCCGGCCAGGGGATGCGGCAACTCGACGCGCAATCCGCGAGCCTGGACCTGCGGGTCGGCGAACACCTGGGCCAGGTCGTTGATCGGCCCGCACGGCACCCCGGCCTCTTCCAGCAAGGCGACCCATTGCGCGGTGGTCTTGAACACCGTGGCCTGGCGGATCAGCGGAATCAGCTCGGCGCGATGGGCGACGCGGGCCTGGTTGGTGGAAAAACGCGGGTCGTCGGCCCACTCCCGGAAGCCGGCGACCTCGCAGAACTTGCGGAACTGACTGTCGTTGCCCACGGTGAGGATGATGTCGCCGTCGGCCGTGGGGAAATCCTGGTAAGGCACGATGTTCGGATGGGCATTGCCCAGCCGCCGGGGCGGTACGCCAGTGGTCAGGTAGTTCATCGCCTGGTTGGCCAGGCAGGCGACCTGCACGTCGAGCAAAGCCATGTCGATGTGCTGGCCGATGCCACTCTGGTCGCGATGGTTCAGGGCGGCGAGCACCGCCACGGTGGAATACAGGCCAGTGAGAATGTCGGTCAACGCCACGCCCACCTTCACCGGGCCGGCACCCTCCTCGCCCTCCGGGCGCCCAGTCAGGCTCATCAGCCCGCCCAGCCCCTGGATCATGAAGTCGTAGCCGGCGCGCTTGGCGTAAGGACCGTTCTGCCCGAAGCCGGTGATGGAGCAGTAGATCAGGCGCGGGTTGAGCGCTTTGAGCGACGCGTAGTCGAGCCCGTAGGCCGCCAGCCCGCCGACCTTGAAGTTCTCCAGCACCACATCGGCCTTGGCGGCCAGCTCGCGGACCAGTTGCTGGCCTTCCGGCTGGGTGAAGTCCACCGTCACCGACTGTTTGTTGCGATTGGCCGACAGGTAATACGCCGCCTCGCGGGTGTTTTCGCCCTGCGCATCCTTGAGGAACGGCGGGCCCCAATGGCGGGTGTCGTCACCGACGCCAGGGCGCTCGATCTTGATCACCTCGGCGCCGAGATCGGCCAGGATCTGCCCGGCCCAGGGCCCGGCCAGCACGCGGGAAAGGTCGAGCACACGGATATGGGACAGTGCGGACATAAGCGGAGCCTCACGCTGCAGGCTTCAAGCGACAAGAGTTGCACCCGGTCGACGGTCGGACTCCTGGCGCTTGATGGATGTTCGGTTCGAAAGCCGCGGGCCCGTGCCGCTGTCTGGCGGCTTGAAGCGTGCGGCTTGCCGCTGCTCTTTTAAAAGAACGCCTGGATACCGGTCTGGGCTCGACCAAGAATCAGCGCGTGAACATCATGAGTGCCCTCGTAGGTGTTCACCACTTCGAGATTGACCAGATGGCGGGCCACGCCAAATTCGTCGCTGATACCGTTGCCGCCCAGCATGTCGCGGGCCATACGGGCGATATCCAGGGCCTTGCCGCAGCTGTTGCGCTTCATGATCGAGGTGATTTCCACCGCCGCGGTACCTTCGTCCTTCATCCGGCCGAGGCGCAGGCAGCCTTGCAGGGCCAGGGTGATCTCGGTCTGCATGTCCGCCAGCTTCTTCTGGATCAGTTGGTTGGCCGCCAGTGGACGGCCGAACTGCTGGCGGTCCAGGGTGTACTGGCGCGCGGTGTGCCAGCAGAATTCGGCGGCACCCAGCGCGCCCCAGGAAATCCCGTAGCGGGCCGAGTTCAGGCAGGTGAAGGGTCCTTTCAGGCCGCGCACCTCGGGGAAGGCGTTCTCTTCGGGGACGAACACGTTGTCCATGACGATCTCACCGGTGATGGATGCCCGCAGGCCGACCTTGCCGTGGATCGCCGGGGCGCTCAGGCCCTCCCAGCCTTTTTCCAGGACGAAGCCGCGGATATCGCCGGCATCGTCCTTGGCCCACACCACGAACACGTCGGCGATCGGGCTGTTGGTGATCCACATCTTGCTGCCGCTCAGGCGGTAGCCGCCGTCCACCTTCTTCGCCCGGGTCACCATCGAGCCCGGGTCGGAGCCGTGATTGGGTTCGGTCAGGCCGAAGCAACCGATCCACTCGCCGCTGGCCAGCTTGGGCAGGTACTTCTGCTTTTGCGCCTCGGAGCCGAATTCGAAGATCGGCACCATCACCAAGGACGACTGCACGCTCATCATCGAGCGATAGCCGGAATCAATGCGCTCGACCTCGCGGGCGATCAGGCCGTAGCACACGTAGTTCAGACCGCTGCCACCGTATTCGGCGGGAATGGTCGCGCCGAGCAGGCCGGTTTCGCCCATCTCGCGGAAAATCGCCGGGTCGGTGCGCTCATGGCGGAAGGCTTCCAGCACGCGCGGAGCCAGCTTGTCCTGGGCGAACTGCGCGGCGCTGTCACGCACCATGCGCTCTTCTTCGGTCAGTTGCTGATCGAGCAGCAGCGGGTCGATCCAGTTGAAGCTTGCTTTGGCCATGGAAAACCTCGTCGGACAGTGGCTAGAAGCGGGAAGCCGCTCCATTCGATGTCCTGATGCTAGGCAACGACGGAGAGGAGGGCAAACGACGATTTCGCACGCTATTGTGCGTTTTACTCACTTCGAGATAAGGTTAAGGCCATCTTTCGCCCGTTTTCCTTGAGTCAACCGCATAGATGCGCCGCAAGATTCCCAGCACCTCCGCGCTCCTCGCCTTCGAGGCCGCCGCCCGCCACGAAAGCTTCACCAAGGCCGCCGACGAGTTGAGCCTGACCCAGAGCGCCATCTGCCGGCAGATCGGTGCGCTGGAAGAATTCCTAGGCATCGAATTGTTCCGCCGCTCGCGACGCGGTGTGAAGTTGACCGAGGCGGGCCTTTCCTACAGCCGGCGGGTGGCCGCGCAACTGGATGCGGTGGAGCGTGACACCCTCTCGGTGATGGGCCAGCATGGCGCCGGCCGGCTCGAACTGGCGGTGGTGCCGACCTTCGGCACGCAATGGCTGTTGCCCCGGCTGAAACACTTCCAGGCACTGCATCCGCAGGTCACGGTGAACCTGACCAACCGCACCCGCCCCTTCCTGTTCGCCGATACCGAGTTCGATGCCGCGCTCTATTTCGGCGATGGCGACTGGTCGGGCACCGAGGCGTATTTCCTGATGCCGGAGAATTCGATGCCGGTGTGCAGCCCGGCCTTGCTGGCGGGCCGTGCGCAGCTCGACGCCGAGGCAATCGCCCGGCTGCCGCTCTTGCAACAGACCACCCGTCCCTATGCCTGGCGGCAGTGGTTCGATTCGCTGGGAATGAACGTGGCGCGGGACATGACCGGGCCGCGCTACGAGCTGTTCTCCATGCTCGCCCAGGCCGCCGAGCACGAAATGGGCGTAGCGCTGATCCCTCCGTTCCTGATCCAACGCGAGCTGCGTGAAGGCCGGCTGGTGGTGGCGATGGAGCATGCCAGCCACAGCGACAAGGCGTATTACCTGATCATCCCGGAGCGCAAGGTGGAATCGGCGGCGCTGCGCGCCTTCCGCGACTGGCTGGTGGAAGAGGCGCGGCGCTACCGGGAGGAGAACCCCACCGAGGTCACCGACCCCGGCGGAGCAGCCCGCGGGATCAGCCGCCAGCCTTGAGGGTCAGCCGCGCGTTCACCTTGCCGGTGCTGGCCCGGTCGAGGCTGACCTCGGCCAGTCGCACACCCTGTGCCTGCAACTCACCGAACCAGCGCAGCATGGCGGCGAACGGTGCTTCGGCCAGGCTGACCAGCAGCCCTTCGGAATCACTGTCGAAACGCTCCACCACCAGCCCGTGCTGCTGGGCGGTACGCGTGACCAGCCCTTGCAGTTGCTCGGCCTCCAGGCTGACCTGGGGCTTGGCGGAAACCTGGCGAGCCGCCTCCGCATTGCTTTGCAGGTAGGCATTCAGCTCCCGCTGCTGCTGGTAGTAATTGCGCGCGTCCTTGAGTTCGCGGGCGGCCGGCTGCCAGATGCTCAGGTAGAGCACCACACCGATCAGGAACGCGCCGAGCAGACCGAGCGCCATGCGTTCGCGCGGCGCCATCTGCTGCCAACGCTGCCAGAGCGGCGAACTGGTCGCGCGCGCGCTGAGTTGCTGTCGAAGTTGAACGAGTGCCTGCATGACTTCAGCTTCCTATGACGACACGGGCGGTCACGCCGCCTTCTTCACGGCTGGCGGAGCCCATCTGCACCGCGAGGCCGGCTTCGCTGAGGCGCTGGCGCAACTGCTCCAGCTCGGCAAAATCGCTGGCCCGCACCTGCAGGGCCAGATCGCCCCGGTTCTCGCTGTAATCCAGTTGGATCAGGGTCAGGTTCGGCGCTTGCAGCGGGCCGGCGACCTGATCGAGCAGGTGCAGGAACTGCCCGGAACCCGACGCGGCGCCCTGGGCCAGGTGCTCGGCGAACTGGGCACGCAAATTGACGATGCGCGTGTCCTCGGGAAACAGCTCGCGGTACAGCGCCTGGCTTTCGGCGGAGTAGGCATCGCCCTGGCGCTCCAGGTACCAGGCCTGGGCCAGGTTGAAGCCGACCTGCAACACCAGCCAGAGACCGGCGACGGCCAGCAGCGGCTTCCACTGCTCCAGGCTGCCGCCTTCCTGGCGCACGGCGAACTCGGCCTGGGCCAGGTCGACCGCCAGTGAGCGGCCATCGGCCAGGAAGCGGTAAGGCTCGATCACCCGGCGGTACTCGCCGACTTCCAGCGGAGGCTCTTCCGTCTCGCCGTACAGATGGAAGGGCAGCGGCAACTGATCCGCCAGCATCGGCCAGTCCTCCGCGGCGACCGCCAGACGCGCTTCGCTCACACCACCGACCAGCGCCCGATCACCCAACACCAGCACCTGGGTGCCGTCGCGCGGCAACAGGTCGGCATCCACGTGCACCGCACCGACCTTCAGCCCCTGCGCCTCCAGTTGCGCCAGCCAGCCGGCCAGCAGGCTGCGGCGCAGCGCGATGACCCGGTAGCGACCGTCGGACAGCCGCTCGCCCAGCGCCAGATGCAGCTGATCGACGTCCTCGGCAAGCAGCTCCTCCACCGCGTAAGGCAAAGCCTGGCGCAGCCAGCGCGCCTTCTGCGTCGGCAGGGCGACCGCCAGGGCGCTGCACACTTCGGCCGGCAGCACCAGGGCGACTGCCCGGCCCTGAACGGCTGCGGCGCAGTCCTCAAGGCTCATCCTGGCGCCCTCGCTTCCGGCGGGCAGGTGGTATACGCGGAGGCCCGCGCTCAACTCCGGCCCGCAATCGGGCGGCAGAAACAGGCAGTCCATGGTGTTCATTCTTCGTCACCTCGTTGGGCCACCGGCAGAATTGCCTGCCGGCCCAGATTGCGTTGCAGCACGCGGATGCGGCCGGTGTTCTCACGCTGTAGCAGGCTGACCAGCACCTGCTTGCGGTCGGCCACCCGCACCTCGCTGATGGCCAGGAAATAATTGCTGCCCACGGACAGCTTCTGGTTCTGCTGCCCGGCTCCCGCCAGGGCCGGCTGGCTGATGAAGGCATTCAGGTCGCGATAGCCTTCCTCACGCCGTCCTGCAACCAGTTCCTCGCCCACGCTGGGGTTCGGCGGGTTGACCAGGGTGGCCAGCACCATGGCGCTGGCGGTATTGACGTTGAGTGCCGTACCGGCTGGCAGCGCCGTGACATAGGGAGCCAGGCGGCGGAACTCCAGGTCGCTCATGCCGAGCAGCAGGCGCAGCTCGGAAACGTCGGTCAACTCCCGGTTGGCCGTGCGGTACGGCGGGTCGAGCAGCAGATACTGGTTATCCTCGGCCCCCTGCTCGCCACGCGGTTCCTGATCGGCATCCAGCCAGTCGACCAGGCGATCGGCGTAGCCCGGCTGCAGGCCCAGCAGCATCAGCAGGCGCTGGAACTGCTGGTAGGCCGGCTGGTTGAGCTGGCGCTGCTGGACGAGATTGTTCAGGTTGAAGCGGCCGGTCGGATCCTCGATGCGCACGGCGATTTCGCCCTGGTCGATGGGGAATACCGGCAGCGGTTTGGCCCAGGCCTCGCGCAGATGATCGACCGGCTGCTGCGGGTTGCTGCCGGGCGCCTTCAGGTCGCGGCTCAGGATTGACTGTGCCAGGGCCTCGCCGCCCAGAGCGTAGTGCCAGGCCTGTCGCGCCTGCATCTGATTGGAAGTGCTGCGTATCGCCAGTTGCTGGCGGGCGATCAGACCGGCACAGACCACCGTAACGATGGCCACCACCAGCAGCACCGTGATCAGGGCCACGCCCCGTTGCGCGCGCCTCATCCGGCATCGCCCCCCGGCTCGGGCTGCGTTCCGCCGTCACCGCCCTCCTGGCCATCGCCGCCTTCTTGCTCGCCGCCACCGCCTTGTTGCGCCGACGATTCGGCCGGCGCGTCCGGCAGGCGCAGCAGGCGGGTCAACTCACCGTAGCGACGGTGCT
Source organism: Pseudomonas indica NBRC 103045 (assembly GCF_002091635.1). Lineage (GTDB taxonomy): Bacteria > Pseudomonadota > Gammaproteobacteria > Pseudomonadales > Pseudomonadaceae > Pseudomonas_M > Pseudomonas_M indica. The sequence continues at coordinate 90,367 of NZ_BDAC01000021.1, read as the reverse complement.
GCAGCTTGATCTCGACGGCCTGGGGCAGGCGGCTGCGCTCCTGTTCGCTGCCGCCGCTCTGCTCCGGCGGCCAGAGAGTCTGCCACTGGTTTTCCTTATCCAAATAGCGCAACTCCATGGCCGTGACGCCTTCCAGCACCTTCTGCACCCGCGGCTGGGTGTCCACCGCTTGGTCCAGCGGGACCCAATAGACCCGCTCCAGGGTCTCGCCGGCCAAACGCCAGCGCACCCGCTGCAATTGCGAGCGCGATTGCCCGGTGGGGTTGCGCCAGCCGCTGCGGGTCAGCTCGATGGCGGCCGAGCCGTCCAGCGTGCGCTGTTCGCCGAGGAAGGCGCCACGCTGGTCGCCATAGGCATCGCGCACCGGTCGGGCGATGACTTGTGACAGGTCGCGCTCCAGCGCCCAGAAGGCACGGGCCAGTTCGCGCAGGTTCTGCTCCTGGGCGCGAGTCGCCTCATCGCTGTGCAGCACGCTTTCCAGCATGCGGTAGGTGCCCAGGCTGAGCAGCGCGAAGATCGCGATGGCGATCAGCAGCTCCAGCAGGGTGAAACCACGGACGGTCCTGATCGCCATCAGCGCACCCCGATGAAGCCGGTGAGGCTGACCACGGCCCGGTCGCGCAGCGGCGTGCCGCTGCTGCGTTCGGGTCGCGGCGCCACCCAGACGGTGACACGGCGCATGCCCGGATCGCTGGTCGCTTCGATTTCGCTCAGCGTTTCCCAGCGGCGGCCGGCATATTCCAGTTCCTTGTTTTCCCGCCCCTCACCCGGGGAGGGGTTGGCGAGCTGAAGCTCGGTGATGCGGTTATCGGCGATCCATCCGGCCAGGGTCTTTTCTTCCAGGCGCATGGCGTTGGTCAGGCTGCGCCCGGCGGCACTCAAAACCACCGCCGCAACCGTCGCGAAGATCGCCAGGGCGACCAGCACTTCCAGCAGGGTGAACCCCCCGCTTCGCGGCCGACGGCCGAACACAGGCTTCATCGCCGCTCCTTGGCCAGTTCGGCCTTAGGCATCTGGAAGCCATCGCTGACCAGTTCGTAGACGGTGCCCTTGGACTCGCGCTCGGCGATTTCCAGGCGGAACGGCGACAGCTCGCCGCTGGACAGGATCAAGAGCTGCGGCTCCGGCTGGCGAGGGCCGCTCTTTTCCTTCTCTTTCTTTTCTTCGTCCTGGCTGAGCCCCGGTTCGTCGTCGTTCTCCTTGACCGGAGCGCTCAGCTTGAGGGGCTCGCCCTCCAGTTCGAGTTCCAGGCGCGCCCAGACCGGCACACGGTGCTCGTTCTGGCCGGGCACGGCGGCCCAGATGGCCTTGGCTTCGTCGTAGGCCAGCACCCGGTAGCTTTCGCTGCGTACCAGCAGGCCATACTCGCGGTTGTCGAGCACGGCCTCGTCACTGAGTACGGCGATCAGGCCGGACAGCCGCTGTGCCTCATCACGCAGCTCGCGGCTGGTGTTGGCGTTGCCCGTCGACAGCACCGCGAGACTGAGCAGGCTGCCGATGATCACCATCACCACCAGCAGTTCGATCAGGGTGAAGCCATCCTGGCGGCGTTCCGCAGGAGCCGGACCGTTCGCACTCCCGCGAAGGCCACTGCCGGTAACGGCCGGCGCGCTGGCGCCGGCCCCTGCGGATGTGCGCATCAGAGATCCCAGTTACCGATGTCGGCGTCCAGGTCGGAGCCCCCTTCCTTGCCATCGGCACCGAAGGAGTACAGGTCGAACGGGCCACGGGTCCCCGGCGCCAGGTACTGGTAGGGGTTGCCCCAAGGATCGACCGGCAGTTTCTTCAGGTAGCCGTCCTTGTTCCAGTTCTTCGGCTGCGGGTTGCCCGACGGGCGCTTTACCAGCGCCTCGAGGCCCTGCTGGGTGCTCGGGTAGGCGAAGTTGTCCAGCTTGTACATGTCCAGCGCGGCGGCAACGGCCTTGATGTCGCCTTTGGCCACGGTGACCTTGGCCTGGTCCGGACGGCTCATCACCTGCGGCACCACCAGCGCGGCGAGAATGCCCAGAATGACCACCACCACCATGATTTCGATGAGCGTGAAGCCCAGTTGCTTGCGTCGTTGCACGCGTTTACCCCACCAGTTGGTTGAGAGAAAGGATCGGTAGCAGTATCGCCAGAACGATGACCAATACCACCGCCCCCATGAAGACCAGCATGAAAGGCTCGAACAGGCCGACCAGCAGGGCGACCTGCGCAGCCAGGTCGTTTTCCTGATTGCGCGCGGTACGCGCCAGCATCTGATCCAGTTCGCCGGATTTTTCGCCGCTGGCGATCATGTGCAGCATCATCGGCGGAAATTCCTGGGTCGCATCCAGGGCGCGGGTCAGGCTGCTGCCCTCGCGCACCTTCTGCGCCGCCTCGATCACCTTGTCGCGGATGCGCAGGTTGGCGATCACCGCCGCGGCGATGGACAGCGCCTCCACCAGCGGCACACCGCTGCGCGACAGGATCGCCAGGGTCGAGGCGAAACGCGCGGTGTTGGTCGCCCGATTCAGCCGGCCGACCAGCGGCACGCGCAGGATGAAACCGTGCCAGCGGCGGCGCAGATGTTCTTCGCGCAAGGCCATGCGCAGCGCCATCACGCCACCGATTGCGCCGAGCAGCATCAGCCAACCCCAGGATTTGACCACATCGCTCACGGCGATCAGGCCGCTGGTCAGCGCCGGCAGCTCTTGCCCGGTGTTGACGAAGACCTTGACCACGTCCGGCACCACATAGCCGAGCAGGAAGCCGACGATGGTCAGCGAGGCGACCATCAGGATCACCGGGTAGAGCAAGGCGAGCTGAATCTTCTGCCGCGACTGCTGGCGCTGCTCGGTGTAGTCGGCCAGTTGGTCCAGCACTAGGCCCAGATGGCCGGCGTGCTCGCCCGCAGCGACGGTGGCGCGGTACAGCTCGGGGAAGGCCGACGGGTACTCCTTCAGGCTCGCCGCCAGACTGTGCCCCTCCAGCACCCGGGCGCGCACGGCGAGCAGCATGGATTTGATCTTCTGCGAAGTGGACTGCGCCGCGGCGGCGCGCAGCGCTTCCTCGATGGGCAGCGCCGCACTGACCAGCGTCGCCAGTTGACGAGTCACCAGCGCCAGGTCGCGGGCGGACAACCCATGCCCGAAGCTGAAACCACCGCTACCGCGTTCCTCCCGAGCCTTGGCCTGCTTCACCTCCAGCGGCGACCACTGCTTCTCGCGCAGCAACTGGCGTGCCTGGCGCGGGCTGTCCGCCTCCAGCAGGCCCTTGTGCTGGCGCCCCTTGGGGTCGATGGCGATGTATTCGAACGCGGCCATCAGCGAACGCCGCTCCCGGCTTCCGTGGCGAAGAAACGGCGGTCGCAGGCATGCCGCTGCTTATAAATGAAGGAGATCGCTGAATCGTTCCGCATGTTCATTCTTCCCTGGTTACCCGCAGCACTTCCTCCAGGGTGGTCACCCCTTCGCGGACCTTGCGCATGCCATCATCGCGGATGCTCGGCCCGAGCAGGCGCGCATGGCGGGTCATTTCCTGTTCCGATGCCCGGTTGTGGATCAGGGTACGCATCGTTTCGTCGAACACTACCAGTTCATAGATACCGGTCCGGCCACGATAGCCGAGGTTACGGCACTCGTCGCAGCCCTTGGCATGGTAGAGCGTCGGCGGCGGGCTTTCCGGCTCGACGTTGAGCATCGCGCATTCCGCCGCGTCTGCCAGATAGGGCTGCTTGCACGCCGGGCACAGCACCCGCACCAGCCGCTGGGCGAGCACGCCGAGCAGGGAAGATGAAAGCAGAAAAGGCTCCACGCCCATATCCACCAGACGGGTGACCGCGCCGATGGCGCTGTTGGTATGCAGGGTGGAAAGCACCAGGTGACCGGTCAGCGAGGCCTGCACGGCGATCTCGGCGGTTTCCTGGTCGCGGATCTCGCCGACCATCACCACGTCCGGGTCCTGGCGCAGGATGGCGCGCAGGCCGCGGGCGAAGGTCATGTCGACCTTGGAGTTGACCTGGGTTTGGCCGATGCCTTCGAGGTGATACTCGATGGGGTCCTCGACGGTGAGGATGTTGCGCGAGCCGTTGTTCAGGGTGACCAGGCTGGCGTACAGCGTGGTGGTCTTGCCCGAGCCGGTCGGGCCAGTGACCAGGATGATGCCGTGGGGTTTCTGCACGGTTTCCTGCATCAGTTGGCGATCCCGCGTGCTCATGCCCAGGTGGGTCAGGGTCAGGCGCCCGGCCTGCTTGTCGAGCAGACGCAGCACCACCCGCTCGCCGTTGGCCGACGGCAGGGTGGACACACGGATATCCACCTCCCGGCCGCCGACCCGCAAGGAAATCCGGCCATCCTGCGGGACGCGCTTCTCGGCGATATCCAGCTTGGCCATGACCTTGATACGCGACACCAGCAGCGCCGCCAGCTCGCGCTTGGGCTGCACCACTTCGCGCAGCACGCCGTCGATGCGGAAGCGGATCACCAGGCGCTTTTCGAAGGTCTCCACGTGGATGTCCGACGCATTTTCCTTGATCGCCTCGCCGAGAATCGCGTTGATCAGGCGGATGATCGGCGCGTCGTCTTCCTGCTCCAGCAGGTCTTCGGTTTCCGGCACCTGGTCCGCCAGGCTGGCCAGGTCCATGTCCGAGCCCAGCCCCTGGACCATCTGCATCGCGGCGGAAGAATCGTGCTGATAAGTAGCACCCAGCACCTGCTCGAACTCCGCCGCCTCCAGCCAGCCGATCGGCAGGCGTTCGCCGGCGAAGCGCTGTGCCTCCTGCAAAGCCGTCAGCGCCGCCCCCTCACGGGCGCACAACTGCGGCCGGCCGTCCCGCTGGCGCAGCAGGACCCCATGGCGTCGGGCAAAAGCGAAAGGCAGGCGGCGGAATGCCGCCGGCTCGGCCATAGCGGCATCCAGATCGGCGAGGTCGGCAGATGACATGGGAGAGTTCCGTTATAAACAGAGCCTAGAGAGCGCGAAATGCGGCCAGACAAGGTTTAAACCGCATATGAAAGAGCGGGTCAACAGGCTTTATACCGTAAGCCCCGATAACCGCGCTCGGCCACCGGTCTCATATTTCATATGGCCATCATGGCTGGACGGAGCGCTCCGACGAACGCAACCCGCCTGTTCTCGCGGAGCGCAGCCACCATTGGGAGCTGGGCCACAGTTCGCCCCCATCGGTAACGAAACCTCCGCCTCACCCCTCCCGAACGCCCCTCCAGCCCACCCTTTTCCTGCCTCCGACCCGGCTTTTCCGCCTCTGCCTCACCCCAACGGGTGACCCCATAAATCGCCCCTTCAGGCAGTTATGGCCGCTGTTTCGGCTGATTAGGATGAGGGCTCGTTCAACCCTCTCAGGAGAGCCGCATGACAACAAGAACAATGCGCGGAATCTTCCGGCCGCATACGCTGGCCGCCGCCGTTGCTCTGGGCTGCAGTGCCCAGGCCCACGCCGTTTCGTTCAACATCGGGGAAATCGAAGGGCAGTTCGACTCGCAACTGTCGGTGGGCGCCAGCTGGGCGGTGCGCGCACCGGACAAGGACTTCATCTCCACGGCCAGCGGCGGTACAGCCTCGTCGCGTACTTCCGACGATGGCCGCCTGAACTTCAAGAAAGGCGAGACCTTCTCGAAAATCTTCAAGGGCACCCACGACCTCGAACTGAAATATCGCGATGTCGGCGTCTTCCTGCGCGGCAAGTACTGGTACGACTTCGAGCTGAAGGACGAACACCGGATGTTCTATGACATCGACGACCACAACCGCAAGGAAGGGGCGAAATCCTCCGGCGCGCAGTTGCTCGATGCCTTCATTTATTACAACTACAGCCTGGGCGACCTGCCCGGCAGCGTCCGCGTCGGCAAGCAGGTGGTCAGTTGGGGCGAAAGCACCTTCATCGGCAACGGCATCAACTCGATCAACCCGATCGACGTCGCCGCGTTCCGCCGCCCCGGCGCGGAGATCAAGGAAGGCCTGATCCCGGTGAACATGCTCTATCTGTCGCAGAGCCTCACCGACAGCCTGAGCGTGGAGGCCTTCTATCAGTTGGAGTGGGACCAGACCGTGGTGGACAACTGCGGCACTTTCTTCTCCACCTCCGACGTGGTCGCCGACGGCTGCGAGGACCGCCTGACGGTGTTCGGTCCGGACCTGCCGCCGGGCGAGTCGACCAATTCCTTCATCGATAATGCCTACATCCCCCGCGCCGGCGACCGCGATGCACGCGACAGCGGCCAGTACGGCATCGCCCTGCGCTGGTTCTCCGAAGCGCTGAACGATACGGAGTTCGGCCTTTATGCCATGAACTACCACAGCCGCTCGCCGGTATTCAGCACCATCCGCACCACCACTCCCAGCCCGGCTTTCATTCCCGGGGCACCGAACGCCCGTTACTTCATCGAGTATCCGGAGGACATTCACCTCTACGGCGTCAGCTTCCAGACCAACGTTGGCGGCACGGCCCTGTCTGGCGAACTCAGCTACCGGCCGAACATGCCGATGCAGATCAACTCCACCGACCTGTCCTTCGCCGCCCTCGGCCTGCCGTTCAACCCGGTGTTCGAGAGCGGTCATGCCACTAACGCCGCCGGCGCCGATATCCATGGCTACCAGCGCAAGCCCTTCACTCAGGCACAGGTCACCGCTGTCCAGTTCATCGACCGGGTGCTCGGCGCCAGCCGCCTGACCCTGATAGGCGAGGTGGGTTACAACCACATCGGTGGTATCAAGGACGACCCCAGCGAGCTGCGCTTCGGCCGCGACCCCATCTACGGCGCCGGCGAGTTCAGCGTGCCGGGTGTATGCCAGGCGTTCAATGCCGCCAACCCGCACGAATGCCAAGGCGATGGCTTCTACACCAGCAGCTCCTGGGGTTACCGCCTGCGCGCCAGCCTGGACTACAGCAACGTGATCGCCGGCATCAACCTGTCGCCGAACCTGGCCTGGTCCCACGACGTGGACGGCTACGGACCGAACTTCAACGAGGGCTCCAAGGCGATCAGCGTCGGCCTCAACGCCGATTACCAGAACACCTACACCGCCAGCCTCAGTTACACCGACTTCTTCGGCGGCCATTACAACCCGACCACCGACCGCGACTTCGTCGCGCTCAGCTTCGGCGTCAACTTCTAAGCGCCTCGGATAAGGACACGATTACGATGAGCAGCAAACGAATCCTGCAGTACGGCGCCCTGGCGCTGTCCCTTCTGGCCGGCGCGGTGATGGCCGCGGTTTCGCCGGACGAAGCCAACCAGTTGGGCACCACCCTCACCCCGCTGGGCGCCGAGAAGGCCGGTAACGCCGACAGCAGCATCCCCGAGTGGACCGGTGGCCTGCCCACCAACGCCGCCGCCGTCGATGCCAACGGCTTCCTCGCCGACCCCTTCGCCGACGAGCAGCCACTGTTCACCATCACTGCCGCCAATGCCGAGCAGTACAAGGACAAGCTCTCCCCCGGCCAGTTGGCGATGTTCAAGCGCTACGCCGATACCTACAAGATTCCCGTCTACAAGACCCACCGCAGCGTCGCCGCGCCCCAGGCGATCTACGATGCGGCGAAGAAGAGCGCGGTGAGCACCCAGCCGGTGGACGGCGGCAACGGCCTGTCGAACTTCTCCGACAGCCGTTACTACGCCTTCCCGATTCCGAAGAGCGGCGTCGAAGTGGTGTGGAACCACATCACCCGATACCGCGGCGGTAACGCCCGACGCCTGATCACCCAGGCCACGCCGCAGACCGGCGGTTCCTACACCCTGGTGCACTTCCAGGACGAAGTCGCCTTCCCCACCGAGATGAAAGACCTCGACCCGCAGAAGGCCGCCAACGTCCTGCTGTTCTTCAAGCAGCGGGTGACCGCCCCGGCACGCCTGGCCGGCAACGTCCTGCTGGTCCACGAGACCATCGACCAGGTCAAGGAGCCGCGCCTGGCATGGATCTACAACGCCGGCCAGCGCCGTGTGCGGCGGGCCCCGCAGGTGGCCTACGACGGCCCCGGCACCGCAGCCGACGGCATGCGCACTTCGGACAACTTCGACATGTTCTCCGGTGCCCCGGACCGCTATGACTGGAAGCTGGTGGGCAAGCGGGAAATGTACATCCCCTACAACAGCTTCAAGCTGGACTCGCCCAACCTGAAATACGACGACGTGATCAAGGCCGGCCACATCAACCAGGACCTGACCCGGTACGAGCTGCACCGCGTCTGGGAGGTCGAGGCGACGGTCAAGACCGGCGAGCGGCACATCTATGCCAAGCGCCACCTGTTCTTCGACGAGGACAGCTGGCAGATCGCCCTGGCCGATCACTATGACGGCCGCGGTCAGCTCTGGCGGGTTGGCGAGGGGCATGCCAGCTACCACTTCCAGCGCCAAGTGGCCACCTACACCCTCGAAGCGCTGTACGACATCATCGCCGGCCGCTACATCGCCCTGGGCATGAAGAACGAGGAGAAACGCGGCATCGAGTTCGGCTTCCAGGCTTCGGCCGCCGATTACACTCCCGCCGCCCTGCGCAACGCCGGGGTCCGCTGACGGCAACGGCGGTTCCTCGATCCTGTTATGACGCCGTATCAGTCTCGACGATGCTCCTTCACCCTCACGGGTGAGGGGGCTAGTCTCGATTCGCTACGGTTCGTCCATAACAACAATCGAGAGAACCGCCATGCCCCAGGCTCGCTCCGCAAACGGCATCGCTCCGCTCGTGCTCAGTGTTCCGCGGCTACCGCCTGCCCACCAGCCCCGCCCGCGCCTGATCGGGCGACTGCGGGAGGAAGATTGCCGGCTGCGCCTGCTGTGCGCGCCGGCGGGATTCGGCAAGAGCGTACTGATCGGCGAATTCCTTCGGGAATGTCCGGCCCATGAGCAGATCATCTGGCTCGGCCTCGCCGGCCAGCCCCTCAGCACCGAACAACTGCTGCTGCGCGTCGCCACGGCGCTGACCGAGCAGATTCCCGCCCTGCCTCCCGGGCAGGCACTGCTCCAGTTGTTCAGCCAACGCGACCAGCCGATCTGGCTGGTGCTCGACGACTACCCCGCCCACCCGAGCCCCGAACTCGACGCCTGCATCGATCTGCTCCTGAGTCAGCCCCTGGATGGGTTGCACCTGTTGGTCAGCACGCGCCAACGCCCGGACTGGAACCTGCCGCGCCTGCTGCTCGCCGGCGAACTGCTGGAGCTGGACAGCGCTGACTTGGCATTCGACCGCAACGAGCTGGAGCGGCTGATCCAGCACTTGGCCCCGCACACCTCCCCAGAGCAACGCGACCAGCTCTGGACGGAAACCGCCGGCTGGTGCGCCGGTGTACGCCTGTTGCTGTCCCAGCACGGCCCCCAAGCCATCGCGGGCACGCACGGCAGCGGTCACTGGCTGCGCGACTACCTAGAACATGAGCTGCTGCAACGCCTCGGCCCGGACGAGCGAGAATGCCTCTATGCCCTGGCGCACCTGCCGAAAGTCTCCGTCGAACTCTGCCAGCAACTCTGGGAAGAGGGCGAAGGCGCCCGACTCTTCGAACAACTGCTGCGGCGCCATGCGTTCTTCCAGGCGCTGGACGAGCATGGCCACTGGTACCGCTTGCTACCGGCTGTGGCCCAGGCCCTGCGCGACCGCCTCACCCCGACCGCCGCGACCCAACTGCATTTGCGGGCGTGCCGGCTGTTCGTCTCCGCCGGGTTGGTCGAGGAAGCGGTCGAACAGGCCCTCTGCGCCGGCCAGCCAGAGGTGGCGGCGGCCTATCTGGAACGCCTCAGCCAGGAATGGCTGGCCGGCGAGCAACACCTCGCCCATCTGCTCGCCTGGCGCGAGCGGTTGCCGACCGAGCTGCTGGAAAGCACGCCACGCCTGCTCAGTCTGAATGCCTGGGCGCTGCTGTTGAGCTGGCGGCTGGAAGAGGCCGACCCATGCATCACCAAACTGGCGCGCTTCCTGCCGCAGCCGGACGCTCGCCGCAACCGCAAGCTGCTGGCCAACTGGCAAGCATTGCGAGGCTGTCTGCTGGCGCTGCGCGGCGATCCCGGCGATGCTGCCCGCCAGAATTGCCAGGCGGCACTCACGGCCTTGCCGGATGAAGAGTGGATGCCCAAGCTGCTCTGCTACTCAGCACTCGCCCACATCAGCATGGCTGGGGACGAGCCGGACAATGCCGTCGACATCCTGCGCGTCGCGCTGGAGCTGGCGCGACGCCAGGGCAGCCTGTTGTTCGAGACCCTGCTCAACCTGGATCGCCTTCGCCTGCTGCTGCTGCGGGGCGAACTGTCGCGCGCACATCACCTGCTGCAACAGAGCTTCGCCCTGCTCGGTCGCCGCCAGACCGAAGACTCCATGCTGCTCGGCCGCCTGCATCTGTTGGAGGCCGAACTGCATCTGCTGCAAGGGCGGCTCGAGGACGCAGAGCCCCCTCTGCGAGCCGGCCTGCGCCAGGCCATCGACTGCGCCGATCCTTTCGCCCTGCACGGCTACCTCACGCTGGCCGAACTCTGCTCGCGACGCGGTGATTTCGACGAGGCCTTCCTCCATCTGCGCGAAGCCGAACGGCAGATGCATTGCGGCCAGGTCTGGCGCTACTGCTACCGCGGCGCACAGCTGGTACAGAGCATGCGCGTGCTGGCCCGCCAGGGGCGCTGGGAACGCATCGGCCCGATCGCCGAGCGCATCCAGCGCTACTTCGAAGAACCGAACCCCTGGCTGGCGCCGCCGGACTATCCCGCGCTGTCATTGAACAGCCAACTGCTGCATGCGCGCAGCCTACATGCGGAAGGTCGCTTGGAAGAGGCCGAACAGCGGCTCCTGGCCGTGCTGGAAAAAAGCCGGCAGAGGCACTTCAACCTGCTGGCCTGCGACGCGCAACTTGCTCTGGCCGACATCTCGCGCAGCCTGCATCGTGAAACGGCAGCGACACTCGAGCAGCAGGCGCGTGAAGAAGCACTCGAACATGGCTGGTATGGATTGCTTTCGGGGACGGCCGCCGTTACGGCGGGTCCGATCGCACGGCATACCGCACCCGACCTGTCGACCGTCCCTCCCGCCAGCACCCTGCTCAGCCAACGTGAACAGGCCGTGCTGCAACTCCTGGCCGAAGGCTTTTCCAACCAGGAAATCGGCAACTACCTGTTCATTTCCGTGAACACCGTGAAAACCCACACCAAGAAGATCAACAGCAAGCTCGGCGTGAAGCGCCGAACCCAGGCGATCATGCGGGCCAAGACCCTGGGCTTGCTCAGCTGAACGGGCAACCGTTACGATAATTGACCCCGTAGTCAATAAATGGCACAGCTACAGCTTTGCCCCGTTCAGCGTCAGCGCGATATCCCTTTGCGCCATTTACAGACGTAGACAGCTCCTTTTTGCCAGCATCCCTACCGTCCAAAAGAAGGAAATACTGTGATGGCGTCTCATTCATGCACAGGATGTGAGGCCCGTAATTAAACCTCTGCGAAGTCCTGTGGTCCCAGACCGGGCGCCGTTTGGCTGAGTTTCCTAGAATGACTGGTCAGTTGATGACTTGTAGTTATTCCGTAGTTGTACTTCAGAACTCCTTGAAGGCCTTGCGGTTCGACTGCAAAATGCCCCGCCCCTCGCCGACCTGAGCAGTTGACGCGCGGGATCTCTGCCGATCAGCAGTCCCCAGGGCGCCATCCGTAGCGCCCTGGTTACCTCGAAAAAAAGATAAAGATCACGCAGGAGAATACGAAGTGCACATCGGTGTTCCTCTCGAAACACACGCCGGCGAGACGCGGGTGGCCGCGACCCCGGAAACGGTGAAGAAACTGATTGGCCAAGGCCATCGGATCACCGTGCAAAGCGGCGCCGGCCTTGCTGCCAGCCAACCGGATGCGGCCTATCAGGCCGTTGGCGCGGAAATCGGCAGCGACGCCGACGCTCTCGGCGCCGATCTGGTGCTGAAGGTGGTCGCCCCGTCCGAGGCCGAACTGGCGCAGATGAAGCCCGGCGCGGTGCTGCTCGGCATGCTCAATCCCTTCGACAACGACAACATTGCCCGAATGGCCCAGCGCGGCATCACCGCCTTCGCCCTCGAGGCCGCGCCGCGCACGTCTCGCGCGCAGAGCCTGGACGTGCTGTCGTCCCAGGCCAACATCGCCGGCTACAAGGCCGTGATGCTGGCGGCCAACCACTATCCGCGCTTCATGCCGATGTTGATGACCGCCGCCGGCACCGTGAAGGCCGCCCGCGTGCTGATCCTCGGCGCCGGCGTGGCAGGCCTGCAGGCCATCGCCACGGCCAAGCGCCTGGGTGCTGTGATCGAGGCCTCGGACGTGCGCCCGGCGGTGAAGGAACAGATCGAATCCCTCGGCGCCAAGTTCGTCGACGTGCCGTTCGAGACCGATGAAGAGCGCGAATGCGCCCAGGGCGTCGGCGGTTACGCCCGTCCCATGCCCGCCTCCTGGATGGAACGTCAGGCCAAGGCCGTGCACGAACGCGCCAAGCAGTCCGACATCGTCATCACCACCGCGCTGATCCCCGGCCGCAAGGCACCGACCCTGCTGCACGAAGCCACCGTGCAGGAGATGAAGCCGGGCTCGGTGGTCATCGACCTGGCCGCCGCCCAGGGCGGCAACTGCCCGCTGACCGAAGCCGACAAGGTGGTGGTCAAGCACGGCGTGACCCTCGTCGGCCACACCAACCTGGCCGCACTGGTACCGGCGGACGCCTCCGCCCTCTACGCACGCAACCTGCTGGACTTCCTCAAGCTGGTCCTCGACAAGGATGGCCAGTTCCACCTCAACCTGGAAGACGACATCGTCGCCGCGTGCCTGATGTGCCGCGACGGCCAGGTCGTCCGCAAGAACGGCTAAGGGGCGCGACATGGACCTGATTTCCGACGGTATCTACAACCTGATCATCTTCGTGCTGGCCATCTACGTCGGCTACCACGTGGTATGGAACGTCACCCCCGCCCTGCACACCCCGCTGATGGCCGTGACCAACGCCATCTCCGCCATCGTGATCGTCGGTGCCATGCTGGCCGCCGCCCTCACCGTGACCCCGCTGGGCAAGGCCATGGGCACCCTGGCCGTGGCCCTGGCCGCGGTCAACGTCTTCGGTGGCTTCCTGGTCACCCGACGCATGCTGGAAATGTTCAAGAAGAAAGCGCCGAAGGCGCCGGCGGAGAAGCACTGACCATGAGCATGAACCTGATCACTGTTCTCTACCTCGTCGCCTCGGTGTGTTTCATCCAGGCGCTGAAAGGCCTGTCGCACCCGACCAGCTCGCGGCGCGGCAACGTCTTCGGCATGATCGGCATGGCTATCGCCGTGCTCACCACCATCGGCCTGATCTTCAAGCTGGGCGCCGAGATCGCCACCACCGGCATCGGCTTCGTCATCGTCGGCCTGCTGATCGGCGGCACCGCTGGCTCGATCATGGCCAAGCGCGTCGAAATGACCAAGATGCCGGAGCTGGTCGCCTTCATGCACAGCATGATCGGCCTGGCCGCTGTGTTCATCGCCATCGCCGCGGTGGTCGAGCCGCAGTCGCTGGGCATCGTGTCCAACATGACCGCACCGATCCCGGCCGGCAACCGCCTGGAACTGTTCCTCGGCGCGGCCATTGGTGCCATCACCTTCTCCGGCTCGGTGATCGCCTTCGGCAAGCTGTCCGGCAAGTACAAGTTCCGCCTGTTCCAGGGCGCCCCGGTGGTCTTCAAGGGCCAGCACCTGGTCAACCTGGCGGTCGGCCTGGCCATCGTCGGTCTCGGCCTGGCCTACACCTTCACCGGTAACGTCAGCGCCTTCGCCCTGCTGGTGGCACTGGCCTTCGTCATCGGCGTGCTGATCATCATCCCGATCGGCGGTGCCGACATGCCGGTGGTGGTATCGATGCTGAACAGCTACTCGGGCTGGGCGGCGGCCGGCATCGGCTTCTCGCTGAACAACTCGATGCTGATCATCGCCGGTTCCCTGGTCGGCTCCTCGGGCGCGATCCTCTCCTACATCATGTGCAAGGCGATGAACCGCTCGTTCTTCAACGTCATCCTCGGCGGCTTCGGCGCCGACGCGGATGCCGGCGCAGCGGCGGACGGCAGCAAGGAGCAGCGCCCGGTGAAGTCCGGCTCCGCCGACGACGCGGCCTTCCTGCTGACCAACGCCGACACCGTGATCATCGTTCCCGGCTACGGCCTGGCAGTGGCCCGCGCGCAGCATGCCTTGATGGAACTCTCGGAAAAGCTCACCCATCGCGGCGTGACCGTGAAATACGCCATCCACCCGGTCGCCGGACGGATGCCGGGCCACATGAACGTCCTTCTCGCCGAGGCCGAAGTGCCCTACGAGCAGGTGTTCGAGATGGAAGACATCAACTCCGAGTTCGGTCAGGCCGACGTGGTACTGGTGCTCGGCGCCAACGACGTGGTCAACCCGGCGGCGAAGAACGATCCCAAGTCACCCATCGCCGGCATGCCGATTCTCGAGGCCTACAAGGCCAAGACCGTGATCGTCAACAAGCGCTCCATGGCCAGCGGCTACGCCGGCCTGGACAACGAACTGTTCTACCTGGACAAGACCATGATGGTCTTCGGCGACGCCAAGAAAGTCATCGAGGATATGGTCAAGGCCGTGGAATAAGTTCGCGGTTGCAAGGTGTTCGGAAAAAGCCCACCGTATGGTGTAATGCTGTTCACTTAAGCATTTGAGTCCAAGCCGGGGTTTCTAGAAAATCCGATACCAGCTCTCTGGTATCGGATTTTTTATGCCTATTCAGCAGCAATTGCTCGACCTCGGCGATCTCTTCAACTTTTCCGATCTGAGTACCTTCACCCAGAACGTCCCTGTTGAATGGGTGGCAAGTGCGCTCAACCTCTCTACTCAAGCCACGATACGGCGGCGGCGCCTGGAACGGTTTGCAGGTGTTTGCGGTGGACGGTGCATTGCTTCGAACCCCCGATTCGCCTGAGCTGAGAGAGCATTTTGGCTCTGGCAATACAAATACCGAACGCCAGACGCCTTTTCCAATGCTGCGGCTCGTTGCCTTGATGAATGTGCGCTCACACGTGATCCTCGATGCCCAGCTCAGCCCATATCGCGGCAGCGAAATGCGTTTGGCTGAGACCTTCCTGAGCCAGATTCCGGACAATTCGATCACGTTGTTCGACAAGGGCTTCTGGGGCGCTGATCTGCTGCTGAGCGTGGCGGATAGAGGCAGCCATCGGCATTGGTTGACGCTAGCCCGCAAAAATCTGGTGATGGAAGAAGTCGAGCGTTATGGCGAATATGATCGCCGCGTGCGAATGAAAGTCTCGCCTCAGGCCCGCAAACGGAACCCCAATCTGCCTACACATTGGGAAGTACGTGAGGTCAGTTATGAGAGCCAAGGAGGCATCAGATCGCTACTCACATCGCTGCCAGTCGAGGGCTACAGCGCAGAGGCTGTCGCCGAGCTGTACCTGGAGCGCTGGGAGATAGAGCTAGGCTTCAGGGACATCAAAAGCTCGATGCAGCAGAACGCGGTGACGCTGCGTAGCAAGAAGGTCGACCTGATTTACCAAGAAGTTTGGGGGCTTTTGCTGGCTTACAATATCGTCAGGCGGGAGGCCAGCCAAGCTGCCGTGGCTTTCGGCCGAATGCCTTCGGACATCCGTTTTAAGCCCGCCTGCCAGTACATTGCCGTGCAATTGATCGTCATGGCGGCAGCCAATCCGGTGTCGGCAACAGGCAGAAGGTTAGCTGAGCTACGAGGGGGTATCGGAGGGATGTTTCTGGATCACCGTCCAAGGCCAGGAAGGCCAAGAACGGTGAAGATGTCCAAAACCCGGTATCCAGTGGATCGTAAGGCCGCTCCGCTTAAGTGAACAGCATTACGGCTCAGGCCGGGGCTTTTTTCTTTTCGCACCAGATAAACCACTCGCTTCAACACCGAAACAGGAGAATAACTGCACTGTTCCGCTACAAGCCGAGCTATAAAAATAGCTCCCATTCGATTTTTGGTGCTATCAACTACCAAGAGGCTATTTCCGCAGTAAAAATTCTCGCAAAAATACCATTAGCCATAACTGTACCCGTTACATGCGCCAAAACTGTACTGGTCACGTGTGCAAAAATAGCCCATAAGGCGGTTTTTGGGTGACATTTACGCACCAAGATGGGGCACAACCAATACAGCTGGTTCTTTCAGTAACAGTACAGTTAGTTAGGTAACACATTAAAAGGCTCGCAATTTTCGATAGCTGTGACTACTGGGTCGCTCGACGAAAGCGGATCATTTGCTCATCCCGATGAAGCAAGCCCGCCACAAGCGGAAGGAAGACCACCATGGAACATATCCTTAGTTCCGATCTGTTTGTCGATGCCCCCGAAGCCAGCTCGAAAGCCCCTTGGCCGCTGCGTGTAATCGCTACCCTGACCCTGTGGCAGCGTCGTATCTCCAGCCGCCATCAGTTGGCCCGTCTGGATGCTCGCCTCCTGGCCGATGCCGGTATCAGCGAAGCCCAGCGTTACGCCGAACTGAACAAGCCGTTCTGGCGTTGATGCGCCTGCCTCGACCGAAGGTCGATCGCCGAAGACCCGTCGCCGTGTAAACGCCGACGGGTTTTTTATGTCTGGCAGAAAAGAACAGATCTCATCCATCTGACCGATACAGTTCAGCCAGATACAAAACTGAACCCTTACAATCCCGCTCCACTGTCGCTGTAGCGAACACTCGATCCGCGCGACCATGGTTTCCCATACGCCATCCCCGCATCCATGCGGGAAGGACAGTGCCATGGACCGCACCCTCACTCACCGGCCCTCCCTCCCCAAGACAGACCGCCTTTCCAAGGTTCTGGATCTCTACGCCATCTTCTGCCTCTGGCGCCAGCGAGCCCGTACGCGCAAGCAATTGGCCGTCCTAGACGAGCGCATGCTCGCCGACGCCGGCATCAGCATCGCGGAAAGAGAAGCGGAGCTGGATAAGCCGTTCTGGCGTTAATCCGCCCGAACCTGTCGGTCAGAGACGACGCACTTGTCGGCCAGCAGACCGCTATACAATGCAGCGGTCTGCTGACCCATTCGCTCGGCGGTAAACAGCTGCCAGTAACGCTCCTCGGCAGCACGACCCATGCGTGCTGCCAAAGCAGGATCCTCCCATAGCCGGCGCATCGCTTCCCGAAACGCCAATGGATCACCGGGCGGCACGACTATTCCCGTCTGGCCATGAATATTGATGTAGCTCGTTCCCGTCCCGATTTCGCTGGAAATCATCGGTTTGCCATACATGGCGCCTTCCAGCAACGAAATGCCGAACGCCTCGGAACGCAGATGCGATGGGAACACAATGGCTCCGCTGAGCTGGAGCAGAGCGGCCTTGTCCTCATCGCTCAACCGCCCAAGAAAGTGGACGTTATCCAGCCGAAGGGAAGAAGCCTGGCCGCGCAACTGCTCCTCAAGCGGCCCGGCTCCGACGATAACCACTGGATAATGTGTCCCCTGGGCCGCTTCAAGCAGGATATGAAGCCCCTTGTAATAACGCATGACGCCGACGAACAGGAAGAAGCGATTCCCCACCGCGCCATGCCAGCGTTCTATCGTCTCCGTCGGGGGCTGCGGATAGCTGGACTTGTCCAGGCCATAGGGAATGACAGATGTCTTGTCCCGGTATCGTACCAATACCTCACTGGTCTCCAGGTAATTGGGTGAGGCCACCACAATACGATCGACGCTGTCGAGAAAGCGGTACATCAGCGGCCTGTAAAGGTGCAGCAGATATTTCTGGCGGATAATGTCTGAGTGATAGGTCACTACCGTCGGCTTGCGTACTCTGGCAGCGAAATGCACCACGTCCATGAAAGGCCAAGGGAAGTGATAGTTGACCACGTCGGCTTGAGCGGCCTGCATTCGGAATAGCCGAAGCGCACTGTAGGAGAACCCGGTCGAGGCGATGTTGAGATCCAGTCGGGCACGGTGGACACGATGGTCATCAAGCATGATCGTCCCGGGATTTGGGTTCGCACTGAGCGTCAGCACCTCGGACTCCAGGCCATGAGCCTGACCACTTCGGCAAAGCTGATAGATGACTTGCTCGATACCGCCGACCGATTCAGGCAGGTAGGTCTTGAAGAAATGTAGAACGCGCATCAGCCAACCAAAGCCTGTCTGTACGCGTCAACCGTGATCTCCGCGCATCGGCGCCAGGAAAACTCACCGGCCCGTCGCAGGCCCGCGGCCCGCTTCCCCTGCCAGACCGCCTCGTCCTCGATCAGACAACGAATCGCCTCGGCACAAACGTTCTCATCGTCGGCATCGATATAGGTTCCTGCACTCCCGGCCACTTCAGGCAACGCCGATCGATCCGTCAGAATCACGGGTGTACCGCTGGCCATGGCTTCCAGAACTGGCAGGCCGAACCCCTCGTACAAGGAAGGAAAAAGCAGCATCCTCGCCCCAGCGACCAGTTCGGCCAGGCTTTCATCGCTCTGGTAGCCCAATAGTCGAACCCCTCCGTCAGCCATTCCCTTGGCCAGCTCTTCGGCGAAACCCTCGCTCTTCCAGCCGGCCATACCGGCGATCAGCAAAGGGTAATGTGCCCGGATCGAAACCGGCAAACGTCGATGAGCCCGCAAGACCAGGCTTAGATTCTTTCGCGGCTCCAGAGTACCGACACAAAGCAGGTAGCGCCCAGGCAGCACACCGAACGGACGCAAGGCCTCGCGCAAATCTTCGGTCTCCCTGGGATGAAAGCGGGCCGAATATCCTAACGGCGCAACAACCAGATGCTTCCTTGCCAAACCGTAATGGTCGACCAACTCGTCGGCAACGAACTGCGAATCGACCAGGATGCGGCGCGCCCGCTCCACAGCCCTGGGGACATGTCGCTCGATCTCCGCTAACCGATCCCGTGGTTGGGTTTCCGGATAACGGACATGGGTCAGATCGTGCAGTGTCATGACCATCGGGCCCTCGAAGGCCAGCGGCCAAAGACTCGGCTCGTGATAGAGGTCCACCGACCGCTTCGTCACTCCACGCTCGAAGCGCCCTTGTTCGACCCACCGCCGCAAGGCATAGGCACCTGGAACGCAACGCTTGATCAGGCCGCTCCAACGACCATAGCCAGGCAGGCAGGCCTCCGGCAGGCATTCCCCCCACCTCCAGCCGTCGAACAGTCTCAGCTCGATATCATCCTGTCCGCGCAAAGCCTGGACCAGCTCGACTACGTATTGGCCGATACCCGTACGGGGCGCCTGGAGAATCCGAGCGTTAAGAGCAATCCGCATGGACCACGGTCGCCTTCTCCGAAGCCGGTCGCTGGGCGCGCCGGATACCATTCAAGGTACGCTCGATCAATTGCAGGCTGGCTTCACGCCAGCCCATCCAACGCCACTCCGCCAAGTCACGCGCGGCAGGGAAGCACCCATCCCGCTCGAATGCCAATACCCGATCCGCCAGGGTCCGCGGCGAGTCCAGATCGAAATAGGCGACAAACTCTCCACCGATCTCACGAAACACCGGAATATCGCTGGCCATGGCCGGCAATCCCCGCTGCATCGCCTCCACCAGCGGCAGGCCAAAACCTTCGACGTAAGAAGGGAAGACCAAGGCCCGGGAGTGAGCATAGGCGTACTCAAGGCTTTTATCGTTGACGCCATTGAACATGAACAAGCGCTTCTCGAATTCGGGATGTTTGCGAATGCGCTCGATGAGCCCATCGCATTTCCAACCGATGCGTCCAATGAAGCAGAGACGTGCCTTGGAGCCGTGGGCCCAAAGCAGCTCGAACGCATCCAAGAGGTAGCCGTGGTTTTTCCTTGGTTCTATGGTGCTGACCATCAGATACACCGGTGCCCCGGCGGTGTACATTCGCTCCAACTGTCGGTTGATACGCGCGCCGTCGCGCACCAGGTCCAGCTCCGACCCCAGGTGAAAATAATCGAACCAGCGCTTGGAAGCCCCCTCCGCCCCCAACCGATGCTCGATCTCGGCACGCACTTGATCGCTGATGGTGCGGGATATCGATATGTACCCGTCGGCCGTTTCGGCGATCCAGTCGAACCAGCGATCGAAAACCTTGACCAAGCCCGCGTCGCAAAACTGCGGATGAGTCAGCGGGATCAAGTCGTAAATCACCGATACGATGCCAACACCTTCACGTTTCAGGCGTTCGGCCAACGGGAAAAAATCCGCATGCCAGGACGAATCGAGCAGGAGCAACTGGTCGCCCGGACGCGTTTCTAAGGGCATTGCGCGCTGGGGAGCCGGCTGGGCATTACGCTCGAACCACAGCAGCAAACGCAGCGGCAAGGTGAAACTCAGGCTGGCCAGTTTGCAAAGCACATAAAGCGCCCTACGGGCATTATGTGAACGACGGAACGGCCATAACCGCTCCAGGCGTGAATGCCACCACCAATAACGATTGCGCAGATGATCGAGCCGAACGATCACTCGCTTGCGCCAGGGCGAATCGCGCGGTGTTTTCAACGGCGCGAGGCTGAGCACCCGGTACAACTGTCCGCCCTGCATCATCACAGGGATGCACTCCGCCTCTCCTTCGAGGGCATCCAACTCGCGTATGACATTACGCACCACACGCTGGATACCGGAGTTCACGTTCGGGTGTTCATACACGTAAGTGCATTCGACGAGGAGGCGGGTCAAGACGTTATCTCGGCTCTACGTGGGGTGAGGGGAAGCTCGTGGCGTTGAACTTCGGCGGTGGCTCCGAGCCAGGCGGAACCGATGAAATCCTCCTTACGCGTATTGACTACATGAAAGATCAATCCGTAATCCCGCCACTCGTAATTCTTGTCCAGATGAGAGTCCAGCCGGGATAGGCTGAACGAAACAGAGTAGTTCCCCTTCCCCAAAAGAACGGGGAAAGCGAAGCGATAGGTTACGCTCTCCCCTGCTAGTAGATTGCTCAGAGGCTTTTCCAATCGGTGCGTATTGATGCCATACATGGGCTGGCCGAAGCGATCCTTGATCATGAAACCAAGCACCAACCGCTCGATCGGCCGGCGCACCACCACGTTGACCTCCAGCACTACAGACCGCCCGACCTCCACGATCTCGATGGGTCTTCCCTGCTCATCCAAGAGCCGGATGTCGGTAATACCCGCTTCACCCGTACCAGAAATGGTCTGTACATTACCGTCCGCCAGCATTTCCTGGTGGACAAGCTGCCCCTCGCGTTCGGCGAGCTTGGCATTGTAATAATCCATCACGATCTCCGGCGGCCCCTGCATGGCCAACTTACCGCCCTCCAGGAGGAGGGCTCGATCACAGATGGACTGCACGGCCGTGCGGTCGTGGGAAACGATCAGTAGCGTCGTGCCGTCACGCCGGAAACTGCGGATCCGCTCGAAACTCTTGTGCTGGAAGTAGGCATCACCCACCGATAGGGCCTCATCCACGATCAGCACATCGGGCCGGCGCGCCGTGGCGACGCTGAATGCCAGGCGCATCTGCATACCACTGGAGTAGGTTCGCACGGGTTGCTCGATCGCCTCGCCGATCTCAGCGAAGGCTTCGATCTCAGGCATAAGGACGTCGATTTCGTCCAACTGCAACCCTAGCAACTGCCCAGCCATCACTACGTTCTGCCGTCCCGTGAAGTCGGGATGGAAGCCCATACCAAGCTCCAAAAGCGCGGCAACCCGGCCCTGCACCTCGATCCGTCCACAGGTCGGCTGGGTCGTCCCGGCGATCATTTTCAGCAGCGTGCTCTTGCCCGCGCCATTCACCCCGACGATACCCACCGCCTCGCCTGGCTCTATCTCGAAATTGACGTCACTCAGCACCCAATGCGGTGTGTGTCGCGGCCCGGCGAACGGCACCAACCACTCGACCAACCGCGACCATCGTCCATGATACTGCTTGTATGCCTTGCCCAACTGCTCGACACGAATCCGACCCATCAGAGTTCATCCACCATCTCGCCCGCTCGTAACCGGAAAAGTCGCCAAGCCAGCAAGCAGAGCAAAAGGCCAAGGAGCGTAAATGGCAACAGTTGCTGCCAGTCCGGCCAAACACCCTGCAAGAACACACTCTGGTACGCCTGCATCAGCGACGTGAGCGGGTTGAGCTGGACCAACCACTGGATGCCTTCCGGCAAGATCCCGATGGGATAGACGATCGGGGTGAACCAGAACCAGAACTGCAGGACGATACCGAAGAACTGTCCTACGTCGCGGAAGAACACATTGAGCACACCTAGCAACATCCCCAGTCCAGCCGAGAACAGCACCTGCAGGAGCAATAGGCATGGCAGCGCCAACAGCGCCACGCCAGGCAGGCGACCAGTCACAGCAAGAAAACCGAGGAACAAGCCAAGAATGATGGCGAAATTCACCCCGGCATTGAACAGCACGATGATAGGTAGGCAAATGCGGGGAAAGCTGAGCTTTTTCAGCAGATTGGCATTTTCCAGGAACATGGTCTGGCTACGCGACACCACTTCCGCAAAGAACCCCCAGGTGAGCAGGCCTGCGCAGAGATACACGCCATAAGCCATCCCATCCTCGATACCGGGCAACCGCGCCCGCATCACCTGGGAAAAGATCACCGTGTAAACAATGATCATCGCCAAGGGATTGAGCACCGTCCATAAGGCACCCAGCAGGGAATTGCGGTAGCGCGACTGGAACTCGCGCTTGACGCTGCCGAAGATGAAGCCCCGGTATGCCCAGGATCTGGAAAGGCCCGCCAACATCAGCTCACCCTCCCGTACTGATCTTCGAAGCGAACGATGTCGTCTTCGCCCAGATACTCACCGCTCTGTACTTCGATCATCACCAGATCGATCACGCCTGGATTCTCCAGACGATGCCTGTGACCAGCAGGAATGAATGTGGACTCGTTGCTATTGACCAAGCGCACACCATCGCCGTTGGTCACCTTGGCCATGCCCTGAACCACTACCCAATGCTCACTCCGGTGATGGTGCATCTGCAGCGAAAGCGCCGATCCCGGCTTGACCACCAGCCGCTTGATCTTGAAGCGCGGCCCCTGCTCCAGGACGGTATAGCTGCCCCATGGACGATTCACCGTGCGATGCAGGCGATAGGCTTCGTGCTCGCTGTCCTTGAGTCTTTTCACCACTTGGCGGACTTCCTGCACCCGATCCGCACGGGCAACCAGAATCGCGTCCGCCGTATCGACGACGACCAAGTTCTCCACACCGACAGTGGCAATCAGGCGACCTTCGCTGCGCACAAAGGTGTTGCGGCTATCGACGAACAGTGCCTCGCCAGCCGCACGGTTGTTTTGCATATCAGGCTCCACCAGAGCACTGAGCGCCCCCCAGGAGCCGATGTCGCTCCAATCGAAGGTCGCGGGCACAACGGCGACCTTGTCGGAGCGCTCCATCAACGCGTAATCGATAGAAATATCCGGCATGGCCGCAAAATGCTCTCCATTCAACTCTCGCAGTGCACCGGTATCTCGCTCTTCGAGCGGGCTACGCCCTACACACTCCATCGCCCGCTCCAGCAAGCCCGGGGCGTGGACTTGCAGTTCACGGATCAGGGCATTGGCGGAAAAACAGAACATACCGGAATTCCACAAGAACCGGCCGCTTTCCAAGTATTCGCTGGCAGTGACCAGATCCGGCTTCTCGACGAATCGCTGTACTCGGGCAGCTCCCGCTTCATTCAGCCGTTCGCCCTGCTCGATATAACCGAAACCGGTTTCCGGTGCCGTGGGAACAACCCCAAAAGTCACCAGGTAGCCCTCTTCGGCAAGCGTCGTTGCCCGCTCCACCGCTCGACGAAACGCATCGCAGTCCTGGATCAGATGATCGGCCGGCATTACGGCCAGAATCACGTCGTCGCCGAAACGCTCGCGCATGGCCAGCGCCGCCGCCGCGATTGCCGGCGCCGTGTTGCGCCCGATCGGCTCCAGCATGAAATGCCCTCGGC
Source organism: Pseudomonas indica NBRC 103045 (assembly GCF_002091635.1). Classification (GTDB taxonomy): domain Bacteria; phylum Pseudomonadota; class Gammaproteobacteria; order Pseudomonadales; family Pseudomonadaceae; genus Pseudomonas_M; species Pseudomonas_M indica. Next base: position 66,564 of record NZ_BDAC01000021.1, on the reverse strand, counting down.
TCCCTCCCAACTTCGCGGCGAGAAAATGATCCTTGCTCTGGAAGTAATACTCACGGTTGGTAACCGTAACGATCTCGCCACCGGGCTCTATCAACGAAGCAGCTCGACGATAGGTCTTGGTCAGCAGCGATTGGCCGTCTGGCATCGGCATAAAGGGTTTCGGATGGCCTTCGCGAGAAACCGGCCACAGCCGGGTTCCCGCGCCACCGGAGAGAATGACGGGAACGAGCATGACTCACTCCTTGGCGACGCGCCGAAGATCCGCCTCGACCATCATGCGGATCAAATTCTCCAGACTCGTTTTTGGTTGCCAGCCAAGCACTCGCTCGGCCTTCGCCGGGTTCCCCAGCAATACGTCAACTTCGGCAGGACGGAAGTAGGCGGGATCGATCACCACGTAATCCCGATAGTCCAACTCAAGGCATTCGAAGGCGATCCGGCACATATCCCGGACAGTGGTGGTCACGCCAGTGGCCACCACATAGTCGTCCGCCTTGTCTTGCTGGAGCATCAGCCACATCGCCTCGACATAATCGCCGGCAAACCCCCAGTCCCGCTTGGCGTCGATATTGCCCAGGCGCAGCTCACGCTGACGGCCGAGCTTGATGCGTGCAGCGGCATCGGTGACTTTGCGGGTCACGAACTCGATCCCACGCAACGGCGATTCATGGTTGAAGAGAATCCCGCTGGAGGCATGCAGGCCGAAGCTCTCTCGATAGTTCACCGTGATCCAGTGTCCGTAGAGCTTTGCCACACCGTATGGGCTGCGCGGGTAAAACGGGGTGTTCTCATCCTGGCGGTCCGCCCGGATCAAACCGAACATCTCACTGGTCGATGCCTGATAGAAACGCGTTTCGGGACTGAACTGACGAATCGCCTCCAGCAGGTGTGTCACGCCAAGGCCATCGACGATGCCGGTGGTAATGGGCTGATCCCAGGATGTGGCGACGAAACTCTGCGCCGCCAGGTTGTATATTTCATCTGGACGCGCCTTGACTACGGCTCGTTGCAGCGCAGTGCCATCGGACAGGTCGCCATCTAGGAAAACGATATCCGACTCGATGCCCAGCTCGCGCAGACGCCACCGGGTATCCGAACTTCGTCGGGCAACCAAGCCATGAACGCGATAGCCTTTTTCCAACAGCAGCTTGGCCAGGTAAGCGCCATCCTGTCCGGTAATTCCCGTAATCAATGCGTGCTTTGTCATTCTTGTAGTACCCGCAATTCCCAGTCAGCCAGAACCGCCTGCAGGGATCGTTCGATGGTTATCTTCGGTTCCCAACCTGTCGCCGCGCGCAATCTGTCGAAACTTCCCTGCACACGATGCTGCTCCGCGCGACGCAAGCGCGCGGGGTCCTGAACCAGTTCCAGATCGACGCCGGCGATATCTGCCAGCATTCCAATCAGGTCCCGGATACGCCGCTCCCGTCCGGAGCAGACGTTATAGACATCGCCGGCCCAACCCTTCGTCAGGATCGCCAGATAGGCATCGATGACATCGTCCACGTCGAGGAAATCGCGCGTGACATCGATATCGCCCACTTCGAGCCGGGGGGCCTGCATGCCCTTGCGGATGCGCGCGATCTGGCGCGCCGCACTGGCGATGACGAAAGAATCCTTTTGGCCAACGCCGATATGGTTGAACGGCCGGGCAACCAGAACGCGCCAACCTTCGGTATAGCCCCATTGCTGGCAGAGCAACTCTGCGGAGAGCTTGCTGACGCCATAAGGATTGCGGGGATGCGGCAGCATCGCCTCGTGAATGGGTAACCGGTGCTCCGGCACTTGGCCGTAGATATCGCCAGAGCTGACGTACAGGAAGCTACCCGAGAAAGCACTGCGCTTTAGGGCCTGAAGCAGATTGAGCGTACCGAGGACATTGATCTGGAAGGTTCGTGCCGGGTCGCGGAAAGCCTCTGGCACGAAGGTCTGGCCTGCCAGATGTATCACCGCATCGGGGCGAGTATCGACAACCATGGTCTGCAAGGCGGAAATATCGAGCAAGTCGTGCCGCGCGGTCAGACATAGTTCGTGACCGGCTAATGCTCGCGCCTCGTACCGACGGACGAATGCCTGACCTACGAATCCCCCGAGCCCGGTAACCAGCAGCCTCATGATTGAGCCCTTATTATTATTTTGTAGGACAATTCGCGCCTGTTCAGCGATTTTTCCGCGAATTCCCACGATTTTCCTTGTGCTGAGAACGTATCATTTCACTTAGTTAAGATGTGCTCTTCAGCACAAAAGTTCCTAGAAATCGATCGAAACCAATCGAAAGTTTGGGTGAGAGCCAAATGCCGCCGGAAGTATCAGAGGGCAAGTGTTATAGCCGCTCTGTATCGCGCATTAGGGCCGCCGTTGCCTGTCAGGAAATAAGTAGTTTTCGGACGGAAGGAGAACGAGGAAAGGAGGGGAACCCAAGAGGGGCTTGGATCGTCATGTCGAGAGAGAACCGAATCCGTTCGGTTCGAGTTTCACCGCGAGCCTTTCTGATGGCAGGCTGCTCAAGGTTTCCTTGCAATTATCGCCTGGCTTTTTGGCATCACTTCGTCAAGCGCGTGTTTGATCCGTGCGCCATCGGGCAGCGATAACAACAACTGCCATGTCCTGGCCCAACTCTCCAACAGCGGATGCCAGGGAGGCGAGAAATCCTGATCGCAGGTCCAGAAGAAGGACCACCAGACCGCCCAGTAAAACCCGTAGTAGCTTTTCTTTTCGATAATCAGCCCAGCCCCGGCAACGAGACGCTCGAAATCGTCCCGCCCGAAAATATTGATATGGTTAGGCTTTTCGAAGTATGAAGGCGGAGCCAGTTTCTGCTGAACACGTTCGCCAACGGCATCCGGTACGGTGAGTAAATAGAGTGCGCCTGGCTTGCCGACTCTCACCAGTTCATTCAGGAAATCGGTGGGCGAATCCACATGCTCTAGCACCTCCATGGCGACCACCTTATCGACATGGGCGTCCGGAAGCGGGATGGGATTTCCATCCGTGACCAACGGATGCAAAGCCCTCGCCCCGGAATCCTGTAACCGCAGCCCCACTGCCGCTACTCGAGCAGGATCGATATCGGCGTAGATCACTTCGGCTTTCATTTTGGCGCAAAAGTGCGTGAATGCGCCGTCGCCGCAGCCGATGTCCAGCACTCTATCCTCGGGCAGGATAGGAAAGCCCTCCAACAATTCTCCCGTCCCGATATTGAACCAGCCACTTAAGCTGGCATCGATAAGGGTGAAATCCACCGTGCCAGAAGAAGCGCTCTGCAAGGCAGGCTCCGAAGCGAAGAATTTTTTCAGACGATCTAACATGGCTACCCTTTGCTCCGCTGCATACCGTCACCTTCCTCATGAGGCCGCCCCGACTCACCTGTCAGGAACCGTTGCGAAATCTCTGCGCCGCGCCTTCGGAATGGAACTTCGATGAGACGGAAGTTCAATTCGCTCAACACCGTCAGCAACAGCCCCGCAGTGAACAGGTAGGGCAGGAAGAGTCGGTTGTCCGGAACCGTATCCGGAGACAGTCGGAACCAAATTTCCCGGGTCATGTAAAACACGGGAACGTGTATCAGGTAGATGGCATAAGAACGTGCGCCCACCCAAAGCAATAGTTTCCGTAGCCGGCCATGCGGAAGAAAAACATCCATGTCATAGGAAGCCGCCCACACGAGGAGAATCGAAAGGAGAGCGAATAGGCTGAACACCGGAGCCACAACTTTCAGCGCCCCGACAAAGGCCATGCTGGCCAATATTCCCAGCAACAACAACGTACCCCATCCCTTCAGGAATGCGGGACGAACCATGATGTAGGTCTCCTGCCGGTACCACAGCGCCAACAGCACACCAAGAGCCAGTGCATCGCTACGAAACACAATCCCTAGCAACGTCCTTGTCGAGAATAGCTGGAAAAGCACCAACGCCAGCAGCAAATAGGGAAGGAAACGCCTCCCGACGATAACCAGCAAAGGCAGGAGAAAATAAAACTGCTCCTCTAGGGAGAGACTCCAGTAGACGAAACTGACACCGTACTCGCTTTGTCCGAATGTCTCAGCAAAGCGGATGTTCGCAACCTGCAGGACTCCAGCAACGGTAGCCGCCAGATTGGATCGGAAGCCGCCGAACGCTCCCGATTGATTGAATATCACAACCATGATCAGCGTCACGGCTAACCAAAACCACGCGGATGGCAGCAGCCGCCACGCACGCCGTATCCAGAACGACACCGTGATACGAAAGGAAGAGGCCACCGTCGGGCTAGACGTCAGGCGAGGCACCAAATCCCGTGCAATGACGAATCCGGAGATAGCGAAGAACAGATCGACCCCAAAACCACCGCTGAAATAAGCCGAGAAAAGCTCCAGCCTCGGAGTCTTCCACGTGAACAGGTTGTCCATCGCGTGGTGGGCTACTACGAAGAGAACCGCGAAACCACGCAGGATTTCGATGTCATCGATCCGTCTGCTCAAAAAGATCCGTTCCTTCTTATCGATTTCGCGCCAGAACAATCTGCTATTCGACAAACGCCAGAGCCATTACTGGGCATGTCGTTCCACCGCCCACCAAACCGGAAGTTTCGTCCATTCCCGGCCTCACACAGCTGTTGCATGATGCTCGACATCCTGCCCCAGGAAACCCTTCAACCGTTCGATAGCCACGGCCTGAGAACAGTGCTGGCGCATCCGCTCGATGCTTTGGGCCGACATTCGCTCATAGCGCTCCGGGTCCTGTTTTGCGCATTGGTAGGCAGCCTGGTAAGCACGCACAAGAGAAGACCAATCGAGCTGGTGTCGGCAAGTCCGGTAAGCCAGGCGCGGATCGTGCGACCAGGCCGTCGCATCCAGCCAACTGTCGACGACGAATGCGACGCTTTCATCGATATAGTCGAGCATTGCCGAATGCCGAGGGGCGATGGCGGGTTTGCCGCATGACAGGAATTCCATGAGCGGCAGGCATTGGCCCTCGCCATGGGAAGCGTTGACTGCGAAGGCGCTGGCCCGGATCAGGTTGTCGAAGTCGCGTCCTTCCAGGAACCCCTGAAGCAACACGATCCGACATTGGAAGCGGGGCATTCGTGCCATCCAAATGAGCATGTCGTGCATTGCCGACTGGTATTCGCGATGTCCCAGCTTGAACACCAAGGTGGCATCCGGCGTATCGCGGAACGCAGCACAGAAGGCGGTCAGCATATCCGCCCAGTTCTTACGGCCATCGTACGGGTTGAACAAGGCGGTGAAGACGACCCCGGATAGCTCAAGCTGGCAGTCGGATGGTTCCCAGTCCGGCATCCTCGGTGTGATCCCTGCCGTCAGTGGATGCGGCGGCTCCACAGTGTTCTTGGGTTCCAGACGTTTTTCGGGGTTGCCATAAACCAGATCCACACTAATTTTTCTGGCCGACGGGTTGGGCAGGAATGGCAGGTTCCGCCGCAGTACTTTGAGATACCACTCGCCAAGGTAGCGACGGGTGATACCCAAGCGAGACTGTTGCCGCACCGAAGCAGCCGGCTGTTCAGGTAAAGCCTCGCCCCTCGACCGGGCAACGGCACTCTCATGCTCGCGGATTGCCTGAACGACCCTGGCCGTGGCGTTCGGGCCAAAGATGTACGGCCCGACATCGGGGTCATGGCTGTCCACGACTACTCCTGAGCGCACCTGAATCCGTACAGGCTTGAGCCATGGCAGACCACCTGAGGCATTTCGGAGTGCAGCGAACTTATCCCAAACCGGAGAGGGTATCGAAACGATGGGAAATTCCGCTCCCAGCTCCCGCCGCACGGCCCGAACCACCATCTGCGAATGGGTTATCCCCTGTCCTAGTCTGCGCAAGACGTGACGCCAATCCTGATTGAACTCATCCAGCCAGGATTCGTTGGGAATGGTGTCGAACTCCCAGGCGAAGACCGGAAGCGTCGGACAACGCAGGTTCAGCAGTGTCTTCTGTGGAGGTGAAAAAGACAGGAAAATACAAGGCTCTCCCGCTGCGCAGGCTTCGTCATACAACGCATCGACTTCGCTCTCGGGTCGCTCGATCAGATGCACAGACCCCAACGCCTCGAGTACGGGAAGAAAGTCGCGCAACACGAAGTAATAGCTGTATTCGGGAAGCCCCATGCTGTCCGCGATACGTGCGGCAGTCACTTCCGAGTAGATAAGGAATTTCATATCGCCACGCTGTCCTTCTGCGAGGAAACGGCCGCCTGACTACCCCCGGCGATCTCTTCCAGAAATGCCCCGAGCGGGCTCGCGACCGTCGTCACCGACGCAAACGATTGCATCCGCTCGCAGGCGTGACGCGCCATGCCGCGATAGCGCGGCGAGTCGTGACGTGCGACCTCATGGCTTTCGCGATAGGCCTCCATCAACGACTGCCAATTCAGGCGATGACGGTGAGTGGCATAGACACCCGTCGGATCATGGGGCCAGCAGAACGGTTCCGGAGACGATTTCAGCGGGAATGCCAGTCGATCGTCCACATAGTCGGCCATCGCCGTGTGGACGGGCGCAATCGCCGGCTTGCCGGCGCTGAGAAACTCCATGAGCGGCAGGCATAAGCCCTCGCCAGCCGAAGAATTGACATAGTAGGTCGTGATCGACATGAGCTGCCGGTACTGCTCATCATCGAGGAAGCCATGCAGCACAATCACCCGACAACGGAAAGGTGCGAGCCGGGAAAGCAAGGTCATCAACACCACTCGATAGAACTGGAGATCGTGGTGGGTCATCTTCACGATCAGCGTGGCATCCTCGACATCCTTGAACGCCCAGCAGAATGCGGTGACCAGGTCAACCCAGTTCTTCCGGCCATCCGCCGGATTGAGTACGGTTGTGTAAACCACTCCGCTGATGGTGATCAGATGGAGAGCCGGCTGATGGATCGACTCGGAGACCTCTTCTTCCACATTCTCCTCGGTGGATTCGACCTGAGGGACCGCAGCCTCCAGTGGTAGCCGGCACTCCTGCCACCAGCCGCGAAGCAACGCCTTGCTCAACATCCAGGCTTCGGCCAAACGACCCGGGCTCGGAACTGACGTCACCGGCACGGAGACCGGCTCCGGCAGTGGCTCGACGGGTTTGCGGACCAGTCCATCGGCGGATAACCCTAGAGCCGGACTATCGATGACGATGCCCTCGAACCGGAACTGCCGCTCGTCGAGCGCCGCCGGTGCGTCTACCGCCAGGTCCCCATAACGGTCCCAGACTGGAGCAGGCAGTGCCATGACAGGAAAGTCAGGCATAGCTGTCTCGACCAGTCCTGCGGTTTCCGCGCTCGTACAAATAGCCCCCTGGACACGGGCAAAAGTGTAACGCCAGTCATTCTGAGGATTGCCGCCCCATTCGAAGGACGGAAGGCTGTCGAACTCCCAGGCGAATACCACGACGGTTGGGCAACTTGCCCCGAGCGGTACTTGGTGCGGAGGGCTGAAACTGAAGAACACCACCTCTTCGCCGACGGCACGGTACTGCGCAGACAGTACCTCGACTTCCTCCGGGCTCTGGACCTGCACCACACGGCCAAGGCGCTCCAGTGCAGGAAGGAACTCCTTCAAGAGGAAGTAGTAGCTGTATTCGGGCTTACCGAGGGAGTTGCGAATACTGGATTGATCAACTTTCGATCCAACAAGGATGATCATGTTCGAACGACTCCCTTCCCGGTATCGAGCACGCCGACACGACCCGGTATTTGTTATTGGTATAGCGATGAGTACATCCGTACCAAGATGGATTTGAGCCTGGCAGCTTCACAAAAGGCCGGACTAGGTAGCCACAGAACGTACTCAAAGTGACTGCAGTTTACACAATGTTTCGTCCCGGCCAAGACTGGCCTAATGCCTCGTCTGGCGACGAAGCGGCAGCTTGCACTAAGCTCTTGGGCTATCCAACGTCATCGCGACGCCGCCCTTGCAAGGAGTTCCAACCATGGCTGCTCTCCGCCTGTTCAGCGCTGCCACTCTGCTGGCGCTTTCCACCGCTGCTTCCGCTTCCAGCTTCATCGTCACCACTGACACGGTCGTCGGGGCGCTCGGGGAGTCGCTGCAGGCTTCCACCGACATGACATCGTCATTGCGCGACGACAAGGTGGTGCTCGCAGCACGTGAGGATGCGGCCAGCTTCGTTGCGAGCCAGGGCGAGATTCGTGGCGCGAGGCTGGAAGCGGCCCTGACGCATATCCGCGAGCAGGCGCCCCAACTGTCCGCCAGCGACCTGCAACTGGCCCAGGCGATCCTGGCGCTCTGACCGCCCCGCCTTCACCCGACGAGCCAGACACGTCGCACCCGTACTCGACGCTCTGGCCGGCCGCCGCGCATTCCGTTAGCCTTCCCGCCCGAATCGGCCCCTCGCCGCACCAGCGAACCGGGGCCGATGATTTCCGTCCAATGAACCAATCCGTTTCGTCTGGAGTTGAAACGCCATGCGCACGTCCTTGCTCGTCGCTACCACCGCCCTGTTCCTGTCCGTCGGCGCCGCCCAGGCGCAGACGCTGGTCGCCACCAGCAACATTGTGGTCCGCGCGCTGGACCGCACCGTCGATTTCACCTCCGACACCACCACCTCGATCCGCGACATGAAAGTCGTGGTCGAGGCCCGCGACGATGCCGCCAGCTTCGTCGCCAGCCAGGGTGAAATACGTGGCGCCCGCCTGGAAGCCGCCCTCGATGCCATCCGCAGCCAGGTGCCGGAAGCACGCGGCGCCAGCGATCTGGCACTGGCCGAAGCCATCCTCGCCCGCTGATCCAACCGGCGCGGCAGCCCGCCCATGCTTTCGCGCCTGCTCTGCGCCACCCTGCTGCTGGTCGCCGGCCCTCTCCAGGCCGGTCTGCGGCTGGAGCTGCAAGACGACGGCCTGACAACGGCACAACGCGAGGCCAGCCAGGCCCTGCTCGACGAAGCCCTGGATGCCTTGCCGCCACGCTTCGTCGAACGCCTCGACCGCCGCGTGGAGGTCCTCTGGCGCAACGATCTGCCTGACAACGGCTACGGCCGGGTCACCCGCCTCGATGCCCTGGCGCTGAACGCAAAACTGCTCGACGGCCTGGTCGATGGCTCCGCCGCACGCGAGCGCACCAACCGTCCCCACGGCACGGTACGCCGCGAGCTGCTGGCTACCGTGCTGCACGAACTCACGCACCTGTACGACCGCGCCCGCCTCTGGCCCGATGGCGAATGGCAGCGCCTGCAGCGTTGCCGCCGGCAGGCCGCCGATCTCGGCCCGGTCGGCCTGCCGGACCGTTGCCGAGGCCAGACCGCTCGCCGCTTCACCCTCAGCGACGACCCACGCCTGCTCGATCTGGCCGGCTGGCCGCAGCGCGTCGGCAGCCGCGGCCAGCGCGAACGGCACAACGGCCAGGTCGCGCGCAGCCCGGACGTCTACGAGTTGAGCAACCCGCGTGAGTTCGTCGCGGTGAACATGGAGTATTTCCTCCTCGACCCGAGCTATGCCTGCCGCCGCCCGTCCCTGTACCGCTACTTCAGCGAACACTTCGGCTGGTCTCCAGTCGACCGTGACACTTGCCTGGACGGTTACGCCTACCTCAACGCCGGGCGTGATTTCGGCCGGGTACCGCTGGGCAAGCTGGACCCGGAACGGGTCTACGAAGTGGACTACCTGTTCGCCGAAGCCAACGATGCCTGGGTCAGCCGCTGGGGCCACAGCATGCTGCGCCTGGTGGTCTGCGCCCCCGGTCGGCCACGCGGCCCGGCCTGCCGGCTCGATCTCGACCACCATCTGGTGCTGTCCTACCGTGCCTTCGTCGGCGATGTGCAACTGTCCAGCTGGGACGGCCTTACCGGCGTCTACCCCTCACGGTTGTTCGTGCTGCCGTTGTCGCAGGTGATCGACGAATACACCAAGGTGGAGATGCGCAGCCTGGCCTCGGTCCCATTGCGCCTGAATCGCACCGAACAGGACATGCTGGTCGCTCGCGCAGCCGAGCTGCACTGGAGCTACGACGGCGACTATTACTTCCTCTCCAACAATTGCGCGGTGGAGACCCTCAAGCTGTTGCGCAGCGGCACCGACCGCCCGGAGTTGGTCGGCCTCGACAGCATCATGCCCAACGGCCTGCTCGACCTGCTGATCGCCCGCGGCCTGGCCGACCGTAGCGTGCTCGACGATCCCAAGGAGGCCCTGCGCCTGGGCTATCGCTTCGACTCCTTCCGTGACCGCTACCAGGCGATGTTCGCCGTACTGCGCCAGCGCCTGGCGGTGCCCCAGGCGCGCGTCGAGGAGTGGCTCGCCCTGCCCGCCGAGCGCCGCCGACCCTGGTTCGAGAATGCCGACCTGCGCGCCTCGGCAGCCCTGCTCCTCTTGGAACAAGCCGCCCTGCGCAGGCAACTGCTGCTGGCCCAGGACGAACTCAAGCAGCGCTACCTCGGCCCGCGCGCCGCCGACGACGAGCTTCTCGCCAAGGCCGGCGATACCCTCGAAGGCATCCTCGCCAACAGCGGCTTCCTCAGCCGCCCCGCTGAAATGCTAGACAGCGGCTACGGCCTGCCCCAGGCCGGCGAATGGCAGCGCCTGGAAGCGGAGGCATCCGAACGCCAGCAGACGCTGCATCGGCTGAGCGACGACCTCGACCGCGAGGTGCGCCTGCTCCTGTTGCCGGAGCGCCGCAGCGAGCTGGAAGCCAGCGAAGCCAACCTGGCCCGCCTTGGCGAACACCTGCGCGCGCTGCATAAGGCCGGTGGCGGGCTGGAACTACCCTGACAGCCGAACGGCACTGAACTCTCCCGTGCGGAATGCCTCTGAACCAGATCGCAACCCGCGCGGAGGACGCATCATGAAAAAGCACGCATCGGCGGTCTGGCAGGGCAATCTCAAGGACGGCAAGGGCACCCTCAGCACCCAGAGCGGCGCGCTCAAGGACAACCCCTACGGCTTCAACACGCGCTTCGAAGACCAGCCGGGCACCAACCCGGAAGAGCTGATCGGCGCGGCACACGCCGGTTGTTTCTCCATGGCGCTGTCGATGATGCTCGGCCAAGCCGGACTCACCGCCGAGCGTATCGAAACGCAGGCCGTGGTGACCCTGGACAAGGTGGGCGAAGGCTTTGAAATCACCACCGTCGACCTCATCCTGAAGGCGAAGATTCCCGGTGCCGACGTCAACCAGTTCCAGCAGATCGCCAATCAGGCGAAGGAAGGCTGCCCGGTCTCCAAGCTGCTGAAGGCACGCATCAACCTCAACGCCACCCTGGAAAGCTGAGCCGAAGTCAGGGCAGCCAGCTGAGCACGAAGCGGTTCTTGCCCCCCGCCTTGGCCCGGTACAACGCCGTGTCGGCGCGCTTGTACAGGGTCTCGGCGGTGTCCCGCTCGTTGGCGACGGCAACGCCGATGCTCAGGGTCAACGGTCCGCGCGGCCATTCCGAAGGGTGCGGCAGCGCATTTTCACGCAGGCTCTTGAGGATGTTCCCGGCAATGACCTCGGCCCCCGCTTCGTCGGTGTCGTACAACAGCAGGGCGAACTCTTCGCCGCCGGTCCGGGCCGCTACGTCCAGCGGGCGCCGGGCGAATTCGGCGAAGCGCACGCCGAAGACCCGCAACAGCTCATCGCCCGCCGGATGCCCCAGGGTATCGTTGTAGACCTTGAAATCATCCAGATCGGCCAACAGCAGCGCCATAGGCATCCGGTCACGTCGCGCCTGCGACAGGCGTACCCGCAGCGACGAATCGTAGTGGCGCCGGTTCGCCAGGCCGGTCAGGGCGTCATGCTCGGCCACCCAGCCGAGCAGCTTGCGCATGAGGAACTGCTCGCGCTGGGAAAATTCATGCACGAAGCGGCCGGTCGCCCCGATGAACAGAAGGACCAGGTAGTAACCGGTGGCGATCCAGTGCTCGGCCAGCAATGGTCCTTCCAGCCGCCACTGCGCCATCACGCCGTCCACCAACATGATCAACAGGCCGCAACACAGCGCCGTCCAGAACGTGATGCCGAGAAAGAAGAACGACGAAACGATCAACAACCCCGCTTCGTAACGCAGCACCAGCGGCAGCCGGCTGGCTTCGTAATGCAGATCGACATGGGAGGCGAGACCGCCGATTACCACCAGCAATAGCGGATAGAGCTTCGTTGCGATTCGTCGTCCACGGCGACTGCCGCTCATCAGCAGGACCATACCGCCGATGCCGATCAGTGCCAGGCGGATCAGTGTCACTTCCGTCAGCCACACCGGCTGGTAGGCAACGATGAAGACCTGCTCGATGTACAGATAGCCACCGACCACCAGGGTCAGCAGTAGGCCGGCGAGGAATTGGGAAAGACGCGACTGCTCGTTGAGTTGGGCGCGGAACTCGCGCTCCAGGGAAGAGGAAAAGCGCAGCCAACGGAAACCTTGCCGCAATTGCTGCCCGTACGGGGTATGGAGAAATTCTTCAACCACCTGACTTTCTTGGGCAAACATGGCGCGGGCACTCGTTGGTCGCCAGGAATAATATCATTTCGACATCTCCAGCTCAGGCTTTAGGTCACCCGATCCGACGAAACGTGACTGCCTCGGCCAGCATAGCCCGCCCTAGAGCGGTCAACCCGGCTTTCGGTCTTGCCGACGGGCGCGTCAGCTACCAAGATGTGACCTCCTCTCCTGCCTGGAAATCCGAGTGACTGCCCTGCTGCTCGCCCTCTGGCCCCTGTTCGCCCTGATCGTCGGCGGTTATCTGCTGCGCCGTTGGGACTTTCCCAGCGAGGCCTTCTGGCCGGGCGCCGAACGCCTGAACTACTTCATTCTCTTCCCCGCCCTGCTGTTCAGCAGCCTGGCCACCGCTCCGTTGGACAACCCCGCGCTGCCCCGCCTGGCCCTGGCAGTCCTGCTTGCCCTCGGCCTGGCCTGGATCGCCTTGCTCGTCGCCCGCCGGGTGCGCGGTTGGTCGGCGGCACGCTTCGGCGCCGTCACCCAGGGCGTGCTGCGCTTCAACACCTACCTGGGCCTGGCTGCGGTGGGCAGCCTGTTCGGCAAGGAGGGCCTGACCCTGGCCGCGTTGATGCTGGCGCTGATGGTGCCGACGGTGAACGTGATGTCGGTCTGGGCGCTCACCGCCGAGCGCGGCGTCAGCGCCCGCTCGTTGCTGCTGCCGATCGCCAGGAATCCGCTGATCCTCGCCTGCCTGGCCGGTGCGCTGGTCAACCTCTCCGGCCTCGGCCTGCCCGGCGGCACCGACCGCCTGCTCAGCCTGCTCGCCGCCGCCAGCCTGCCGCTCGGCCTGCTCTGCGTCGGCGCTGCGCTGCGACCGCAGGAACTCGGCGGCGAAGTCCCGGCCCTCGGCTGGAACTGCGCGATGCGCCTGCTGGCCATGCCGCTCCTGGCGTTCGGCGTGGCCCTGGCGCTGCACCTGCCGGCCATGGAAAGCAGCCTGCTGATCCTGTTCTTCGCCCTGCCCACTGCCCCTACCGCCTACGTCCTGACCCGCCAGCTCGGCGGCGATAGTCATTTGATGGCCGGGATCATCACCCTGCAAACGCTGCTGGCCGCGGCCAGCCTGCCGTTGGTGATGGGATGGGTGGGCTAAACCGATTATCGGAGTGAACGTACGGTCGCGCTGAGGAGACGGAAAAACCTCGGAGCCGAGAAGTTCGACACGTAACGGGCGTTCGCTAGAACAAGTCCAACTGCCCCTTGGCTGCCGGATCGACAGGCTTCGGCGGAGCCGGCGCGACTGGCTCGGCGCTGGCGGCTGGTGGCACGCCCAGTCGCTCGGCCAGACCGGCAGCGCGTTCGGCGCGGGTGTTCACCGCTTCGCTCAGGCGGGGCGCCAGGGCCCAGATTTCCACTTTGCGCTTGGCGCGGGTGATGCCGGTGTAAAACAGGCTGCGGGTCAGCAGCGGGCTGGGCTGTTCCGGCAGTGCCAGCAGCACCTCGGCGAATTCCGAGCCCTGACTCTTGTGCACGGTCATGGCGAAAGCGCTGTCGTGGCTGGGCAGGCGCGCCGGGGCGAACGGCCGGTAGCCGTCCTCACCCTCGAAGAACACCCGCAGGCCGTTGGACGTCGGCAGGCACAGGCCGATATCGCCGTTGAACAGCCCCAGGGCGTAGTCGTTCTGCCGCACCATCACCGCACGGCCAGGGTACCAGCGCTCCCGGCTGGCCAGACCGAGACGGCGCTTGATGCGCGCCTCCAGGGCCTCGTTGATCCCGGCCACGCCCCAGGGGCCTTCGCGTTGGGCGGTGAGGGCGCGGAAGGTGTTGAACGCAGCGAAGGCAGCACCCGGATCGCCCTGGCGGGCGGCGGCGAGATACGGCGCATAGCCCGCATCCAGTCGCTCCAGCAGGCCGGCAGGCGTCGGATGGGCGTTCCAGGCCAGGTCGGCGCGGTTTTCCCGCAGCAGGGCCTGGGTGCCCTTGGCGTCACCGGCATTGATCCGCCGCGCCAGTTCGCCGATGCCGCTATCGCCGGCGAAGCGATGACTGTGGGTGAGCAGCACCACCGCATCGCCCAGCTTCGAACGGGGCTTCTCCACCGGCACCGGCTGGCCGGTGAGGCGTTGCAGATCGGCCGCCGCGCGTGCATCGAAACCACGTCCCTCGCACAGTTCGGCGAACACCGCGCCGGCCTCGACAGCGGCGAGCTGGTCCTTGTCGCCGAGCAGAATCAGCCGCGCCGCGGGGGGAAGGGCAGCGAGCAGCTTGGCCATCAGCGCCAAGTCCACCATGGAGGCCTCGTCCACCACCAGCACGTCCAGGGGCAGCGGATTGGACGCGTCGTGACGCACCTGGGGGCTGTCGCCGCGGCTGCCGAGCAGCCGGTGCAGGGTGCGCGCCTCCTCAGGCAGCGCCGCCTTGATCGCCTCGCTGACCGGCAGTTCGGCCTTGGCGTTGCGGATCGCCTCGGCCATCCGCGCCGCCGCCTTGCCGGTGGGCGCCGCGAGGCCGATGGCCAGGGACTCGCCGCCGCGTTGCTCGAGCAAGGCGGCGAGCAGGCGCACCACAGTCGTGGTCTTGCCGGTTCCGGGGCCGCCGGAAATCACCGCCAGACGCCGACGAACCGCCTGCGCCGCCGCCAGGCGCTGCCAGTCCGGCGACTGGGTGTTGCGGGCAAACAGGCGGGCGAGGGAGTCGGCCAGCAGCGTTTCGTCCACCTCCGGTCGGTCCGCCGCCCGTGTCAACAGGCGTTCGGCGAGCTGGCTTTCGTAAGCGTGGTAGCGCGCCAGGTAGAGACGGTCACGGTCGAGGATCAGCGGGGCGAACTCGCCCGGCCTGGCCACCAAGGGCGACGCCTCCAGGTGCGCACGCCACGCCGCCAGAGGCGGCAGCACGAAGCCGGCGTCCGCTTCCGGCCAGGCGGGCTTGCCCGCGCGGCGCCCCAAGGGCAGGCAGACATCGCCCTCGGCCAGCACCTGGCAGCAGAGTGCGGCGGCAGCCAGCACCGCGTCGTCCGCCTGCGGATCGAGGCGTTGCAGGCTGTCGACGAAGGCGCGCTCCAGGGGGCTGAGGGGAAGATCAGCGAGCGCCATGGCGGTCTCCGTTCGGTGCAGGGAGCCGTCGGGCGAATGAATTCGCACCTACAGGGGAAAAGCCGGACATAGGTAGGGGCGAATTCATTCGCCCGATGACAACTGGGTTCATGCCCCCTCCTCGAACAGCCGGTCCAGCGCATCCAACAGGCCGTCCGCCGGGCGGGCGAAGTACACGCCGGCGTCCGGCATGCCACGCAGGAACAGGTAATAGGCGCCACCAAGCTGTTCGTCGCGGAAATCCGCGAGACGCTGGCGCAGGAAGCGGCGCAGCGCCACCAGATAGATCAGGTATTGCAAGTAATAGTGCTCGCCGGCCAGGGCCTGGAGCAGGCGGTCGCCGCCGTAGTGCCCGGTATCCGGGCCGAGCCAGTTGGATTTGTAGTCGGCGATGTACCAGCGACCGTCGTGCTCGAAGGTCAGGTCGATGAAACCCTTGAGGAAACCTTTCAGCGCATCGAATTCCAGGCGTGCCGCCGCCTCGCGCAGGGGCTCGGCCAAGCCATGAGCCGGGTCGCAGAGCAGGGCGCGCAGGCGCTGGACATCCAGGCCGGCCACCGGGAAGGTGAAGCCCAGCTCGGGCAAGCGGCGCTCCGACGCCAGGGCGGACAGGCGCAATTCGCCGTGCTCGTCCAGCCGGGTGTCCAGCACCTGTTGCAGATGGGCCACGGTCAGCGGCGCCCAGTCCTCGGGCAAGCCGTGGTCACGCAGAGCCGGGGCGACCAATTCCTCCAGGCTGCCCTTGCCCCGCGCCCAGAGCTCCAGGATCGCGTGCAGACAGGTACCGGCACGTGCACCGCGAGGGAAGGCGAAGAAGCCGCTGCCCGGCTCGCTGGCATCCGGCATGGCCAGGGTATCGCGGTCCGGTGCTTCCATGTGTACCCCGGCGGCCAGACCGGAGAAACTGCCGATCCGCCAGGCGCTGTGCAGGCTGCGCGGCAACAGCGCCAGCTCGGCGGGCGGTGTGGCGCGGTGCTGACCCTGGGCACTGGCCTCACGCTCCAGCAGCGGGATGCGGGCGAGGGTGCCGGCACTGTCGCTGGCCAGCGCGTCCAACTCCTCGCGCAACTGCGCCGGCTCGCATGCGGCCAGATGTGTCGCCAGTTCGGCCAGGGCATCGTCGCCCGGCAGGTCGCGGCCATGCAGCAGCCAGGCGAGGGCGCTGCTGTGCAGGCCGTCCTCGGACAGTTCGCCGTCTTTCTTCGCCTTGGGCAAGGCGACCGGGCCCCAGTGCAGCCAGAGCCGATCGCGGGCACGGGTCAGGGCGACATAGGCCAGCCGCAGGCGTTCGGCGAAACGCTCCTGGCGGGCACGTCGGCGATGGTTGTCCCAGTCGGCGCTGCCCAGGTCGAGCAGCGGTGTACCGTCGGCGGCGTGGCAGGTGACGTCCTCGTCCTTGCGCAGCAGGCCGCCGTCCCACAGGTACGGGCAGAACACCAACGGGTATTCCAGGCCCTTGCTGGTGTGCACGGTGACGATCTGCACCCGCTCGGCATCGCTTTCCAGGCGCAGCAGCGCGTCGTCGCCAGCGCCTTCGCTGGTGCGCTGGGCATTCAGCCAGGCGAGCAGCGGCTCCAGGCCGGGGCGTTGCAGGCTCTCGGTTTGTAGCAGTTCGGCCAGGTGCAGGAGGTTGGTCAGCCGGCGCTCGCCATCGGGCAGCCCGAGCAGTCGCCCGGCCACACCCTGTTCGTCCAACCAGGCGCGGAAGGCGCGCATGAAGCCATGCTGTTGCCAGAGCTGATGGTATTTCTCCGCCGCTTCGCGCTCGGCGTCCCAGGCCAGTTCGTCATCCTGGCAGCGCGCCAGTTGCAGGGCGTCGCGGCCAAGCAGGCGGGTGGCCAGGGCGTAGCGCAAAAGCCCCTCGCGCCCCGGTTCGGCATAGGCGGCGAGCACCGCGGCAAGCTCTTCCGCCTCCTCGCTGTGCCAGACGCTGTCGCGCCCGCGCCGCACGCTGGGTACCCCACGCGCAGCCAGTTCGGCAGCGATGTCGGCGGCCTGCCGGTGGCTGGCCACCAGCACGGCGATGTCGCCCCCCTTGAGCGGCGTGCGCGTGCCGTCCTGCTCGAAATACGCCTGCCCTTCGGCGCTGGCCGCCAGGATCGCCGCGATGCGGCGCGCGGTGTCCTGCGCCGCCAGGCGGCCCGCCTCGCCCTTGATCAGCGGCTCGTCGCCGAGCCAGACCAGCGCCAGCGGCGACTCCTGTTCCGGCAGGACCAGCCGGGCACGGTCTTTCTGCCCCGGACGAACCGGCGGATAGTCCAGGCCCTCTTCGGCGAATGGCCGGGGACGGTCGAAGAGGAGGTTGAGCGCGGCGATCAGCTCCGGCGTGGAACGGTAGTTGAACGGCAGGTCGTAGTGCCGACCGGCTTCGTCGCGGGCCTTCAGGTAGGTCGCCAGGTCCGCGCCGCGGAAGGCATAGATGGCCTGCTTGGGATCGCCGACGAAGCACAGGTCTCCCGCCGGCGCATCGCCACGGGGACGGTAGATGCGATCGAAGATGGCGTACTGGATCGGGTCGGTGTCCTGGAACTCGTCGATCAGCGCCAGCGGATAGCGCTCGCGCAGGGTCGCCGCCAGCTCATCGCCGGCCGGGCCGTGCAGGGCTTCGTTGAGACGGTTCAGCAGGTCGTCGAAGGCGAGAATACGCTGCGCCGCCTTGCGCGCCGGCAATTCGCAGTTGAGCTGGTCGAGCAGGCGCACCTGCAGGGCGATCAAGCGTCGTTCGCCGGCCGGAATCGCTTCTTCCAGGGCTTCGCGCAGAATGTCCAGGGCCTCCGCCAGCTCGCATACCGGCGCGTCGAAACCCTTCTTGCAGGCTTTCGCCAGCGCCTGGATACCGAGTTTGTCCAAGCCTTGTGGCGGGTCGAAGAGGGCAGCCGGATCGGCGAAATAAGCATCCAGCTCACTGGACCAGAGCGCGAATTTCTCCTGCTTGTGAGTGGTCTGGCTGAGTCCGCCATGGGCCCGCAGTTCTTCGACCCAGGCGTAGCCCGTACTCCGCCACAGCGCTGCGGCACGCTCCCAGGCGGCGCCGGCCGCAGACAGGTCCGCCGCGTCGATATCCTCGCGCGGCTCGATGCGCAGGTACGGCTTGCCCAGATGGCTGCGCAGCCGCTGGCGCAGCCAGGCCGGGGTGATGCGCTGCTTGGCGAGGAAGCGCGCCCAGGCCGAATCCGCCTCGGCCAGCTCATGGCGCCAGGCATCGGCCAGAACGGCGTCGAGCACCTCGCGGTCGTCGGTGGACAGCTCGCTGTCGAAATCCCCGCCGGCCTCGAATGCCGCGTCCTGCAGGGCGCGCTGGCAGAAACCGTGGATGGTGAAAATCGCCGCCTCATCGAAACCATGCACCGCCAGCAACAGGCGCCGGTGTGCGTCTTCGCCGGGGTATTGGGCATGCAGGCGGGTGAGGAAGTCATCGCCGCTCGGCGTGCCTTCGTAGATTGCCAGCAGCTCGGCCAACCGGGCACGGATGCGCTCGCGCAGTTCGGCCGTGGCCGCCGTGGTATAGGTCACCACCAGAATCTGTCCGACCGACAACTGCCGCTCCAGCAGCAGCCGCGCGTAGAGCGCGGTCAGCGTCCAGGTCTTGCCGGTGCCGGCGCTGGCCTCGATCAGGCTGCGGCCGTCGAAGGGCGAGGCGAGGAGGTCGAGGCTCATGTCAGACCCAAGTCTCGCATAGCGTTTCCGCCTGCTAGGGTTTTCTGCTCAAGCTGGTCTTCAGTCATCACCTTCTCCCTAGCGGATGCTCACTCATCCGTCGCCGATGCTGCCCGATACGCCTGGCGCTCATGCGTGGGGCGCGACGGGAACGCCAGTTGGATCTGCCGATGACGCACCATCTCGTTCAAATACTGCTGGCGTAACGCATCGGGGTTACGCTCGACCAGCCGGGCCAGCACGTTCAGCGTCATGAACTGCTCCTGGCACAACGCCGTCAGCACCTGCTGCATGCGCTCCCTGGCCAGTTTCTTTTTCCGCCGGGGCTCGGCAGCCATCGTTTCCAGCCTCGTGCGGAAGTTTTCGTCCAGACAGTCGAGAGAGTCCACGACCGGCAAAGGCAGATGAGGACTGATCCAGCGTCCCACTTCGTCCCTATTGCTATCGCTCTCCTCCGAACCTGAATTCCAATGTTCGGAGCTGACAGCGAAATGTTCGGAGCTTCGATTCCAATGTTCGGAGCTGACAGCGAAATGTTCGGAGCTTGAATTCCAATGTTCGGAGCTGGGGCCCAACTTGGCCGGGGAACCATAGCCCGGCATGGGCTGCGGTCCCTCGAACACCTGCTCGGGCGTCGGCATGACCTCACCCGGCAGGTGATACATCATGCCGCGCGACCGCCCATCCGAGACCAGCATGCCCTCCTTGACCAGCCGGCTCAGCATCTGGCTGAGGTCGTGGGGATGGGCATCGCAGAGTTCCAGCAGACGATTATGGTTGACCACCCGCTCGATGGCGGCCGTGGCCAGGATCATCCGGGCGGTATGGTCGAGCCGGTCGAAACGCTCTCCGAAACGCTCGCGCAGTTGCTCTACCGCCTCGGCAGGCAGCAGATCGACCATACGCAGCTCGAGCAGGGTCTGCTCGGGCTCATCCTTCTCGTACAGTGCCGGCGGGCGCCAATGCTGGCTGCGCCAGCCACTGTAAATCTTCGGTACCCCGGAGCCACCACGCTCGCCCAAGCCGATCATCAGGAACATCTGATGCATCAGCCGGTTCCGACAATCGCTCGTACCGCCTTGCAGCACTTGCTCCAACGGTAAACGCAGGCCACCGGGGTTACGGAAACCAAACAGGTCGGGACGCTTGACCACCAGCACGGACACACGCCCTGTGTAATCGGCATGCACCAGCGTGTTGACCAAGGCTTCGCGCAAGGCTTCGTGCACAGGCGTATCGTCTTGGCGCTGATCGCCCTTGAGGGCGAAAGGCACCTTCAAATCCTCGGTCAGCTTGCGGTAGACCCGCCGATAGAAGTCGAACAGGTTGCCTGACCAAGTGCCATCCGGCACCAATCGGTCGACCCAGCGCAACTCGGTCTTCGCCTGCGGCCGCTCCTGGTAATCGAGGAAGTAATGAGGCATGGCTTCCTGGATCGACAACCAGCGGCCGAACATCAACAACCCCGCAACCGTCAGGCCCTCCTGCCCGGTGGCACGGTCCCGCCGCCATCCGCCGATCTGGCGCAGGAAGTCGACGCCCTGGTGCTCCAGCGCCGGATGATTGGCTTTGCGATCGCTGAGCATCTGCCGGTATATGCGCAGGCTGTCTGGATCGATATCGCTCAGGTCGTAGTGGGGCAGGATGCGTTCGTCCCGGGAGTCCTCCACCTGCTCGGCGAACATACGCTTGACGCTTTCCTCGTCGCAACGCCGGTCGCCCTCATGCAACCGCCGATAGGTATTACCCAACGGCTGGCCGTTGAGGAAAACCGGCTTCTGCTTGCGCGAAGCGGCGGGGACGCGCACCTCGAGAATCCGCTTGCCCTCCAACTCACGAACCACGACATCATCGTCCGTCAGCAGATTGATGCTGACCTTTGCCGGGTTGTTCAGGGTGTTGAACAGGTCGGTGCGGACCTTCTCGACATTCGACAAGCCAGCCACGCTGAACTGGCCATCCTTCTCCCGGACACCGAGCAACACGACGCCACCATGGGTATTGGCGAAGGCAGAATAGGTCGTCCAGAAATCCTTCGGCACCTCACCCTTGCCGTCCTGACCCTGGGCGAGCTTGCACTCCAGTTCGACGGTTTCAACCAACAGCGACAGATCGTCCAGCGAGTAGGGTTGGGTCATGCCGCCCTCTTCGCCGTGCACTCGACGGGGAATCGCCTGAGCAGCCACTTGGCCATCATGCTTTCGACAATCCTGGGCGTGGAGTGATCCGTCATGTACGACTCCCAAATAGCTTTCAAGCCCTTGTCCGGGGCTGCGTCATCCAGAAAATACGTAGTGTGCCTAAAGCAGCCGCATTTATCCTGCGTCCTCTCCACCTTGCTTCAGCGCATCCATCGCCGGCCCCAGCAGGGCTTCCGCCAACTGCTCGAAGCGCTGGCCGAGCGGGTCGGCGTCGCGGAAGGCGAGGGCGTACCAGGGGTCGCGGCATTCGCCGGCGGGACCGAAGTCGGTGCCCTCCCAGGCGGCGCGGGCGCGTTTGCGAGCGGTGTCCAAGGGCTCGCCGCGTCCTGGCTTGCGCAGGCCGTTGGCGAAGGCATGGCTGCTCTTGGTCAGCAGCGGCAACGGTTGGCATATGGCTTCGCGATAGGCGGCCAGCCAGGGCTCCAGCAGGGCGGCGGCGTCCGGCAGCGGGCCGAGTTGCCAGTCGCCGTCCGGGGAGAGCAGCAGACTCTCGCGGCGAATGCCGTCGCCGGCCGCGAGGTTGAGCAGCAGATGGCGTAGCCAGAAAGGCGCCAAGTCCCATTCGCCGAGGCGATTCAGGCGCCAGCCGAACAGCCCATGGGAGGTCACGCCATCGAGCCAGCCGTGGACGCGCACGCCGGCCAGGCGGACATCTACCAGCAACGGCTGCGGCGTCTCGTCCGGCCGTGCTTCGAAGAGGCGAGGCGCGAAGGCTCTCACCGGACCGCGCAGCTTGCCCCACAGCGCCTGGCCCAGCTCGCCGGTGGGCAGCCAGCCGGCGGCGCGGGCGACCCGGCGCTCCTCTTCCTCGGACCAGCCACGTTCCACGGCCTCCAGCGCCAGTTGGCGCAGGCCGCGCCAAGCTGGGCCTTCCAGGGCGAAGGGTTCATCGCCGGCCAATGCCTCCTCGGCATCGGGCAGGCGCAGGCCGAGACGTTGTTCGAGCAGGAAACGCGCCGGATGGCGGAAGCATTGCAGCAGCAGCGAGGGCTCCAGGGTCAGCCAATCGTCGTCCGGCTCGGGCAGGCGCACGGTGAAGGCTGCCGAAGCCGGCTGCGGCGGCGCGGCGAGACGCTGGGCGGCGCGGAACCAGGGGGCGGCGAAACCGGCGCGGCGACCGCCCTCGAAGTTGCCCGGCGCGAACGGTTGCAGCGGGTGGGCGACGGTCAGGCCGGCGCTGGCCTGCAGAGCCGAATCCGGCTGGACTGCCGTCAGGTCCACCGCTTCGAGGATTTCGCTGACCAGTACCGACGGCGGCAGCACGGCGTTGTCCCGTGGGTCGCGGCCGACATAGCTGAGGTAGAGCGCATCGCGGGCGCTGAGCAGGGTTTCCAGCAGCAGGTAGCGGTCGTCCAGTCGCCGCGCACGGTCGCCGCGCCGGGGGTGACGGGCGATCAAGTCGAAGCCGGCCGCCGGGGTGCGCCGGGGCAGGGCGCCGTCGTCCAGGCCGAGCAGGCAGACCAGGCGGAACGGCAGGCTGCGCATGGGCACCATGGTGCAGAAGGTCACCGCGCCGGTGAGGAAGCCACTGGCGCCGCTACCCTGCTCCAGCGCGGCGGCCAGTTGCTGGCGCACCAGCGCCAGCTCCAGCGGCCGCGCGATGCCGGCCGCCTCACCCTGTTCGCGCAGGGCGGCACAGGCCTTGGAGAGCAGCAGCAGGGTTTCGCCGGCGCTGCGTTCGTCGAACAGGGTGTCGATCAGTCCTTGCAGGGTCTCTGCCCAGTCTGCCAGCGGGCGCGGTCGGGCCAGGTCCTGTGCCAGCACGGCGAGACGCTGGACGAACCCGGCAAGCCGTCCGAGCAACTGCCCACGGGCGCCTTCCAGCGCATCCAGCGGCCAACTGTCGCCGAGCAGCGGGGCGGCATGGCCGGCCAGCCGTGGCGGCGCGGCGAAGCCCAGCAGCAGCCGGTCCAGGCCCTGGCGCCAGGTGAACGCAGCATCCGCCGGCAAGCCGAGACCGGCGCGGTGATCGGCGTCGCGGCCCCAGCGCACCCCGGCCTCGCGCAGCCAGTCGCGCAGCAGCGGCAGGTCTCCATCCTCGATGCCGGCGCGGATGGCGATGGCCGGTTGCTCCAGCCAGCCGAGGATGTCTTCGGCGGTGAAGCGGCTGTCCGGCAGGGCGAGCAGGTCGAGGAATGCCTCGATCAGCGGGATTTCCGCACGCAGGCTGCGGTCGGCGAGGCTGTAGGGAATGCGCGGCGCGCCTTCGCGGGAGGCGAACACCGCTTCGATGTAGGGCGCATAGCGCTCGATGTCGGGGGTCAGCACCACCACCTGGTCGGGCGTCAGGCCCGGGTCGGCGGCGAAGCGGGCGAGCAACTGGTCGTGGAGGATTTCCACCTCGCGCAGGGGCGAGTGGGCGATATGCACCTCCAGGGAGCGATCGCCCTCGCGCAATGCCAGGCGCTCTTCCGGGGTCCGGGTGCGCAGGCGCAGGATGTCGTTCTGCAAGGCGTGCAGCAGGCTGTCGTCACGCAGGTCGGCGTCTTCGGAATACAGGCCGGTCTCGTTGCCGCCTAGGGCGAACAGGCTGTCGAAAAAGTCGCGGCCCTGCTTGCCGAGGCTGGCGAGCAGCGGGTGGCCAACGTCCAGGTACCAGTCGTCCGGCCCCGTGCCGGCCGGTTGCCGGGCCAGCTCGCGGATGTCGCGGATGTCGCCCCAGGCCTCGCGGCAGGGGTTGAGCGCGCAGATCACCACGTCGATGTGCCGGGCCAGACCGTCCAGCACCCGCAGGTGGTGCGGCGGCAGGCTACTGATGCCGAACACCAGCAGGCGTTCGGGCAGACCGGGGATCGGCTCGCCCGTGTACAGGCGACGCAGCAGCTCTTCCAGCAGACGGGCGCGGTGCGGGTGGCCATCGGCGGTCAACTCGTGCCAGAGCAGAGCCTGCCAGCCCTCATCGGCGCCCAGGTCGAGGCGCTCGCCACGCTCCCAGGCGGCCAGCCAGTCGTCGCGATACAGCAGGTATTGATCGAAAACATCGGCGATCTTCGTCGCCAAAGATAGCCGTCGGCGCTCGTCACCGCCCTCCAGGTACTGCGCCAGACGCGGCACACGTTCGAGATTGGCCGGCTCGCACAGCCAGTCGTAGAGCCGCCAGGCGAGCGTCGCCGGGGCGAAGGCCGATTGCTCCGGTAACTGGCCGAGCACCTGCCGCGCCAGTTCCCAGACGAAGCGCGCCGGCAACTGCATCTCCACCTGCATGGCGATGCCCTGCTTGCGCGCCAGCTCCAGGGTCAGCCAACGGCCCATGCCCTGGCTCGGCACCACGACCTGGGCCGGCGCCAGCGGGTCGCGCTGCGGCTGGGCGAGCAGGGTGGTGGCCAGCTCGCCGAGGGTTTCCAGGTCAGGGGCGTGGTAGAGGTCGAGCATGGATGGTCCTGTGGGAATCCGACTAGGAGCCTGTCGGACTTGACCGTCCGTAGCATAGGACAGTGTTAAGTCCGACAGGCTCCTAGGGTAGCAAGCGACCCTCGTTCATCGCGAACGCCGTATGAACGCGAAACCGCAACGATAGCCAATTGATATTACGTCGACTGGCCGGCCGTTCCGATTTGCACTGTACTGAGAGAAGAGAGCATCTCGTAGAGCCGACACCATGGACCAGAGCCCCACCGGCGCCAGGCCGGACATCTTCCCGTACCTGTACCTGCTGCATCAGCGGGGCGGCTCGGACATGTTCCTCAGCGTCGGTGCGCCGCCGCACATCAAGCTGGAAGGGCGTACCCAGCCGGTCGCCGAACCGCCGCTGGTGCCGGGTTCCGTGCAGCACATGGCCTACCAGTTGATGACCCAGAAGCAGATCGTCGAGTTCGAACGCGACCTGGAAATGAACCTGGCGATCAGCCTGCCGAATTCCGGGCGGTTCCGGGTCAACGTCTACCTCCAGCGCGGCGAAGTGGCCATGGTGGTGCGCTTGGTGAAGAGCGAAATCCCGCGCATCGCCACCCTCGGCCTGCCGCCGATCCTCGAACGCCTGGCGTTGCTGGATCGCGGCCTGGTCCTGGTGGTCGGCGCGGCCGGCTCGGGCAAGTCCACCACCCTGGCGTCGATGCTCGACTACCGCAACAGCAATAAATCCGGGCATATCCTCTGCATCGAGGACCCCATCGAATTCATCCACCAGCACAAGCGCTCTGTGATCGACCAGCGCGAAGTCGGCCTCGACTGCCACAGCTTCGCCGATGCTCTGCGCAATGTGCTGCGCGAGGCGCCGGACGTGATCATGCTCGGCGAAGTGCGCGACCTCGACACCATGCAGCACGCCCTGCACTACGCCGAAACCGGCCACCTGTGCCTGGCGACCCTGCACGCCACCGGCAGCGTGCAGACACTGGAGCGGATCGTGCACTTCTTCCCAGAAGAGGCCCGCCGCCAGATCCTCGCCGACCTGGCGCAGAACCTGGTGGCGGTGATCGGCCAGCGCCTGGTGCCGGGCGTGGCGCAGAAGCGCGTGGCCGCGGTGGAACTGATGCTCGCCACCCCTTACATCCGCGACCTGATCCAGCGCGATCAATTCGACGACCTCCGCAGCGCCATCGCCCGCGCCGGCGAACAGGGCCTGCAGACCTTCGACCAACACCTCTATCAGCTCTACGAGAACGGCCGCATTTCCCTCGAAGAAGCCCTCCGGCACGCCGACTCGCGCACCGACCTGACCCTGCGGATCAAGCTGGAGCACGGCTTCGGCGCGAACGAGGCGGAGAAGAAAGTGTTGCGGGACAGCTAGCTCCGGGGCGCAGGCCGCGGACCCGCGAAATAAAGGCGTTCTGCCACTGGCAATCCGCTCCGCGCCCAACTAAAGCTCAATACAGAGCCGCAGAAAAATCGAACGCGGGCGTGGCGCGGCGAGTCTCTTTAGAAAGAACCCAGCGCCGCGAGCGTTCGTGAAAACGAGCGACCGTGGTCTTTTGCTCAACAGGTTCTGCACGAAAAGTAGCCGAGCGAAGGTCAGGCAAGGCAAAAACAGGCGAAGAAGCGGAATTTACGGTTGTAAATGAGCATTCTGAGCCTGTTTTTAACGCAGCATCACCGAGCGCAGGCACTTTTCGTCAGAAGCTAACAAGGCTGCCAGGGAGGCCGCATTATGCTCACCCTGCTCAACCTGCTGTCATCCATCGCCTTGCTGGTATGGGGAACCCATATCGTCCGCACGGGCATCCTGCGGGTCTACGGCTCGCAGTTGCGGCGCATGCTCAGCCACAGCCTGGACAACCGCTTGCTGGCGTTCTCCTCGGGGATCGGTGTCACCGCGCTGGTGCAGAGCAGCAATGCCACGGCGCTGCTGACCACCTCCTTCGTCGCCCAGGGCCTGATGGCGCTGGCGCCGGCCCTGGCGATCATGCTCGGCGCCGACGTCGGGACGGCGCTGATGGCGCGGGTGCTGACGCTAGACCTGTCGTGGCTGTCGCCGCTGCTGATCTTCCTCGGGGTGATCTTCTTCCTCTCGCGCAAGCAGACCCGCGCCGGTCAGCTCGGCCGGGTGGCCATCGGCCTGGGGCTGATCATCCTGGCGCTGGAGCTGATCGTCAGCTCCGCCACGCCGATCACCGAGTCGCGCGGCATCAAGGTGCTGTTCGCGTCGCTCACCGGCGATCTGCTGCTGGATGCGCTGGTCGGCGCGCTGTTCGCCCTGATCACTTATTCGAGTCTCGCTGCCGTGCTGCTCACCGCGACCTTGGCCGGCGCCGGGCTGATCAGCCTGCCGGTGGCCATCGGCCTGGTGATCGGCGCCAACATCGGTAGCGGCATCCTCGCCTTTCTCAACGCCAGCATGCAGAACGCCGCGGGCCGGCGGGTGGCGCTCGGCAGCCTGCTGTACAAGCTGCTCGGCCTGTTGCTGGTGATGCCGCTGCTCAGGCCGATGGTGGACTGGATGGACGGCCTGGCGCTGAGCCCACAAGGCATGGTGATCGGCTTCCATCTTGTCTACAACGGGCTGCGCTGCACGCTGTTGCTGCCCACCGTGGGGCCGATGGCGCGGCTGTGTACCTGGCTGCTGCCGGAGCGGCAAGTGGACAACGGTGTCGCCCGGCCGCGGCATCTGGACCGTAGCGCCCTGGGCACGCCGAGCCTGGCACTGGCCAACGCGGTGCGCGAAACCCTGCGCATCGGCGATCTGGTGGAGCAGATGCTGACCCATCTGCTGGAAGTGCTGCGCCATGGCGAGACAGCGCCGGGCAAGGAAATCCGCCGTCTGGACGATGACGTGGATGCGCTCTACAGCGCGGTGAAGCTGTACCTGGCACAGGTCCCACGGGACGAGCTGGGCGACCATGACAGCCGTCGCTGGGCGGAGATCATCGAGCTGGCGGTGAACCTGGAGCAGGCCGGGGACATCATCGAGCGGATGCTGGGCAAGTTGCAGAATCAGAAGACGGCCCAGCGCCATTCGTTCTCCGACAGCGGCCTGGAGGAGCTGTCCAGCCTGCATGCCCAGTTGATGAGCAACCTGCGCCTGGGGCTGTCGGTGTTCCTTTCCGGGGATCGCGAGAGCGCCCGCCGCCTGCTGCGGGAGAAACGCAGCTTCCGCGCCCGCGAACGGCGCCTGGCCCATGCCCATGTGCATCGCCTGCACCGGCAGGTGGTGCAGAGCATCGAGACCAGCTCCCTGCATCTGGAGCTGATCGCCGATATGAAGCGCTTGAATTCGCTGTTCTGCTCCAGCGCCTATGCGGTGCTGGAGGCAGGGGAAACCGGCGCGTTGCACGCCGGTGAGGATAACGATCCCGCCGAGGCGACGATCAGCCTTGCCGACGACGACGCTGTAGCCAGACCACCAGGCCGAACAGCATGAAGCCGGGAATCCACATCAGCTCCTTCGGCCAGCTTTCGGTGGGCGCCCGCACGCTGAGGATTTCCTGGTCGAACTCGAGGCCGGCCTCGGCGGCCGGGCTGCCGAAGGCAACCGTATCCACCAGGGTCTTGCCATCCTGCTCGTAGAGGGCGAGGCCGAGCTTTTCCAGGCGTTCCTGGCCGTTGGCGCCGTCGGGGATCGCCAGCAGCAACGAGAAGGTGCGCTGGTCGCCCACCGCGTCTTCGCCGCGGACACGCAGGCGCAACTGGCTGTCCGGCTCCACGTCGTCGAGGGCCTGGGCCAGCTCGGCGGGCGCGATGTCGCGGTAGGGGTCGTGCACGATGTCCATCCAGAAGCCCGGACGGAACAGGGTGAACGCCACCAGCAGCAACAGCACGTTCTCGTACCAGCGGCTGCGCACCAGGAAGAAGCCCTGGGTGCCGGCGGCGAAGATCAGCATGGCGACGGTCGCCACGGCGAAGATCAGCACGCCGTGCCAGAAATCCACGTCGATCAGCAGCAGGTCGGTGTTGAAGATGAACAGGAACGGCAGCGCCGCGGTACGCAGGCTGTAGTAGAAGGCGGTGACGCCGGTCTTGATCGGGTCGCCCTTGGACACGGCGGCGGCAGCGAACGAGGCGAGGCCCACCGGCGGCGTCACGTCGGCCATGATGCCGAAGTAGAAGACGAACAGGTGCACCGCGATCAGCGGCACGATCAGGCCGTTCTGCTGGCCGAGGGTCACCACCACCGGCGCCAGCAGGCTGGACACCACGATGTAGTTGGCGGTGGTCGGCAGGCCCATGCCGAGGATCAGGCTGAACACGGCGGTGAGCATCAGCATCAACAGCAGGTTGCCCATCGACAGCAGTTCGACCAGGTCGGCCAGCACCAGGCCGACGCCGGTCTGCGACACCGCACCGACGATGATGCCGGCCGCGGCGGTGGCGATGCCGATACCGATCATGTTGCGCGCGCCGGCGATCATGCCTTCGCGCAGGTCGATCACGCCGTCCATGAAGGTGCCGTGGTCGTGGCTGCCGTCATGGCGCATCCAGCTCAGCAGCGGACGCTGGGTGAGCAGGATGATCACCAGCATCACCGAGCCCCAGAAGGCCGACAGGCCGGGGGACAGGCGCTCCACCATCAGGCACCAGACCAGCACCACCACCGGCAGCAGGAAGTGCAGGCCGGAGAGCAGCACCGCGCGGGTTTCCGGCAGGGCATCGAGGGGCGCGTTCGGGTCTTCCGGCGGCAGCACCGGCACGCTGGCGGCGATTTTCAGCAGGCCCAGGTAGACCAACGCCAGCAGCACGCCGATGCCTTCCAGGGCGTACGGGCCGAGGGCCGGCTTGAGCCAGCCGAGGCCGTAGTAGACCGCCAGCGACAAGCCGGAAATCAGCGCCGCGCCGAAGGCGAAGCCGGTCAGGCGGCGCAGCCAGGTCTTCGGCTGCTGGTTGCCGATGGGCTGCAGGCCGAGCTTGAGCGACTCCAGGTGAACGATGTAGAGCAGCGCGATGTAGGAGATGGCCGCCGGCAGGAAGGCGTGCTTGATGATCTCCACATAGGGCATGCCGATGTACTCGACCATCAGGAATGCCGCGGCGCCCATCACCGGGGGCATGATCTGGCCGTTCACCGAGGAGGCCACTTCCACCGCGCCGGCCTTCTCCGAGGAGAAGCCGGTGCGTTTCATCATTGGGATGGTGAAGGTGCCGGTGGTGACCACGTTGGCGATCGACGAGCCGGAAATCATCCCGGTCAGGCCGGAGGACAGCACCGCCGCCTTGGCCGGGCCGCCGCGCAGGTGGCCGAGCAGGCTGAAGGCAAGCTGGATGAAGTAGTGGCCGGCGCCGGCCCGTTCGAGCAGGGCGCCGAACAGCACGAAGAGGAACACGAAGCTGGTGGACACGCCGAGGGCGATGCCGAACACGCCTTCGGTGGTGATCCACTGGTGGTTGGCCAGTGCGGTGAAGCTCACGCCGCGGTGGGCCAGCAATCCTGGCATGTACGGGCCGGCGACGCTGTAGACGAGGAAGACCAGGGCGATGACCGCCAGGGCCGGGCCGAGGGCGCGGCGGGTGGCTTCCAGCAGCAGCGGAATGCCGATGCAGGCGGTGATCAGGTCGAGGGTGGTCAGGTTGCCGGGCCGCTGCGCCAGTTGCTCGTAGGCCAGGAACAGATAGGCCGCCGCCGCGCAGGCCACCAGGCCGAGGGCGATGTCCAGCAGCGGCACGTAATTGCGCGGCGAGCGCTTGAAGGCCGGGTAGACGAGAAACGCCAGCAGCAAGGCGAACGCCAAGTGGATGGCACGGGTCTCGGTGTCGTTGAACACGCCGAAGCCGAACACGAACGGCAGCGGCGAGGCGATCCACAACTGGAACAGCGACCAGAGCAGCGCCAGGCCGGCGATGATCTGCGCCATCGGGGCCCCCGGAAGGCGCGCGCCGACGTCCTGGGCGATCAGTTCTTCGGTGGACAGTTGCTTGTCATGCATGGAAAAGGGACCTGCATTTTCGGCTGATCGGAACACGGCAGAACCCGCGGTCTCGCGACGCGCGGGTTCTGCCGGAGGGCGAATACGAAATGCCGCCCCGCCACGGCAAGCCGGGCAGGGCGCCAGGGCTTACAGCCAGCCCTTTTCCTTGTAGTAGCGCTGGGCGCCTTCATGCAGCGGGGCGGACAGGCCGACCTTGATCATGTCTTCGGCCTTCAGGTCCTTGAATGCCGGGTGCAGGCGCTGGAAGCGCTCGAGGTTGTCGAAGACCGACTTGACCAGTTGGTAGACCACTTCCGGGTCGGTCTTGGCGGAGGTGGAGAGCACCGCCTTGCCACCGATGGACGCGGTCGGCTGGTCGTTGCCCTTGTACACGCCGCCGGGGATCTCGGCCTTGGTGTAGTAGGACTTCTCGGCCAGCAGCTTGTCGATTTCCGGACCGGTGATCGGTACCAGCACGGCGTCGGTGGTGGTGGTGGCTTCCTGGATGGCGCCGTTCGGGTGGCCGACGAAGTAGGTCATGGCGTCAATGTTGTTGTCGCCCAGCGCGCTGGCCTGTTCGGCCGGCTTCAGCTCGGCGGCGAGGGCGAAGACGGACTTGTCCCAGCCCTTCACGCGCATGATTTCCTCGAGGGTGTCGCGCTGGCCGGAGCCAGGGTTGCCGACGTTGACGCGCTTGCCCTTGAGGTCGTCGAGGCCCTTGATGTTGGCGTCGCGACGGGCCAGCACGGTGAAGACTTCGCTCTGCAGGGAGAACACCGCGCGGATGTCTTCCATCGGACCTTCGGCCTTGAACGGTTCCAGGCCCTTCATGGCCTTGAACTGGTGGTCGGACTGCATGATGCCGAAGTTGAATTCGCCATTACGGATGCCGTTGACGTTGGCCACGCCGCCGCCGCTGGCCGGCGCGTTGCACTTGATGCCGTGGTCGGCGGAGCCGCGATTGAGGAAACGGCAGATGGACTGTCCGGCGACGTAGTAGACGCCGGTCTGGCCGCCGGTGCCGATGGTGACGAACTTGTCCTGTGCCTGTACCGTGCCGCCCAGCGTGGTGCCCGCCAGGGCCGCCGTCAGGGCCCATGCCAAGGATTTGCCTTTCATGGGTTTGCTCCTTCTTCTGTTTGTTGGATTCAGCCGACCCTCGTGGGGGCAACCGAAGGAGGCGACTTTATACCGGATTGTCCGAAACGGGGCGTATGCCGAACGCGCATGCCCCATGCCGAATACGGTGCATCTTCTTCGATTCCGGTGGGCCGCCCGCTCTATTGCGGTCCTGGCCGGACCGCGTCCCGCTCAAAGCTTAGTCCACCTTGGGCGGCGCAAAGTGCGCCAGTCGAATGGAAAAACCGTGCCGCAGCCATGACCGACGTCAATATCGGCATGGCGCTATCCACTAAAGTGCAATGGCCATCCGCCACCCTCTGGCCGACCATGCCTCCAGCCACAGCCTGCCTGCTGATCGCCAGCGGCGACCGGGACCTCGCGAATCGACTGCGCCAGCACCTGGCCGCGGCGGACCTGCCCTGCGACGTCCTGGCGGAAAGCGCCGACTGCCATGAGGCGCCGCTGTGCCGCTGGCTGCGGGCCGATCCGGTGAGCGAGCCGGCCCGCCTGAGGGCGGCGCTGGTGGATGCCGTCGGCGTGCTCGAACGCACCCGTCACGCCTTCAAGTCGCGCGAACTGGGCGAGCTGCGGCGACGCCTGGAGGCGCTGCTGGAGGCATCGGCCGGACGGGATTGAACGAAGGTTCCGCACAAGCGGGAACCGGCTTTGCCGGGCAGGACATAAGGGCCTGCAAGACAGAGCGCCCTGCGCCCAGCCGGAACGGCTGCCGCGCACGGCGCTTTTTTCATGCCTGGAATTCGGGGAGTGCCAGTAGGGATGGATGATCGGCTTCGCGGGTTGCTCAGACGGATCGGGCTGGACAGGGCGGAAGTCGCCGAACGCTGCCGCTTCCTGGACTGGCGGACCGAGGACGCGGAACGCCTGGGGGCGATGGCCGAGGCCATGGAGCCGGCCCATGGCGCCTTCGTCGACAGCCTTTACCAGCACCTCGGCCGTTTCGAGGCGCCGCTGGCGATCCTCGGCGGCGAAGAGGTGGTCACCCGTCTCAAGCACAGCCAGCTCGGCTATTACCGGCGTCTGTGGCTCGGCCCCTACGACCGCGACTACGTGGCCGACCGCCTGAACGTCGGCCTGATCCACCAGCGTGTGGGCGTCGAGCCCAAGTGGTACCTGGGCGCCTACCGGCTCTATCTGGACCATATGCTCGTCCGGCTGCTGGGCGAGCATCCGGCCGCCGCCACCTGTGCCAGCCTGCTGAAGGTGGTGTTCTTCGACATGACCCTGGCCATCGACACCTACATCGCCGCCCAGCGCCAGGCCCTGGAAGACAGCGAAGCACGTTTCGCCCGCGCCCTGCGCGGTGCCAACGACGGCCTCTGGGACTGGGACATCGAGACCGACCGCCTGTACCTCTCGGAGCGCTGGACCGGCATGCTCGGCCTTCCGGCGGACAGCCTGAGCGCCAACAGCGCCGCCTGGCTCGAACGCGTCCACCCGGAGGACCTGCCCGCACTGCGCGATGCCATCGCCGCCCATCTGCGCGGTGAAACCGCTTCGCTGCACCACGAATACCGCATCCGCCGGCACGACGGCGACTATGCCTGGGTGCTGGTGCGCGGCGTGGCCGAGGCGAGCGTACCCGGCTCCGCCGAAACCGGCCGCCGGATGGCCGGCTCGCAGACCGACATCAGCCAGCGCAAGGCCGCCGAAGAGCAACTGCGCCACGCCGCCCGTCACGATCCGCTCACCGGGCTGGCCAACCGCACGCGCCTGGGCGAACTGCTGCAGCAGGCCCTGCACCGCCT
Organism: Pseudomonas indica NBRC 103045; assembly: GCF_002091635.1. GTDB lineage: Bacteria > Pseudomonadota > Gammaproteobacteria > Pseudomonadales > Pseudomonadaceae > Pseudomonas_M > Pseudomonas_M indica. Next base: position 33,105 of record NZ_BDAC01000021.1, on the reverse strand, counting down.
GAACCGGCCCGGCGCACGCCAGGCGGCGCTGCTGTTCGTCGATCTCGACCGCTTCAAGCTGATCAACGACAGCCTGGGCCACGCCACGGGCGACCGGGTCCTGATCGAAGTGGCGAAACGGCTGAGCGCCTGCCTGCGCCCCGGCGATCACCTGGTCCGTTTCGGCGGCGATGAGTTCGTCGCCCTGCTCGACGACCTCGCCCACCAGAGCGACGCCGAGCGCGTCGCCCAACGCATGCTGGAAAGCCTGCACCAGCCGCTGCATCTGGACGAGCGGGTGCTGGTAGTCAGCGCCAGTATCGGCATCGCCCCGCTGCGCGAGACGGACGGCGCGCTGGATGCCCTGCAAGCCGCCGACCTCGCCCTGTACCGGGCAAAAGCGGCGGGCAAGGCGCAATTCGCCCGCTACAGCGACGAGTTGCAGGGCATGGCGCAGCGCCAACTGGAACTGGAGAGCGCGCTGGCCCAGGCGCTGGGCAAGGCCGAGTTCGAGCTGCACTACCAGCCGATCTGCCGCCTGGACCAGGACCAGCCCTACCTGCAGGCCGTGGAAGCGCTGTTGCGCTGGCGCCAGGACGGGCGCCTGGTTTCGCCCTTGGAGTTCATCCCGGTGCTGGAGGAGTCCGGCGAGATCGTCCGCGTCGGCGACTGGGTACTGCGGCAGGCCTGTCGGCAGACCCGCGCCTGGCAGCTCGCCGGGCAGGACCGGCTGCGCTGCTCGGTGAACCTGTCCAGCCGCCAGTTGCGGCAACCCGACTTCGCCGCACGGCTCGCCGATATCCTGCTGGACAGCGGCCTCGCCCCGGGCAGCCTGGTGCTGGAGATCACCGAGAGCCTGCTGATGCAGGACAGCGCGGAAACCCTCTCCAGCCTGCGCGAGCTGGCCAGCCTGGGTGTGCGCCTGGCCCTGGACGACTTCGGCACCGGCTACTGCTCCCTCGGCTACCTGACCCGCTTTCCGCTGCACATCCTGAAGGTGGACAAGAGCTTCATCGGCGGCGCCCCGCACGATCCGGAAATGACTGCGATCAGCCGCGCCATCATCGGCCTCGGCGCCAGCCTGGGCCTGGAGGTGGTGGCCGAAGGCGTGGAAACCGAGGCCCACCTGGCGTTCCTGGCCGCCGAAGGCTGCCGTTATGCCCAGGGCTACTGGTTCGGCCGGCCGAAGCCGCCGCAGGAATTGCAGCGGCTGTTCAGCGGCGAGGATTGCTTCGATGGGCACTGGTGCCTGCTGCCGGAGCCCAGCGGCATGGTCTGAAGGTCAGCCAAAGAACCAGTAGCAGATAGCGATCGCCGCCAGCACCCCGGCGACATCCGCGATCAAGGCGCAGCCCACCGCATGACGGGCGCGCTGGATGCCGACCGCGCCGAAGTACACGGCCAGCACGTAGAAGGTGGTTTCGGTGCTGCCCTGGATGGTCGCCGCCACCAGCGCCGGGAAGCTGTCCACGCCCTGGCTCTGCATGGTCTCGATCAGCATGGCGCGCGCCGCGCTGCCGGAGAACGGCTTGACCAGCGCGGTCGGCAGCGCATCGACGAAGCGGGTGTCCCAGCCGAACCACTCGACCAGCGCCCGAACGCCATCGAGGCCGTAGTCCAGGGCGCCGGAAGCCCGCAACACGCCAATCGCGCAGAGCATGGCGACGAGGTAGGGCAGCAGGTTGCGGGCGACATCGAAGCCTTCCTTGGCGCCTTCGACGAAGCTCTCGTAGACCGGCACCTTGCGCAGGGCGCCGACCAGCAGGAAGGCCAGGATCAGGCCGAACAGGGTCAGGTTGCCGAGCAGGCTGGACAGTTCCTTCAGGGCCGTGGCGGACAGGGTGCTGAGCAGGGCCATGAAGGCGCCGAGCAGCAGGGCGCCGGGAACCAGGTAGCCCAGCACCACCGGGTCCCACAGCCGCAGCCGCTGGACGATGGCCACGCTGACCAGGCCGGCCAGGGTGGAAGCGCTGGTGGCGAGCAGGATCGGCAGGAAGACCAGGGTGGGATCGTCGGCGCCCTGCTGGACGCGGTACATGAAGATCGACACCGGCAGCAGCGTCAACGAAGAGGCATTGAGCACGAGGAACAGGATCTGCGCATTACTCGCCACCGTCTGGCTCGGATTCAGGTCCTGCAAGGCGCGCATCGCCTTGAGGCCGATCGGCGTGGCGGCGTTGTCCAGCCCCAGGCCGTTGGCGGCGAAGTTCAGAGTGATCAGGCCCAGGGCCGGGTGCCCGCGCGGCACCTCGGGCATCAGGCGGGCGAACAGCGGGCCGAGCAGGCGGGCCAGCAGGTCCACCAAGCCGGCTTTCTCGGCGATGCGCAGAAACCCCAGCCAGAGGGTCAGCGTGCCGAACAGCACCACCATCAGCTCGACGGAGACCTTGGCCATGGCGAACAGGCTTTCCACCAACGCCGCCCAGACCGTGGGGTCCCCACCGATCCAGCGCACCAGCGCGGCCAACGCCGCCACCAGGAAGAAGCCGAGCCACAGGCCGTTGAGCATGATGATCCCCCGAAAACCGTGCGGAGGATGATAGCGGCCCGGCGACGCAACGGTCACCCACCGTGCCGGCGTGCGGGTTCAGAAGGAGGGAAGCAGATTGCTACGCACTGCCCACCGGGGCGCGAGACCTGTCGCGGCCCCGGTAGCAGCGCTCGCCAGACCCGGCCCGTCGGACGGAGGTACTCCCTGTACCCCTAGGTCGCTTCGAACCTGACGCATTCAAAGCAACCCGGCCCCTTGGTCTACCCCTTGTCGGGGGATATCAATGCCAATCCGGATCGGCCCTCAACTGCTCGTCGAGAAGCCTTTTCTGCTCTTCGTCCGGCTCGCCCAGCCAGCGGAAGCTGGCATGCCGGCTGGGCGCCTTGTCCGCAGGCATGCCCTGCGGTACCTGGACGTAGAGCGCGTAAACCTTGTCCTTGTCCCAGCTGAACGCGACGTAGAGCCGCTGATGGAAGCAATCCTGCTCATCGCAGAGCCGGCCAACCAGGTACTTGCCGTCCTTGCTTTCCACTGCCTTCATCGGCGATCCCTTGCCGGTCAGGTTCATGACCCATTCCGGCAGCCGGAGTTCGTCCTCGACCAGCTCCTGCCAGGTCTCGCGGTATTCCTCGTCCGTCAGCACCTCGTTGAGGCGGAACTCGGCATCCGTGTCGGCAGCGTGGGCAACCGCGCTGGCGCTCAGCAATAGAGCGGCCAGCAGCGCTTGCGGCCGTTTCACTCTCAACGTGGCCCCCTCATGCGGCCAAAGATGAACGACGCGACGAACAGCACCAGGAACAGCACGAACAGGATCTTCGCGATGCCGGTGGCTGTACCTGCTATACCACCGAAGCCGAGTACCCCGGCGATGATGGCAATGATCAGAAAGGTAATAGCCCAGCTCAACATGGTGATTCTCCTCTCGGGTTGGTGAAGGAAACCGTACGGTTTCCCCGGGCACGCCAATGTGCCCGCCCCGTCAGGCGGAACCGAAGCTCCACCGACGGCCACCGGGACCGGAGTGCCGGTGCCCGGCCTGTTCCGAAGCGGTTCGCGGGCGAACCTTTTCAGAACATCCTTGCGTGCCGATCCTGGGAAGGATGGCGCTCATCTCTGACATCAGAACACCCAGCTCTGTCGGCGGGGCAGCTCGCTCCAGGCTTGCGTCTGGGGCTCGCGCTCCAGAACCGGTACCGCATGCTGGATGCCCGATGTCTGCGACCGCAGTTGCGATTGCAGAATCTGCAGCTGCTGCTGGATCTGCGGCTGAAGCAGGGGCTGTGGGTTCCGGCTTTCCTGAAAACGCTCCGTCACCGTCCCGAAACTGCCCTGGATCAGCAGCACTGCCAGTCCAGCAATAACGCTCTTGAGCAATAGACCTTCATTGGATTGGCGTTGTTTCATCCTGAATCTCCTCCCAGCCATATGGGACTCCGGCCAAGGCCGCATAAAAGGCAGATAGTGTTTGCTGCATCGCTTATGCCAATCACGGCTAATGCTTTTCCGGAATAAGATCAATGACTTATGTATCGTTAGCCAAGTAACTTCCAGGCAATTTGCACGATTGAATATTTTTCGATCTTGCAAATTGCACGAATAAAAGCCTGGAACATCCCTATTCCAGGAAGCTCATCCAAGGCTCTGTTTCAGGCTGCGCATGCGGTCATGGCAGGCACGGACCTTGGGCATTTCCACGGAAAGCAGGGCGCGCACGTCGGGCTCGGCGCTCTCGAGCGCATCTTCGAACGCATGGACGATGCGATCCTCCGCGGCTTCCAACTGGGCGATGTAGGCGCCGTTCTCGTCTTTCGCCAAGGTCGCGCGCGTATCGGCATAGACTTCGCGCAGCTTGCCTAGCGCGGTACCGCCCTGCGCCGGTTGTTCATGATTCGCCGCGACTTTCACCGCCAAGGCCTGGATCACCTCGGTCTTCGCCTGGGCCATGTCGCGGAACAGGCTTTGCAGCCGGGTGTCCTTCACTTCCTCGATGGCATGCTGGTAGAAACGCTCGCCATCACGGGTGATCTCGATCAGCTCGTTCAATTGCGCTGTGGTTCGGGTCATGGCTGTTTCTCCTGAAGGGTTATCAAAGGTCCCGGCACCGGTGGGTCCTGCACCGGGCGTTCCCTTGCCGCTCCCGTGCACTGTCGGCCAGGGCGTCCCGGTACAGCCTCGGTACATCGAATCCCGCTCGCCGTGCCGATTGCATCGAACGGCGGGCCCCTCGCCATGGCTTGCGGGACGAAGCCGCACGACAGGCCGTCAGGTAACGGGTGCACAGGTCGGCTTCTCGATTGGCAAACACACAGGCCCGGTCGTTCGTCGAGCCGGCGGCCGTCTGTGCTGCTGCGGCGATGCGATCGGTGGGCTTGCGTGGGTCTGCCATGAAAAGGTCCTTCGAGCAGTCTGCAACCTGGGTTTCTGTCTCTTCCTTCGCAAGCCCTGTGCCAGCTTCAAAAAGACGCAATTTCAATGACTTAGGATTTCCAGCAGACACAGAGGCCATGCACGATGCAGGATTGAGCGGAAACTGTCGTGCAACTTGCACGGACTTCCCGTTGACTAATAATCCTGTCCTACAAGACCCCGCCTCGCTGAAGGTATCGGGGCTGACACATGCCGTTTTAGGGAGAAGTCTTATGGAGTCGATGTTGGAAACCGGCGGGCGCATCCTGCTCGTGGACGATGAAGCGGCAATTCTTCGGACCTTCCGCTACTGCCTGGAAGACCAGGGCTACAGCGTGTCCACCGCCAGCAGTGCGGCACAGGCCGAAGCGCTGTTGCAGCGCCAGGTCTTCGATCTCTGTTTTCTCGATCTGCGCCTCGGGGCCGACAACGGCCTGGATGTGTTGCAGCAAATGCGCAACCTGGCGCCCTGGATGCGGGTGGTCATCATCACCGCCCATTCCGCGGTGAACACCGCGGTGGACGCCATGCAGGCCGGCGCCGCGGATTACCTGGTCAAGCCGTGCAGCCCGGACCAACTGCGCCTGGCGGCCGCCAAGCAACTGGAGATGCGCCAGCTGGCGGCGCGCCTGGAGGCCCTGGAAGGCGAGCTGCATCGCCCCAGCGATACCCTCAACTCCAACAGTCCGGCCATGATGGCGGTGCTGGAGACCGCCCGCCAGGTCGCGGTTACCGATGCCAACATTCTCATCCTCGGCGAGTCGGGCTCGGGCAAGGGCGAGCTGGCACGCGCCATCCATGGCTGGAGCCGCCGCGCCAAGAAGGCCTTCATGACCATCAACTGCCCGTCGCTGTCGGCCGAGCTGATGGAAAGCGAACTGTTCGGCCACAGCCGCGGCGCCTTCACCGGCGCCACCGAAAGCACCCTGGGCCGGGTCAACCAGGCCGACGGCGGCACCCTGTTCCTCGACGAGATCGGCGACTTCCCGCTGACGCTGCAGCCCAAGCTGCTGCGCTTCATCCAGGACAAGGAATACGAGCGGGTCGGCGATCCGGTCACCCGTCGCGCCGACGTGCGCATTCTCGCAGCGACCAACCGCAACCTGGAGGAAATGGTCAGCCAGGGACGCTTCCGCGAGGACCTGCTTTACCGCCTCAATGTGATCACGCTGAACCTGCCGCCGCTGCGGGAAAGGCCGGAAGACATCGTGGCCCTGGCCGAACGCTTTCTCGCCTACTTCGTCAAAACCTATTCGAGGCCCGCACGGGGGTTCAGCGAGCGGGCGCTGGAAGCGCTCGGCAGCTATCGCTGGCCGGGCAACGTGCGCGAGCTGCGCAACGTGATCGAACGCGCCTGCATCATCTGTCCACAGGAGTGGCTGGAGGTCAGCCACCTCGGGCTCGCCGAGCAGCCCAGCAACAATGCGCCACGGGTGGGTGAATCCATGAGCCTGGAAGAACTGGAGAAAGCCCATATCGCGGCAGTCATCGCCACCAGCGAGACCCTCGAGCAGGCGGCGAAAGTGCTCGGCATCGATGCCTCTACGCTGTACCGCAAACGCAAGCAGTACGGCCTATGAACAGACACCTGCCGGTCAAGCTGCGTACCCGACTGTTCCTCAGTATTTCAGCCCTGATGACGGTAGCCCTCCTGGGGCTCATCCTCGGCCTGACCGGGGTGGTACAGATGGCCAACTCGCAGAAGGAGCTGATCAACCAGAACTACGGGACGATCAAGAATGGCATCCAGTTGCGCCAGGCCTTCACCGACCAGTTGGTGATCCTGCTCAACGAGCATCCGGACTTCGATGCGTTGCACGAGGCCCAGCGCGAATTCCAGGACTACCTGAGCGTGGCCTTGGAGGAATCGCGCAACGACTCACGCTACAACCATTACCAGGCGGTAGCGGCCAACTACGCGAAGTTGCTGGAAGTACTCGACCAGCCGCCCCAGCGACGCCGGGAGATTCTCGACGACGCCGCGTTCGCAGAGGCGATCAGCTCGTTGCAGCGCAGCCTGATCGACGTGCAGCAGCAGAGCATCGACAACGTACTGGTCATGGAGGCGCATTCGCGGGAACGCGCCTTGCTGGTCGCGGGTCTGCTCGGCATCGTCGGGGTCGCCGTGCTGCTGATCGGCTTCGTCACCGCTCACAGCTTCGCACGTCGCTTCAGCGCGCCCATCGAACAGCTCGCCCATGCGGCGGATGAGATCGGCCAGGGCAATTTCCAGATCACCCTGCCGATCGCCCCCGAAGCTGAGCTGTCGTCGTTCATCCGTCGCTTCGGCCTGATGGCCGAGGCCCTGAGCCTGTTCAAGCAGACCAACGTCGAGGCCCTGAGCAGTGGCCAGCGGCGCTTGCAAGCGGTGCTCGACAGCATCGACGACGGCCTGCTGATCATCGACCGCCAGGGCCGCCTGGAACACGCCAACCCGGTGGCCCAGCGCCAGCTCGGCTGGACCTCGGAGCACATCGGCCAATCCCTCGGCGCGGCCCTGGACCATGCCGAACTGGACGAAGCCGTGCAGCAAGTGCTGAACAACCAGCCGCTGGAAAAACCATTGCAGGATCTGGAAATCCAGGTGGATGGCGACACCCGCCTGCTGAACTGGCGGCTCAGCACCGTCGGCCACGACGACGGCCGCGTAATGGGTGCGGTGATGGTGCTGCGCGACGTCACCGAACAGCGTGCCTTCGAGCGGGTGCGCAACGAATTCGTGCTGCGCGCCTCCCACGAGCTGCGCACGCCGGTCACCGGCATGCACATGGCCTTCGCCCTGCTCCGCGAACGGCTGCGCTTCTCGCCGGAGGCGCGGGAAAGCGAACTGCTGCGGACCGTGGACGAGGAAATGCACCGGCTGGTCCGGCTGATCAACGACCTGCTGAACTTCTCGCGCTACCAGAGCGGCCAGCAGAAACTCGAACTGTCGCCCTGCGACGTCGGCGAACTGCTCGAGCGCACACGCCTGCGTTTCGCCGCCCAGGCCGCCGAACACGACATCAACCTCCAGGTGGAGCTGCAGTCGCCGCTGCCGCGCCTGCTGGCCGACCACCTGCAACTGGAGCGGGCGCTGGACAACCTGGTTGGCAACGCACTACGGCACACACCCAACGGCGGGCAAATCTGCCTGCAGGCGCGTCGCCATGGCGATCGGCTGATCATCAGCGTCGAAGATACCGGCGAGGGCATCCCCTACAGCCAGCAGGCCCGCATCTTCGAGCCGTTCGTTCAGATCGGCACCAAGAAGGGCGGCACCGGCCTGGGGCTGGCGCTGTGCAAGGAAATCGCACAACTGCACGGCGGAAGGCTCGGCGTTCACTCACGCCTCGGCCAGGGCACCATCTTCTACCTCGCCCTGCCGGTCTAGGGCCTGTCTGCGACGGGCTCTACGCCGCGCGAATCACCGGAATATCCTGCTCCACCAATGTCCGCAGCTTGTCCGCCGTCAGCGGCTGGGCGAACAGCCAACCCTGGCCGTAGTGGGCGCCTTCGCTGCCGAGCAGGCGTGCCTGGGCTTCCTGCTCGATGCCCTCGGCGATCACCTTCAGCTTGAGCGCATGGGCCATGCGGATGATGTGCGGCGCCACACCGCTGCTGGCAGCGTCGTGGCCGAGGGCATCGACGAAAGATTTGTCGATCTTCAGGTAGTCCACCGGCAGGTTCTGCAGGTGCGCCAGACTGCAATAACCGGTACCGAAATCGTCGATCAGCACCCGGTGGCCGTTCGCCCGCAGCGCCATCAACTGGCCGCGCGCCGCCTCGATGTCGGTGAGCCCGCGCTCGGAAATCTCGAAGGCGATCTGCGAGGCCGGCACCCGGTATTGCGCCAGCAGGCTCGCCGCGACCTGGCCGATGCGCGGCTCGGTGACGTCGCAAGCTGCCAGGTTGACCGAGATGTACAGGTGCGGATTCTGTTGCAGCAGGTCGCCGAGGTCTTCCAGCACCTGCTCCAGCACGTAGTCGGTGATGTCGCGAATCTGCCCGGTCGCCTCGGCCAGGGGCACGAACAGGTCCGGCGTGGCCAGCGTGCCATCCGGGCGCATCCAGCGCACCAGCGCCTCGGCGCCGACGCAGCGGCGGCTGGCGAGGTCGAAGATGGGCTGGTAGCGCACCCGCAGCTCGCGGCGGTGCAGGGCACCTTCCAGCTCGCCGCTGAGGGACTGGCGGTGACGGACCAGTTGCAGCACCAGTGCACCGATCAGCAGAGCCAGGATCAGGCTGCCGGGCACCAGCATGCGCCAGCCGTCGCGCACCTTCTGCATCAGATCGTCGCGCGGAACGGCCAGCACCAGATCGTACTGGGGAATCCGGCTCGGCATGCGGTAGATCAGTTGCCCCTCGGTGAGCACCAGGGCGTCGTCGTCCTTCGGCGGCCAGCCCTCGACGGGCGGCCAGTAATGTTCGGGGCCGAGAATCGGCAGCGGCGCACCGCCGGCCTTGGGCACGAACAGCAGGCTGCCACCTTCGGGCAGGTCGACCACGTCGGCGAAATGCCCGCGCGACACGGAAACGCGGAAGTAGCCACGCCCCACTACCAGGGCCGCCAGGTCATCGTTGACCTGGGAGGCCGTGTTCAGCCAGTAGCGGTAGGCTTCATCCTGGATATCCGCCGGCCGCTCGGCGCCCAGCGAACTCTGCCGGGGCCAGGACGAACAACGCTGCCGGCCGCCGACGAAGGCCGCTTCGTAGATGAAGCGATGCTTGAAGGCGACCTGCCGCAGGGTTTCGACCATGGCGATGTCGCAGCCGCGCAACGGTTGCGCCTCCAACTGGTCCAGCCCCTGGCGCAACTGGCCGAAGACTTGCTCCAGACGCTGGAGGAAGCGTTCGCCGCGGGCATTCATCTGCTCGCTCTCCACCATCCTCGCCTGCTGCGCCGCGAGTGTGAGACTCCCCAACAGAAGCACCGCGGCGCTCAACAGGACCGCCAGCAGGGCCATCGGCCAGGGGTGATAGAAAGCTCGGCGCAAACGCGCTATCGGGTGCGACATACTCGGCTTCCCAACGTCGTTGACCTTTTTCAGGTATAGCGCAAGGCGCACCTTGTTAGGCCCCTGAAACACTTCCCGGTTCGCTCGACGGCTGTTCAGCCGGTCACAAACCGATAGTCGGGTTCCGTTCTACCCGCCCGAGCGGCAGGCTGTCGCGCAGGAACGACGTCCAAAAACCTTCCCGCGACTACATGGAGACGCCCTGTCCAGGGTCCTCAGCCAGAGGCACATCCGCCGGTGCATCGCCGTTCAGCACCGCGAGCAGGCCCGCGGTTTCCGCATCCGGCTCGCCGTCGAAACGCGACGGACGGTATTTCATCTGGAACGCCGCGATGACGCGGCGCGTGGCCTCGTCCAGCTCGCCGTGCCGCGGTACCCGATAGCCCTGTTGCTCCAGCTGCTGCTGGAACCAGGCCACGTCCGGCAGGCCGCCGCGGGCAAAACGCGTCTGCCAGCGGATCACTTCGCGGGCATCGGGCCAGACGATGAGGCCGGCATCGGCCAAGCGCTTCCAGGGGAACAGCGGTCCCGGATCGACCTTGCGCAGCGGCGCGATGTCGCTGTGGCCGATGATGTTGCCCGGCGGTACGCCGTGCCGGCGGACGATGTCCTTGAGCAGCAGAATCAAGGCGTCGATCTGCTCGTCGGGATAGGGGTACCACAGCCGCTGGCCATCGGCGGTCTCGGAGTAGCCTGGGCTGATCAGCTCGATGCCGATGGAGCTGGCGTTCAACCAGGTCCGACCGCGCCATTCGCTCTCGCCGGCATGCCAGGCGCGGCGGTTCTCGTCGACCAGGCGGTAGATGGTCGGTGGCTTGGCGCTGATCAGATAATGGCTGCTCACCTCGCCGTGGGTGAGGGTCGCCAGGGAACGCGGCAGGTCGCTGGAGGTGTAGTGCAGGATGACGAACTGTACCCGGCTGTCCTGGCCTTGGGAGGTGTGGCTGGTGTCGATGCGCAACCCGCCGCAACCGGCCAGCACGCTGAGGATCGAGGCAAGCAGGAAGACTCTCATGGGACGATGTGTAGCACGCTCTGCAGGTTATCCAACAGCATGTCGACGCTGAGCATGATCAGCAGCATGCCGGCGAGACGCTCTATGGCGGTGAGACCGCGCGGGCCGAGGAAGCGTTGCAGGAACGCTGCCTGGAGGAGGATCAGGGAGGTCGCCGCCCAGGCCAGGAACACCGCGAGGTAGAGCTCCCACAGTGCCCCTTCGTGGGTGTTGCGCAGGGTCATCAACACGGTCAACGCGGAAGGACCCGCCACCGCCGGCGTGGCCAGCGGCACCAGCATGGGCTCGCCGTCCGGCAGGTCGCCGAGCAGGCCCTGGGGGCTGGGGAAGATCAGCCGCATGGCGATGACGAACAGGATGATGCCGCCGGCGATCGCCGTCGCTTCGCGGGACAGGCCGAGGCCGCTGAGGATCTTCGCGCCGAAGGTGAGGAACAGCAGCAGAAGGGCGAGGGCGAACAGCAGCTCGCGCGCCACTACGCGCACCCGCCGCTCCGGGACGACGTTCTTCAGGGCCGCCAGGTAGATGGCGATGTTGCCGAAAGGATCGGTTACCAGAAAGATCAGGACGGCGATGCCGAAGATATCCATCGATACGACTCCAGGGAATCCGAAACCGGCGCGGAACAGCTCTGACCCTCCGTCGAGCATAGCCTGCCGTATGGCGCTTCAGCGGGCGAAGCCAAGGCGGCACCGCTACGCTCAAAGGGGAGGCGGATTATACGCAGCACGCTGCCGGGCACCATCGCCGCGGGCGTGTGCGGCTGCCGATCGGTCGAAGGGAACGACCGCCGTACCGGGCCGCTCTATAGCTAGGCTCGCCGATCCCGCCGGGCTCCGGCCAACGGAATGCAGAGGACCCACCATGCGCCGCGTATTGCTCTGGTTCAAACAGGACTTGCGTCTCGACGATCACTCCGCCCTGCGCGATGCGCTGGATGCCGATTGCCTGCTGCCGCTGTTCGTACTCGACCCTTCGCTGCTGGAGAACGGCCCGCTGGGCAGCCGTCGGCTGGGCGTGCACCGGACGCGCTTCCTGCTGGAAAGCCTGGCGGCACTGGACGGCGCTCTGCGCCAGCGCGGCTCGCGGTTGCTGGTTCGCTCCGGCACGCCGGAGCTGATCATCCCGGCGCTGGCCGAGCAGTTCGGTCTGCGTGAAGTGCTGACCCTGGAAGAGATCGCACCGGATGAGCGGGCGCAGATGGCTCGCCTGCGCCAGGCCCTCGGGCCGGTGGCTCTGCGCGAGCAGCCCGGCAACGGCCTGTTCCGCACCGAAGAGCTGCCCTGCCCGCCCGAGGCCTTGCCGAAGGTGTTCAGCCGCTTCCGCGAACTGATGGACCAGCGCCCGACGGTATTCCAGCCGCAACCGGCGCCGGACGACCTGCCCCCTTTGCCGGACGGAGCGGACAGCCTGCTGGAGCCGCTGCCTAGCCTGTCGCAGCTCGGCCTCGGAGAGCCCTTGGCCGTGCCGGGCAGCGCCTTCCCCTTCGCCGGGGGCGAGGCCGCGGGCCAGGCGCGCGTGCGCGAATACCTGTGGGAAAGCCTGGGCGTACGCACCTACGAAGAAACCCGCAACGGGCTGACCGGTACCGAATATTCGTCGAAGTTCTCGCCCTGGCTCTCCACCGGCTGCCTGTCGTCCCGCCGCGTCGCCGCCGAGCTGCGCCGCCACGAGGCGCAGTACGGCCGGAATGACTCCACCCGTTGCCTCTGGCAGCAGTTGCTATGGCGGGAATTCTTCCGCTGGACGCTGGTCCGCCACGGCGACGCGCTGTTCCGCGCCGGCGGCCTGAAAGCCACGGCACATGCACCGCAGAACCTCGACGAACGTTTCGAACAGTGGTGCCAGGGCCGCACCGGCGTGCCCCTGGTGGATGCCTGCATGCGCGAACTGGCCGCCACCGGCTTCCTCGCCAACCGCGGCCGGCAGATCGCCGCCAGTTACCTGATCCACGACCTGGAGCAGGATTGGCGGTACGGCGCGGCCTGGTTCGAAGAGCACCTCCTGGACTACGACCCGGCGAGCAACTGGGGCAACTGGGCCTATCTCGCCGGCGCGGGCAGCGATCCGCAGCGCCGTGCCGCATTCAACGTGCTGCGCCAGGCCCAACGGTTCGACCCCGAGGGCGATTACGTCGGCCTCTGGCTGCCCGAACTGCAACACGTCCCGCCAGCCCTGCGGCATACGCCGTTCCTGCTGCCGCGCCTGCAGCTCGAGACCCTGCAATATCCTCGTCTGGAACGCATTCCCAGCGATTGGCGGCCGTATCTGCCCAGCGTTGCCTGATCAGGCGGTTTCGATGCGGTTGCGCCCGCCGCGCTTGGCCCGGTAGAGCGCCTGGTCGGCGCGCTCGAAGGTCCGTTCGCTTCGCTCGCCGTCGGCAAAGGCGGCGAGTCCGGCGGACAGGGTGATGGTCAAGCGCTCGCCACGGAAGTGGAACGGGCAGGCCTCGATGGCGGCTCGCAGCGTTTCCAGCAACTGCAGGCCCCCTTCCAGGGGCGTCGAAGGCACCAGCAGGACGAACTCCTCGCCGCCGAAGCGGGCGATGAAGTCGGTTTTGCGCAAACGTTTGGCCAACTCTCCGGCGATGATCTTCAGCACCTTGTCGCCGGCGAGATGGCCGTAGTTGTCGTTGATCCGCTTGAAGTGATCGATGTCCAGCACCGCCAGCAGCAGGTCTCCGCCGTAACGCTGCCAGCGCGCCACCTCCAGCTCCAGCCGTTCATCCAGGGCAGCGCGATTCGGCAGGCCGGTCAGCGGGTCGACCAGGGCCTTCTGCCGCTGTTCTTCGAGGTGCTCGCGGAAGCCCTTGGCCTCCTGCTCCATGCTCGCGACGCGCTCCACCAGATGTTGCAAACGGTCGGCGATCGTCTGCTCGCGCTCGTCGCGTAGCCGCTGGTAGCGGTCCATGCTGCCCAGCAGGCCGTCCAGGCGGTTTTCGACGGTACGCTTGAGGCTTTCCAGATCCACCGCGTCGCGCACGCTGCTGTGCAGGTCGTCCATCTGCTCGCGCAGCTCGCTGTCCAGCTCGCGCGCAGCCTCCAGGCTGTCACTGTAGCCCTCGCGGGCAAATTGCAGGCCCTCCTGGAAGGCCGACAGCCGTTCGTTGAGCTGCTTCAGGTAACGCTCGAATTCCTGCTGGCTGCCGCCGGCCACTGCCAGCATCAGTACCGAGACGTCGTCCAGCACCGGCACCAGCTCGTACCAGTTGAGGCCATGGCGGATGCGTTCGCGCAGCCCCTCGGCCTGAGCCTGGTGCCGATCCGGCAGGCTCAGCTCGTCGAGCAGGCCGAGCAGCGTCGCCTCGACGTGTTCGGCAATGGCGCTGTAACCCGGCTCGGGGGAGGGCGGCAGGGCGTACTCGGCGTCGACCGGCTCGGAAGGCGGAGCGGGGCTATCCGCAGCGGAGGGCGTCGATTCGGTCAGCAACGACGCCGACAGCGGCAGGCTGTCGAGCAGCGGGGCACGCGGCGGTATGGTCTCGACCGGCTCGGCGGGGAGCGGACGGAGTGTCTCGATGGACGCGATGGGCGCAACGGCTGCCGATGATTCAGCGCTGTCAGGCTGCGTGGGATCGGCCTGGGCAGCCGCTGTGGATGATGTCCCCGGCAGCGTCTCATCCGCCTCTTCGGAGGTGCGCTCGCGCCCACCGAACAGCCGTTGCAGCAGGCCAGGCCGTTCGACCTCTTCTCGCTCCAGCAATGCCAGGGCCTGGCGCTGCAATTGGCTCAGCTCGGCCAGCAGGGCGGGAAGCTCGCGAATCTGGCCGGCGCGACTTTCGAGGCGCTTGGTGAAACCCTTCAGCGGCTTGCGCACCTCGCGCGGCAACGGCAACGCCTGGAGCTGGCCGGCAAGGGAAGACAGCGCCGAGACGATCTGCGCGGCCCGCTCCTGACGGCGCTGCTCGGAATCCAGTACCGCCTTCTCCAGACGGGGAATCAACGCCGAGAGGCCGGCATCGATCTCATCGCGGCGGAGAATCTCACGCATCTCCTGCATGCACTGGTCGACCGCCTTGTCCGCGCCCTCGGCGGCAAGGCTGCTGCGCACCAAGCCACGGCGCAGCAGGTCGAGGCGGGCATCCCAGCGCCGTTCGAGCTTCTCCTGTTGCTCCAGGTTTTCCAGGTACTTGGCTTTCCAGCGCTGGCCGTCGTCACTCATGGTTTCGCTCGACGGCAGGCCTCGCCGGGACAAGCGATACATCGTTACCGACCGATTCGGGCAAACGGATATCCACAGCCACCGGCAGATGATCGGAAATCGGCTGGGCCAGCACCTGTACGCGCTCCAGCGTCAGGCTCGGGCTGATGAGGATATGGTCGAGGCAGCGCTGCGGCCGCCAGCTCGGGAAGGTCGCCTCGACCTGCGGCGCCAGCAGGCCCAGGTCACGCAAGGGAGAATGTTCGAGCAGATCGACGGCATGGGTGTTCATGTCGCCCATCAGCACCTGATGGCGGTAGCCACCGATCAACTCGCGGATGTAGGCGAGCTGGCGGGTACGGGTTCGCGGGCCGAGGGCCAGGTGCATCATCACCACGGCCAGCGCGTCCGGCCCTTCGCCGAAGCGCAACAGGATGGCACCCCGCCCCGGCGGGCCCGGCAACGGGTGGTCTTCCAGCAGCCCGGGGTGCAGGCGGCTGAGCAAGCCGTTGCTGTGCTGGGCGAAACGCCCCAGATTGCGGTTGAGCTGTTGGTACCAATAGGGAAAGGCGCCCAGGTGGGCAAGGTGTTCCACCTGATTGACGAAGCCCGAACGCAGGCTGCCGCCGTCGGCCTCCTGCAGGGCCACCAGGTCGAAATCGGCGAGCAGGTCGCCGATCCGTTGCAGGTTCAGCGCACGCCCCTGGTGCGGCAACAGGTGCTGCCAACTGCGGGTCAGGTAATGGCGATAGCGCTGGGTGCTGATGCCGACCTGAATATTGAAACTGAGCAGCCGTAGCCGGCCGTTGGCGGGTAACCCGCTAGCATCGAGGCAATGCGGGTTGACCCGGGGGCTGTGCAAACCCACTGCACGGTCATTGCTCCAACGGCGCAGCATGCTGGCTACGCGCCGCTCACTGGGCGGCGCGCTCCTTGGCGATCAGGAAGTCGGCGACTTCCAGTGCCTGCTCAGGACCACCGGCCGAGCCGATGTCGAAGCGGTACTTGCCGTTGACCACCATCACCGGTACGCCGGTGATCTGGTAGGCCATCGCCAGCTTCTTGGCCTTTTCCATCTGGCCTTTCACGGCGAAGGAGTTGTAGGCCTTGAGGAAGGCATCCTTGTCGATGCCCTGGGTGGCAAGGAATTCGGCCATTTCGTCCGGGGTCGACAGCTTTTTGCCTTCCTTGTGGATCGCATGGAAGATCGCGTCGTGAACCTTCTGCTCGACCTTCATCGACTCCAGGGCGATGAACAGTTGGCCGTGGACGTTCCACAGGCCGCCGAACAGGGCCGGGATGCGCACGAAGTTGACGTCTTCAGGGAGTTTGGCGATCCAGGGGTTGAGGGTCGGCTCGAACTGGAAGCAGTGCGGGCAGCCGTACCAGAACAGCTCCACCACCTCGATCTTGCCGGGCTGGGCGACCGGCACCGGGCTGTTCAGTTCGACATACTGCTTGCCGGCCTGGATATCGGCCGCCTGCAGCGGAGCGGCGACAAGGGCGGTGAACAGGCTCGCGGTGGCGAGAGCGGCACTGAAAATCAGGTTACGCATGGAGACTCCTCGACTGATGGCTCCGCGATGCGGCCGGACCGGTCCGACGCAAGGGCGCGGTTCGAACTATTGTAGCGGCCAGTCCAACGAAAAAGGGTGGCATCCGCCACCCTTTTGTTTACCGCTGTTTTCCAGCCAGGACTCAGTGCAGGCCCTGGATATAGCTGGAAACGGCTTCGATGTCCTTGTTGCTCAGCTTCGCGGCGATGGCGCGCATCATCATGGTGTCGCCATCGTTGGTGCGGTCGCCTTCGCGGAAGTTGGTCAGCTGCTTGGCCACGTACTGGGCATGCTGGCCGCCCAGGTGCGGGAAGCCGGCCTGGGCGTTGCCCGAACCGTCCGGGGAGTGGCAACCGGTGCAGGCCGGCATGCCTTCTTCCAGCTTGCCGCCGCGGAACAGCGCTTCGCCACGCTCGACCAGTTTCGGGTCGGCGGCGCCCACGCTCATCTTCTGGCTGGCGAAGTAGGCGGCGATGTCGGCCAAGTCCTGCTCGCTCAGGTTGTCCAGCAGGCCGGTCATTTCCACCACGACGCGGTTGCCGCTCTTGATGTCGTTCAGTTGCTTGAGCAGGTAGCGCTCACCCTGGCCGGCCAGCTTGGGGAAGTTGGGGGCAGGGCTGTTGCCGTCCATGCCATGGCAGGCGCCACACACGGCAACCTTGCCCTGGCCAGCGGCGGCGTCGCCGGCAGCGTGGGCCATACCGGTGATGCCCAGGGTCAACAGCAGACTCACGAGTACTTTGTTCATCAGCTAATCCAATAACGGCTAAGGGTGGGAGATTAGGAGCAGATTACTGGCTCATCCATTGGATGACGGCCTGGTAATCCTCGGCACTGCAATCCATGCACAGGCCGCGGGGCGGCATGGCGTTGAATCCGTTGGTCACGTGCTGCACCAGCACGTCCATGCCCTGGGCCAGACGCGGTTCCCAGGCGGCCTTGTCGCCCTTCTTCGGCGCCATCGGCAGTTGCCCGTTGTGGCAGGCGGCGCAGGCACGATTAAAGACGGCTTCCGGTTCCTGCGCAGCCTGGGTGGCGGTAAACGGCAGCAGCACTATGCCCGCTGCGATCAGCAATTTCTTCATGAGATCGGCCTCATCAGGGATGGGAGCGTCCTGCGTTCTCGTGCGCAGACCGTCTATATCGCTCCCGTGAACACTTATCCTGCGGGTGGGACAAAGCGCACACAAAATCTGCGGCATTATATACTGGCGAGCCTGAAACGGAAACGACACCGCACGCCGCGCTATAAGCGGCAGAGCCCCCACCGGATTATCCCCATGCCGCCGAAGAATCCCATCCTGGGCCTGTGCCAACAGGCTGCCTTCATGCTCAGCGCCGCCAAGGTCGACCAGTGCCCGGACGACCAGGGCTACGAAGTTGCCTTCGCCGGCCGCTCCAATGCCGGCAAGTCCAGCGCGCTCAATACCCTGACCCACGCCAACCTGGCGCGTACCTCGAAAACCCCGGGACGCACCCAGTTGCTGAACTTCTTCCGCCTGGACGACGAGCGCCGCCTGGTCGACCTGCCCGGCTACGGCTACGCCAAGGTGCCGATCCCACTGAAGCAGCACTGGCAACACCATCTGGAAGCTTACCTGGGCAGCCGCGAAAGCCTGGTCGGCGTGGTGCTGCTGATGGATATCCGCCACCCGCTGACCGAGTTCGACCGGCTGATGCTGGACTGGTCCGCCGCCAGCCAGATGCCGCTGCACATCCTGCTCACCAAGGCCGACAAGCTGGCCTTCGGCGCCGCCAAGAACGCGCTGCTCAAGGTGCAGAACGACGTGCGCAAGGGCTGGGGGAAAGGCGTCAGCGTGCAACTGTTCTCGGCACCCAAGCGCCAGGGCATCGAGGAAGCCCACGGCGTGCTGGCGCAGTGGCTGGGCCTGCTGGAAGAAGACGAGGCGCCGGCTGCACCGTGACGGTCCGCGCCGCCTGCGGCGATAGGCCAGTACTTTTTCGCAGGCAAAAAAAACCCCGAACTTCATATGGGGAGGGAGAAGTTCGGGGTCTAAGTCCGGACCGCTAGGGCGGGGTCCAGAGATCTGCCAACACTAAAACACAACAAGGAGCATTGAACGGCTTCACCCATTCGTAAGCTCTGACTGTCCGGCCAAGAAGAAAGTTCAGGGAGTTTTAAAAACTATTTGTTCTTTCTGATCGAAACGCTGATTCGATAATCGAATAAAAAAGCGAACGGCCGCGACCTTATGCCGCAGCCGTTTTCTTCGTTTCGACCCGGAAGAGGTCGAAAGCCGGTCAGTGGGCCTCGTCCCAGTTGTCACCTACCCCCACATCCACCACCAGCGGCACGTCCAGTTCGGCGGCACCGCTCATCAACGGCCGGATCGCTTCCTTCACCTGATCGACCAGATCCTCGCGGACTTCCAGGACCAGTTCGTCGTGTACCTGCAGGATGACTTTGGCATCCAAGCCGGACTCCGCCAGCCAGCCGTCCACCCGCACCATGGCGCGCTTCATGATGTCCGCCGCGGTGCCCTGCATGGGCGCGTTGATCGCAGTGCGCTCGGCCGCCTTGCGCATGGCGCCGTTCTTCGAATGGATTTCCGGCAGGTACAGCCGGCGACCGAACAAGGTCTCGACGAACCCCTGCGCCCCGGCCTGCTCGCGGGTACGCTCCATGTAGGCCAGCACGCCCGGGTAGCGGGTGAAATAGCGGTCGATGTAGGCCTGGGCTTCCTTGCGATCGACGCCGAGCTGCTTGGCCAGGCCGAAGGCGCTCATGCCATAGATCAGGCCGAAGTTGATCGCCTTGGCGCTGCGCCGCTGGTCATGGCTGACGTCTTCCAGGGTGACGGCGAACACCTCGGCGGCGGTGGCGCGGTGCACGTCGCGGTCGTGGCGGAAGGCGTCCAGCAGGCCCTCGTCCTTGGCCAGGTGAGCCATGATGCGCAGCTCGATCTGCGAATAGTCGGCGGCCACCAGCTTGTAGCCGCGCGGCGCGACGAACGCCTGGCGGATGCGCCGCCCTTCGGCGGTACGGATCGGGATGTTCTGCAGGTTCGGGTCGGAGGAGGACAGGCGCCCGGTGGCGGCCACCGCTTGGTGATAGGAGGTGTGGATGCGCCCGGTACGCGGGTTGATCTGCTCCGGCAGACGGTCGGTGTAGGTGCTCTTCAGCTTGCTCACCGTGCGGTACTGCATGATCACCTTGGGCAGCGGGAAGTCCTGTTCCGCCAGCTCGGCGAGGACGTTTTCCGCCGTGGACGGCTGACCGGTGGCGGTCTTGGCGATCACCGGCAGGCCGAGCTTTTCATAGAGGATGGCGCAGAGCTGCTTGGGCGAACCGAGGTTGAACTCTTCGCCGGCCAGTTCGTAGGCCTGGCGTTCCAGCTCAACCATCTTCTCGCCCAACTCCAGGCTCTGCTGGCCGAGCAGACGGGCATCCACCAACGCACCTTGCTGCTCGATGCGGGCCAGGACCGGCACCAGCGGCATCTCGATTTCCCGCAGTACCTTGGCCAGGCTGGGGATGGCCTCCAGCTTCTGCCACAGATGCTGGTGCAGGCGCAGGGTGACGTCGGCATCCTCGGCGGCATAGGGACCGGCCTGCTCCAGGGCGATCTGGTCGAAGGTCAGTTGCTTGGCGCCCTTGCCGGCGATGTCCTCGAAGCGGATGGTGCTGTGCCCCAGGTATTTCAGGGCCAGGCTGTCCATGTCGTGGCGGGTGGCGGTGGAGTCCAGCACGTAGGACTCCAGCATGGTGTCGTAGGCCAGGCCCTGCACCTCGATCCCGTAGAGCGCCAGCACGTTCATGTCGTACTTGGCATGCTGGCCGACCTTGGCCTTGGCCGGGTCTTCGAGGATCGGCTTGAGCGCGGCGAGCACCTCGTCGCGGTCCAGTTGCGTCGGCACGCCCATGTAGCTGTGCGCCACCGGGATGTAGGCCGCCTCATGGGCCTCGACGGCGAAGGACAAACCCACCAGTTGCGCCTGCTGGGCATTCAGGCTGGTGGTCTCGGTGTCGAAGGCGATCAGCTCGGCCTGGCGCAGCTTCTCCAACCAGGCCTGGAAGCGTGCCGGCTCGAGAACGATCTCGTAGCGCGCCTCCGGTACGGCCTCCTGCTCCGGCGTAGCGACCGTTTCCCCGGAAGCCTTGGCCTCGCGCAGCAGTTCGTCCAGCCAGGCCTTGAACTCCAGTTCGCGATACAGGCGGATCAGCGCCTCGCGGTCCGGTGCTTTTGGGTGCAGCGCCTCGACGTGGATGTCCAGGGGCACGTCGGTCTTGATGGTCGCCAACTGGTAGGACAGGAAGGCCATCTCGCGGTGTTCTTCGAGCTTCGCCGGCAGGCTCTTGGCGCCGCGGATCGGCAGTTCGGGCACCTTGTCCAGGTTGGCATAGAGCACTTCCAGCCCGCCGCCGACGCCGTTGAGCAGGCCGCAGGCAGTCTTCTCGCCGACGCCCGGCACGCCGGGGATGTTGTCCACCTTGTCGCCCATCAGGGCGAGGAAATCGATGATCAGCTCAGGACCGACACCGAATTTCTCCTTCACGCCATCCACATCCAGGCTGCTACCGGTCATGGTGTTGACCAGCGTAATGTGGCCGTCGACCAACTGCGCCATGTCCTTGTCGCCGGTGGAGATCACCACCGGGCAATCCCGCGCGGCGCTCTGCCGGGCCAGGGTGCCGATCACGTCGTCCGCCTCCACGCCATCGACGCACAGCAGCGGCAGACCGAGTGCGCGGATGCTCGCGTGCAACGGTTCGACCTGCACGCGCAGATCGTCCGGCATCGGCGGGCGGTGCGATTTGTAGTGCTCGAACAGTTCGTCGCGGAAGGTCTTGCCCTTGGCATCGAAGACCACCGCGAAAGGGCTGTCCGGGTACTGCTTGCGCAGACTCAGCAGCATGTTCAGCACGCCTTTCACCGCGCCGGTGGGCATCCCGGTCGACGTGGTGAGCGGCGGCAGGGCGTGAAAGGCGCGATACAGGTAAGATGAACCATCCACCAGCACGAGGGGAGCGTGTGACATGTGCGGGATCAACCTTTTCCATGGGTCCGGGGTTAAACTGAATGGACCGTTGACGACAAAGGGACAAGGTTACCATGCGCACACTGAATCGCCTGTTGCTGGCCAGCCTGCTGGCAATGCCGCTCGCCACCCTGGCCGAAGAAGGCCCGGTGACCGGCGACCCGGATGTGACCATCCGCCAGGAGGGCGACAAGACCATCGAGGAATACCGCGTCAATGGCTTCCTCTACGCCATCAAGGTCACGCCGAAAGGTGGCAAACCCTATTTCCTGGTTCGGGCCGATGGCAGCGACGGCAACTTCGTGCGCTCCGACCAGCCGGACATGCTGATTCCCGCCTGGGAAATCTTCAAATGGTAAGCGAGCGTTCCTGATATGTCGGTCTTCACCCCCCTCGAACGGCACGAGCTGGAAGTCTTCCTCGAGCCGTACGGTCTCGGCCGCCTGCGCGACTTCCAAGGTATCGCCGCCGGCAGCGAGAACAGCAATTTCTTCGTCAGCCTGGAGCAGGGCGAATTCGTTCTGACCCTGGTGGAACGGGGGCCGACGCAGGACCTGCCGTTCTTCATCGAACTGCTCGATGTGCTGCACGATGCCGACCTGCCGGTGCCCTACGCCCTGCGTACCGGTACCGGCGAGGCCCTGCGCAGCCTGGCGGAAAAGCCCGCGCTGCTGCAGCCGCGCCTGCCCGGCAAGCATGTCGCCCAGCCCAACGCCCATCATTGCGCCGAGGTCGGCACTTTGCTGGCACGCCTGCACCTGGCGACCTGCGGACGCATCATCGAGCGCAAGAGTGACCGTGGCCTGGACTGGATGCTGCAAGAAGGCCCGTGCCTGGCCCTGAAGCTGCCCGAGGACCAGCTCCCGCTGTTGCGCGACGCCCTGGCGGAAATCGCCGAAGTGAAGGACAAGGTACTCGCCCTGCCACGGGCGAACCTGCATGCCGACCTGTTCCGCGACAACGTGCTGTTCGACGGCCCGCACCTGGCCGGGGTGATCGACTTCTACAACGCCTGCTCGGGGCCGATGCTCTACGACCTGGCCATCGCTCTCAACGACTGGTGCTCGGAGCCGGACGGCCGCCTGAACGAAGACCTCGCCCACGCCCTGCTCGGCGCCTACGCCACGCTGCGTCGTTTCACCGCCGCCGAGGCCCGGATCTGGCCGGCCATGCTGCGGATCGCCTGCGTGCGCTTCTGGCTGTCGCGGCTGATCGCCGCCGACTCCTTCGCCGGCCAGGAAGTGCTGATTCACGATCCTGCCGAGTTCCAGCGTCGCCTGAAACACCGACAGCAGGTCGACTTGGCGCTGCCTTTCGCGCTCTGAATGGCTAGGACCAGAAGCTGTTTACGATCAACGCAGCAGGGCCGGCGCGCAGCAGATCGTAGACAGGTTCTCAGGGCCCCAACCCGTATAGCCAACGCCCCCGTTCAGGATCGTCAGGCAACGGCTCGACGGTATCGAAGTCGCCCTTGTCCAAGCGGAATTCCAGCCGCGCCTGGGCGTTGTATTCGCAGAAACGCAGGCGCAGCACGGTATCGGCCGGAATCGTCACGCCCTGGTCGCCCCGCAGGACGACGCGGGTACGGTAGTCCTGAAAGCCGCCCGGACAAAACAGGTCACGATCACCGGATGCCTGCAGGCCCACCGCGTACCCGGCCATGCCGGTGATCCCTGCCAGCAGTACGGCCCCTCCGGCGAACAGCCACCTCGTCTTGCGCATGCCCTCTCCCATCGAATCTCTTCCTGAAACCGTAATCCGGATCAGCGCCGTGCCATCCGGGAAAATCCTCACCCACACTTCGAATGCCCACAGTTCAGGCAGGTGGCACAACCTTCCACCTGCACCACCGCCTGGGTATGGCAGGCGCCGCAGAGCTGCGCGCCCGGCGGGAAGCCGTCGCCGGGCTCGACCGCCACGGCGTTCTGGCTGGCCTCGTAGGCCGCGCGCTTTTCCGCCAGGTAGCGCCGTTGGGCCTCATCCAGCGGTTGTCCCGGAAGCAGGCCGATGGCGATCATGTGCCGCTCCAGCACCGCGCCGATCTCCGCCACGATCGAGGGCATGTACACCCCGCCGCGCTTGAGATAGCCGCCACGCGGATCGAACACCGCCTTCAGCTCTTCCACCAGGAAGGTGCAGTCTCCGCCTTTGCGGAACACGGCCGACATGATGCGGGTCAAGGCCACGATCCATTGGAAGTGGTCCATGTTCTTCGAGTTGATGAAAATCTCGAAAGGCCGCCGCTGCTCGTAGGGTGTCCCGGCGTTCAGCAGGATGTCGTTGATGGTCACGTAGAGCGCATGCTCGAACAGCGGTGACTTGATCTTGTAGGTCACCCCCACCAGCGTTTCCGGGCGCTCCAGGCTCTCGTCCATCTCCACCGGCGCGCCGGCTTCGGAGACCGGCGGCGGCGCGACACGCTCGTCGATCACCTTGAAGCTCTTGATGCGCTTGTCGATCTTCACGGTCATGGCGATTCCCCGGGCTCAGTACTTGCCGTAATAGCCTTCCTTCAGCGCATCGAAGAGGTTGGCGGCGGTGTGCACCTCGCCGTCGTACTCCACCTCCTCGTTGCCCTTCAGCTCCACCACGCTGCCGTCTTCCAGCTCGAAGCGGTAGCGGGTCTTCTCCAGGTCGGCTTCCTTGACCAGCACGCCCTGGAACGCGGCCGGATTGAAGCGGAAGGTGGTGCAACCCTTGAGCCCCTGCTTCCAGGCGTAGCGGTAGATGTCCTTGAATGCCTCGAAGGGGTAGTCGGTGGGCACGTTGGCGGTCTTGGAGATGGACGAGTCCACCCACTTCTGCGCCGCCGCCTGGATATCCACATGTTGCGTCGGGCCGATGTCGTCGGCGGTGACGAAGTAATCCGGCAGGCGCTCGGCGGGGTCATCCGAACCGGGGCGTGCGCGTGGATTGACCAGGGCGCGGTAGGCCAGCAGTTCGTAGCTGAGCACCTCCACTTTGTCCTTGCTCTTGCGGCCGGCGCGGATCAGGTTGCGCGAGTACTGGTGGGCGAAGCTCGGTTCGATGCCGTTGGAGGCGTTGTTCGCCAAGCTCAGGCTGATGGTGCCGGTGGGCGCGATGGAGCTGTGGTGGGTAAAGCGCGCCCCGTGCTCGGCCAGTACCGCCACCAGCTCCGGGGCATGCTCGGCGAGGCGCTGCATGTAGCGCGAATAGCGGGCGTGCAGCACTCGGCCGGGCAGGCGGTCGCCCACCTTGTAGCCGTCGGCAATCATTTCCGGGCGCTTGCGCAACATCTCGGCGCTGACCTCGAAGGTCTGCGCCAGCAGCGGCGCCGGGCCTTTCTCCCGGGCCAGTTCGAGCGCCACCTGCCAGCCGGTGAGCGCCATTTCCCGCGCCACTTCCTCGGTGAACACGCAGGCCTCCGGGCTGCCGTAGCGCAGGCGAAGCAGAGCGAGCGCAGAGCCGAGGCCGAGGAAGCCCATGCCGTGGCGGCGCTTGTCGAGGATTTCGCGGCGTTGCGGCTCCAGTGGCAGGCCGTTGATTTCCACCACGTTGTCCAGCAGGCGGGTGAAGATGCGCACCACCTGGCGGAACCGATCCCAGTCGAAACGGGCGTCGGCAGTGAAGGGGTCGAGCACGAAGCCGGTCAGGTTGATCGAACCGAGCAGGCAGGAGCCGTAGGGCGGCAACGGCTGCTCGCCGCAGGGGTTGGTGGCGCGGATGTCCTCGCACCACCAGTTGTTGTTCGACTGATTGACCCGGTCGATGAGGATGAAGCCCGGCTCGGCGTAGTCGTAGGTGGAGACCATCATCAGGTCCCACAGGTGACGGGCGCGCACGCTGCCGTAGACCTTGCAGGCCACCAGGCCGTCTTCCCGTGTGCAGTAACCTTCGTGCAGCGGCCATTCGCGCCAGCGCACCTGGGCCGGGTCGTCGAGGTCCAGCTCGTCGTGCTCCTTGGCGTGCACCGGGAACAGCAGCGGCCAGTCCGCATCGGCTTCCACCGCCTGCATGAACTCGTCGGTGATCAGCAGGCTCAGGTTGAACTGGCGCAGCCGGCCGTCCTCGCGCTTGGCGCGGATGAACTCGCGCACGTCCGGGTGGGCGACGTCGAAGGTGGCCATCTGCGCGCCGCGCCGCCCGCCTGCCGAGCTGACGGTGAAGCACATCTTGTCGAAGATATCCATGAACGACAGCGGCCCGCTGGTGTGCGCGCCGGCACCGGACACATAGGCGCCGCGCGGCCGCAGGGTGGAGAATTCGTAGCCGATGCCACAGCCGGCCTTGAGGGTCAGGCCGGCCTCGTGGACCTTGCCGAGGATGTCGTCCATCGAGTCGCCGATGGTGCCGGAGACGGTGCAGTTGATCGTCGAGGTGGCCGGCTTGTAGCTCTGCGCCCCGGCGTTGGAAATGATCCGCCCGGCCGGCACCGCGCCGTTGCGCAGCGCCCAGAGGAACTGCTCGTACCAATGTTCGCGCAGCTCCGGCGCCTCGATGTCCGCCAGGGCGCGGGCAACGCGCTGCCAGGTTTCGTCGATCCGGCTTTCCAGCGGCGAACCGTCGCGGTCGCGCAGCCGGTATTTCGCTTCCCAGATTTCCACCGAGGCGGCCTGCAGGGGGATGCCCTGGAGCTGCGCCGTGGTGGTACCGCCGGTCTTCGCCATGCCGCGGCCCCCTCAACGCGTTGCGAGTCGGCAGCGACGCGGGCTGCCTCCTTTCACCTTAGCGCGTATTGGGGAGAGCGAAGTTCCCGGCCAGCGATCAGAGCTTCTCGAAGGTCTGTACGAAAAGTCGCCGAGCGAAGGTCAGGCGAGGCAAAAATCGGTGAGGAAGCGGAGTTTACGAGCTGTAAATGAGCATTCCGAACCGATTTTTAACGACGCATCACCGAGCGCAGGCACTTATCGTACAGAACCTAGGCAGCCCGCCAGCTCCCCCGCCAGATTATCCAGCAGGCGCTCGTAGCCGCCGGCATCGACGGCAACGCCGCTGCCCATGGCATCCAGCTCGGCGAGGGTCACCGGCAAGCCGGCGCTCAGGGTTTCGGCGAGACGCGGGCGTAGCGGCGGTTCGCTGAACACGCAGGTCGGACCGGCCGTCTTCAGGCGCTCGCGCATGGCGGCGACGTGACGGGCGCCCGGCTGCACCTCGGCGGCGACACTGAACACGCCGGCGTGACGAATGCCGTAGGCCGCTTCGAAGTAATCGAACGCCTCGTGGAAGACGAAGAAGGGCTTCCCGGCCAACGGCCTCACGCGGGCCGCGAGGCGCTGGTCGAGGGCGTCGAGGCGCTGCTGGAAGGCCGCCAGGTTGGCCTGGTAGCGCGCGGCGTTGGCCGGGTCGACGGCGCTCAGATCGGCGGCCATGCGCGCCGCGATCGTCCGGGCGTTGGCCGGCAGCAGCCAGAGGTGGGCATCCAGGCTGCCGGGACGGTGGGCATGATCATGCTCGTCGCTGTCTTCCTCGTGGTGTTCGCCGGCATGCTCGTTGTGCTCGTGGCCATGCTCGTCGTCGGCCTCTTCGTGATGGCTTTCCTCGCCGAAATGGCGCAGGTGCAGGCCCGCCAGGCCCTGTACGGCCAGGCTCGGCTTGTCGCGGCCTTCCAACACGCGGATGAGGAAGCTCTCCATGTCCGGGCCGATCCAGTAGAACAGGTCGGCCTCGCGCACCCGCCGCACGTCGGAAGGGCGCAGGGCGAAGTGATGCGGCGACGCGCCCGGCGGCAGCAGCACGTCCGGCTTTGCCACGCCATCCTGTACGGCGGCGGCGATCAGCTGCAGAGGCTTGATGCTGGTGAGCAGACGCACCTCGGCCTGGGCCAGGGAGGAAAAGGCGCAAAGTACGAGCGGAAGGAAAAGGCGGAACACGGGCAGTCACTCGGGGGCAAAAGAGTAATAGAATAACGTCTCTTTTCCCGGACGTCGCCGCCCATGAAAACACCCCTGGCCTGCCGCCCCCATGACCACTCCCGCTGCGTGCACAGCGCCCTCAGCGAAGCCGACGCGCTCTGCGCGCGCCAGGGCGTGCGGCTGACCGCCCTGCGTCGGCGCGTGCTGGAGCTGGTCTGGCAGAGCCACAAACCGCTGGGCGCCTACGACATCCTCGCCGTGCTGAGCGAGGAAGACGGTCGCCGCGCCGCACCGCCCACCGTCTACCGCGCCCTGGACTTCCTGCTGGAAAACGGCCTGGTGCACCGCATCGCCTCGCTCAACGCCTTCGTCGGTTGCAACCACCCGGAGCACGCCCACCAAGGCCAGTTCCTCATCTGCCGCCAGTGCCACACCGCCATCGAGCTGGAGCAGCCGGCGATCAGCGAGGCGATCGTCGCCGGCGCGCGGACGGTGGGCTTCACCGTGGAAGGGCAGACCGTGGAAATCGTCGGCCTGTGTGCCGCCTGTCGGGAGGCCGCATGAGCGATGCGCTGATACGCCTGAGCGGAGTCGGCGTGCGCTACGCCGGCCAGGCGGTGCTGGAAGACGTCCAGTTGAGCGTGAAGCCGGGCGAGATCGTCACCCTGATCGGTCCCAACGGCGCCGGCAAGACCACCCTGGTGCGCGCCGTGCTCGGCCTGCTGACCCCGGACCAGGGCGAGGTCTGGCGACGGCCGCGCCTGCGCATCGGCTACATGCCGCAGAAGCTCCAGGTGGATGCCACCCTGCCGCTGACCGTGCTGCGCTTCCTGCGCCTGGTGCCTGGCGTGGACCGCCCGAAGGCGCTGGCGGCGCTGGGCGAGGTGGGCGCGGAACAGGTGATCGACAGCCCCTTGCAGAGCATTTCCGGCGGTGAGTTGCAGCGCGTGCTGCTCGCCCGCGCCCTGTTGCGCGAGCCGGAGCTGCTGGTGCTGGACGAGCCGGTGCAGGGCGTCGACGTGGCCGGGCAGGCCGAGCTGTATCGTCTGATCACCCGTCTGCGCGACCGCCACGGCTGCGGCGTGCTGATGGTCTCCCACGACCTTCACCTGGTGATGAGCACCACCGACCAGGTGGTCTGCCTCAACCGCCATGTCTGCTGTTCCGGCCACCCGGAGCAGGTCAGCGGCGACCCGGCGTTCGTCGAGCTGTTCGGCCAGGACGCTCGCAGCCTGGCCATCTACCACCACCATCACGACCACGCCCACGATCTGCACGGCAGCGTGGTGGTCGGCAAACCCCACGTGCACGGGCCGAACTGCAATCATGGCTGATTTCCTGTTCAACGCCCTGCTCGCCGGCCTCGCCCTGGCCCTGGTGGCCGGCCCGCTCGGCTCCTTCGTGGTCTGGCGGCGCATGGCCTATTTCGGCGACACCCTGTCCCACGCGGCGCTGCTCGGCGTCGCCCTGGGCCTGCTGCTGGACGTCAGCCCGACCCTGGCGGTGACCGCCGGCTGCGTGCTGCTCGCCGTGCTCCTGGTGACCCTGCAACAGCGCCAGCCACTGGCCTCCGACACCCTGCTCGGCATCCTCGCCCACAGCACCCTGTCCCTCGGCCTGGTGGTGCTGAGCTTCATGAAGGACGTGCGCGTCGACTTGATGAGCTACCTGTTCGGCGACCTGCTCGCCGTCGGCCCCGGCGACCTGGCCTGGATTCTCGGCGGCAGCGCGCTGGTGCTGCTGATCCTGATTCCGCTCTGGCGGCCGCTGCTGGCGATCACCGTCCACGAGGAACTGGCCAAGGTCGAAGGGCTGCCGGTGGCGGCCATCCGCCTCGCCCTGATGCTGCTGATCGCCGTGGTGATCGCGGTGGCGATGAAGATCGTCGGCGTGCTGCTGATCACCTCGCTGCTGATCATCCCGGCCGCCGCCGCCCAGCGCCACGCGCGCACCCCGGAGCAGATGGCCCTGGGTGCCAGCGCCCTCGGGCTGGTGGCGGTCTGTTGCGGGCTGGCGCTGTCCTGGTACGAGGACACCCCGGCCGGCCCGTCCATCGTGGTCAGCGCCGCCTCGTTGTTCCTGCTCAGCTTCGTGCTGCCGCGCCGCACGGCGTGACCCGGCGTCGCGGCGGTTTGGTGCCGCTTCGCCGCGCAGTGTAGACTTGACCCTTTCGTCCAGATCGAGATGCTGCAGGAATGACGCCATTCGCCACCCGTTACCTGCCCGTTGCGCTGATATCGCTGCTGCTGGCCGCCTGCCAGCAGCACCCGAGCCAGCCTTATGAGGCGCCCGTCGATGAGCGCGTCGCGGCGTTCCGCCAGTTGGAACAGAGCCTGAACGGCGGCAACCTGGAAAGCGCCGAAAGCCAGCTCGCGACGCTCCAGCGGAACGCGGCCGGCGATACCCGCCTGGAGCAGTACCAGCGGCAACTGGCCGAGGCCTACCTGCAACAGGGCCAGACGGCCTTGCAGAACAACGACCTGGACGCCGCCGCCAAGGCCCTCAGCCATGCACGCAGCCTGATGCCCAACGCCCCGGCGCTGGCCACCGGCCTGGACGGCGCGCTCAACCAGGCCCGCGAGGCCGAGAAGCAGGCTGCCGAACGAGCCGCCCGCGAAACGGCGGCGCGCAACGAACAGGCCCGCCGTCTTCAGGAGGCCGCCGAGCGCCAGGCCCAGGCGATCCAGGCCACCCGATTGCCCGGTGCGCCGCAGGAAGAAAAGCCCGCGCCGGCCAAGCCGAGCGCACGCCTGATCGACCCGGCCGCCGCCAGCAGCGCCGTGCCGCTGCCGATGCTGGACAGCCAGGACAACGACAGCCTGCGCGAACTGCTCGATGCCGTAGCCGCCGACGTGGTGACGTTCGATTGCGCGGTGCGCGTCGAAGTCCGCCAGGCCAAGGACTACCCCTGGGTCGCCGCGCTGCTGTCGGCCCGGGTGAAGAAGCTCGACCCGGCCTTCGGCCTGCGCCTGAGCCAGTCGCTGAAGCCGGAACAGGTCCCGCGCCTGGTGCTCAGCCCGCGCCGGTGACACGCCGCTTCGCTTATTCCAGAAGCGGCGAACAACCAAGCAAGAAAGACTAAGAGTGCATAAGCAAACAGGCTAGAATGCGCGCCTTTGGCCAACCGCCTAGGCTTTCTCTTTCATTCGCCCTGACCGCACCCACAAGGTTCGCTCCGTGATCGAGTTTCAGCAGGTTTATAAAACCTACCGCGTCGCCGGACGCGACATCCCCGCCCTGCAACCCACCACCCTGGATATCCAGGGCGGCCAGGTGTTCGGGCTGATCGGCCATTCCGGTGCCGGCAAGAGCACCCTGCTGCGCCTGATCAACCGCCTGGAAGAGCCCTCCGGCGGGCGCATCGTCATCGACGGGACCGACGTCACCGCGCTGGACGCCGACGGCTTGCGGCGCTTCCGCCAGCGCGTCGGGATGATCTTCCAGCACTTCAACCTGCTCGCCTCCAAGACCGTGGCCGATAACGTCGCCATGCCGCTGCGCCTGGCCGGCGAACTGTCGGCGGCGGAGATCGATGCACGCGTCGCCGAGCTGCTGGCCCGTGTCGGCCTCGGCGACCACGCGAAGAAGTACCCGGCGCAACTCTCCGGCGGCCAGAAGCAGCGCGTCGGCATTGCCCGCGCCCTGGCCACCCGACCGAAGATCCTGCTCTGCGACGAAGCCACCAGCGCCCTCGACCCGCAGACCACCGGCCAAGTCCTGCAACTGCTGGCCGAGATCAACCGCGAGCTGGGCCTGACCATCGTACTGATCACCCATGAGATGGACGTGATCCGCCGCGTCTGCGACCGCGTCGCGGTGATGGACGGCGGGGTGATCGTCGAACAGGGGCCGGTGGCCGACGTCTTCCTCCACCCGCAACATCCGACCACCCGCCGCTTTGTCCTGGAAGCCGAGCACGTGGACGAGGACGAACAACACGACGACTTCGCCCATGTGCCGGGCCGTATCCTGCGCCTGACCTTCCGCGGCGAGGCCACCTATGCGCCGCTGCTGGGCACCATCGCCCGCGACACCGGCGTGGACTACAGCATCCTGGCCGGGCGTATCGACCGCATCAAGGAGACGCCCTACGGCCAACTGACCCTGGCGCTGGTCGGCGGTGACGTCGAATCCGCCCTCATCCGTCTCAACGCCGCCGATGTACACGTGGAGGTGCTGCGCTGATGGAAGCCCTGTTCACCCATGTCGACTGGTACGAAATCTGGCTGGCGACCCTCGACACCCTGCTGATGCTCGGCGGCTCGCTGCTGTTCACCGTGATCCTCGGCCTGCCGCTGGGCGTGCTGCTGTTCCTCACCGGGCCGCGCCAGTTGTTCGAGCAGAAGGCGCTCTACGGGCTGCTCTCGCTGCTGGTCAACGTGTTGCGCTCGCTGCCGTTCATCATCCTGCTGATCGTGATGATTCCGTTCACCGTGCTGCTCACCGGCACCTCGCTGGGCGTGGCCGGCGCCATCCCGCCTCTGGTGGTGGGCGCCACGCCGTTCTTCGCCCGTCTGGTGGAAACGGCGCTGCGCGAAGTGGATCGCGGCATCATCGAGGCCACCCAGGCGATGGGCGCCACCACCCGCCAGATCATCTGGAACGCCCTGCTGCCGGAAGCGCGGCCGGGCATCTTCGCCGCCGTCACCGTTACCGCCATCACCCTGGTCTCCTACACCGCGATGGCCGGCGTGGTCGGCGCGGGCGGCCTCGGCGACCTGGCCATCCGCTTCGGCTACCAGCGCTTCCAGACCGACGTGATGGTGGTCACCGTGGTCCTGCTGCTGGTGCTCGTACAGATTCTGCAAACCGTCGGCGACAAGCTGGTGGTGCATTTTTCCCGTAAATGACCGATCGGCTATCCGCCGGAACGACCTCTTCCCATAAGGAACCGAACCGATGAAAAAACTGCTCGCTGCCGTCGCCGCCTTCGCGGCCTTCTCCGCCCAGGCCGAAAGCCTGACCGTCGCCGCCACCGCGGTGCCGCACGCAGAAATCCTCGAATTCGTCAAACCGGCCCTGGCCAAGGAAGGGGTCGAGCTGAACGTGAAGGTCTTCACCGACTACGTGCAGCCGAACATCCAGGTCGCCGAGAAGCGCCTGGACGCCAACTTCTTCCAGCACCAGCCGTACCTGGATGAGTTCAACAAGGGCAAGGGCACCGAGCTGGTCGCCGTCACCGGTGTGCACGTCGAACCGTTCGGCGCTTACTCCAGCAAGATCAAGAGCCTCGACGAGCTGCCCCAGGGCGGCACCGTGGTCATTCCCAACGACGCCACCAACGGCGGCCGTGCCCTGCTGCTGCTGGACAAGGCCGGTGTGATCAAGCTGAAGGACAAGAGCAACATCCTCGCCACGCCGAAGGACATCGTCGAGAACCCGAAGTCGCTGAAAGTCCGTGAACTGGAAGCCGCCACCCTGCCGCGCGTGCTGACCCAGGTCGACCTGGCGCTGATCAACACCAACTACGCCCTGGAAGCCAAGCTGAACCCGACCAAGGACGCCCTGGTGATCGAAGGCAGCGACTCGCCCTACGTGAACATCCTCGTCGCCCGCCCGGACAACAAGGACAGCGACGCCATGCAGAAACTGGCCAAGGCCCTGAACAGCGCCGAGGTGAAGCAGTTCATCGAAGAGAAGTACAAGGGCGCCGTGGTGCCGGCGTTCTGATCGCCCTCACCCTCGCGACGAAAAAGCCCGCCCCGTGCGG